>CAWIQG010000007.1:0-74228 GCA_963838215.1 uncultured Bacteroidales bacterium | reverse complement strand
AGTGAACAATTAAATAAGAATATCAACCTTGCCAGGCAATTAGGTATTAAGTTCCGCATCGCGACCAGTAGTGATATGGTTAAAGCAATTGTGGATTTTGCTCAAAAAGAAAATATTACTCATATAATCATTGGCAAACCCCGTGTACGTAATTTATTGACACTATTGAGGCTCGGCAACTTTGTTAACAGGCTTATCCGTTATAGCGGCAATATTGATGTATATATCCTGGGATCCGATACCCAGATAAAAGATAAGTTCAAGGAAAAGGTCTCTTTACCGTCCTTCACTTCAAATATAAGGCAATACCTTATCGCTCCACTGATGATTATTATTACATCATCTATTTGTTTTTCAATAAAGGAATTTATAGGTTATCAGGTAGTTTCTTATGCATTATTGTTCGTAGTTTCAACACTTGCATTCTTTTATGGTACAGGACCAATCCTGCTGTCGGCGACATTGAGTGCCCTTATCTGGGATTTCTTTTTTATTCCTCCTGTGTATACTTTTCATGTGGATAAGCCGGAGGATATGCTGATGCTTATAATGTTTTTTATCATTGCATTGTTAAGCGGAGTGCTGACTTCGAGAATCAAAAGACAGGAGATGAAGATCAGGATACGCGAGGAACGTACAGATGCCCTTTACCAGCTTACCAGGGAACTTTCCACTGCCACAGGCATAGAAGAAGTCATAAATATTGCTAAAAAAGATATCAGGAAATACTTTAACCTGAAAAGCCGCATTTTGCTTAAAAATGACTCAAATCAACTTGATCAAACTACTCAGAATGATGAAAATTTCAACCTGTCAAAAAACGACCTGAGTGTTGCATCATGGACACTTCAGCATTCCACCAAGGCAGGTAAGCACACCGATACTTTACCATCAGGCAATTATACGTTTTACCCTTTGAAAGGAAATCAGATGAACTTAGGGGTCATAGCAATCCAGCAGACAAATGTTTTTACCCAGGGTGAAGAACAGTTCTGGGATGCATTCATTTCGCAGATATCGGGTAAGTTTGAAAGGGAATATTTGCGCAATATGGCTAAACAGGCCTTTTTGTTAACCGAATCAGACAAACTTTATAAAACGCTTTTTAATTCCATATCGCACGAACTACGCATACCTGTAGCAACAATTATGGGTGCTTCAGATTCTCTGCTTACTTCAGATCACCCGCAGGAAATAAGGAAGGAACTTTCTCACGAAATATTCAAAGCATCCAAAAGACTGAACCGTCTTATCGAAAATCTTCTGAATATGTCGAGGCTTGAAAGCGGAAGGATCACACCCCGGCTTGACTGGTGCGATATTCACGATCTGATAAATAAAGTTACCGAAAACCTCCAGGATGAGCTTAAACCGTTCAGCCTTCATGTAGTAATTCCTGATGATATGCCTTTTGTTAAAATTGACTTCGGCTTAATGGAACAGGTACTCTACAACCTGATTTATAATGCCACTCAATATGCTTCCACTTCAACAAATTTAAGAGTTAAAGCTTTCTATGACAATGGAATATTGACTTTACAAGTTATGGACAGAGGTCCGGGCTTTCCTACGAAGGAAATATCTCTTATATTTAATAAGTTTTACAGGGTTGAAGGTTCAAAAGCCGGAGGTACCGGATTGGGCCTTTCGATCGCAAAAGGCTTTGTCGAAGCGCATAAGGGAACAATAACTGTTGAGAACAGGCAGAATGGCGGTGCAAAATTTACAATTAAGATACCTGCTGAGATTATGCATGAAGATATTACCGAATAATAAAATTCAGAAATGAATTTAACAGGAACAATATTGATAATTGATGATGAAGTGCAAATCAGGCGTTTACTTGAAATTACACTTTCATCAAATGGATTTAAGATTTCTGAGGCTTCAACGGGAAAGGAGGGACTTATTGCTGCTGCAACATATCATCCTGAAATGATTTTACTTGATCTGGGATTGCCCGATACTGATGGCATCGAAATACTGAAAAAATTAAGGGAATGGTATCAGAACCCAATTATAATTCTTTCGGTAAGGAATTCGGAAGATGATATAATCAATGCACTGGATATTGGGGCAAATGACTATCTCACAAAACCTTTCAGAACTGGTGAGCTTCTTGCTCGAATCAGAGTAGCAATGCGGCAAACACCCGGAATTGAAGATAATCATTGTTTAACTTTCGGCTCACTCGTAATTGATCTGGCAAATCATGTGGCCCGTAAGAATGACCATGTCTTGAAACTTACATCAACAGAATATGCATTATTGACACTTCTTGCAAAAAATTCAGGCAGAGTATTAACTCATCAGTACATACTGAAAGAAATATGGGGCTTCGGATATATTGGGCAGACGCAGTATTTAAGAGTATTCGTAGCCCAGCTTCGTAAAAAAATTGAGGACAATCCTGGAATACCAAAGTTACTTATTACTGAATCTGGTATAGGATACCGGTTTCATGAATAATTAATCTTCCCTTAACCACGGAGTTACACTGAGTAAACTCGGAGTACCACTGTTAAATAATCTATGATCTGTGGTTCACGTTTAATTTACGGAATCAACTACATGATAACTCCGTGCAACCCTGTGATACTCCGTGGGTAACGGATTTTATTTTACCGAGAAAGTACTTATGAATCAGAATTCTATAATCTTCTCCACATGGTTCCCTTTTAAATAGCTTTTCAGAATTACCTGGATATCACGGTTATCTGCTGATGGCTTAATACATTCGTGGACGGCAGAAAGGCCGAATCCCATTTCATTTATATCAAAATATCCGTATCCGGCATACTTCCCGTTCATTATTTTCACTGCACAGCGCTCTTCGGCATTTCTTCCTTTATCAATTATAAAAAAGTTCCGTCGGGTAAAAATGAACTCTTCTGATGCTCTGGCTGCCCGTTCATTATATTCCTCTGCACTCTCTTTTCCGCAGCATGCACCTTTACAGATACCTACATGATAATGAAAGCATGCACCTTCCGTTTCGTACAATCCCACTAATTTCTGGCAGAGACTATAAGTTTCAACCAGTGAACTGAGCTTCGATTTTGTTTTTTCTCTTGAAGTGAAAACTGAGACCGGTGAATCATCACTATTGAGCTGCCCGTAACGGTAATTGATGTACCCGTTATTATCGACAAAGCTGAAAATACCCCACTGAAAGCCTGTTCTTCGCTGTGCCCTGTTATAAACCGGTTTATTGGCTTTTATTTCGAATGATTCCTTAAGAAGTGCAATAAGCTCGCTTCCGGTTGTCTCCCAGTAAATGTCAGCAATAAGATCGCGCATTTCCATCGAACGGTTAGTTGTATTATTCGAAAGGTGAGTACTTATCCTCTGCTGGAGATTACGGCTTTTTCCAATGTAAATGAGATCCCCGTTCTCGTTGTAGAAATAGTAAACCCCTGGTTCTTCCGGTATGTTTTCAATTTTAGTTATGTCGAGTTTTGGATTCAATTTTGAAAACATTGTACTCTTAAGCAAAATTGATCTTGTGCCGTTAATTTCGCGATCTTTTGCAATAAGAATTTCTAATAGCTTTACAGTTGCAAGAGCATCTCCGGCTGCCCTGTGCCTCCCATTTATTGAAATCCTAAGATCCTTGCAGATATTGCCCAGACTGTAAGATCTATGGCCCGGGAGAAGTTTTCTGCTGAGGGAAACAGTATCAAGAATATTCCTTTTATAATTGAAACCCAGCGATTTAAATTCCTGCCTGATAAATGAATAATCAAATCTGGCATTATGTGCCACGAAAGTTCTTCCTTCGGTTAATTCTACTATTGTTCTGGCAATCTCAAAAAAACAAGGCGCATCCTCAACCATTTCATTTGTTATGCCTGTCAGATTGGTAATAAAATATGGTATATTCCGTTCCGGGTTGACAAGCGAAACAAATTCTCCCGTTATCTTATTTCCATCATGCAGATATATAGCAATTTCTGTGATCTTTTCAATCCGTGCACTGCCTCCCGTAGTTTCTATATCAACAATCGCATACATGTGTCGAAATCTCATCTGGAATCCCCGCGAGCGCGTTCTCCGTTGCTTGCTGCGAAGTTCTTCAATAATGGTTACGAATATAATCAGAATTGAGGGCAGATTGAATGAGAGTTTGTATTTTTGTTTCGTGAAAATAGGTTTATCATGAATGAATGCTACGGGAAAAAATTTATACTCAACGGTGAGCTCCAACCGGCAGAACAGTTTGATAACTCGCTGGTTTATGAAGGTGATTCAGTTTATGAAGTCATCAGGATGATAAAGGGGAATCCGGTTTTTTTCAACGACCACATGGAGAGATTGACAACAAGTGTTAAGCTTCAGCAAAAAAAACAGCTTGCTGATGTTCCAACTTTGAGAAGAGCCATCATTGACCTCACGAGAGCAGACAGGAAAAAAGAGATGAACCTTAAAATCGTCTTTAACTACAATAACAATTCCGATAATTATCTCATCTATTTAATCGAGCCTGTCTATCCATCTGAAGAACAATACAGAAAAGGGGTTAAAGGCATCCTCTTTTTTGCTGAACGGAAAGATCCTGAATCTAAGGTTATCAATCATAAACTGAGGTCTTCAATCTATCATAAACTCATTCATGAAAGCGCCTATGAAGCGCTTCTTGTGAATGGAAACAATTTCATAACTGAAGGAAGCCGTTCCAATATTTTTTTTCTGAAGAACGGAATACTTGTGACTGCTCCTGATAATGTTATTCTGAATGGCATTACAAGAAAACACATTCTTGAAATATGCAGGGAAAATCAGATCAAAGTGGATTTTGCCTGTGTAAACATTGAAGATATTTCAGAATTTGAAGCAGTTTTTATGACAGGGACATCACCAATGGTACTTCCTTTTTATTGCATCGATGATAAATTCTTTGATGTCAAACCGCCCCTGGTACAAAGATTAAGACAACTCTATATGGCGAAAGTTGAGGATAGTATCAGGCTTTTCAGGCCTGAATTATAAGATCCTTTGAACAGACTGAAGGATAAATTATTATATTTGTAAACTTATTAATTCAAACCCCTGTTTTATGGCAAGTATAAGAGGACTGAAAAAAAATATTGACTCCCTGATTTTTGAAGTGATTTCAGATTGTTTTATCTATTCCGGCGTGCATCCTGAAAATAAACCTGATGAACTGTCAGCTATCATTTCTGATGCAGTGAGTTTCAGAAACGATCTGATTGCGAGGGTAAACAACCCTGACGGTAAGGATAATCCTAAAATAGTGAAAGCGTATTATAAATTGTTAGAAAAGGATCTTATTTCAGGCGTTGATAAACTTTTTAAAAGGCTCAGCATCTTGACGGAGAAGAAAAAGTAAAGTATTTGTATACCGGAGTTCCGCAACTGTTGCATTTTCCTTCATTATCCAGGTTTAACAACCAGGTTTTATATCCCGATCTTTTTGTTACGATTGTGCCGCATTCTGGACAACTTGTGTTTTGTCCCTGATCTGAAATCGTATTGCCAATATAAACATGATTAAGATTTTCAGAAGCTATCTCAAAGAGCTTGTTCAGAGTTTCCTGCGATGTGGCCGGATCGTCGCGTTTGTACATCGGGAAGTATCTGCTGAGATGAAAAGGGACATCTTTTCCAAGCTCACCTGCGATCCATTCCGACTGTAAAGCCATTTCCTTTTCATCATCATTCAGTCCCTGTATTATAAGAGTAGTAATTTCGAGGTGTTTTCCGGATTTTGAAATCAGCTTCAGACAATCTTTAACCGGTTCAATATCAGCACCTGTTACTTTCCGGTAAAAATTATTGTTAAACGCCTTCATGTCAATATTAAATGCATCAACAAATTGAATTATTTCTGACAGTGGTTCGCTGTTAACATATCCGTTGCTTACAATAACCGTATATAGTCCCTCAGCTTTAGCAGCCAGAGCAACGTCTTTCATAAACTCAAACCAGATTATCGGTTCATTATAAGTAAATGCGATCCCAATATTCTTTTCAACAGAAAGAGCATCCCTGACAATTTTTTCAGGAGCTGCTTCTGCGATCAGGCTTCCGGGGATCTTCTGGGATATGTTGAAATTCTGGCAAAAGTCACATTTCATATTACAACCATAAGATCCGATAGATAAAATATTATTTCCAGGGAAAAAATGATATAAAGGTTTTTTCTCAACGGGGTCGAGTGAATAACCTGAAATAACTCCGTAAGTCAGTAGCTCAATTTCCTTTCCATTGTTTTTTCTGACACCGCAGATGCCAGTTTTGCCTGCTGCAATTTTGCAAAAATGAGGACATAAAAGGCATTCAAGTTTGTTGCCGTCTTTCCTGAAAAGAGATAACATAGGATCAGAATTATTAATACAAAATTACATTAATTATTAACCTTCAACTCTTTTTATTTATGCGAACAATTGTTAAAATTATTTACACCTTTGTTCTGTTCTCGGACATTAGAATTATTTTTACCGTAATGATTGTCAATATATATGACAAAATCGAACCATGAATACCTTTATAAAAGACAATATAATTTGATCATTTACTTTCAGAATAAATACGACCAGACTTAACTTTTTACATTATGGCTATGGAAACGCAAAACTTTGAAAATGAATTGACAGAGATGAAAAAATCTGAAGTTACCCGGTCAGAGAACCGTGACATACTGCCAGATGCAATTTCAAACGCTAAAGACAAATCCGTTTTGTGCTGGTGGTGGCTGACTATTCCTCTATATATCATCATTATGTTCTTAATGAAGAGCATTTATATGAAACATTCAACTTTAATTTCAATTCTTCATGAATTTTCAGGCAGAGAAAAAATTTTTTCTGTTGTATTCTTTCTCATTATTCCATTAGTATTTATTATAATGAACTTCTTCAGCATAAGGAAAATCTATTTTTTATCAGGAAATCCAAAAATAATGAACTTCTTATGGGAAGTCTGGTTTAATGTCTTAATAATAATCTTCTCACTATTGATTTTATTAATCTACTCATTATGAATCTCAGCAAAATGAATTTTACTTGGTTTAAACGAGTCGGGTTTTTTTATATTCCAATATCTTTAACCGGATGGCTTGTTTTATCATTCGGATTTGCTTATGCAATTTATTCCTTTATTGTCATTGACAAAGGGTCCCACTCGGTAAGTGATATGCTTATAAATTTTGTTTTCAGGCTTCTGATTATTTGTGCTGTATATTCTTTAATAGCCTTCCTGTCAGGCAGGAAACCAAAGAATTAACAGTAACGCCTTTGCGCCGTTATGCCGTCGTGCCGTTGCATCGTTCTATCTTAACTCTTCCTGAACTATTTCCAGGGTTATTTTATTTAATCCGGCAAAGCGTAAAATTTCATCTTTTATTTTTTCATTTGTTTCATGATATGTAGTCCCGAACCGGAGCAATATCTTTTTTTTTGTTTTTAAGAAGAAGATGACGTTAAGAGGAAACAACTCAATTTTTTCAATTTCCATAGCAGGCATCTCTACAGGTGAAAGCATTGGATTCTTTTTAAGCCTTATTTTATCAACTCCAATTTCAATAAAGCTTGTTGCACGACCCGATCCGGACCAAATCTGGTAAAATCCAAACCCTGAAAGGAATAGAATTGTTATCCAGAGTGTCCCATCATTCGTTAATGACTTGAAATTGAAGATCAGCCAGAAGATGGCGATTGCAATGCAGATAATACCAAATAATATCTGGATTATTTTTACAAGTTTACTTGTTTCATTTGAGCTGAGAGCAAAATATTTTGTTTCCATCTGATCTGATTTTTCTTTTACTTATCGATACTTTTTGAATGACTTTTATGACCTGTTGGTTAATCTGATTTAAATACAAAGTAACCAAAGTTTAATGCAAAGTAATTCAATAGAATAAAATGATTTGATCGGACCTTAAAAGATCGTATTTAATCATTTACAGCAATTTATCTCTTTCCCTTGATAAAGGCATTAATATTATTACCTGTATAACTTATCTGGCTATTATAAAAAATTTCTAATTTTATAATCCGGTTAGAATCTGAATTTTATTTATATGACTCTTACAAAGAATTGCAGATATTTGGATTAATTATTTGATTATTAAGTACATAAAATATAATTTTATTAATTTACAAAACTATGAAAAAACTATTGATTTTCAGTTTAATGCTTGTCACTTATGTTTATAGCTCAGGACAGGCTCAGCAAGCAACCAAACCTGCTGCAACAAAGTATCCTGAACCCGAGAAGATGACACCGGGGATGACAGAGATATGGGAGCCGGAAGTAAAAATCATTCAACCCGGCGCCACTGATAAAGAGGCACCTTCTGATGCTATTGTTTTATTCAATGGTAATGATGTAAATATGGAATGGACCGATACTCAGGGAAACCCGACAAAATGGATTGTTAAGGATGGTGAACTGATCAGTGTCAAAGGTGCAGGTTATATAAAATCAAAGCGTAAATTCACTAATTTTCAATTGCATGTCGAATGGAAAACACCTTCTGAAGTGACAGGTGATAGTCAGGGCAGGGGTAATAGCGGTGTTTTCTTACAGGAACTTTATGAAGTACAGGTACTTGATAGTTATAATAATCGTACTTATCGTAATGGTCAGGCTGCCAGTATTTATAAACAGTATGCTCCCCTGGTAAACGTTTGCAGAAAACCGGGAGAATGGCAATCGTATGATATTATATATACAGCACCCACTTTTAATAATGATACTACAACATATTTGACGTCTCCAAGAGTTACGGTTCTTCAAAACGGCGTATTGGTTCAGAATAATGTAAGCTTAAGGGGACCAACTGAATATATAGGAATACCAGAATATTTCATTAAGAAACATGGTCCTGGAAGCATTGAATTACAGGATCATGGAAATCCTGTAGCTTTCAGAAATATATGGATCAGAGAATTGTAAATTACTTAATTATTCTTAAATATGGCATCTCCGATCGTTGACTTAATTAAATATTATTAATTTTATGAATCAATAATAAATTTTAATCTTGCTGACAATGAAAGAAAATTCAAAAAAAATTACACGCCGGACATTTCTGGGAACGACCGGTGCTGTGGCTGCAGGTCTGACTATACTACCAAGTTCAGTTGTTAGTGGCATTGGCCGTAAAACTCCCTCTCCAAGTGATAAGCTTAATATCGCTGTTGTTGGTATAGGTGGCATGGGTAATTCAAACCTGATGCACGTTGCCCCGACCGAAAATATTGTCGCACTTTGCGATGTCGACTGGGGTTATGCAAAAAGAGTATTTGACTCTAATCCAAATGCCAAAGCATATTGGGATTGGCGAAAGATGTACGATGAAATGGGAAAATCAATTGATGCGGTAATTGTGGCAACTGCTGACCACTCACATGCCATCGTTGCATCAAATGCTATCCAGCTTGGCAAACATGTTTATTGCCAGAAACCTCTGACGCACACTGTTTATGAATCAAGGCTATTGACAAAACTGGCAGCAAAATATAAAGTTGCCACACAGATGGGTAACCAGGGTTCATCAGATGAAGGTGTAAACCAGACAATTGAATGGATGCAGAATGGCGAGATCGGTGATGTGAAGAAAGTTGAAGCATTTACTGACCGGCCGATATGGCCACAAGGATTAAATGTCCCGAAAGGTGAATGGGTTCCTGATACGCTTAACTGGGATCTTTTCATTGGCCCTACCCGGATGCGTCCGTACAACAGCATCTACACTCCCTGGAACTGGAGAGGCTGGTGGGATTTTGGAACAGGTGCACTTGGTGATATGGCTTGCCATATTATGCATCCGATATTTAAGTCTCTTAAACTGGGATACCCGATAAAAGCTCAGGGAAGTTCAACGCTATTATTGACCGACTGCGCGCCTAATGCTCAGATGGTTACTCTTACATTTCCTGAAAGAATTGCACCAAAAGGCTCAAAAATCAAATACCCTCAGGTACAAGTGACCTGGTATGACGGTGGATTAGAACCTCCTAAACCAGCTGGCTGGCCTGCCGGAAAAGATATGAATGACGGTGGTGGTGGTGTTATTTTCCACGGTACAAAAGATACACTGATCTGTGGGTGCTATGGCAAAAACCCCTGGTTATTATCAGGCCGTGTACCTGTAGTTCCAAAAACTGAAAGAAGAGTTGCAAATGCAATGAACGGTGGCCATGAAATGGATTGGGTACGTGCATGCAAAGAAAGCCCGGAAAGCAGAGTTAAATCTAAATCTGATTTCTCAGAAGCTGGTCCCTTCAACGAAATGGTTGTTATGGGAGTTCTTGCAGTCAGACTTCAGGGTTTGAATAAAGAACTCGAATGGAACGGCGAAAAAATGGAGTTCACAAATATCGGTGATGATGACAGTGTAAGACTCACCATTTCAGATAATTTTAAAATCGTGGATGGCGATCCAAAGTTTGATAGGCCTGACATTAAGCTTAATGCGAAACAGTTTGCAACTGAGATGGTTAAACATACTTATCGCAAAGGTTTTACATTACCTGATATGCCAGTATAATTTACATTGATTATTGGTTCACTTAATCCGTAATTTTTAATTTTTGACTATTAACCTTTAATTTTTGAAATATATGAAGCTAATTAACATTATTTTATCATGCATCCTTGTCATTGGGCTTGCAACACCATGCTTATCACAGGATAAAGCAAAAAAAGCTCCGGCAAAAGATGATGGATACGTCTCAATATTTGACGGTAAAACTACAACAGGTTGGCGCGGTTACAACAAACCGGCTTTCCCTAAAGAAGGGTGGGATGTTGTTGATGGTTGTCTTCATTGCATAGGTTCTGGAACTGGTGAGGCTGGTAACGGAGGTGATCTTATCTACGATAAGAAACTAAGCAATTTCGAGTTAGATCTGGACTGGAAGATTTCAGAGGGAGGCAACAGCGGAATATTTATTATGGCACAGGAGATTCCTGGTGAACCCATCTGGAAATCGGCCCCCGAGATGCAACTACTTGATAATGAAAGACATCCGGATGCCAAGCTTGGAGTGGACGGAAACCGGATGGCCGGATCACTCTATGACCTTATTCCTGCAAAACCTCAGAATACCAAACCTGCAGGCCAATGGAACCACGTACATATTCTGGTTTACCAGGGAACTGTTGTATATTCTCAGAATGGTGCTAATGTGGTTGAATACCATCTATGGACAGAAGACTGGAAAAAGATGGTTCTAAACTCAAAATTCAAGGATTATACGTGGTTCCTTAATACAGCAAAAGAGGGTTATATCGGCCTTCAGGACCACGGCAATGATGTCTGGTTCAAAAATGTTAAACTCAAAATATTGTAGTAATATTCTAAATGGTAATAAAAGGCTGTATCAATTGATGCAGCCTTTTTTATCCCCTAACCCAATCTCTTCTGCAATCGTCCTCATTCCCATAATACAATCCGTAATCAGTTCATCCAGACTGACACCAAGCATTTCAGCCCCTCTTTCTATTACTGACCGGTTTACACCTGCAGCAAATTTTTTATCATTCCATTTCTTCTTAACTGATCTGGCCTCCATATCCATCACACTTTTAGATGGTCTTACCAGAGCACTTGTTGCAACGAGACCTGTCAGCTCATCTACTGCATACATTGTCTTTTCAAGCATCGATTCTGGCTTAACATCTGATGCAAGACCCCATCCGTGGCTCAATACTGCTCTGATATATTCTTCCGGCCAGTTATTTTCTTTTAATATCTTTTCTGTCATCATGCAATGCTGATCAGGATACATCTCATAATCAAGGTCATGGATTAATCCTATTATTCCCCATTTTTCTTCATCTTCACCTGATTTCTTTGCCATATACCTCATTACTCCTTCAACTGAAAACGCATGCTTTAAAAGACTCTCTGATTTGTTATATTTCTTAAACAAGTTTAAAGCCATCTCCCGTGTAGGTATTGTGATTGACATAATTACAAAGATTGTATAATAAAGTGTAAAAATTACACTATTTGCTTGCTTTTATAACAGGTATGGTCTTATTAATTGTAACTCCCCGGACATTAAGATAATAGAGACCCGGTAATAACCTGAGATCAGTAATAATTATTGAATTTTTACCAATAGCAGTCTCTTTTTCAACATTATATAATTCAATTCCTGAGACATTGTTTATTGATATCTGAAGTTTGTCAGCTATATAAGAATTAATAAATATTGTAAACTGATCTTTAAAGGGATTTGGGTATATAACAAGTGAATCAAGAATGTCGATGTTTTGAATATCTACGCTCGTAGTGTCATTTAACAGATAATCATCGTTGTTGTCATATCCATATACTACAAAATTATAATAGCCCAGTTTTGACATATCCTCTTTAGTCTGAAAGGAGACAGAAACCGAATCACCATAAGGTATAACAGTATTTCCGAAATGTTGTCTTACAGGAAAATAGTCATTTACCTGGTAGGCCAGGTTGAAGCCATTTAATGTGTCTTTACCAAGATTCAGAACCTTTGCTGTCACAGTTCCCTGTCCAAACCGGTCCTTTAGAATTGGAGTTACAATTTTTGCAACATCAAGATCTTTCTGGATATATCTGACAGAACCTGATCCAGCAGTAAAATCAATCATATCGATCCAGGCACAATCTGAGCCCTTGGATACGGAACCATCTTTCATATAAATCCATTCCATCTTATTCAATCCTGCGGGTATGGCAACAGCTTCCGGAGTCCATGGGATCTCTCCTGATTCTTTAAGCATTTCAATGCCATTAAGCTTGAATGAAAAGAAATCATAACCGGTTTCAGATGATACTTTGTAAAAAAATTTAAGAGAATCGGCTTTTGCATAAAGGGTCCTTATCATTAAGGAAGTGGTACCATTATCAGAGATAGCTCCCGATCGTGCAGAAAGAGCACCATCATAAGAAGTTCCTGAAGTAATGGTCCATGGGATCGAACTTATATTGATCCATGGAAAAATATTAAATGATGCCGCTTCAAAACTTTCCCTTACCTTACCAACACGAAAAGTAAAATCTTTAGTTGCAATATACGGGCCGCAATCGAGCGTCGATAAAACTGAAACATAACTGCCTGATAAAACAGTATCTGATAATTTTACTGTTACCGGAACATTTGTAACCTCACCGAATTTCAGTATACCTGATTTGATTGGTGGTTCAGGAATAATGAGATCATTTTCCGGATTAACAATACTGAATTGACCTGATGCATCGCTGGTCCCCTGGTTGCGAACCTCGAATATCAGATTAAAAGTTTCTCCCGGATCGGCAATGTAATCGTCATTTCCAAGGAGAGAATCATCCAGTGTACAGCTGATTATCTGAAGGTTGGGTGCATGTACCGTGAAATCAAACGTGTAATGCTTTTCCGATTTAAGATCCTTCAGAATCAGGTTCATGGTCACTATTCCCTTATCCGGGACATCGTCTGAAACAGTAATAGCCAGTTCATCTGAAAGAATAACATCCGATTTGGCAGGTAGTGTCCCGATATATGTTGAATCATTGTCAATTGTTATCAGGTCGGATGATGACGATATTTTTGCATAAAGTCCTGAGGCATCTGTCAGGCCAAGATTACTCACTTTCAGATTAAGATAAAATTTCTCGCCGAAGTCAGCCAGCCCATTGCCATTTCCCAGATTATCATTTATACTTGTAGATGTCAGATTAATAAATTCTTTGGTCATATTCGAAAAATGAATTGTCTTTATGACAGGCACTCTGTTTTGACCTGTTATTACGATAAGGCAGGAATCATTTGACAGTCCCGGCATCTTAAGCATTACTGATCCTGATGGACTGGAGTATGAAGCATCCCATAGAGTATCAAAATGTGAAACGGCTACGTATGCAAAAGGATCAACATTCAGCGATAATGATTTCATCCCGTTTGGAAGTGTATCGGGCAGGGAGACATTGAAAGGTACAGGTTTCCCAAGAATAGGAATAACACTGGGATCACCAACCAGATTATAGGTCTCCCAGTAATATTTCTTCCTTGACGATGTACTTGCACTTACAGCAAGATTTCCTGCATAATTAATCTGTCCCATTGTGAAATACCAATCTGAAGGAGATTCCCCTTGTGTATGAAACAGCCGATCGTAAGCTCCAAGATCCGTTGCCTGATAAGTGGGATTTGCAGAAGGAGTCTGTGGCCCGACGGACCAGTAAAAATCCTCATCCCAGTAAGAGTCATTTGAGCATCCGATAAAACCTATTGCACCCTTATCAGCGGTTGTTACCATTTTATTTCCAAAAGAAGTGGTGTTAAACTGGCTGGTATTGCAGGCATTACTTATCACCAAAGGATACATGTATTTATTCTTAAGCCCAGGTATATCCGTTGAATAAATATTCAGAGATAACCATCCATCAGATTCACCATGTCCGGTATAATTAATGAATGAAGTGCCATTATTAATTAAATTTATTATTGAATCTTTTCTGGATAGTGCTGCTCCTGTTTGATCTAAATCTTGAAAATAATAAAAAGGAACTCCGGATATTTTATTTGAAAGTGTCAGGTAATTTGTAACAGCATAGTTTACCTGTCCATTCATATAGTTTGCATAGTCTGCATCGACGCCGGCAGTGGCGATTGCCCGGGAATAGAAATTATTTGTATCGGCAAATGTAAACTTCTCATATTGAATTATTTTAGTAACAACAGATTTTAAGTCGGTTGTGTCGGTGACAGGCAGCCTGCCGATATACATATCAGGAATATAATCACCGTCACCATCAAATTCTCCGTAATACATGTCAGTAACATTACCTGTACCGTAATAAGGCACCCTGTTGACATCTCCGATTATAAGCAGGTATTCAGGAGGAGGATTGGTTCCAGATGAAGCATTGTAAATCTTTGTCAGTGTATCCTTCAGCTGAGTATAAGTATTTCCGGCCAGTCCTGTTCCTTTATAAAGTACCTGCAGTTTAATGCCCTTCTGTGTTTTCCATTTGAAGAATGGCTGCAGCAGCTTTTTGAAGGCAGTGTCGGTTATGATTACCATCTTAACAGGCTGGTTCGAATATCCGGGAATTACATCCCCGGTATTGTAGTCAAGCACTGCTTTTGAAAGAGATTCATTAAAAAGCGTCGATTCAGGGAAAAGAGATTTTGATACTACTTTACCTTTGTTTGAAAAAGTTATCTCAATCTTCATTGATGTAATAACTTCCAATATATTCGAATGCGGATTATATTTTACCGGGGAAATAAACAGGTTCGACAGTTTTTTACGTCTTACGGTGCCTAATGATTCAATTCTGACAGTGTCGGATGCGATAATTCCCCGGGTTGCATAAACAGCTTTGTCAATTGAAAATTCAGGTTTCTTTTGCTGTATTTCCTTCGTTTCCCCTTCCTGAGCCGGGAAAAGTACACCTTCGATTTTTCCCTCTGAAGGATTGATCCTGGATGATTTGATTTCAGAAATCTTTACTCTATAATCAGAACCGTCAGGAATTGTGATCAAACGGCTGAATACAGGAAGCTCAGGTTTGCCCGGATCTGAAGTGGAAACGTGCCCTGGTATGGACACACGGAAAAAGGAACCATGATCATTGATAACACTTCCAATGTTAATCTCTGATATTGAATAATTTATGATAAGAGATTGATTTCCGGCAATGACATCGATTTTCTGCAAATTACCATCAAACTGGTATTTGTAACTTCTTCCTGCCTGTCCACCAGCTGATGCTGAAAAAAGCAGAAAAACTGCTAATATAATAGCCTGTTTATCTTTCCCTAAACGCATCAATGTTAATTAATTAACGCTATACCCTAAATTCTGTCGGCAAGTTATTAAAAATTCAATAAATACCAGATATGATCGGGATAAATTTGATTAAGACTTAAAATGAATATCCTGAATTATTGATATCGAAGCTAATAATTGATATTCAGGCACAAGAAATAATTTATTAGAGATTACAGATAGTTATAAAACATAAAATTCGTATTTTTATATTAGAATTAACAATGTTAATAAATCGGCTTTAGCATGAAAAAAGTCGCGATATTGCTTATTCTCTTTTTTTTGGGATTTAAAGTACCGGGACAAGTTAACAGGTATGGTGTACCTGTTATCAGGAATTATATCACTCAGATTACCCAGGGGTCAGAGCAAAACTGGTGCATTACAAAAGATATATTTGGAAATGTCTATTTTGGAAATCAGGACAGGGGGGTAATTCGTTATGATGGAATTAAATGGTCAAAAATACAGATTGGGAATAATCCAAGAATTTATTCGCTGGAATCCGATTCAAGGGGAATTGTGTATGTTGGTGCTGCTTTTGAGTTTGGTTATATTCAACCGAGCGTAAATGGGAAACCGGAGTATATTTCCCTTGCTTCACGGATCGACTCAATTCCTGAAATAAAATTAGTCTATTCGATAGTTGTGGAAAATGATAAAGTACTATTCCTTAGCCCGAGATTCATTTATGTATATGATATTAACAAAGACCTCCTGACAAAGATTAATTTATTTAGGTTCAACCTTGTAGATGCATTCCGTCTTGTAAAGATTGACGACAAGCTGATTATTTCAGATAATGAAGGAGGACTCTATGAATTAAAAGACACAATTGTATTGCCGTTGCCGGGAGGAGATTTTTTCAGGAAAAAGATTTGTACAGTAATGCTGCCATATAACAAAAGCAAGATACTTATTGGTACTTATTATGATGGTTTGTTTTTATATGATTTTAATACAGGAAATGTAAATAGTAGCTTTATTAATGAGAAATTAAATAAAAAATTAAAAGAAGTAAGTGTATATGCCGGAGCAAAAATTAAAAATCATTTGTTTGCAATCGGCACTACCAATCAGGAGGGGATACTCATTTTTAACAGATCAGGAGAGCTTACTCAACAGATTAAAAAGGAGAACTCCGGACTTGAGGACAATACGATATATGCAATGTTTTGTGATTATAAAAGTAAATCTGAATTATGGATTTCAACGCAGGGAGTTTTAAGCAAAGCCTATTTTAATCTTCCACTCACAGAATTTTCTGAAAAGCAGGGTATAGAATCAGGTGTAAATGATATCTGTGAATTCGCGGGTAGTTTTTACTTATCCACTGATGCCGGTGTTCTTAAAAGTTTCATTGATGATAAGAATAATGTTGGATTTAAGAAAGTGGCAGGAATAAGTACTCAGGTTTTTCCTCTGAAAGTTATTAAATCTGCTTCAGGTGATGTTTTGCTTGCAGGTTCTTTAAATGGATTATTACAAATCTCAAAAAATGATATTGTTAAAAGAATTGAAAGTATTTGTTTTAATTTACATGGTAACCAATCTGTTAAATATAATGTAAAGAAAATATTGCAGTCTTCGATTGATCCTGAAATTGTTTATTTGGGTCTTGAACCAGGTGGTTTGGTTATCCTTAAATATGACGGACACAAATGGTATTATATTGACAGAATCAAAAAAATATCCGGAGCGATATCCGGAATTGTAGAAAAAAAGGAGGGTGGAGTATGGCTTTTAACTGATGATCCTTCTTCAATCTATAACCTGAAAATAAACGGGAAAGATACTTCCTTATCAAAATACGGACCTGAAAATGGGATAGCTGATATAAAAATGCTATCAATACATAACATAAAGGATGAATTATATATTACTGCAGCCAAAGGCATTCTGAGATATGATAAATCAGCTGATAGATTTATCAAAGACAACCACTTAACTGCCGGATATTCTGAAGATAAATTCTCGCAAAATCTTTTTCTTGACAATGATAATGATCTATGGTTCAGTGGAATTGATAAAGCCAATATTGAAATGCTGTTTCGAAATAAAGAAAATGGTATTGAAAGTTATTGTGGTGTTCTCCGTCTGCTGCCTAATGTTCCATTGATGAGTATAATGGATTCAGAAGGTAAAATATATTTTCTGAAATCGAAAGCAGTTTATGTTGCGGATAAATCAGATCTTAAAACAGATTCGGCCAGTGTAAATACTTCTTTTGTAAAAATTATTGCCGGATATGATTCTGTTGTTATGGATGGAACATTCTTTAAAAGCAATGAACCCGGAAGAAGAGTTCCGTTACTGACCAGTACATCAAAAACTGTCCAGGCTTTTGTATATGAAATGAATACGATATCCTTTGAATGGACTACTCCATTTTATACAGAGGAATTACTCACAGAGTATAGTTATATGCTTGAAGGTTATGATAAAGACTGGTCAAAGTGGGAAGGTATATCTTTCGGTAACACAATGGAAGCCAAATATCCGGAGAAAGATTATACAAATCTTCCATATGGTCGTTATACATTTAAAGTAAGAACAAGAACATTTACTGGTCTTAACGGGAATGAACTAAAATATGAGTTCATAATTCTGAAACCATGGTACAACACAATCATTGCTTTTATCGGGTTTGCCTTAGCTTCCTTTCTGATAATTTTTGCAATAGTAAAAGCTTATACCAAAAAACTTAAGAATGAGAATATACGGCTTGAGGGAATTGTCGCTGAACGGACCGCTGTTGTGGTTAAGCAGAAAGAGGAACTTGAATCGAGCATTCACTATGCAAGCAGGATACAGATGGCATTGCTTCCGTCTGAAGCTATCCTTAAGGAAAATATCAGAAATTTCTTTGTTCTTTTCAAACCAAGGGATATTGTTAGCGGTGACTTTTACTGGATGACAAAAAAAGGGGAAAGACTTTATATTGTGGCTGCCGATTGTACAGGGCATGGAGTCCCAGGAGCCTTTATGAGCCTTCTGGGAATGTCTTTCCTTGATGAGATAATTGACAAGGACTACGCTCCGCGTGCTAATGAAATACTGCGTGAATTACGTCTTCATGTCACTGAATCATTAAAACAGGTCGGCAGTGATGATGAAGCAAAAGACGGTATGGATATGGCCCTTCTGATAATTGACTACAACACAAACATGATAGAATACTCAGGGGCCTATAATCCCTGTTTCAGAGTAAGAAAGATGACAGAAGATGAAGCAAAAAACTGGCTTGACGATTCCACCGAAAAACCTGACGGTTCTATGTCGAATGGCAAGTATCTGCTTGAGACCATATATGCCAGTAAAATGCCTATTGGAATTTCTACAAGAATGAATGAAGAATTCGTTTTTCGCGATTGGCCTCTTGAGAAAGGAATATCATACTATCTCTTTTCGGATGGCTACATCGACCAGTTTGGTGGGCCGAATGGCCGCAAGTTTATGAAAAAAGCATTTAAAAATCTTATACTTGATATCCAGAATTATCCAATGAGCAAACAAAAAGAACTTCTCGATAATAACCTTAAGGAATGGAGGGGACAAACACCCCAGATTGACGATATCCTGGTGATGGGAATCAGAATTGAATAAAACTGAGATATGATATTCAAACCTGCCTTTAATTTCAGACAGGTTTTTTGCAATAATTCTTCTTCCCAGCACAAAGACATATAAAACTTAAAGAAAGTTAAAGCTTAAATCGGCTAATGCAAATATTTGTATATTGTGAAATTAAAATTTAATAAAATGGGCAACAGTTATTTAATCAGAGTTTTAAGAGTTTCTTTTACCATAATTATTATTTCAATGAACATTCCGGTTTATTCTCAGAACTTTCCTGCTTCTGACAAAATAAATACTTCTGCAGGAATAGTTGAAATGTACTTTATCGGGCATGGATCGCTTATGTTCAAGGTAAACAGCTTTATCATATATTTTGATCCGGTGCGCAGCTCTGGCAACTACGATAAGTTTCCCAAAGCCGACCTTATCCTGGTTACCCATGAGCATGGAGATCATCTCGATCCTAAATTAATAAATGATCTTAAAAAACAGGGAACCATAATGTTCTCTAACGAAATCTCCGTTGCAAAAGTTCCCTGGGCTAAGGCAATGAAAGCCGGTGACAAACAGGAAATCAATAACATTATTATTGAAGCAATACCTGCATATAATATTGTTAATGAACGTGCCCCGGGTAAGCCTTTTCATCCGAAAGGAGTAGGGATAGGTTTTGTTCTGACTATCGGTGATAAGAGGTTCTATATTGCAGGAGATACTGAAAACACCCCTGAAATGAAAGCACTCAAGAATATAGATGTTGCTTTTCTTCCGATGAATCTGCCATATACCATGACTCCTGAAATGGTCGCGGATGCTGCTCTTGCTTTTAGACCGAAAATTCTGTACCCATACCATTACGGAGATACTAATACTAAAATAATTTTAAAGCTTTTAAAGAATAGCAATATTGATGTGCGAATCAGAAAATTAAAATAAACTTTATACCATGAAAAGCATAAACAGGAGAGGATTTCTTAAGACAGGAATATCAGGTGCCGCCGGAATGATGGTTTTATCCCCTTCAATAGTTAATGGAGCATCTTCCAAATCACATGCATCATCCGGGCAGGAGAAAAATATTATATACAGAACTCTTGGGAAGACAGGAATGAAGATCCCTGTTATAAGCTTTGGCGTGATGAGAGCCGACAATCCAAACCTCTGTAAAGCTGCTTATGAAAAAGGAATAAAACTTTTTGATACTGCTAATGGTTACCAGAATGGAAATAATGAAAATATGCTCGGAAATCTTTTAAAAGACTATCCCAGAAATTCATTTTTCCTTGCTACAAAAGTTAAGCCGGCTGGTGTTGACAAGGAAGGAAAACCTTCAGACCAGACCACAGCTGAAGATTTCATGGCAAAATTTAATACCAGTCTATCAAGACTAAAGATGGATTATGTTGATATTCTGTATATTCATGATGTACGCAGTCCGGAGTTACTTGAATATAAGCCTATTATTAATGCTCTCAGAAAACTTAAAAAAGATGGCAAGACAAGAGCAATTGGATTTTCAACCCACATGAATGAGCCGGAGGTTATTAATGCTGCAGCTGCAACTGATAACTTGGATGTGATTCTGACAGCTTATAATTTTAAACAGAGCTATATAAATGAATTAAACAGTGCAATTAAAAAAGCCGGTCAGGCCGGAATAGGTATTGTTGCTATGAAAACTATGGCCGGAGGGGGATTTCTCGACAAAGAAAAAAACAAACCGATTAATTCAACAGCTGCGTTAAAATGGGCCTTATCAAATCCTGATATTACTACTACAATTCCCGGTATGACTGACTTCGATCAGCTTGATATTAACGTTAAAATACTGGCTGACATTTCACTAACTGAAGGGGAAAAGAAAGATATGATAATCGCAAGTGCTGAAACCGGTCTTTATTGTACCGGATGCAGTAAATGTACTACAGCATGTCTGAAGCATCTTCCTGTTCCTGATCTGATGCGGGCATACATGTATGCCTATGGATATTCAAATATGTCAATGGCTTATTCTCTGATCAGTGAGCTGAGTACAGATGATAATCCATGTAAAGGGTGTAATTCATGCAACATAAATTGCACTAAAAATTTCAACATAAAAGAGAAAATTAAAGATATATCAAGGCTTGTGAATGTTCCTGCAGATTTTCTGACTTAATAAATTTATGGTAGATTGCAATTTTTTCTAATGTAATTCAAATCAGTTATTTAACAATGAAAAATAAATTTTTAACCGTTTCTCTTCTGATTGGAATTTTTGGATCAGTTTCTGCCCAGGAGTTTGCCTTTCCGGAACTTGAAGGCTACAAGCTGACCACAAACTATCCGGTTTATGGACCTGAAAATTTATGGGATTTTATTGACGGTGCTGCCGACACTTATCTTTCTTACGGTTTTGCTGACCTGCATGTTGCAGAATATAAGAAAGGAAAGAATGTTATTAAGCTTGAAATTTATCGTCTTAGTGATAATACAATGGCTTTCGGTATATATTCAACTGAGCGTTCTCCTTCGTTCAAATTCATGAATCTTGGTGCCCAGGGATATATTGCTGACGGGGCAATAAATTTCTTTAAAGGAAAATACTATGTCAAGATCAGGATATATTCAAAAAGCGAAAAGACATTGAAATCAGCTGAATCATTGGCTCTTAATGTTTCCAGCATGCTTGAAGGAGATTCAAAAATGCCTGCTGTGCTTTCTAAGTTCCCTGAAACTGGTAAAAAACAAAACGAGGAATCATATATAAATGAAAGCGTCCTGGGACACAAGTTTTTGAATAAAGCTTATAAGGCAACTTACGAACTTGGAAGCGATAACTTTACAATCTTTATCATGGAAACCAATTCTCCTGAAGAGGCAAAGAAGTCCGCAGAAGCCTATCTTACTGCAACAGGAATTGATATTGTGGAATCGGGGAGTGGTAAGTTTATGTTAAAAGACGGATATAATGGCACAATTTTCCTGGCCTGGAAGGAAAATCTGGTTATTATTATTTCCGGTTTGTCAAAAGATCAGACTGAAATTGCCGATCGGTACACTACGGAAATTCTTAAATAGTGTTCAGGAGAACCATTCTCTTTCACGATTTTTAATATCTCCAAGGATCTCAGTGGCAGTATTTACATTATCAATGACCTGAAAATCGAACATCCCTACGCAAATAAAATCGGATCCGTTTTCGAATGCATACCGGAATCCGACCTTGGGCTCAATGGCTCCGGCAGCCAGTACCTTAAAAGCAAACCATGGTTTTTTCACCTCTTTCATATACTCAATAGTACGTAAGGGAAAAAGATCCCACATGTTCTCATGAAATTTATTATGATCAGGAGAACCGGGACCAATTACACTGTATTCTTCGCGATTCTCAATCGGGTGTGCAGACCAGTATTTATCGTGATGGAAGGTTTTTACATAGAAATCTGCAGGGATACCTTCTCTTTCGCATGCCTTTATTGTCTCTAAAGAATGTCCTCCGACACCGGCAGGGAAGCCTTGTTTTTTTATGTACTCAATTGCTTTATAAATCATATCCAGTCTACCAGTGCTAGCATATCTGTCACCCTCTGCTCCCTGAATATAAATTGCAGTGGGTCTGCTTTTTATGGCAAGGTTAATATTTGAGAAAAAATCTTTTTCAGGCAACATAGCCTGACAGATCGACTGCATATTACTGTTATAAATGTTTTTATATTTATTAAAAGTAGGATAGTGCTGAGTCACCATAAAGGTTGTATTTATTCCTGCCTGCTCCGCAAGATAGAGGGTTTCAATTATTTTTCTTTCATTATTATAAGCTTTGAAAAGTTTATCTGTATAAATCAGGTCGCGTGCATGTGACCATCCTCCGATGAGATTGCAACCCATTATCATCCTGCTTATTGTGAGGTTTCCGAGTTTCCCTACAGGTAATTTGCCTTTGAGATCATTTATTTGTTTAAAATCAACTTTAATTGTGGCGCCTGAAACAGCATCAGGCCCGGCTTCAGTTAAATTCTTTATAAATGCTCCGGCAAATATGGCAAGGAATGGTATTCCTGCAAGTCCTTTTATTAATTCCCTCCGGGAATTACTTTTATGAGAATCAGATTCTTCCTGAGGGTCTGATTTCTCAGGAAGAGTACTTTTTTTGTTTTTCAGTAACATATCCAATCCAAAAAACTTACCTGATCCGGTCAAAGCAAGCAATATCATTGCAAAGAGCTCAATAAGGTTCTTATTAACAATCAGATAGCTGCCTTCGGACGGTGCGCCATAACTGAAACCACCGAAAGGAGGATAAGCCAGATAGTACATAAATAAAAGAGTTGCACCGCTCCATAAGGCTAGTCTGGTAAAAATTCCCAAAATCAATGCAAGTCCGATCAATGTAAGTCCGTATGCATTAACAGTATCGATGATCCACATACCTGTATTACCCGAAATCATCCATCGGAACAAATCTCCGAATATCCAGCGCGAACCTTCCAGGAATGGTCTGGCGGTCCAGGCTGGATTCATTATTTTCACTATTCCTTCATACAAAAAATGCCAGCCAATAACGATTCTTAGCAGTGCCAGAAAATAAGGGACATACCTGTTTTTGAATGTATCTGATATCATATTGGATTAATTTTGCTTTTACTTTTGTCTTGCGGTCTTACAGTCTTTCAGTTAAATTTTCCCTTTTGTCTTTTATCTTTAATACAGGAATTTGTGGCATTCCGAACAATTGGCTTCTTTCCAGGCCATGCCGATATCTACCGGATGCCTGAATTCCAGTGACTCTTTGATATTGGTGTACTCCAGCGATCCTTGTTTCCCTTGTCCAACAATTGAATGACATAGATTACAATCCTTTGTTATTTTTCGTCCATTATCCGATTTAAAAGCATCGTTGTGACACCTGAAGCAGCCATCAGATTCAAGATGTCCGATATGTTCAGGATATATATCATAAGTCACTTTCATATTTGGGAAAGTATTCTGGCTGAATGCTTTCTGAATATTTGCAATGGAACTGTTTATCAGATCTTTATTACTAGAATAGAAATCATTATAACCCGATCTGTAATAACTGTTTAAACTGTCTTTAATTGTTAATAAAGCTGTATCCTTGTCGCGGAAAGTGTTTTTTAATACTCCCATTGAGACCTTTTTAACGAAAGGGATATCCTTTGAAACTGCTCCGGTGAGCAAAGCTTTATTGAAGTACACAGATGGTGAGTTGTAATTATGGGAGGGCCTGTTGTGACAATCAATGCAATCCATTGTCCTTGTTTTTGAAGCAGAAATGAGGCTGTCTGAGATAGAATTATCTTTATTTCTGTAAACAGTGACCTCCCCTGTAGATCTATTGGTATATTTTACATAAGTGATATTTTCCCGTTTATCATTTTCTGAAATGTACTCAATGTTAACGGCAGGGTTAATGTGCCAGTGAATTCCTTCTTTCAGGCCCAGACCACTGTATTCCGGACCGGTCTTCATCTGAAGCATTATATCCCATTCAGTATTCATTGAATCGGCAAGAAAATATTTATTTGTCCATAAAGTACGCGCATAAAATTTTTGCGGCCAATGACATTTTTCACAGGTTTCTCTTGCCGGACGCAGGTCGTGAAGTGGCGTCTCAATTGGCCTGGGATAGGTATTTGTAAGAACTGCATAAACCTGATGCAACCCCGATAATTTTGATTTCACGTACCATGATGCTCCTGATCCTACATGACATTCTACACATAAAACATTGGCATGAGGAGAATTCTGGTAGGCAGTATACTCAGGTTCCATTACCCGGTGGCATAATGTACCGCAAAACTCTTTTGATTCTGTTATATGATAAGCTTCAAAACTTCCCAGCGTGGAGAGGAAAAGTATAATAATTGTGGTGACTGAAAAAATGATGAAAGCATTTCTGTGACTTGGATTATTAAGATCAATACCGGGAAGTCTGGATGCTTCATGAACCAAACTCCTGCGGATTCTTCTTCTTTCATGGATCATTCCGACAGGAATCAATAACAATCCTAAAATCAGGAATCCTGGCAGAATAATATATATGAACAAACCAATGTTAGTGCTTCCTTTGTCAAAAATCGAGGAAATTATAAATAACACTATGATTAACAACAGATTGATACCTGCAATAATGGAACCTATGATTGTCAGCCAGTTTTTGGAGGATGGTGGCAGTTTCATGATAGTCAGGTTTTGGGTATGAATAGAAGTTAAAAATAGGAAAATATTGTATCACTCCTGACCCAATCTGAAAATATTTAATTATCCGGACTTACTGTTAATTAATTAACAGTATAATTCTTAAGAAATTGATACGGCTAATCTTGCCTGGCAATAAGTTGCAAAATGATCTCCTTAATTTCATTATATGATTTTACAATTCTCAAATCGTTGTGTTCATCAGCCACATTTATAGGAGGGTTATATAATATTCCAAAGTCCGCTTTCCGAAGCATCGCTATATCGTTATAAGAATCACCTATAGCAATTACCTTATATTTAAGGTTTTGTAATGCTTCAACCACCATTTTTTTTGCATCTTTCTGTCTGAGATTATAGTTTATAATGTTACCGCTCGAGTCAACACTCAGATGATGGCACAGAAGTGTTGGATATCTCAATTGTTTAAGCAGGGGATCGGCAAATTCAATAAATGTGTCGGAAACAACAATAAGCTGCATACGTGCACGGAGCCAGTCAACAAATTCCAATGCTCCCGGTAGTGGTTCGAGATGTGAGATCACCTTCTGAATATCAGGTAATGTGAGATTATATTGCTTCAATAATTCTAATCTCCGCTTCATCAGGACATTATAGTCACTAATATCACGGGTTGTAAGTTTAAGTTCATCGATTCCTGTCTGCTTAGCAACATTTACCCATATTTCCGGTACAAAAACCCCTTCAAGATCAGAACATATTATATACATAAAAATAATTTTAATTAGTAGTTCTTAAATATAAATTCTTTTAACGGTTCATACTTATTTTCCATTTGGACAAAGTATTCATTCTTTGCCGAAATGCCGGCAAGAGAAACAGGCAGGGCAGGGCTGACATTGATAATTTGCTTAAGTTCTTCCTGGAATTTTGCCGGATGAGCCGTTTCAACAGATATAAAAAGTTGCTTTTCTGAATTACAATACTTACTAAATCTTAAATATTCAGTTATTCCTTTCCAGGCAATGGCTCCATGGGGTTCAAGCAGAATATTATAACGTTTATAGACTTCAGCAATTACTCCCCTTGTTTCTACATCGGTTACCTCAACTGCAAAAAGATCTTCATGCATTTTCTTAAGGTCAGGTGCTTTAGTAATATTTCCGGTTTCATCCATCATTCCACCATAAAGTGCAACTATTCTTGCCAGGTTGCTGGGATGACCAACATTCATCGCATTTGAAATACAATTTTTTGATGGACTGATTGATTTATAAATCCCTGTTCTTAAAAATTCGGGGACCTCATTATTTTCGTTTGTCGAAATAATAAATTGCTTTACAGGAAGACCCATTTTTAACGCAGTAAGTCCACCCATCAGATTTCCGAAATTACCTGAAGGAACACTGAAGATCGCCTTTTCACCGACATCACATGAGAGTTTCGACCATGCATAAAAATAGTACAATGATTGGGGCAGTAACCTCCCGATATTAATAGAATTAGCAGATGAAAGGGAAATCCCTGACAATGATGGATCCAGAAAGACCTTTTTGACCAGCCTCTGACAATCGTCGAACTTTCCATCAATGGCAATGACCCTTATATTGTCATTCAGTGTCGTCATCTGTTTCCTTTGCATAAAGGTCACTTCATTTTTAGGAAATAATATAATTACGTCAATGTTTTTGAGCCCGTAAAAAGCACTTGCAACTGCGCTTCCGGTATCGCCCGAAGTGGCAGTCAATACTGTAAGGTGTTGATTATTAAGAGCCAGGAAATGTTGCATTAGCCTGCTCATCATACGTGCTGCAAAATCCTTGAACGATGCAGTTGGTCCCTGATCAAGCCTCATGATATATTTACGATTACATACTTTTTCAAGAGGCACTTCAAAGTTATATGCTTCGCGACATATATTTTGAAGATCGTTTTTATTAATCTCTTCACCGATGAGATTATTAAGAACTATAAAAGCTATTTCATGATACTCTTTACAGGAAAAACTTTCAAGCTCTTTCAGTGATATTGATGGAAAATAATCAGGTAAATAGAGTCCGCCATCAGGTGCTAATCCTTTTAGAAGAGCCTCTCTGAAGGTTATTTCAGGTGACATTCGGTTTGTCGAATAATATTTTAAAGGTTTACTTTTCAATTTTAAATTCGTTTGCTCTAATGTTCTTCACTCAAATGTTCTTTATGCAGCTGTTAATTTATTCACACATTGACGACCCTCATCAGATCTGCAAAAACACCAGCAGCAGTGACTTCAGCTCCTGCACCATATCCTTTTATCACAAGCGGAAGTTCATGATACCTGTTGGTTGTTAACAGTATGATATTGTTGCTTCCTTCAAGGTTAAAAGAAGGATGATCAATGCCAATGGTCAGAAGTTCAACCTTCGCCTTCCCCTGATCGAGAGTAGCAAAAAATCTCCACTTCCTGTTCTGTTTTACAAGTTCCTTCCTTTTTTGTTCAAATTCAGTATCGTATTCTTTGACTTTTTCGAAAAAATCGTTCAGATCACCTTTAAAACATTCATCAGGAAGAAATTTGCTAACAATAACATCTTCTTTTTCAATCGGATAACCTGCTTCGCGAGCCAGGATAAGAATTTTTCTTACAACATCTGTTCCACTTAGATCCACTCGTGGATCAGGTTCTGAATAACCTTTTTCCCTTGCTTTCCTGATTACACTGCTTAAAGGCGTTTCCGGACCAAGTTCATTAAAAATGAAATTCATGGTTCCTGAAAGTACAGCCTCAATCTTAAGTATTTTGTCGCCGCTTACAATAAGATCGCTGATAGTTTTAATAATCGGTAATCCGGCACCAACAGTGGTCTCGTACATAAACCTCACTCCACGTTCATTTGCAATTGATTTAAGCTGTTGATAATAACTATATTCCGAGGAACAGGCAATTTTATTTGCAGTTACAATGGAAACATACTTTGAAAGTATCTCCCTGTATCGTGATGCCACATTGTAATCAGCCGTGCAATCAATGAATACAGCATTCCTTAGATTAAGTCTGGTCATCTGTTGAATGAAACCTGACATTTCTCCCTTTTCTCCGCATGTTTTAAGGATATCCCTGTAATTCTCGAGTGAAATGCCCTTTTTATCAATTAACATTTTCCTTGAATTGGTAACACCCATCAGGTTTACTTTAAGGTTATGTTCTTTGAGAAGAATGGAAGACTGGTGCTGGATCTGTTTCAACAGGCTGGATCCCACCAGGCCGGTACCTGCAATAAAAAGGTACATTTCCTTATACCGGGAAAGGAAAAATCCATCATGAATTACATTAAGCGCTTTTTTAAGATTTTCATTTTTTATAACAACCGAAATGTTTAATTCAGAAGAACCTTGTGCAGTGGCTATTACGTTTATTCCGTTTCTGCCAAGAGATTTAAAGAGGGTTGCTGATATTCCGGGAGTGTTTTTCATTCTTTCACCCACGATTGCGATTATAGAAAGATTCTTTTCAATCAGAACTTTTAATTCCTTATTAAGATTTATCTCATTTTTAAATTCCTCATGTATAGCCTCTCCAGCCAGTGTTGAATCAGCAGGAGTTACAGCAAAGGTTATTGAATATTCCGACGATGCCTGTGTTATCATAACGATATTGATATTCTGTTTTGCCAGCGCTCCAAACAGCCGCATGGAAGTTCCTGTAACACCTACCATGCCGGTACCCTGCAATGTGATCAGATCAATATGATCAATAGATGAAATTCCTTTAATAGGACTTTTGTTATCATCAGATGATTTATGACTGATGATAGTTCCTTTTGATCCGGGATTGAATGTGTTAAGAACTAATATCGGGATGTGTTTCTTATAAACTGGTCTGAGTGTAGGAGTATAAATTACTTTTGCACCAAAATGAGATAGCTCTATAGCTTCAGAATAGGTAAGGCTCTCAATTGCATAAGCCTTCTCAACTTTCCTGGGATCGGCTGTCATGAACCCATCGACATCGGTCCATATTTCAAGTACCTCTGCATCAAGAGCAGCTGCAACTATAGCAGCAGTATAATCCGAACCACCTCTTCCCAGGGTGGTCGTTTCTCCCTTTGAGTTGCTGGCAATGAAACCCGGAAGTATGATATTTTTTACAGTTTCAGTGATATTCTTTCTGATAAGACTATCTGACAGAGTGAAATCAACTGATGCATATCCAAAATTGCTGTCAGTTTTTATAAAGTCCCGCGAGTCAAGTCTGATGCTGTTATTAATAATGTTGCTTATTATAAGAGATGATAGTAACTCTCCGATGCTCAACGCCTGATCAAGAGCATGTTTGCTTAATTCACGAAGAAGATAAATTCCCTTGAGAGTTTCCCGGAGGTCATTAAAGATATTTTCAATTGCTTCAAGGACAGGCTGCTGCTTATCCTTGATTATCAGTTGTTTTGCATATTCGATATGTTTATGAATTATCTTCTCCAGAAGTATCGTATAATCATTATTTCTTGTAGAGGCATGCTCGCTGATTTGCTTCAGTTCATCAGTAACTCCCTGAAATGCAGATATGACAATTACACAAGGCGAGGATTCCGATTCAATTATTTTTTTTACTCCCCTTATCCGTTCAGGCGATCCTACGGAAGTGCCTCCAAATTTCAGGACTTTCATAGTTAAGTGCTTAATAAAATGAAAATGCATCTCAATGGATGCATATTATCAGGTCACAAAAATAGTAAAAAGAAGGTAATATCCTGTAATAAATTACAAATATTAAATTATTTAGGTTTTATTAAATAAACATTATAGTTAAATCCATAAATCCATTAATGAAATTATAATTCTTAGCTATGACCTGCTTTCTCAAGTCTTTTTATTATTGAGAATATGAAGGTGGTGGAGACAAGACAGCACAAGATAAATACTAACCAAAGTGTGGTCAATGACACTTTATCCCATAGGATTGTACCAACTACCAATAACTTATTACCGACTGCCGTTGCAAGCAACCAGCCGCCCTGCATCAGTCCCTGGAACCTCGATGGTGCCACTTTAGAAACAAATGATAATCCCATTGGACTGAGGAAAAGTTCAGCTATTGTAAGTATGAGATAACTGCTTATGAGCCAGTATGGTGAAACTCTGTTTATATCATTAAGAGGAGCCCCTGCCAAAGATGATGGGGAAGGAAGTCCTTTTGACGAAAAAAGTACAACTATGAATCCGACAGCAGCAATCACCATTCCAATTCCTATTTTTTTAGGGGTTGAAGGTTCTAAATCTTTTTTTGATAACCACGCAAAGGCACCCATTACCGGGAAAGTCAATGCAACAATGAAAAGTGGATTAAATGACTGGAAAACTTCCGGTGAGATGGCATTTTGCACTCCAAACGGAGTGATCCATTTCTTTAATAAATCGGTAATATCAAACCCGGTTAAAAGATAAAATGAGTATATAAAAGCTATTGCAAAAATTACTGCTCCGGCTATCCTGGCATTTTTTTTCAGGTTTTTACGTATCAGTAAAACAAGTCCTGCTATGGATCCCACAAAAGCCAGCATCGATGGCAATGTGAAAAAGAAATTGGTAAATGGAGACACCTGTTTAGCCGTATAATCCCTGGCAAACAATGTGAGAGTAAGACCATTCTGATGAAATGACATCCAGAAGAAAACCACAACTATAAAAACAAGAACCAGTGCGGTGGTACGTGTTCTTTCTTCTTTACGTGAACTCAAAATGATCCAGGTAATAAAACCGGCAAATAATCCAAATGCAAACCCAGTAGCCAGACCGTTGATGAACTTCATAGCGAAGGCAGTAATTACCATTGCAGCAAGTGAAACAAGAAGAATCATAGGTTTAAATTCAATTTTAGTTCCTGTTTCTGCAATAACCTTTTCTTTATTTGGAAGCAACCTGTTAAAAAATATATAGACCAGCAGGGAAATTACCATAGCTCCTGCTGCAATTCCGAAAGCATAATTGTAACCTTTAGAGAAAACTTCAAGATATTTGCCGGTAAAGCCTGCCAGATTTGTCACCGGGCCATTAAGACTTACATGGTTAGCTAGCTGCTGTAAAGCTGTCGTATCAGTCAGTGTACCATTTATGTACTGGTGACAAAGAGATGGGAGAGTGCCATCATGAGTAAATCCATTGGCTTTGAGCCACCAGTTGCGTATACCGGTAGCAGCAAAGGGAGCAAAAAATGCCCCGACATTTATCCCCATATAAAAGATCATAAAAGCTGAGTCTCTCAATGCGGAATACTTCGGATCATCGTACATCTGTCCGACGACAGCCTGCAGGTTGCCTTTGAATAAACCATTGCCAAGAGCAATAGTAAAGAGTCCGATAATAGTGATAGTCAGTGTCATCCCCGGTATAGCCATAATAATATAACCGGCGAACATTATTATAATACCGGCAAGTATAACCAATTTATACTTCTTTGTCGCATCAGCAAGAATTCCACCTGCCAGAGCCAGGGCATATATGCTAAAATAGAACCAGCTATAGATACCACCTGCTTTTTCAGCTGAAAGTCCAAACTTGGCCTGAAGAAAAAGAACAAGAATAGCCATCATTGTATAAAATCCGAACCTTTCACCCATATTTGAGAAGAAAGCTACGAGAAGTCCCCTGGGATGATTTTTAAGCATATTTAGTTTATTTGTTAATAATTAATTCAGGATCAAATAACTGATTTTCTTTCTATAGCGTACTAAATTATGATATACGCGTTGATTGATACAAGCTGATAACAAACAAATATATTAATCTATTTTTGAAGAAAAACCTGCTTTCCCCACTTGTTAACATTCATTATTTACAAGTTGCTTTTTAATAATGGATGAAGAATGTAAATTTGTAAAACAATTTACAATAGCGATGAAAATTTTCAGTTGTAAGCAGATAAGAGAAATTGATGAGTACACCATTAAGCAGGAACCTATTGCATCCGTTGATCTTATGGAGAGAGCTGCAGGACAGCTGTTCAGATGGATAACAGACAAGTTTGGACGATCTGCACACTTCGTTGTTTTTGCAGGTCCGGGTAACAATGGAGGAGATGGTATTGCTCTTGCCAGGTTGCTGGTCAATAACAGGTATGATGCTGAAGTACATTATGTTAATTATACTGAAAAGACATCAGCCGATTGGGAGCTTAACAGGAAGCGTCTGGAAACGGAAACAGCTATCAGTCTGGATTTTATAACAAATGCAAATCAGTTCCCGACTATCTCTTCAGGTGATATCGTAATAGATGCAATTTTCGGTTCCGGACTGACACATCCGGTTGAAGGATTAGCGGGCGAGGTGATAAAAAAGATAAACGAGATTGATCCGACAGTTATTTCCATTGATATTCCATCAGGGTTGTTTGGTGAAGATAATTGTGAAAATTCCTTTGCCAGTGTTATAAAAGCCGATTTCACTCTTACTTTTCAATTCCCCAAGCTCGCATTTATGTTTGCCGAAAATGCTCCATATGTCGGAGAGTGGGAAGTGTTACCAATCGGTTTAGACAGCAATATAATAAGAAATACGTATTCGTCTTATATATTATTGGATAAGAGTGATATTGCTCCTTTGCTTAAGAAAAGAAATAAATTTGATCATAAAGGAAATTTTGGTCATGGCTTGCTGGTTTCAGGGTCTTTGGATAAAATGGGTGCTGCAGTCATGGGAGCCATGGCAGCTCTTAGAACAGGTATTGGATTGATAACATGTCACATACCTTCATGTGGTAGTCTGATTATACAAAGCGCTTCTCCTGAGACAATGATAAGAACAGACTTAGCCCAGGACTTTATTTCAGAAATAGGAAACACTGACTCTTTCAGTGCTATAGGTATAGGCCCTGGCATTGGGATCGAACTGGAAACTCAAAAAGCCCTTCATAGTTTGTTATCCGGATGTAAAAAGCCAATGGTAATTGATGCTGATGCACTTAATATCCTCTCTTTAAATAAAAAGTTGTTTTCTCTTTTACCTGCCGGAACAGTTCTTACTCCACATCCTAAAGAATTTGAACGACTTACAGAAAAACAGGAAAATAGTTTTACCAGACTTAAGAGTCAGGTTGAATTCTCCCAAAAACATAAATGTATAATTGTTCTTAAAGGGGCTCATACTTCTGTCACAACCCCTGAAGGAAAAGTAATGTTCAATAGCACCGGTAATCCCGGTATGGCGACTGCCGGTAGCGGCGATGTACTTACAGGAATAATATTATCTTTGCTTGCGCAAGGTTATACACCTGAAAATGCATCTGTTTTAGGAGTTTACCTTCACGGTCTTGCAGGTGATATAGCTGCTAAAAGATCGTGTTATGAATCAATTATTGCGTCAGATATAATTATGAATCTGGGAAATGCGTTCAATAAAATAAGAGAAACTGAAGCGTGAATTTTTAAACATCAAAACTTTGAACTTTAAACTTTGAACTTAAAACACACAATATGAAAACTATTCCAAGGCTATCCATATATCTGATATTTTTATTATTCACATCTTCATGTTTTACAAACAGGAAGCTTGCTGAACCGAAGATCATTATTTTACCTCTGTCTGATACAGTCAAGCTCAGGGAAGGAAGTATTGTGTATGGTCTGCCAAGGACTGTGTTTACCGTGTATGTAAAAATGGAAAGGACAATAGAAAAGCCAGGTCCGTATGCGCGATATGCCGGCGATCTGCTTGGTCTTGATAATGTTATTCAGAGTGAAAATGAATACTGGTCAATAGAGGACCTGACAGTCAAAACTAACGAGGAGCTGGATCCTTCTGAGTTTTATGTAATTGAAAGCAATACTCTTTTTCAGACAAATATTCTGGCACTAAAGAAAGAGGGTCTTATTCTTGATCTGAACCCGGTGACATATTATTCGGAAAAGCGGCAGAACGCGACAAGCGATTCAGAGATCACTCAGAACAGCTATTATGATCTTGGATCAGATGAATACTTTCAGCAGGAGACTGATACACTTTATAAACGCGTAAATGTCGATTCCTCATTCATCCGGATACCTTACATAGTGGAAAAGAAAAAAAAGCTTACTCTTGATCAGCTGGCTGAGAAGGCTGCCAAAAGACTTATGGAAATGAGAGATGGAAAGCATCTTATTCTTACAGGCGAAGCTAATGTCTTTCCGCAGAATGAAGCTGCAATAGATGAGATTAATCGTCTCGAAAAGGAATATACGGAATTATTCACTGGTAAAACCCTAAAAGAAACCAAAACATTCTCATACCAGGTAATTCCTGAAAAAGCAATGATTGGAAAACCAGTAACACTGTTCCAATTCTCCGAATTAACAGGACCGGTTGCAGGTACAGCAAAAGTAGGAATTCCTGTAACTGTAGAACTTATTCCCGAACATAAAACTAAAAATCTCACAATAATTAAGAAACAAAAAGCAGAGACAGAAGCGCCTTCGTTTGATAAATTATTTTACAGGGTTCCGGATGTGGTAAAAATGAAAATCAGCAAAGGACCTGATATATTATTCAATTCCAGAAGGCTTGTTTACCAGTTTGGAGAGATTATTCAGCTGCCATCGAATTATATTATCGGAAAGTAGAGGGGTATTACTTCACTTTCCCCTGAAAACTCTTCTGAAAATCATCCCATTTCTGAGTTTCGTAAGCTTTATCTGCAAAGAAGCTTAGCAAAATTTCCATGTCTTTTGCTTCCCTGTAACCTGGAACCGGAGAAGCTTGTAATTCGCCGTTTTTCTGAGCAGTCAGGAAAACAACTGTCGGATAAGATAATTGTCCCCGTAAAAGTGCAACTGCAAGCTGATGGGCATTTCCTGATTTACCGTCATTTATATAGGTGTGACCGAGAAAATTAATACTATCTTTTCCTTCAGCATTAAACTTAACCGGATAAAATTTATTATTAAGGATATCAGAAATCACTGAATTCGTGAAAGTGTCTTTATCCATTTTTTTACACCATCCGCACCAATCAGTATAAGTGTCTATAAAAATCGGTCGGGGATCCTTTTTATTAAGTTTTTCAGCTTCTTCAATTGTGTACCATTTTATCTTTTGTTGAGAAAATGAAATCAAGGAAACCAGTACAAAAAATATAAGTGTAACAGATTTTTTCATGATATATGTCCTTCACAAACTTTAATATAAGAATTATTTAATAATCTGAGATCGTCAACAATTCGCCAAATGTAGCATATTTATCTTAATTATAATTTAACAATTCTGAAGTAAAATGGTTCCGAAATAAAAGTATTTTTAATTTGTTTGAGAAATATATTAATTACTTTCACCCTCTTAAATTCAACTAAGCAACCATTTATGGAAACAATTACCAATACTCTTCGTGATTCTAAAGTCGCACGCTGGACAGCATTGCTTATTGTAGCATTTACAATGTTTGCAGGGTACTATTTAACTGATGTTATGTCACCCCTTGAAAGAATGCTTGATAAAGAATTGCATTGGTCGGCAACTTCTTATGGCTGGTTTTCGGGTTCTTATAGTTGGTTTAATGTATTTTTCTTCTTTCTCATTTTTGGAGGGATAATCCTCGATAAGATGGGTGTCAGATTCACAGGAATAGTTTCAGGTATTGTTATGATTATCGGCGCTGGTATAAAATATTATGCAGTATCCACACATTCTCTGGACGGACAAACTTGGACAATAATCTGGACATTTCCCGCACAGGTATGGTTAGCTTCTATAGGGTTTGCAATATTTGGAGTCGGATGTGAAGTTGCAGGTGTTACAGTTTCGAAAATTATTGTTAAATGGTTTAAAGGTCATGAAATGGCTTTGGCTATGGGATTGCAACTTGCAATAGCGAGGCTTGGAACAGCGGTTGCGTTATCCTCATCTTTACCGGTAGCATTAAAATTTGGACATGTTTCTGCTCCTGTACTTATTTGTCTGATTTTGTTATGTATTGGATTACTTTCGTTTTTTGTTTATTGTGTTCAGGATAAGAAACTTGATAAATCCCTGGCTTTGGCAGCAGAAGGAAATGATGAAGAACCTGAAGAAGCATTTAAAATAAAAGATCTTTGGTCAATTGTTTCCAATAGAGGATGGTGGTACATTGCAATTCTCTGTGTTCTTTTCTATTCGGCGGTGTTCCCCTTTCTGAAATATGCCACAAATTTAATGATCAATAAATTTGGCGTGGATGATTATTATGCAGGTCTTATACCTTCATTGCTGCCTTTTGGGAATATTCTCCTTACCCCGTTCTTTGGGAGCCTTTACGACAAAAAAGGAAAGGGTGCTACAATAATGATAATTGGTTCAATGCTTATCATTCTTGTACATTTTCTTTTTGCAATCCCACTTTTTAACAGTTATTTCTTTGCGATATTTTTAATCCTTATTTTGGGAATTGGATTTTCATTAGTGCCCTCCGCAATGTGGCCATCGGTGCCAAAGATTATTCCGGAAAGGCAGCTGGGAACGGCATATGCTTTGATTTTCTGGGTCCAGAATATTGGATTATGGGGAGTTCCTTTTCTTATTGGCTGGGTTCTCGATAAATATTGTATTACCGGTAAAGTTCTGGTGGAAGGAAGTTACGTAACTACTTACAATTATACATTACCAATGTTTATCTTTATGAGTTTTGGTATAATTGCCCTGGTTTTTGCATTCCTGCTTAAAGCGGAAGACAAGAAAAAAGGATATGGCCTTGAACTTCCTAATATTAAGAAATAAATCTTAATTTTTATCATGAATTGTATCCAATGAAATAGTTGGCCGATTAATTCGTTTAAAAAATTTATTAATTACATTTACCCGTCAGAAACTTATAACCAAAAAAAATTAATCATGGAACAAATAATCAATACTTTACGTGATTCGAAGAAGGCAAGATGGACCGCACTTATAATCGTATCATTCTCAATGTTCGGAGCATATTTCTTTAATTATGCCCTTTCCCCCGTTAAACCAATGCTTGAAAGTGTTTTGGGATGGAACAGTTCTGATTTCGGGATATATACATCTTCATATACATGGTTCAATGTATTTCTGTTCATGCTTATTTTTAGTGGAATTATCCTCGATAAAATGGGGGTGCGTTTTACCGGTCTTGCTGCCACATCCATGATGGCAATCGGAACAGGACTTAATTACTGGGCACTCAGACACGTGTTCCCTGAAGGAGCTTTGATTTTTGGAATAAAAACACAGGTAATAATTTCAGCAATCGGATTCGGAATATTTGGGGTTGGAACCGAAGCAGGCGGAATCACGGTTTCGAAGGCTGTGGTAAAATGGTTTAAAGGAAGAGAAATGGCTCTGGCAATGGGTATGCAGATGTCAATAGCCAGGCTTGGTACGGCTCTGGCACTATTTATAGCCTTACCGGTGGCAAGAACATATTCCTACTCATCTCCGGTTTTGCTGGCCTTTGTATTTATGCTGATTGCATTATCTGCATTTATTATTTACACATTCATGGACAGGAAACTGGATGCTTCAATTGCTCAGAGCTCAAATAGTAATGCCAAAGAAGATGCTTTTGAACTTAAAGATATTTTGTTCATTATCAAGAACAGAGGATTCTGGTATATTGCCATTCTCTGCGTTTTGTTTTATTCCGCAGTTTTCCCGTTTTTATTTTATGCGACCGATCTGATGATTAATAAATATCATATTAATCCAAACCTTGCAGGAGCTATTCCCGGTTTGCTGCCTTTTGGAACTATTTTTCTAACACCATTATTCGGTACAGTTTATGACAAAAAAGGGAAAGGTGCAACTATCATGATTATCGGTTCGTTTATTTTGATTTTTGTTCATAGTATGCTGACCATTCCAATATTTAATGCATGGTGGCTCGCAGCCTCTGTCGTAATTATTCTTGGAATTGGTTTTTCGTTGGTTCCTGCTGCAATGTGGCCCTCGGTTCCAAAAATTATACCGGAAAAGCAGCTGGGAACAGCTTATGCTGTGATCTTCTGGATTCAAAATATTGGATTATGGATAATTCCACTATTGTTAGGAATAGTTCTTAATTCCACAAATCCCCATGTAACACCTAATAAAATAGCTGTAAAAGAGGCAGTAACCAGTGCCTATCAACGGATATTATCTGCAAAATCCTTTAATCTTACAGCTAAAGAAATCTCCCAGCTTGCCGAGAAAGCCAGCAGCCGTACAATTGACTCACTTGTGCAGAATACTACTTATGAGTCTGCTCCGACTTCACTTTCTGATATGATAAGTCTGAAAAGCAGTATCTCAGCAAGTACAGCCAGTGCACTTTCAGGCATTAATCCGTCAGGAGATAAAGGGAAATTTGATAAGGATATCGAAATTAAAACATCAGAAGCTATTTATCCGATTATTGAAAAGAGCAGATTGAACCTGAGATATAATTATTTCTTCGACCTGGTTCTGTTCACCACCCTGAGCGTACTTTCCCTGCTGTTTGCATTCCTTCTTAAAGCAGAAGATAAAAAGAAAGGTTACGGACTGGAGTTGCCGAATATTAAAAGATAAGAGATTTGAAGTTTATGGTATGCGGTATAATTTAGGTAAATATACCGCATACTACAACCGAGAACCTAGTATTTATAGTTTTATGCTATCTTTATGAGGATTGATTTAAGGGTATCTGTAACATCTTCTTCTTCATCCACACACCTTTCAAGAATCTCAAGAATTTTGTTATTTTTAAGCAATTCTTTCGTATCTTCTTCTTTTTCAAATAGCTCAGATACGCCTACAAAGTAAAGTTCATCTGCCTTGTGCTCAATAACAGTAACATTAGTGCATGCCTGCCTTATTTTTTCTTTATTGGCAATTGGATCCTTAAGACAATGAATAGCTACTTCGATCTGCATTGCAGCATCACAGATCACATCTGCCATTTCCTTGTAGATAGGTATTAGCTTTTTTGGTTTATAAAGACAGATCCTTCTGCTGATACCATTTATTGAATCTACAACATCATCAATATGTGCTGTCAATTCATGAATATCTTCCCTGTCAAAAGGGGTAATGAATGATTTATTGAGCTGAACGTATGTTTTATCAGTTATCTGATCGCCTATATGCTCAATATCTTTGATCTCTTTATTGATTCTTTCATGATCTTCGATTTCTGTACTGGACATTAGCTCTTTAAGAAGTACCGCTGCTTTAACCAGGTTTTGTGCGTCACTTTCAAAAAGAGGGAAAAAGGAATGATCCTTTGGCACAAAAAACTTGAGAAATTTATCAATATTCATATTATGTTTTTTAAATAATGGTAACCCAATACTATCGGCAAGCTTAAAAGATCCAATTGAAAAAGTGATACATAATACCTCCAATGACTGCACTTATCGGTACTGTGAGTATCCAAGCCCAGAATATCTTTTTAGTAACACCCCATTTAACAGCTGAAGCTCCCTTTCTGGCACCAACACCGATTATTGCACCTGTGATTACATGAGTTGTACTGACCGGAATCCCAAAATGTGTTGCGCCAAAAAGTGTCAGCGCTCCCGATGTTTCTGCACAGAAGCCCTCAAATGGTTTCAGTTTGGTAATTTTCTGTCCCATCGTTTTAACAATTCTCCATCCGCCGAACATCGTCCCAAACGCAATTGCAGACTGACATGAAAGAATTATCCATAAAGCAATCGGATCATTTTTAGTAGCCAATCCTGATACAATTAGAGCTGCCCAGATTATACCCATCGATTTCTGTGCATCATTGCCCCCATGTCCCAGACTAAAAGCAGATGAAGAAATAATTTGTAATCTCCGAAATAACTTATCGACGTTTGAAGGAGTATAATTTCTGAAAATATAAACTACAATAGTGGAAATTGTAAATGACATAATCATACCTATAATTGGCGCTATAAAAATAAACAAAACTATTTTTATTACACCTGAAAACACCACTGAGCTAATCCCCGAATGTGACACAGCAGCACCTATAAGTCCACCTACCAATGTATGAGATGAACTTGAAGGGAGTCCCCACCACCAGGTAAGTAGATTCCAGGTAATTGCAGCTACAAGTGCAGCTGCAATAACTGTAAGATTCAGAACATCAGGATTTACAACACCTTTACCAATAGTATGAGCAACTCTTAACGGGAAAACAGTAAATGCAATAAAATTGAAGAAGGCAGCCATAATAACTGCAGCCAATGGGGAGAGAACTTTTGTTGAGACAACTGTTGCTATGGAATTAGCTGAATCATGAAATCCGTTAAGAAAGTCAAATATCAGAACTAACGCTATAACAATATAGAGGAATATCATTCTGAGGTTTTTAAATGACTAATTTCGCACTTAAGTAAGAATATTATATTGTTATAAATTGATATGTTGTTCATTTTATATTAGTTACATTTCTTTTTATTTTCATAATCAGGTGTCACAAAGTAATAAAATTGGTACTTAATTCAAATTATTCAATAATTAAGTTTTCGACATTTTTTTAATATAAAAAACAAGTAAAATATTTAAGTGGATGATTTAGTCTTATACCTCAATTTATCATTGTTTTTATTCACAAATTGTACTAATTTTAATGAGTTAAAAATTTGAAATTTAAAACGAATTAAAAATGACCGACATACGTAATCTTGAACCAAAAGAATTGTGGAATTATTTCCATGAAATAACACAGATCGCGCGTCCTTCAAAACATGAACAAAAGATGATTGAGTTTATGAAGGAGTTTGGCAAAAAAAACAACCTTGAAACAGCTGTGGATAAAGTTGGTAATGTAATTATCAGGAAACCAGCTACAAAAGGTATGGAACACCGGAAAGGTGTGATTTTCCAGGCACATCTCGATATGGTACCTCAGAAAAACAGCGATAAGATACACGATTTTGAAAAAGATCCTATTGAAACCATTATTGACGGGGAATGGGTAAGAGCAAATGGTACAACACTTGGATCTGATAATGGAATAGGAGTTTCAGCGGCAATGGCAGTTCTTGCTTCAAAAAACATAGCTCATGGACCGATCGAAGCGCTTTTCACTGTTGATGAAGAAACAGGAATGGCAGGTGTTTTCGGACTTAAAAAAGGTCTGCTGAAAGGCGATATTCTGATGAATCTTGACTCTGAGGATGAGGGTGAACTTTACGTTGGTTGTGCAGGTGGAATTGATGTAAATATTAAAAAGGATTATGCGGAAGAAAAGCCTCCTAAAGGAATGATTGCATATAAAATTGTTGCTAAGGGTCTAAAGGGAGGTCATTCTGGAGTTGATATTGCTTTGGGAAGAGCTAATTCCAGCAAGATAATGTTCAGGTTTCTTATGCAGGCAGAGAATGATTTTGGTATAAGGCTGGCTGAAGCAGCTGGTGGCGACCTGAGGAATGCAATTCCAAGGGAATCCTACTCAATTGTTCTTATACCCGAAATTAAGGCAAAAGAATTTGAAAAATTTGTGAAGGGTTATGAAATGATCTACAGAGCAGAATTCTCAGATACTGAGCCGGATATGTCGTTCACTTTTGAAAAAGTTGCACTCCCCCCCAAAGTAATGAACCAGGGCGAACAATACAGGATCATAAGGGCCTTGTTTGTATGTCCAAATGGAGTTGTACGAATGAGTCAGGCTATGAAAGGATTGGTTGAGACATCGAACAACCTTGCAATAGTCAGATGTATAGGAGGCAAGTTTGAAACTTATTGTCTTACACGCAGCTCTGTTGATTCCGCGAAAGAGTCAACAGCATGGAGGATTGCAGCTGTTTTTCAATTGATCGGAGCTGAAGTTACCCTAACTGGCAGCTACCCGGGATGGAAACCAAATATACAATCTCCAATCCTGAAAACAATGAGCGACGTTTACAAAGATATGTTTGGAAAAATTCCTGAAAGAAAAGCCATTCATGCTGGTCTCGAATGTGGCATTCTTGGTGGTGTTTACCCAAACCTCGATATGATCTCCTTCGGTCCGACAATCAAATACCCGCACTCTCCTGATGAGAAGGTTAATATCGCTTCAGTGAAGAGGTTCTGGGATTTCCTTGTTGGCACGCTTAAGCATATTCCTGTTAAAAGCTAAAAAATACGGGAGGTTTCTCACCAGCGGGAAACCTCTTTTGTTTCATTTATTGCGATTAAAGAATTATGTGGGCCAGATTTAAAGGATTATTAAATGCTGATATAAGGTATATTGCAGGTAATCCAAAGCTTCTGGCGGCGATACTGACTCCTCTAATACTTGCAATCTTTCTTAAACTCACTTTTTTGCTGATCTCCGGTTTTGTCTCTGTTAAAACTGACATGCTGATCAGTAACTATTTTACATTAACGGAGATTATTATTATTTCTGCAATTCCTGCTGTTTTTGGTGTTATACATGCATTTATGTTTTTCGATGAGTACAATCTGGACGTAGCTCATTTCAGTATTGCAACACCAATCCGTAATCTATTTTCTCTCGCTATACGAATGATAAGATCAGGTTTTCTGAGTTTTATTATAGTGTTGCTGACTATCATTATTACTAATCCCGTCCCGACCGAGGGATGGTTAAGAACCACTTTTGTTACTATTCTTCTGTCATCCCAGACAGGTTTTGTTTTTATTTTTACAGGAAGCCTTGCAGCAGATAAAGCCAGAGGACGGACTCTTTCTAAGTTATATGGGATTTTCCTGGCTGCAATCCCATTCGGGCTACTTTTCCATCATCCCTGGAATTATTTTGCATTTTTTTCTCCATTGTACTGGATAAGTTGTGCATGGATAACTTCTGTCCCTGCTGAAAGCCTTGTTTACGGAACAATATCAATCATAATTACATTTGGTTGCATTCTGGTACTATTCTATCATTTTCAGAATAAGAAGTATAATTGATTAGGAATCAGGAAATAGAGAAGAAATAATGCTGAAATCTATAATTTAATCTCAACAAGGAGATCATCCTTCATAACGTTGGTATTTGTCCTGGCTGTGACTTTTACAATCAATCCATTTACCGGAGATAATATTTCGTTTTGCATTTTCATCGCTTCCAGTATCACAACAGGTTCACCCCTGAGAACACTGGATCCTTCTCTTACCAGAACATCAATTATTTTCCCTGGCATGGGAGCTTTAATGAACTCCTTTTCAACCTTTCCTCTTTTCGAATTCAATACCTTCATCCTTTTAAGTGAGAAAGGTGTCTCAACTGTGAAAGTATAACTTATGTCATTAAAAAGGATCTCATATTTGTTTTGACGTGACCGGATAATTTCAACAGGGTACTTCCGGTTCTTCCACAAAATATAGGTGCCATATTTTTCATCAGCCTTCAGTTTAACATCATAATCCCTTTTTCCAATCCTGATTGTTTGCTTCAGAGGAAGAGAAAAACTGAATTTTCTGTTTTCCGATGAAAGTGCATAGAGCTTTTTTATATGGAATTTATCGTTTACCATTATTATGGATTGATTTAAAACTGATTAATTCTTTTATTCAGTAACCACGGGCTCATCTCTTTCCCATGTTCAAAATCGATGTTGATGCTGTCATCATTCAGGTTCTCTTCAATAAATAATTTTGTTGCAAGCCATGCTGCCAGCATCTCTTCATATTCGCTGTTGAAATAGTACTTATCCAGGTCTTTTTCAATAAATGCTGTTGTAAAAGTACCATCCTGAAATTTTTGATGGCGTACCAGCATCCGGAAGAACGGCAGTGTAGTTTTTGTCCCTTTGATCCAAACTTTATCCAAGGCCATTTTGCAATTCTTTATTGCCTCTTTCCTGTCTTTACCTTTAACAATCAGTTTGGCTATCATTGAGTCGTAGCTTGAAACTATCGAAGAACCTGACTGAACGCCTGAATCAATTCTTACGCATGAGTCAGAAGGCATGTGCAAGCTTTCAATTTTCCCTGGGTCAGGGGCAAATCCTGCCTGAACATCTTCTGCGTTTATTCTGCATTCTATCGCCCATCCATGAAGTTTTATATCTTCCTGTTTATACTTTAGCGATTCTCCGCAAGCGATTCTAATTTGCTGTTCAATGAGGTCAATTCCTGTGATAATCTCTGTAACAGGATGTTCCACTTGTATCCGTGTATTCATTTCCATGAAATAGAAATTTTTATCAGAGTCAAGAAGGAACTCAACCGTTCCGGCTGAATAGTAGTTGACCGCCTTTGCTATCTGAACAGCCATATTGCCCATCTTTTTCCTGAGCTTCTCATTCAGGGCACACGATGGAGCTTCCTCCAGAAGTTTCTGATGTTTTCTCTGAATTGAACACTCTCTTTCTCCAAGATGTATAACATTGCCATGAGTGTCGCCGAGTATTTGAAATTCAATGTGTTTCGGATTTTCTATATATTTTTCGATAAATACTGATGGATCGTTAAAAGCTTTTTCTGCCTCTTTGCTTGCAATTATGAACATCTTTTCCATTTCATCAGCTTTCCGGACAATCCTCATACCTCTTCCTCCACCTCCGGAAGCAGCTTTTATTATTACAGGATAACCAATTTTTTTGGCAACAACAGCAGCTTCTTCTTCATTGGAAATATTGTCTTCACTTCCCATAGCCATTGGAATTTCACTGGCTAAGGCAATCTTCCGTGCAATAGTTTTGTTACCCATTTTATAAATCGCATCAGGAGAGGGGCCAATGAAAACTATTTTATTATCATTGCACTTTTGGGCAAAGTAAGCATTCTCTGCGAGGAAGCCGTAACCCGGGTGAAGAGCATCGGAATTTGTTTTCAGTGCAATTGCTATAAGTTTTTCGATGTTCAGAAAGACAGGTATTTCAGTGACATCTTCAGTATTATCATAAATCATGTCGGCTAATGAAAGATACATTGCATTTGGTTCAACTGCCGTTTTAACAGCAACTGTTTCAATTTTCATACTTCGGGCAGTCTTCATGATCCTGACTGCAATTTCGCCCCTGTTAGCAATTAATATCCTTTTTATTTTCATTTTATATATTTTAATTCCGGAGTTCTATGGAATGTCACCTGTCGATGATTTTTTACCCCCAACCCCATTCTAAAAGGGGCTAATTCTGTCTGTATTAAAACATTGATTTTTGTCTTTTGCCTTTCGCCTTTCGCCCTGCGCCCTGCGCCCTTACAGCGGCATATTCCCATGTTTCCTTGCCGGAACTTTAACCCATTTGTTATTAAGAGCATTTAGCGCAGAGACAATCTTTTTCCTGGTAACAGCAGGATCAATTACCTCATCAATATAACCACTTTCGTCAGCGATAAAAGGATTTGCAATTTTATCGCGGTATTTTTTAACCAGCTCTTTTTTCAGTTCAACAGGGTTTTTTGATTCAGAAAGTTCTTTTCTGTATAGAATGGCTACAGCTCCATCCGGACCCATAACAGCAATCTCAGCAGATGGCCAGGCAAAGCTGAAGTCACCACCAAGGTTTTTACTGTTCATGACAATGAAAGCTCCACCATACGCTTTACGGAGAATTATGGTTATTTTCGGAACGGTAGCTTCGCTGTATGCAAAAAGCATTTTTGCACCATGCCTGATAATACCAGCATGTTCCTGATCTACCCCGGGGAGGAAACCCGGAACATCTTCGAGAGTGATTATTGGAATATTAAATGCATCACAAAACCTTATAAATCTGGCGCCTTTTGTTGAAGAATCAATATCCAGTACTCCGGCAAGAACTTTAGGCTGATTGGCTACAACACCAATTGTTTTACCTTTTAACCTGGCAAATCCTGTGACAAGACTGGATCCAAAAAGTTCAGATGTTTCAAAAAAACTGTTCCTGTCAGCAATCTGACCTATAACATCCTTAACATCATACGCCTTATTAGGATCATCGGGTACAATATCCCTCAGTTTTTCATTAATGTCGCTTACAGATCCGTCATCAGCAACTACCGGAGGGTTTTCAACATTATTGGAAGGGAGATAGGACAAAAACTTCTTTAGTGCAAGGATGGTATTTTCCTCATCATCATAAATCATATGAGCTACGCCGCTTTTACGGGCATGAATTTCTGCTCCTCCTAGTCCGTCAAATGATACATCTTCATTTAATACCTCTTTGACAACACTTGGACCGGTGACGAACATATAGCTTGTATGATTAACCATGAAGACAAAGTCGGTAAGGGCAGGAGAGTAGACAGCCCCTCCGGCAGCCGGACCCATAATTACTGAGATCTGCGGAATTATTCCTGAGGAATGTATTATATTCTGGAAGATTGAGGCATATCCACTGAGACTGGCAACACCCTCCTGAATTCTTGCTCCGCCTGAATCGATAAGAGCTATAATCGGAGCGCCCATCTTCAACGCCATTTCCTGTATTTTAGCTATTTTTTTAGCGTGAACAATTCCCAGCGATCCTCCCATTATTATAAAATCCTGGGCATAGGAGAAAACCAGACGGCCATTCACTTTCCCATGGCCAACAATGACTCCATCGCCATAAGATCTTTCAACTTTTCCGAATTCCACCGGTTGATCTGCAGGGGTTACGAATTCGTCAATCTCTTCAAAAGTTCCATTATCAAATAGAAGGCTGATACGTTCATGAGCAGTTAGCTTTCCTTTTGAATGCTGTTTCTCGGCCTGTTTGGAACTATATTGCTTCTTTATAGCCTCCTGTCTGTCGACGAAGGCTTTATAATACTTACCCGATAAATCCATACAAGAATATTTTAGCGGTTTCAAAAGTAGGCAATATCGGGATAAATACAAAAAGTATTTTCGACCGTAAAGTAAACATCCTATATAATACTAAGATAATCAGATAAATAAATAACCATTTTTTTCGACCGGATCCCTTCCGTATCTATTTCCCATTCCCAATTCATTTCTATTTTGGTTTAAAGAGTCCCTCCACATTAGAACCCATCATACCTGCTTTAAGCATAGTATCACTTGCCTTACTGAGGCTTTTTATCATTCTGTTATCCACCACCGGATAATGACGGATTTTCTCCAGTTTATCACCGATAAATTCAAGATCTTCATCCGTTATTACCCATTTGCGGGAATTATAAATTGAAAGATCCAATGGGAGAGAGTACGATCGTAAAGACTTATCCCCGACAATATTGAAATAAAAATCAAAATAAGACATAACAAGCTCCCGAAGTGAGCGATAAACTGGCTCTCTGTATCTTAAAGTTGTAAAATTCGATTTAGCTACTGCCCCCCATTTACCTTCTTGTTTAAAAACTGCAATAACATGATCATCATCATTATAGGCCTTCAGGTCAACTAATAATGGAGGATATCCGATAAACTGCAGTACTGCTGCAGCAAAAAGGGCACCCTCAAAACAATGGGCCGATCTCTTTTTAATCACCCATCGGGGTGACCGGCATTCGTAACCTGGATTATAATCGATTGAATCAAGAAAGCCCTGAATTTTATCAGGATCGGTTATAGTTTTCAGGAACTTAATTTCATCTTTTGTCCAATCCATTTTGTCCATAGTGAATCTATTTCTTTAAAATGTTGTATGTTGCAAGGCGTTTTATCTGTACCTCATATTAAGTTCCTGATGATCCTCTTCATAGATTCATACTGCTCTTCCATGCTCATCATAAGTCTGAGCTGAGCCCTTGCTCTTTGAAGATTATGGAATTCGTGATTGATTTTGAAATAATTATCACCATCAATAAAATCCGTAAGAAAGCGGACCGCAATAGTGTATGTAATTAATATAGGCGCAAATGCCAGGTATTCTTTCTCTATATCGTTCAATGTTTGACCGGTTTCAGAAAGGTACCCTTCAGAATATGCCTCAAAAAGAATAATATCCATTTTAATTTTCGAAAGATCTTTTTCATCTTCTGAAGCGGAATTTGCGGCAGTTCTTATGGCATCACCAAAGTCATAATGGACATATCCGGGCATTACAGTGTCGAGATCAATAACACATAACGCTTTGTCGTTTTCATCAAGCAGTATGTTATTGAATTTAGTATCATTATGGGTAATTCTTACAGGAATCTTTTCCTCTTTCCCCAGTTTTAATATAATCTTCATCTCTTCTGCCCGATTAAGAACCTGATTTATTTCGTCGCTGACAATTCCTGCGCGTCCAACCGGGTTTTCGCTTATTTTAAGAATAAGTGTCTGAAGTCGTTTTTCTATATTATGAAACCATGGAATGGTCTCGAAAAGTGGATCCTCCTTCATATCAGACAACATTGCCTGGAAACGGCCAATCGCTTTGCCACCTTCAAATGCTTTATCAGGGCTATCAACCACATTATAGGAACGATGGTTGGAAATGAAAATATACATTCTCCAGTAATTACCATCATTATCAATTATCCAGCTTTTCCCATCCCTGGAAGGGATCAGTCTCAGGCACTCTCTTTTGATATTGGAACCTTGTATAGCTTCTATTTTTTTTCTTAAATGAATGGTGACTCTTTCAATATTATTCTGGAGTTGCGGAATATTTTTAAAAATCTTTGTGTTGAGACGCTGAAGTATATAATCGTCCTTGTCTTTTTCAACTGTCTCTATCCTGAATGTATCATGAATATGTCCGCTGCCAAAAGGTTCCCCGTTAAGAAAGGTACCATCCGTAACAAATAAGTCATATATTTCTTTAAGGTTAAAACCCATATTATTTCCCTATTTTATGACCTATAAACGCATAAAACATAATAATAAGGTATGCCGGGACGCATATCCAATAAGCTGATTGAGTTGAAAATGCGACAGCAAGTCTGCCATAAGTTAAAGGTATTACTGCACCTCCGGCTATAGCCATAATAAGCATGGCTGATCCGGTTTTTGTGAATCTTCCCAATCCATTAAGAGCCAAAGGCCACATTGCAGGCCAAACAAGAGCGTTAGCAAGTCCAAGAAGTGCGACAAACAATACTGTTACGGGCAATACAAGCTGGATGGGCTTAAATGTCATAATGTCAATAAACGACATTGTGAAAACAAGATGAGCCGGGAAAAGAATGGCACATAAAGAAAAAATCACCCCAAGAATGGTACAAATTTTTAAAGCAGTAACCTGATTGAGGTACTTCGGGATAAAAATAATACCTATAAGATACCCGAGTATCATGCTCAATAAAGTAAGCGAAGTAAAATATTTTGCAGAAACCATCGCAATGCCTATTGACTGACCATACCTTATTATACTGTCACCGGCAATAACTTCCACTCCAACATAGAAGAACAATGCAACAACGCCCAGCAGAAGATGGGGAAACTGCCAGATGCTTGTTTTTTTTGCATTTGATTCACCACTTGCCTCATCTTCAGCATCAGTATCTACTTCGGGGAGATGTGCAAAACGCAATAAAAGACCAAGCAGAACCAGGATTACTGCCATCACAATATAAGGCATAATAACCCTGCCGGATAATTCATTGAGTAAATTGGCTCGTGTTACTGCATCGGCAGCCTTTGAGAGTTTTTCCTGTAATACATTTGAATCTTTCAGTATAATACTGGCCAGGATTATAGGGGCAATTGCACCGGCAAATTTATTTGCAATCCCCATGATACTTATTCGCTTAGCTGCACTTTCAGGGGGACCTATAATAGTTATATATGGGTTTGATGCTGTTTGGAGGAGGGCCAATCCTGTTCCTTCAACAAATAACCCTAAGAGAAAAAGGCCGAAAGTTCTGGTCATTGCTGCAGGAATGAAAATAAGCGCACCTGCTGCCATTATCCATAATCCAAGTGACATTCCGTTTTTAAAACCTGTCTTTTTAAGTACTACAGACGATGGCAATGCCATAACAAGATAAGAGACATAGAACGCAAAAGTTACAAAATAGGCTTCAAAATCATTTAATTCACAGGCAGTCCTGAGGAAAGGAATGAGTATCCCGTTAAGCCAGGTAACAAATCCGAATATGAAAAAAAACAGACCGATTATGGATATTGAAAAAATATAATCTTTTCTGCTGATACTGTTTGATGAATTGTTAGTCGTCATAGTCATAAATTTAATTATTGTTTAATTCTACCCTGAAGTTTTCAAAACTAATCTTTTTAAATGACTGAACCAAGGAAAAATAAATTTGTTTTTTTAGTTCAAAAGTTATAGAACTGATCAGGAATTATTTTAAATTTGTACGCTACTGCACAAAGGCGTAACAGCGTAAAGGCATAAAAGCGCAGTGTACTTCAGTTTGTTTTACCGTTAAGCCTCTGAGCCATTAAGCCGTTGAGCCATAGCATTTAAAGTGAACAATAACAAATTTTGGAATCATGTTAAATCAGGAGAAAAAAAATCACGAAACTATTGAAGAGACCGGTAAAGTATTTGAAAAATTCGGTCTGACACCGATGCAGGGAAGGATTGTTGCCTATTTCACAGTGACTGATCCTCCTGAAAAAACATTTGATGAGATGGTGAAGTATTTTAAGGCCAGTAAAAGCTCAGTGAGCAATTCCCTGAATTACCTTCTTCAAAATAAAATAATTGATTACAAGACATTTGCATCTGACAGAAAAAGATATTTTTTTATTACTGATTCATTTTTCAGAGTTTATTTTATGAAAGTTCTGGAGAATGTTACTGAATTAAAGGATTATGCTTACAGAACAGTGTCAATGCGGACTCCGGAATATCCGGTGGCAAATGAAAAAATTCTGAAATGGATCGAAAATGCCAACAAATTTCAGGAAACTCTCGAGAGTACTCTGGATTCTATTAAAAGTGACAAACCAGGCAACACATTATAGTTCAGGTTAATCTTTCCCGGAAATTTCCCTCGATTTTATACCAAGGTATCCACCATGGTGCCTTTTTGCGTAATCTCCTGCATTAAATCCGATTTTACCCATCATAAGCGCGACAAGTGCATCTCCGATTACCGTCATAACTGTTGTGGATGTAGTTGGAGTAAGTCCCAGAGGGCAGACTTCAGCAGGAGCACCAGTCGAGATAAAACAATCGGCTTTTTGTGCCAGTGGACTATTCTCATTGCCAGTTATAACTATTACAGGAATTCCTGGATAGAGGTTGTCTTTTAGATCAATTAACTCAATGATCTCCCTGGTTTTTCCCGAATTGGAAATTGCCAGCAGAACATCATTTTCCTGAAGAATTCCCAGGTCGCCGTGTTGGGCTTCACTCGGATGAAGAAATACCGAAGGAGTTCCTGTGGAACTGAAAGTGGTTGCAATATTATGGGCTATCTGACCCGCTTTTCCCATCCCACTGGTAACCAGCTTACCATTCTTACCATGAACCTGCCGGTGAATTATTCCGATTGCATCTTCATAACTTTTTGTAATTGGAATTTTTTTAATTGCAGATGCTTCATTATTAAATATTTCCCTGATTTTTTCTATCATAAAGGTCTCATAAATAAACTTATGCCAAAGTTATCAAAAATATTTACTGATAAGCATCATGATTTATTTTATGTGAGTAGAATATTTAAAAAGGCAAAGATCAGATGAAAGGTGCATGCTGCATGTAGAATGGTGTTTTGTTGAATGGATCTCGCACCTTGCTACCTGATTTATAATTCACTGCATTTAATCAATTATTGTTATTTAAAGTTATTTTTGTACAACACAAACAAATGACAAAAAATGTACAATCATGCTACAGCCATAGGAGCTGACATTGGACGATATTCTCTTAAAATAGCTGTTGTAAAGATAACAGGTGAAATTCTGGCAGTAAAATCTTATTCTCTGAATCAGAAGCAATCGAGGGATTATATTATCTCAAAACTTCTTGAAGCTATCCGGGAGATAAGACAAACAGTAGCCCCGGAGAGTATTAATCCAATTTGTATTGGTATTTCTGCAAAAGGATTTATTGATCATAAGTCCGGAATTGTACTCGGACCAGATCAGGGTATCGAAAACTGGACGAATGTGCCTTTGGCTTTTCTAGTCAATAAAGAAACCGGACTTCCTGCTTATGTCGGCAATGATGCAAATATGATGACAATTGCAGAGCACATATTTGGTGCTGCCAAGGGCTATCATAATATTATTTTTGTAGCCCTTCGCACAGGTATAGGTGGTGGAATAATAATCAATGGGAAGCTTTACAGAGGTGTTAATAATGCAGGTGGGGAAGTAGGTCAGATGATTATTAATTTTGACAACGGTATCAGCGATAAAGGAATCAGAGGATCATTTGAACATTTTGCTTCTGCCTCAGCAATTGTTCGCAGGTATTATGAAGAAATTGGAACTGCTCATGATAAGAAAAAATTGAGACTGACTTGCAGGGAGATTTTTGAGTTGAGTTATAAGAATGCCCCTGTTGCAGTTAAGGTTGTCAGAGAAAATGCTGAACTGGTTGGAATAGGTCTGGCTAATCTAATTACTATTTTTGCACCTGAAATCATTATAGTCGGAGGAGGTATGTCGGAAGCGCGCGATAGCTATTTCTCAATGATTAAAAAAAGTGCATTCGCGAACTCACTTGAAAACTGCAGATCAGAAGTAAAGATCGAAAGAGCAAATCTCGGATCATCTGGTTCATTACTTGGAAGCGCGTACTATGGGATGACACGTCTCGCCGGGAAAAGTATCTGATTTTAGCATTTAACATCTTATTGTTTAGGCAATGCTAAAAACAGCAACCAATATGTAGCAATTATGATCTCTTAAGTGATCTTATATTAATGCCAGTATTCTATTTGCATTTCTGATATTGTCAAAGTATTCTGATAAAACTGCTTCCCGTTTGTGCATTATTTCTGTGGTAAATGGCAGATTCATTAATAGTAGTATTTTTTTAACCATATCTTCTCCGGAGTCTGTAATATTGCAAAGACTGCCCAATTTATTCTCTTTAATCATAATATTGTTAACCAGGCAATGCCTCCCGGCATAAAGTGCAATTAATAATTTAATTTTAAAACCCTCAGATGCCAAAGCCGGAAGAATATTAATATGTGCATCCTTTATCAGCCTGTTCATCTCGTCGTTATCAGGGTCAGGGATAATTCTAATGTTTTTATATGATGATGTTTTAATTGTGAGTTTTGACGGAGGATTCTTACCCGCAATAATACAGTGAAATGGGACTTTGGAAAACACATCAGAAATGAGGAACTCTGAAATCGCAACATTTTCATTTATTGATAAATCTCCGTGATACAAAATATATTCACCGGTCCCCGGTAAACTTTCAGATCTGTTATATGGGTGAAAGGGAGGTAAAAAAACAGAATTATGATATTCATTATCAAAATACTCATGTTCACCTAATGATATTGGTAAAACATAATCTGTTTTACCAAGTACTTTTTCATATTGTTTCAGTTTTAATGATTCAGTAAAAAAATAGATTTTTTTGATCAGATGAGGTTCCTGTTTAACCAGGTTCCGGTAATATCTGTGCTCAATGTTGTGGACCCGAACCAGTTTTATACGATTGCTCAGAACTGGATGGTTGATATAATAAGTGGAATGTAAGCCATCAAAGAGAACAGGATAATCATTTCTTAACAGGTTATTCAGCAGTATTCTGGATTTTCGACTTGCAACTATATATGGCATCAAAGTGAAATGCTGAAGAGGACCTGATCTCCTGGGATAATAATTTATTGATTCGCAGAGTGATTCCAGTTCTTTTGAGTGATGACGGCCATATTCAAAGCAATGCAGATGAATTTGTACTCCCAGATTATGAAGGGTTTGAATTCGATAATAAGTATCTATCATTCCTCCGTAGTCGGGGGGATACGGGATATTAAGGGTAACAATATTGAGATTTTTATTCAAAATGCAAAATTCTTGTCGTAATCTCCTAAAGATAAATATTTATAACCTGAAAAGATGCTGGTCGGCGTCTTTTGTGAACGTGGTGATAGCAAGATTCAATGTTGGAGAGTTGATTAAAGATGAATCCCCGCAAGCGCGTTCTCCATTGCTTGCTGCGGAGTCAGCGAGCATTAAGTGAACTACCTTAGGGGATCGAAGATTAGCTGCACTGAGCTTCAATTATACATGGTAAGTGCGTTAAAAATGGATAATAGTCTGCTGTTTGTCTATATCATTAAATCAAAAGCTTATTTTTTACAATTTCCGGTAATTAAGTAGAACAGAACCGAACAAAGGATTGATTATTCAATTTAAAGACCTGATTTTAAAAACCTAAACATTCACCTATAAGAATTACTCTGATTCTGTCTTTAAATGTAGACATAGTAGTAATTACAAGCTGACTGCAGATGTCTTGAGCCTTATTTAATAGTTCTTCAAATGAAGATATATCACTTTTACTATAACGCAGAACGACAAGTGATGCAGCTTTGGTTTTTGCACGAAGTATAGCCAAATCCAAATTTTGTTCGACCTTATTTAATCCTGCTATTACTATTACATTTTTTGGGCCAAAAATTAGCGCAGCTACCCTGTTGCCAATACCATCAATATTCACCAGTTCTCCGGAGGCAGAAATGGCATTAGCACTCATTAAGTAGTAATCTGAGTTTAATGCCTGTTGAGCAATTATTTTCTTTTCAGCACTACCTTGTTGAGCATTTGGATCCAGGATATTATATTTACCTTTTTTCAGGGAATCTATTAATCCAATTTCATTTAGCGTTGATGAACCTCCCCAAGAAACCACACTATCTTCAGGAATAATCTCAAGGACTTTTTTTAGAGCTTCCTCCTTTGTTTCAAAGTAGAATCCCTGGATATTGTGGCTATTAAATTCCCTGATTACTTTTTCTGCTAATAAAGCATTATAGTGTTGTTTTGGAGTCATAAATTACCTGATATTTTTTCGCAAAATTAAACTTTTTTCATTCAATTTAATAGTGTCAGACTTTATTTCAAATTCCAGTAATAAAGCTGAAAGTTGTCTGTTTATGATTAAACTGTTCAGTCAATACCAAGTCATAAACCCGGGGCAGCGCTTTTCATAGAACCCTTAGAGTTATGGTTAGTGTCTTTAATCATTCATTCTGTTTTTAAATTGAAATCAACGGTGCAATCGTCAGGAATCTTGGATATTAAAGCAAAAATTAAACTAATACTGAACAATTTTAATTTTGCTATGTTTAATTGGTCTAAATTAAAATATAAATATTAATTTTAAATCAGATCATTATGAAAAAGTTGTTGTTGTTTGTTTTAGTTGCCTTTTCAGTGACACAATTGTGGTCGCAGGATCAGTCTTCAAAACCTAAAGAAGACAGAAACTTCAGAATTCCCTTGATTGGTGAAACCGCTCCCTCTTTTACGGCTGAGTCGACTAACGGAACTATTAATTTTCCAGGTGACTTCGGGCACAAATGGAAAATTTTATTCAGTCATCCACAGGATTTTACTCCTGTCTGTTCAACAGAGATTCTTGAGCTTGCATATTTGCAGGACGAATTCGACAAACTGGGAGTTAAACTTGTAGTTGTATCTACAGATGCTCTCGATACACATGTTCAGTGGAAAAAAGCCATGGAAAACATCAACCTCAACAACAGGGGTCTGGTCAAAATAAAATTTCCGCTTGTTGATGACAAGGATTTATCAGTATCAAAGAAATACGGTATGATACATGCAGCAACAAATTCAACTAAAAGCGTAAGAGGGGTTTTTGTTATTGACGCTAATGATATAATTCAGGCAATCTATTTTTACCCGATGAGTGTCGGAAGAAACACTGATGAACTCCTCAGAATAGTAACAGCACTGCAAACAACAGCAGCAGATAAAGTTATGACTCCTGTAAACTGGAAGTTGGGGAATGATGTTCTTGTACCCATTCCTCCAAAGACAGATGCCAATAGTAATACAGCTGTTCCTGCCGGTTATTCCAGTCCTGCATGGTTCATTTGGTTTAAAAAAGCAAATCAATAACCAGATTATATAATTCCGATTGATAATATAATCATCTGTTTATATAATTGGTAATACCAGGTTAAAGAGGGCGGGAATAATCCCGACCTTTTTTTTGTTGTCAATATGATTTGGCCGATTATAGTCATGACAACTAGCTTTTTTAGACTAATTTAAGCTGTAAATCACTCATACCTTAACGCTTCCACAGGATTACGACGGGATGCTTTGTAAGAATGGAAATAAACAGTGAAAAGAACAACAATAACAGCGACAGCAAAAGCTATCACAAATATCCACCCATTAATTCTTACTTTATATGCAAAGTTATTTAGCCACTTCGTCATAAAGTATAAAGTCGTTGGAACAGAAATGACAGCGGCTAACGTTACCAGTATAAAATTTCCACGTAGAAAAGAATAAATAATTGACTGTCCTGAACTCCCAAATACCTTCTTAATACCAATTTCTTTGGTTCTGGTTTTTGCTATGAACAAGGTAAGACCAAATAATCCGACCCCGGCAATCAACAGCGTAAACAGAGCAAAAATGGATATGATTTTACTTAAGTTCTTCTCATTGGAGTAAATATCTTTTATAAGATCTTCTATTGTTGTGTAAGAGAATGGCCTATCCGGAGCAACTTGTTTCCATTCTGCTTTAAGCATGGGGAGTATATTGACAAGAGTACCTGGTTTGTAGTGTATTGCTACCTGTTCAATAAATCGATCGGTCATGTGTATATGCAGGGGAGGAATAATGGAATGAATGGAATGAAGGTTGAAATCTTTTACAATGCCAATGATAACACTCTTTCCAACCAGTTTTCCTATTGGATCAGTTATACCAAGTCTTTTTACGGCAGTTTCATTTAAGATGGCAGATTGTGTCAGGTCGCTGCCAAACTCTTGTGAAAAATCACGGCCTTTGGCTACTTCAATGCCCATTGTTTTCAAAAAATTGTAATCCACAGCCATACCCTCTACCTGTACTTTAACACTATTATCCTCAAAATTTGGTATAATAAAAGTTCCTGAATTCTGCATAGGAAGACCTTCCATTGTTCCTGCAGCCATAATCACATTAGGATTCGATTTAATGCTATTGATATAAGCCGAATACCCTTTAAAATCCCTACCCAGATCAATTATAATAATATCATGATTGTAATAGCCTAAATCTTTTTTCAGTGCATATTGATATTGTGAGCGGATTATGAGAGTACTCGATAAAAATGAGCAGAAAATAACCAGTTGAACTACAATTAGTGCAGAACGGAAAAATAACTTTCTCTTCCCGGAATATATAGTGTTTCGCAAAATATCCATGACCTTTAAACCCGATAAATAATATGAGGTATATATTCCTGAGACGAAACCAATAAGCAATGTCAGGGATAGATAAACAAGGATGTACATTATTATATTTGAGTTGATAATATGAAGCTGAGTCTGGAAAAGATTGCCGGCATAAGGAAGGGATAACCATGTTAAAACAAGAGCAATTGGCAAAACAAGTAAAGCCAGAAGAATGGATTCACCCAATAATTGATTCCTAATTTTTTTATTGCTGGCACAAAAAGTTTTTCGTATTCCAATTTCTTTTGTTCTGTATGTAGATACAGCTATCGACAAAATAATATAGTTAAAGGTTGCGACAAGCACAATAAGCAATGCTATGGCTGAATATAACCTGATACTCTTTATGCTACCAGTGATTCTAGTATTAATAACCTTATCTGAATGCAAATAGACGTCCGATAAATTCTGAAGAGAATAATTATATGGAGGTTTCTCACTTATATTTTTAATTTCAAAAGCCCTGAATTGCTTCTCGAGTGATTTAGCATTACAATCTTTTGAAAGTAAGACCCATGTATTCCAGAATGTATAATCCCAACTCTTGTCTGCATTAGAAACCTTAAAAGAGGTGTTAATTGGGCCAAGTGTCCATCTGCTGTTTACGAAACACTGAGCTCTGAAAGTGGAATTCTCCGGAATGTTTTCAAAGACTCCATTGACGATGAAAACATGGTTCTCGTTATTTGCCATTGCGACAACTTCTTTTCCAACCGGATTCTGACCCGGAAAAATCTTTTCTGACAAGTCCCGGGAGAGGATGATTGAGTTTTGATCTTCAAGAAGTGCTTGATGTGGATTACCAAAAATTAATGGGAGTGTGAAAATGTCAAAAACTTCTGAATCAGTTCCGACAGCATCAGGTACATCTATAAATTCATCTTTGAGTTTTAGCTTGAAACCAATCATACGACGTGCTCTGATTGCTTTTTCTATTTGCGGAAATTCCTCCTTTAATGCAGAAGCGAGTACGTAAGGTGTTCCGGAATCAGTTCTTTTAAAATCGACCCAGTAATTGAGTGCTTTGAAAACCCTTGCTCTGTTTTTATGACAATGATCGTAACTCAACTCATTGACAACATAAAGCAACATAATAAATGAAGCGGTCAGAGCTATTGATAGCCCTAAAGCATTGATACCTGCAAATACCTTGTTTTGCTTCAAAAACCGCAGGGCTGATTTAAGATAGTTTTTTAGCATGTTATTTAAGTTGGGTTATCATTTAAAGACAGATAGATCAACATTTTATGTCTATTCATACCAAAGATATACCTGATATATTAGTTGTGCAACTATATATTTAATTATCATATATTTTATTGTAAATAGAAATTATCGTTCTAACCATTGAACTGTTAGTTTTCAATGGGGAGTGTCTTAAGTCTTCATTCGCCCTGCGGGCGTCAGTTGGTTGTTTATTTGGTGATTTCATATTATTGTTATGATTTATTTGTGTTTGTGGTTTTTCCTGTGCACCGCTGAAGAATATATTCGTTCCAGTTTGCCTGAGTGCTGCTTTTGAAATCAACTTTCTTAAAGCCCTCCTAAAGGGGAGTTGGGGGTAGAAACCGATAGCAGTTTACACTATAGTGTTCCAATTTTCCAGATTTCGGATTGCGGATTTCGGATTGGAGATTTTGGATTTTTTTGTGAAATTGTTTCTTTATTGTAGTTTCTCCTGTTATTCTTAATTAGCAATAAGTTGATATTCCGCAATCTCAAATCCGCAATGTTTAGTTTAAAACAGCGATTCATTTTTAGTTTCCGGTCGTCCCTTTGACAGGTTAGCACAATCGTGGAATGAAATTAAGAAACTATTTTCTAATCAGCATTATCCTTAGATGAAAATTTATCTAACACTTAAGTGGTATTGACATGGATTAATCTTAGAAATATCTTTGATGTGGAATTTATGTTTCGACTCGTGAAAATTTTTAGGAACAATATTAAAATTAAGTCCAGAACTGTTCGAACCTGTTTACTGGCAGATCAGTCTTGTCTCTTTTTTTTTGATTAAAGCTATCAGTTACAAATCCGCAATCCGAATTCCACAATCCGCAATCCACAATCCGGATTCCTCAATTCGAAATCCTACAGCATTGCCACGTCAGTCAGGTTGAAAGGAGAAAGGAGAAAGGTGAAAGTAAAAAGTTGAAATATTGAAATGTTGAAGAAGTTGAATTGTTGAAATGGTTACTTTCGCCTTTCACCTTTTTACTTTTTCCTTTGCTTTAGATATGTTTTCGCCACGTCAGTCACAGGCAGAAGCGCTGATGAGAATAAGACGTTATCAGACTATGGCACCATTATTTTCATGAAAATCTGATATAAATCAAGTCAGGTTAAGACAGGACTGATAGGTCTATTTTTTTAGTAATAATATTTGCTTAATATGAAAAGCAGTCAAAATGTTACTCTGAGAATGATGTGGGAAGTGTAAAGTCCGGATAGATGAGTAGGAGTTGTCTCGTCATAAATAATTTGTCTTGACGGGATTGCAAAAGCCATTTATTTATTTTTTAGTCCAGATAGGTGAGTAGGAATTACCGTGTCATGATGAAATTTTTTAAATGGCAGTGTCCAGGAAGGCAAAAAAGCATCCCGATAAATCGGGACAAGTTGTGTTTAGTGGCAAAGGGGTCAGCGGACTCAAGGCTATTTAAATTTGGCCAGCTCCAAAATGGGGGATGAGCTTTTAACATGTGCCTTTTAGCCTTAGCTGGTTGTATGAGTTCGAAGAGCCGTATGAATCGAGAGGTTCACGTACGGTTCTGAGAGAGGTTTGGGGGTGAAACTCCCCCTTACCTACTCGACAATTTTTTTTTACTTAAACAGTGACTGAGTCAAGTGGTAATGGTCTCGTTTTCTATCTGTTTTGTTTTTATTAATTCTATTGCTTTATATAAGATCACAATTTTTAATATCTCATAAGGAATTAAAATGATAAGGCCTACATAAGCCAAGGAAAATGTTAAGAAAAAACAAGCTGCGATTATAATGAAGATACCTGCAATAATCGGTAGTGGTCCAAGTGATTTTTGAAGCTTAATGAGAGAGACACCAAAAAGAATATCTATCACTCCAAAAATTAGAGCTAAAGCTTTTAGGATAAATAAGTGTTCAGTTGGTTTATAAAATATTGATGTGATGTCGTAGCTGATAAGTAGGAACATTCCGAAAATTAGGACGAAAGACATAATCTTAAGTAGGTAGTTCTTAAAGAAATGACCGGCAATGATGAAACCACGTTGAAAGAAAAAGGATGCAATTAAGACAGAGATTTTCAAATATATATTAAAGGGAATGCTGAAAATCATCTGATCCTGTGTTGTTTTGTAATATGCTCCAGCTCCACCAAGGATGATTAAAATTAAATAGATTAATCCGAACACCCAAGCTATGTTAATTTGTTTAATAAGATAATTTGCTGGTTTATCTGGGTTAATATCAATAAGTAGGACATCTCTTAACCATTCAAAGAAGTTCCGTTTATTATTATCATCAATCATATCTGATATTTTACTTAGGTCATAATCGAGGGCAGCAAGAATAGTTTTAACAGTATAACTCCTTGGAGTAACTTCACCTGCCTCAATTCTTTGGATTGTTCGGACACTTATATTACACTTGTCAACAAGTTCCTCTTGGGTAAGTCCTTTATCCTTTCTTAATTCGGAAATCTTTTTCCCTAATTCTGGTTGTTTCATGGTAGTGCATTTAAGTTTTGTCAAAATTACAATTGAAAAACTGATGCTTAAAGTAATAATTATGTACTTTACACGTCATTTACACGTCATTTGATTGCAAATTGAATCTGTTCCAGGAAAGATTATTGTCAATATTGCTGTGAAACAGATTATTATAGAAATTGTGAAACTGTCATTATAAATTCCTCTTTGTGCGCAGTTTATGCTGAACGCTAACGGGAGTTTGTCTGATAACCTATATCGATATTTCATCTAAACCAGAATTAGCGATCTCTTCTTGCTCTGGCGGTTTGGTCAGTTGTCGTCTGTGTCAGGGTTGGTATGCGTTTTTGTAAAATCCGGTTGACGGACGAAAGTTTTCCCGTCTAGATGAAGTTGTCAAAGTGGAAAGTCCAGATAAATGGGCAGGAGTTGTCTTGTCATGATATAATTGTCTTGATGGTGCCGGCAAAAACCATGACAGCTAGAGCGTCGGCCGGCCAATTAAAAAAACTCTCTTTTGTGTTGAGTCCCGGTTTTGGCCGAAGGCAATTAACTATACTGACTGAGTTATGGTTAGTAATGTTATTTAATTATCTTGTTGTCAGGATTTTGTCTGCTATCCCAGATTGTATGAATAATGATTTTATCATCAGTAATCTCATAGTAGACAATGTAATTCTCAATTATTAGTCCCCGAGTTGTCTCCTCCGATGTTTTTAATCCAAGATCAGGTTGTTTTATAAGAAGGTTGACCTCTTTTGAAATTAGTTTTTGAAGTTTGATTGAATATACCTTACTTTTATTTCTTACAATATAGAAATCAAGTATGGCATAGAGTCTAATCTTTGCTCTATTTGACCAGACTATCTTGCGTTTAGCCAATGCTTAACTTCTTTTTCTAAAGCACTATTTTCGATGAATAATCCTTGTTCTATTTCTTTCTTTGAGGCAATTATGTCATCGAGTTGTTCTTGAGTTAATTGTATCACTCCTGTTTCAGTCTTAGAGTCAAGAATTGTTTTTAATGCTCTGAGAAAAGAAACATCGTTAATTTCCGATATCCTGTGGATTAATAAAGTCTTTAATTGTATCGCTGTCATGGCTTCAAATATGTATTGCAAAGATAGGAAATTTAAGAAAACCATCTATCCTTCAATAGTTGTCTTGTCGAAAGAAATTTGTCCAGATGATGAATACTGATAGATGGGCTGGCATTGTCTCGGTAAAACGACCTTGATTTATCTGTTATGGTTAGTTTAAAAAAGCCTTCTAACATGCAGGTAATTACTTTATTAACCATAACTCGTTTTTAGCCTTAGGTTTAATAAAGAGTATGTTTATCGAATCTAGATATTTCCTTTCTAGTCATCTCTTTTTTTATAATATCAGCCGAATAGAAAACTTTTGTTCCATTTAAGTTTTGATCTAAAATCATATGAGTATCTTGTCCTGAATATAAAATATTAATTGCCTTTAGCATCCCTTCATCCTGCATTTCATATACTCGAAAAGTCAATAGTTTCGAAGCACCTATTATACCAATTGGCTGACCAGGAAAGACTACCTGACCCAATTTGTGCACTTTTACGTCCGAGTTTAATCCCAGGTAAACTGCAATTGTTCCATCTTCATGACGGATTTCAAAACTATTATAAATAATCCTGTCAATTTCGCCGCTGTTATCAGGTAATGCTGTCACAATTCCTTTTCGCGAATTAAAAACGGTATCTCCAATATTCATTACGAATTGATCAATGAATATTTTGATTGATTTTCCATCATTGATAGTTTGAAATTCAACAGTTCTATTCCTACCGATAGGAACCAAATATGAATTGAATTTTTGATCACTCGAATTTGTTTTAGCCGGATAATATCTGGTTTGATAGCTTAGAACTGGAGCCTCTTTGGGATTAAGTATTTTAAAAGTAAATAATCTATTTATCCCTGGTGAAAGTGTAACTTTTTTATCGAATACTCTGGGACTTAAATTCCTGAAGTCTCCAAATGTTACTTCAAAAATATATGGATAAAAAGATTTGTTATTAACATTAAAATAGATATTATTTTGTTCAGTTCTAACATCTGTCACTACAGGATTCTTAATCCTGGATCCAAATATTGTTATCTGTTCAATACTCTCTCCCTGAGCTTTTAATAAGTCAAACTTATTCATCATGCTTAGTAGAATCAGGCTTAATAAAAAGATTTTAATATTCATGTGATCTAGGAGTTATTTGTTATTATTTAAGGCTAACGGGAGTCTGCTTTATAACCTATACTGGATTTTTCATTTAAGCCAAAATTAGCGATCCCCATCTGGTTTGGTTGCTGTCTGTTTCAGTGTAGTGCTTTTCATGGCATTGATCGAGTTAGCGGAGCGTTCTTATTTCTCTTTGAGTATTTGGTTATTTTCATGATAATGGTCATGATGCAGAATCTCGTATTTAAGACCCTGTAGGGGAAAATTTAGTCTTTTGATTGAACTTCATCTACCAGCCTTTATAAATGTCGCATGATCGAGTTCGTCGAACGCGATCCGCAATTCTTCCTGAGTGTTCATCACGATCGGTCCACCCCAGGCAATTGGTTCATTAATTGGCATTCCGGAGACCAGTATGAACCTTAATTTTTCTTTTGCCTTCACGGCAAGGTTTGCAGTATCTTTAAATAAAATCAACTGCCTCTTTTCCAAAATGCTGCCTTCAAAATCGCCTTTTCCTTCAATCAGATAACAAAAGGTAGTATAACTTTTTTTTATATTATAAGTAATTGCCTTTCCTTTATCCAATAAAACATCTAAATATTCTACATCAACAATCAAGTCTGTAACAGGACCTTTTTTATTATTGTAAGTGCCGGAAATAATTTTGATCTCGATTCCATCCATTTTTATTACCGGAATCTCCTGACTTGTAATTCCCCTATATCTTGGGGCCATCATTTTATTTTTGGATGGCAAGTTGACCCATAATTGTATCCCCTGCATCATGCCTTTTTGTGCTTTTGGCATCTCCTGATGAAGTATGCCACTCCCCGCAGTCATCCATTGAATATCTCCTGAGTTTATTACTCCCTTATTTCCAATGCTGTCTTCATGTTCAACCTTTCCTTCAAGCATGTAGGTAACTGTTTCTATACCTCTATGCGGATGCCAGGGAAATCCACGTATATATTCTTCCGGCCTGTCAGAGCCAAAATTATCCAGGAGCAGGAAAGGGTCAGTAAGTTTCGTATTATCATTAGCGAAAACTCTAAACAACTTAACACCAGCTCCGTCAATAGTTGAATGTCCAGTCAGAATTATTTTTTCCATATTTAGCCTCTTCTATTAAATTTTATACAGATTTTTTACATCATTGATTTTTACTTTCTAATCTTTTAAGCAAAAAAATGAGCTTAAGAACTTATAGGAATGCTCAATACTTTTGATATCAGGCAATTTTTTCCTGCGTCCTGTATAATCGATTTAAACTCTCCGAAAGTGATACCTGATACTATTAACTATGGGACTATTCGATATCGTACTTTTCTTAGAATGTCTTCCCAAATACCCTGTTTTTTACGATTTATCACAGTACAGCCCCGTCAGTCAATTGAAAAGGAGAAAGGAGAAAGGAGAAAGTAAAAAGTTGAAAAGTTGAAATGTTGAAGAAGTTGAATTGTTGAAATGGTTACTTTCGCCTTTCGCCTTTTTACTTTTTCCTTTGCTTCAGATATGCTTTCGCCACGTCAGTCACATAGGCCATAATCGATAATATTGTATAACATACAGATATAAAGCCTATTGCCAACATTTCACATTTGACCCTCAATTTACATTATTTTGGGGAATTGGGAAGCAATAGTTCATATTTTGTTTTATTATTATATATAGGACCTTCATCTATACTTTGTTATTTACTGCAAACGCCGATGTGCACGACCCCATTTAGCCAGTCAGATTAAGTAGTCGATCCTTAAAATGTCTGTTTTAACAATAATTCACCAGGATCTTATATTCCTGAGTCAATTTTTTGATAAATTCATTTAAGACACAGATAATAGACTTACGGATTTTCCGTAACATCTTCATCATATTGAACGCTGCACCTGCCAAAAGAGTGTTAATCATATCACCCTCAACACCTTTGAGGTAATTTCTGAGTAACCGGTGGTCTTGTTTTAAATGTCCTATAATTGGTTCTATTGATGCTCTTCTTCGGAACCGCTCTCTCTCTTTGGCTTTTTGATAAGCGGTTTTACCTTTTCCTGAGCCTGGTATTTTAATGCTAACCCCCATGATGCTTTTTCGCCCCTTACAGCCTCTGTCAACCAAGGCAGCTTCAGGCAATCGACCTAAAAGATCTTCAACCTGTGCCAGTTGCGGTTCAAGAGTATGACCATCGAAAATATTATCTTCAAATGCCATCGCCCCAACTACTATTCCACTTTTCTTGGTGATTGCAAAGCTACTTTTGTTGCCAAATTCATACCTCTTGTGTTCTTTGCCTTTTGAGATACATTTTACTTCAGGGGCATGAAAACTGTATATCTTGTTATTGTCATCTCGTTTTTGTCCAAGTACACGGTAGTATAACCAGAGCTGTTCATCATAACAGTTCAAACGATCTTTGTCATCAAGTCCACGTTCAACATCTCTTACCAAGCGACCTGCTATTGTCTTAAGTTTACGAGCAGCTGCATTGGCCATTTTACGCTTCTTTGGATGCTCCCTGAACCGCTGCTCTATCATTAATTGTTTGACTATACGCTTGTAACTTTGTCTCAATGCTATATCTTCTTTTTCAGCGATCTTCCGGCATCCTTCAATTATCTTCTTATGAAGTTTGGAGTCGGTCGGGAATGTAATGTTCTTTTCCTGTACTGTTGTGTCAATAAGTACTTCTTTCTCATTAACTTCCTTAGAATCAAACAGGCTTATACTGAGTTTTAAAATTTTCTCCGCCCCAACTTCTCCAATACGCTTACGAAAATGTACAAACTCGCTCGGATCAAACGGCTGTTCATACTGGAAAAAGGTCTCTCCACAAAAGTATTGCCAATAAGGGTTTTCAATCCACCTTTCTACAAAAGTCTCATCTCCAAGATTATACATCTGTTTCAGTATCATACACCCAACCATCTTTCTTACCGGTATTGCTTTTCTTCCCATGTATGGATAATAAATGGAAAACTCCTTGTCAACTGTTTTCCAGTCTATTCGCTGTGCCAACTGAACTATCTCATGATCCATATTAATGACACTTACAAGTGGAGTCTGAAATACATTCAACTGCTCATGTTTAATAAATTTGCCTTTCATTTTGCAAGGTTTTTAACGAATTTACATATTCCCTTGCAGATTATTAAACCAAGTTATTAACACTAATTGTTAATAATCAACACTTTAAGTACATTTTAAGGATCGACTAAGTAGCTGGTCAACAAGTTTATTGGCCGGCTATATTTAGCTATCTTTACACGTTTTTAACTTCAAAAACATGAGGTCAGTATTCTTTTTAGCATGTTTATTTTGCATTTGCACTGGTTGCAGTAAATCAGATAATAAAATTGCCAAAACACTTCCGGTTTTAGCAATTGAAAATCTAACTCAAGTGCGGAGCAGCATTTCCGCAACAACTTTTCACTTTGCCATTGATGTTTACCCCGCCAGCAGTAAAGATATAACAGTGAATTACGCCACAGATGACAGTACTGCCTTAAATGGTGTTGATTATACGGCAGTTTCGGGGACTCTCACTATACCAGCAAACCAGCTGTCAGGATATATAGACGTGGTTGTTTCAGCAGACAGCCTCCGGCAGAATGACCAGGTGTTTATAATGAAACTCAGTTCCCCGGTAAATGCGACACTCTCTGACAGTCAGGCTACAGGGACAATCCAGAACCTTGGAACTTATCTTCCGATCGACAACACTGGATATACCTCTGCCTCAAGCTATTCTGGAATGACCTTGGTCTGGAGCGATGAATTCAACGGTAAAACTCTTAATACAAGCAACTGGACCTATGAAACAGGCAACAGCGGCTGGGGTAACAATGAACTTGAATATTATACCAACAGCCAGAAAAACACATTCCTCACCAGCGGCTACCTGGTTATCGAAGCCAGGAGTGAGAGCATGGGCACAAGTAATTATACTTCTGCGAGGATCAAAACTGAAGATAAAAAGACCTTTACTTACGGGAGAATAGATATACGCGCTAAACTTCCTGAAGGACAGGGATTGTGGCCAGCCCTCTGGATGCTTGGAAACAACATAAATAGCGTAGGCTGGCCAACATGTGGGGAAATAGATATTATGGAACTCCTTGGACAGAATACCAGTACAATTTATGGAAGTTATCACTGGGAAAATCAGGGCAGTGAAGGTAATGCCTCAGAGAGTTATTCATTAAGTTCAGGGAGATTCTCAGACAGTTTCCATGTATTCAGCCTTCAATGGGACTCAACTAAAATGGCCATTATGGTAGATGATTTTACTTATGCTACTGTTAATAGGAGTGATGTAACAGGCACCAGTTATCCGTTTGACCAGCCTTTCTTTTTTGTATTCAATGTTGCTGTCGGAGGCAGTTGGCCTGGCAGTCCAAATTCATCCACCGTGTTCCCCCAAAGGATGATAGTGGATTATATTAGAGTTTTTCAATAGGAGTATTAATGCTTATAGTTTAAAAACGTTTAAAATCATTTAAAATCACATAAGAATTGTTTATAAACGATTAAAATCAATTAATAATCGATTCTAATCGGCACATAATCAATTATAAGCGATTGAAATCGATTTTCAGAGGGTATTTTTGCTTTTTCTGATTATAAAAGGGACTATTTTACCTTCCCCATTTTCTCCATTTCCTTCACAATGGTTGAAGTAAGCATTTTAGCATAGATCTGAGTAGTTTTAAGATCAGTATGCCCAAGAAGTTTCAGTACCACTTCAATAGGGATTCCCCGGTTCAGAGCTCGTGTGGCAAAGATATGACGTGCAACATGATGAGTTATAGTTTTATGAATACCAATAGTTTCTCCTATGTAATGAACCGGTAATCAACTTCAGCAATTAAAACATCATTCTTTTTCAGATTTTCCTGAATAAATCGCTGAACAATACTAAAGGTCGTAAAATATTACGAAATTGTAATACATGACAATTCAGCTTTTAAATACGAAAAAAGTCGAATATTTCTGAATATACTAAAATAATAAAGCCCTCAATATGAGGGCTTTTGAATTTTGGTGAAGCTTTTTGAAATCTATCAGTAGTCCATAGGGGAATCGAACCCCTGTTACCAGGATGAAAACCTGACGTCCTAGCCACTAGACGAATGGACCGTGCAAAGAACTTTAAAATGCGGATGCAAAGAAAGAATGTTTTTTTTGATCCGCAAAATAATTCCACCAAAAAACACCTCTGATTGAAAAGGTTCCATCATTCCGGCAGATGTGTAAGATCAAAACCACCAAAGTATCCGGAACCTATGACAGGAAGTTTGCTTTATCTTATACATCACATATCTGGATGCATTTCCGCAACGACTCCAGTTTGTCTGTTTGGGATGGTACAAATTCCTGTCCGATAAATCCTTTATACCCGGTTTTCATAATCGCTCTCATTATTGCCGGATAGTAAAGTTCCTGGGTTTCATCAAGTTCATGTCTTCCGGGTACTCCTCCGGTATGAAAATGGCCAATATATTGACTGTATTTTGTAATTGTGTCAATAATGTTCCCCTCCATTATCTGCATGTGGTAAATATCATATAGAAGCTTGAATCTCCCGGATCCGACCATCTCGCAAAGAGCTGATCCCCATGTTGTTTTATCGCACTGATAGTCCTTATGTCCATAGCTGTTAAGAAGTTCCATAATGATTGTCACACCATATTTCTCAGCTGTCGGCATAAGCTTTCGCAGTCCTTTAGCGCAGTTTATAAGCCCTTCATTATCGTTCTGCCCTTCACGGTTACCTGAGAAGCAAATTAGGTTTGGAACGCCTGCCTCGGCTGCTTTTGGGATCATATTTTCAAAATCAGCTATCAGTTTTTCATGATTCTCTGTATGATTAAATCCTTTGGGAATACCGAAATCTGTCGCATAGCCTACTGCACATTTTAGTCCGGCTTTATTAACTGTGGCCCAGTCCTTTTCGCCAAGTAGCTCAATGGACTCAATACCCATTTCTTTACAGGCTTTGGCAAGATCCTCAAGTGGGATACCGTCATAGCACCACTGGCTTACCGAATGATGGATATTACCTTTAAGTTTGCCGGATTCTTTTCCGGTTCCGGCAAATACACCTTTTAAGGGGATTGTCGCGGCGACAACTGCTGCCCCGGCTACTTTTCCTATCATATCTCTTCTGTTCATGTTTTTATTTCTTCTGGAAAATCAGTCTAAAAGTAATAATTAACGTGTCATGAAAGATGTTTATAATGACAAATTTAATAAATTATTATAACTCAGTTATAAGTATCCGGCGAGCTGGTTAAAGTGAAATAAAAAGGTCAGGGAGTGTAAAAAATTTAAAAATAGTGATCTTGTTATTAATGTTCTATATTTTTGTATTTGATATGAAGGTATAGTAATCTCATGAAAACTTCTTCGCGGCGTAAATTCATAAGCGGACATTCTATAAAACTGCTCAGAAGCGGGGAGCAATATTTTGCTGCATGCGAAAAGGCAATAGATGAAGCGAAGCATTATCTCCATTTTCAAACATACATTGTCGATGATGATGATACAGGGAAGCGTATCGTAAATGCCCTGAAAAGAGCTTCGGAAAGAGGTGTCAGAGTTTATTTTCTGCTTGATGCCTATGGTGGGGGAAGTTTTTCTTCACACCTGATAACCGAAGTTAAAGAAGCGGGGATACTATTCAGAAAGTTCTCTCCGGGATTTATAACCAGAGGTTTTCAATTAAGCCTGAGGCTACATCATAAAGTGCTTTTGATTGATGGAGCCCTGGCAATAATTGGAGGCATGAATGTTGCCAACCGTTATCACGGTACTCCTGAACTGAAAGAATGGCTCGATTTTGCTCTTTTAATAAAAGGTCCCGAATGTACTCATGTCCTGAACATTCTGAAAAGACTCTGGAACAGAACATTTATTTCAAGGAAAGAACGTTCAGGAGAAACAGTTCATAACCCATCATATTATGAAAATAATATAAGAGTTAAAGTTTTACAAAATAACTGGTACAGAAATAAAATTGAAATATTAAAAAGTTATCGCTCTGCTATTAAACATTCACATAACAGGATGATAATATTTGCCAGCTATTTTCTGCCAGGACGAAATGAACGTAAGCTGCTCAGAAATGCCAGCCGCAGGGGAGTTGATATAAAAATCGTTTTGTCAGCCGAATCGGATGCCCCGGTTTTTAAAAGGGCGACTAATTTTCTTTATGATTTTATACTACGGAATAATATTACTATTTACGAATACCTTCCATCAAACCTTCATGCCAAAGTAGCCACTGTTGATGGGAACTGGAGCACAATAGGCAGTTATAATCTGAACCACCTGAGCGATTACGGCAGTATCGAGATGAATGCAAACATTCTCGACAGCCAATTCACAGGGCAGTTCGAAGAGCTCCTTCTGGAGATCATTGAAAACGATTGTCGCCAGGTTACTTTTGAAGAGTATATTCACCGTAAAACCTGGTTATACCAGATCTCCGACTGGTTTTCTTACCAGATGATAAGGATAATGATGAGGCTCATGTTTTCCCTTATCGCAAAAAAATCGAAAAAAGGGGGAAAACTTTCTAAAACTGGTGGAACGCCATAGACACAAACTCCAGAACTTTTGGTAATGATGCTCTCCAGTATGTCCAGTTATGAGCGCCGTCGCGGATCCGGAATTCGTGAGGTATCTCCTTCTTACGCATCGCAATATGTGCCAGAGAATTACCTTCATACAGAAAGTCATCATCTCCGCAATCGATATACCATCTGACAGCTTTTTTCTGATCATCAGGCATATTTTCGATCAGATTCAGTACACTGTAATGCTTAAAATATGCCTCTTTGTCAGCATCTGAAATGCCTTCCGTTCCCTGCCAAAGCCCGTAATTCTTCATGTCCTCAACATCTTTTGGTCCTGTTGCAGCACTGAGAGGACAAGCTGATGAGAATAATTCAGGATGATGGAGAGCATAGATGAAAGTACCTTCCCCACCCATCGATAATCCTGCTATTGCTCGATACCTTTTTTCTGCTTTTATACGATATGTCTTTTCGATGAATGGCATGAATTCCTGGAAGAAAAAGTCCTCATAGCGCCATTCTCCCTTCACATCATTAACATAACCGCGTTTACCTGTATTGGCATCCGGCATAACAATTATCATTGCTGTTGCAGCTCCCGATTTAATTGCTTCATCAGCAATAGTCAGAACTTCACCGAATTGCACCCATCCGGTCTGATCATCACCTGCTCCATGCAAGAGGTAAAGAACAGGATAGCTGCGCTGGGAGGTCTCATAATCAGGAGGAAAATAAATGGCATATTTTCTGTCCATTTTTAATATCTTACTCGGCATTGAAAGGTTGTCAAAGACCTTTCCGTTCTGAGCTAAAAGACTAAAAGTAAAAGATAAATAGAAAAAGATGACAACCGGTTTTTTCATGATTTATGGATTTTATGTTAACATAAATTCTTTGCAGTAAATTATTTATTCTTATTCTGTCGTTAATTTCCCGATTCATAACTTTTATCGTCTTTACTGAACCGTACATTCAGATCTTTTATTGATCCAAGACTTTCCATCAGTTCAGGCAAATAATCTGTCGAAGCTATAAATGTCCACAGATATGCAACTATTGAATATATTCTTCCGGTTGTAAATTTATCAACGTCAACGCATATAAACAAAACAGCAATGAAAATAAGTACCAGTAAAATCTTTACGGAGCTGTAACTAAATGCGTTCCATCTGGCAATCATGGTTTTAGGTGAGATAGTATTCTGATAAAACTGACTGATCTTTGAAGTATCCCGACTCTCTATCAGGCTGAAAAGTTCCTCCTGGTTATCATGGATATCTTTTTGAAGAATGATAACCTTTTTCCTGTTCAGGTTATTGATATATGCAACAGGCACTACTACTGCCAGACAAACCAGGGCGATCCGGTAATCATAAAAAAACAAAGCTATTATAGCGCCCGCAGTAGCAGATAACTGCCACATAACCTCTGGTAAACGCTCTTTAATAAAAACAATGTATTCTTTGACAAGCTCGGCACGTACAAGCATTTTTGAAAACTGATCTCCACGCGATTTTGATTCGACAACTACATTTGTGGCAAAATCAGCATACATCTTCGAATAAATGCTGCCATTAAAAAGCCGGTGAAGTGTTCCACCTACAACATTAATCAGATATACAAATATCCATATAAACAAAGGATAAAAATAATCTACCTTTTCATGGTCATAAAAGTGATCGATAAGTGCATCAAGTAATTTCCCGAAAAATGTGGGCTCAATTATAAATGATACATTTTCAACAAGAACGAAAAAGAGAATTAAAGCTATCGAATACTTGTATTTAAACGCTATTTCTTTTAAAGCCATGAGCAAGTTTAATGAAATTTGTTTAATTTTAATACTCATTAATAATCTTATTATGGAACGAGAATAAATTTTAACAGCGTAAGTTCAAAAATAAGCATGTTTAAATTTATCGCGAGTTCCATGTGACCAAAAAAATAAATTATAAACGCATGAAAAAAATATTATTCATTCTGTACCTCAGTCTGAGTATAATGAGCTGCAACACCAATAAGAAAGTCGACGGAGTATATCGGTATTACATGGGTAAAGAAGATAATTATGATATATGGATAATTGATGGTAACCAGGTAAGGCTGAAAATTTTCAGCTCATTTCTTTACGGGGGGAACGAACAGCGATATCCATTTAATCCAAAAGGAGAAATATGGATCGATAATGCCATATCATGTGAAGAATATTATCTTACTCTTGCTCATGAGTTGAATGAACGCCACCTTATGGCTAAGTTTGGATGGGAATATCTTACTGCCCATGATTCGTCATTATCACTCGAATTATCAATAAGACATAATAATGAAGAAATGTGCAGGGCGCATGAGGCTTCCCTGAAAAAAGTTCTTACTACCGATTATGACAATATCAAGGAAATCAAAAGTCTGCCGGACAGTATTCAGCTTCAGAATATATATCGTATACCTATGGGTAAACGTGAAGGGATCTCAATATGGATAGTAGACGGTTACCTGGTGAGAAAAACTATCTACCCCGACTTTGGTTTCAGCGGTAATGACCTTGCATATCACTTTATTCCTCCGAAAGAGGTCTGGATAGATGGTCAGGTTTCATGCGAAGAGACAGAATACTCCATTGAAACTGAATTGAAGGAAAGAAAGTTGATGGAAGCAGGAAAATCTTATGATGATGCTTATAGTGATGCTATTGACCTGACCCAGGCGCACCGTGAGAATATGACGAAGCTTGCAAAATCGCATTTCAAAATAGCTATTCCTGATTCTATAACCCGATATGCCGGAACGATTGACCCGAATGAAAAATAGCAAAAAATGAAACTCCACCTTTTTAATATTGCCAATTTCCGTGTCGATGGCGGTGCCATGTTTGGAGTTATCCCAAAGGTATTATGGTCAAGAGTTTATTCTTCGGATGAGAATAATCTCATGGTTCTTTCGCTTCGGTCGCTTGTGGCAGAAACTGAAGGACATATTATTCTTGTCGACACCGGATGGGGTGAAAAACAGGATGAAAAATTCTTTCGTCATGTTCATCTGCACGGAGGTGAAGGACTTATCACTGGATTAAATAACAGAGGATACAAGCCTGAAGATATCTCTGATGTATTCCTTACACACCTGCATGCCGATCATTGTGGAGGAGGAGTGAAAAGGAAAAAAGGTGGTCATGGTTAT
>CAWIQG010000006.1:0-344764 GCA_963838215.1 uncultured Bacteroidales bacterium | reverse complement strand
TATGGTTGTAATATGAAATGTGACTTTTGCCAGAATTTCAACATATCCCAGAAGATCCCCGGAAGCCTGATCGCAGAAGCAGCTCCTGAAAAAATTGTCAGGGATGCTCTTTCTGTTGAAAAGAATATTGGGATCGCATTTACTTATAATGAACCGATAATCTGGTTTGAGTTTATGAAAGACGTTGCTCTGGCTGCTAAAGCTGAGGGACTATATACGGTTATTGTAAGCAACGGATATGTTAACAGCGAACCACTGTCAGAAATAATTCAATTTGTTGATGCATTTAATATTGACATGAAGGCGTTTAACAATAATTTTTACCGGAAAGTAACAGGTGCTGATATTGAACCGGTTAAAGATTGTCTGAAGCTGATTTCAAAATCCGGAAAACACCTCGAAATTACTACTCTTATAATACAGGGACTGAATGATGATGAAAAGGAAATGGCTTTACAGTCGGAATGGATCGCAGGTGAGCTTGGAAAAGATGTCCCTTTTCATCTCAGCAGATACTTCCCGATGTACAAACGCGACGATCCGGCCACATCGCAGGAAACTCTGAACAAGCTCTTTGAGATAGCTTCTGAAAATCTTAATCATGTTTATATTGGCAATACGATTTCAGATCAGGGACAAAACACAAGTTGTCCAGAATGCGGCACAATCGTAACAAAAAGATCGGGATATAAAACCTGGTTGTTAAACCTGGATAATGAAGGAAAATGCAACAGTTGCGGAACTCCGGTATACAAATACTTTACTTTTTCTTCTCCGTCAAGATGCTGAGCCTTTTAAAAAGTTTATCAACGCCTGAAATAAGATCCTTTTCTAACAATTTATAATACGCTTTCACTATTTTAGGATTATCCTTACCGTCAGGGTTGTTTACCCTCGCAATCAGATCGTTTCTGAAACTCACTGCATCAGAAATGATAGCTGACAGTTCATCAGGTTTATTTTCAGGATGCACGCCGGAATAGATAAAACAATCTGAAATCACTTCAAAAATCAGGGAGTCAATATTTTTTTTCAGTCCTCTTATACTTGCCATAAAACAGGGGTTTGAATTAATAAGTTTACAAATATAATAATTTATCCTTCAGTCTGTTCAAAGGATCTTATAATTCAGGCCTGAAAAGCCTGATACTATCCTCAACTTTCGCCATATAGAGTTGTCTTAATCTTTGTACCAGGGGCGGTTTGACATCAAAGAATTTATCATCGATGCAATAAAAAGGAAGTACCATTGGTGATGTCCCTGTCATAAAAACTGCTTCAAATTCTGAAATATCTTCAATGTTTACACAGGCAAAATCCACTTTGATCTGATTTTCCCTGCATATTTCAAGAATGTGTTTTCTTGTAATGCCATTCAGAATAACATTATCAGGAGCAGTCACAAGTATTCCGTTCTTCAGAAAAAAAATATTGGAACGGCTTCCTTCAGTTATGAAATTGTTTCCATTCACAAGAAGCGCTTCATAGGCGCTTTCATGAATGAGTTTATGATAGATTGAAGACCTCAGTTTATGATTGATAACCTTAGATTCAGGATCTTTCCGTTCAGCAAAAAAGAGGATGCCTTTAACCCCTTTTCTGTATTGTTCTTCAGATGGATAGACAGGCTCGATTAAATAGATGAGATAATTATCGGAATTGTTATTGTAGTTAAAGACGATTTTAAGGTTCATCTCTTTTTTCCTGTCTGCTCTCGTGAGGTCAATGATGGCTCTTCTCAAAGTTGGAACATCAGCAAGCTGTTTTTTTTGCTGAAGCTTAACACTTGTTGTCAATCTCTCCATGTGGTCGTTGAAAAAAACCGGATTCCCCTTTATCATCCTGATGACTTCATAAACTGAATCACCTTCATAAACCAGCGAGTTATCAAACTGTTCTGCCGGTTGGAGCTCACCGTTGAGTATAAATTTTTTCCCGTAGCATTCATTCATGATAAACCTATTTTCACGAAACAAAAATACAAACTCTCATTCAATCTGCCCTCAATTCTGATTATATTCGTAACCATTATTGAAGAACTTCGCAGCAAGCAACGGAGAACGCGCTCGCGGGGATTCCAGATGAGATTTCGACACATGTATGCGATTGTTGATATAGAAACTACGGGAGGCAGTGCACGGATTGAAAAGATCACAGAAATTGCTATATATCTGCATGATGGAAATAAGATAACGGGAGAATTTGTTTCGCTTGTCAACCCGGAACGGAATATACCATATTTTATTACCAATCTGACAGGCATAACAAATGAAATGGTTGAGGATGCGCCTTGTTTTTTTGAGATTGCCAGAACAATAGTAGAATTAACCGAAGGAAGAACTTTCGTGGCACATAATGCCAGATTTGATTATTCATTTATCAGGCAGGAATTTAAATCGCTGGGTTTCAATTATAAAAGGAATATTCTTGATACTGTTTCCCTCAGCAGAAAACTTCTCCCGGGCCATAGATCTTACAGTCTGGGCAATATCTGCAAGGATCTTAGGATTTCAATAAATGGGAGGCACAGGGCAGCCGGAGATGCTCTTGCAACTGTAAAGCTATTAGAAATTCTTATTGCAAAAGATCGCGAAATTAACGGCACAAGATCAATTTTGCTTAAGAGTACAATGTTTTCAAAATTGAATCCAAAACTCGACATAACTAAAATTGAAAACATACCGGAAGAACCAGGGGTTTACTATTTCTACAACGAGAACGGGGATCTCATTTACATTGGAAAAAGCCGTAATCTCCAGCAGAGGATAAGTACTCACCTTTCGAATAATACAACTAACCGTTCGATGGAAATGCGCGATCTTATTGCTGACATTTACTGGGAGACAACCGGAAGCGAGCTTATTGCACTTCTTAAGGAATCATTCGAAATAAAAGCCAATAAACCGGTTTATAACAGGGCACAGCGAAGAACAGGCTTTCAGTGGGGTATTTTCAGCTTTGTCGATAATAACGGGTACATCAATTACCGTTACGGGCAGCTCAATAGTGATGATTCACCGGTCTCAGTTTTCACTTCAAGAGAAAAAACAAAATCGAAGCTCAGTTCACTGGTTGAAACTTATAGTCTCTGCCAGAAATTAGTGGGATTGTACGAAACGGAAGGTGCATGCTTTCATTATCATGTAGGTATCTGTAAAGGTGCATGCTGCGGAAAAGAGAGTGCAGAGGAATATAATGAACGGGCAGCCAGAGCATCAGAAGAGTTCATTTTTACCCGACGGAACTTTTTTATAATTGATAAAGGAAGAAATGCCGAAGAGCGCTGTGCAGTGAAAATAATGAACGGGAAGTATGCCGGATACGGATATTTTGATATAAATGAAATGGGATTCGGCCTTTCTGCCGTCCACGAATGTATTAAGCCATCAGCAGATAACCGTGATATCCAGGTAATTCTGAAAAGCTATTTAAAAGGGAACCATGTGGAGAAGATTATAGAATTCTGATTCATAAGTACTTTCTCGGTAAAATAAAATCCGTTACCCACGGAGTATCACAGGGTTGCACGGAGTTATCATGTGGTTGATTCCGTAAATTAAACGTGAACCACAGATCATAGATTATTTAACAGTGGTACTCCGAGTTTACTCAGTGTAACTCCGTGGTTAAGGGAAGATTAATTATTCATGAAACCGGTATCCTATACCAGATTCAGTAATAAGTAACTTTGGTATTCCAGGATTGTCCTCAATTTTTTTACGAAGCTGGGCTACGAATACTCTTAAATACTGCGTCTGCCCAATATATCCGAAGCCCCATATTTCTTTCAGTATGTACTGATGAGTTAATACTCTGCCTGAATTTTTTGCAAGAAGTGTCAATAATGCATATTCTGTTGATGTAAGTTTCAAGACATGGTCATTCTTACGGGCCACATGATTTGCCAGATCAATTACGAGTGAGCCGAAAGTTAAACAATGATTATCTTCAATTCCGGGTGTTTGCCGCATTGCTACTCTGATTCGAGCAAGAAGCTCACCAGTTCTGAAAGGTTTTGTGAGATAGTCATTTGCCCCAATATCCAGTGCATTGATTATATCATCTTCCGAATTCCTTACCGAAAGAATTATAATTGGGTTCTGATACCATTCCCTTAATTTTTTCAGTATTTCGATGCCATCAGTATCGGGCAATCCCAGATCAAGTAAAATCATTTCAGGATGATATGTTGCAGCAGCAATAAGTCCCTCCTTTCCCGTTGAAGCCTCAGAAATCTTAAATCCATTTGATGAAAGTGTAATTTCAAGTAAACGCCTGATTTGCACTTCATCATCAATTATCAATATTGTTCCTGTTAAATTCATTTCTGAATTTTATTATTCGGTAATATCTTCATGCATAATCTCAGCAGGTATCTTAATTGTAAATTTTGCACCGCCATTCTGCCTGTTCTCAACAGTTATTGTTCCCTTATGCGCTTCGACAAAGCCTTTTGCGATCGAAAGGCCCAATCCGGTACCTCCGGCTTTTGAACCTTCAACCCTGTAAAACTTATTAAATATAAGAGATATTTCCTTCGTAGGAAAGCCCGGACCTCTGTCCATAACTTGTAAAGTCAATATTCCATTGTCATAGAAAGCTTTAACTCTTAAATTTGTTGAAGTGGAAGCATATTGAGTGGCATTATAAATCAGGTTGTAGAGTACCTGTTCCATTAAGCCGAAGTCAATTTTAACAAAAGGCATATCATCAGGAATTACTACATGAAGGCTGAACGGTTTAAGCTCATCCTGGAGGTTTTCGGTAACTTTATTTATCAGATCGTGAATATCGCACCAGTCAAGCCGGGGTGTGATCCTTCCGCTTTCAAGCCTCGACATATTCAGAAGATTTTCGATAAGACGGTTCAGTCTTTTGGATGCTTTGAATATTTCGTGAGAAAGTTCCTTCCTTATTTCCTGCGGGTGATCTGAAGTAAGCAGAGAATCTGAAGCACCCATAATTGTTGCTACAGGTATGCGTAGTTCGTGCGATATGGAATTAAAAAGCGTTTTATAAAGTTTGTCTGATTCGGTTAACAAAAAGGCCTGTTTAGCCATATTGCGCAAATATTCCCTTTCAAACTTACCCGATATCTGCGAAATGAATGCATCCCAGAACTGTTCTTCACCCTGGGTAAAAACATTTGTCTGCTGGATTGCTATGACCCCTAAGTTCATCTGATTTCCTTTCAAAGGGTAAAACGTATAATTGCCTGATGGTAAAGTATCGGTGTGCTTACCTGCCTTGGTGGAATGCTGAAGTGTCCATGATGCAACACTCAGGTCGTTTTTTGACAGGTTGAAATTTTCATCATTCTGAGTAGTTTGATCAAGTTGATTTGAGTCATTTTTAAGCAAAATGCGGCTTTTCAGGTTAAAGTATTTCCTGATATCTTTTTTAGCAATATTTATGACTTCTTCTATGCCTGTGGCAGTGGAAAGTTCCCTGGTAAGCTGGTAAAGGGCATCTGTACGTTCCTCGCGTATCCTGATCTTCATCTCCTGTCTTTTGATTCTCGAAGTCAGCACTCCGCTTAACAATGCAATGATAAAAAACATTATAAGCATCAGCATATCCTCCGGCTTATCCACATGAAAAGTATACACAGGAGGAATAAAAAAGAAATCCCAGATAAGGGCACTCAATGTCGCCGACAGCAGGATTGGTCCTGTACCATAAAAGAATGCAAGTGTTGAAACTACGAACAATAATGCATAAGAAACTACCTGATAACCTATAAATTCCTTTATTGAAAAACAAATAGATGATGTAATAATAATCATCAGTGGAGCGATAAGGTATTGCCTTATATTTGAAGTGAAGGACGGTAAAGAGACCTTTTCCTTGAACTTATCTTTTATCTGGGTATCGGATCCCAGGATATATACATCAATATTGCCGCTATAACGGATAAGCCTGTTAACAAAGTTGCCGAGCCTCAATAGTGTCAATAAATTACGTACACGGGGTTTGCCAATGATTATATGAGTAATATTTTCTTTTTGAGCAAAATCCACAATTGCTTTAACCATATCACTACTGGTCGCGATGCGGAACTTAATACCTAACTGCCTGGCAAGGTTGATATTCTTATTTAATTGTTCACTTTCTTTAGGACTAAGCTTGTATGAGGTTTCAATATATATAGCTTGCATATCAGCGCCCATTGTGTAAGAAAGGTTTTTGGCCCAGCGGAGTAATTTAGCTGATTGCTGGGTATGACTTACCGCTACCAGGAGATGTAATCCGGATTTCCAGGGACCTTTAATTCGCTTAAGTTGCATGTACTCATGCAACTGTTTGTCAACCCTGTCGGCAACTATTCGCAATGCCATCTCACGCAAAGCGGTAATGTTCCCTTTTCGGAAAAAGCTTTCGATAGCTTCTTTCGACCGTTCGGGGTTATATACTTTTCCTTCTGAAAGCCTTTGGAGCAATTCATCTGGAGTAAGGTCAATAACCTCTATATCATCAGCATTTTCAAATATTTCATCGGGCAGGGTTTCCCGGACAATAATGCCGGTTATCTGGGCCACGGTATCTGAACGGCTCTCTAAATGCTGAACATTAAGTGTTGTATAAACACTTATTCCATTTTCAAGAATTTCCTGAACATCCTGATACCTTTTTGCGTGACGACTCTCCGGAGCATTCGTATGTGCTAGTTCATCAACGATCACAATATGTGGTTTCCGGGCTATTATTGCATCCAGATCCATTTCGTAAACAGGAGTAGATTTGTACTCGTACGATCTACGCGGAACTAATTCTAATCCCTCCAACAAATCGGAAGTTTCTTTCCGGTTATGCGTTTCAACATATCCGATTATAATATCGCTCCCTTTCAATTTTTCGGCTTGTGCCGTTTTAAGCATTGTGTACGTTTTACCAACACCTGCACACATGCCAAAGAATATTTTCAGTTTTCCCTTTTTGCTGAGCTCTTCATCTTTCTTAATTGCAGCAAGGATTTCATCAGGATCGGGCCGGTTGTCGTTGGAGTCGTTCATTTTATTTTATCAAGACTTAAATTTAAGAGAAAAACATTGATCCGTTCCTCTCCGAACAGATGAAACTGAGTTTTTTCTGTCAGATTTGTAATAAGATCTGTCACTTTTACACGCTGTTTATCTGAGAATCCGCGATTTTTTACTATCCTGTTTACCTGCAAAAGAGCAGCTTCGGGAGAAATATGCGGATCGAGACCACTTCCGGAAGCAAAAATCATTTCTTTTGGAATAGACATTGTATCGGAGATTGAATTCATTTTCGCAAATAATTTACGTCTTGCCGTAACCAGTTTTTTTAATGTATCACTTGTCGGCCCGTAATTTGACGCTCCGGAAGGAACAGGATTATAATCTATGGCTGAGGGTCTTGACCAGAAATATGCGCTGCTGTCAAACTTCTGGCCTATTAACTCTGAACCTATTACTCTGCCATTTTTCAGTATCAAACTCCCGTTTGCTCTGGCCGGAAAGATAATCTGCACCACGCCTGTCATAAGGAGTGGATAAATTAGTCCTGTGAGAATGGTCATTAACAGCAAAAACTTTAAGGCTATAATCGTTTGTGTTTTCATAAAAATCTCAACTAATTCATTTATAATCAAAAGTATTAAACCATGTGCATAACTACGAGCAGCATATCAATAAGCTTGATACCTATAAATGGAATAATTATTCCTCCCATGCCATAAACAACCATGTTCAGAGCTAATACTCTGTTAGCTGAAATAGGCCTGTATTTCACTCCTCTCAGAGCAAGCGGAATCAGGGCAACAATTATGAGTGCATTGAATATGACTGCACTTAAAATAGCGCTCTCCGGAGTTCTCAGTTTCATAATATTTAATACGCTTAAGGGCGCAATTCCTGAAGCTGTAACATACAATGATGTGGCTATGGCAGGAATAATTGCAAAATATTTGGCCACATCGTTGGCAATGCTGAACGTAGTCAACGCACCCCTGGTCATCAGTAATTGTTTTCCTGTTTCCACTACTTCGATCAGTTTTGTGGGGTTACTATCCAGATCGACCATGTTTCCTGCCTCCCTTGCAGCCTGGGTACCTGTATTCATTGCAAGACCTATATCGGCCTGGGCAAGCGCAGGGGCGTCATTTGTGCCATCACCTATCATCCCCACCAGATGACCGTTGGCTTGCTCTTCCCTGATTCTGAAAAGCTTATCTTCAGGTTTTGCTTCAGCAAGAAAATCATCTACCCCTGCTTCTGCGGCTATTGCAGCCGCCGTCTGTGAGTTATCCCCGGTTATCATTATTGTCCGGATGCCCATTTTCCTAAGCTGTGCAAATCTAAGCTTTATACCTCCCTTCACTATATCTTTAAGATGGATGACACCCAATACCTGGTTATTTTCTGCAACAACCAGGGGCGTGGCTCCATGCCTGGCAAGCTCTGATACAACTTCCTCAACCTTTTCAGGAAAGTATCCATTATTGTTTTCAATGAACTTCCTGATTGCGCCGGCAGCACCCTTTCTGATACAGCGTAATTGGCCGCCGGGCTTCTTCAAATCTATACCACTCATCCTGGTTTGTGCGGTAAAGGGAATGAATCCGGCATCGGAAGGCTGCATTTCCCTTCCCCTGATATTAAATTGTTCTTTTGCCAATACTACAATTGAACGTCCTTCAGGCGTTTCATCGGCAAGAGAGGCCAGCTGTGCAGCATCAGCCAGTTGTTCGGTTGTAAATCCATCAGCAGGAATAAATTCCGTGGCCATTCTATTGCCCAGTGTAATGGTTCCTGTTTTATCCAGGAGCAACACATCTGTATCGCCGGCTGCTTCTATGGCTTTACCACTCGTGGCAATAACATTTTTTCGCAGCAGCCTGTCCATACCGCTTATCCCGATTGCACTCAGTAAACCTCCTATTGTTGTCGGAATAAGGCAAACGAGAAGAGATATCAATACTGGCAGCGTCAGGTTGTGGCTTGAGGAAACTCCGGAAGCTCTTAAGCTATAGCCAAAATAAGCCGGCATACACATGACCACTAAAAGGAAAATGATAGTCAGACCAGACAGCAGGATGACCAAAGCAATTTCGTTAGGTGTTTTCTGACGTTTAGCTCCTTCCACCAGCGCTATAATGCGATCTAAAAATGTAAAGCCCGGTTCGGAGGTTACTTTAATGATTATCCGGTCGCTGATAACCCTGGTGCCACCTGTTACAGCACAACGGTCTCCACCGCTTTCGCGGATGACAGGAGCTGATTCGCCAGTTACAGCCGATTCATCCACGCTGGCAATGCCTTCGATTACATCTCCATCAGCAGGTATTATATCACCTGTTGCGCATACAACTATATCACCTTTCCGCAGATCAGTTGCCAGTACAATTTCTTCTTTATTGTGAACCAGTTTATGTGCTTTTGTCTGTGTGCGGCTTTTTCGTAAACTTTCAGCCTGCGCTTTTCCGCGGCTTTCAGCTATTGCTTCAGCAAAGTTGGCAAACAGGACCGTGAACCAAAGCCAAAGCGTGATCTGAAAGTCAAAGCTGGAAAAATGACCGTTGAGAATATCAGTAAACACCACTGCTGTAGTTATCAGTGCACCAATTCCAACTATGAAAATAACCGGATTTTTTATCAGGAGAGACGGATTTAGTTTAATGAAAGAATCCTTTAATGCCCGCATTGTAATTTCTCTGGTGAACAACCGATTCATATTTCGTTTCTCCATATAATTCGTCTTAGAAATTAAAAGGTAACACCCAGATTCATTAAAAGATGTTCAACCACAGGGCCCAATGCAAGCGGAGGGAAGAAAGTCAAACCTCCGACTATAAGGATCACGCTTATCAGCAATAGTACAAATAACCAGTTATCGGTCCTGAATGTACCTGACGAAACCGGAGTAATTTTTTTCTTAGCCATGCTTCCTGCAATTGCCATTACCGGGAGGATGATTCCAAAACGACCTATCAGCATGCCAGATCCCATCATTAAGTTATAGAAAACAGTGTTTGCGTTCAGTCCTGCAAAAGCGCTTCCATTGTTTCCTGCAGCGGAGCTAAATGCATATATTATTTCAGAAAATCCATGCGGCCCGGAATTATTTAGACCTGACAGCCCGGCAGGCACCGAGCAGGCAATTGCTGAGAATAATTTGATTACAACGGCTGGAGCCAACACGGCAAAAATGGCCATTTTGACCTCATACGCTTCCACTTTTTTGCCTAAGTACTCTGGAGTACGGCCAACCATAAGTCCGGCAATAAAAACAGTAAGAATGATAAAGATGATCATCCCATATAATCCGGAGCCTACTCCTCCGAATATAATTTCACCAAGCATAAGATTAAACATTGCAACAAGCCCTGATAACGGAGATAGGCTGTCATGCATTGCGTTAACAGAACCATTCGATGTAGCTGTTGTTGTAACCGACCACAGGACGCTGTTCATCACCCCAAAGCGGGTTTCCTTTCCTTCCATATTGCCCGAAATATTCAATACATTATTATGATTGTACTCAGCCCATAGAGAAATAGCAATTCCAACTGCAAAAAGGATAAACATTGTAATAAAAATTGCCCGTGCCTGGCGTTTAGACTTCATATAATGGCCATAAGTAAACACCAGTCCGGCTGAAATGATAATAAGGGCAACCATTTCCAGAAAGTTGGAGAAAGGTGTTGGATTTTCAAACGGATGGGCGCTGTTAGCGTTAAAGAAGCCACCTCCATTTGTGCCGATCTGTTTTATGGCAATTTGCGATGCTGCAGGTCCGAGCGGAATAATCTGTTCGCTTCCCTGCAATGTAGTTGCGTTAATATAATGCGAAAATGTCTGCACAGCTCCCTGGCCTACCAAAGCAATCGTGAGAATGATGGATAGTGGCAATAGCACATATAGCATACTTCTGGTCATGTCGGCCCAAAAATTGCCCAAAGCATCGGTTGTTTTTCTGGTCAACCCGCGTATGAGTGCCAGTACAACTGCAATACCAGTTGCTGCGCTGACAAAATTCTGAACAGTCAGTCCCAGCATCTGGACCAGGTAACTCAGTGTATTCTCGCCGCTATATGACTGCCAGTTAGTGTTGGTTGTAAAACTCATAGCAGTATTAAATGCAAGATGCCATGAAACATTAGGCAACTTTTCTGTGTTCAGCGGCAACCAGGCCTGCAACATCTGTAAAACAAACAAAAGCACAAAGCCAAACAGGTTGAAGAGTAGAACACCATACATATAGGTCTTCCAGTTCATCTCATCTTCGCTTTTGACACCGGATGCCTGGTAAACTAATTTTTCAAGCCATCCAAAAACCGGTTTCATAAAATGCTTTTCACCCATGAAGACCTTTGCCATGTAACTGCCTAACAAAGGTGCCAGGACAGCCAGCAATACCAGGAAAAGCATCAATTGAATGGCCTCATTCATATTCTTTATACATTAAAATTTATCAGGTCGTATTAAAGTATATATCAAATATCCCATGATAAGCAGGGCTATAATACCTCCGATCAGATAACTCAGAGGAGTGTTGGAGCCAGCCGCATCAGGCTGGTGAGGCACCGCTGCAAGAGACATTAACGATATTTTAATTTTAGTTTTCATAATGTGTAATAAATTTAAATATTTTTATCCGGGTTAACAGATTTTGCAAGTCCTTATAATCTAAATAACAATGCAAGAATAATCCTGTTTTCTGATTTGACCAGATCAGGTCTCCAACCCGGAGCCAATGGTGTTGTAGAATAGCCCGTTTGCGATGTTACACCTCCTCTTCCGGCAAAATATGGCACACTCGATTCTCTGTGAACAAACTCAATCCGGAAAGTCAGGCTCTGGTTTGGCATAAAATCTATATTTGTTGAGCAATCCCATGCCTGAAATTTATCACCAGGATTTGCACTGAAAGGAAATGCACCTTCAGTCTGAGTTGGATTATTTGGATCAGGCAAAGGACTTGCCTGGCCTGTTGGATAAAGTACCAGATATCGTCCGGGATTTGTCATGGCGCCACCACCGATTGTCCATGCAAACTTGTTTTTATTAAACCAGACACGATTGTAAAACATGGCGCTTAAAAAGTATTGAGCCGGTCCCTTAATACTATCCCCGTTTTTGAAACCATTTACCCCTCCTCCTTTTTCAAAACCAATATCTCCTGTAAAGGAAAATGCTGCCATGCTTACTCCATCAGATTCAGGATTCTTGTAATATCTGAACAAAAAACTATTATCTGAATGAAATCGTTTTCTTTCCGGTAGTCCACCGACATCAGTTCCGTAATAATCATTTGTCAATAACTTAATGGTACTACCAGGCATCCAGGTAATATTACCTCCAAAACCAGGCATATTATTGAATGCGCCATAACTTTGCCAGCCATTAATAATCCAGCCTTCAATCTTTAAGTGTTGAGTCGGAAAAACCTGCAAACGAATTCCGTTAAAAAACCAGGGAGTATTATCAGAGGTAAATGAAGCCTGGTATTCCCAATTTTCAGGTTGATAGTATGAATTTAATCCAATGTATGACATGAACAGGCCAGCATCGATATTAATTCCATACCATTTATTAAAATGATAACCTATATTCGCTTCACTTATATAACGATATGCATCAGCTAATTGATATTGACCACGATATGGGCTAAGATCATTGCGTGGAACAACGATGGAACGGGTACCAAACTGAGTCATAAACCGGGCTCTGGCATTTTCGTAATTAAAGTCACCTCCAAAATGTAAAGCAGAAAGCTGAACCTCGTTGTCGCGTGCCAGAGCCGTGGACCCTACAACTGTGTTGTCGATCGGATTATTAAACGAGTGAGTATAACTTACATCCATTAAAAAACTTGGAGTAAAGAATTTCATATCCTTAAATACTGATGAATCCCTGCGATCGTTGCCGTTTTGCCAGGTCATATCTATTCCATCAAACGGGATTTTTTCAGGTTCATTTGCTTGTTGAGCAAAAAGATTAATACTAAATGTAACAGTAATTAAAAGTATAACAATTGTTTTCATTGTTTTTTTAAAATTGTATTTATTGTATATTTCCCTATTCCATGAATACGGTTCAGGCAGTAAATTTAAATAATGAAACTAGTTACCTATCCTTGATCTTCTCAACTTGCAACGAGCGGGGATTAGATGCGGCCCCATAATTTATGCCCATGATGGGTTCCTTCATAATAGTCTGCTGCAATGTGGAAAGAACTTCCTGGCACATAAACAAAATCTTCCGTTTTTGACCCAATGAAATATTCAGTGAGTGAACGTTTGTATTCTCACGGGATAAAGCGAGAATTCTCCCCCTGATTTCATTGAAATTGTTAAAACTCATTACGGCAGTTTTAAGATCGGGGTCATCGTGAAAATCCCGAATTGAAGAAAGGTCACCCATATTTTTGCGAGCTTCCTGAGCCTCCTTTGTCATCTGTACTTCCAATTCGTCCATCTTGGCGTCGCTTTCTTCTGCGATATGTGGTGCAAGCAAAGTCTGAATTCGTAATGCAGCAACAAGTGCACTATTAGCAAGCAGAGATACATTTTCGGCGGACGCGAAACCGGCACTTTTTTTAACAAGTCTGGAAAGAGCCGTGTCTATCTGTTTAAGTGCTTCTGCGGACGGGCCAAATGCCAGACTGTAAGCTTTTAGATTGGTATTTTTTACAGCCAGTACAAGCAGGTCGCTGTCGATGCGTTGGAAATCGTCAAAAACCCGAGAGAACTCAATAAGCAGGTCCCTTTCATTCTGAGAGCCGCTTTTCGCTAAAAGTTTTCCTAATTCTTTTCGCTCCAATTCCACATCTGATGTAGCTGCACGGGCCTGATCCGCGAAAGTCTTTGAGTCCTGGTCAGTTACAGCCAACACCGCACTTTTTTCAGCTTCCGAAGCTGATGCCAGGTTCAGGCGTATCTGAGCCACCAGTTCCTCACGTCTTGCCCTGGAAGCAAGTTGATCAATGGGTCTCTGGCCTTGTTGAAAATACCATACAAAGAGCATGACCACGAACAAGAATATTGCTCCTGCGACCATCCACAGGAAATCCCTGATATTAAGTTTAATTTTCATAATAATCTCCTTGAAGTTGTTAAGCAGTCTTGATTTGTAAAAAGATCAGCCATTGCTATTAAATTTTATACAGTACAAAATTGCAACATGATTTATAAGGAAATTATAAGGAGTATCATGAGAGGAGTAAAGATTTTATAAAGAAGCTTAAAGAGGTTTGAATATTGAAAATCAATAATAAGTGCAACGAAACTGACATCAGGAAATAATTATATTTGCATTTGTTCATGAAACTAATAATATTACAAAATGCCAGTTTTTACAAGAACAACCAGGAACCTGATAATTAAGATTGATGAATTCTTTGACAGCATCGACCTGGGACTGCTCGTTTTCACTGAAGCAATAAAAGCTTTCCTTGATAAAGATATGGAGGCATTTCAGAGGCATCTTCAGAAAGTAGACAGCCTCGAAAGCAATGCAGACAAGCTTCAGCGATCGATAGAAAATGAGATGATCACTCATTCCATATTACCCCATCACAGAGCAGAAGTAAGTACACTTATCGATGAGCTTGATGAGATTATTGATGCCCTTAAGAGCTCATTAAATGAATTCAACATCGAAATGCCTGACATTCCTTCATCACTGAATAAAAACTTCATAAGCCTGACAGAAACATCAGTCAGTGCTGCTGAAGAGCTGATCCCTGCTGCCAGAGCGTACTTCAAGGCACCTTATACTGTGAGGGAGAAACTGCTCAAAGTATATTATTATGAAAGTGAAACTGATAAAATATCATTGAGCACCAAAAAGATCATATTCCAGGAGATAAATGAATTAGATCTTGCACACAAAGCGCATTTAAGATATATAATTCATCATGTTGAAAATATTTCCGACCTGGCTAGAAGGCAGCCGATCTGCTCTCGGGGATGGCAATAAAGATTGTAATTTAAAACGAAATGATTTTATTCTTTCTGACAAGTGGACTTTTTCTCGGATGGTCACTTGGGGCAAATGATGCCTCAAATGTTTTTGGTTCAGCTGTGGGTTCAAAGCTGGTGACATTCAGAAAAGCTGCAATAATTGCATCAATTTTTTTCATTCTCGGAGCGGTTATCCAGGGATCGGGAACATCACATACTCTGGGTAAGCTGGGTTCCGTAAATGCAATCGGCGGGTCATTCACGGTAGCTTTTGCAGCAGCTATAACCATTTACATGACAACAAAGTTTGCTCTCCCGATTTCAACAACACAGGCAATCGTGGGAGCCATTATAGGATGGAATTTTTTCACGGGAAATAATACTGACAGTAAAACCTTATCAACAATAGTTGCATCATGGATAGCCGGTCCTGTCATCGGCGCTGTTTTCGCCATACTTTTATATATAGTGGTAAAAAAAATTAAAAGATCAGCGCATATACATCTGATAAGATTTGAATCATATATTAAAGCAGGTCTGATAGTAGTTGGCGCATTCGGAGCCTATAGCCTTGGTGCAAACAATATAGCCAATGTGATGGGGGTTTTCATCCCGGCATTTAATCTTCATGATCTTGATCTTGGGGTATTTACTCTTAACTCTAATCAGCAGCTTTTTCTTCTTGGAGGAATTGCTGTTGCAACAGGGATCATTACATATTCATGGAAAGTGATGGAGACTGTTGGCAACAACATAATTGAACTTTCCTCGGAAGCTGCCCTGGTAGTTGTTTTAGCTCAAGCGCTTGTACTATTTATCTTTTCGTCAACAGGGTTATCCAATCTTTTTGTCAGGATGGGCCTCCCTCCCATTCCGCTGGTGCCGGTTTCCAGTTCTCAGGTAATTGTAGGGTGCATTCTTGGAATAGGTTTGTATAAGGGGGCAAGGAACATCAATTTCAGGATCATTGGGGAAATTGCTTTCGCATGGTTGGTTTCACCTCTTGCATCAGGAGTACTGGCATTTTTCTTACTCTTTTTCATGAAGAATATTTTCAATGTTAATGTAGGCTCGAAGCTAAGTGATTCCACAGTTTCTCCCCAGCAAGCGAGCAATGCAATGATGATGAGTCAGACTGAAGCTTCCGCAATCTTCAAATACCTTCTTCTTGGTATATTTATTTTTGGAGCTATAGGAATAATCTACTACCTTCTTCTTGAGAGGAAGAAAAAAATCGGGCTTCAGAAATCGGAAGAAAAATTCTGGATGAATGTAAAATGAGGAATGAGGCATAAGGTACGAGGTATGAGGAATGAGGTAATCACTGACAATCATGATAATTTATTTATAATAAAATCATAAAAAGGCAAATAATCTTCAGTAATTTCAGGAAATATTATTAATTGTGAATTTTAGAATTGGTGACCCCTTATGTACTGAAATTAACCACGGAGTTGACACGGAGTGACTCTGTTTTATTATAACATAAAAATTAAATGAATAGGATTATTGAAAACATCAGACTGGAATTGATCAGAAGTGCTGATGAAAGGACAAAGCAGTCAGGAGAAAAATTCTTTAAGGAAGAGGTCAAACTATACGGTATAAAATCAGCTGATGTTATGAAGATTGGCAAGGAACAATATAAAGCCATAGCTGATAAAAATAAATCGTATATATTCTCTTTATGCGATGAATTGTGGGAATCAGGTTTTATGGAAGAGTCATTTATTGCATGTAACTGGTCATATAATGTACATAAAGATTACGAACCGGCTGATTTTGATATTTTTGAACGATGGGTAATTAATTATGTAAGTAACTGGGCATCGTGCGATACTCTCTGCAACCATACTGTCGGTACATTTATTGAAATGTATCCGTCTTTTTTACCAGGTTTAAAAAAATGGGCAAAATCGCAAAACCGTTGGGTTAAGCGTGCATCTTCAGTCTCACTTATTATACCGGCCCGGAACGGGAAATTTTTAAAAGATATTTTCGAGATAGCTGATATTCTGCATTCTGATCAGGATGATATGGTGCAAAAAGGATATGGATGGATGCTTAAGGCTGCAAGCCAGACTCACCAGAAAGAAGTTTTTAATTATGTCATAAGCAAAAAGGCAACTATGCCAAGAACCTCACTGAGATATGCAATAGAGAAGATGCCTAAGGAATTAAAAGCAATAGCAATGGCAAAATAGTTAGTTCTGTTTCTTACCTTTGCATCATAAACTGAAAGCACAATGAAAGGCACTCTTTCGCTAATAATTGCTCTGATAATACCCACTTTAACATTTTCCCAGGACAGGATTACCGGACATGATTTCGCCACCAGATCGGAAGTAATAGCCCGCAACGGAATGGCTGCCACGAGTCACCCGCTGGCAACACAGGTAGCCCTTGATATACTGAAGAAAGGTGGCAATGCTATTGATGCGGCCATAGCCGCCAATGCAGTTCTTGGGTGTTGTAGAGCCCACAGGTGCAGGTATCGGAGGAGACCTGTTTGCAATTATATGGAGCGCCGATAAAGAAAAATTATATGGATTGAATGCCAGCGGAAGATCACCGCGATCGCTTAAACTTGAATATTTTAAGGAAAATGGGTATGAGTTTATTCCATCGTATGGTCCTCTGCCGGTTTCTGTACCCGGTTGTGTGGACGGCTGGTACGAGATGCATGATATGTTTGGCCGTCTTCCAATGAAGGATATACTTCAACCTGCAATAGACTATGCCATGGAGGGATTTCCTGTGACTGAAGTAATTGCATATTATCTTGACAAAGAAACTGAACTTTTAAAAGAATATCCGAACATTAAAGACGTATATATGCCTGGAGGAAAGGCTCCTTCCAAAGGTGAAGTTTTCAAAAATCCTCTTCTGGCCAACACCCTGGAAAAAATTGCAAAAGGCGGACGAAATGAGTTTTACAGGGGCAGTATTGCCAGGGCTATTGCCACATTTATGAAAAAACAGGGAGGTTTTCTATCGTATGACGACTTGTCGCGTCATCATTCAGAATGGGTGGAACCTATAAGTACAACATACAGAGGATATGAAGTGTGGGAACTACCACCAAACGGACAGGGGATTGCAGCTCTTCAGATGCTGAATATCCTCGAGGGTTATAATATTGCTGCAATGGGCTTTGGATCGGCCGAGTATATACATGTTTTCACTGAGGCTAAAAAGCTGGCTTTCGAAGATCGTGCAAAATATTATGCGGATCCTGTTTTCGCTGTAACGCCATACAAACAACTGATCTCAAAAAAATATGCTGCTGAAAGACGCAAGCTTATTGATCCCGAAAAGGCTGCCAGGATCTACGATCCGGGAAAAGTTGAAGGAGGAAATACGGTTTATCTCACAGTGGCTGACAGATATGGTAATATGGTTTCGCTTATTCAGAGCAATTACCGCGGAATGGGATCCGGTATGTGTCCGACGGGACTTGGTTTCGTTCTTCAGGACAGGGGTGAAATGTTCAGTCTGGCTGAAGGTCAGAACAATGTGTATGCACCGGGCAAAAGGCCATTTCATACAATAATTCCTGCTTTTATCACCAAAAATAAAAAGCCATGGATCAGCTTCGGGGTTATGGGCGGTGATATGCAGCCTCAGGGACATGTGCAGATTGTGGTTAACCTGATTGATTTTAAAATGAACCTGCAGGAGGCAGGTGATGCTCCAAGAATGCATCATATCGGATCATCTGAACCAACAGGACAGCAGATGACCGACGGAGGAATTCTTCTGCTTGAAAGCGGATTTCGTGTAGAAGTCAATTCAGAAGCTGATGTCAATGGGTCATGTAATACAATGGGATCTTGGCGGTTATGGCGGATACCAGGCAATTATGTGGGACGCGAAGAACAAAGTTTACTTCGGAGCATCTGAATCGCGGAAAGACGGGCAGGCAGCGGGGTATTGAAGTGCCGACTGAGATTCCTATAAATATTATCAATTAATATTTCAGACCATGGTCACAACAAACGAGCTACTCATTCAGAATGTATTTCAGGAAATGTTGAAATGCAAACCGTCATTACAAAAAATCCTGATTGCTGATGATGATGAAGAAGAAACTCTCGATCCCCGTCTTTTGGGAGACATAGTGATTAAAAACTTTCCATGGCCAATAGGCATAGAGCTTAGAAGACTGTTTTCTGCTTCGATGCGGCAACCCGACAGGATGCGTCTCGACCAGATATTCAAGACCATTGAACGAACAATGCAGTTTATAAGCTTTGTGATGATCTGCCAGGTATGGAAAGGGAAAAAAGAGGGGAATTTTGAAATCTCAGAAAACCTGGCAAAAGATTTCCAGGGAAGGATGCTGGTGCTAAGCATGGGAAATTACACTTGGCACATAAGGGCTATCGGGAATATGATGAAAGAAAAATCGATACCCTGGTTCCTTCCTGAAATGGGTGAGAATTTTGACAAACAATTTTACGCAGCTCTCGATTTCTGGGTACCTGAAAGAAATGAAGTTGGTCATTACCAGATAAATCTTACTCAGGAGGAGATCCAGAGACGTTGCGTGGAATATGAAGAAAAGCTTACTCTTATCCTTCAACGCATTGCATTCTTATGCAAATACAGGCTTGTCTCAGTGAGGGAAATAAGGGTCAATCATCCGAAAAACCAAGAGGCAAAATTCAATCATATAGTTGATATCCTGAATAGCTCAGACTCCGATTTTACAGCTAAGGAACTGGAGGAAGAGAAATTTGCTGAAAGCCAGTCTGTTCTTTTAATGAAGTCACTTAAAACCATGGATGAATATCTTAATCTTTCACCTCTTATAATTGACACTAATTCTGAAATAATTGATAACAAAGAAAAATTCGATATAAAGAAAGATATTTTCATGTACACTAAATTCCGCAGCGATCATCTGATGTACATCGGAACGGAGGTTACGGAAAAATGCGACCTGAGAAGTCTGCATAACTATCAGATATTGCTCAGTCAGTTTAAGGATATGATGGAGACAATCTCAGGAGTTGCGCTTGCAGGTTAAAAAAATATAACTATGCTCTTCTCATGTAAATGGATTTTCCTATCGGGTCATAATATAATATTCATTTGCAATGAAATCCCCATTCAAATTCCTCGATAGTTACACTAAAGACGACCGTGATATTTTCTTCGGTCGCGACAGTGAAATCGAAGAACTCTATCATAAAGTCTTCGAAAGCAAGATAATGCTGGTCTATGGAGTTTCCGGTACCGGAAAATCCTCGCTTATCAATTGTGGATTGGCAAATAAGTTCCAGGAGACAGATTGGCTGCCTCTGGTAATATAGTAGAGGCGGGAATATCATGGAAAGCTATAGCTGCCGGTAATAAAATATGCTTCAATAACTCCACAGGAAGAGCGAATAGTCACTCCAGTCCTGCAGATTTCAAAAAGGGAGTACGGTCATTATATCTCGATAATTACAAACCAGTCTTCTTCATTTTCGATCAGTTTGAAGAACTCTTTATTTTCGGTGATAAAGAAGAGGGCGGGAATATTTGTCCATATAGTCAAATCGCTTATTGAATCGGATCTTCAATGCCGTCTGATCTTTGTTATGCGGGAGGAATACATGGCCGGTGTAACTGAGTTTGAGAAGTATCATCCCGACATTCTTTGCCAACAGGGTACGGATTGAGAAAATGTCTCATAGTAATGCTATTGAAGCAATAAAAGAGCCATGCAAAGTATTTAATATCAGTCTCGAAGAGGGATTTGCTGAATCCCTTCTTGAGAAACTCAGCCCGGGAAGTACGGATGTTGAACTTACCTACTTGCAGGTCTTCCTCGACAGGATCCTAAAACTTGCAGATCCTGAAAATCCGACTTTTAGTATCACCCTACTATCAAAGGTTGGTAACATATCTGATCTGCTTGGGGGTTTCCTTGATGAACAGATAGCCCTGATGGATGACCCTGATCTGGCGATGACTATTTTGAAATCATTCGTCTCGGGTAAAGGAACCAAACGTCCTGCAAGCGTGAGTGAGACAAAGGACAATGTAAAGTCACTGGGAAGAGAAATTTCCCCGGAATTTGTTACTAACCTCATTCAGTCATTTGTCAGATTAAGGGTTTTAAGAGACAAGGATGATCAGGGCAGGTATGAGCTCAGACATGACTCTCTTGCAGAAAAGATCTTTGAAAAATTTTCACTTGCTGAGAAAGAGCTGATTGAGTTGAAACAGTTTATTGAAAATGCGTATCAGTCTTATCTTAAACGGCAAATACTTTTAAGTAATGATGATCTTATTTACATCTCAAATAAGGATTCCCTGTTAAATCTAAATCCTGAATTAAAGGGATTTCTCCTGGCAAGCAGGAAACATCAGCAAGCAAAAATAAGAACAGTCAGACGGCTCACTGTAATTTCAGCTTTGGTTTTTGTTCTTCTGATTGGAATCCTTGCATATTTTGTTTCAAACAAGATAAAAGTAGTAACAGCCAATTATGATGCTGTTAAATCATTCTCACAAACTAAAAGTCTCAAAGAAAAATTAACGTTTTCTGTATCAGCCTGGGGAAAGAGTCAAAGCGTGCTGCCCAAAGAGGCATTGCTAAATGCCTTCAACAATATTCTTTTATCAGAAAAACAGGATTCCACATTGAAAATAAATATAAACCGGTTTAAATTGTCTTTCGAACCTTCACCTGTTCCGATTCAGTATGCAGAATGCTCAAAAGACAATAAATATATTTTCGGGCATGGTGATTCATTGATTCTGATTTGGAAATCGACAGGCGAACTCTATAAAAAAATTAAATCAGATCATCCGATCATCGATATTAAAATTTCTGCTGACAGCAAGTACATTGGAGCTGTAAACAGTGACAGCTTACTCACAGTCTGGGATATTTCTGGAAAATTTATGTTTTCTTATAAAATAAGATATAATAAATTGAATACGAAGCAGATATTCAAATTTATCAAAGAAAATAATGTTCTTACTTTATCGAAAGATCATGATGCTGTACTGCTGAATTATGAAGGCGGGATTTTGCAAACTTTCGATCGTCATAAAGACATTGTAAATGCAATTGACATTTCCAGTGATAATAATTTCATTGCAACAGCATCTTCAGATAAAACAATTATTATCTGGTACTTTAATTCAGTTAAAAAAAGATATGATTATTATAATACACTCACCTGGCACAGGGATACCGTATGGAGTGTTTCATTTTCCAAATTTAAAATAAGTGTTATTACTGCTTCAGCAGATTCTACTCTAAAAGCTGGAAACATTAATAATGAAGTTTCTGATTTTTCTTATTTTCCGGCTGATCGAAAATACTGTTATGCAGAATTATCTAAAACCAACAAAGGGATATTGGCAATTGGTTATAATTATAAGAATAAAGAATTAAATAAAACATTTTTAGCCTCACATGTTGGCAATCCAACTTATAGGCAATATCTAGTAAATGGAGCAATGGTTCACGGATTAGAAGGAATCGATTTTGATTCTTTTGTCTATTCACCAAATGAAAACTATTTTATTTATGAACAGAATAATAAAACCTATCTTGTAGACACAAAACTTGTTTTTGAATCTGACAGATTATCTATTAGCGACTTAATGGAACTAAATGGGTCAAAACACTTCTTTACGTCAGACGGGAAATATATTATAGCCATTGAAGGAAATACTTTCAGAACCTATTTTGTCGACGTTAAGGATATTTATGAAAGTTGTATTAAACAGGGAGAATAGAAAGGGGATGCTATAAAACCGGAATTCCCTCAAGATTATATAATTCTATATTCAAGATATACCATGGAGACCATTGAGGAGTAATAGAACCTCTGCCCGTTAATGAATTATAAGTATCCGGGAATACAAATACCAAAATAAAAAGGGCAAGGATGAAGAGCATCGGTGTCAAAATTGTCCTGAATAATACCTTTCTTTCAATATCGGACCATGCCACATAATTTGAAAATGGCAAAGTAAATACCAAAGCAAGAACAGAAAAAACAAACAAAAAGCAACCTGACCTTATCAAAATATCACGGATGATTCCTGACCAATGCATATTCATAAATAAAAAACCCATCATAAATAAAATAACAATAATTCCTGATAAAAATCCAAACCATTTTAAAAATATATTATTTCTGAAAGTATAGAAAAACTTAAATGAATTAAACCAACAGACACTACCCAGGAATACAGTTCCAAATGTCATTAATGAAGCAGCATACGGCCAATGTTCTCTTTTAAAATATATTCCAATAAATACAAACATGAATAAAATAACAGGCCAGTTATAAAACTTTAAACTCAGCATAGATAAAATCAGCAGGCCCATTAACGAAACTGCAAGAATATCGACCAGCAAGCCTGAAAATCCAGAAAATCCCATTAAAAGAAACGATGAAACTAACAAAAATGATAATATAATCCAAAGTATTATATTTAGTCTTCTACTTTTCACGATAGTATCAGAAAATTCTATAATACCAGCTAATTCTTTGTTATTGGAAAAGATCATATAGTTTTAATGAAAGACTAAAGTTATGCCAATTTCAAATAATTCACAACTTTTTGTTTTACGAGGTTATACAATAGCTCAGAATAATCTGTATTGAACTTATTATAAAATGCTTTTAACGGTTTATGCCCAACCGAAAGAATATTTTGTTTTTAATATGGAATTATTTAAATTTACCTGAACCATCAATTGATCGGATTATATTAAACCTCTATTCATGGATCTTTCGATTAATATATTCTTCCAATTTGCAATATTCTTCATCCACCCAATTATAAAATTAAAAACCATTCCTTATTATACTTAAAGAATAATTTATCATTTAAGGAAAGATGCCGAAAATTCCTTAATAAGAGTAGGCTAATTTAATTCCAGAATTATGAAAAAAAGTACTTTTATCATTGGTTTAGTTGCTTCATTTCTTTTTCTGATAGGTGTAGGAATGAAAATCCAACATTGGCCAGGTGGCAGTATCATTTTATTCATAGGTGGTGCACTTTTTGCATTTGGTTATGCTGTTATGTTGCTTATTGATAAAAATAAGCTCGCTCAAAACAGTTTTCAAAAATTTGTCAATATCATGACCGTTATGTCAATAATGATCGTAATGCTGGCATTTATTTGTAAAACCCAGCATTGGCCAGGGCGGGTGTCGGGGTCTTTGTCGGTAACTTCTTATTACTGGCTATGATACCTGTACTCATAATACATGGGTCAAGGGAATCAGATCCAGTAAAGAAGTTAAATTTTAATAATGAAGCTTTGTTGTTGATCATACTTACTGCATTTTCGTTTTATATGTGGCTGAGATCAAGTGTCGGATAGAACTCATTTGATTATGATTCGGGGTTGATTATATTTATTGGAATAATTGTTAATCCTAAATAAGGTTTCGAAGACTTTACGGATATTTATAATGAAATGTTACTGGGTATTTTTTATATCCCGTGTAGCATAGTGTGAATATTGTTTTATCCCTTCGGATCTTTTTGGCATGGCGTTTTTATTGTTCAACTTTGTTCAATGCTCTGATATGTAGCGCTTTCTTTAGATAATTAAAGCAGCGGGTTGTTATTCACTCTTTCTGTACAAGACTTATACTCCTGTATTTCAGCAATATTTATTATCTTTAAATGCTGATATTGAACAGATTTTTAGGGAAATAACCAATATTTTATTTTTCCGTTCCTATGAAGAAACCCCTTACAAAAGAATCCAGAATTGACGAAATCAGCTCAAGGTTATGGAAAAACCGTTATGAAGATGCTGAAGGAACAGCAGCTGAAGCATCATCAATTCTTTTAAAATCCGGAAAAGCCGGTTATCAAAAAGGCATGGCCTATGCAAGGCTTAATATTGCAGCATGCAGTTTTCTTCAGTCAAAAAACGACATTGCCCTGGAAAATCTTTCTGAAGCTCTTATCTGGTTCTCTGAAAATCCATCCGAACCAGGTTATCCGCGTGCTCTCAACCTGAAAGGGAACCTCTACGAAAGCTTCGGCGATTATGAAAAAGCACTTCAGTTTTGTCTGCAGTCGCATAAACTCTCTACTGAAATAAATGACCGTGAAACCGAAGCAGAAACATGCAGCCAGCTTGGTATGATATATACCCGGTTATGCAATTTCATGAAAGCTATGGAATATTACCAGGAAGGTCTCAGAATAAGAGAAGAGATGAAGGATGAAAATGCAATGGCCTCATCTCTGAACAGAATCGGGATGATAATGAGGCTTACCAGAAAATATGACGAATCGCTTGAGTATTATAATAAAAGTCTGGAAATACGACGTAAAAATAACCAGTTGACATCCATCCCATGGACCTTATTAGGCATAGCCAGCACGTATGAGGAAATGCAAAAAACATCAGAAGCGATTGAATATTACGAACAGGGTATGATTGGAGGTGACATAAGATGTACTCTCCAGTGTATAATGGGTTCCGGACGGATATTCAGTTTTTTGGGTAAGTCAGATAAGGCAGAAGAAAAGCTTCAGGAATCATTAAGGATGGCTCAGGATCTTAAGGCCATGTCGCTTGTAGCTGAAGCTTATGCCGGTCTGGCTAATCACTATGAATCAACCGGACAGGCTGAAAAAGCTCTCAAAAGCTATAAACTGTACCAGAAGACAAGGGAATCCGTACAAAGTGATGAGGCACAGAACAGGCTTAGAAATATTGAAATATCTCATGCTATCGAGAAATCTGAACAGGAGAAGGAGATATTCCGTCTGAAACATGTTGAGCTTAAAAAAGCTTATGACATTATTGAAGAAAAAAACAAAGATATTACGGCCAGTATCAATTATGCAAGCCGTATTCAGCGTGCAATGCTTCCCGATAAGGACGAGATCAAAGGGTTAAGCAAAAATTGTTTTATCCTCTATCTTCCGAAAGACATTGTCAGCGGTGATTTTTACTGGTTTAACAAAACGGATGACAAACTTATCGTTGTAGCAGGTGATTGTACAGGTCATGGAGTGCCGGGAGCTTTAATGAGCATGCTGGGAATTTCATTTCTTGAAGAAATTGTTAATAACCGTGGAATTACTGAATCAGATAAAATTCTGAATGAACTGAGGAAAGAGGTTCAGCGGGCTCTCCGACAGAAAGGTAATAAGGAAGAGGCAAAAGATGGAATGGATATTTCATTATGTGTAATCAACAAAACAAAAAAAACGATCCAGTTTTCGGGAGCTTATAATAACCTCTATCTTATCAGAAACAATGAATTGATTGAATATCCAGCCGACAGAATGCCAATCTCTATCTTCGACATGATAGATTCAGGTTTTAAAAGAAATGATATTAATATTCTTCGCAACGATATAATTTACATGTTTTCAGATGGTTATGCGGACCAGTTCGGTGGTCCGAACTGCAAAAAATATAAATATGCCACTTTTAAAGCTCTCCTTCTGAAAATTCATAAGCTCCCATTGACGAAACAGGAGGAAAAACTCAGGAAAGAGTTCAACGATTGGAAAGGAGCCGGTCCTCAGATCGATGATGTCCTTATCCTGGGACTTAAATTGTGAACTAATTAGTAGTATTTGGTATATCAAGTACTTTCGTATTGCCGCCTGTTTCGAGATTTATCCCGTGAGGTTTATTTGTTTTCCATGAGCCTCCGGTAAAATCAGGAACATCGATAGATTGTGATCTGTTCGCAACTGACCATTCACTTAAAGGTGCAATGGAGCTCCAGAGCGCACCATCATAAACATTTTGATCGAGAGGCAAACCATTTCTTAAGCAATCCATTAAACGCCAATCCATTATAAAGTCCATGCCACCATGTCCGCCGACTTTTTTAGCCATCTCTCCCACTTTTTTGACAATTTCCGGGGAGTACTTGTCATAAAGTTCCTTCATTTTAGCTTCATCCACCCATTCTTCACTTAATGCTATGCGCTCGCTGGGATATTTGCATACTTTTCCATTTGTACCCTGAAGAAGATGTATTCGTGAATATGGATGAATGGATGAAACATCGTGTTGGATCATAATCGTTTTTCCAAGAGCAGTCTTTACTATTGTGGTATTCATATTGCCCCTGAACTTTGCATCTTTCCATGGTGCATAGAATGAATCTATTGAAGCTAGCTCCTTTTCTTTTGGCCCCATCGTGAAATCCAAAGTTGACATTGATGTCAGATACTCCATTTTATCACCACGATTGATGTTCAAAGCCTGGCAGACAGGTCCCAATCCGTGAGTGGGATAAAGATTACCATTTCTTGCAGCATTTTCTTTTAAACGCCACATATCGGTATACGCTCCGTCTACCTGCTTATCATCCTGGGGTTTTTTGAAATTATATCCCATAAGATTGTGGATATAAGCACCTTCACCATGAATAATCTCTCCAAACATTCCCTGGCGTGCCATATTGAGTGTAAGCAATTCAAAGAAATCATAGCAGCAATTCTCTAGCATCATGCAATGTTTCTTTGTTTTTTCCGAAGTTTCTACAAGTTGCCATGCTTCATCTATAGTACGAGCTATCGGTACTTCGCATGCCACGTGCTTTCCGTTCTCCATTGAATAGACCGAAACCGGCGTATGCATAATCCATGGAGTACATGTATAAATGAGATCAAGATCAGGCAGCTCAACCAGTTTTTTCCAGATATTCTCATCGCCGAAAAACTCCTTCGCGACAGATTTTCCGATACCGGCCAGATATTTTTGGGATTCTTTTACACATATCTCTCTTTTGTCGCATAAAGCCTTTATTTCGACTCCGTCAATATACGATAACCGTTGCACAGCATCGCTTCCCCTGTCACCAAGTCCTATTATTCCTACTCTTACTACCGGAATAGCCGAAGCAGCATAACCACACATATTAAATCTCTGCAGATGATTTCTTTTAACAGATTCCAGGACTGCGACCATGCCTGATTCGCGTTTTTTTGGTGTACAGCCGGATATCAGGCTACCTGCCATGGCCCCTGCACCAGCTAAGGTTGCGGTTTTTAAGAAATTACGGCGATTGGTTGTCATGATGAGATTATTTTCAGATTAGTTCAATCAGGAATTTAATTATCCGAAATTAATACTTTATTTGGAATGAAATCCCAACTCGTGACCTGAGATTTTTTACTCTGTGAGCATTTGTGTTTTCTCTCTGTCACTCTGTGAAAGCTCTTGGCTTTTTTGTTACTGTGAGAACCACAGAGGGTCACAGAGACTATTATAATTTATGCAGTATTAAACTATATAATTCTTCAACTTTTTTACATTCATTTTCCCAATTCAGAGACTCTGAAGCAATGACAGAATTTTTTTCCAATTCTGAAAGCAGGGTTTTATTATCTCTTAAGATTATAATTGCCTTACTTATCTCTTCCGGTGTTACCGCCGGAATTATTATTCCACAACTGTTTTTCAAAATGATATTCTTTATTTCAGGAAGGTCGCTGGCAATTACAGGTATGCCTGCAGTAATGTAATCAAAGAGCTTATTTGGAAGGCTATACCTGTAATTCAGGTTGGTATCTTTCTCCATACACATTCCAACATCTGCTGATTTTGTGTATTTTATAAGAGTTCCCCACGGTACAGACGGAATGAATTTAACCCTTTGACCGATATTCAATTCTTCAACATGCTGTTTCAGTTCTGGTACAACATCACCTGCTCCTACAACCAGAAGTGAAACCCGGTCAGAGATATTCACCGCATCAATTAATTCTTCAGCACCTTTATCAATGTTAATACCAGCACCCTGAATAATAATCAGGAGATCATCAGCTGCAACACCTAATTCATCACGATTAAACGGAGTGATCTGATCAGCTTTCTTACTGAAGTTTCTTATTACTAAAGGTTTGACCAGATACTCCTTTTCATATAGTGAAGCAATAGGTTCGCTTACAGTAATTACATACTTCAACCGGGGAAAGATCATTTTCTCAATACTCTTCCAGACCCATTTTACAAAAGTTCTGTTTTGAATTTCAGGTACACCTGTAAAATACTCATGCGAATCATATATAAGAGGAAGATGTTTTAGTCGTGAAACCAGGAAATTAGGGAGCAGAGTATCGAGATCATTAGATACCAGGAGGTCATATTTGTGAAAAAGAAGATATAAAAAAAGTCTGATATTAAAGCATTTATAAAAGAAGAACCCTCTTTTAAAAAACATTTTAAATCTTTTAGTATTGAAAGGTATCTTATCTGTATCGCAACAATCGCCTGATTTTCTTCCAATAATTGTGATTTCACAATCCAAGCTACTAACAGTCTCAGCAATTTTAAGTACACGCTGGTCGTGGCAGATACAGTTTGTCACGGAGAATGCTACTCTGGTCTTATGTATATTAGACGGCATAGATCAAAAATAGTTAAATCCGGGAGAAGTTATATAATGCTTTAGAAGCCTTTGATGGTACAGAAGTCTTACTGTCTTTTACAACATTTACAACATTTACACTGTTTACATCATTCCCGGACGGATATTTTTTTCTGAACGTCCGACGATTTTTGCAATTCTTCCAGGGCGTGTTTCGGCCTTTTTTGCGCTATTAAGGTAGAAAATATATAATTTGCGACAGGAGGGAGGAAAATTCATGAAATTATTGTACGCCAATGAATTATTTCTCAATGAATTCATCAGATCATCCGGTATTATAAGATCACCCTGAGAGTTGTTGTCATAGATCAAATGAGGTTTTTCATCTGTTTTCTCAAATGCTTCCAATCCTGCTGGCTTCATCCTGCCTTCCTTCTTTAGTTTCTTTACCCTTTCCATATTTAATTTCGACCAGCGGCTACCGGATCTGCGGGGAGTGAATCGCTGAATATAATAATCATCATTTATCCTTTTTATTTTCCCGTCGATCCAACCGAAACACAGAGCTTCTTCAACAGCATCATTATATGGAATACGAGGCTTACCTGATGCCTTTTTATAGTAGATAAGCCAGATTTCATCCGCAACGGAATGATTATCTTCCAGCCATTTATGCCATTCTTCACGATTCTTCAGGTACAGTTCCATAATTTTAAGCCTTATACAAAGTAAATCATATTATAGAAAACGGAAAATAAGAGTAAATGTATTATTTATAATAGTTACAGGCGATGTGTTCAATTTGAGTAGTTTGTATATTTTTACTGAAAAATTCAGGATGCTGATTTATAAAAATATTTCTTTGAAAGCGTATAATACTTTCGGTCTTGATTACATGGCTGACTGCATTATCAAAATAAAAACCGAAAAAGAAGCAATAGCACTTTTCAGAGGTAAAGAACTCCGGAAAAAACCTCTTCTTATAATAGGAAGTGGTAGTAATATCCTGTTTACCGGTGATTTTAAGAGTACACTACTTCGTCCAGGATTGAGTGGAATAAAAATTGAAAAGAAGAATCAGGAAGATGTCATTATTTCAGCCGGTGCCGGTGTAAAATGGGATAATCTTATTGAATGGACAGTTAATAAAGGTTTTGGAGGGCTGGAGAACCTTTCCCTTATTCCTGGTTTAGTCGGGGCCACCCCGGTACAGAACATAGGTGCTTATGGAGTTGAAATAAAGGATACAATCGAAAAAGTCAGAGCAGTTTCGATCGAAAACGGATCAGTATCTGAATTCAGTAATAATGATTGTATGTTTGGATACAGAAACAGTATTTTTAAAAATGAATTTAAGAGCAAATACCTGATAACCAGAGTTTATTTCAGACTGACTATCAATCCTTTATTGAAATTAGACTATGGTTCTTTATATGATGAGGTCAAAAAAGCGGGAGAAATAAACATTAAAAATGTCAGGCAGGTGGTAATAAATATACGGAAGGCTAAATTACCCGATCCTGAAGTAGTTGGCAATGCCGGAAGTTTCTTTAAAAATCCGTTTATAAGTATTTCTGATGCAGAGATTCTAAAAAAAAAGTACCCTCAGATCAGGATTTATGAAGATCCGTCAGGTGGTATAAAACTGGCAGCGGGCTGGCTGATTGATCAGTGCGGATGGAGAGGCAAAAGGATTGGCGATGCCGGGGTTCATGATAAACAGGCACTGGTTCTGGTCAATCATGGGAATGCAACCGGTAAAGAAATTTATGATCTTTCGGAAAAAATCAGAAAGTCAGTTTCTGAAAACTTCGGAATCGAACTGGAACGCGAAGTTGAAATAGTCTGAACTATTTGAATATCTTCCTTTTATCGAGTTCCTTTTGATATAATGCAGCATAATGATTATGCTCCGATAGAGTCTTTGAGAAGTTATGATAACCTGAAAAGTCAGCATTTGCAGCAAAATAGAGGTAATCGTGCTTCTCTGCATTCAATACTGCATCAATACCTTCAATTGTAGGGCACCCGATCGGACCCGGAGGAAGGCCTTTATGCTTATAGGTATTATAGGGAGAGTCAACCAGTAAATGCTTATTTAATATCCGTGTTATCGAAAAATCATTCAGCGCAAACCTGATTGTAGGGTCGGCTTGCAAAGGGATCCCTCTTTTCAACCTGTTGAGATAGACACCTGCAATACGAGGTTTTTCATCTGATTTTGATGCCTCATCATTAATTATTGAAGCAAGGGTTGAAATCTCTTTGGGATCAAGACCTTCTTCCTTAGCCTTTGCGAGACGGCCATTATTCCAGAATAACCTGTATTCTTTCAACATCCTGTTATAAAGACCTTTGGCATCGGTGTTCCAGTAAAATTCATAAGTATTGGGAATAAACAACGAAATTATATTTTTCTTATCAAATCCATCATTGATATAGTTACTATCATCTGTTAAATAAACTATTATCTGAGAAGAATCAGCTTCAATCTGCTTACCTAATTTCCCTGCAAGCTGATTAAGTGTTCTGATATTGGTAAAAGTGATTCTGACGGGTGTCTGTCGCCCCGACCTCAGTAGATTTATCAATTCTATATAGCTCATTTCTTTATCGACGATATATCTTCCTGGTTTTATCAGAGCCTGATAGTTTTTTTTCTTTGCGACCCATTCAAGAACTTTCAGGTTTTTAATTATCAGATGCGATTTAAGAGTATCAATCACCTGCATATATGATGATCCGGTGGGAACATAAATGATCTGATTATTCTTTTCTGTCTTGATGTTTGCACCTAACAGGCTTCTGTAAATCACGATTATAATGACTAAAACCAGAATCCCGCTTCCTGAAAAAAAACAGACTAATTTCTTTTTCTTCATTGTCTTTCAACCATTATACAAATTTATTGATATTGTTGGAAGAGACAAAAAAATCGACTCAGGACTCACGACTCACGATTCATGGGAAATCAAATATTTTCTTCCTGGTGTCGAGTGTCGTGCGTCGTATGCCTATATTTTATTAAATTTGTGTGAATGATTATCAACTAATATCCGATGAAAATGTCAACAACTGTACTACTGGTCCTAATTGGAATCGGGATACTTACCGGATTTATGGCAGGAATGCTGGGAATAGGAGGAGCCGTAATAATGATTCCAGCTTTGGTTTATCTTTTAGGATGCAGCCAACAATTGGCTCAGGGAACCAGCCTTGCCGTAATGCTTCCACCGATTGGTATTATTGCTGCATTCAATTATTATAAAGCAGGACAGGTAAATATAAAATTTGCTTTAATCCTTGCTATTGCTTTTATTGTTGCCTCTTACTTTGGTTCAAAGCTCGCATTGAATCTGCCTCAGCCGTTATTAAAAAAAATATTCGGCGTTCTTTTGCTTCTTGTTGCCGCAAAAATGCTTTTATCAAAATAGCCTGGACTGCCTGTTATAAATAAAAAAAACTCCCCCTGAGCAGAAGAGTTTTTATATATGAAGTTTTTCATTCTAGAACATCACACCTACACTTAATATGAAGGCGTTACTCCGGTCATCAAGATTGAATTTAGTACCTGATGCCAGGCCCTGTATCTGGTTCTGGTATTTTTTCAGACTGCCTTCATACTTTATATCAAAAGTTAGAATTTTCAGAATATCAATGCCAATACCAGCCTGATAGCCAAAGGTCATTTTACTGTAAATACTTTTATAATCTGTATCGCTTACCAGAGTTTTAGGTGAATTTAATAAAAGAGAAGCTGCCGGGCCGACATTCAAACGAACAGGACCAAGTTTCAGCCCAACCATTATCGGGACTTCCAGCCTGTTGAAGCTTTGCTTTACAATACTTGATTCATAAGTCTGAAGATTTTCCACACTGTATTCGTTTGAGCTGGTTGCCAGCAACAGCGAGGGTTGAATATAAATGCCCAAGAGGCTGAGTCGCATAAATACACCTCCCTGGAAACCATACTTTGCCGATTTCAATGCATCAACAGTGTAAGCAGAGTTGCCTAAAAATGGTGTTGTAAAAGTTGACATTGACAAAGTAGTTGTACTAGCTCCAGCAGTAATCCCGAATTTTATCTGTGAGAAAGCGGGAACTGATAAAAGCACCATCAATACTATTGCAAATAATTTTTTCATTGTTTTTAAGTTTAAGTTTACCAAGTCAGTAAATTAGCAAATATTCAGTTTTAATAAACATTTAATATAACGGATATCAAAAGTAAAAGGTTGCATTCAATGACCTATTTTTTATCATCCATAATTTTAAAACGGGAGAAAAGCGTGAATATTTTACAAATAGTTTAATTAGATTTTCTTCATCATCACCATATAGTTCGCCTTTTATCAAAAAGATAATAGTAAAACAAAGTACAATAAATGAATAGAGTGTGTTAAATGGCATGATATTTGAATAATATCTGATAATCATTACTTAAATATTTTACCATGAAAAAGATTTTGACCATTATAGCAGCTTTCATGGTCATTTCATCCTGCACGACCACCAAAGAGGCAAGATCGGCAAAGGCTGAACTTCGGAAAGAGAATAAGCTTGCCGGACAGGAAGTGGTTAAACAGGCTGTTGAATCAAAAAGATTCATCATAAAATTTGAACGGCTTTATTTTTCGTATGGAAGGACAATCTTTCTTTTTCCGGAGTCAAATTACATAATTATTGATGGGAAGAAAGCCATAATACGGGCCGGATATATTGGCAGACAGTACGATATTAAACCAATAGCAGGAATAAATATTCGTGGAGAGAACCTGAATTATGAATCAACAAATAATACTTCAAAAGGCATATATGAAATAAAAATGAAAGTAAACAGAGAAGCTAATTCATTCGATGTTTATCTCAGAATCGATAAAAATGGTTCCTGCGATGTTTCGCTCTCAAGTCTTAAAATTGACAATGTAAGGTATACCGGACACCTTGTTCCAATAAAAGAAAAAACAAAAGAAAATACCCCGCAAGAAAACAACAGCATAATCTGACAGGAATTTACCTTTGGACCAGAATTACACAAAACAATCCTTCTTATTGATAATCTATATATTGATTATTCTGCCTTAACTCCAGGAAATCATCTCCGGTTTCGCGATAGCCATATTCAAAGCAATAATGGAACGTATTGCCCTTTGATGTTTCGATAACATGAGTAAAGAAACTGAAGTTATATCCAAGGGCAAACAGAGCATCTTTATGGACTTTAACTTTCCCCTCGGTATAGAGATCTGCAAGGATTCTTCTGTTTTTTCTCAAGAGCCCATGAACATTCCTGACAAAATTGTTTGAATCGCGGTTCAACCTGTTGTTGTAGTTATTCCGGCACTGATCTGAACAGAACTTTTTATCGGTACGGCCACGTAAAGTGTCGCCGCAATCGAGACATTTTTTTTCCACAGCACTAATGTTTTCATAAAGATACAAAAAAATACAAATAATATATATGAATTTGATACAGATATAAAAAAACGTTTTCAAACGGATACAAACGACTATAAATGATTGAAAATCGTGTATAAATGATTAATAACCGGAACAGAATAAGATGCGGGATTAAGTTTGCTAAGAAATTAAACTTATGTCAAATTTAAATTTTAAAATCATGAACTCATTAAAAAACAGAGTCACTCTGATCGGAAATCTTGGTCAGGATCCGGAAACAAAAACCACCGAGTCAGGAAAAAAAGTAACCCATTTCACACTTGCAACAAAAGATGGCTACAAAAACGCTGATGGCCAGAAGGTCAGTGAAACTACCTGGCACAATATTGTTGCATGGAACGGGCTGGCAGACATTGCCGGGAAATACCTTAAAAAAGGAAAAGAGGTAGCTGTAGAAGGAAGGATAGTCTATCGGACTTATGAAGACAAGAAAGGTGCAACAAAGAACATTACTGAAATTGTGCTGAATGATCTTATCCTGCTCAGATCAGCTAAAGAGCCGGGAAAGGACGAAGAAGGGCAGGGCTGAAAAAGCCTGAGAATCGAAAATAAATCGCTGCATTTTCGATGAAAGAGGCTGTTTCGCTTGAGAAACAGCCTCTTAGTTTATTTATCGCGTTTTTCAATCTCTGCAACTGTTGCCAGCACTATTGATTGATCATATGGTGTAATTTCAATCATTTCAAAAAGGATGTGAGCCAGAGCATTGTATGGCAAATTGATATTTTTATTTTTTAAAAGCAGATCAACATATCTTATAGCCCTGTCGATCAACTTATTATTGCTTGCCCTTACATAGGTCATAATATTTCCTTCGTACCTGCCAAGCCTACCCATTATAAGTGTAGAATGTATATTTAATATCATTTTAAGGATAAGATGTGCAAAGAGAGGGGTTGAAAAGGGGGTTGATAAAAAATGTCTTTCCCTTTCCAGAATAAAATTAATTCCGTTTCGTGTATATCTGATATTAAACACATTCTGTTTAACAGATTTTTGAACAGGTTCTCTTCTTGAGAAAACATTCCTGCTGAAATCAAAACCGAGCAGTCGCTCCCTTGATGCTATTCCATTTATATCGGGCCATTCAAGTGTCCGCGGAGTTCTCCATAAAAGACTCTCCCATGCCTTTTCACTGTGTTCCTGATCAGGCAAATAAAGATAACATAGTGACAAATTTGATTCACCTTCGTTAATATTTTCAAAAGGGAACAGGCTGAATGTAGGGGACCGTTCCGTTGTATCAGTAATTACGGTTATTCCCAACCGTTCATCTGTTTCATATAATAAATAATCCCCTTTTTTATAATAATCTGTTTCCAGTATAATAAATTTTTCGACGAACTGAATATCGGCAGAATCCCAGTATTTTATAAAAGCTTCAATTGCATTATTTACAGAATTGTCATCATCATTATAATAAAAGAGTGCAATACCTGCAGAAGCAAGAAGAATGGTAGATGCCTGCATCCTTGTGCTTCCTGTTACAGCCATAGGTCCGACAGTAAGATTTATCTTTTCGATATCCGGATTTTGAATAACCAACCTTGATCTTTCAGCAACTTCGCATAACAATTTATCAGGATTGCAATACATAAAAAATGGCTTCCGGTTTGATATTTCTGCAGCCTTTTCCACAGCCCCGATAACGAATGGAGTCTCACCGCCTTCTGTAGTGCCAATTAACAGGTCGCCATCCTTAAAACCTGCTTCCAGCAGTTGCCTGGCCCCGTATTGCGGAAAATCTTCAAAGTTTTCGATAGAACGGATCAGGGCCACATCCCCTCCTGCCATAAAACTAAACACTCTGTTTCCTAACTTATCCTTTTTATGAACCTGCCGCCACAGAGTTTCAATAGTCAGAGATAATCTTCCGGTAGCACCGCATCCACAGAAGAAAATATTATTCCCCGATTCCAATGTTTCCCTGATAATATCTTTCATATAGCAGATTTGCTTCTGCTTCTCAGATAAAACCCTGATTGTCTGACTGTCAATTTCCTTTAAAATTGAAATGGCTTCTGGCAGATTATCTGAAGCCAGTTTTGAGAGATCTTTTGTAGCCGGATGAGAAGATTCTGTAACAAGGTTTCCGAGGTTAAACTGTGATGCAACTGATAGAAATCTTTCCGCTTTGTCTGTTGAATCTTTAACCATACGCTCCCATTTACTTTCCTGCAAATTCTCTTCCGGCTTTCAGAGCTTTCAGATTAATCTGAACAATCGCTTTACCTTTTCGCCCAAAGAGATCTCTGACTGCATTCTCGAGACTAACAAATGACATATCAATAAACTTCGATGCAGCTCCAAGAATTACAATATTACCTGAACGGGCTGATCCCACATCTTTAGCAATCGCATCGGCATCTAAAATTATATGATTTTTTATTTTCCTGATCTCATTAATAATCTCATCTATAGGCGGATAGTCAGGAATATTAATAAAAGGATTTGAATTGGTTACAAGCCAGCCATCTTTTGAAAGCCATGGAAGATACCTCAGTGATTCCATAGGTTCGACAGAAATTATCAGACCTGCTTTCCCGTAAGGAATTAAATCAGACGCGACCAGTTTATCTGAAAGCCTCAGATGCGATTGAACATCGCCGCCTCTCTGGCTCATCCCGTGAACTTCCGATTGTTTGAGGAAAAGATTATTTGCCACAGCAGCCAGCCCTATTGCAGCTGCAATTGATAAGATGCCTTGTCCTCCTACTCCTGATAATATTATGTCATTCTTCATTAAAATAATTTTGGAGTTATTCGTTTGAAGTTTCTGATTTTCTTCTTCTTGAAGCTGTCTGAATACATTCCCGTGAAGCAATAATTACTGAAACACCCTTGTACTCAAACTCTTCTTTCAATATACGGACATTCTCAGCATGATTTTTATGCAACGGAACTATTGTTTTCAGATGCTCAGTGGCTACTCCTATTCCTTTACAAATCTGCTCTAATCTACCCGTAGCCTGCGATTGCTGACCACCCGTCATGCCAGTAGTTGAATTATCAGAGATTATAATATTCACTGATGAGTTCTTCACCACCGCATCAAGCAGTCCCGTGATACCGGAATGGGTAAAAGTTGAATCACCTATTACTGCTACAGACGGGAACAAGCCTGCATCGGCCGCTCCAATCGCCATTGTAACAGAAGCACCCATATCAACACACGAATTGATAACACTGTAAGGAGGCATTGCTCCCAGGGTATAACAGCCTATATCAGAAAACACATGTCCCGGACCAAAAGGTCTAACAACCGCAATTAATGCATTGAACATATCGGAATGTCCACATCCTTTACAAAACGAAGGTGGTCTCATTTTTACGATAGATGGAACATCTTCACCAAAGGCTACTTTCAAGCCAAGGGCTTTTGCAACTATTGCCGGATTTAGTTCCCCGTCACGCGGAATGGTACCATCCAGCTTTCCATAAATTTTTGAACCATTATCAAGAATTCCTCTCAGTGAATCTTCAATAACAGGAGCTCCTTCCTCAAGTACCAGAATCTCTTTACATCTGTTTGTCACCTCTTTAACGAGTTCTTTGGGAAAAGGGTATGCCGTGATCTTTAGAACAGGAAAATCGTCAACAGTATCGCTGATATTCTCCATCAGGTAGTTATATGCTATTCCACAGGCGATAATCCCAAGATCTCTTTTCGTACCATCCTTAAAAGAGTTGTATTTAGAAATTACTGATTCAAATCTTAATGCTTCATAATATGATAGCAAAGCTTTATATTTTTTTCTTGCAAGTGTAGGAAGAAGAACGAACTGAAGAGGATCCGATGGCAGAGTCATTTTCTTTTCTGCCAGAGTTTTCTTTAACTCTATATTTGCTCTTGAATGTGCAAGACGCGTTGGAATTCTGAAAAGAACCGGAAGCTTGTATTTTTCAGAAACATCGAAAGCATCAAAAATCATTTCGTAAGCCTCCTGCTGGTTTGATGGTTCAAAGCAGGGCACCATGGCAAACTTCCCATAAAACCTTGAATCCTGTTCATTCTGTGAAGAATGCATTGAAGGATCATCAGCTGAAACAACAATCAGTCCCCCATTTACTCCTGTCATTGCAGAATTAATAAAACTGTCTGCAGCCACATTCAGACCTACATGTTTCATCGCAACCATAGCTCTTTTGCCTGTATAAGACATGCCAAGAGCGGCCTCCATAGCAGTCTTTTCATTTGATGACCACTTTCTGTGAATGTTACGGTCAGAAGCATCCCTGGAGGATTGTATATACTCCATAATCTCTGTGGAAGGAGTTCCGGGATAGGCATATATTCCGCTCAGGCCAGCATCTAAAGCAGCCTGAGCTATTGCTTCATCACCCAGGAGTAGTAACCTTTTCATATACTCTGATAATAATTAACTCTTATGAATAATGTTAGTAAGTTATAGTTTGTAAGGTTATCTGACAAATATTGTATCGAAGTGAACAAGATAAAATTGTGAGTGACAAATATTGAAATATTTTCCATAATTAAATATGACAAATCAATGAATTTATTATTACCGGAGTTTAAGAAATCGATAATTTATTCCGAATAATTCACAAAACTAATCAAAGTGTTCTGTTTCTTTGTGTTACTTTGTATTTTCCTTTGGGATACTCAGTGGTAAGAAACATAACCTCAAAGATGCTCAAAGCATTACACGTGTTTCATGAAGTAAATGAACATGATATGTCAGAATAACTATTAATTAAATGACGTTAAAATATAGTTAAATGTTTTACCGTTACATTCAATAATGTTTATTTTGCAGACACAATCGAATATTACAAGATAATAACATCGTTCTAATTGAACAGACTTTTTTATACTATAGCGTTTTTCATCCTGTCTTTTCTCTCGATCAATGGTCAGATAATTGAAAATGAAAAATACGTTCAGGTAAGCGGGATGATTACTGACGTATCATATAAGCCTGTGCAGGGTGTTGCAATAATTTCTAAAAAACTGCGCAGAGGAGCACTGAGTGAAAAATCAGGTATATATTCAATTACAAGTATCCCGGGTGACACCATCTTTTTCAGAGCTCTTGGTTTCAAGAGATATCATACAATTATTCCATTATCATTTGAAGAGAGGCATTGTAATGTTGATATTGTTCTCGAAATAGATACTATTCAGATTAAGGAAATAACGATTCTGCCGTGGAAGAGTTATGATGATTTTATTAAAGATATCACTAAAGAAAAACCTGTTGATCCGATTATTGAGAATATGAACGATAATATTGCTTCCATTTATGTGGCAATAGCAAATCAGGATAATGCAAGAATCTCACCTGAAGCAGGTTACAGATATGCGATGGACCAGAATTTCAATGCATTATCTACTAAAAACCAATATCCTGTCAATAACCTTCTCAACCCATTTGCCTGGGCAAAATTCATAAACGGGGTAAAAAACGGATTATTTAAGAATCAGAAATTTAATAAACCTGAACCCGCAAAGGTTGTAAAAAAGAAAAAGAAAAAGGACAAGGAAAAGAAAAAGGACAAGGAAAAGGAAACAGAAAGCAAATAATCCGGGTATAATTACTTAAAATGCAGGATCATTAAGTGAGTTTTTAAATGCAAATTCGTTAACCGGTTTCCTTGGCCTTCTTTTCTCATCCCTTTTTAATAGCTCAGGAGAAAGCGAACTACCATCACCCAGATTACCTACTGCCATCATTGCAACAGGTTCCAGATCGTCGTTAAGTTTAAAATATTCTTTAACCTTATCAACTGAAAAGCCACCCATCTGATGCACATAAATATCCATCGATAAAGCCTGGATTAACAGGTTTGATACAGCCATACCCGTATCGTGAAATGCGTACCTGTTAGGTTTACCGTTATAAGAAAATTTTGTTCGCGCCATGCTTATAATTATGGCAAACGCATGTTCGGCCCATATTTTGTTGGAATCAAACATGAATCCAAGATAATCATTGAATATATCCATAGTCAGCCGGGTAGTGAACACAAACATCCATGGTTGTTCATTGTTGCTCGATGGAGCATAGCCTGCCGCTTCCATCATTGCTTTCAATTTATATTCTTCAATTGGATCAGAAGAAAAAGAGTAAGGGCTCCATCGCTCCTGAATAATCTCAAGAATTAATTCCTTTTTCATTTTATTTAAAGTTTTATGTAAGGATGAACAAACATGACCATTTATCTTTTATGCGATAAAAAGGCAATTGGTCAAAGAATTATTACATATCGTTAAGTGAATTACAAAAGTAATAATTTATAATTTCGCAAAGTATGAAAAAGTACGATCGCAGATTAGTCGGTATTTTTGGCACTGTAATAATTCACCTTATTGCCGGAATAATATTCATGTCCTTGCAGTTAAATTCTTTAAGAAGTGATTTAGTTACAGAATTCGAAATGGAAGTTGTCCCTGCAGAGGAGCAGCAAACCAGGGTAAAGCAGATCGAATTACCGGCTACTTCTGTTGAAAAAGTTCTGCAGGGTGACGAAGAGATGCTTAATATTGCACGAAATCTTGCCAATAAGTCGGAAGAAAAAATAAATGCATCAGATTATATAGACAAAGTTAAGGAGGAACTTATTAAGAGCGGGAAACTCGGAGTTGACAATTATATCGATGAACAGAAGAAACTGGACAGGATGAAGGCAGACGAAAAAACTTCAATTCAGAATGATACAACCGGTAAAGATAAAATTGATCAGCACAAAGAATCTCAGAAAATGGCAGCAAACTATAAGGGTCCGACACGGATTTATTATGATCTGATAGGACGTAACCACTTGTATCTTCCGATTCCAATCTATAAATGTGAGGGTTCAGGTAAAGTTGTTCTTACTATCGAAGTGAACCAGGAAGGAATGGTTGAAAAAGCGTTAATTGTTGAAAATGAAAGTACCACTTCCGACCCATGTCTGGTTGAAACAGCAATAAATACAGCTTTAATTTCCAGATTCAATCCTGATGCCAGCTCACCCAGAGTACAGGTTGGTACATTATCCTATCTTTTCGTTGCACAATGAAGAAGGCACAAAGGCGTAACGGTGCAAAGGTCGTTATTCTACTAATTTAACCATTGAGCCATTGCACCATAGTGCCGTTGCACCATAATTTGTCTAGTTAAAATAACAGATTTCCGGTCCTGTAATTAAATGGTTTGATCACATCAGGGGTATTGCGGTTTAATGTTTTGTCATTCACCAGAGGACCAATTGTATGAGCCAGAAGGATCTCAGAAGAACAGGGTTTAAGCATTCCGAGAGCTTCTGCAGGTGAGGTTGACAGGTCAATCCATCGGGTTTCCAGTGTTTTATCAAGAATAGCAGGCATTCGTTTACCGGAATTATGAATTTCAGCCATCAGCTCATTGGCATCGGTAGTAATTATGGAAAATGTACTGAAAACTTCACCGGTATTGTTTTCTATCCATTCATCATATAAACCTGCAATGGAAAGTATCTCATCTTCATAATGATATATGTACCATGGAATTTTTTCATTTCCGCCATGTTGCCACTCGAAAAATCCATTTACCGGAATAATACACCTTTTGGTTCTGAATGATGAAGAAAATGATGGTTTATGTTCAATGCTTTCAGACCTCGCATTAAAAGTTTTGTAACGGATAATGTTGGCATCATCAACATTCCGGGTCCACGATGGAATTAATCCCCATTTCAAAAGTCGAATCCTGTCGGGTGATCCTGAACAGATGGCGGGTATTTCAGGAAGGCTGAAAGCATTATAATAGTAACTAGGTCTGTACTTGTCAGGGTCAATCAGGGTAGTTCCAAATCTTTTCTCAAGTTCTTCCCTGATAAGGTTAACATTTACAGAAAAACACATGATTATTTTGTTGAATATTCAGTTAAATTTGTTTTTAAAGGGACCGGAATGGAATATTCAAAAAGATCATACTCTGGCCATGGATTAATCTGAGATATTACCCTGTACATCATATTGTTAATGTATGAATATATATCCGGGCCGTTCCATGCACTTGAGTTAAATAAAACGACCCACGATATTCCATCAGATTGCCTTTTCATCATGCCTGCACTGCCAGGAAACGAACCTGTTCTCCACCATGTTCCATCATTAACTGCTCCTTTCCATCCAATTGGTGCAAAACCATTATCGGTATCTGTCATAAACCTGATACTCTGAATACTGAGAATATCCGGTCGTGAACTAAAACCATCAACTGCAAGTAACAAACGCATCAGATCGGGAGCAGTGGCCACCCATGCTCCGGCACCTCCAAGTGCTTTTATATCATTACCCCCATAACTTGGCGGGACCATTTCGCCCGTACCATATACTGAAGGTTTCAGCAATACATCGGCAGGTTCATAGTAAGTCACTTCAAAAGGAGCTTTCTCTGAAGGAAGGTTTCCGGCAATTTTCATATCATAAATACCAAGAGGTTCAAAAATTGCCTTCTTACAATAATCTTCATACGACATACCTGATACCTTTTCAATTACTAATCCAAGTATGCTGTATCCCAGGTTCGAGTATGCACGGCCCGATCCCGGGGTGTAATGTAGTCTTTTATCAAGTGCAAACCGGACAATAGTTTTAGTATCCGGAGGAGGTCTTACTCCCATTTTTTCAGCCACAACTAACGACATAAACATCTGATCTCCATACATTTGAGTCCAACCAGCTTCATGACTTAATAGATGAGCAACCGTGATGCCATAAACTCTTTTGTCTTTTGGTTCACTGAAATAAGGATCATTGAGAATTCCATCCGGACCAAAAACTCTGTCATTAAGCGACAATTTTCCCTCCTCCTGGAGCTTCATTATTCCAATAGCGGTGATAAGCTTCGATATACTGGCAATCCTGAATTGACTAAATGGTTGAGTTTCCGTCTTTGATGCTGTATCAGCATATCCAAAACCTTTTGCAAATATAAGTTTCCCATCTTTAGCAATTGCTATTGAAGCCCCTTCAATCGACCACTTCCTCATGAAAGAATTAACTATCTTTTCAGCAGATGCAAACTCTTTACCTTTGGAATTACTGTTAGTAAGTCTCACATTGCCAGGCACAAGCTTATCAACAATAATAAGGCTGGTCTCTTTTGCTCCCGGATTGATGCTCACGAGTAAAAGCAGGAAAGCAAATACCAATATTTTTCTTCTTCTGGTCAACGGATAATGGCTTTTTCAGGACAAAAATAGAAAGTATTCTTTTTCAATCAAGCAAGGATATTATAAATTATAGAATAAAGAATTATAATTCCGGTTCCTTAGTACTTTACAAAGAACATTAACTAATTTATTGTTAATATATTATCTTGTTATTGAGACTAGAAATGTGTGGAATACCAGAATCAGAATGAAATGGAATGTAAACGCAAAGACAACCAATAAAATCTCTCTGATTAATTAATACATTTGCAAAAGCATTTTAAAACACTAAGATGAAACAATTTCTTATTCTTGTATGGTTATTATATAGCTTTTACATACCCTCTTATTCCCAGGTTTTTACAGACAGCAATCTTCCCATAATAATATTAAACACTGATGGAGGAGTGGTAATACCCGATTCACCAAGGGTATTTGCCGACATGAAGATAATTTACAGGGGGCCAGGTTTGCGTAATTATGTTACCGATCAGAACACTCCTGCATATTTAAATTATGACGGTCGCATAAACATTGAAATAAGAGGTTCCAGCTCTCAGACGTTACCTAAAAAACAGTACGGACTCACAACTTACAAGGCAGATAATGTCACAAAAGTAAATGTAAGCTTGCTTGGTATGCCTGCTGATAATGACTGGATTTTTAACGGACTTGGATATGAGCCATCATGTATACGCGATTATCTCTGTTTTAATTTATCACGGAAGATCGGGGAATATGCAAGCAGAACTATGTATTTTGAAATGATACTGAATGGTACTTATAATGGACTTTATGTTCTTCAGGAAAAAATAAAGCAGGGATCAGAACGGGTTGACATTATGAAAATTGCAACAACCGATAACGACCTCCCGAATGTCTCCGGAGGGTACATCACAAAAGCTGATAAATCTAATGGTGATCCTGTTGCCTGGACAATGTCGAGTTATATAGGGACAGACGATGTTACATTCATTAATGACCAGCCAAAACCAGATGAGGTTACACCCGCGCAGGATGCCTATATTCAATCTGTTTTTGAAAACCTGAGCAGTACCGCTTCAGCAGGCAATACATCTCTCGTAAACGGGTATCCTTCAATAATTGATGTTCCGTCTTTTGTCGATTTCATGATAATAAGCGAATTGTCTGCAAACGCCGATGCCTATCAGTTCAGTACTTTTTTTCATAAAGACAGGAACGGGAAGCTGAGAGCCGGCCCGATCTGGGATAATAACCTGACTTTCGGATATGATTTATATATCTGGAATTTTAACAGAAGTAAAACCAATACCTGGCAATTCTCAAACGGCGATAATGAAGGTCCCAGATTCTGGACAGATTTATTCAATAACCCTGAATTCAAATGTTACTTCTCAAGAAGATGGAATCAGCTTATTCAACCCGGACAACCGTTAAATCTGGCTTCTATTGATACTTTAATCGACAGGGTTGTTGCTACTATAAGTGAAGCCACAGTAAGGGAAAATCAAAAATGGAACACATTAGGCAATTTTCCTGATTCAATTGCTAAAATAAAAACCTGGTTGAGTCAGCGAATCAACTGGATGACAACAAATCTTGGCCCTTTCACAGATTGCAGTAATGTGAAAACCCCTCCGTTGGTAATTACAAAAATTATGTACAATCCCAGTACGACTGCTGATTTTCCAAACAGCAAGGATCAGGAATTCATTGAAATAAAAAACACCGGGACTAACACCGAAGACTTAGCAGGGGTTTATTTCAGCGGAACTGGATTTGTATATCAATTCCCTGCCTACTCAATGATCCTTCCAAATTCGACTAAAATACTGACTAGCAATTCGGCAGTTTTTACAGCAAAATATGGTTTTCCGCCTTCCGGACAGTTTACCAGGAACTTATCAAATGATGGAAAACTTCTTGTTCTGGCCGACGGGTTTGGAAATGTAATTGACAGTGTCAGGTACTCCAATCAGCCGCCATGGCCTGATGCAGATGGGAACGGGTATTATCTGGAGTTAACCGATCCATTATCTGATAATAGTGTTGCAACTAACTGGATTGCATCTGACGATATAATAATAATGTCGGTTGAAAATACTGAAAACAACCAGGGTTTGAAATTTTATCCTATACCGGTAAAAGAAAATCTTACAATTGAGTCGTATGGCAGAATAGACAGGCTGCAGCTGTTTGATTTTCAGGGATGTTTATTACAAACAGTCAGCATTAATTCCGCGACGTACGCTCTTGATATGAGCACATATTCTCCAGGTGCTTATCTGATTGATGTTATTACGTCCGACGGGAGTTTCGTACGAAAAATTATAAAGGAATAAAGCCGGTATTTTTCATTCCCGGCAAGGTAATCGATATCTCCTCCTGAATTTGCCTCATAAACTTATACCCATATCATTATTTAAACACAAGTCTCCCAAACTCCACCTCCAGGGAATGGAAAAATTAAGGCAGTGTATATCATTTAGTTACTCTCTTCTCTCCTGGAAGAAAAGGTCCAGTGGGTTGATGTATAAAACGAGAAAGGTTGGGGAAGCTCTGAGAAACAATAATAAAGAGAAATTATTATATATTTGATTATGGGGAATCGATTTTTATACAATAAAAGAAATTAAAGTCACATTTTGATGAATTATATTAAGTCAAGTATTAAATTTGATAAAAGGTTAATAATTAAAAATCAAAGAAAACGCGCAAAGTCCATCTCAAAGTAACATAAAGATATATCGAGTCTTAACAGGGTTTGTGCATAATTTATAACTTATAAAAATCAGAAAATAGTGGAAAAACTAGCTTTAAAAGAAAAAATCGGGTATGCACTTGGAGACGGGGCAGCAAATATAGCCTGGCGCGGAGTGGCTACTTTTTTATTTGTTTTTTACACTGACGTTTTTGGAATAAATCCTGCCGCCGTGGGATTACTCATGTTAATTGCCAGGTTCAGTGATGGAATTATAGATATTGCAATGGGTGTTATCTGCGACAGAACTAATTCCAGATATGGCAAATTTCGTCCCTGGATATTATGGACAGCCATTCCTTTAGGAATAACATTATCATTGCTGTTTACATCGCCTAAATTAGGTCCAACCGGGAAAATAATCTATGCATATGCCACCTATCTGATATTTTTTCTTGTTTACACTGCAAATAATATTCCTTATGGTGCATTAATGGCTGTAATGACCGGTGACGACAAAGAACGGACAAGCCTGGGTTCGTATCGTATGGTTGGTGCATTTACCGGTGGTATGGTGGTTCAGGGAGCTCTGTTATTTTTAGTTCTGCACTTTGGCAATATTAATCCATCTATCGATCTCAATAAACTCGATGCAAATAAATATGAAGTAACGGTATCAACAAATCAGGATGTTAAAAATGTAAATATCAAAACCAAAAATGGAATTGCCCTGTTTACCTGGGCCGATCCCAAAATGGCCGACAGTATTAACGTACCCACTCACGGCAAAAGCTTTTCAATGGAAGAGAAGAAAAAATATTCTTTTATCATATCAGGTGAAGAAAACCTTCAGTCCAAAGACATCACCATCATCGACCAGAAGAGAGGTTATAGTAATGCCATTTATCTTTTATCGGTTTTCTTATCTCTGTTCCTGATAATAACTTTCGCTACCACAAAAGAACGTGTGCAACCTCCAAAAGAACAAAAAACAAATTTGGGCAAGGACCTGAAAGATCTCATCAGAAACAGGCCCTGGATCATCCTTCTTATTATCGGGTTGTTGTTCAATGTATATAATTCGATCAAACAAGGTATTGTGGTGATCTATTTCAGCCATTATTTACATAATCAGATACTGGCTGCTTCTTATATGGTTGGATTAATGCTGGCTTCGATTGCAGGGGCCATGATAACATCTCCGCTGGGCAAACGAATGGGCAAACGTAATCTGTTCATTTATGCCCTGATTTTTTCCGGTGTTGTAAATGCATTACTTGTTTTTTGCAGTGCGACTAATTTAACAGGCATTTTCACGATCGGAATCATCTCGGAGTTTGGAGCTGCAATATTCCCAACTCTCTTCTTTGCAATGCTTGGTGATGCTGCAGATTACTCGGAATTCAAGAATGGACGAAGAGCTACCGGACTTGTTTATTCAGCCGGTTCTTTTGCAACCAAATTCGGAGGAGGCCTGGCCGGTGCAATTATCGGATTCGTGCTGGCAGCATTTAATTATAACGGACAAGATGCAGTTGCCATCCAGGGCGCAGTTCCGGGCATAATAATGCTGATGAGCTGGATACCAACAATTATTGCCCTGATTGCAGCCGGTATGATGACATTCTATCCATTAAACCAGCATAAAATGGATGAAATTACAATTGAATTAAACAGCAGAAGAGCCAAAGCTTAAAAGAGAAAATAATAATCACAACCAAAAATAAATCAGATAAATATGAAATACGGTTACTTCGATGACAAAAACCGGGAATACGTTATAACTGATCCGCGTACCCCGTGGCCCTGGATTAATTACCTGGGCAACGAAGATTTTTTCTCACTTATATCAAATTATGCAGGTGGTTATACATTTTATAAAGATGCAAAATTCCGCCGTATCACACGTTACAGGTACAACAATGTTCCGATGGACAGTGGCGGAAAATATTTTTATATTAAAGATGGTGATAATATATGGTCGCCAGGATGGAAACCCTGCAAAACAGAGCTCGATAGCTATGAATGCCGGCATGGAATGAATTATACCAATATCAGAGGCAGCAAAAATGGAGTTACCGCAAATGTTCTTTATTTTGTACCACTGAAAACCTGGGCTGAAATTCAAAAACTTACTCTGACCAACAATTCAATCACAAATAAGAAGCTAAAGATTTTTTCTTTCCTGGAGTGGTGCTTATGGAATGCAGCATCAGATATGGAAAACTTCCAGCGTAATTTTTCCACAGGCGAAGTTGAAATTCAGGATTCGGTAATCTATCATAAAACAGAATATAAGGAAAGACGTAATCATTATGCTTATTACTCTGTGAATGTGCCTGCTCAGGGGTATGATACTGACCGTGAATCTTTCTTTGGACTGTATAATGGTTTTGACGAACCTCAGGTGGTCAGTGAAGGTAAACCAAAAAACACGGAAGCTCATGGCTGGTCACCGATTGCTTCGCATTATATTGAAGTTGAACTGAAACCTGGTGAATCAAAGGATTTCATCTTTGTTTTAGGTTATGTGGAGAATAATGAAGATGAAAAATGGGAATCCAAAAATACTATCAATAAGAAAAAGGCAAAAGAAACTATTGCCAGATTCAATACTACAGCAAAAGTTGATGAAGCACTTGCCGGTCTTCGTAAATACTGGGATAACCTGTTAAGCATTTATACGGTTGAATCAGGTGACGACAAGCTTGACCGGATGGTGAACATCTGGAACCAGTACCAGTGTATGATTACTTTCTGCTTCTCCCGTTCTGCTTCATTCTTCGAATCAGGTATAGGCCGTGGTATGGGTTTCCGCGATTCCAACCAGGACCTGACAGGTTTTGTTCACCAGATTCCTGAACGTGCCCGCGAAAGAATAATAGATATAGCTTCCACACAATTTCCTGATGGTGGTTGCTACCACCAGTACCAGCCGCTAAATAAACGTGGCAATAATGATATTGGAGGCGGCTTCAATGACGATCCTATGTGGCTGATCCTTGGTACAGTAAGCTATATAAAGGAAACAGGTGATTTTGGTATTCTCGACGAAATGGTACCATTCGACAACGATATTTCCAAAGCCTGCAGTTTATTCGACCATCTGACGGTTTCCTTTGATCATGTGGCAAATAACCTGGGTCCGCATGGTCTTCCGCTAATAGGCCGGGCAGACTGGAACGACTGTCTCAATCTGAATTGTTTTTCGAACGATCCGAATGAATCGTTCCAGACAACGGAGAATAAAACTGAAGGTTCTAAGGCTGAATCTGTTATGATTGCAGGTTTATTTGTGGTTTATGGTCGTGATTATATTGACCTTTGTAAAAAGCTTGGTAAAAATGACGAGGCTAAGCGTGCTCAAAAGCATGTAGATACTATGGTAGATGTTATAAAGAAACATGGTTGGGATGGAGAGTGGTTTATCAGGGCTTATGACTATTACGGCAACAAAATTGGTAGCCACGAGAACGAAGAAGCCAAAATATTTATTGAATCGAATGGATGGTGCACTATGGCCGGCATTGGCAAAGAGGAAGGGCTTTGCACCAAAGCACTTAATGCCGTAAAGGAAAGGCTGGATTGTCAGCATGGGATAGTGCTGAATAATCCTGCATTTACCAGATATTATATCGAGTATGGAGAAATATCATCATATCCACAAGGTTATAAAGAAAATGCAGGTGTTTTCTGCCACAATAATCCCTGGATTATGATAGGTGAAACCGTAGTTGGCAATGGGAACCGTGCATGGGAGTATTACCGTAAAATTTGTCCTTCATACCTTGAAGAAATCAGCGATCTGCATAAAACGGAGCCATACGTCTATGCGCAAATGGTGGCCGGTAAGGATGCTTTTAAACCCGGTGAAGCTAAAAACTCCTGGCTCACAGGAACAGCCTCCTGGAATTTCTATGCTATCACACAATATATTTTGGGTATTCGCCCTGATTACGACGGACTATTAATTGATCCATGCATTCCCACCGACTGGAAAGGCTTCAGGGTAACCAGGAAGTTCAGGGGCGCTGTTTATTTTATTGAAGTCCTGAATCCAAATGGGAAATCGAAAGGTGTCAAAGAAGTTATGATAGACGGGAAACCCCATACATCGAACATAATCCCTTTATTTGGCGATGGGAAAGTGCATACGGTAAAAGTGGTTTTAGGATAAAAAATATTCCATAGAGATATACCCCGGGAGGTCGGTTGTATAACGTTTTAATATAATATGAAGATTCAGGGGAAAATTATCATTGCAGCATTTCTGCTGACAGTGAATTGCATTACACAAGGTCAGAATGTGATTAAACAAGTTCACGGAACATTTATAAATTTCGTCTATCAGGATGAACGGAATAAATATATGAATCCGGAAGGGATTGATGCTACATCGCCTGAACTTTGGCGGTTGAAAGTAAAAGAACTTTCAGAAATGGGAATTGAATATATCATTATTATGTTTGTTGCAAATGATGGTAAATCATTTTATCCGTCAGACTTCATGCCACATGCTTATCCTGCCGGCAGAGAAAGCCCTGTCGAGGCAATTATGAATGGTTCGGATGAACATAATATAAAAGTCTTTATGAGTACAGGTTGGGCAAAAAATCAGGATGACAATCCGCGATTACCGGGGATCAGAGCTATACAGATGAAGATAATGCACGAAACAGCTAAACTATTTTCGAAGCATAAATCATTTTATGGCTGGTATTTGCCATGTGAAGACGTAGTTGGTCCGTTCCTTTCGCAAAAAGCAGTTGACGCCGCAAACGAATTAACTGCTGAAGCCAGAAGTCTTACTCCGGAAGCAAAGGTGCTTATTTCGCCCTATGGGTTACGTCTTTCAAAATTTGATGATGGGAAATTTGCAGAGCAGATAGCAAAATTAAAGGTGGATATTGTTGCATATCAGGATGAGGTAGGATGCATTGTTGAACCAATGCCCCTGTCACGAATGAAAGATAATTTCAGACATCTGCGGGAGGTTCACAATAAAACTAAAATTGAATTGTGGGCCAACGACGAATCTTTTACCTGGGAAAAAGGACTTAATGTTCGTCCATCTGCGTTGATCCCTGCGCCATTTCCCCGCTTCCTGTCGCAAATATCCGGAGTCTTCAGGGCTGGTGTCGATGAGGTAGTAAGCTTTGCAATATGCGGAATATATGACAAACCCGATTCTAAAATTCCAATAGGTCAGCCAGTTTTTTCGGCAATAGCTTATCAGGAATATATGGATTGGAAAAATGGCAAAGGTCGTTGGCCCTTGTTGGCAGCTTCATTTCTTGGTAACTTAAAGCACGATGCTATTTCTAAGCCGGTAACTTTCATTTACCAGCCATCTGCAGCTTATTCAAGTGGAAATCTGACCGATGGAAAGCTGGGTATAGAGGATTATAATGATAAGAATTGGTTAGGGTTTGAAAAGAAAGATATGATTGCAATTGTCGATCTTGGAACAAAACAACCGGTAAAGAACTTAGCTGCACGTTTCCTGACTTATAAATTAAAAAACATTTTTTTACCTACAAGTGTCGAGTTTTCTGTATCCGATGACGGGAAAAATTTCAAAACTTTGAGAACAGTTGTGATGGACCAGGATTTTAATGACAGGTACGATTGCTGGATAGATATTGCAACAGCTGATAACTTAAATGAGAATGCAAGATTTGTCAGAATATATGCAATAAATGGTATTGGACAATGGATTTTTGCAGATGAGATATTAGTTAATCCCATTTTTTAAAATATTAGTGCTCCGAATAACAGGATTAGTACAACTATAACCATCAGGCCAATCACTTTTCCCAGGATGGAAAGGATTCTAAACATCAGGATCAATAGAATTATCAATAGTATAGTTGCTGCAATTTTTTTTATTTTCTTCATTAATTTAAAAAGAGGGTATTAAAAATATATTTTCTAACGGCTGAAGATATTCTAATTTTTAAATTTCCCATAATTTTTAAACTACCATTATTATTTTCTTTACTTCAAAACAAATAACAAAACTTTAAAGGATTTATAATGGGATATGGAAACGGGCACTCTCAGATGTTGCTGGTATTTATAAAATTGAAACCAATAAGATTAAAATTTATCCTGATCCGGTAAAAGATTATTTAACCATTGACTTTCATTTTTAAGTGTCACCTTCTTTTTAAAGTTCTTTGATCAGAAAATGATATTGATTATAAGGCGATACATTCTATTAATCCCCTTAGCACTTAATCCATAGATGATTGTATAACTCAGAAAACGATAAGGAGTGGTTTCTCCTAAGTAGCAAACAATAACTACTCCCCTATGGATGCTACTATATGATAAAAAATTACAAAACCGGCTATCCCCAATAAAATACTGGCAATACCAAAAAATATCCCTTTAAATCTATCATGGTGTTTTTTAATTCTGATTAGGCTTACTATTCCAAATAATCCCTGCCAGTCCACCCAGATACGACCCCACCAATGTAAGATCACATAGCAGGCTGATAATAAATCCAGCTATACCAAATATTTCTGTTTCTCTTTTTACATTTTTATCACTATAAGCTGGCGCTTTAGTTGATGAAAAAAAATATCGAGGTCCGTTTTTGTATATAACCAATGAAACATCTGATTTTGAGATTGAAAAAACTGGACCTGTTAAATTACCACAATCCCTGAACTTGATTTCTTTTTGCCCGATTTCTTCTACTTTAATTATAAAAATAGAACCCGACTTTAAGATAATTGTATCGCATCCAGATGGCTGAGCGATTATAAAATCTTTCGATTGCTCTGTAATATATACATTCTTCAGCGAGAGATCAGAAGCGTTTTTTCTTCCCAACGGAATAATAGCATTATCAGTAGAAGCTACAAGCCTTTTTGAATATTCTGTTTTATTCATATAAGGTACATTCTCTATGCCTGGTTCTTTAACATTATCCTCTGAAGGGGAATTTTTGATTAATGCTATATCTTTCTCTTGATTCTTTCCTGATTCACTGATAGGTTGTTTTCTTGTTTTTACAATATTATAAGCGAATAATCCCTTATTCCTGCTTTTTAAATGATTAACCGCAACCTTTTTGTTTTTGTTTATTGAAAACTCCGGACATGATACTGCAGTTTTCTTAGTAGTACTACAGGATAATAGAACAAGAGATAAGACTAGAATCGTTCCAGAAATCTTAAGAAAATAGTTTTTTGTTTTCATTTTAATAGTTTTCAGGCTATTACTGTTTTTACATTTTGTGTTTTAAAATATGAGACAGCTACCCGAAGGCAATAACATATACGACATGTCGTGCATAGTTTATATTTTTCTTCCTTTAAGAAATTTGATCAATAATAGTTTTAAGAATATTTGCCTTACTTTTTATATCGGTCTGATCGATCTTATCAGATTCAATTATTTTTGTCGCCCTTTCTATGGAGTTCTCTAATGCTGTTAAATCATGAAACATTGCTGCCTTACAGAAGAAACTTTTTGACCTGCCATCATCAAATTTACTTATCATCGTTTTAAGTAATTGGATGCGTTTATCCTGCTGTTCTATAAACTTATTGATGCCCCTTTCTTTAATAAAATATAAATTAGGTAAAACCCTTTTGCTTGATGCGTATGATGAAGATTCTTTAATTTTTATATATTCTTTAGCACTTTTGAATTTTACACAAGGAAAATCTGAACATTCAGCACAAACTTCAAGATTCTTTTTCTTTACACAACAGGTTATGAAGGAACATGATGGATGTTTATTAAAGAAATCATGACCACCACATCCGGGACATCTTGATGATCCTACAGTGTGGTACCTTGGGCATAAACCGCAATCAAGACCGCAAACTCCGGTTGTCGGATATTTTTTTAAATCTGTATTTGTTCTTTCCATTGTTGCGCCTCCTATATTGCCATATCTGAAATTACGCACAATTCGTTTGTATGTCACCTAAAGTTAAGTTAATTTGACCAATTGCGAATTTATTATATTAATCCTTAAACAGCAGCAATGGTCAGAATTGAAGCATTTTGAATCATTGAGTTGTAGCAAAACGCTACAAGAATAATTCAATTTAACCACCATTTAATTTTCAAATAGTTGTATATCACCTATATATACAATTTGGCCTGGTTGTTGAGTTTCTTCTCCGTAAAATAGTTCGGCAGCGTTACGCTCGCTCAGCAAAGATATCAGGAATATACCTGAAGAATGGAACAAGTATTAATGGAAAAATCATTGAGTGGGTTAAAAATAAATCCATTGAGATTCAAACTACCGATAAAAAGCAATTCTTGTTTGATATGGATGAGATGGAACTCTGAGAATCTTATTATCAATTATAGTTATGATAAAAATGGTGATTTTGATACTGCCAGAAACATCCAAAGTTCATGGACACAATACTGGCATTACAATAACCAGCACGAGCTTGTATCCATTTCCAATCCTGGTTTTCCCTGAAAACACTATAAGTATGAATTGGAATTTCAGGGGAGATGTAATCTCTGCTGATTTTTCAAATACACATTGTATAGTAACCTGCGATAATAAGGGAAACCCTTTTATTGGCTTTCCCGAGAAACCTGCAGTTTTAACCGGCATTATTAATTTGGGCGCTTACTTTATGTCACTTCCCACTAAGAATAATGTTACTGAAGTAATAGCAGTATCAGGACAAAACACATCGAGGATGTCATTGAAATATGAATATAACAGCAATTCATTACCAACCAGAATGTATGAAGGTACTCATGATGAATCTGGACTGGATTCTGTAATCTGCGAATTCACTTACTGAATTAGGTGTTCTGGTATGCTCTCTTTATTATTCAGATAAGTTAGTTCCTATGGGGATTTTTATTCAACTTGTATTTTTAACGTTCATATCATTAATAAAATAATCTAATCATGAAGAAGTTGTTGTTTTTAATGATCATTTTTTGTGCATTAAAAGCCAATGCACAGATAAATAGTAAAACAAACCTCAGCGAATTAAATCAGGATCAATTGAACCTTACCCTAAAAAAATCATCAGAGAATATGTTAGTAGGCAAGATTTTTATAGGAGTTGGTATTGGGTTAGTAATTCCAGGAATTGTAATGAGTTTAAGTGGGCAAAGTAACAATGATATAGGTCCAAGCCCTGAAACTGCAAGGGGACTGGATTTCCTGGGTGGTGGGTTATTATTTGAATTGATTGGTATTCCAACGGTTATAAAAGAATCACATCGAAAAACAAAAATTGAGATTGAATTAGCTAAATTCAATACAAAAGGTTCTGCATCAATTAATGGTATCGGATTAAAAATAAGATTCTAAAGTTCGATTTTTAATTTGAGACAAATAGTTTAAAAAACTCCAACGCTATAAGGTTATATGGCATAATTATTGAGTAATTTAAATTAAAATTACTCAATTATGAAAAGCCGTAGAATAGAAATTATTCTTAGTATAGCGTTTCTGGCTGGTTTCCTTTTTATTTTAGGATGTGATAAAAAGATTAATCAGGAAACTGGATTTCTGGAAGGTATAATTATTATTGGACCAATTTGCCCTGTTGAGAGAAATACTGCGGATACTGGTTGTTTGCCAACTGCTGAGACATATAAAGCTTATCCTGTCAGCGTATGGACATCAGACGGAAGTAGAAAAATTGCTCAAATAAATTCTGCTTTGGATGGCTCGTACAAAACAGAGCTTGATTCTGGAAATTATCTGGTTATACTGGAAAATGAGAAGAATGGAATTGGTATCAGCAATTTGCCGGTCGAAGTTTCAATAATTTCACAAGATAAAACCGTACTTAATATAAATATTGATACATGAATTCGATAATATAAACTCCTCTCATAAGTATCTATACTTAAAAACCTATATTTAAAATTCTATAGATCTTTTTGGTTGATAATTCAACCCACATTAATTTTGACCTACCATATCCCAAAAGAGCTACCCCGTTTTGATTACAAAGTATGCATTTGCAACCATGTGAATCCCCGCGAGCGCATTGGCTCATAAACTCGGTTCACCGCTGCTTGCTGCGGGGTTAGCGAGCATAAAACAAAATATGAAATATTGCTTCCCAATTCCCCAAATTTATGTAAATTGAGGGTCAAATGTGAAATGTTGGCAATAGGCTTTATAACTGCATGTTATACAATATTGCCGATTATGGCCTTTGTGACTGACGGGGCGAAAGCATATCTGAAGCAAAGGAAAAAGTAAATAGGCGAAAGTAAAGAATGTATCTTCAATTCCACCTTCCATTCTTTTCAACATCTTCAACATTTCAACTTTTTCCTTTCTCCTTTCTCCTTTTAACTTGACTGACGGGGCTGTGCTGTGATGAGACTGGAAAAAGATGGGGATTTGGGAAGACATTTTAAGAAAAGTATGATATCAGATTGTCACATGGTTAATTATCTCTGACGACTGGTGGTAGGGTAAATTGATTTTTATTATTCTATAAACGATTAATGTATAAAAGATGCTCACAAGCAACTAGTTAAGATGATAATTAATTAATGAAAACATTTCAGAATACAGTTAAAATCAGACAAATAGTTGCTTTTTCTCTTTTAGGGTTTGTGAATTTAATTTTTGCATTCAAATATTTTTCAAGGTATATTGATCATTCTTTATTGCTAAGTGTTTTTTATATTGCATTTCTTGTGGCATTATTCATTTCATTGAAAAGGGTCAGGTACAGATTTCTCGAAAGTGCATGGTTTTTCTCTTCAATTTTATTTTTATACTGTTTAGGTCATGTTGTACTTTTCCATTTTATTAGTGTTAAGACTTTAAATGTCGATCGTTGGAGTGTTATATCTTCGTTTTGGGAACAAGTTTTTAAAGGTCAATACCCATACAATGCTCTATCTAACATGGGTAGTTATCCAGCTCCATTCCCTTTCTATTTTTTAATGGCGCTTCCCTTCCATATAATCGGTGAAATCGGATATTTTTCTCTCACCGGAATAATTATTTTTGCCTATTTTCTACGAAAAAACCTTTCCCGAAGGGATTCAATTGGAGCATTGATTATTCTTTTTCTTTCAATTTCTGTTTTTTGGGAAATAACCGTCCGTAGTACCATCTTTGTAAATTCAATATTTTTTACCCTTTATCTGTTTTGGTTACAAAGAGTAGATTTAAATAATAAAAAACAATATTGGGCAAGTGCTCTTATTGGTGGTTTATTATTATCAACAAGGACTATATTTGTCTTACCACTTGTAATATACTGTGTTTTTTTGTTTAAAAGCTCAGAAATTACTCTAAAATCATTAATTGGATGGTCGCTTATTATTTTGGGAGTATTTACTCTCACTTTTTCACCTTTTTTTATTTTTTATTTGCATGAATTTTTAAACAGAAACCCATTTAATGTGCAGACTGAACATCTTTTTCCCTTCAAGGTATCGGTAGTTTTCTTTATACTATCAGTTATAGCCGGCTTTATTTGTTCCAATAAAATAGAAATACTTTATTACTCTTGTGGTATTTTTGTTTTAATTTTAATAACATATTTCACATTGTTTATTCACAGATATAGTTTAGTAAATGCGTATTTAAAAAGTAGCATCGATTTGTCTTATATGTTATTTACTTTCCCATTTCTATTGTTTTTTTCATACAAAGAATAACGAAACGCAAACAAGGACGATGCTATGAAAAGCACTACACTGACACAGACGGCAACTCAACTATACCATCGAGCCGCTATAGCCAATTATTAAAAATGAGGTATGTCTGATTGTATACTTATGACAAATAGAGATTTAATGAATCATATAAAAGTATATAAGGTAACACAGTTAAAAGTAAAAAAGAAATGAAAAAAGTAATTCAATTTTTAGCTATAGTCATTGCAATCTCAATCTTAGTATTAGGTTGCAAAAAAAGTACTGACAATTCCACATCAACAAGTTCAATTGCACCATATGGCACTGTAACAAGCGTAGGTTCGAATAGTTTTGTAATTAAAGATACCAGTGGTATATATATTACCATAGATATTGTATCAGGAACTACTTATCAATATACTACAGCATCTACTTTCAGTGCTGCAAATATTGGTGAATATATAGCAGGATCAGGTTCAGTTTCAAATGATCAGTTGAATGCAGTTAATCTTGCTTTTGTTCCAACGCCACCCAGTTTTGTAGTTGGTTCACTATCTGAAATTCAAACAACCCCAACCGGAACAGTCTATTTTGGTCAATTAACTTCATTACAGAATAATATAATCACAATAAGCTGGAATGGAGTTTCAAAAACAATAAATGCTTCTAACAGTATTAATGTTACACTTACAGTTACAAGCAGTTTTCAAGCTATAAAAGTTGGTGAAACTATTGAAGTTAATGGTCCAGAAGTTACTTCCACAGAGTATCAGGGGCATCAAATTAATATTGGGCTTACACCAGCAGTGGTTGGACAATTTGACTAGTAATAGAAGATTATTAATGTAACTTGTAAATGCAAAAATTAAAGATTGATAATTAAAAATAATAACTGGCTACAACACGCGCTCATAGCAATGGCGGGTGGTTGACGTTGCATGGCAGTGTAGTTTAATAACAATAGCAGGGCGGACACGATCAATGCTTTTGTTAACTGCGATCAGACCGGGAATAATAATATAAGTACGAACCAGATAAAAGAACTTTCAGCTATTTTACTCCCCAAAATCCCACATTTTTTATCAATAGGGAAATTGGGACATACTAACTACATTACTTTATTAGCTGAAATGTTTCAGCTATGTTTCAGCCAGAGCCAACAAAAAAGCCTTGATCTCATTGTGTATCAAGGCTTTGTTTGTTTTTAATTATGATTACACCAGATCATTAATTCAATTTTAAGATTTATCTTATATAAAAAATAATGTAAATGTAATGTTTAATTTGTGCCAGCCAAGATAAATAAAAAAGCCTCGATATTATTGTGTATCAAGGCTTTTAGTGCATTTATTTGTTGACCCACCAGGGCTCGAACCTGGACTCTTCAGAACCAAAATCTGACGTGTTGCCAGTTACACCATGGGTCAGTCTGCTTTAAAAATGAGCTGCAAAATTAAAATTATTTTTTAAAAGCATATCCAGAAAACGAATTTGATTACCTTATTCCCTCTGAACCCTTAATAGATCCTGATAATATCCTTTCATATCTGGCTCTGTTCATCTCATCTACCTCGACCACTACGAATGGACATTCAACAAGTGACCTGAGAATAAATCCCAGTTCGCACATATCTTCATCGCCCTGCTCATAGTACCAGGTTACCTTTGCATTATTAACGATCTCCCTCAGTTCCGACAACTCTTTAAGGATATTAAAGATCCATTTTGTCGAGCTGGTGTTAATGTACTCAAACCCTAAATCGATTATTGACTTCTCAAAATAAGTCTGTGCATATTTTGATATCCATTCATGAACCGGCCTGTAGAAATCTCCCGGATTCTCAGTTATTGACCTACCCATAATAAATATTTTCCCCGGCTCCAGTATTATCCAGGGAGTTCTTTTTGAAGGCTCCTTACTCAATTTATCCGGATAAATCATTTCTATACAGTCGTAAACTCCGCTTAATTATTATTTATACTGAAGAATGATTGATAAAAATACAATCAAATCGTACAGTTCTCCCAAACCGAATTTGTAAAATTAGAAAAAGAGTCGTGTTATCCAAATGTTATTGCGAAACATTCTGATTAAAAAGTGTGGGTTCACTCTCTTCCCACAATGATGGATGCTCTTCTTCGAACCTCCTGAGAATAGCTTTCATGATTGTCTCCCTGAGGAATTCCGATTTATTTTTTACCCTGAACCGGTTACAATAAATACCCAGCGCCCTCATTTCCCTGTTATTGAGCATGAGGGAAAGACGATTTGTTCTTTTAAGCTGTTCTTCCTTATATATTGAACGTCTAACCTCCATCAGTTACGAATCAGACAGCTAATTTAAAAAAACAGATTATCAACATTTTGGAAGTTTAAAATAGTTTTTAACATAAAAAAACAGCCAGTTAGTATCTGACTGGCTGTCTGTGTATTATATTATTCACAACTTTTACTCTGCCCCCTTTTGTTTTATTCCCCGAACCTGTTCATGGCATTCAGATCAGCAAATGCCTCCTTCAGCCTGGCAATGAATGTTTCTTCTCCTTTTCTGAGCCAGACTCTCGGGTCGTAATATTTTTTATTTGGCTTATCCTCCCCTTCCGGGTTACCTATTTGTCCCTGCAGGTAATCGTGTTTTTCCTTTGAATATTTATTAATACCATCCCAGAAGGCCCATTGCATATCGGTATCAATATTCATTTTTATCGCCCCATATTTAATTGCTTCAGTAATTAGATTTTTTTCAGAACCTGATCCTCCATGGAAAACAAAATTGACTGGGTTTGGTCCAGTTTTAAATTTCTTAATTATATAATCCTGTGAGTTTTTCAGGATTATTGGCTTAAGTTCAACATTCCCAGGTTTATAGACACCATGAACATTGCCGAATGAAGCAGCAATAGTGAACTTGTCACTGACTTTCAGAAGCTCTTCATAAGCATAGGCAACATCAGCAGGCTGTGTATATAATCGGGCACTGTCAACACCGGAATGATCAACACCATCTTCTTCTCCGCCAGTGACACCAAGCTCGATCTCGAGTGTCATTTCAATCTTGCTCATTCTTTCGAGATATTTTTTGCATGTTGCAATATTTTCTTTTAATGGTTCTTCCGAAAGATCAAGCATGTGGGAACTGAAGAGTGGCTTACCGTTTGTCTCATAAAACTCTTCTCCTGCATCAAGCAGAGCATCAATCCAGGGAAGAAGTTTGCGTGCAGCATGGTCAGTGTGGAGAATTACCGGAATTCCATAATACTCGGCTACATTATGAACATGAAGAGCTCCCGATATTCCCCCGGCAATTGCTCCAACCTGGTTTTCTTTTGGCAAACCCTGCCCGCCAAAAAAATGGGCACCTCCATTCGAAAACTGGATTATTACAGGTGAATTAACTGCCTTTGCCGTTTCCAAAACAGCATTTACAGAATTCGTGCCAACAACATTAACAGCAGGAATGGCAAAATCATTCTTGTTTGCATAATCAAAAAGTGACTTCACATCTTCTCCGAAAATCACTCCAGGTTCCAGATTTAATCCCTTACTATTCATATATTTAATTATTTAATTGATGAAATTTAACTATTATCGTTACAAATATAATTAAAATTAAAACCTGCGTGAAACAATTCAGATGTAAACAAATGGGATCAATGATCTTATAAATATGATTAATGACAGTAATAATCTTTAATTCATACTTTATAAAAGAAAATATTTATTCTGTCTCAGATATTATTTATCTTCGTAAACTTATTTTAAAAGATTTCTGTTCTGATAATTATGAAATGCAATTGAAACAGTACGATGTTAAATAGTCTTAAAATTGACCTGATTCCATAAAGGTTATCTTCAAAATCAAATACTTAAATATGAAAAAGTTCTTAATATTAATATTTGCGTGTCTCCTTTCTTCACAGGGATTGATCTTCTCACAACAAAAGGTATGGTCACTCGAAGATTGTATCAGATATGCTGTTGAAAACAATATCCAGATAAAGCAACAAGTTGTTCAGACCGAGGTTCAGAAAAATTCACTTGATCTTGCAAAGCTGAAACTGTTGCCTACTGTCAACGGGTCAGTTTCTCGTCAATATTCATTTGGCCGTGCTCTCGATCAGAATACCTATCAGTTTTATACCCAGACTGTTCTTTCTGATTATTACTATCTTTCAGGCGGACTCACACTTTTCTCCGGTTTGCAAAACTTTTATTCAATACAGAAAAACAAATATATGGTGCTCGCCGGACAACAGGATCTTCAGGACATAACCAATAATGTAGGTTTAAATGTTGCGCTCGCCTACTTGCAGATCCTTTTAAATAAGGAGCTTGTGGCAGAAAATCAGAATCAGCTTGATATTACTTTACAGCAGATTGAAAAAACCAGGAAGCTGGTCGATGCCGGTAGCGCCGCAAGAGGAAGCCTGCTCGAGATAGAGGCCCAGGCAGCACAGGAAGAGCTTCAGTTAATTACAATGAAAAACCAGCTCGAAACATCCTATCTTAATCTTACTCAACTGCTGGAACTTAAAACTCCGGCAGGATTTGAAATTATAGTTCCTGAAATAATTGTTGATTCAAATGCAGTTGTCACCGGCGATATTGATGAAATTTATAAAATCGCTGAGGGGACCAGACCTGAAATAAAGAGCTCCGAATTGAAACTTAAAGCAAGCGAATATGATCTGAAAATTGCAAAAGGTGGAAGAAGCCCGATACTTTCTTTTGATCCTATTTATAGTACACGATATACATATATCTCTGATCTGCCAGCAGCGCAGCAGACCTATAAAGAACAGTTTAAAAACAATGATAATTACGGCCTTGGTTTATCATTGAATATTCCGATACTAAACGGATGGCAGGTTAATAAAAACATCTCTAACTCAAAATTAAGTGTCGAAAATAACCAGTACTCACTTGAGGGAACAAAAAAACAGCTCTATAAAAACATCCAGCAGGCATATACAGACGCCGTAGCTGCTTTGAAAAAATATAATGTCAGTAAAAAAGCAGTAATTTCAACAGAGGAATCTTTCAGGTATACCGAACAAAAATTTAATGTCGGAATGGTTACTCCTGTAGATTATAATGCAGCTAAAACACAACTCCTTACTTCACAGTCTGATATGTCGCAGGCAAAATATGAATATATTTTTAAAATCAAGGTCCTCGATTTTTATAAGGGGCTGCCTCTTAGTCTTAACAAATAATTAATATATAAAATCACTTTAAGATAGAATATCATGAAAAACAATAAGATACTGAAGATCTTACTTCCAATTGTAATCGTTCTGATCATCTTTGCAATGATTGGTAAGAAAGCCGGATGGTTTGGCAAAGCTTTAACGATAAAAGTTGCTGTTGAAAATGCTGAAAAACGCACTATCGTTGAAACTATTACTGCAAATGGTAAAACCCAGCCTGAAAAAGAGGTTAAAATTAGCCCGGATGTATCTGGTGAAATTGTGGAATTGACGGTCAAAGAGGGTTACTCTGTTGAAAAAGGCCAGCTGCTGCTCAGGATAAAACCCGATAATTACATTTCCCAGAGAGACAGATCTTTGGCAGAAATAAGCTCGGCCCAGGCCCGGCGTGCCCAGGCTGATGCTCAGTTTATTCAGGCCGAACTGGCGTACAAGAGAAGCAAACAGCTTTATGAACAGCAAACTATTTCCAAATCAGATTTTGAACAGGCAGAAGCAACATACGGTGTTGCAAAAGCTACAGTTGATGCAGCAAAGTTTGAAATAACAAGTGCCGAAGCTTCACTTAAAGATGCAAATGAAAATCTTATCAAGACATCTATTTATGCGCCAATGACAGGTACGGTTTCTATGCTTCTTGTGGAACTCGGTGAACGGGTGGCAGGGACAAATCTTATGGCAGGTACTGAATTAATGCGTGTCGCAGATCTTTCGCGCATGGAAGCCCAGGTGCAGGTAAATGAAAATGATATCCCCAGGGTTAAACTCGGAGATACTGCAATTATTGAAGTAGATGCCTACCTCGATCAGAAATTTAAAGGTATTGTTACCGAAATTGCCAATTCTGCTAAAACTACAGGTGTATCAGCTGATCAGGTTACTAACTTCGATGTAAAGATCCTGATTCTTCCGGAATCATATAAAAAACTTGTTGATGAAGGCAACAAAAATCCTTTCAGACCCGGAATGTCCGCTACTGTAGATATCAGGACTCAGTCAAAAGCCGATATAATTACCGTTCCAATACAATCTGTCACAACCAGGACAGACACAACTAAAACTGCTGGTACGACATCTAATAAAGATGTGCGCACAATCGTATTTGTCACCGACGGAAAATATGCTTTTGCTAAAGATGTAAAAACCGGAATACAGGATAATAACTACATCGAGATCCTTTCAGGTGTTGCTGTAAATGACAAGGTAATTTCATCGCCTTTTAGTGCTATAAGCAAAAAATTGTCCGATAGCACTCTAATCGAAGTAGTAAAGAAAGAAGCACTCTTTAAAGAGAAGAAATAGGTTTTCGGAATTCTTTTCAAAACATGATTATATGTCTTGAAACAGCAACAAATATTTGCTCAGTGGCATTATGTGATAGTGCTGGTGTTATTTCTTTGAAAGAAAGCGATGAGTCAAAGTCACATGCTTCCCTGCTTACCGTATTTATTGATGAAATGCTAAAAGAAAACGGGATCGGAGCCCGCGAACTTGATGCTGTTGCTGTAAGTAAGGGACCCGGATCTTATACTGGTCTACGTATCGGGGTATCAGTTGCTAAAGGAATTGCCTACGCTGCATCCATCCCGTTGATAGGTATAGAAACGACTCTTTCGATGTTCTGGGGTATTTATAAAAGTCGTGAAGCAGATAAAAACACACTATTCTGCCCAATGCTTGATGCCCGGAGAATGGAGGTATATTATGCAATTTATGACGCCGGAGGCCGAACGATAAAAGAAATTTCAGCAGAAATAATTAGCGAAAACTCGTTTATTAATATACCTGAATCACAAAAGATTATCTTTTTTGGCGATGGAGCAGAAAAATGCAAAGATATAATTAAACAAAAGAATGCCGCCTTTTACAATGATTTCAGGATTTCTGCTTCCTATATGCATCAGCCTGCTATTCAGGCTATTAAAAATCATTATTTTGAAGATATTGCATACTTTGAACCATTATATTTAAAAGATTTTATAACTTCCAAACCCAAAAAGAACATCCTTGGAAAATAAATGGCGACAAAAAATGCCTTTCAGAAGGAAAGAGTAATGAAAAGGATAATTTACATCACCTATACTGCAATTATTGTCTCGTCCCTGTGCCAGGGACAGGCGATATCTTATAAGGTTGGAGAAAAAGTTACATATACTATTCAATACGGTTTTATCACTGCCGGAGCCGGATCGCTTGAACTTAAAAGTGATACTATCAATGGTAAAGAGGTCTGGCATTCAAAGTTATTAGGAAAAACCACTGGTGTTGCTGAAGCTATTTTCAAAGTTTTAGACATTTATGAAAGTTTTATTGACCCCGTTTCTGAACTTCCTGTTAAGTCAATCAGAAATATCCGCGAAGGCAGATACAGACAATATAACGTAGTTCTGTTCGATCATAAAACAAGGGCTGATTCAGCAATTCTGACTAGTGATCTTACAGGAATTCATATCGCTCCGCGTGGAATTCACGATATTCTTTCATGTTTCTATTATTTCAGGAATCATATTTTCCCTGTTGATAGTAATTTAAAAAAAGGAAAGCTGATTACAGTTACGACCTGGTTCACAGATGAGTTGTACCCAATAAGATTACGATACATAGGAACCGATGAAATAAAAACAAATGTTGGCAGAATCAAGTGTTATAAATTTAATCCGGTAACAGAAACCGGAAGACTCTTCAAAACTGAAGAAGATGTCTCGTTCTGGTTTTCGGCCGATAAAAATTTTTTACCGGTTAAAGTACGATTTGATATCTTTGTAGGAGCATTTACGGTTGAGATGGTAAATTATGAAGGATTATTATACCCTCTTGAAATAAAAACCAAATAAAATAAATAAATATTAAGAATAATTTCAACTTATGGCAAGTACTGCAGATTTCAGAAATGGATTAGTCATTGAATTCAACAATGACCTTTATACAATTGTGCAATTTCAACATGTTAAGCCCGGTAAAGGACCGGCTTTTGTGCGTACAAAACTTAAAAACCTTAAAACAGGAAGAGTAATTGATAACACCTTTTCTTCGGGAACAAAAGTGAATCTGGCGAGAGTGGAAAGACGTCCCTATCAATATCTTTATAAAGACGATATGGGCTATTACTTTATGCATCGTGAAACATTTGATCAGGTGCATGTTCCGGAAACATTAATTGATAATCATGAATTTCTTCTTGAAGGGCAAGGCGTTGAAATAGTTGTACATGCCGATACTGAAACCATTCTTTCAGTTGACATTCCCCAATTTGTAGTGATGGAAGTGACTTATTCTGAACCAGGTTTAAGGGGAGATACAGCGAATAATGCCTTAAAGCAGGCTAAGGTACAGAACGGAGAGACAATTATGGTGCCACTTTTTGTAAATACAGGTGATAAGATCAAAATCGACACTCGTGACAGAACTTATGTTGAACGAGTTAAATCGTAGGATATTATGATAGAAATTAAGGCTCCGATGGATAGATTGCAGATTTCAAAATTTAAATTAGACTCTTTGCTCGATATTACTTTATCGATCAATGCCAATCTGCCCACCGAAGAGCTTTTATCAAAGTACGAAAATATCCTAAGGAACAACCTTGGTATAGGTAAAATTCTCATTTTTAAACGTTCCGATACCTGGGAATGTATATTAAACGCTGGTTTCCCAAAACACTTTGAAACTATTGATGTCGAATCAAACTTATTAGGTATTACCGAGATTTTTTTCGGTGCTCCGGATTTGGGTTATGAAGGGGTTGATATAATTGTACCAGTTTATAATAACAATGTTCATCTGGCATTCGTATTTATTGGTGATATTGAAGAAGAAGGAGAAGGAATGAGCCCTGCTCTGAAACATCTTAATTTTATACAAACAATTTCGAGTATAATTATTGTAGCTATAGAGAATATCAGGCTATTCAACGAAAGTCTTCATCAGGAAGCTTTGAAAAAGGAACTTGAGCTTGCTGCAAGAATGCAAAAGATGCTCATCCCTGATAACAGCCAGATGCCTAAAAATGCTAAACTGATAGTAAATGGGTTTTATTATCCTCATTATGAGGTTGGAGGAGATTATTATGATTGTATCAGGCTGTCGGAAACAAAAACCGGATTTTGCATTGCCGATGTCTCAGGTAAAGGAATGTCAGCTGCAATACTGATGTCAAATTTCCAGGCAAGCCTTAGGGCTCTTTTTACTTATGATATTAAGCTTGAGACACTGATTCAGAAACTTAATACAATTATTGTTGCAAATGCATCGGGAGAAAAATTCATCACCTTTTTCGTTGCACGATATGATCACGAAAGCAGGGTTCTTGAATACATTAATGCGGCGCATAATCCTCCAGTGCTTTACAATACTGTTACCGGAGAAATCCGGCACTTTCAGTCCTCCTGCGTCGGTATAGGAATGCTGGATAAAATTCCCCTTGTTGAAAAATCAGAAATATTGATCAGTGATTATTCAAAGATTGTTTGTTATACCGATGGTCTTTCTGAATTAAAAGGTGATGATGGTAAAGAAATCGGAACAGGCGTGATTATCCGACATATTTCAAATACTGCTCCTGTTGAAAATAATATAAGGGAAATGATTGAAGAACTCAGATTGCCGAATAATAATCCTTCCACTTTTGATGACGTTTCAATAATAGCTGCTGATCTTATAATATAACAGAGACGCGAAGGTACTCAGACCTCAGCTGACCCGTACCAGGTAATAATTTTTCTTCCCTTTCTGTACAAGCAGGTATTTATTGTTAAGAAGCAATTCCGGCTTAATTAACATATCCGGATTATCAATTTTAGCTTTATTCAGGCTTAGTCCACCTCCCTGAACCAATCTTCTTAATTCTCCTTTTGAAGTGAATATCAATGCATGTTCTGAGCACAGGGCTGCAACTGTGACGCCATTGCGCAGGACTTCAATCTTAACATCAAATACCGGAACTCCTTCAAAAACCGACAGGAAAGTGCTTTCATTCATCTTTTGAAGTGATTCGGTGGTTCCCTTTCCAAATAAAATCTGTGATGCCTCCACTGCACCTTCATAATCACTACGGGAATGTACCATGACAGTTACCTCTTCGGCAAGCCTTTTCTGAATTAGGCGTTCATGAGGTGCCTTATTGTGCCCCGAAATTATTTCTTCAATCTCCTTTTGTTCAAGAGTGGTAAAAATTTTAATGTATTTTGCGGCATCTTCATCAGACACATTAAGCCAGAACTGGTAAAACTGATATGGAGTAGTTTTTTCAGGGTTGAGCCACACATTTCCGGATTCTGTTTTACCGAATTTTGTCCCGTCCGATTTTGTTATCAGGGGACAGGTAAGAGCAAAAGCTTCACCACCTGTTTTTCGCCGGATAAGTTCTGTTCCCGTGACAATATTTCCCCATTGGTCGGAGCCCCCCATTTGCAGTTTACAATTGTAATTATTATACAGGAAAAGAAAATCTGTACCCTGCACAAGCTGGTATGAAAACTCGGTAAATGACATTCCTTCTTTAGCTTCCGACCCTATCCTTTTCTTTACGGAATCTTTCGACATCATATAGTTAACAGTGATGTGTTTCCCGATCTCCCTGATGAAATTGAGGAACGAATATTCTTTCATCCAATCATAATTATTCACCATGAGAGCTTTATTTCTCTTTTCTGACTTAAAGTCGAGAAATTTTGAGAGTTGATTTTTAATAGCCTCCTGGTTTTTTCTCAGGGATGCTTCATCGAGAAGGTTCCTCTCCTCCGATTTGCCTGAAGGATCGCCTATCATTCCGGTGGCTCCGCCAACAAGAGCAATCGGTGTATGCCCGGCCCTCTGAAAATGCACAAGCATCATAACCTGCACCATGTGACCAATATGCAATGAGTCGGCAGTAGGATCGAAACCGATATAACCGCTAGTTTTTTCCTTTTCCAGAAATTCTTCGGTCCCGGGCATAATATCATGTATCATGCCTCTCCATTTCAGTTCTTCAACAAGATTCATAAACAGGTTTTTCAAAATTGCAAATATAATAAACAGGGTCAGAGAGACACTTCTTCAGGCTTCTTTTTATATCGGTCGGGATTGCGATTATAACCGCCTTCTCCAATAATCGGGAAAATAACCGGAGCAATGTGTGAAATTGGATTGTAAAATACTGACTCCTGAATTTTTTCTCCTGGCAGAAAATGCCTTCGTGCGTTGAATGTATTCAGAATTACAAAGAAAACACTCATTATAAGAAGCGATTTTATTAGTCCGAATGCTATGCCCAGGATCCTGTTTATAAAACCAAGAGCAGCTGCATTTACGATTTTATCAGCCAGTATACCGATAAAATGGATTATAATAACAATAATTCCAAATGTGATCAGGAATGCAACTATCCCTACGTAATGCCCGTTCATATCAAAATAATCGTAGAGTTTTCCTGCAGTAAAGCTTGAGAATTTAATTGCACCCCAGATGCCGAGGATCAACGCAACAAGCGAAGCCACCTCTTTTATCAGACCATTGATAAAACCCATCACCATTGACAAAATGAGAATAATCACAATTACAGCATCTATCCAGTTCATACCACTACCATTTAATTATATCAAAGATAATTTATTTTTCAGAACAGCATATAAAGGGCTCAGGACTCACGACGCATGACTTATGAGTGTCTTCCCTGCGCCGTGCGTTGTGTGCCTTGAGTCCATATTGTCAAAACACTACGTTTGGAATGAGAAAAAAAAGATATATTTTTGCGACTTATTCCGGCCCCATAGTTCAATGGATAGAATGGAGGTTTCCTAAACCTTAGATTCAGGTTCGATTCCTGGTGGGGCTACTAAATTAACCCCTTATGTGATTGTACATAAGGGGTTTGTCTTTTATTGTACCCCTGATTTGTACCCCTTTTGTACCGAAAGTAAAATCATTGTTATTCGACACCTTCGAATAATTCCGACATGGTAAGTCCCAATGCATCGAGGCAATTAAGCAAAGAATAAAGCGTAACATTCTTTCCTGATTCAATGTTATGAATTGTGTTTGGATGTGTCCCAGCCATTCTGGCCAGATCAGACCTACTTATCTGATCATTCTCACGCCAATTTCGTATGAATTGGCTTATTTCCATCATACGGCTATCTTGATCTGGATTCGTTTTTTTCATTTATATAAGTTTTAATCAGATATAAATACCCACAATTAAATGTTATTCATGATGTACTCTAATGACTTATAAACATATATTATATACGGATTAAACCACCTTTAACGTACCTATTGAAAAGAGAGAGTATCGGTGTAATCGTAGTTATAACGCCCAACATCCTGTATTTTCTTGCTTTATCAGGCAAAAAAGCCACCTACACATTGATGAACGATCATTATATAAAATTTGCAGAATTCATAATTTGGATTCAACATCCCGAAAGAATTTCGAAAATGAAATTTTATGATATTTTAAAACCAATTGCAGTGTACTTAGCTGGAAATTTATTCTGCCGTGTTCGAGCAAATTATAAGTGTTTCGTGCAATACCTATTGTTTCAGCCATTTTCTCATAACTCAACTTCTTATTTGTTCTTAAATCCTTAATCTTCTTCCCGATCTCATTTAAAAGTGTTTGCTGTTCAGCCAACATTTCTTGCTGTTTCATATTAAGATATTTTCTTCAAAGATAATAAATATTGCCCATTAACGGGGGCATATTAATTAATTTAGTATATTTGCACATTAAAACGGGCAAGTGAAAAAGAAAATAAAAATTATCCATAATTTGATGTGTATTGAGTATGACCCAGATAGGACATACATGTTGATCACTGAAGTTACTGAGGACAATCAGCTTTTTACATACAGCGTAAGAATACCAGACAGTGAGAAAGTGTTCAATACATTTACTTACTACTCCGAAATATTAAACTAATAAACTATTAAATATGAAACACATAGCTTTGTACGTTCGAGTGTCAACAAGTGAGCAAACAGTTGAAAATCAGAAAATCAGGCTAATTGAATATGCTGAAAAGAACGGTTGCACTTACGATCTCTTTGAAGAAGTTGAAAGTACACGTAAGACCAGACCGATCAAGCAATTGTTGCTTACCAGATTGCGAAAACATGAATATGATGCTGTTATCGTATTCAAGCTGGACAGATGGGCACGATCAAGCACAGAATTAATTTTGGACACAAAAGAATTAATTGACAAGGGCATAGGGTTTATTTCGGTTTCCGATAATCTTGATTTTCAAACTGCTTCAGGCATATTGCACTTCCAGATACTATGTGCCTTTGCTGAATTTGAAAGAGAACTTATAAGAGAAAGAACCATTCAGGGATTGCAAAGAGTTAAAGCAACCGGGTATAAGTTTGTGGGTAGACCAAAGGGCAGTAAGGACTTAAAAAAACGTAAGACAGATGGTTATTTATTGCGAGAAGAAAACAAACGAAAAACTACTCAAACCAAATTAGACTTCCCCTCAAACAATTGTTAGGCCATTTTGACCCTCTGAATCACGTTATTTTCCATGGTCACCCCCCCTGTAAATAAAGATTAAAATGTTACCAAAAAAGAGGGACGGTTATTTTGCATTAATATTTTCAATCGTATCATAATTTTTATCGTGTGTAACGTTCATTGCTATATTAAATAAGAAATTGTGGACTTCGTACTTGTAAACTACCACAAATGTTAACGCAGGGCACTGTTCTTGATAAATCACCAAAACCTTTATGGAATATAGTCTTCGTTGCAGTAATCAATTTTTACCAAATTTTTTCAAAACTTTTTTTATCCATTTCTCTGTTAATGTCAATGAAATATGTTTTGTAATTCTTGGACAACATTAACGGGTCCTTGCTAAAAAGTTTTGAAAGAAGTGATATTGGGAACAGAAATAAAAAAAAAACTATGGTCAGTAAAATATTGGGAATTATGTACCCCATTAATTTTGCTAATTTCATCCATCCCCATTCAATTTTCTGACTTAAAAATGGAGATATTATACCAACGGCACCAACTAAGAGAGATACAATTACAGTCCATCGCCATGAGAATACAAAAAAAAGAATTAGAAAGCCTATAGAAATTATCAAAATTGTTGATTTTGAAGTATCTGCTTTAATGTTTTTTTCTTCCATGGTTTAAAATAGTGTATAAATAAATGGTGCAATTGCACTACCACCACCAAAAACAATTAACAAACCCAATAATAATAGTATTACAATGATAGGTACTAACCAAAATTTTTTGCGTTCTTTCATGAAGAGCCATAGGTCTTTTAAGAATTCCATATTATTTGTAATTTATTAGTTTTTCCCCAATAAGTTGTTCCCCAATATAATTAGCCATCTCAACATAACCATTTTCATTGGGATGACCATCATACAAGAAGAAATATTTTGTCTTGCTTTCTAAGGATAGAAAATGTTCAGTCAATTGAATGTACGGTAAATTGTTAGATGTCGCAATTGAATTATAGATAGAATCAATCTTATTATTTTTTTCAAAATAAGGATTCAAAATATCGTTTGCAGTTCTTATAACTTTATGTCCAGTAAAGTCGGCAGTCGGCAAATTTATAAATATAAGGTCACAATTGTTTTCTTTGCAAATCGCTTTCATGTCTTTTATATCCTTGTTCATTTCTTTAATAGAAAATTTTGTCGCTGAATTATTTGGGTTATTAAAAATAGTTAATCTGTCGGGGAAGTCAATGTAATAACTTAATAATCCGACATTGAGATTGCCTGTTCTAAATAAGTTTTGGACGGTATCACAAAGTGTATAAAATCGTATTTTTTGCAAATAATTAAATCCATTTATCATATTATTAGCAGAGGTTTCCCAAGATGATTTGATTTGCACAGTTTTAGAGGTTTTATCACCAATAATAGATAAAATGTTAATAAATGAAGCCTTTAAGTATGCCTTAATAATATGTTTTGCTTTTTTTGAAATTGTCGGGTTGTCTGATATTGATGCTGAAGGACTAATTTTAAAATTATTCTCATAAAGTTGAGCCAAATCATCTTCTTGCAATACTCCGACTAAAACCAAATCGGGTTTCAATAAAGGCACTGCTTTTAACATATATTTTTTGTAAGTAGTTGTATATTGACCCCCTTGACCACAATTAATAACCTCTATATTATTAAATCCTTTTTCATGAAGAAATTGTTCGAGTTTTCTGGGCCAACTATTTTCAATTTCAACTCCCCAACCGAAAGTCCAAGAATCTCCAAAGCATAATATTCTATATCTATTACCCTTTTCAATATCTACCTCTCTATCACGAAGCCCCAAGCTATTTATATTAGCCACAAAGTCAAATTCAACTGTATGATACTCTGCTTGACTGTTAGGCTCAAAAATTAGTCCTCCTTGTTTTTGAACTTGTACCGCTTCTTTTTTTGATGTTAAACCTATGAGACTATCAATCATAACAAAAGCAGAGAACAGTATTCCTGTAAAAGCGACAGTGAAAATAATTTTTAAAAATCTTTCATTAAACTTGTTTTTCTGTATCAGATAAATTATTAGTAAGCCAACCACAAACACAATCGAATAAATCCAATAAAAGAATTGATCATATTGTACTGAAAAGATAGGTTTTGTTCCATAAATTAAAAAATAACTAATTGGATTCCAAAAGAGAAGTGCCAAAGCAATAAAAAAAGAGTATATTTTGTTATTCGATTTCATTATTAATCCATTTTAAATTTGACAATCCATTTATCCCTGTTTTCCCAGTCTGGCTGGTCAGTTTTCTTTAATATAAAGTCATTCACCACCAAATAGTCCATTTCAGTACGCATAAAACACTTGTAAGCATCTTCTGGTGTACATACTATTGGTTCGCCCCTAACATTAAAACTGGTATTAACAACAATACCATAACCTGTTTTTTCTTTAAATGTATTGATAAGTTGCCAGTATCTGGGATTAGTTTCTTTGTGGACAGTCTGAATTCGTGCAGAAAAGTCCAAATGAGTGATAGGCTGAACATCACTTCTTTCAAAATAAAGTTTTTCCCATAAATCTAAATCCTGATAATTGTCAGGCAGTTTTTTTCTTCTTTTCTCATTAACATCAGCAATTAGAAGCATGTATGGCGAAGCGACATGTAAATTAAAAAAATCTTTTGAACTATCGATCAGTACGGAAGGTGCAAATGGTCTGAAACCTTCTCTGTACTTAATTTTGAGATTCAACTTCTTTTGCATATCAACATTCCTTGCATCACCCAATATGCTACGATTCCCTAATGCTCTGGGTCCATATTCCATTCTACCTTGAAACCATCCTACAACATTACCTTTATCAATTAAATCTGCAGCAGTACTGCATAAATCACTAAAGTTATCAATTTTGTTATATATGGCTTTATTTTTTTTGAAAGCAGAGATAGCTTCTTTCTCTGAAAAGTCTGGACCAAGATAGGCTCCTTGCATATCATCGCTACCGATTTTAACTGTACGTTCTTGGTCGTAATACATATAATGAACCATTTGTGCTGCTCCTAAAGCTCCACCAGCATCCCCAGCAGCAGGTTGTATAAAAATATCTTTGAAAATATTTTCTTTTAACAGTTTTCCATTTGCTACGCAATTTAGTGCAACACCTCCTGCCAAACATAAATAATCAGCTCCAGTAATTCGTTTTGCTTCTTTAGCCATTTTCAAAACTATTTCTTCCGTCACATTTTGAATTGCATATGCTAAATTACAATGCTTTTGTTCAATTTTGCCATCAGGTTTTAATACTGAAAAACCAAAAACTTTTTCCCATTTTTTCTCTTTTACCATCCTTAACCCCGTTGCATAATTGAAATAATCCTGATTTAACCATATAGAACCATCATCTTTAATCGTAACCAAAATGTTTTTAATTAAATTAATGAATTCATTGGTTTGTTTTGCATCAGAATTTCCATATGGAGCTAACCCCATCAATTTGTATTCACCTGAATTAACTCTAAAACCCAAATAATACGTAAAAGCTGAATAAAGAAGTCCAACAGAGTGAGGAAACCTCATCTCTTTCAGCATGATTATTTTGTTATCTTTCCCATGACAAATAGAAGCAGTTGCCCATTCACCGACACCGTCAATGGTTAATATTGCAGCTTCCTGATAGGGTGATGGATAAAAAGCGCTTGCCGCATGTGATAAATGGTGTTCGGAAAATAAAAGCCTCAATTTCTTTTTATCATATTTTTCAATTTGGTTCAGACCATCATAAAGTAATTTTTTTAAAAATACTTTTTCCTTAAGCCAGACAGGAATTGCTGTAAGAAATGATGCCAAACCTTTTGGTGCAAAAGCGTAATAAGTTTCTAATAACCTTTCAAATTTAAGTAAGGGTTTATCGTAAAACACAACAGCATCCAGCTCATCAATACTTAAGCCAGAATATTCCAAGCAATATTTAATAGCATTTACTGGAAAATCTGGAGTGTGCTTTATACGAGTAAATCTTTCTTCCTGTGCAGCGGCAATAATTTTACCATCAATTAATATTGCTGCAGCAGAATCGTGATAGAAAGCTGAAACCCCTAAAATTTTCTTCAATATTTCCTTTATTTAGTATAGCAATTAAACTAATCTATATTCAGACTAAAAGTACTCTTAAGCAGACCAAAATGGGTCTGCATGGCTACCAGTTTGGTATCTTTATTTGTACAAATATATTCATTAGCATTTATAAATGATCAAACGGATTCTGAATAATGATTGAAGAAATGCTTAGAACAGAAAAATCATTAAAAGGAAATAATAATACTTGAAAACTCGTAGTCGAAAAATGGGAAGATGAATATTGTTATATAATGTATTTTATTATATCAATCAATTATTTAAGAATCCATATAGTCAATGGAAATTCTTTTTGAATACTTTGAGTAGCGTATACGTTTACATATCGTAGACATTTGAACCTTTATGGCAATGATTACCAGAAAGCTGAAAGTCTCGTAAGCCGAAAAATCAGGTCTATCACCGTTAGGAGGTACATTCCACAACCCAGATATAGCGTAAAACAAAGTGATTTCAACATGTATCGCCTTTCTTTCTTGACATTGTTGCCAAGTCCATTAAGTAATCCAGTGATGCCAAAGACCATAACCAGAAGTCAGTTTCTCGATGTAATCTACACGAAACTGTATATAATCTGTCTGTCTGAAGTTCTTGCAGCTTCAAGTAAGCAAATCCATCTTCATCCCATGCGTCCAGTAACTTTACAGCAGTGGTGTGGTGGCCTTCAAGTTTCATGTAAGGCATCCCGATGGTTAATTCTTTATTATGTGTTAGAATGAATGGCAAGTCCAGTCTGATTGAATCGGGCAAAATGTATTCGAATACACTTCGTTTTGATTCATTACAAATCTGGACATTAATATTTGGGTCTTTCATATGGGTTACTGTTTAGTGTTAAATCTTTCTGACGCTTACTGAAATCAAAATCAAGCAGTTTATCATCATTTATTTTGCAACAAGTGTCATCCATTACCATTTTTCTAATGTCGTCCCACGCAAGCAAAAAAAACCTAAAGGCATTCTCATTTATGTCAATAGTAAAATATTGGATTATACCTGAACTTACATTTTGTAAATAAATTTGAACTTCGTTATCCGTGTAATCAATATCACATAATTTCACTACACCAAAGCCAGTTTGGGTTACCATTAAAAACTTTTTCCCGAAATAAAGGTCGTTGGTCTTCGATTGGATGAGGCGTAAGTGAGAATATTTCCCATTGGGTAACAGTCCTTCAAGAAATTCTTCTTCGGTTACATTTTTTCGTGATCTGTTATATTTAGGTACATTATGCATGGTGATCAGATTATGTACATAAATACTCTCGCACAAAAAACCAATGCACGGGGGTATCCACCCGTACACCACCCGCCACCACTGGGGGGGTCTCTTGTTCTGGGGTCTTACATGAGCACGATGCACAAAAAATTTAAAAAAAATTCTGAAAATTATTTTCAATTCAATAATGTCATACTTAAAAAATTTATAGAAAATTTTAAGCTGGCAATAACCAGAAATGACTTTTGGCTAAACTGCAATTTTTTGAGGTATGTTTTGGCAATTAATGAGGGTTTGCGTAAGGTCGGGAAATGTTGTGCAAAATGAAAGAATAGACCTGTTTTTGTGCATAATTGTTCCGGCGCAATTGCGCCGGAATAAAAGGGCACAAAAAAACACCTGTCTAAGGTGCTTTCATGTGCGTAATTATTACTATTTCTTCTTATTTATGCGTTTACGTAGCTTTCTCCAAAGCGCAAATAAATAAAGTAATCTGCAATGTCCTGACCGTCCGTTAACTTGTATCGAGGGTTATAACCTTCACGAGTGAAAAACTTTTCAATATAACGATTGCTGTTGATCAGTGATATATCAATGTTCAACTTTTTTATCTTTTCAATGTTAATTTGCCAAATGGCTTCAGCTTTAATGTCAGGCAAACAAACTATCTTGATATTGAAATTTTTAAAGACTTTGAATTTGTCAGGGGTTAAATGATATATACCCCCTGTACTCATTACAACTATCTCAGGTCTGTCAATGTACTGATGTTTTAATAAAATGGCTGTCTTTTCACTTTCAACAATGTAAACAATTCGGGTGTCAGTGGTCAACAAGTGCAAACCATACAAACACTGCTTAAGCTGATAGGTTTTAAACTTGCTGTGATACCATTTAATAACATCTTTGAAACGATGTCCCTGACTGTCATAGTATATAATTTTGCCCGTCCTGATCTTTTGATTCTGGTCAACCTGCCAATAAATTACCCCGTCACCATATGAACCCAGACAGTACATTTGTAGAAGTTTGTCAAGTGTTTCATAATCTTTGTCAAGGTATCTGAGCAGAAATTTCGTAAATGTATTTGCGGGGTTCATCATGGACGCTTTTAAGTGGTCTGGCTTTATTATATTGAATTTCTTTGGGGCCTCTGGTTGTGTCTCTGGAATAATCAATCCTGACGGGGTTAACAGGTCTTCTTTATCAATATTATTATCTTTAAAGAAGTCCCACGGTGTTAATGAATATCCGCAACTATTAATTCTTTCGCACCTACCTACAGTCGGGTAAACTGGTCTATTTTCATTATAGGTGTCAACATAGTAAACAAATGTATTTTGACCACAATTAGGATTTGGGCAGGTATGTTTCCCTGTCTCTGGATTATATGTTTCGAGTCTATATCTATACTGTTTAATCATTGCCTTAGTTGTTAGCGGGGTTACTGTTATTTTCTGCCTTCAGGCGTTTGACAATACGTTTAACCTTGCGGTAATATGAATCAAAACAAATGTTGCTTCCATATTCGTCATGAAATTTTATTGCAAGATCATAAGCCGATAATTGCAGGGTTAATGCTTCTTTTATGCTTTCACGCTCCGCATTCTTCTGGCTTTTTTCGACAAACTGTATCAGGGTGTCTTCACTTTCATAGCTTGCATAATCGTAACCTGTAAACCCGTTTGATAAGGTCTTTAACTCAATAACAATGACCTTGTCAGAACTGAAATTGATCTCATTTACTCTTGTCTTTAATTGCTTCAAATATCTTAGATTTTCGCTTGTGGTCGTCTTACCGATTGCAAATACTGAGTCTACAAGGTTTGCAAAGTTTGCAGACCCCTGAAGATCATCTAAGGTTATTAATTTATTCTGCTTACCCTTCGGAGTGTGTGCAATGACCAAAACAGTTAACCCGTGTTTGTCCTGCAAATCCTTTATCCTGTTCATTAGCTCAGAGGCAAACGTGCTTTCTTCTGCTCTGAATACAATCGCAGACAGGTTATCTACGATCAGAAACTTTGCACCTGTCTCAACAATACGCTTTTCAATGTCGTCAATGAACAGCATTTTATTTTTAATGCTTCTGGCTTCTGGAATAATAACCTTTAAATTGTCACTGAACTGATAATGAACTCTGTTTATATTGCTGTACCTGCGGGTCAATTTTTCGATACTGCTTTCAAAGTCAGCAAACAAGACTGCTTGAGCCTGATTAACATTTTTAAGGGCATAGTACGGTGTTTCTTTGCTCTGGTGTGGTAAATTATCATGGCTGACATCAAAGAAATTCTGGCCTCTGGAAATTGCCTCAGCAAGTTGATACGCTAAAAATGATTTTCCCGTGTTTGAAGTCCCGAAAAAAATAACAAAGTCTCCTGCTGTGATCAGATCACCAAAGAACTGACTTTGTTCAAACGCTTTGTCTTTGGCTGTTGTGAATGCTTCGTTAAGATTAGAAATGAGTTTAAATAAGACTGGTTTGTCTTTTTGTTCAGGTATTCCTGTTAGTGCGTTTTTGGCGAAAAGGAATTGTCCCGTTGTTGTAGCGGTGTCCCCGCTTAGTTGTAAATTGTTCATTCTGACCGATATTAAATAATGTTATTTTTCAAAGTCGTCACATAGTTTTTTAAATATGACTGGTTTGCCTGACTGATGTCAAACCCTTTAGTCTGGCTGGCTCGGTCAGGACACCAGCCAGAAGGGAAAACAGATTTATTTTTTCATCTGATTTATTATAAATACGTCACTAATTTTTTTAGTTGATTTTATTTTTCACCAAATGTTTTAAAGTGGTTTTATTTAAAAGTGTTTTCACCAAGTGTTTTCAAATTGTTTTTAATTAAAATCATAATTATCTGTTAGTTGGCTAAGTTAACTGGAATGATTCTAAATATCAAGGTTTTTTAAAAAAAGAACCGCAATTCCGTTGAATGGATAACCCCATAAGACAATAGTGTCAGAAAAGACCGTCACTCTAAATATAGGGACAAATGTATGTCCCGAAGTGTGTAGGCCCTCATAAAATCAATAGGTATCAACAGGGACATACATAGGGACATAGTAGGGACATTTAGGGACATTGCAAGGACACAATCAATAACAGTCAATATATCAATCAATTATATTCTTGTCCCTATCTGAACCCCGCATTTAATGTCAGCTTGAGAATATCAATAAAAATAATGTCCCTATTTGTCCTGAATATGTCCCTCCTAATATCCCTATGTATATATTATATATATAATTGATAATTAATAATATATATATTTTATTAGGGACATAAAGATAAATATAAGTTAGAAAGGTTAATAAGGTTTGAAACTGGTCAGAAGATCGGAGACCTTCAAAATTTCAAATATCTTTTTCCTTCTCAGTCGATGGAAAAAATTAGAGCATTGTTAAAACCTTTTTAATTAAAAACTATATTGGTAATATATTGCTCATGTTAGATTTCCAATTAACTTTCCAAATATAAACATTATATCATTAATTATCAATGTATTATAATATAGAAAAGGTCCGCCCCCACGGGCGGACCTTTTAATGGACCTAAATTGCTCAAATATTGTTCTTGTCAGCCTGATAATATTATTAGGTAATTGCTTTAAAGAAGACTCATAACTCTTTTACAATCTCTGGTTTTACTTCGTCTATCATTGTATCAACCTCTTTTGGATGAATTTTTTTATAGTGATTTATCATTTCCAAATCTTTATGGCCCGTGAATTTGGCGATTCTGTAATCTGGATAGCCTAACTCGCATAGTATTGAAACTGCGCAGTTTCGTGCCCAATTATTGCTTATCATTTTATGAATCTCAATCCATTCTTCGGTAGCCTCTTTCGCATTGGCATACTCGTATCTGAATTTCAATTTTCTATTAAGTCCCGCCTTTTCTGCCGCTATCTTTAACAAATCATTATAATCATGAACTTCAGGAAACTGTGGTAAACCATCAGAATAATTTTCGAATATCGGTACGAGATAGTTTTGGTTTAGTTTGTTAATCACGTCTCCTTCTGTTTTTCGTTGTTCGAACCAAACCCGATATAATCCATCAGAGTCTTTGTATATATTATCTTTTGTAAGTTTATAGAAGTCTACCTGACGTAAACCTCCAAGCCATGTTTGCAGGATGAACATATCACGTACCCTTTCAAGTTTGGCATCATCAAATTTGTAATAATAAAAAAAGTCAAATTCCCTTTTGTATAGAGCATGTGTATTAATGTATGGTTCAGGATGAAATTTAATCAGAGACTGCTTCTTTGTCTTCTTTTTTAAATCAAACCTGTTGTAGTCTTGATTATCTATGAGTTTTTTTTCAGCGAATAAATAATCACCAAATGCTCTTAGGTGCTTTAGATATTTCACCACCGTGGTTATTGTGTAAGGTTTCCTATTCTCACCGTCCTTTCTGTACGAATATCCTTCCCTGATGATGTGCTTAAAAAATCGTTCGAGCCAAGCACTTGAGAACTCAGAAACTTTGCAGTGATCTTGTGTATTATTAATATATTCCTGAATTGAGTGCCGTGGAGTATTATAAGAATCTGGTGCGTATTCACGAATGAAGTCATCCCAAAAATCCAAAATGTACTCTTTCTTATAGATGCCCATTGTTTTTTTTAAGGCATCAAATTTGGGGTCTTCGCTTTGTTCCACAAAATCAACAAATTCATCATGACTTGCAAATGCGCCACCAGCTTCATCAACAATTATTTTACCAGAGGTTATTTTTCGTTCATTTTCCAGAGCATTTTCTTCATTTATATAAGTTAGGTGGATAATATTTTCTCTTCTAATCTGAATGTTCTTTTCAATCAATTCATTAACAGCGTCTTTAACATCTTGTTCCACCTTTGTTAACAGACTATTCATATCACGTATGGTGATATGGTATCTACCACCTATTACATATCCTTTGTTCCAGTGCTCTTTTTTTACACTGACTGGAAGTTTCTTGTGATTAACATAATCGTAGACAGGTATCTCCGTTTCGAATCCGTTGTGCATTCGGACACGAATGAAAACCTGATGGCCGTTTTTGCCACCATAACGCCTTAACCACCGTAATGTTGTGAATAGTCTTGCCATATTTGTACCCCTGTTTTGTACCCCTGCAAATATAACTAATAATCAGACATATCCAAGGTTTGCGATATATATTTATGGCGTTTGAGTTCTGGTGGGGCTACCAAGATGACCCCTTATATGGCTGTGCATAAGGGATTTAATTTTTCTGTATCCCCGAATTGTATCCAAAATTGTATCCCTATTAATTATTTCTTAATTCAGATATTCCACCAATACCCGACATAGTTCCAAACCATATATTCTGTTGAGCATCGATAGCAATGGCAGGATAATAATCACCTTTCAAACTACTATTGGCAGAATTATAGTGTTCCCAATTAGTACCATTAAATTTAAATACACCGTTATCAGTACCAAACCATTTATTGCCTTGAGCATCGATGGCAATGGACAGGATTGCATCATAATCAGCAGATGGATTATAAACCGTCCATTTATTGCCATCAAATTCCATAACTCCTAAATGTGCATAAGGCGGATAAGCAATTGCTGCTGCAGGTGCAACCCATATATCTCCCTGTGCATCTATTGCAATGGCACTTATATAATTATATGCCAGACCATTTACCATAGTGTAGTTTGCAGTGAAGTTTGTCCAATTAGTACCATCAAATTTTGATAAGCCACCAGTAGTTCCAAACCATTTATTCCCATGAGCATCAATAGCAATGGCATTGACATAATTATTAACCAAACCATTATTGATTGTGTAGCTTGTCCAGTTTGAATCATCAAATTCTGACACCCCTCCTCCTCCAGTACCGAACCATTTATTGCCTTTGGAATCTATGGCAATGCAAAAGACAGTATCATTGGTCAATCCACTATTGATAGTATTGTAGGTCGTCCAATTAATACCATCGAATTTCAAAACCCCTGAAACTGCTCCCCCAATCCATTTGTTTCCTTGTGCATCAATTGCAATTGAACCTGCACCAGTAACTAATCCATTGTCAATGTAAGTACTCCAATTTGTTCCGTTAAATTCTAATATCCCCTCTCCATAAGTACAAAACCATTCATTATCCAAGGCATCTACAGCAATGGCTTGAACGCTCACGCCACTTGTTGTAGGGTAACTTATCCATGGGGAGATTGATGCTTTTTCGCATGCAAATTCAATCATCATTATGAATAACAGAAAAACAACTTTTAAGATTTTGTTTTTCATAAATGTTTTAATTGAGCCATAGAGCTTTAATTCCGGTCTTATATAAAACTGAACTATTATTCTTTTGTTATTCTCTGTATTGTAATTCTTTTATCAGGGCATCCAGAATAATCTATTAATTGCCAGTCAAGTTTTACTACCAAGGGGAATATTTCTTTTTGCAGATTTATATTTGAATTGTTTGGAAGAGAATCAAACTCATAAGTCAAACTATCAATATTGATAAACCACCCACCACAACAAGGACTTGGACACATTCTGACATCCTGTCCTGTAATTGTACCAGTTGATTCATAATTAGTATTGTTTTCATTCTTTTTCTGGCAGTTAAAGAATCCAAAAACAATAAAAAAGATAACCAGCACAGTTTCATATTTCATTTTAACTATTCCTTGTACTTTGACCATGGATTAACAAATTTACGTTTTTTTCTGATGATTTTATCTGTTGTCATACTCAGTTGCTCCAATTGATTCTAATGTCAATTCAACAAAGTGTAGTGGAGCCGGTGCTTTATAACGGGAGTCTATCTAATAACTTATTCTGGATTCTTCATTTAAGCGACATTGGGTGATCTCCGTCAGTATAGTTTCCTTCTGTATCAGGGCAGTGCTTTTCATAGCATTGTCCGTATTGTGCGTTTGTGCTTTTAAGTTTTATCAATTTATCCTGATATGTGCTAATGACATTATTTTCATTGCATCAGCTATACTCATGCCAATTCTATGAAATAGTGAATAATTTTTTTTATGCTCTTTATACATTGGTTCGTGACTGATTACTTTTATATAATCCGCCCATTTCTCTATTTCCATTATATCATTAGCGCTCCACTTTAAATAAGCTGATTCATCCATTCCTCCTTTATTAAGAACTACTTTATTTGAAAGTTTAATCCCTCGTTCAGAAGCATAGTCTAAAACAATTTCCAATCCGGGAAGAATTGCATGGAAATCTTTAAACAATCTTTTTACTTCATTTTCATCAAAGTAATATAATACCCCGGCAATTAAAAACATAACTTTGCTTTTTTTATCTATCGCATCGTACCAGCTTGTATCGAAAACAGATTTTGAGATGAAACAACATCTGTCGGTTTCTGAAATATATTTTTTTCTTAATTCAATTGTATCCGGCAAATCCAAATCATACCAATGAATTTTTCCATTATCCACACGGTCAAATGTTGTATCAAGGCCACATCCAATATTAACTATGGTCGAATCAGGAAAAACATTGATAAATTCTTTAATCTTTTTATCAAAGTAAATACTTCTGGCAACCCAGCCTATGCGAGTTAATGGATTAATATTTTCAGCAATTACAGTAAAATCATAAGGAATACTGTTCATGATAGAAACAGCTTTATTATCCACCAGAAGGGGTTTTGGTTTCTGTGTTTCAATTGCCCTTCCCCATAACGGAAGTAACAGAGTTTTCTGAACGCTGCCAAGCTTTATTTCATTTGAATTTTCCATAATGTTTTATCTGTTATTTGTATTTTTCAGCATGACGCCCAACTTGTCTATCTCTCATCACAACAAAGCCTGGTCAGTCACATAGGCGATAATCGGTAGTATAGTATAACGTACAGATATAAAGCCTATTGCCAATCTTTTACAATTGACGCTTAATTTACATAAATTTGGGGAATTGGGTAGTAATATTTCTTGTTTTATTGGGTAGTTTATTATATTGTTGGAGTTATCATACTTTCGTTGTATTCTTTTTCTTCAATGAATTACTTATAATGAAAAGAACACCTACAACGATGAATGGGAAAGTAATAATAAGGACGTCAATAAGGCTTGCACAAATGGAGAAGTGATTCCTGTTATGATTCAACATAAATACAAGAGGGCTCGTTACGAGGCCTATCACCACAAAGATAATGCCCCCAATAAGTTCCCATTTCCAGGCCACAATAAGAAAAGCCAGTAAGATGAGAGAAGGGATGAGCTGGATCAGGAAACCTCCAAGCTGTTTCCAGATGGTGAGGCCGGGTGTAAAAGCATCGGCTGCAAATAAACTAACAAAAAGAATAGCCAAAATGCAGATAATCCGCGGTAACCAATGAAATACTCTGGTAGATGTTTTCATTTTGTTTCTTAATTAAATTTTGTTCTAATTGTCTGGCTTTTAAATGTTGCCCGGTTTTTAAAGTGGTCGCTGGTCTCCCTATTTCAATTTCAATATTTTAAAATTGTATTTAAGAGTTATCAAAATTAAACCTTAGTGTCATTAAAAACAATTTTATTTTATTCTTCCAAAATCCCAGGAGGTCGAGTTGAGAGATTGAGAACACTTTAACAATTTCGTCAAAAGAATTGGTTAATTTTGGCAAGCATATAACTATAGCACTTGATATTTAAAAACCAATCAACTCGATCCTTTTGTTATAAGCTTATAGACATACTCAAAAATGGTTAGAAATAATATTTTATTCATTTGTTTATTTATCTTATTTACTCATTGCTCAAAGAAAGGGAATTTTAGTGATTCTCCCGGAATGGCTAACGTTGCTACAATCTCTAATATTGATCAACAGCCCATTAAAGGATGGGGATGTTGCCCTGTTTGGATTGGCAACCATGATATTTCTACTCAACCATTAACACAACAAGCTACTTTTCAAATTGGAGCAACTATTATCAGGCTTAGCCAGCTTCCGGAAACAGGTGATGGTAATGGTAATATAAATCAAAATGCTGCGGATGAACTGTGCAGAGCAATTCAAATAACCTCAAATAACGGATTTCCCTATGTATTATCTAATTGGAGTCCACCGGCGGGCATGAAAACAATCGCAGTAGATGGATCAGTTTCAAATGATACCTTAGTATATTTAAATACAACCAAAGAGCAAACGTTCTGTGATTTTGTAGTAAAACTGATGAATTATATAAGTATTACAAAAGGACTCCCTCTTCCTGTTACTTACAGCCTTCAGAATGAACCAACCTGTCAGACACAATGGGCAGGTTGCATATATGATTTCGTGCAGTATAAAAGAGTGACAAAACTTTTACGCTCTTCATTGGATGCGGCTGGCTACTCAGGAATTATGTTGCTTGGTTCGGAAGATGGTGGCTATAATAATGGCCAAGGCTGGAATTCGAGTATAGATCTTTTAGGAGGGAGTGATTTCCCTTCATTAAATGATAGTGCCTTTAACAGTGCTATCGGAGCATTTGCCAGTCATAGTTATGATTGGCATCCTAACACAACAATTGCTGATTATAATAAATGGATTGATGGTTGTGATAAATGGGGAAAAGATCGTTGGCAGACTGAATATTGTTACATCGAAGATAGTATTAATCCTCATGCTGTAGGTACTATTCGTAGGTTTATTTCGGATATGGCATATCTTAAAAACAATTATTGGTTTACATGGACCGTAAATGAAGGTTATGGACATGATGTTCCTGATGCTTTATGTTTTGGTGATGGCATTAATAGTATAACTAGAAAACCAACTTATTATGTTCTTAAAAAACTCTTTACCTCTATACCATTAGGCTCTAAAGTAAGACGGATGACTACAACTGATAATGAACTAATTTCTGATAATGCAGGTAAGATGGATATGGTTGCTTTTGTGAGTGATACTAATATGGTTGCTGTAATAGTCAACCCGACTTCTGCAATAAAAAAAACAAATGTTGATGGTTTAATTGGTTCTTCAGCACATGTATATCAATCAGCTTCTAGAATTAACAATACTGATATGGAGATGATTAGTTCGCCAATTATTTCCAGTGGTACTATTTTAAACATTAATCTTCCTGTAAATTCTGTTACAATAATTGTTACATCCGGCATAAAAAAGGATAAGAAGACTTCAAGAATTTGAATCCCCGCAAGCGCATTGGCTTCGCCGAGCTCTCCCGCTTAGGCGGGATCGGTTCTCCGTTGCTTGCTGCGGAGTCAGCGAGCATTAAGAAATTACCTTAGGGGATCGAAGATTAGCTGCGCTGAGCTCCACTTCGTTCCGGTTCTTCTTAGCTTGCTGCGAAGAGCTTCAATAAAAGATAATGACTCATTTCATCCAGAATAAATTGGCCACTTAAAGTCAGAGCAAATTGATAATTTATTTACTTTCTCAGAATATCCTAATGAAGATGCTTATGGTTCTCTGGTAATCGCCTATATGTAAAATCTAAATTTGCCGTATGTGTCACATCTTAAAGACAAATTACAAGTTTTTTTCCTCAGTCTGCTTACTTTATCAAACTAACCAATCGCCATTGGTCAACAACTTTCACTTAAAGTTGCAGGTGATTATCAGGCAGGTTTTCATGTTGATATATGTAATGGCAATCAATTCAGTGCTGTCCAAGATAAAAAATATCTCTGATTCCTGATTCAGATAATCAGACAATTAACTTGTAAAAGTTCAAAAATCATAGAATGATCCCACTAATCGTTCTCAGAATAAATCTAACTGGATTTGTCCGGGTGGTGCTTTATCCTGTAAAAATGGATGGTTTAACCACTCGAACAGATCAATCTTAACGAACAAGTTTAGCCGGATAAATCCGACCAAGTTAGACATATGCCATTTGTACAACGCTTTTGCTTTCAGGACAGTTAATAACAAAATGGTAATCAGTGCCGACCATATTTGGATAAGAACTGCATTTTCAGAGGTCCCGATGAATGATTTAATCTTGAGATTCTGTTTGACCAGTCTGAAAAAAGTCTCTATTTCCCATCGATATCGGTACAATTCGCTTATAGTCTTACTCGTCCAGGTGAAGTTATTGGTTAATAATGGGATTATCTCCCCTGTTTCCGGATCAGTTACCTTCACCAAACGTAATCGTTTTTTATACTTTTCTTTGGTTTGCTGTCCAATAAGCACAATTTGATAATCACTAACAATGTTTTCTGATTCATTCGGTAGTGCCAGCAGCTTAACAATGTCACAATCTATATTGCTTTTGGCTCTTGTAACAAAAAACACCCCGGTGCTGTCCAATTCCCGAAGAAAATTAAAATCAAGATATCCTCTGTCAATTGCCAGTATGCTGCCTTTGGGGAAAGCCAGCTTTTCAGCGATTTCAATATCACTGGTCTTCCCATCGGTCATTCGAATGAAGACAGGGAGACAGCTATCGTAATCGAGGACAGTGTGTATTTTAATGGCACCTTTCATTTTCCTGTAATATGCCCAATCAAACAGGCTTAAACACAGCGGGATCAGAGTAGAATCAAGGATAAACAGTTTCCGGTTAAGTCTTATCCTATTAACCTTTACCTTAAACTCTTTAAAAAGACTGAAGTAAACATCACGGAAAAAAGTCCATCCTCTATGTGCATTAATATAGCTTATTGAAGATTTTGAAGGAGCTCTGCTTACTCCCAAATGGCTCAGGTTCCCAGTAGCACTTCTTAATCCAAAGCTGATGTCCCGGATACTCTGACAGTTACCAAACTGACAATATAACATTGAAACAAGATGTGTCCAGGAGTTTATTCCTTTAGAATTATAGTCAGAATCGTGCTCATAAACATTTTTGTGAATAATATCTCGGGGAATTAGTCGGATTATCTGAGCGAAAATGGATAAATTTGTCTTCATGAGCGGTGGGTTTTGAGGCGTAATAAACTTAACAGTAATTGCTAAGTTTTCCAACCGCTCTTTTTTAATCGATTTTACTTATTTTGGACAGACCTGCAATCAATTAGTAGTTACCAATACGGAAGAATTCTCCCTGCAAATGTTTAATCTCGATTTGAGTACCGTTGCAAACATGCAACAATGGAAAGGTCAAAAGTGGTCAGGTAATGAAAAGAGTATTACTTTAAAAAGAGATTCTTACGTAAAAGAGTTTGATGCAAATCTGTCTGTTAATGTAACTTACCAGGTGGTTAGTTCTAATATTATAAAAAAGACGATTGAGTTGTTTCAGCCATCCATGCCGGGAATGTATTATATATTGGAACAAACTGCCAGACCTTCAGAAAAACCGCAGCGATATTTAACTTTTGAATACAATAGTTTTCCGGGTGGCTTTGTGCATGAAATGTTTCCATCAGCGGGCTTTATTACCCAGGATAATAATGTAGTTGATTTTTTAACAGACGCAGGTTATAAAAATCAGTACACAAGAAATACGTGTCGACGATTTAGCGGACGTGGTGGTGGTTTTGTAGGCATGCGCAAGTTGCCTGATCCTAATTTATTTTATGTTGCCAGTTCATCAGACAGAGCACAAAATAATCATTATATTAAACAAACATTTGGTGAAATGTACAACCTTGATGCTGGTGCAGAAATCATACTAAAAACACCGACTATATATCAAAAACAAGGCAATGCGGAAGTGGAGAATGAGAAAGGGCTTATTTCAATAACCGTCCATCCGGGAAGAATGGGGCAAAACACAAACGCCCAAAGGCGGTATTGGCATTATTATCACACCACTTATGGGATATGTAGAGGCAAAAGACAACGAAGCCACCATCGAATGGCTGATCTGGGCAATGATGAACAAACGTCGGTTCGGCATTCAACTTCCGCAGGAAAAAATTAAGAAATCAGTTGATTATGTATTGAATGAATTCGATGCCGATAGAGACTGAAAATGCAAAGCACATTTTTCTTTGAGCCAGGCGGATATTGTTGATTTTAATCCTAAAACAGACCGGCTGGGTATTAACCAGGGTATGCTGGCCATCGCATTAAGAACAATAAAAGAATTGGGTTTTGATATTTCCGAAGAGTATATCAAGAAGGCTGAAAATGAATACCGGAATTTTTAGGATACAAAAAGAAGACATTTACTCTTCGACCGGAATTTTCCCGACATTATTTCCCTTACTGACCTGGAACCTGAATTCTTTTCTTTATGGTTATTCAACAGGCCAATACTGACAGATGAAATGGTAATAAATCATTTGGATCAAATACCCGTTCTAAATAAAGTACCCAACTCACCTCACCCGGAATATGGTACCACTGCACCCATCTGCATAAGGTTAACAAATGATGCAAAAGGATATGTCTATCTCGGTGGAGATTATTAGCCTTTTGAAAAATTTGGCGAAGAAAATTACAGCAATGGGGAAAGTGATGGGTTTTATTATAATGGCGGCAGTTGGTTCAGGGCGGAGTATTGTGCTTATGTGGTAGGATTAAAACACGGATGGAAGAAAGCGACAATGTTGATGGAAAACAGGGTGTGGGCAGAGATTTACCTTAATCCCCAATGGCCCTTCAGTAAAGAATTTACGCCTACAAAATGGACCACCACAGATAGCTGGTGGCCATCTTCCAAAGGACTGTGCTGGAATGTTTTTATACTAATGGCAGATGAAGTTGCAGGATTGAGAACCCCTGATATGGACCCCGAATATAAAGAAGACAAATAGCTGAAATATTATAATTGCAAACCATTATTTTAATGCTATCATTACAGGCAATAATACAAATAAAAACTTGTATGCCGAATCTACTATTTAAGCGTTGCTGACTCTGCAATGAGTGAATAATTATTCATCCGTTTAAGTGGCAAAGAGAGGTATCCTTTTATAAGGGGTTTTATTTACTAAATTAAATTGATCTAAATTATTACATTTAGTAATTATTATGTAAATTTGGTAATTGTAAGTCTAATGTCAGATAATATATTGGAAATTGATTTCATCATACTTTAAAAAGTTGATTATATACATTATGATTATTTATCTATACCAACAAGGCGAAAAAAAACAGTTCCTGAAGCAATGTCAACAAAAATAATTGTTTGAGAAAAAAATATATACTTAAAAACAATGAAAAAACTATTTACCCTTTTAGCAGCTTTCATTATATGGAGCATGCAAACAGTTCTTGCAACTGATGTTTCTGGAGTTATATCTACCAACACTACCTGGGATATAATTAATAGTCCCTACATTGTAACTTCTTCTATTACAATAAATCAGGGTGATACTCTGACTATTGAAACGGGAGTAACTGTAGAATTCAATGACAATCAGTCTATGTATGTGCAGGGCACTCTGATAGCTACAGGTGTAGTTTTTACTTCCAGTAATGGATCTCCAACTCCGGGTATCTGGGGCTATATTCAAACCGGAGATTACTCGCATAGTGGAACTGTCAACCTTACTGACTGTCAGATTTTATATGCCCAGCATTTGTATGTTTACAATGGAACGGCCACGTTGAATACAACTGACTTGCTCAATTTTTCCCAGTACGGTGTTAATATTGAATCTACAGGTATCTGTAATATGACCGGTGGAAATATCAATACCAACAGTTCCTGGGCAGCGTCAAATGGAAGCGGTATTTTAGCAAACGTAAACGCTCATTCAACCTTATCAGGAGTGAATATTCAGCATTTTCAAAATGGCATCTGGTTGAATAGTGCAACAGTAAATATTTCGAATATGAATATTACCAATTGTAATTGGCCAATTACTTATAACGCATCTGCACATTTAATTGTTAATGGTACTAATTCATTTTCTCCTAACACAAATACAGTAGTGTATATGAATTTTTATAGTTTTTCAGATACACTAAATCTCCCCGTCATTCCCATTCCTTATTTTTTCCCGGGTAATATGACAATAAATTCCGGGGCTCTTATGAAAATTGGTTCAAACAATATTTTGAAATTTCAGGATGGCACAGTGCTCGATGTGTATGGAAGCCTGAAAGCTATAGCCAATCCGGGAGAGAATATTTATTTTACCTCATATAGGGATGATAACTGGGGAGGCGATTCAAATAATGATGGTTCAACCTCTGCACCTTCTTCCGGAAACTGGTACGGCGTACGGTTTGAAGATCAAAGTAATGACGCGAATTGTGTGATGCGTCGTTGCCAGGTACGTTATGCCGGAGCCAATAATACAGGGGGAATAAACATGGTTAATGCAAGTCCTGTTATTGATTCCTGCAATCTTACTAATAATTATTTTGGCTTCTATATTCATTATGCATCTGATCCCATATTAACAAACAATACCATCGGTTCAAGCCAGATGACCCCTATCGCCATGTCGTTTGAGGCAAATCCGGCTATGACCAATAATATTTTATCATTTTCAGATAATGCTTATGATGCCATAGGGCTACTTGGAGGTTCTCTTACTGCCAGTGCAAACTTAATAATCCGTTCCGTTACAAGTGTTCAAAACATCACCTATCTGATGCTCGATCAGATTACAGTTCCCAGTGGCATGTCATTGACAATTAATAAAGGAATCGTAATTAAATCATATTCCTATGACCAGCAGATAATTGTTAACGGCACACTCACGGCCAATGCAACCGCTGATAGTATAATTACTTTTACTTCGGCCAAAGATGATAATTATGGAAAACCCGGCGATAGCAACAAAGATGGTACTCAAACTTCTCCTGCAATTGGCGACTGGGGCGGCATTATCTTTAATCCGGGAAGTTCTGGTATTATGAATTATTGCAGGATCAAATATGGAGCTGTTTGGAATTACGGATTTACAACCTGCAGTACAACCCAATATCTGAACGATGCAGGAGTTGCCATGATTGATGCCAGCCCGACGATTTCGAACTGTGAGTTCAATAATCTTGATTATGGCATTTCCTGTTACAGGGCATCAAATCCAACCATATCAAACACCAACATGATCAACATTACTTATACTCCTATTTGTATTTCCGGATCTTCCAATCCCACAATATCAGGTATTACATTTACAAATGTCGGCTGGCGCGCAATTGGACTTTTAGGTGGAAATGTTTGTCAGAATGGAACGATAAAAAAACGCGACATGGCCGGTTTTACAAATATTACTTATGTCTTACTGTCGGATATGACTATTAATTCCGGGACATCTGTTGATGTGGAACCCGGAGTGGTTATAAAAGTGAAAAATAATTATTCAGGATATAGTATTTTCGTTGATGGCAGCTTTAAAACTGACGGAACATCAGCCCAGGGTGTGGTTTTCACATCCATTAAAGATGACAATGTGGGTAATCCCATGGATTCAAATGGTGACGGGAATGCATCAACACCTGCTGCCGGAGACTGGGGTTCGATAAAGTACAGATCGACAAGCAATGATGCAACCTGTTCATTGAATTATACTTCTATAAAATATGCCGGTAATACAAACGAAGGGGGGGTTACTTTTGAGAATGCAGGGGGTAGATTGACCAATTCAACTGTCACAAATACTTCGAACTATGGGGTTTACTCCAATGGGAATTCCATACCAATTGTTGATTCTGTGATCATTCAAAATTGCAGCCTCGACCCTATAGCAATTTCTCTGACATCGAACCCGACTTTAAACAATATAACCTTTATTTCAAATAAAAGCCAGGCAATTAAAATAATTGAGGGAACACTTTCATCCAATGCTTCTCTTATTTCCCGAAATGTAGCAGGCATAACGAATATAGCCTACATAATTGATAAACTAGTTATTGCCACAAATGCCAAATTAACTATCCAGCCCGGTGTTGTAATAAAATTTCGTGCAGATAGTTGGCCCTGGAGCAGTAGTGGTGATATTTGTGTATATGGTAATTTAATTGCAAAAGGCACAGCTTCCAATAAAATATATTTTACGTCATTAGCGGATGATTCAGAAGGAGGAGATTCGAATAATGATGGAAATACCACAGCACCTGCTAAAGGTGATTGGGGGCAGTATATTAATATGTACGGCTCAATCGATTGGTCTAAGAACGGAGGAATAGTATTTTTAAATAATAGTGCTAATGCTGATACTGTAAATTATCTAAAAAATTGTGAAATTTCTTATGCCACTACGGGCCTGTATATTGACAACTCTCACGTAACTATTGACAGTTGCCTCATACAATTGTCTTCCTATTATGGTTCTTCGGTTATAGGTTCGGCTAACCCCGAATTTAAAAATTGTCAGTTTTATAATATGAACCATTCTCCAATAGAATTGAGTATGTTCTCAAATCCTTCTTTTACAAACTGTACAGCTCTTAATGTTGGTGTAATGGCCTTATCGGTAATCCCGGAGACTTATTCCCAATCAGATACGGTGCAGGCAAGAAGTTTTAACGGAAATGACAACATTTCTTACTTTATGGAAGGGAACAGTACTATTAATTCAGGAACCACAATTACAATTCCAGCGGGAATAGTATTTAAATCATCAACTTACTATTCTCCAAGCAACAACTCTAACAATACTGCAAATGGTTTCACTGTAAATGGCCGCTTAAATATTCTTGGAACTTCAGTTAATCCTGTAATTTTTACAAACCTGGCAGATGATAATTACGGAAATCCCAAAGATATGAATCAGGACGGTTCAGCATCTCTTCCACCCGATGGAATTAATCAGCAATGGTCTGGCAATTGGATCACTTTTAATGATGTGAGCGATGATTCAAGTAAAATAAGCTATGCTATTTTTAAATATGGAGCTATGGGGATTACCACCTTAAGCGCTTCACCGGATATTAATAATATTCGCTTTGAGAATTTAAATTATGGAGTTGATATGAACGGGGTTTCTGCACCTAAGATTGACAACTGTACTTTCAATAACCTGCAATATTACCCGATACAAATATCCTTGGTATCGTACCCGGCATCCACTTCCAATAATACCATATCAGGCACAACATATAAAGTAATCAAAGTAAGGGATGAAACTTTAACGCAGGATGTGTCCCTTCCTAAACGTTCATTTGGAGGAGTTAATAATATTGCTTATTTGTTTGAAAATTATACCATAGGCACCGGGGCAACTTTGACCATAAATCCGGGTGTGGTTTGTAAATTTTATAACCAAAATTGGTGGTACTCATATTTTGGAGGAATGGATATTTTTAAAGGACTTGATGCTGTCGGTGGTTCTTCACCAGATAGTAATATTGTATTTACGGATATCAGGGACGATTTTTATGGTGGGGACTCCAATTCCGATGGCTCAGCGACATCTCCAACAGTCAATAATTACCCTTTTGGCTGGTCTGGATTGATTTTCGAGGATCAATCCCTTGACCCGCTCTGTAACCTTAAGAATTGCATTATCAGGTATGCTTATGAAGGAATACAGACAAAAAGTGCAAGTCCTACGATACAGAACTGCAACATCAACAATAATGCGTATGGTGTATATGCAACTGCCGCATCAAATCCGGTTTTCAGCAATTGCGATTTTAAAGGCAATTTCTATTTTGCTATTGATAATGTGGATAAATCATTTGTGATAAATGCCGAAAACTGCTGGTGGGGAAGCAATCTGGGGCCCGTTCAATCGAGTACACAGGGCGATGGAACCAGTGCCCAGGAAATAGTTACGGATGCCGTTGATTATATTCCGTGGAAAACAATAGGCGCGGGAAATCCGTTGATGGGCGATGTTAGTCTGAATGGTATTGTGCAGGCTTATGATGCTTCGCTTGTTTTACAAAATGTAGTAGGCAGCTTAACCCTTAACAGTATTCAGCAACAGGTTGCCGACGTGAGCGGTTCAGCTGGCATTACAGCTTATGATGCTTCGCTTATCTTACAGTATGTTGTCGGAATAATAAAGTCATTTCCTGCCGAGTTGAAAGGCTCATATTCTTCACCACTTATCCAACCCCGGTTAATTGTGGGTAATGCTGATGCAATGAGTGGGCAGGACGTAAGCATTCCTTTAAGTGTTACAGATGCTTCAGGAATGGTAGCAACTGACATTTTACTTAAATATGATCCGGTTTATCTGCAGGTAGGCCAGGTTACAAATATGATTCCCGGAATGAACCTGCTTTACAGCGATAACAAAATAAATGGAATATTGACTATTGCGATGGCGGGAACATATCCGCTGAATTCAGATACAGTCCTTACACAGATAACTTTCCATACCATGTTACACTCAGGCAATATGACAACAACTGATTTAACTTTGAATAAATTCCTTGCCAATGAGAGCAATATGACAACCGACGCAGTAAAAGGGAGTGTGACAATAGCCGGCAACCCGAAAGAAATATCTGTAACCTCAGACTATGGTCCGGAAGGAATGTCGCCGGTTTATCCAAATCCCTCAACGGGGGATGCAGTGCTTACTTATCAGTTGAAGAGAGACAACCAGAAGGTAAATATCGGGGTTTTTAATTTTATGGGGCAGAAGGTGGCAACACTTGTAAATGAAACCATGAATAAAGGAAAATATACGATATCAATATCACAGCAGGGTAACAAGTTCGATAGTGGTTACTATTTTATAAGAATGACTATGGATAATTTTTCGCAATCACAAAAATTTCAAATTGTAAGATAAATTGCCTTTCTGTCTTTCCTTTATTGGAAAGGCGGAATGCTTTTTTGAAGAATGTTTAATTCATATACTTCAAATTAAAAAACAATGAGAAAATATGCAGCCCTTTTCATTCTATTGCTCTTAATATCAGCGAATGGTTGGTCGCAGTCTACGATTATAGCTATGCGTATTCCTGATTCGACAGTTGTGAAAGGTAATATTATTGATCTGCCCGTTTATGCTGACAGTAGCCTTACAAATGAGAATATAGTGTCGTATGCGCTTCAGCTGAATTATGATCAATCCTATTTTCAACCAGAATCTGTTATTGTTACCGGCACAATAAGTGCTTCATTTGGTGATCCCACAATTAATACCTCCATCCCTGGAAAGATAACTATTGCTGGTGCCGGCACAACTCCGCTAGCCGGTATCGGGAAATTTATTTATGTCCGTCTTAAAGCTTTGCAAACAGGGAATATTAATTTAAGTTTTTCAGGATCAGATAACAACTATTTTAATGAAGGGAGCCCGGAAATGACCTTTAAAAATGGTTATATAAATATTATTGCACCTCCTTCCATTGTTGTTTCCCCCGAAAATGGGATAATCTGCAAAGGAGAACAATTACAATTTAATGTCTCCGGTGGAACGGCTCCCTATCAATGGTCTGTAACGAATTCATCTATTGCCACAATAAATACAACCGGGTTGCTTGTTGGAACACAACCGGGATTTACAAAAGTGGTCGCACAGGATAACAATGGGTTAAGAGACACTACTAACCAGGTTGAAATAAGGGCAATGCGGCTAAGTATTCCATCTGACCTCGGCCAATGGCAGGGAGCTGATGTTAATATCCCATTTAATATAACAGATATTACCGGATTGAACATCTCCTCGGGTAATTTTACTATCAGTTTCAATCAAGACATACTTACACCTGTTGGTGTTGTTCAGACAGGAACTCTCTTAGCATCCTATTCTGTTCCTGTACTAAATATAAGTGAACCGGGTAATTTTTCACTTGCATTTGCCGGTACAGTACCTTTAACTGGGAGCGGCACACTTATATATGTCAGATTCCATGTCTCTGCTCAAAATACCGGGACAACCCAAATTAATTTCAATAATTGCCTGTTTAACGAAACCCTTTTACCTGCTTATACCAATGGTAATTTCACCACAAATAATTTAGCTGTTTTATCAATATCTCCTGGTACCGGGTACCTGGCAGCTGGAGAAACCCAGCAATTTACGGTGAATGGTAATGGAATACCTCCTTTTACGTGGAGTGTAAACGACACTGTTGTCACATCTATTAATCAATCGGGGTTAATGACCGCTATAAGAAGCGGCGTTGCAATAGTAACGGTTAAAGATTCTGTTGGGGCTACTACGAGTTCAGGAAATTTTCAGATTTATGATACCCGGATTAACATGCCGGATACGGTTACATGTCCTGAAACGTTGATATTTTATTATCCGATACTTATAACATCACTCCCTTCAGGTGAATCAGTATTCTCTATGCAGGCAACTATAAGCTATGATACCACATATCTTGCATTTCTCGATATTGAAACTGAAGGTACACTCACGCAGGGCTGGACATTTGCCAAAAACCCATCCTTCGGACAAGTTATACTTGCAGGCTCCGGCACTTCTTCTTTTAATTCAGCCGGAACAATCCTGAAATTGGAATTTAATATTAAACCAGCCTTCACCTTAGGAGCAAGTGCCTATATAAACCTGAATAATGTCACTCTGAATGAAGGTGTTCCTCTCCCGTTGGTTGACATTAATGGAAGTTTTAAAGGAGCTGTTCCTGAATCAGCCGGAACTCTTACAGGAATTAATATAATCTGTCAGAAACAGCAAGGTGTTGCTTATTCAGTACCGGCTATCGCCGGAGCTACCAGCTATGTCTGGACATTGCCGGCAGGCGCCACAATTGCAACTGGTGACAATACCAATTCCATCTCTGTTAATTATTCCGATATGGCCATTTCGGGTAACATCGCAGTTTACGGAACTAATGGTTGTGGAAGCGGAGCTGTTTCTCCTTACTTTGCTGTTACAGTAAGCCCCTCACCAGACGATGCTGGATCTATTACAGGTCAGGATGCTGTTTGTCAGGGACAAACCAATTTGACCTATACTGTTCCGGAAATCACCAATGCAACCTCATACTTATGGACATTGCCCACTGATGCAAGTGGAACAAGCACAACCAATAGTATTACGGTCGATTACGGAACATCAGCAGTTTCCGGTGATATTACAGTAAAAGGTCAAAACTCTTGCGGAGATGGAACAACCTCTTCTTTTGCTATCATAGTTAATCCTCTCCCTGTAAATGCAGGTATAATTTCAGGCAACACAACTGTTTGCCAGGGACAAACCAATTTGACCTATACTGTTCCGAAAATCACCAATGCAACCTCATACTTATGGACATTGCCCACTGGTGCAACTGGAACAAGCACAACCAATAGTATTACGATTGATTACGGAACATCGGCAGTTTCAGGTGATATTACAGTAAAAGGTCAAAACTCTTGCGGAGATGGAACAACCTCTTCTTTTGCAGTCACTGTTAATCCTCTCCCTGCAAACGCAGGTATAATTTCAGGCAACACAACCGTTTGCCAGGGAGAGAACTCTGTAACTTATAACATCGCTGAAATTAATGATGCTATTTCATATTTCTGGACTTTACCTTCCGGAGTAACCGGAACAAGCACAACCAATAATATTACCGTTGATTATGGAATATCGGCTCTTTCCGGCGATATTACAGTAAAAGGTCAAAATTCATGTGGAGATGGTGCAATTTCATCCCTTTCAATTGTGGTTAATACCAAGCCAGCGACACCTGTCATTACACGAAATGCGAATGGAAATATATTACATTCGGATGCTGTAAACGGGAATCAATGGTATAAACAAGACACTTTAATAAATGGTGCAACTAATCAGGATTATACTGTAAGTTCAACGGGAGATTATTATGTTATTGTTACAGATAACGGATGCAGCTCTGCGCAATCAAACTTAATGAATGTAGTAATTATAGGAATTGAATCTCTTACTTACAACAAATCAATAAAAGTCTATCCTAATCCTGTGTCAAATGAATTAATTATTGAAATTGAGGATGGTACATATAAAAGAGATTTTGAAATATTAAATTCATTAGGACAATTAGTTTATAAAGGTAGCGTGATAGAAAGGACTGTTGTGCAAACAACAAATTTCTCTCGTGGTATTTACTTGATTAAATTTGAGAATGTGAATACTTTTGAATTTAAGGAAATTGTAAAAGAATAACCAGTACATGATCAAATTGATTAATAAGATCCATGAATGATTTGAATATCAACCTGTTCTGAATTATGATTTGCTATATACATATTAAGTGATAAGGAACCACTGAGAAACAACAGTGCTATTTCCTTTCATCAGAAACCCGCAAGGTTGGGATTTAGTAGAATGGATAAAAATAAATTTGCCTCGCATTATAAATGTTTCGTAATTTTATTACAATCAATTAAAACTATATTCTATGATTGAAATAGAAATAACAAATTAAAATGCATGTAAGAGATGAAAATCAAAAAAACAATATTTTTAGTCGTTGCACTATTATGTATATGTACGACAGTGATACAAGCACAGAATACTGTAAAAGATGTTGATGGGAATGTATATAAAACAATAACCATTGGTAAGCAGACATGGATAGCTGAGAACCTGAAAACCACAAAGTACAATGATGGTACATCAATACCCTATATGGCTGACAGTGCAAAATTATTAGAACCTGTCCCAGCGTATTACATTTATAATAACGACAAAGCAAACAAATCCATTTATGGCTTAATGTACAACTGGTATGTTGTTAATACCGGTAAGCTTTGTCCGATGAACTGGCATGTTCCAACCTATGAAGAATGGACAACATTAATTAATGTTCTTGGTGGCGAAAATGTAGCCGGCGGAAAACTGAAAGAAAATGGTACAAAGCATTGGACAAGTCCAAATACCGGAGCCACTGATGAAACTGGTTTTACAGCCCTTCCAGGTGGTTACCGCAGCGTTTATGGGGCAGTTGCAGGCATTGGGAGTTACGGAGCCTGGTGGTCTGCCACGAAGTATGGCGACGCAGGCGCATATATCAGAAACATGAGCAACGATAACAGTAAACTTTTATGGAACGTCCCAAGTAAGAGTTGTGATTATTCTGTCCGCTGCCTGAAAGATTAGATTCCTGGATTTACTTAAATTTCTTTTTCAAACATATTATTAACTAAAAAACTCTAAATGAAAAAACTAATTCTTTTTGGATTTTTATTATCTGTAAGTCTGACTTGTGTAATAGCTCAGAATACAAATGATGCCGAAGGATGTAAAGATCATCCTTTTTTTACCAAGATGCCGCATTTTTTTATTACTGATTGCAGTCAAAATTTTGATAAACTCGACTATTACATTTCCGATGGAGTTACAGATACCAAAGAAGGTGAATTAACCAAAATTTCCTATTCATTTCCGGATGATGCCACACTTAAAGCTCCCAGTCCATTACAAATTATTAAAAATTATGAAAATGCGATTATTAAATTGGGGGGGAAAAAAATATTTGTCAATGACAATGATTTAACTTATTCATTAAAAAAGAATTCAAAAGAATATATTGTCTGTGTATCAATGAATGGGAATATAATGCATGAACTTAGAGTATTAGACATTGCACAAATGGTGCAGGAAATTACTGCCAACGAAATGCTTGATGCTTTAAATAAAGATGGTTATATAGCGCTGAATATTCTTTTTGAAACTGGCAAATCTGATATTCAAAATGAATCACTTCCGATAGTTGACCAGATTCTCGAATTAATGAAAAGCGATGCTTCACTTAAAATCAGTATCGAAGGTCATACTGATAATGTGGGAGATGCTGCAAGTAACAAAAAACTTTCAAATGACCGTGCAAAAGCTGTTATGGATGCTCTTGTTGCCAAAGGAATTGACAAGACAAGGATGTCTTTTGTTGGCTGGGGACAGGAAAAACCTGTTGCTGATAACAGAAGTGAAGAGGGAAGAACTAAAAACAGACGCGTTGAGATAGTTAAAAAACCATAGATTAAAATTTGAATATTTGTAGATTTATATTATAACGACATTATAAAGTACAAGAACGCAAATTTTTTTGTACTTAGTTAGTACCAGTGGATATAGGAGCAAATTGCTCTAATTATGCTGTACTAATGATATTGCATCCATCCGGATAAAGTACCTGATGGGTGGATTTTTATTGTCAAATTATATATTATGATCCTTGTTCTACCTTGATTCGTCAAAAAAACTTGACTCGAATTATCTTTTGACCTAACTTTATTAAAATTAATTTCTTTCTTATAATATCGCTTTTATTCCGAATAATTCTGATTGAGACAGGTTCTTTAAGTGAAAAAAACAATCAGATAAAAAAATTTAGATAATAAATTAAAATTGAGGTAAAAAATGAAAATCAAAAAAATTACACTATTTGTTTTATTTTTGTTTTGCATGATGTTAGCAGGGTTAAATGCACAGACAGTGAAAGACATTTACGGCAATGTTTACAAAACAGTGACCATAGGCACCCAGGTTTGGATGGCTGAGAATCTGAAAACCACCAAATTCAATGATGGCACGGCAATACCATTGGTCACAGATGATAAGGCATGGGAAGCATTAACCACACCTGCATACTGTTGGTATAAAAATGATGCAACAGCTAATAAAAATACATACGGTGCTTTGTATAATTTGTATGCAGTTAATGCAAATAAATTATGCCCAATAGGTTGGCATGCATCTACCGATGCAGAATGGACAACACTGACAACCTCTTTGGGAGGCGATAGTGTTGCCGGTGGAAAGTTAAAAGAAGCAGGTACAGTCCATTGGCAAAGTCCAAATACGGGGGCAACCAACGAAAGCGGTTTTACTGCTCTTCCGGGTGGATATCGTCTCAGCTACGGTGGTTCATTCGGGCGCATTGGCAGCAATGGTTACTGGTGGAGTCCGGTTAAGGACTCTTCGTCAATTGCCTCCTATAGGTACATTAGTAACGGAAGTAGTAATGTTTCCAGTACCAGCTACAGTAAACGGAGTGGCTTTTCTGTTCGTTGTTTACGGGATTAATTGGCTATTTAACACGTTGATTTAATTACAACACCTTTGGGTAGTGCGGGTTTTATTTAGAAATATGGATACTTATGATGAACTTTCTGTATATAAAGCAACCCATGATTTGTTGCCAGAATTATCAAGTTGAAAAGTATTCTTATTATAAATTCGTCAGCATTGTTTGATGCCTATTTTAAGTCATTTAAGGTCAGGCAACATGACCTCTAAGGAAGTTACTCTATAACCCAGAAAGAGGGTGAAAATGCTGCGAGACACATCATGCCGTTTCTTTTTTATAGTTCTCCGATAATTAATTTTCTGATAATCAAATATTTTATAAATTAGCCATAATATTTCTTAATATAGGGGTTAGTTTTGTAGCAGTTCCTTGCTTCATAATCCGTAATATTTGATGAATTGGGGAACTGCTTTTTTAATAAAAAGCAATAATTAAAAATATAGGTTACCCATGCGAAATAAAAAACTAAAATTAAGTTCAATACTCCTGTTGTGTTTTGGACTGTCTGGACAACATGCACAGAATGCCATTTCTGCATCCGGTGGCAATGCTTCCGGAAGTGGTGGTTCAGCAAGTTATACCGTTGGACAGGTTGCATACACCACAAACACTGGAACGAATGGTTCTTCTGCCCAAGGTGTTCAACAGCCTTATGAAATATCAGTAGTGACAGCAGTTGAAAAAGCATTGGACATTTCACTTGAAATGATAGTCTACCCAAATCCTGCTACAGACTTTATAATGTTGAAAATAAGTAATTATGACATTCAGAACCTCAGATATCAACTTTATGATATTAGCGGTAACATTTTGCAGCAAAATAAAGTTGAAGCTAATGAGACAAGTATTGCTATGAGCAATTATGTATCAGCTACCTATTTTCTGAAAGTATCGGACAATAATAAAGTTGTAAAAACATTTAAAATCATTAAACACTAAATAGTTATGAAAAAATTATTTACTCTCTTAGTAACAGTATTCTTTACCGTGGTATTGTTTGCCCAATCACCACAATTGATGAGTTACCAGGCAGTAATACGTGATGCCGGTAATAACCTTGTTAATAGCCTTCCAGTTGGAATGAAGATTAGCATTTTGCAAGGTTCAGCAAGTGGAACGGTTGTTTATACAGAAACACAGACACCAACCACCAATACCAATGGGTTGGTAAGTATTGAAATAGGAGGAGGAACAGGCTTTGATGCTATTAACTGGTCATCCGGACCTTATTTCTTAAAAACAGAAACCGACCCTACAGGTGGAACAAGTTATACTATAACAGGAACAAGCCAGATATTGAGTGTTCCTTATTCACTCTATACCGGTGAAGCCGGGAACGGTTTTGCTTCTACTTATACGGATGGAGAAAAACGACCTGTACTTAATATGACAGATGGAGGTGTCAGTATTGGAGCTCCTCCGATTTCTAACACTAAATTGAATGTAAATGGGATGGTGAATTTAACACCGGGAGATTTTAGCACCTGGGGTGTAAACCTTGCTCTTGATGCAACTTCACAAGAAGGAGGTGCCAGTTTTGCAATCCTCTCTTTAAGTAATGGAGCGGGAGAAGGAGGTGGAAAGTTCTTAATAAAGAATGACAATGAGAGTTCAACTTTAGTAATGGACAATAATGGACATACAGGTATTAATAATTTAATTCCGGCACATAGTTTAGATGTAACAGGTGATATAAATTTTACAGGAGCACTACTACAAAATGGCAGTCCACTTGCACATACGGGAGATGTTACAGGTTCTACAGCATTAACTGTAGTAGGGATAAATGGCACATCTTTAGCAGGTTTATCAACAGGTATTCTTAAAAATACAACAGGAACTGGTGTTCCTTCTATAGCGGTAGCAGGAACGGATTATTTGGCTCCGAATGGTAGCGCAGCATCATTAACAGGTTTCCCTATATTCAATCAAAACACTACAGGTTCGGCAGCTTCTTTCACAGGTAACCTGGCAGGGGATGTTACAGGCACACAGGGTGCTACGGTTGTTGGGAACTCTGCTGTTATAAGTAAAGTATTAACTGGATTCACCAGCGGAGCAGGAACAGTAGCCGCCACCGACAATATCTTGCAAGCTATTCAGAAGCTAAATGGTAATAATCCAATGCACTACATTGGAGAAAGTTACGGTGGTGGCATAGTATTTTACGTTTATGATAACGGACAACATGGTTTAATTGCTGCAACTGCTGACCAAAGTACAGGTGAGGTTTGGACAACCGCAGCTTTCCAATCTACAGTTTCCAACGCTGTGAGGGATGGAATTGAAGGTGGACTTGCGAATACAGAACGTATCATTATACAAGCAGGTGCAGGGAGTTATGCTGCTCAGCTATGTGCAAATTATCAAGGTGGCAACTATGCCGACTGGTATTTACCTTCAAAATATGAATTGAATTTGTTGTATTTGCAAAAAACTGTGGTTGGCGGTTTTTCTAATAACTTCTATTTTAGTTCCACCGAGTACAGTAATATCGCTGACGCTTGGGGTCAGCTCTTCAGCAATGGTAATCAGGACTACGGTCATAAGTCCACTGCATACTATGTGCGTGCTATTCGGTCATTTTAACAACTATCAAACAAATAAATTAATATCAAGGTATTAATATACAACCATTTTACTTGGCAATTAAATAAGAGGGCTATTGTTTCTTCAAATATTACTCCTTCCATTATTCTTATTTGGTCAGTGTGACCTTCTTCCGACTTCAACAACCCATGAAATAGTCCGGCATACCTATTACACCCTTTCTTTCAGCAAAAAAGAAGAACAACCGGAATGGGTGGCATATTTGCTGACCCGTTCAATGCTAACACATCAAGCTGAGAGAGGTAATAACTTCAGACCAGACCCGGATGTTCTTTCAGGCTCTTCACAACTTATAGATTACAAAAACTCTGGTTATGACCGTGGTCATCTTTGTCCTGCAGGAGATATGACATTCAGTGAACAGGCGATGTCAGAGACATTCTATCTTTCCAACATGAGTCCACAACTTCCAGCTTTTAACAGAGGCATATGGAAAAATCTTGAATCTCTTGTCAGGGAATGGGCACAGGAAGATGATTCAATTTATATCGTTACTGGGGGCATTTTAAGCGAGTCTAAGGGCACAATCGGAGCAGATAGAGTCACAGTGCCATCAAGGTTTTATAAGGTCGTGTATGACCTCACAGAAGAAAAGAAAATGATTGCATTTATATTGCCAAATAAGAAGGGAACTGAACCACTGCAGAGTTATGTCGTAAAAGTCCGTGATGTTGAAAGTCAGACGGGCATTGATTTCTTTCATTGCTTAGCAGATAGCACTCAAAATAGGCTTGAGAATAGTTCAGATGTAACCAAATGGGACTTCAATGTAACCTCTTATTCATCCGGAAAGTCTGTACGGCACAATAGAAAATAATTTAAATTTATTTGCTCTATTATTCAATAACTTGTAAATTAGCATAACTTAAACAATCTGGAAAAGCCAACAGAAAGATAATCTTGCAATAAAAGAGTTTTGAATAATGAACACGATATATAAGCTGACAACATTATTCATCTTACTGATTTCCATACTAATTGTATTAGAGATTATCTTGGCAATCAGTGGCAAATATGAATGGATTTATGTGTTCTATACTTCATTGATTTTTGTCGGAACTTTTGGATTTAGCTTTTATTTATCAAAAAAATAGAATGTGATGAATAATAGGATTATCATCATTCAAAATATAACATGAATTCAAATTGCATTAATAACAACTAATCTGAACATTATTAAAAGATTGTAGCCATGCGAAATAAAAAACTAATATTAAGTACAGTACTATTGTTTAGTATTGGACTGTCTGGACTACATGCCCAGGATGCCATTTCTGCATCCGGTGGCAATGCTTCCGGAAGTGGTGGTTCAGCAAGTTATACTGTTGGACAGGTAGTTTATACCACAAACACTGGAACGAATGGTTCTGCTGCCCAAGGTGTTCAACAGCCTTATGAAATATCAGTAGTGACAGCAGTTGAAAAAGCATTGGACATTTCACTTGAAATGATAGTCTACCCAAATCCTGCTACAGACTTTATAATGTTGAAAATAAGTAATTATGACATTCAGAACCTCAGATATCAACTTTATGATATTAGCGGTAACATTTTGCAGCAAAATAAAGTTGAAGCTAATGAGACAAGTATTGCTATGAGCAATTATGTATCAGCTACCTATTTTCTGAAAGTATCGGACAATAATAAAGTTGTAAAAACATTTAAAATCATTAAACACTAAATAGTTATGAAAAAATTATTTACTCTCTTAGTAACAGTATTCTTTACCGTGGTATTGTTTGCCCAATCACCACAATTGATGAGTTACCAGGCAGTAATACGTGATGCCGGTAATAACCTTGTTAATAGCCTTCCAGTTGGAATGAAGATTAGCATTTTGCAAGGTTCAGCAAGTGGAACGGTTGTTTATACAGAAACACAGACACCAACCACCAATACCAATGGGTTGGTAAGTATTGAAATAGGAGGAGGAACAGGCTTTGATGCTATTAACTGGTCATCCGGACCTTATTTCTTAAAAACAGAAACCGACCCTACAGGTGGAACAAGTTATACTATAACAGGAACAAGCCAGATATTGAGTGTTCCTTATTCACTCTATACCGGTGAAGCCGGGAACGGTTTTGCTTCTACTTATACGGATGGAGAAAAACGACCTGTACTTAATATGACAGATGGAGGTGTCAGTATTGGAGCTCCTCCGATTTCTAACACTAAATTGAATGTAAATGGGATGGTGAATTTAACACCGGGAGATTTTAGCACCTGGGGTGTAAACCTTGCTCTTGATGCAACTTCACAAGAAGGAGGTGCCAGTTTTGCAATCCTCTCTTTAAGTAATGGAGCGGGAGAAGGAGGTGGAAAGTTCTTAATAAAGAATGACAATGAGAGTTCAACTTTAGTAATGGACAATAATGGACATACAGGTATTAATAATTTAATTCCGGCACATAGTTTAGATGTAACAGGTGATATAAATTTTACAGGAGCACTACTACAAAATGGCAGTCCACTTGCACATACGGGAGATGTTACAGGTTCTACAGCATTAACTGTAGTAGGGATAAATGGCACATCTTTAGCAGGTTTATCAACAGGTATTCTTAAAAATACAACAGGAACTGGTGTTCCTTCTATAGCGGTAGCAGGAACGGATTATTTGGCTCCGAATGGTAGCGCAGCATCATTAACAGGTTTCCCTATATTCAATCAAAACACTACAGGTTCGGCAGCTTCTTTCACAGGTAACCTGGCAGGGGATGTTACAGGCACACAGGGTGCTACGGTTGTTGGGAACTCTGCTGTTATAAGTAAAGTATTAACTGGATTCACCAGCGGAGCAGGAACAGTAGCCGCCACCGACAATATCTTGCAAGCTATTCAGAAGCTAAATGGTAATAATCCAATGCACTACATTGGAGAAAGTTACGGTGGTGGCATAGTATTTTACGTTTATGATAACGGACAACATGGTTTAATTGCTGCAACTGCTGACCAAAGTACAGGTGTGGTTTGGACAACCGCAGCTTTCCAATCTACAGTTTCCAACGCTGTGAGGGATGGAATTGAAGGTGGACTTGCGAATACAGAACGTATCATTATACAAGCAGGTGCAGGGAGTTATGCTGCTCAGCTATGTGCAAATTATCAAGGTGGCAACTATGCCGACTGGTATTTACCTTCAAAATATGAATTGAATTTGTTGTATGCTCAAAAAGCCGTGGTTGGCGGTTTTGCTAATGACTACTATTGGAGTTCTACTGAGTACAATAATGTCTACGCATGGCTACAGTACTTCTTTAATGGCTCTCAGGACTACTACAATAAGTACACACCTTCTATGTGCGTGCTGTTCGGGCTTTTTAACTATTTAACTATTTAACTATTAAAACGTTACCGCGAAGCGGTCAATTTTCTAAATTTTATGGCTCTATATTACGATTTACCTGTTTTCAGGGATACTTATAAACTGATTTTGAAGATATTTGAATGCACCAAAGATTTTTCTAAGGAATATAAATATACTCTTGGGCAAGATATGAAACGAGATGCACTGCAATTGGTGCGTAGCATTTACAGAGCCAATAAATCGACCAACAAAAAAGAGTATTTGGAAGCATTCTTAGATGATTTTGAATTGCTCAAATTAGAAATACGCCTATGCACCGATATGAAAATATTGCCCATGAAAAAGCAAGCAGAACTTAGTTTGTTAATGGATAACATAGGCAAACAAATTACAAGTTGGCGAAATGCCAGTTTAATATAATGCCAGAATTGCTGTTGCTACGGTGGCAGTAAGTGAGCAGGTTTTGTTTAAAAGCGATAAAGGGACTGTTTGTAACAGCAGTTTATCAATATAAAGGCGAGATACCTCGTTTTTATTAAAACACCTTTATAAAGCGTGGTTGGCGGTTTTGCTAATAACAACTATTGGAGTTCTACTGAGAACAATAATAACAACGCATGGAAACAGAACTTCAATAATGGCAATCAGAACAACAACAATAAGAACAACACAAACTATGTGCGTGCTGTTCGGGGTTTTAAACAAAACTATTTTTAGAAAACCTGTCAGCGTACCACGTACCTGACAGCGTTTTCTTTTTATAATGTGGATATGCAGCAACTTTCTTTTTTCGATATACCATCCAAAGAAATACCGAAAATTGAACTTTCAGAACTATTCGAAGCATATTTTAATTGTCGGAGTAATAAGCGACATACAGCCAATGCTATAGCTTTTGAAGTTGAATATGAGCATAATTTGGTTAAATTATACGAAGAAATAAACAACGGCACTTACGAAATAGGCAGGTCAATTGCCTTTATAGTTAACAGACCCATAAAAAGAGAAATATTTGCAGCCGATTTTTGGGATAGAGTGGTGCATCATCTTATCTTTAATAAACTTAACCTGCTTTTTGAAAAAACATTTATACACGACAGCTATGCTTGCAGGGTAGGCAAAGGCACACACTTAGGCATACAACGCATTGATAAATTCATTCGGCAATGTTCCTCAAATTACACAAAAGACTGTTACATTTTAAAGCTCGATATAAAAGGGTTTTTTATGCACATCAATAAAAACATCCTATTTGAAAAACTAAGTGCCTTTATCAATCAACACTATTTTCAAACAGATAAAGAATTACTTTTAGCAATTTGCCAAAAAATAATTTTCAACGACCCAACCAAAAACTGTATCATAAAAGGCAAACGCAGTAATTGGGATGGCTTGCCAAGTGATAAAAGTTTATTTCATTCGGCACATCAATGCGGTTTGCCAATTGGCAACCTGACAAGTCAGGTATTTGCTAACTTTTATATGAATAGTTTCGACCATTTTGTAAAACACGATTTAAGCATACGCTATTATGGACGATACGTTGACGATTTCATAATCATTCATCAGGATTTATCGTATTTAAAGTCACTCATTCCTGTACTTTCAAACTTTTTGCTTTCCACTTTGCAACTACCTTTGCATCCAAAGAAAATATATTTGCAACATTACACCAAAGGCGTTCAGTTTTTAGGTACAGTAATTAAACCTAATCGTATATACATCGCCAATCGTACAAAAGGCAATTTTTATGCAGCCATAGAAAAACAAAATATAGTTGCACGTGACCATAAGCCAAACAGAGAAGAACAGAAGGTTTTTTTGAGCAGTATGAACTCCTATCTCGGCATTATGAAGCACTATAAGACATACAAACTTAGAAAAGGAATGATATTTAAGCACTTGTCAGGCTGGTGGTGGAATTATGTCTATTTATCTGGCGGAATAAGTAAATTTGTGCTGAAAAGGAAGTAAATAATACCAAGAGTTAATTCAGAAAATATATAGAACCAAAAATTTCTGTTGATTTACCACAGTCACCATGTATGTTATTATCGACAACATCCTTAGCTGCAATATCGAGTTTTTTTCCAAGCTCTTGCTGTTCTGGAGCACATGCACATAATAAACCATTAGGCATAACTATCCTGCTGAAAACAAACTGATTTCCACTGGCATCCCTCAGTCGTTTAATGCAACCCGTATACATTCTGTCACCGTCAATCTGAGCACAGAACATTTCGGTTATTTCAATTTTTAGTTGTTTCTGCTCGTCTTTCTTAGCCATAGTAAGATATTTTGTGTGTAAATGTATATTAAATCCTCAGAGTGAACTGTATATGCTCAGGCATTAAACCTCAGTGATTAGTTGTCAAAAGTCGAATTCCAATAAGTCATCCGTGTTGAGTTTGGTATTACCAGCGATAGATTCGTCCTTAGTATCATTGCACTTTTCACCACAGTACGATATAATCGTTTTATAATCCAATAATTCATTGAAGTATGCAATTTCGATTAGCATATACGTGGTATGCAGTAACTGATAGCCGTGGCGTATGTCCTACTGGCTGGCATGTGCCTGCCGATACTGAATGGACAACACTAACAACATATCTTGGAGGTGAAGATGTTGCTGGCGGCAAACTAAAAGAAACAGGCACAACTCATTGGGTAAGTCCTAATGCGGGAGCAACCAACGAAACAGGTTTTGCTGCACTTCCGGGTGGTTACCGTCAGTACTATGGTACTTTCTACGCTATTGGGTATGGTGGTATTTGGTGGTCGGTTACGGATAGCATTACAACGAAGGCTTTTTATCGTTATGTTGACTACAACACAAGTAGTACATTTAGACTTGACTACCCTAAACATTGTGGTTTATCTGTGCGCTGTGTTAAAGATATTTAGCACGATTTTTGTTGTATCTATTTTGAACCGAACCTCTATCGATATGAAATCTAATCTTTTAAAATTATTGTTTTTTATCGTTTTAGCCATTCAGATGAGTTGCCAGAAGGAGAACAAAACGGTTTCCGAATTAATTATCGGCAAATGGGAATGGGTAAAGACAATATATCCATACGTATTACTGGAATCAGACCCTCAGATATCGGGATTTTCCAAGACCCTTGAGTTTTTGAGTAATGGTAAAATGAACGAATACAAAAATGATACACTTATACAAACCTCAGTCTACGGTATACAAATATTCACTGCAAATCCCACTACCTACGTTTTAAGTCAGGATGGCATAATTTTTTCACCGTTTAACATAGTTAATGATAGTTTGATTTTTAACGATGCTTATGTCGATGGACCAGTAATATCATATATAAGAAAAAAATAAGAAATTATAAAGTGCCTAATGAAAAATATAATATTTCTCTTGGTAGTTATAGCAATTAGCTTTGGGTGTAAAAAGGAAGAAAAGTTTCCTGCTGGGACAATGTTAAGGGGACCATTTTGTACCAGTTTAATCGGTGATAAAAAAGTAACTTTAACATACTTTTCTCCATATATTCCTATCTTATATCCAGAACCCAAGGAAGTTGACCCGGATTATTTTGATATTTATGAATCCGAAGGACTTATAAATAACTTTAAAGAAATCGTCAAACTTAAAAATGATAATATTTACGAATACACAGTTAATGATTTAAATAATGGTACACCCTACTATTTCTACGTTGTGGGGAAAAAGGAAGGATATAAGCCTCTCTGCTCTGATATCATAATGATTATACCAAATCAAAAGTTGACTTTTGATACTCTCGTTTCAATAAATACTAACCATTCAATATCCTCTGTTTCCTATTCGCCATTTGCAAACAAAATCGCATATGTGGACAAAAACTATGCATGGAATGGTGGAAATAATTGCTGCATGGCGGAGTCGATTATTCTATCCTCAATTAATAATAAAGACACTGACCTATTAGCAATAGACTCTTATGACCCGGATTGGTCATCTACCGGAGATAAAATAGTATTCGCAGAAGAAACTTTGGGGCATGGATATTATTCCCAGATTGCAATATATGATTTAAACTCAAAATCAATCACCAAACTTACAAATGAAACTACTTACTATTATAACCCATCGTTTTCACCTTCAGATGATAGAATACTTTACCAGTCAAACAAAAACAGACCAGACATAAATTCCACCAATATCTGGCTGATGGATTTAAAGACTTTTAATACTGAACTTATCATTGATTTATCAAAGACTAATTTTGTGGATGTTTCGAGACCTATTTGGATGGATGAAAATAATTTTATATTCCAGGGGACAAATTCAAATAGTAAGACGAGTATCTATAAATCTTCCATACTAACAAAAGAAATAAATCCATTAATAAAATCAAATTGGAATGATTATAATGCTGCAGTTTCGCCAAATGCTGACCAAATTGCTTTTATAAGTGATAGGTCTGGCTCTGAACAACTTTGGTTATACAATTTACAATCAAAAGAGTATAAGCAATTAACCGGGTATGATGATAATGAGTATTTTGATGGGAACTGGACAAAAATTAACTGGATGGACAATAATCAATTATTATTCACCTTCGGGGAGAACACGCTGACACAAATATCATTAAGATAAAAGAATTGAAACAATGAAATTGGGAAAAATTATAGCAATTTTTATCACGATTATTACAATTACCTACTGTAATAAAGATAACAGCATAGACAATGCTGAATGCAATAATCTGACAACAATAGATAGCTGGACAACAATTAGTTTTAAAACCAATTATACGATTCAAGTACCATCTGGATTTAAAGGGTTAGGGATGTACGGTTTTGAAGGAAACACCTTTTCTAAATTCTCAAATGATACTACAATTATACTGGAATATGGATATTGCAATGACTTATTTTGTAACGATTTTGGGGATACATTACAAACCAATATGCCTTCTCGTATAAAAGTTAAGGATAATTCAAACAATCTCATTACCTTGGATAAAATTCAAAGATTTTGTCAAAATGCGGAAACAATTGGTGTACTGTACTATTCCAACGATACAATATCAAACAGTAAATTATACTGGAATAGTCGGTTATACTGGAAAGATAACGGCTTATTTAAGCAAGCGATGCAAATAAAATTTCCGGCATCAGAATTAGAAACTGCGAAAGGAATTATAGAAACCATCAAGTCAAAATAACACATCACGTCAAAAGGCTCAGATACTGTTAATTTATGAATATATGATTAATGGATAAATAAAAGTATTTAACATGAAAAACAGAATCATTTTCTTGTTAATATCATCATTGTTATTTTTTATGTTGTCCAGTTGCAGAAAGGATAATGTTGATAATTCGAACATTTCTAATACTAAAATTGATGGATGGGAAATTGATTCGATTGCATTTGCATATAATTGGATATCTCCAACCGATGTCGATTTCCTGGATTCAAGAACGGGATATATTCTTGGTTCAAATGGGTATCTGATAAAAACTTCAGATTACGCAAAGTCATGGTCACAATCATTTATAGAAAAAGATTCATTAGGTGTTATGACAAGTACTTTGTCATTCATAAATGATTCAACTGGATATATATACGGTACATGGAATGTTCTCAATGGCGACTTTTACGGTATATTATACAAGACTGTTGATGGCGGCAACCATTGGACAAAACAATATTATAGTACAGCATATCATTTGCTTTCAATGAAATTTTTTGATTCGATGCATGGTATTGCAATGAATTGGGTAAATTCTGGTACTTATGTCATGACAACTGCCAATGGGGGTTTAACTTGGGAAACTGCAAATATGACCTTAGACCAGTCATTCAACAGGCTGTTCTATCTGGGAGGAATATGTTACGCCACAGGTACAAATCAAAGAATTTTTAAAAGTATTGACCATGGATATTCGTGGAGCATTATTAATGCACCAAAAACTTCATCAAATACTCTACGTGGATTCTATTTTGTTGATGAAAAAAACGGATTTGTCGATTGTGTAGATAAAAAGTATAAAACATCTGATGGTGGAAACTCGTGGCAGGAAATTAATTTTCCCTTCAAAGGTTTTTCAACACCATTCTCCCCATTTGAAGATTTTCATTTTTGCAATTACAATGATGGAATCTTAATGGTTGATAGTGCAGGATATTTTGGGGGCGATTTTCCAACTTTTATTGGAACATATGTTTATACGACAACGGATGGTGGAAATAATTGGATAAGGTCAGATTTATTAAAGCAGTTCTCACTGGGTGCAATTGATTTCATATCAAATAACTTTGCCTATTGCATTGGTATTAATAATATATACACCCTACTGAAGAAATAAAATTTGCAATACCATGAAAAAATATGGACTCTTTCTTGTGATTGTTGCTTTATTGATTGTTTTTAGTTGTTCAAAAGATAAATCTTATGAACCCATGACTATTAATTACCAGGCAAAAACAAATGTGAATGATAATAGTGTGATAAATGATAAAATAGATTATAAAGACATACTTGGTTATGATACAAGCAATTATACTTTCTTGATTGATAGCAATGCTATAAATAAAATCAAGAAATATTTTTTCCCTTCAGGTGGACTGCCTTTTTCTGTCAACGTTATGGGAGAAACAATTTATTACGGCATATTCTTTCCGGGATATTCTAACTCGTTGCCATGTGGAATAATAATTGACCCTTATACAATTGATAATAAACTAACAGTTCGGCTTGATTCTGCGTTTTGCAACAACGATAACAAATTATTAGACCAAAGGAATGATGAACGAATAATCGCAGTTCTGCAGAAGGATAAAAAACTTATTAAAATAAATAAATGATTCCAAGAATGTAATGCTTTTGCGCACAGGAAAAATATTGATTTCAATTGTGTTTATTACGACTTTCATTAGTTGTAAAAAAAATGAATTGGGCAATCTTAAATATGTGGAGACGATAGCAGGTGGGTGTGCCTTGGACAAAGGTTCATCTTTAAAGAAAAGCCAAATTACTCAGCCAGATACAGTAACATATTCAGTAACTAACGACAGTCTGAACATATTTGTTGGTTTTAATGCTACCTGTTGTTCAAAATATAGCACTTCATCTTCAATCAAAGGAGACTCGTTACTGATTAAAATTCTGACCATTCAAATTGGCTCATGTAACTGTATATGCTATTATACTTACAATTTTAAATATTCAGGAAGTGGTTATTATTATGATTATCACGTAAACATTGAGAATAGCAGGAATTTTTATGGACAGATAAAGCCTTGATACTCGCAATAGTAGTATTAATATTATGAAACCAACATGATTTGAGAATCACAAACAAACATGAAAATATTTTACTTTGATGTTAGTATCTAACCAACATCAAAGTATATGGGAAAAGAGATTATTGAATTTGAACAGCATATCGAAAGAGGCTGTGGAATGGATGTTCATAAAGAGACGGTAGTTGCTACTGTCTCGGGACAAGGGATCAAAACCGAAACCCAGACATTCAGCACAATAACAAGTTCTTTGAAAAGCATGGCGCAATGGTTAAAGAAGAATGGGATCACCCACATTGCAATGGAAAGCACGGGAGTATATTGGAAGCCTGTTTATAATGTTCTGGAGAAAGATTTTGAGATATTGTTGGTTAATGCCAGACATATAAAAAATGTTCCGGGTCGGAAGACGGACAAAGCAGATAGCAAATGGATTTGCAAGTTATTACGAAGCGGGTTGCTAAAAGGAAGTTTTATTCCCCCACAGGATATAAGAGAGCTAAGAGACTTAACCCGTTACCGAAGGAAACTCACAGAACAAATCGCTGCTGAGAAAAACAGGATACAAAGAATACTTGAAGATGCAAATATTAAACTTTCATCTGTTGTCTCGGATATAGAAGGAGTAGTTGCTACCCGTTTAATAGAAGGACTATTACGAGGAGAAAATGTTGAGGAACTTGTTAAGGAACACTACCATGGAAAACTTTCAGCGAGCAGGGAAGAATTAAAAGAAGCGATATCTGGTTTTTTTACCAACCACCACAGGTTTATGATCACTACAATAAAGTCTCATATTGGCTATTTGGAACAACAGATAGATCAAATTGATACTGAAATTGACAAGAAAGTGGAACCTTGCCGGGAATTAATAGAGCTTTTACAAACCATTCCTGGAGTTGGGAAAGAAGGATCTGTAGGAATAATCGCCGAGATAGGAACAAAAATGGATGTTTTTCCAGACGAGCATCACCTTTCATCATGGGCTGGAATGAGTCCGGGAAACAATGAAAGTGCAGGTAAAAAAAAAGTTCAAGAATAACACATGGTGATATTTATCTTAAAGCTCTATTGGTGGAATTGGCATGGGCCTCAACTCGAACAAAACGAACTTATTTGAGAACAAAATATGATAGCCTTGCAAGTCGAAGAGGCAAGAAAAGAGCACTAATTGCAGTAGGACACAAGATCCTTTGTGCATGCTATCATATCATCAAGAATAAGGAACCATACAGGGAATTGGGGGCAGATTTTATGGATAAAAAACGAAAAACAAAAAAGATTGCTAACCTCAAACGCCAGCTAAAAGAACTTGGAGTTGAAATAGAAATTAAAGAAAACGCAGCATAAAGAACGGTCGATTTTTACTGAAGCTTAGACTTTGAGTATGAAACTGACATCAAACAGATAAGAACAAACAAATGTTGCCATTGGAGCACGTACATGAAATTTTACTTTTTCTTATCTTAATTTATTCTGCTAATTGATATTTAATAACTTACAAAATTATTTACACATGAAAACATGAAACAAATCAGATTATTAATTTTGCTAATTTGTTTTATCCTCTATTCTTGTACGACTACAAAACCATTAACTTCAAGCGTTAAACCTTTTGAGGTTACGGATTTGCAACAAATAGAACCATATTCCTATATATCAAAGATTGAATCAGGAAATAAGAGAATACTTAACGATACTGCTTCAAAAGAATCTCGACAACTTTTGATCAAAATATCGAACGAATTAAAGGGCCAAATTCCATTAACCGGAGAAATCACTGTAGTTGATACAGCTATTAAACGGAAATTAGAAAAGGAAATCGAGTTTCTTTGCATTTCTGCTGAGCGACTTAAAAATATAACCGATCTAAAACTTACTCCATTAATTGATTCTCTTTTGGAAAGAAATGGTAAACGGTTCGGACTTATTATTGTAAGTGTAGGGTTTACGAGAGAAAAAGGGAATTATGGAAAGCAGATTGCTAAAGGAGCTGCATTGGGGATTCTGACTTTAGGAATGTACTATCAGACACCAATAAAGGCGAATTCAACTATTTATGCTATGATAGTTGATGCGCAAGAAAATAATATCTCATTTTTTAGGAAATCATCTCTACAAGATAAAGAACCTCTTGATGAGAATATTCTAACTAAACAATTCAAAGACGTTTTTGAAGGGTACTTCTGGACGACTAAATAATGGCAGCCGCTAACTCAGATGGTGCTATGGAAAGCATAGTCCTGATACAGATAGCAACCAAACCAGGGGATCACTAAACCATGTTTAAATGAAAAATCCAGAGTAGGTTATTAGAGAGACCTCCGTTGGCGGTCATGCAATGAACAACGCAACCTTTTAATCATTTTTGCATCTAGATTAAAGATGATAATTATAAACGAACATCAAAACTAAAAGTAAAGGAGTTTAATTTTATGTCAATTTAAATATTTAACAATTAAAAATGATTACGAAAACAATATTATTTTTTTCAATTATCCTATTTATAGGATTTATTTCTTGTAAAAAAGACAGCAGTTCCACTGGTACTGGTACTAATTTTATTGATACAGTTTCGACAAAACGATATTACACAAGTGATATAATACAACCTAAGTTTTCAGGACTATATAATAATTGGAAATTGATTAATACTTATTGTAGTTATGCTACAAGAGTCGACTATAGTGAAAATTTTATTTTTAAACCAAATGGCATTTATTGTATAACTCGAAATGATACGACAATAGGATTTGGTCAGATTAATATTGTCAAGCAAGATAGTGAATTAATAATTAATTTTACACCTGATAAATTAAGTGGCACTTTTTTTAGTAATTCGGATGAGCATGTTAACTTAGGTAAAGATACTCTCTTCCTGAGTGGCCCATATCTTGAAAGTTGTGGCTTTGAATTTATAAAACAATAAAATAAGGCACGAACCGCCAACATGCGTGTATCAAGGCTTTTTGTGTTTGTGTGTATAATATTATATATTATTCAATATGTTGCAACCATATTGCAACCGTGTAAAATAAAAAAGAGTTAAAATCTGCTTAACTCTTTGATATTCATTGTGGGGCGTACTGGAATCGAACCAGTGACCTCTTGCCTGTCAAGCAAGCGCTCTGAACCAACTGAGCTAACGTCCCTTTCGGACACTAAAGTAATAAAATATCCTTTCAGACTTTTCCTTTGCTTTTTACGAAAAGCTAAAATTCCCTGATCTTGATATTCCTGAACCAAACCGGATACCCATGATCCTGGAGACCAATATAGCCCTCTTTTGATATTCCCTGCGTAAAACCCGGAAAGTCTTTGAATTTGCTGCTGGCAACCATTTTATCCCAGGCTGGTGTCCATAATTCATACTCACAAACCTTTACACCATTCTGAACATGAGCAACTTTTCCATTCCTAACCGAAATAATAATTGTGTTCCACTCACCTGCAGGATGAACTGTTTTTGGATCGGCTGCAATCATATCATACAGTGAACCTGCCAGATGGCTGGCTATTTTGTTGTCGGTGGCATCCACATTATCGAGAATCTGAACTTCCGGTGCAGCAGAGTATATAGGCTGACCAGGGACTTCTCTTACATTGTAAAAAACGCCTGAGTTTGCCATTTTACTGGCTTTCCAGTCAACTGATAACTCAAAATTCTTGAATTTCTTGTCGCCAAATATTATATCCCCGCCCGAAGGCTGACCCTGAGGCTTGCCTTCAGCTGTATATACCTTCATGGTTCCATCTTCAATAACCCAGTTTTTAGGCATTGCTGGTCCATTGCATTGTCTCCAGCCTTTAAAATCCTTACCGTTGAATAACAGAACCCATCCATCCTGTTTCTCTTTGGCTGTTAGTTTGTTCATATCCTGGCCAAATGAAGGAAGCATGATAAACATCGCAGCTGCACATGCAATTGATAAAAAAATGTTTCTTTTCATGATATAATTTTTTAAGTAAATTCCTGATGCAATTTAATAAAAAATTCTTTAGTGCACCTTGGCTTAATTCTTTGCCCGCGAAAAGGACCTCACGGTCAAAGAGCTTGATGAATTACTCGAGGATACCAGAAAGGAACTGTCAAAAAAAGGGAAAAGAAAATAATGGAAGCATTTACCTTATATTTGATGAAGTCAGTCTGGTAAACCTGTCGATGTTCAAATGATGGTGCCGGTAGAATTCAAATGAGACACAAAAAATTCAGGTAAAATAAAAAAGGTGCGGATAAAACCCCGCACCTTTTTTATTAATCCCTTTTCTCTTTTCAGATCTTAATCATTTTTAGCTCTTTTCTTAAGATCCTCAGGTTTAAGAGTAATCAGATGGCCAATTGATTTCCCGTTTCGATAGGTTATCATGCGAAGTGTTACCGGGCCATCCGGAATGTCAAAAGGTTTGGAATATTCAGGTGAATAAGTGTTCGGCATAGCACCATCAACAGTATAGAAAATATCCAGGCCGGGCATTTCAGAATCCATCTCCACTGTCATTTTTCCATCTTTCTCCCTTATATTTATTATTGCATCGTAAATTGCAAGCGAATGATTGATGCCGGCAATATCATCACGATCAAATTGTTTTTCCGCACGTTGTACAAAATTTACCCAGTTCTTTACCTCCTTTGGCGACCAGAAATCTTCGGCCAGCGCCCAGCCACGTGGCCAGGTCATGTATTCAGCATGATGAAGTGTAGCCACCTGTTCGGTCCAAAGGTTTCCCTGTCCGCCAAGAATATACTTTGCATCCACTCCTTCAGGAACTGGATCAAAGCTGTAACATTTATTTAACCGTAAACTGGCATAAATAGGAGGTTCAATTGTCTGTTCCCCCTGTTGATAATCGAGGTATCCGAATGTTGTTGGGGTCATAACAACATCATGTCCCATTTTTGCAGCCTCTATTCCACCCTTAATTCCTCGCCAGCTCATCACAGTGGCTTCAGGTGCAAGGCCACCTTCAAGAATTTCATCCCAGCCGATAAGCTTTTTGCCTTTGGACTTCAGTATACTTTCTACTCTCTTCATAAAGTAAGACTGCAGCTCCTCGGGATGCGTCATATTCATCTTTTTCATCAGAGCCTGACATCCGGCATCCTGGGTCCAGAAACCTTTATAACACTCATCTCCTCCCACATGAATGTATGGATTTGGAAACAGTGCTGCCATTTCAGTAAAGACCTTATCGAGGAATTCATATACTTTTTCATCTGACGGATTGAGAGTATTATCTATCAGCATTTTAAATGTGCCATTATCGTACCATTCTGAAAATGATGAACCCGGATTGACTTTAGTATTCGGATCTTTGGTGCAGCTTAATTCAGGATATGAGGCAATTGCTGCCATGCTATGTCCGGGAACATCAATTTCAGGTACAATAGTTATATACCTGTCCTGTGCATATTGGATTATTTCTTTAATGTCAGCCTGTGTATAAAAACCTCCATCCGTAGCTGCTTCCCCAGGTTTAGGGGCTACGCGTTCACCGAATTGTCCGGAACGGGGTACTCGCCAGGCACCAACTTCGGTCAGCTTTGGAAGCGATTTGATTTCAATCCTCCATCCATTATCATCAGTCAGATGCCAGTGGAATGTATTGTACTTATATCTTGAAATCTGATCTATATAAAGTTTCACTTCTTCCTTTGTGAAAAAATTACGACTGACATCAAGCATGAGCCCTCTCCATCCAAAACGGGGATAGTCTGTTATTTTAGCTGATGGAATTGTCCAGTTCATTTTAATTGCAGTTTTGCTTTCAATTTCTTTTGGCAGGAGTTGAAGCAGGGTCTGCATACCATAAAACAATCCGGCAGGTTCATTTGCAGTTATAACGACACCTTTGGGATCAGATATCAGATTATAACCTTCTTTGCCAATCTGTGCAGCCGGTATTTTATTCAGATTTAGTTGTATTGAACCGGTACTGGTTTGTTGTGCTTTAATTGAAAAACCGGTCGCAACATTCAGCTTCTGAGCAAGCATTTCAGCTATTTTGCGGCTGGCCTGATTGTCGAAGCCTAAAGTTGAAGCAGCTGTTAATGAATAGCTGCCACCAGATTGCTGTATTTCAACTGGTTGAGGAATCAAATGGATTTCAGGGTCTTGTCCATAAACCTTTGTCAGGGTGAAGAAAAGCGTTAATAAAACAATGTTTCTCATAGAATGAAATTATTAAAACGGAACGGATTAGAATAAATACATACTAATAATAATCAGCAAAATTAATTATCCTTAGCGAACAATAGCATTTATTCAAAAAAAACTCTTTTGCATGTATTGATAATGGTTCAATACATTCAGTGTTTTAAAAATTCTTCAATAAACCGGAAATCAGAATGGAATTACTTTCCAATAAACGCGCTTGTAATCAGAATATATATTGAATCCTTCGCTGACTTAGAATCATGGCCGGCACATACTGTCACAAGTTGATTATCATCCCGGAAGCCGCTACAATTAGCTGTTACTGATACAGTATCTGACTCAAAGCCATAGTCTTCAAGATAGTTTGAGATCTCTGTTAAAACGTCTGACGACATTATAGTTCCTGCTGAAATGGAATAACCTTTTAAAGGAAAGTTTTGAAATGTTTGTGTGCTGTCAATCCAGGAATTCCAGTTTAAATCAGCAGGACGGGGAGCGGAAAATTTCAAACTTCTGAAATCTGAAGAAATATTCACCAGAATCCGCACTTCAGGATATTTGACTTCAAGAGGTTCTGTACGTGTATAAATTTCTTCACCCCCGTTAAAAATGAGCGTATCATTTGAAAGAGAAAAATGATATGTCAAAGCCGTTCCATTATCAATCATAATAATGAATTTGTTTTTATTTATTTTCCAGGTTCCATACACAACCGGACGCATGTCGCGTGTACCAACAAAAATATAACTACTGCTGTCTTTCAGAAAACTATAAGCCTCTACATCTCCTTTGATAGTGTACCATTCTCCAAGAAAGGAATCTTCAGATAACTCCGGCTTATTCTCTTTGCAACCCGAGAGAAAAAGAGGCAGGAACACTACTGCCAAAAAAGTCAGGACAGAAGTTTTCATGTTCTCCGTTATTAGAACAAAAGTTGGTTATATAAAATTAGGAAAAATAAATGACATGATACAAAACTGGCATACTGTTAATTAGAATTGAGAGCCTGTTGGTGTATTATTGACCTGAAATTGAATAAATTTCGGGTCCCCTGGATACATTTGCAGACTAAATAAGGCTTATTTTTTTATTTTGAGGAATTGAAGATAAGTTTATTATGAGATGTTTTCAGGACTTTCAACCTCTCTTTTTTCATTTTGACAACGACCTCCCCTGAAATTTTCAGGGGTTCGCCGTCAATATGGAACCTGGTTTCATCGGTCTGTATTATAATTTCCTTGTCAGTCTGAAAGTGCATAACATACTTTGACTTATTTATTCTTTTTGTAAAAAGTCTGATTATAAAAATCAGGCCCAGTATCTTCGGGAAAGGTTTTATTAATACTATATCTATTATTCCGTCATTTGGTCGTGCCTCGGGAGCAATGAAAGCATAATTTCCGAATTGTCTCGTGTTTGCAATTGTCAGAACAAATAACTTCTCAGAAACAATTTCGTCTCCATCGCATTTGATAGTTACATGAAACGGACGGAGCTGCAAAAAAGTTTTCAGGGTCAACCATACATAAGGAAGAAAACCACGCAGTCTGAGTGTGTTAAAAGAGTGTGCAACAAAGCTGTCGAGACCAATACCTGCTACATTCAGGCATAATTTATTATTAATCTCAATCACATCGATGTCAACACTATTGGCCTTATTGATATCAGAGAGCAGTGACCTGATGTTTAAAATAAACCTGAATTCCTTAGCAAATCCGTTACCGGAACCGAGAGGCAAAACACCCAGAATTTTATTACTGCCCACCAACTCTTCTGCAACGGTGTGTACAGTGCCATCACCTCCTGCAGCTACAAAAATATCGTACTTATCAAAATTTTGCTTAATAAGCGACCCTGTGTCTTCTTTATTTAATGTTTTAAGGCATGACAATTCATTCTTGCGGAAATCCAGCTCTTTTGATGCAATAAAGTTAACAGGCTGCACTCCTGCACCTGGATTAAGAATAAACAGCGCTTTATTCTTTTCTGTGACCGGTCTTTTCATACTCAAATTTACGGAAGATTTTTACAACGTGAGGTAAGAAATATGAAAGATGTGCCGGAACCAGTATTATTTCTTAATTACAATTATTAAAGCCAGGTTATTCCATGAAGGGGAATTTAAACCCAATAGCAGGTATCAGGGTCTCTTTGATTGTTCTGGGACTTACCCAGCGGATCAGGTTCAAATGGCTTCCTGCCTTGTCATTTGTTCCGGAGGCTCTGGCACCTCCGAAAGGCTGCTGTCCAACCATTGCACCTGTTGGTTTATCGTTTATATAAAAGTTTCCGGCTGCATAACGCAACGCCCGGCATGCTTTTACCATTGCATATTTATCGTTGCAGAAAATTGATCCTGTCAGGCCATAAGGCGATGTTTCATCGCACAGCTTAAGTGCCTCATCAAACTGGTCGTCATTATAAATATAGATTGTCATTACAGGCCCGAAAATCTCCTCTCCCATAGTAAAATAGTGAGGGTTTTCCGTGACAATCACTGTTGGTTCAATAAAGTATCCCTTTGATTTATCTCCTTTCCCGCCGGCGATTATTTTTGCTTCGTCCGAGGATTTTACTTTAGTGATATACGACATTATTTTATCAAACGAAGCTTCATCAATCACTGCATTTACCGAATTTTTGAAATCCATTACATCTCCTACTTTTATTTCGGAGATCATCTGCAGCATCTGTTTTTTTGTTTCATTCCAGATAGACGCCGGAATATACGCTCTTGATGCTGCGGAACATTTCTGTCCCTGGTATTCAAACGAACCACGTACAATAGCTGTCGCAAGCTCCGGAGGGTTTGCAGAACTATGTGCAAAAATGAAATCCTTGCCTCCCGTTTCGCCGACAATCTTTGGATATGATTTATAAACAGAAAGATTATCAGTGACCTGTTTCCACAGAGTGTTGAATGTTAAATTTGAACCTGTAAAATGAATACCGGCAAGATCCCTGTGTTTCATAACAACACTGCTTATCAGCGATCCCTGCCCCGGTACGAAATTAATAACGCCTGCCGGTAATCCTGCTTCTTCGAATATCTTCATCAGGTAATAGTTTGAAAGGAGGGAAGCAGTAGCCGGTTTCCACACGGTAGTATTCCCCATTAATGCAACGCTTGTGTTAAGATTAGATGCTATTGCCGTGAAGTTAAAAGGAGAGACGGTATAGACAAATCCTTCAAGCGGCCTGTACTCGAGACGATTTATTGTCTCATTTTCCGAGATAGGTTGCTCCATGTATATTGAGGAAGCAAAATGAGTATTAAACCGCAGGTAATCAGCCACCTCACATGCCGAATCAATTTCTGCCTGCATAACATTTTTCCCTTGGCCCAACATTGTGGCTGCATTAATTCTATACCTGTACTTCTTTGAGATAAGCTCAGCTGCTTTAGCCATTATAGAGGCTCTTTCCATCCAGGCCAGGTACATCCAGTCATATTTGGCATCGAGAGCTGCCTTAATGGCAAGAGAGACCTCTTTTTCGGTAGCCATGTGATAAGATGCAAGAACATGGTGATGATCTGTCGGCATTACAACCTGACCGGTTTTCCCTGTACGGATCTCCTTCCCACCAATAATAAGCGGGATATCTATAACCTGATTTTTCTGAATCCTGAGCTCTTCTTCCAGCAACTTTCTTTCCGGACTGCCGGGTCCGTATGATAATACGGGTTCATTTTCAGGTTCACGGAAATTATAAATAGCGTTATTCATTTAAAGATAATTTATTGCAAATTAAATCTTTACCCCATCCAAAAACAATGACTTTTGTCTCGTTTTAACTCTGCTGCCTATAAAGTCCAGGTAGTTTTACCACCCATCAGGGCTATATATCTTTCCTGTAGCCAAGATCGAACATGGTAAAATGTTTTTCTCCAAATGCACGGATCGCATAGGCAAAGAATAGTCCGGAAAGGACATCAATACTATAATGTCCGCGTGCAAGAAATAATGCAATTATTACAACAATCAGGCAGAAGCAGATGAGCCATTTATAACCTCTGTCTTTCACAAGTAAAAACAGTAAAAATACATTTCCTGCATGCCCCGACGGATAAACACCAAGTTCATATTTTGAGAATCCTTTGAATAAAGCATCTGATCCACTGAACCCTGGCGGGTTCCCAAATGGTGTTAAGACGATAAAAACACCTCTTACAATATAAAAAAGACCAAACAGTAATAAAATAAAGGGTATCCTGTTATAGTCTTTTCTATGGATAATATATATTAAAAATAAGGCAATAGGAACAAGACAGAAAATGTCATAAATAAGAGACACATTATAAAAAGGAAGGTTATCAAGAATTAAATCGGAGAGCATGGGTAATGTTTTCCCTTCACTCATGTAATTATGAAGATAGATCTCAGAAGCAAAATTCAATCCGATACCGGCTATTAGAGCCAGGATACCAATATATAAATATCTGCTTTTAAATAAAGAAATGAGCGATTGGAAAATCTCAGGATTATAATTAAACAGTTTGTTTTTCCCTTTAAAATTCAGCTTCATTCAGAGATTGTTTAAGGATGCAACATTTAATTATCACAATAAAAATTGCAATAAAATTGAAGTGCGACAAAGATAGAAATTTTAATTTATAATGAAGGCAGAGCAATAATAGTGATAAATGCTACATTTCATTATATATCTGAAGTACTTCTTCCTTATACTCTTCAGGAGCTTCAACATGACCCCAGGCTGACTGAGTCTGCCATAGCCCATCATAAGCGGAGTCGTGATATGACCTGATCAGATGAGGAATATTCTTCTCCGTCAATATTTCATCAAGAAGCAACGCTTCAATCTCGTTCTTAAAAATCAGGATTCTAACAGGTTTGCTCATTTTATTGAATTAAAGCACAATTATTAAGAAGTACATCCATCAGGAACCCGGAGCATTCGCCACGAAGATTAATCTTATCACCGGTCCTGAACTTTGAAGTATCGGTAACTGCAGTAAAAGTACAAATTACTGCAGATAGATCGCTTCCGGTTGCAAGGGAGATAGTCAGGACATTGTTGCCGGCCGGTTTTACTGAAGCAACAGTTCCTGTTACTTCAATGATTTTATTAATATATTTTTTTGAAGCTGCAGTCTCATTATGTTCAAATGCTTTCTCGAGCACTGATGCTGTAACAACAAAATCAGGCTTGGTTTTAGCCATATCAGGGTGTTTCAGATTGTAAAAATGAAGAGCAATCCAAATTCCAGATAAAGCAATAAAAAAGATAGCAAATAATGCAATTTTGATGTAGAGTTTCATATCTAAAAATAATAAAATAAAGGGTTTCCCGAAACTGATCAGCTACCTATTTGCCAGGGGAGCATAATTCATGGTAACAGTCACTTCGAGATTTTTATTTATTTTTTCTCTCACAATTCCGGGGATATTGATCTTATAATCTTCAGGAACAATATTGAATTTTGAATTTGCATTTATTCCTCCGGATACAATCTCAATAGTGCCCTTCGTGCTGATCCTGTTGGTTACATCGTGAATTGTAAGATCTCCTTCAACAGTAACATCATATACACCATTCTTCGAAAAATCAACTAATGACAAATTTGTGATCTTTCCCTTAAATGCCGATTTTGGGAATTTATCAGACTCCATATAGTTTTCATTAAAATGTTCTTCCATGAGAGCTCTGTCGAAATGAAACGATTTTACAAGAGCCTGGAAAACCATTTCTCCGGTCGAAATATCCATTACACTGGCAACCTGGTTATTGTCTCCTTTGATATCTTCCATCTGGGTATGAGAGAAGAAGCCGATATAACCATTCCTGGTCATGTACTTCTGGGCACTGACTACAACTAAGATATTCAAAAAGAAGAATAGTAAAAACAGTCGTTTCATAATGAAATTTTATAAGATGAAATTAAATAAACAGCCAATATGTGTCTGTTAATACCAACTAAACAAAAACAAATCCAATAGGTTTAAATACTCAGAAAAAAATCAATGTAAATTATCGACTGTCCTGATGTTTCTGAAGCGTAAATACCCGTGAAATATTAAATCCGAAATGAATATCCCCTTTTTTCCAGCTGCCTGATGTTTCGCCGATAAATCCTTTTTCTATCATGGCAATTGAATTGGTGAACAGAAGCGTAAATATATGTCCGCCGGTATCTATATCAATGCCGAGGGACAATGGATTGTAAACGGGTGTGCTCATATAGGTAGTTGAATTTATAATATAATAATATTCCGCATTCAGGCTTATTCTGTTTGTAAGCTTCATTCTGCCCCCTGCACCAAGAGCCCAGAGATCATTTGGATCAAGTTCTGTGGATACAAGGTTGCGGTGGACATAAGTTGGTGTTATCTGAAATGAAAACGTCTGATTTATTTTACGGGCAACAAGTACCTGTGTGACATAAGATAACCTTGATGAAAAATAATTCGTCCTGGTAGGGTCGGGCCATTTTAATGTTTCAAGAGCTGTTGACGTTAAAACAGATATAGATACCGGCATTACTTTAGCCCCGTCAGATTGTCTCCATAAAGTGAACTTTGCAAATCCGTCAAAAGTCTTTTCGTAATCTCCTCTGCCTATACCTATCATCAGCCATTTAAATATTCCATATTCAAGACTGAAATGCATATTCGCCTGGTCGAGACCAAAAAACTCATAAGCGCCGGAATTAACTGTTCCGAAACGGTGCGATATCCTGAAATCAAGTTGTCCGGGTGGCATGCTTTCTATTGAATGGCCATTTATGATGCGGGTCGATTTGAAAGTGGCAATGGTATAATTTATTTCCTTATTGACTGTATCTTTAAGAAGATTCATCAGGTCATCCTGCGCAGAAATCCAGGTTGAGATAAGGAGAAGAAGAAAGGCAAGAGATAATCGTCTCATATTATACATGTTATTATATTTATTCAATTATCAGGTGTTCCGTTTTTTATCCAGATCAGGATCTGTCCTATGTTGCATGAAGATAAAGACCCCGAAGGAGGCATTTTTGGAACTCCGGTTCCATTCAGTGCATTCATGATTGTACCATTTGAAGCAACTGTCTGAACACCGGCATAACTTGCCAACGATATGTTCCCTGATGGTATTGATCCACTATGGCAGCTCGTACAGTTATTATTCAGTACAGGAGCAATTGTTCCGCTGAAGGTGACATTGGTTGTATCGCATGAATTATTGAGCGTGGGATATAAAGCCTCTTCATTGTCATAATAGCAGGAGACGAAGAACAATAAAAATACAAAAACTGTTGCAATTGTTATATATAATCGCTTCATGTTAAAAAAGTTACTGGTTGCTTAAAAATCTGTTATTAATCCATTATTCAGGGCGCCTCCGGAAAAACTTTTCACTGTAGTATCCGAACACGCCGTTAATGCGGCACCCTGCTCGATCCATACTCTTATTATTGTTCTGTTTGCCAGAGTTAGGGGTTGGCCTGGGGGCATTCTGTCACCCGATTTTGCGATAATTCTCTCATAGAGACTACTGCCATCCGGATTGCCGGGTGCAACATTCTTACTGATATCAGCATAGCTATTCAGGGCCATCCGCGATCTTTTACCTCCATCGTGACAACCGGAAATTGCACAATTGTTGACAAATATAGGCAATACATCCCGTCCGAAACAAATCTCCGGAAGATCTGCAATATTGGCTTTATGAGTACAGGATGTGATCCACGAAACGGTTGTGAGTATTATAATAAGTGTAAGGGATAAATAAATCTTATCTGGTTTCATACACTGGTTAATGGTTAATAATCTAATTAACAGTAAATATACTCTATTTTGCTCTATTTATTATCTCATCCACTGCCCCAAACAAGTATTGATAGTAATTCCTGCACAATTGTTGTTTCACGGTGATTTTTTCTCTCTGAACAACTGACAGTGAGTTAGATGGGAAGCGGAATCGGTTCGTCCTCACTAACTATCAGTGCGATAGACTGGCTTCACAGTTAATATTGTAAATAATTCTATCTTTATAGATCATTTTCATGAAACTTTAATTTTTATTAATTAGTTACACATCCAAAAAATTTCAGCCATGGAAAATAACAACCGTCGTCAATTCCTTAAAAAAAGCATTCTTGGAATTTCCGGGGCTGCTTTAATGCCATCTATTCTGAAAGTAAATACCGATGCGAAGAGCATCAAAGTTGATTCCATAGATCTGCCGTCGCGGGTGTTGGGAAAAACAGGCATAAAAACTCCTCTGATCAGCATGGGGACCAGTGGCGCTACAGCTTCCGGTTTTATCAGATCTGCTTATGAAGCCGGAATTAAATTGTTTTTTTCTGCAACTTATTATGGCGAAGGGAACAATGAAAAACTGGTAGGTGAAGGGCTGAAAGGACTCCCCCGCGATTCTTTTGTTGTTGGTACCGCAGTACCGCCTGATGGTCTGGATATGCGTACAGGAACTTTTATTAAACCCTTCGACATGCAGGCTTATATTAAAAAAGCTGAAGAAAGTCTGAAACGCTTTGGTATTGATTATGTTGATATTTTCCTTTTTCCTTTTGCCGGAAAAAGAGATATGGTGCTTAATGAAGATGTTCTGAAAGCAATGGAGCAGCTGAAAAAACAGGGTAAAACAAGGTTTCTGGGGATCGCTTCACACAGCGATACTGAGGAGGCCCTTCAGGCAGCTGCTGATTCAGGAGTATATGAGCTGGCAATGATTGCCTATAACTACAAGACACTTAACAAGGAATCTTTCAATACATCAATTGCCAAAGCAGCAAAAGCAGGCCTTGGTATAGTTGCCATGAAAACGACAGCGGGTGCGTTCCGTGATAAGTCAGCTCCTCCTCTGAACACAGATGCAGCTCTGAAATGGGTATTGCAGAATGAAAATATTTCTTCAGTAGTGTCGGGTATGTCATCGCTTGAAGAGCTGCAGAAAAACCTGGCGATGATAAGGAACCTTAAGATATCAGATCAGGAATTAAAGGACCTTAATCTGGCCAGCCTTAATTCAGAAAAGGGCCTTTATTGCCATCAGTGTAAAAAGTGTATTCCTCAATGCCCGTATAACCTGGATATCCCCACTATTATGCGGAGCTATATGTACGCTTATGGATACAGGAACACTTTACAGGCATGGCACACTTTATCGGAGATTGATCTCCCGGACGGCCAATGTAATAAATGTGTTTCATGCAATGTCAGATGCACTGCCGGTTTCGATATTAAGAATAAAATCATTGATATTGCGCGCCTGAAAGATGTCCCACGTGATTTTTTGAAAGCCTGATTTGATTGAGTATAAATATATTCCCTGAAATACAGGTTTTATGAAACCCAAAATAATATTGCTGATATTGATAATCGTGCTTTCATGCAAGAGCAGGACCGGCAGTAAGATCGGACCTGCTGCCATCGATAAGAAAACAAATATTGCTGATACCAGCATTAAAGCGAAAACCGGGCCGGATAATTATATTATTGATAGTACTTCAAATCAGGAAAAAGGACCCGTTTATATGTATTGCGAGACCATGCCTGAATTTCCCGGTGGAAAGTCGGCTTTTAATGACTATATGAAAAACAGAATTAAATATCCTCCAAAGGCAGTATTGGATAAGATCGAAGGACGTGTGGTCATTAAATTTATTATCAGGCCCGGTGGCGAAATTGATGATTTACAAATTCTCAGAAGTATCAGGGCTGACCTGGATAATGAATGTTTAAGAGTGGCTAAAGGTATGCCTGAATGGAAACCGGGTATGATAAACGGCAAGCCGGTCTCAGTTTCTTTTAGTACCCCAGTCAGGTTTCTGTTAAATGATCAGGAAATTCTTAATGGTATTTTTATTCTGCCTCCAAAGAAATCTTCTGCACCCATGCATAAAACAAATCCCTGATCTTCATTCTGCCTTGTCTTCTCTTTATGGATATTTATCAGTTACAAAAGTGTTGTTGAATTACATTTTTCAGAACAAAAATAAATCCAATATAAATCTATTAACCACGGAGTTACACTGAGTCTCACGGAGTATTTCACAGAGTGAATAGTATATTTGGGGAAAATCCATGAACGGTTTTATCTATGTCAGTTATTATGTTATTATAAAACAGTGTTACTCCGTGATAACTCCACGAACATCGTGGTTAATAATTAATCTATGCCAGTTATTACGTTATTATAAAACAGTGTTACTCCGTGATAACTCCACGATACACCGTGGTCAAAAAAATGTCCATAAAGATTAGTTTCCAAATACCTTTTTAAGTAAATCCGATGTTCTGGCCATCGGATCTTTTCTGATTTTAAGTTCCTCCTTTGCTATCATTACAAAAAGGCCGTCAATGGCTTTTCCGGTGACATATTCAGTAAGATTGGGATTCATTTTTTTAACCAACGGGATTTTATTATAGGCAGTAATTAGATCGCTCCAGTATTTGGTAGCATTTACATTATCGAGCGATGTTTTGATAATCGGCTGAAATCTGGAATTAAGATCGGGCGATGTAGTGTTTTTCAGGTACATAGTAGCTGCATTGTTTTCGCCTTTCACAATATTGATTGCATCTTTTACAGTCATGCCTTTTATTGCATCAACAAAAATAGGTTTTGCCTCATTGGCAGCTTTTTCGGCAGCACGGTTCATTGATACGTTAAATTCGTCCACTTTTTTACCCATTCCGATGTTTCTGAGTCTTGTCTCCATCTCTTTCGCTTCTGATGGAAATGGAATTTTTATCTCGGGATTTCCCCAATATCCATCTACCACCGAAACCAGTTTCACGCTCTCGCCTGTACCATTCACAAGCGCCTCTTTTATGCCGTCGGCAGCATCTTTCTCGGAAAGCCCCCCACTATTTGAATTAATGAATTTTTTGGCATTCTTCAGAATCTGGGCGTCTGTATTCTGCATACCAAGAACTGCCATAAAGAAAAGGAAACAAATTTTTTTCATTTTACATTTTGATTAATGTCAGGGATTACAATTGCAAATACCCTGCCAACTTAACAAAATTTGCTGAAATATCAGGAAAATCAGATATTAATATGGGCACGAATAGAAAACACATTTACTGGTCCTCTGTCTTTATTATAGCCTGGATTACATATAAACTGATATGCACCTGATATAAATATATTTTTTGTTAATCCCATTGAATAATAAATTTCTACAAGCTGTTCCAATGCATAATTAAGATTCCCATCACCTAATTCAAAACCCAATCCACCTGCCTGTAAATAATTACGATGTGGTGCAGAAAGACCAGAAACTACATAAGCTAATCCTATATTATCATTTTGCCTGTTCCACTTGTCACCATTTGCTGATAATCCAAAACTCACCGATCGGTCAATTTCTGTGAAAATCCATGTTTCATTGTTCCCATCGTTCCAACCCACACGAAAGAATCCACCTATATCATCATTGATTTCCTGTTCGCAGTTAATCCCAAAACCATATTTTGTATGGCCATATTTTTGTGTAGCGAGAAGGCTTGGTGCTGTCGGGTCAAGTGCCAGGCTTTGATTATAGTTACCCATATTGCCTGTTGTGAAAAACGATAATAAGCGTATTGCCCCCTTCTTCCCTGCAATTTGGTAATTATAGGTATATTCCAAAGTATGAGAACCGGCTTCATTCAGATTCCAATTCATTACCATCCCGTTTGGTATTGTAGGGATTAATGAAAATCCGTAACGTAATTCATGTTTTGGTGTCACATATTCTAAAATCAGACTTGGCGTATAACCTTTGGTATTCGCAGGATAGTCCCAGGCACCATTGTTCATTAATGCCCAGCTCAGGAACTGGGTACGGGGATCATTGCTATATCTGTTAATGTCAAAAAAATCTGAAACACTCAATTTACCGGCTGTAACAGAAATATAATTAGTCGGAACGGTTCCACCAAGCATATTTCTGCCACTTCCACTATATTCTTTCCCATGGCTCAAAGGAACAACCTGCCTGAAGTAAAGTCTTGCCAATTCAAATGTTGGCGCAGACGAGGCAACTCTATATGCTTCTCCATTTGTTGCCGCAGCTACTCCAAATGAACTACTAAGGCCCGCACCACCAGCAATTTCAGGATCAAAAAAAATACCTGCCCCCTGCCATAACTTCATACCTAAAAAAAGTGTAGATGTAAATGTCGACTTACTTTCCTTTTGCGGTATCATACTATGTTGACCGGTGTATTTTGCGTTAAAAGCATGTTTAAACTGTGAGATAACTGTTGTCTGGGCATGAATTGAGAACCTCTCTTCTTTTATTGTATCCGCTTGCTGGGCATTAACTTTCAGTACTATTAAAATGAAAACTAAGAGTACAATATATCTTTTTGCCTGATTCATTTTTGTAACACAGATTATCTTTTTTTACACACTTTTATTATGAAAGCAAAAGTTATAAGATGCAGCTTGCAAGTAAAATAATTTAAAATGGCATAGATCAGAATTTGTTGTTGTTATTTTTAAAAGTGTGGTAAAAATAATTTATATTATATAAAAGAAGTACTAATCAATATTCCTTTTCATTACTAAACGGATAATTTATGAAAGTTAGAAGGAGATTCTGAACAAAGGATGGCTTACCGGTAATTATGTTGAATAATTATTGTTCGCTCACCACCAGGGAGATAGAGGTTATGGATCTTGTTTTACTCGGTTTTAACAATAGGAAAATCGGGTTCATGCTGAATATGACCTTAAATACGGTTAAGAATCACCGGAGTTAAACGATTTCAGTATCAATCTTCACTCTATACAATCTGTGTACTATGACAGGGAAAATCAACAGTGTCAGCAGGGTTGCACTGATTAATCCTCCGACAATGACAATAGCAAGTGGTTTCTGTGTTTCGGAACCTATCCCGGTGGAGATTGCTGCCGGCAGCAGTCCGAATATTGCCATCAGTGCTGTCATCACAACTGGACGTACACGGCTGATAATTCCTGTCTTGAGAGCACTGTCAAGCGACATTTTTTTATTAAGATTTTGTTTGAACACTGAAATAATTATCACTCCGTTCTGAATACAAATCCCGAATAAAGCAATAAAACCAATACCTGATGCTATATTAAAGTTCGTTCCACTGATAAGAAGCGCTAAAATTCCTCCCACAAGTGCAAAAGGAACATTCATAAGGACAAGCAAAACGTCTTTGATTTTGCGGAAAAGAACCAGCAGAATGATAAAAATTATGATAAGACTGACCGGTACAACAATTGATAAGCGTGTCATAGCTCTTATTTCACTTTCATAATCGCCGCTCCATTTTATTGTATATCCCTTAGGCAATTTAATTTCATCTGTTAGTTTTTTTTGCCCTTCAATAACAGTGCTTCCAAGATCTCTGCCCCGCACTGCAAATGAGACAGCTGTAAATCGTTTATTATTTTCGCGATAAATAAATGAAGGACCACTCCCCAGTTTAATATCTGATATCTCTTTGAGGGGTATTTTAGTACCTGATGCAGTCGGAATCATCAATTCTCCGATTTCAGCTTCTGATTTCCGGTACGGATACTGATAACGCACGCGAACATCGAATTTTTTTTCGCCCTCATATAATTGAGTAGCGGCCTTTCCTCCAATTGCCAGTTCAATTACTGCATTTGCGTCGGCAGCAGAAATACCATAAGCGGCCATTTTTTCACGGTCAAGAATGATTTGTAATTCCGGCTGTCCCAGGTTTTTCAGAATACCGACATCTTCCATGCCCTGGATGGAGTTGACTTTTTCACAAACCTGTCTTGCAATTTTTGATATCGTATCGAGATTTTCACCAAAAACTTTCACTGCCTGGTTTACGTTAATACCCGCAACAGCCTCGTTCACATTGTCAATAATGGGTTGCGAGAAACTCCAGACTGCTCCGACATATTTTGAGTTCAGGCGCTCCTGCATTTTATCAATCAACTCATCTTTCGTGAGATGCGATTTCCATTGCTCCTTAGGATACAAATCAACCAGATTTTCAATATCATAAAATCCTTTGGCATCGGTCCCATCATCTGGGCGACCGATTTGTGAAACTACTTCCTTCACTTCTGGAAAACTAAGTAAATCATACCGCATACTATCGGCAAGAGCTTTGGATTGCTCAAGAGAAATGCTCATCGGTGCACTACCTTCAACCCAAAGTGCGCCTTCATTCAAATGCGGAATAAATTCTGTCCCAAGAAATTTTGCTGAAAAAAAAGTAAGCGCTACAATTAACATAGCAATACTGAAGCTTAATTTTTTATGCCCCATCACCCAGTCAAAAAGTCTTTCATAATACTTAATCAACCCCGATACAAGAGGATTGTGTTTTTCTGCCACATTTTTTCGGAACAACCTGCTGGTTAATGCCGGAACAAAAGTAAGCGTGAAAAACAGTGCACCCAGCAAAGCAAATCCCAGTGTATAAGCAAGAGGAGAAAATAGTTTTCCTTCAACTTTTTCAAAAGAGAAAATTGGAATAAGCGCTGTGATAATAATGATCTTGGAAAAGAAAATCGCATTCCCCATATCTACACCTGTCCGCCTGATCAGACCAAGTTTTGCCACTTTGTTGAATTTTTCCATTCCAATTTCTGCAGCATAAAATCCCAGCGAAACAAATACTCCTTCCACCATTACAACGGCACCGTCAATCAGAATTCCAAAGTCGATGGCGCCGATAGAAATAAGGTTGGCAAACATTCCTTTTAAATAAAGCAGAATGAAAGCAAACAGTAGTGAAAGCGGAATAATAAGAGAAACAATCAGCGTTGCGCGCCAATCGCGCATGAACAGAAGAACAACTGCAGTAACCAGGATAATTCCCAGGAGCACATTGTGAAATACAGTATGCAAACAGAAATTTATCAGATTTTGCCTGTCGTAAACTGTTTGTACCTCCACATCAGACGGCAATATTTTTTCATTAAGCTCTTTTACTTTTTCTTTCAGTGCTTTCAGCACCGGACTCGGGTCAATCCCTTTTCTCCCCAGCACAATGCCTTCCACTACATCAGTTTCGTAACCACGCGCCACCATGCCTAATCGGGGCTGGTTTGATTCTTTCACCTCAGCAACATTTTTAACAAGAAGTGAGGTTCCTTTGACATTTTTAATAACAATATTCCTTATATCGTCCATATTGTTAATAAGGCCTATTCCACGTACCACAAATGCCTGTGCCGATTTCTCAATAACATCACCACCCACATTTACATTACTCTTGCTTATTGCGTCATATACATCGAGTGCCGTCAGGTCGTATTGCGACAACTGATCGGGGTTGACATTCACATCGTACGTTTTAATAGGACCGCCAAAAGCAACCACGTCAGCTACGCCTGAAACTGTCCGTATATTGCGGTCAATCACCCAATCCTGAAGGGTACGCAGTTCTGTTGGAGTACGATGTCTGGAATAGAGTGTATAACGGAAAATTTCATCTGTAGGACCTGTCGGTGGTGTAAGCTCAAATTCGGCACCTTCAGGGAAATCAACTGAGGGCAATAATCCTGTTATCTGCTGTCGGGCGTACATATCTTCAACGTCATCCTCAAATACCAATGTCACTACTGAGAGCCCAAACAACGATTGTGAGCGAAGAGTAATTTTTCGCTGAACACTGTTCATGGTAATTTCAACAGGGATAGTTACAAAACGCTCTACTTCCTGTGCGCTGCGTCCCGGCCAACGCGTAATAATTTGTATTTGTGTATTGGTAAAATCGGGAAAAGCAACAATAGGAGTTTTTATGAAACAGTAAATGCCTGCAATTGCAAGAATGCCTGTCATAAAAAAAATAAAAAGCTTATGCCTTAACGAGAAGGAAATAATATTTTTGACTAAATTGTTCATACCAGTTAGCTGTGGAAGTGTTTTTTGTCAGAAAGTTCAATTAATTCTTAAGTGCCGTATAAATAAACAGGCTATTTCTGGCTATAACCAGATCGCCTACACTCAACGAATCGCTTAATATAAAACTTATATCGTCGAATGTTTTAAAAATAGTTACCTGCTTCACGCTTACATCATTTTTGCTTCGAAAACGCAACACATAGCTTTTGTTGTCATCAAAAATGACAGAGTTTGTTTTGACAGCCAGCATTTTTTTATCTTCCGGGAAATGAATTACAATGCGGGCAAACATTCCAGGCTTTAACTTGTATTCCGGATTTTCTAGACGTATTTTAACATTTATTACTTTTGTTTCAGGATCAAGAATATCGGAGATTCGTTCAATATTTCCGATGAATATTTTGTCGGGATAGCTTAACGTAGTAACCTGAGTCACAGAACCTGTCTTAATTTTTTCGATGTCAGTTTCATAAACATTAGCCGTGGCCCATAATTCTTTGAGATCGCTGATAGTGAAAAGATAGTCATTGGCATCGGGTCGAAGATCCATCCCGATAGTTACATTCTTCTCCACAACAAATCCGCTGATAGGCGCCTTAATCACATAGCCCGAACCGGTGGAATCATTTGAAAGGAATGAGCTGCCATTTATTCTCATGATCTCTTTCATATTATTGTACTGTGCAAGTGCTTTCTGGTATTCATTTTGAGCAATAAGGCAATCTTTCTCCGAGCTAACGCCACTGCTGCGCATGTTGTTTGTTACCTCAAGATTTTTTTTTGCGATAATAAGGTCCGATTGAGAAGATTTGAATCCGTTGAAATAATTTGCCATATCGGAACTTCGTATTATGGCAAGCACTTCACCTTTTTCTACGTAATCTCCCAGTGAAACTTTAACATCTGATACATGTCCACTTACCATTGGAAAAATTCTTACTACTTTGTCTTCGTTGAATACAATTTTCCCTGACAGTTTAAGCTCGCTATTAACAGATTCTGATCTTATCGTATCATAAGTGATATTTTTCAGAAGAGAATCCGGAATACAAAATTTCTGAACTGAACTAGTATCAGGGGAGACATGGTTACTGCACGAAGACAAATACAGTATAGCCATAATTGAACCTGGTCGAAAAAATATTTTTCTGTGTCGCATGGTGATTTATTTAAAAATAGTTGTGCCTGTGGCCATGTTCAGATCTTCCATAGCGTTGAGGCGGTTATTTTGCAATTGGTAGTATTCGCTTTTTGAATTTTTATATGTTTCGTAATAATCAATGAATTCAAGTAAACTGATTGTATGGTTTTGATAGGCGATGCCAATTCCGTCAAACAACTTGTCGTAATTGCTGTCAAATTTTTGCAATGAAGATTTATAAAGCCTGTCAGTCTCGATAAGCTGCATATAAGCTTTTACAATATCATTTTTTACTTCAAGTTCTTTCTGGTTTTTAAGCGTTTTGCTTTCTTCGATTTTATTCTCGGCAATCTTTATATTGCCCTGATTGCGATTCCATAAAGGAAGGTCAAAACCTAATGAAAGAGAATTGTAATTACGGACATAGCTTCCCGCTTTATCGTATCTTGCTCCGATTGTCATATCAGGAACGCGCATTGCTTTTTGCAAAGCGAGATTTGTCTGTTCGGACTGTATTTGCGCTTCACTTATCTTTAAGTCGTAACGATCGGATAAGCCATGGTCAAGCAATTGTGACAGGTTTAATGAGGTTGGGTCAATGTTATCAAAATATGAAACATCGACAACAGGTTTGATTGGCCTTGAAAGTGAATCTGCTGTCAGTAAAACAAGATTACTTTGCTTTTCAGCTGCACTTTTCAGAACGTCTATTTTTTCATTTTCGAGATTAAACTGCAACGCCTGCAATCGGGCCAGTTCTTTAAACGGTACATTCCCCTTTTGATATTCGGTAGAATAAGCGTCTACAAGTGTTTTTAGTGCTGCAAGTTCGCGGTCATACACCGAAAGGGATCTTTGTAAAAAATAAAGTTCAAAGAAAGAGGTCCTTAACTCATAGCGTAAGGTCCTGATAAGATCATAAAACTGGAACTGGGCAATTTGTGTATTGATTTTTTCTAAACTGATCCTTTTATCTCTTTTCCCTGCCAGATAAATTAGTTGTTGCAAATTAACTGCAGTCTCGCCCGTCTCGGAAAAGTCGAACCACTTCCTGGTATCATTATTATAAGCACCCTGTTCAAAGTTTAAATTGGGATTGTCCCATAATTTAGCCTGTATTAAAGCCGCATCAGCTTCATTAATCTGATACCTGGCAGCAAGCAGATCATAATTATTTTTAAGGAATAAGTTTTCGGCATCCTGAAGTGATAATGCCACCGTATCAGTCTGTAAATTGATTTGCGCCTCAGCCTTATTCAGGATGAAACAGACAGGGAATAACAGGATAATTATTTTGAGCATTTGTTTAAGACAAATTAAAATTACAATGCGCAAACTTATTCCTGTATTATTATAAAAGTATTAGAATGAGATTAGAAAATGATTAGAATCAGATATTTCAGATAATTTTAGATTTTCCTTAACATTACTTTAACTATTGTTCCATTGCCTTCTTCCGACTCGATTGAAAGTTTTCCGTTGTGAAGCAGGACAATTTTATGGCTAAGGGACAAACCAACTCCCGATCCTTTAAACGACCGGGCATTATCGGCACGGAAGAAAGTCTCAAAAATATGATGAATATCTTTTTTAGGAATACCTATGCCGGAATCACTCACAATGATATTCATAGTTTCAGGAGTATTAATCAGGGTAATTTTTACTTTTCCGTTATCGGAGAATTTGCACGCATTTTCAAACAGATTCTCAAAAGCAATCATTAAAAGATTTTTATTGCCTTTAATTAAAAGCTCATCAGAAATGGCAGGCAAATTCTCAAAATCCAGTTCCATTTTACTCTCAGGGATCTGATTTTTCACAATATCTTTTGCTTCTTCGAGCAGCTCATCCATCCTTATATTTTCAATTTTCAGCCTGTTCCTGTCAAAACTTGCCTGTGCAATACTCAGCAATCCATCGCTTAACTTGTGCAATCGTTCCGTTTCTTCCAGTATTGTATTCAAAACTGTCCTGTATTCATCTGCATTTCTTTGTCTTGAAAGGGTAACTTCAATATTCCCTATAATTGAAGTGAGTGGAGTTCGTAATTCATGCGAAGCATTGGTGACAAAATTCTGCTGCAATTCAAAAGCACCTCCGATACGTTCAAGCATCCGGTTAAAAGTAATGGCAAGTTCTGCAAGTTCATCCTTTCTGTTTCCTTCATTTAACCTCAGGTTCAGATTGGTTTCGGTGATTTCGTTTACCTGTTTATTAATCTCTCTCAATGGCTTTAGAACCTGCTTGGTAAAAAACCTTCCTATAAAAAACACAATTATAATGCTTATAATAAAACCGATTAAAAGAACATTCCGTAGATAGTTTAGTTTTGCATCGCCGGTCTTGTCAACAGCAGAAGCAAGAATTACAAAATCTCCCTGATTGTCAGGATAAAAAATACCATAGGTATAAACATCCTTATCCTTACTCTGGTACGATTTTTCTTTCCTTATTTTTTCAATAACCGAAATCGGATATGCCGGGGGGATTGAATCCCTGATAAAAGCAGGTTGATTAAGCGAATCGTAAAGCCTTATAATCTCTCCGGGTATTTTCTCAAGCAGCTTTTTCTGAAATTCCAGGAAAATCTTTTTGCTTACTTCATCTTCTTCAAGATATACATTTGCAGCAGCATAGGTTCGCACCCTGAGCTGGGATAAAAAGTCATTTGAAGCATAAGATTTACTTAATGAGTAAATGTAAACATTAAGCGCAAGTAATAGGAGAGCAATTACCAATGTAAATAAAAGCGTAAGTTTTGTCTTGATTTTCATTCTTCATCTTCCTTAAAAATATATCCCATCCCGGTCACCGTATGAATTAATTTAGGAAGAAAATCTTTATCAATTTTGTTTCGTAAATAATTTACGTAAACATCAACAACATTTGAGCTGGTATTATAATCATTTCCCCAAACCGATTCCAGGATCTGTGTACGTGATTTCACAACCCCGTGATTCCGTATGAAATATTGTAGCAGGAAAAATTCCCGAGCGGTAAGCTTTATTACCTGTCCCTTTCGTTTTACTTCTTTTGTAAATTCATTTATTTCCAGATCGGCTATTGTAAAAACTGGTGTCACTGTCAGGTTTTGGTTTCTTCTTATCAACGCATTAATTCTTGCGAGAAGCTCTTTAAACTTAAAAGGTTTTGTCAGATAATCATCTGCACCTGTTTCTAATCCGGTCACAATATCATCTGTTGAATCAAGTGCGGTGAGCATTAAAATCGGAACTTTTACTTTTTCTTCCCGCAGCGATCGGCATAGTTCCACTCCATTGATTTGAGGAAGGATTATATCTAAAAGAATAATATCATATTCTTCCTGCAATGCCAGTTTTTTCCCTGTAAATCCGTCAAAAGCGACATCAACATGAAATGATTCCTCTTCAAGCCCCTTTTTTATGAATGAGGATACGTGCGGTTCATCTTCAATAATGAGAACATTCATTTTCTGTAATAATTTACTCTTCTATTCTAATTGTATAAATACCGGATTAACTTAGCAACATCGAAGTTACTGGTTTTTAAAGAGTAAATGATTCCTTACGGTTTAATAACCCGGGCTAACATTGCCGGCACCTGAAGCAGATCATAATCATTGCTGTAAATCAGGAATTTATCGTTCCATTGAGGATTGAACTTTTCCTTATATTCTCTTTGTCCTTTGTAATTTGAAAATGAACGGATCTTTTCATAAGCAAACTTCATTGATTTTTCAGTAAAGTTATGCGGATCACAAAGCCCCGACATAGGTGCAAAACCCAGATTGACATACCTGATTCCGTTGGTTTTGAAATATTTGAAAAGCTCAACAAGGATGTAATCCATGATCCCGTTGGGTGCATCTGCAGTTTTCCTCAGCAAATCGTAAGTCCCTTCGTTCTTTACAAAGTCGGGTACGATATTTAAAAATGCGATGATTTTTTCTTCCCGATTTTCAACTGTGATAACTGTCTGTTCCTTGATTTCTTTTTCAACAAACATTCCCTGCGAAAAAACAATCTCACTCCTTTCCGTAAGTTTCAGCCATTCTTCGCTTACTGTTTTTAGCTTTTGAATGAACCCGTCACGGAGAGGAGGAGTATTCACATGAGTCGTATATCCCTGCTCAGAAATTTTGTTAATTGCGTTCCTGATGGATTTTTTTTCACCACCTTCAAGAGTAAATGTATTAAGATCAACTACTCCTTCCTGACCAAGGAAAAGGCTCTTTCTTGATAATTCAGAATATACAGGAAGACTCTCCTTTGGTACACGGTAATAAATCTCTTTAAGGCCGTTTTCATAAGAATATTTGCTGAAGGAGACTATACATTTTTTCATCTCACTGATATTCTCCGCCACAGGATTTTCAAGAACCACGGCAAAATTCCGGCTGACACGATATGAAATAAATGCGTTAATATCAGCCGGGGCAAAAATAAATTTGTCAGAATATGTTTTGAAAAAGTCAAGAGCAGAATTCCCGAATTGCTTTGTCATAGATTTTGCACGTATTATTTCCTCATCTTTTGGTGTGATCCGAAAAACGTATGGCCGTACAAGAGAATAAACAAGAAAAGATATGGAGGCAAAGCCACTTATCTTTATCAGGTATATAAAATCACGTGCAAAAGCATCACGAGGCACCAGGTCGCTACTGCCAATCAGAAAGAAGTTCTGAAGTGTGTACCAGAATGACTGAAAAAGATTGAAATCAATATGAAAATGCCTTTTGTCAAGGAAATAGAATCCGACCACTCCATATAACATAACAGCTGCCATGCTTAACATTGCTGTCTGCAATCCTACTGTTCCCAGCTTTGGATTTGTTTTTACATAGTATTCTTTTCTCGTTGCTACCAGTGAACCGACAATAAGAAGCGCTATGCTCGCTTCTTCATAATCTATCCCTTTGGCTATGTTTCCAAAAACTGATATAATACTTAGTGCCACAGCAAACCACCAGGCTGTTCGTAAACCTCTTAACATAAAAGCAGCTGTTACCAGCAGGAATAATCCTGCAACAAATACAAAGCTGTTTGAAAAGCTGACAAAATCAACGAGTAAATAATCTTTCAGTATCTTAACCCTTTCAGGAAGGGCAGGAGTTAATACTGAAATAATGTTCATTATACCCAGAGCAAAGATCAAAACTGCCGGGAAGATCCGCATAATCAGTTTATCAACCTTCAATAGAAAGCTTATTATACCTGTAAAAAGCGGAAGCCAGAATTCAAAAAACCTGAAGAGCAGGGTTATTGCTATGGAATCAACATTGCTGAATCCGGAATGTATAAGAACGTACGTCATTGAAACTTCAATCGCTCCAAGCCCACGCAGAAAGGGAGAAATAATCAGGAATATTACCACGATAATATAGGCTATGATCGCTGTAGAGATCGATGGAGTAAAATTCAGCGCTATCATTGAAATATAAACATGTGCTATCCCCACAAATTCAATTACGATTGAAATCAGTACCGTATAAAGAAATTGTTTTCTGTTTATCCTGTTGCTCTTTAGTTCCTCAATAAAAAGTTCTGCTTTAGGATAAACTTTAATTATCCATGTGTAAAGCTTTCTTTTTCTTATCAGTGAATAATAAACAAAAACAAACAATAACAAAATCAGGATTACACCTCCCAGTGCATACCATTTCCCCATGCCTATGCTGCCTCCTGAAACAACGAACAGAAAAGCAGGTATGGCAACTATCACTACAGAAAGAATTCCTACAAAAGCATAAATGGAAGAGGCGAAGTAGACCTGGGTTTTGCTGATCCCTTTTTTCTCTATCTCATTACTGAAGAATGCCAGGGAAGACACAGCTCCGGCCGGCAGAAAAACACTGATGAAATTGCGTTTGAGAAAAAGAATAATTGCATCCCAGAGGTTCAGCCTGGTGTCAATCGAAGCAAAAGATGTCACATACATCACGCCCTGAATGAAAATATAGAAAACAACGAGCCCAAGGCCGGCAAGTATCCAATATTTATTTGCATCTGAAAGAATAAGGCTGACAGTATGCAATTCATGTTTCTGACGTAACGTGAACCAGGCTGCCAGAACTATAAACAAGGCAGTAAAAAGAAACTGGGTAATCAGCCTCGCATTTTCATTAAGCCAGATGAAGACTTTTTCTTTAAAAAAGTCCCGGACCGACCCTGCTGATTTTTCTTTTAACATAGAATACAAATAAAAGTCAAAAAGTTCAACATTCCGATACTAAAATATCCACAATGCCTGATTCTCTCTCATGGTCTCAATAAGCAGTTTAACATTGGATCTGTAGTGATGATCTCCCGGTACAAATCTGATTTTTGCAGATGTTCCGGCCAATAACTGCGGTACCGGGTTTTTTTCACCTTCCCCAAAGATACACAAAGTGGGAACCGGCTGCATCTTAATTATTTCATCAACTACATTATAGGTATTCTGGCGATTGCCCAGTCCCAGCATATTCGATATATGTACCTCAAGGTCAGTAGTTATAGCCGGAGATAAAAGCACAGTTGACACGATCTTTGATTTCATCTCATCCGACCATTTATTTACGATGAATGGAACTATTTCGCCGCCTAGCGAATACCCTATCAGAAGAAGCCGCCGCTTACCCCACTCTTTCGCATAGTAATTGAGTGCCAGTGCCAGATCGTCGGCTGTTTCTTCTGTTGACCGTCTTTTCCAGAAATATTTTCTTGAATCAAGACCTATTGTTGCAATTCCAACCCTTGCAAGGCTGTCAGAGATCAATTGTTCAAAACCGTACCAGCCTCCATCACCTGAAATCAGCAGGGCAAGAGGCGCATCATTTCTGTGAATATTCGTTTTTGTTATAACAAGAGGAAGGTTCTTTACCAGATCAAAATTTACACTTGTGGCCTGAAGCTTTTCACTTTTCTTAATCAGATTAATATATGCATCTTTCCATTGGGGCATAAAATTGTTCACCTTTGAAAAGCCATGTCCTACATTTTCCAGTGAAATCAGCTCTGCATCAGCAGTTTTATTAACGAAATCCGATACTTCTGAATAGCTGCAAACCTTGTCAATCTTTCCCTGCAAAACGATCCACCGGTTTTCAAGCAGTGTATCGGGCTGAAAAAAATAACTTTTCCCCGGTACATTGATGCTCTGCGAAAGTCCGTATGCCTGACATAACATTTTAGGGAGCTCAATATTAGGACAAAAGCCCAGTGAGATTCCGCCAATAAATGATCCGGTGCGCGACTGTGCCAGTATTCCGTAAACAAGGGTGGCCCCGCTGGAATAACCCATAATGACCGGTGGTGCATAATCAGGAAAATTATATTTCTTTTCTATGGCGATTGTGAGTTCTACAAAATCAGTTCCTACATTATAACATTCGTCCTGCCGCTGTTTTAGATTTTTATAATATCGTACTATATCCACACCTATAACCATAGTATTCATCTTTGAAAAGGTTTCCGCAAAACCGGTAACTCCTGATTTCCAACCTACCTCTCCCGAAATCATTATAACGACATTTTGAGGCGTGGCTGTTTGCTTATAAATAAAAACCTTACCGAATGGAGCTACATTTAAGGAATCAGTTGGAGAATCTGCCCTCGATTCAGAAATAAAAACGAACGCAGAAATGACTGTAATTATAAATATGAGATATCTGTTTTTCATTTAATTATGCTGATGTAAAACTTTGCGGATATTGTCAATATTATGTCTTATTGATTTTTATATTTCGTTATATCTATTCCCGGCGACTATTCTTAAATTGAATATAACGCAAATATAGTGTGTTAAGTTTACATTATTTTAATTCATGTATCCCTGGTTCAGATGCAACACCTTTCTGAATTGAATTACCAAAAAAATCATCAGATGGTGCTATGATATTAAATAACGCTTTTAGATTTATCCCTCTTCCTGTAACAGGCGAATTATTTTGCAACTTATATCCATCCAGAGATCTGAGCTTGTAAGGATTTTTAAGATCAGTTAAAAAAGGTCCGTTTAATAAAGGGTCGGCCTGCAATCCTGTTATTTCCCCGTTAAATTTCTCCTGTCCTGTTGCATTAGCCCAGTCTGCAAGATTGTTGTATCCTCTGAACTTTATTAATCCGGCAGCTGTATTCCACCAAACATTTCCTAAAAAGATTTCTCCCGATGAAGGTCCGCTTATAATGTCGCCATTTCCTATAAATATATTATTAGCAAAAAGAAATTTACTGTTCCTGCTTTGTTTATCAAATCTTACTGCCGAAACAAGATTATTATATACCAGATTGTTGCACACCTGGCAGCCGCTCAGATCTGTACTGTCCTCAGAGGCATTCCAGATTAAAAACCCGGCAGCCCCGGAGGTTTTTTGACCATCATTTATACTAATACAGTAGCGTATTACATTATTTTTCCATTTATCCGCACCCTGAAATTCAAATAACCCATAGCCCGATCCCTGATTATCATAGGATAGACAATACTGAATAATGGAATTGGTCATTCCTCCGTCAAAGTCGAACCCGCCGCCATCGGATGCTCCTTCTCTTGTTTTATTGCCATAAGATATACAATACTGAATTATGAGATGATCGGTTGCATAAGCCCAGATACCTACCGGACCATTCCCTATCCGGGGCATATCCCATCCATTGTTTGTTGCAGTACAATGATCAATTAATACGCTGTCGGAGCCAGCCACAAAAATACCATTCCCGCTATGGTTGTCCAGATTCGTGGGATCACCAGCATTGTTTTCGGCTGAGCAATCTTTAATTACAATGTTTTTTGATATTGATTGTGATCCTGAAACGTAAATACCGCAAAATCCGTTGTTTTTTGCTGATACTTTCATTACCTGGGAATTTCTGCAATTATTTAATTCTATACCGGATTTCTGAAATCCTTCGGTTATTACATTTTCTATTATAGCTGCATTAGCTGATATTATTGTGATTCCATTTGTGGTGTTCCCTTCCTTTCTGCCCGCGCCTTTTGCGTTTATATTCTTTAGAATGAAAAAGCTGCTTTTAATCAGAATCGCTTCTTTCAGATCTCCGTTTATCTGGGCGGAACCATTACCATAGCTGGTAATTAAAACCGGGTTTTCTTGAGTGCCATTCTCATCAGAATTTAAAATTAAAGGACCGGCGAAAGAAGAATCGCCTTCCAGGTAAACAACGGAACCGGGCTCCAGATGTACGCTGTTTAATTTTTCTATTGTTCTGAAAGGTTTTTCTTTAGTGCCCGGATTTATATCCTTACCATTCACACTGACATAATAACTGGTTTGATTATTTGCCAGGGCAAAAGGTAATGATAACAGAAATAAGCAAAATGCAACCAGCAATTTGATGCTTCCCATTTTTGAGCAGGTTCTATTACTGGTCAGATAATTTCTCATAAAAGCATGTCCTTAAACGAGCTTTTTATATTTAATCCTACCCGGAGTGGTATCAGTGACTCTTTTTTTATAGTTTTCTTCATAGTCGGTATAATTTCCCTCGAACCAGACAACTTTGGAGTTTCCCTCAAAAGCCAGCATGTGAGTTGTGACCCTGTCGAGAAACCATCTGTCGTGAGAAATTATAACGGCACATCCTGCAAAATTTTCCAGACCCTCTTCAAGGGCTCTTAAAGTATTTACATCAATGTCGTTGGTAGGTTCGTCAAGAAGCAACACATTTGCCCCCGATTTCAATGTAAGAGCAAGATGCAGCCTGTTTCTCTCTCCTCCTGACAGTACACCACATTTCTTTTCCTGATCGGCTCCTGTGAAGTTAAACCTTGCCACATACGCTCTTGCATTAACAAGACGATTCCCGACCATCACATCATTCTGGCCCCCTGAAATTACTTCATACACTGTTTTTGCCGGATCAATCGCAGCATGAGCCTGATCAACATATCCAAGAACGACTGTTTCTCCCACTTTAAAGACTCCTTTACTGGCATTTTCCAGTCCCATTATCATTCTGAAGAGTGTAGTTTTTCCAGCGCCGTTAGGGCCTATTACTCCAACAATACCATTTGGAGGCAGGCTAAATTCGAGGTTCTCAAAAAGCAATTTTTCATCAAACGATTTTGCAACTGATCTTGCTTCTATTACTTTATCACCAAGCCTTGGCCCGTTTGGAATAAATATTTCAAGCTTATCTTCCTTTTGTCTGACATCCTGATTAAGAAGGTTTTCATACGCTCCTAACCTGGCCTTTGACTTTGCTCGACGGGCCTTAGGTGACATCCTGACCCATTCGAGCTCCCGCTCCAGTATTTTTCTTCTTTTGACATTTCCTTTTTCTTCAACTTCAAGCCTTTTTGCTTTCTGTTCAAGCCACGAAGAATAGTTTCCTTTCCAGGGAATTCCTTCCCCCCTGTCAAGTTCCAGTATCCAGCCGGCCACATTGTCGAGAAAATACCTGTCGTGAGTTATACATATCACCGTGCCATGATATTGTTTCAGCGTTGTTTCTAGCCACTGAACCGATTCGGCATCAAGGTGGTTTGTGGGTTCATCAAGAAGCAGAATATTGGGTTGCTGTAAAAGCAAACGGCAAAGAGCCACCCTTCTGCGTTCTCCTCCCGAAAGAACATTTACTTTAGCATCGCTGTCAGGGCACCTCAGGGCATCCATTGCCCTTTCAATCTTATGTTCAATATTCCATCCATCGTTATAATCGATCTTCTCCTGAAGAAGAGCCTGACGGTCCATAAGCTGTTTCATCCTGTCAGGGTTTTCGTAAACTTCCGGTTCGCTGAAACTATTGTTTATCTTTTCATATTCTTTAATTATCTCCATCGTATCCTTCACACCTTCCTCAACAATTTCTCTGACACTTCGGCTTTCATCAAGCAATGGATCCTGTGAAAGATGTCCGATCGAATATCCGGGAAGAAAGGAAATTTCTCCCTGGTACTCCTTTTCCAGACCGGCAATAATTTTCATTAGTGTTGATTTTCCTGAACCGTTCAAACCGATTATCCCGATTTTCGCTCCAAGAAAAAAAGAGAGTGAAATATCTTTAAGTACCTGTCTGTGCGGGGGAAATGATTTCCCTACCCTGTACATAGAAAAAATTATCTTGTAGTCGTCAGCCATCACATTAAGTTTTATTCACCTGGCAAAAATAAGTAGAGACGTCCAAATAGAACGTCTCTACAAAGATATTTTAATAAAAATTTATTTCTGTTCGAATAATTTTATTGTATCATCCTGTAGCAATACCCACAATGAATAGACTCCTTTAAGCGTTCCGATAGGGATGTTCAGGCAGCCAAGAGCAGCTACGACAATTACCAGGTATCTTGCCCAGGGCATATAGTTGAGAAGTCCTATACCTCCAACCAGTCCGAGTGTTGACATAAATCCGATAAGCAACGGAAGGCTGGCTGATAAAAATCCCAGAACCATTTGGACGGTATTATCATCACCCACCTGTCCTTTTGCAAAACTCAGGGCAAAGAAAACGGCTACGGCGGCTATCAGACCGAGGACTCCGAAGCCGATTTGAATCGCTCCGACCACGGTTACATGCTTTTTCATCTTTGAATCTTCCATGACTATTTTTTTTTATGCAATTTATAAATTTTTCATTCCTGATACAATGACTGGTATTTTTGAATAATGCTGCATCATCTGATAGAAATTAATTTATATAACCTTTTTACATAATTTCCGTTATACAAGAAAAGAGTTTTATTATCTTTGGTTTTTAAATACACAAGTATGAAAAGAAAATTATTGTACGCAGCCAGCTTTGTTTTTATAGCCTTGTCATTTAATTCGTGTTCGAAGACTTGTAAGGTTTGCCAGCAAAATACCTACGATTCAAATAATAATCTCCTGTCTTCAGGAACCGGAACAGAATATTGCGATTTGTCGTTGACACGTATTGAAGCTACTCCTGATGTTACAGTACTGGGCGTAACAACAAAGTGGGTTTGCAATTAGTTAGTACCTTATCCCTATTAAAGTCACATCATCGACCTGAGGGCTCTCTCCGCGCCACTCTTCAAATATCTCGTTTAACCTTTCACCCTGCTGAAGCATAGGTTTTCCTGACATTGCGACAAGTGTTTCCCGTAGTTGCAACGACATGAATTTCTTCTGCTTTGGTCCGCCAAACTGGTCAGAAAAGCCATCTGAAAAAATGTAGAATGCATCACCTTTCTGAAGTTCAATCTTATTCAGTGTGAACGGAGTCATTCTGTAATGAATTGCCACCGGCATTTTATCGGCCCTGTAATGAGTAAGCTCTCCTCCTCTGACCAGGTACAGTGGGTTATTGGCTCCGGCGTACCATAATAAATTTTTATCAAAATCAACAAGGCAGACTGCAATATCCATTCCGTCTTTGATACTATCCTCTTCTGCAACCTGATTCAATGACTTTATTATTCCCTGGCGAAGATTTTCTATTATCTGGTCGGGCATCATTATGTGCTTGCCGGTAACTATCTCGTTCAGCAATGTAATCCCCAGCATGCTCATAAAAGCTCCCGGAACCCCATGACCTGTACAATCGGCAGCTATTATCACCTGCTGGTTACCCACTGATGCCACCCAGTAAAAATCGCCACTAACGATTGCCAGGGGTTTATATAAGACGAAATGTTCGAGCTTATCACTAAACAGCTCAAGAGATGGTATAAGAGCTGTCTGTATCCTCTTGGCATACATGATACTGTCGGTAATATGTTTTTTCTGGTATGCTATCTGATCCCTTTGAGCCGCTGCGAGATCTCTCTGCTTTTCAATCTCGTCCTTCTGCATAGATATTGTTCTGTTCTTTTCCTCGAGCCTGATATTTGCCTCTTTCTTGATCTTATATCCGCGGTAAATATAATAGCCCAGGAAACTGACTAGCAGCAGTGCCAAAATAACAAAATAGAGTATCAGCTTCTGTTTTTCAATTGCTTCAAGCTGCATTTTAATCTTACTGTCCTGATCAGCAATTTTTTTCAATTGCTCGTCTATATGGGCCAACTGAAGGGTAATTTTTCCCTTTTGCCTGGCAAGGGTATCCTGTTGTATCTGCACTTCTTTCTGCTGAACGACTATTGTCTGTTTCTGAACAGTGATTTCTCCCTGCTGTCTGGTTATCTGAACAAACTGCCTGTCAAGCACTTTTTGTTTTTCGTTAAGTGTTTTCTCTTTTGTTTCTATCTCTTTGTCAAGACTATCAAGAAGGGCTTTCTGATGAAGGATCTCTTTTTTCTGGGCAGTGATCATTTCAAGTTGTTGTTTTATTGTATCACGCTGGATCACTATCTGCTCACTAGCTTTGCCAAAGAGATTTTCCCAGTCTTCCTTTGTTTTAATAGCCTGTGTCAGCATATTTGAATTCACCTTCATCCTTGCTTTATTGATCAGGTCCTCATTTACACTGTACTTAGGCATTGCGCCTTCTACTCCCATAAAATTTATCATTGATTCCCTGAATTCATAACCCTCAGTCAAAAGTAAGGTTTGATGCTTTTCAATAGCAGCCTTAATTTTATTAAGATTGAACCCGCCTGCCTTGTTCACATATAAAACCTGGGTTTGAACGATCTGACTTTCAGAATTGAATTTAATCAGTTCTACGGGTTTATCCTGGATCTTTGTTCTTGTTTTCCTCAGATTGCCCATTTCAAAAAACAAAAATTCATCTTTATCAAGAATCCCTATTTTGAAAACTGCAGAATCCGCAAAACCCGGTCCATAGTCTATATATTTGGCAATATCAAAAATAAAGACAGCCCGTGTCCCGTTATTTATGCCACCCTGACTGTATGCGTTATTTATCAATAGTATAAATCCCAGTGTAAGGATTAAAGTTCTTATAAAACGAATTTGTCTTATCATGATTTTGCGGATTTTTCAATACGAAATTGCACAATATTATTCAGGAAACCAAATATCTTCTGTCTTCATAATGCGAATAATGTTGATAAAATGTTAATAACTGTTAAAATAAGCAGGTTCCTGATCTTTTTCTTATCGTAATTTTATACGTGTTTAATCAAATCTATAAATGACACTGAATATCAGCAATTTAGAACTTACAGGTAAAAATATAGTTATTGTTGAGGATGACGTGCCATCAATCAGGTATTATGAAACACTTCTGAAAAATTCAGGTGCTGATATTAAAATCTTTCACACAGGAAAAGAATTTGTTGATTTTCTAAACCTGAAAAATAATATTATTCATCTTGTTTTCATGGATTTCCTCATTCCGTTGATTAATGGAATTGAATGTACAAGAATATTCCGGAAAGACAGAAAAACCATTCCCGTTATTATGATTACTGCATATTCTTCGGAACAGGCCAAAACCGAAGCCTATATTGCAGGATGCAATGAATATGTGTTAAAACCCATTTATCCGGAAAAGATCTTTTTCCTGCTCGAAAAATACCTTAAAACAGAAATTCCGGTTTTCCTTAAATATTGATGGTAATTTCTATTGGCAGCCGGATACAGTTTCCTTATATAATCTCTATTGATATCTTTGAGCAAAAAAATTTGAGATGAGATATCAGTCAATTCTTTTAAATATAGCTTTCCTTCTTTCTGTAAGTGTTGCCTCAGCACAATATTATGATACTGGACAGGAACCTTCTTCCCTGAAATGGATGCAGATAAAAACAGACAGGTTTACGGTTATCTATCCTGAAAAAGATGGTCCCGGAGGACTTGCTTATGCCCATTCTCTTGATATAGCTTATTCAAAACTTATAACCCTTTTCCCTGAAAGAAAATTCACGATCCCTGTGATCATTCATAATTATACTATCCAGTCAAACGGATATGTGGCATGGGCCCCCCGACGTATTGAAATGTACCCCACTCCCGAACAAAACACTATTCCTCTGGATCCCGTTACATATCTCTGCCAACATGAGCTTACACATGCTTTCCAGATGGTCTCATTAAATCAGGGCTTTTCAAAAGTGATGTCCCTGTTTTTCGGAGAGCAGTTCACGGGCGTTGTCGCTTCTCTTCTGCCTCAATGGTTCCTTGAGGGAGATGCAGTATTTGCCGAATCAATCCTTACGGGATCAGGAAGAGGCAGGAGTCCTTCATTCCAGAAACAGCTGAAAGCCCTGATAGTTGAAAAAGGAAACATTTACAGGTACGATAAGGTCTTTAACGGATCATTCAAAGAATATATCCCTGATTATTACCAGTATGGCTACCAGATGGTATCCTGGGCACTTGTGAAATACGATCCGCAGATATGGATCAGGGCGCTTGATTATACTGCACATCAGCCTTTTACTATTAATCCGATGAATATCAGCCTCCGGAAGAGCATCGGATTGACAAAGAAAAAACTCTTTAAAGAAACCTTCGATACTCTTAAAACAGTATGGACAAAGGATGTATCTGAAAGCAATCCGATATCGTACGAACCCCTAAATCCTGACAAGCACGGTAAATACATCGACTATTATTCCCCTGTATATGCCGGTACCGACACCGTTTTTGCTGTAAGAACATCATTATCTGACCCTCCTGAAATTGTGTTAATTAATCCATCAGAAAAAACTGAAAAGAAAATAGTTACTCCCGGGATGCTATATCCTTATGTCATTTCTTATGCGAACGGGAAGATTGTATGGGTCGAAACACTACCTGATCCAAGATGGGAAAACAGAGAGTATTCGGTCATAAAAGTTATGGATATTCACAGCCATAAAATTACAAGGCTGTCACGAAAATCCAGGTACCTTTCAGCATCCATATCTCCTGACGGGAGCAGAATAGCTGCTACTGAAAATACCATAGACAATATTAACAGTTTTGTTTTGATCGACACTGAAACCGGAATTTTGCTTCAGTCTGTTCCTGCCCCGGGTAATGCTAATCTTCAGCATCCACAGTGGGCAGCAGGAGGTGGAAAAATCACTGTTATTTCTTTAACAGCAGCAGGAGAAGGAATAATGTCATATACTTTTGCTGATCAGCAATGGGAAACACTTGTTGATGCAGGCAGAAATGAACTTCAATCTTCTTTCCTGAGAAATGATTCACTTTATTATGTCAGCTCCCTGTCGGGAACAGATAATATTTTTCTGAAGACTCCCGACAGAAAAACAACATTAATAACCAGTTCGAGGTTTGGTGTAATGGATCTCTTTATTAACGGTGAAAAGGCATTTTTCAGCGACTGTACATCAATTGGGAACAACATCTGCAGCCTGCATCTTGCCAATGAACATGGTATGGCAGATTATCATATAAGTTCAGCCTCTTTCCTGATAAATCGTTTTAATTATAAGCCAAAATCATTAGTCGATACTACTCATATTGCTTACACCCCCGAGCCATACAGAAAATGGCAGCATCTTTTTAACTTTCACAGCTGGATGCCTTTTTATGCTGATATTCAAGCAATAGAGACCGATCCCGTATCTGTCAGACCAGGAGTTTCTGTCATGAGCCAGAATCAATTAAGCACTTTAATCACTACAACAGGTTATGAATATTCACAGGATAAAAGCAATATCCTTCATACTCAAATAACCTGGAAAGGGTGGTACCCTGTTTTTCAATCAGAATTGTATTATGGAGATAATCAGGTTATTGATAAGGTCGGATCAAATATCGGCAATCCTTCCGAAATTCAGCCTGGATTAAGATTTTTGAATATTGTTTATCTTCCACTTACCTTTTATTCCGGGAAATTCACTCAATATCTCCAGCCTACGATTACATCAGATTACAGGAACAACGATGTCTATAATTCAGCAACCGGCAATTATGATTATGGGCAGACAGTGCTTTCAGGAAGGTTGTACTTTTCAAATTATTTTAATACTGCAGTACGCGATATTTACCCAAGATGGGCACAGGTATTCGATCTGAATTACTCTTACGCTCCTTTCGATAAACAGATTTATGGAACGGATGTTTCCCTGATGACCACTTTTTATTTCCCCGGTATCTTTCCAAACAATAATATTAAAATCAGAATTGCCGGCGAAAAGCAGGTACCAGGAGAATACCTTTTTGTTAACAATGTTCCTTTCCCCCGCGGATATAAAAACATTGTTTCAAAGGAGCTGGACCTAATCTCAGGAGATTATTTTATGCCTGTTGCATATCCCGATTTCAGCTTATCGGGCCTTTTGTACGTGAACAGGATACGTACAAATCTCTTTTATGACTATGCCTTAGGAACAGGCAATACCTATTATAAAAATGGGATCGACGGCCTTGTACCTGATTATTATCATGATTACCAGGAGTCATTCAGGTCATTTGGATTTCAACTTATGGCCGATCTGAATGTTCTGATGGTTCCGTATATGATATCTGCAGGAGTTCAGACTGCATGGAAAAATTTTAGCGAAGCCCCTTCTTTTGAGCTGGTATTCAGCATCGACATATTCGGTTTGAATATAAGCAGGCGAAGAATGTAATCTATTCAGGCTTTTAAACCTCGGGCAGTCTCCTTAATTATTTCCCAGGCCTTTTCTACATGTGCGAGAGTGACATTTGTCTGGGCAGTGACCATTCTGAGAGTATATTTCCCATTTAAAACTGTATGACTCAGATATAATTTCCCTGAATCATTTAGCTGGTCATTAAGCTTTTCATTTAAAGCATTAATCTGATTGTCACTGTTCCCTGAAGGAATATACCGGAAACAGACAACGCTTATAATAACCGGGGCAAGTATTTCAAAATCTTTTTCTTTTGAGATCATTTCTGCAAGATGGGCAGCAATCTTTGTATGATATCTGATTTTATCACGGAGGCCTTCTGTTCCATATGATCTGATAACACTCCATAGTTTTAAAGCTCTGAACCTGCGTCCGAGAGGCACACCCCAGTCCCTGTAATCATTCACTTTTCCTCTCGTTCTTGTTTTCAGGTATTCCGGAAGGATCTCAAATGTCTTGATAAGAGCTCCTGCATCTTTAACAAAATATGCTGTACAATCAAAATTGGTGAACATCCATTTATGAGGATTGAAAACAAAACTGTCGATAAATTCCCTGCCATCAAGCATCCATTGAAATTCGGGCAGAATAAGGGCAGTTCCGGCCATTGCGGCATCAACATGGAGCCATATATCATTTTCTTTGCAGATCTCTCCTATGGCTCTTAAAGGGTCAACAGCGGTGGTGCTTGTTGTACCTAAAGTTGCAATCACGCAACAAGGAATGTATCCATTTTTTTTATCATTGATGATTGCCTCCTTCAGCATTTCAGGATCCATCGAAAAATCTTCTTTTACAGGTACTTTAACCAGATTCTTCCTGCCAATTCCACAAATTTTTACAGCTTTTTCGACAGATGAATGTGTCTGATCTGAACAATAAACTTTAAAGGTCCCTGCATTTTCAGCTCCTTCATTATTAACCGAGAAATTGGAAATTTTTTCTCTGGCTGTCAATATTGCTGCCAGTGTAGCTGTGGATGCAGAATCCTGAATTACGCCTTCAAACCCTGAAGGCAACCCGATCATATCCCTAAGCCAGATCATCATCTTTTCTTCGAGCTCCGCTGCTGCGGGCGAGGTTTCCCAGATCATACACTGGGTTGCAATAGTTGCAATGAGCATTTCAGCAAGCACTGACGGAGGGCTTGTGTTCGCAGGAAAATATGCAAAAAAATTCGGATTCTGCCAGTGGGTTATCCCCGGCATAATTATCTCTTCAAAATCACTCATTATAGAGTCAAACGGTTCAGGATGTTCCGGTGGAACATCAGGAATCTTTCTAAATATTTCGCCTGGTTTTACTGATGATTTAACAGGAAAATTCTCAACATTTTCCATATAGTTGGCCATCCATTCAACAAGCTCATGAGCATGTTTGCGAAATTCTTCAGTTGTCATTCAATAGATCCTATTTCACGGAATCAGCAAGCAGAATTATTTTATTAGCTTTTACTTCAATCACGCCTCCATTTATCTCAAATATTATTTCCTTCCCTTCCTGGTCAACCATAATCACAGAGCCGTTTTCAAGAGTAGAGATAATGGGTGCGTGGTCCTTCAATACCTGAAAGGATCCTTTTTTACCCGGAACCCTTACAGATTTAATGTTCCCCTCATATACTTTTTTGTCAGGAGTGATAATCTCTATTTTCATTCTGCCTGATTATTTTGACTGGGCAAGTATTTTTTCGCCCTTTGCAATTGCATCCTCTATCGTACCGACCAGCATAAATGCTGATTCTGGGTACTGGTCAACTTTTCCTTCCATTATCATATTGAATCCCTTAATTGTATCTTCAATCGATACGAGCGCACCTTTAATACCTGTGAATTGTTCAGCAACCTGGAAGGGTTGTGAAAGGAATCTCTGTACTCTTCGTGCCCGGTGAACAACCAGTTTGTCTTCTTCGGAAAGTTCATCCATACCAAGAATGGCAATAATATCCTGCAACTCATTATATCTCTGAAGCAGTTCTTTTACCCTTTGTGCGCAATTATAGTGGGCTTCACCAACAATTTCTGCAGTCAGGATCCTCGAGGTTGAATCAAGTGGATCCACAGCAGGGTAAATACCTAGTTCAGATATTTTTCTGCTTAATACCGTCGTTGCGTCGAGGTGGGCAAATGTTGTAGCCGGGGCGGGGTCAGTAAGGTCGTCGGCCGGTACATATACAGCCTGGACTGAGGTAATTGATCCATGCTTGGTTGAAGTGATCCTCTCCTGCATGATACCCATTTCAGTGGCAAGTGTCGGTTGATAACCTACAGCTGAAGGCATCCTTCCAAGAAGTGCTGACACTTCGGAACCTGCCTGGGTAAATCTGAAGACATTATCCATGAAGAAAAGAATATCTCTTCCACCGCTTTTCTCATCGCCATCTCTGAAATGCTCTGCAACTGAAAGACCTGACAGGGCAACTCTTGCCCTTGCTCCTGGGGGTTCGTTCATCTGACCGAATACAAGGGCAAGCTGTGATTCTTTAAGAGCGTTCATATCGACTTTTGAAAGATCCCAGCTACCCGATTTCATGCTTTCAAGAAATTCCTTGCCATATTTAATAACGCCTGCTTCAATCATGTCACGAAGCAAATCGTTACCTTCCCTTGTTCTTTCTCCCACACCGGCAAATACTGATAAGCCTGAATATGACTTGGCGATGTTATTTATAAGTTCAAGGATAACAACGGTTTTTCCTACACCTGCACCTCCGAAGAGACCAATTTTTCCGCCTTTTGAATAAGGTTCAATCAGGTCAATAACCTTAATACCGGTATATAAAACCTCCTTTTCAGTGGAAAGATCTTCGTATTTTGGAGGTTTGCGATGGATGGGATAGCCTCCTTTTTTATCAAGGGGACCGATGCCATCAATTGCTTCGCCGGTCACATTCATAAGCCGGCCTTTTATTTGTTCCCCGATAGGCATTGTAATAGGCAAACCTGTTGCCACAACTTCCATTCCCCTGCGGAGTCCATCGGTCGAATCCATTGCGATAGTACGAACCGTTCTTTCGCCGATATGTTGCTCACATTCCACTACAAGCCGCGATCCATCATCTCTCTTTATCTCAAGCGCATCATAGATATCAGGCATATCAAAACCCTGCCTTTCAAAAGTAACATCAACCACTGGTCCGATGATCTGGCTGATTTTCCCTATATTCTGTGACATATATCTTATTTTTTTATTAAATGATTTCTAAAATTCACTAATGTAAAATTGGGACAAATAATTGATTTTCAAATAACGTATCTTATTTTATAACGATAATAATTTTCATTATTTAAGATTTTACAGAAGATACAAATTTAATAATTTTTGTGTTTTATACTGACTTAAACCTTTATAAATTCAGTTTTACCAAAATGTTAAGCTTTACTATTTCTTTACCAGGTTCTCAAAGCCCATATATCTCTTATTTATTTATCTTTATTGCAAGAATCTATGAAAAGAAATAATAACAATAATTTAAACCCTGCTGTATGAAAAAGCTCATCGTGATCGTTCTTTTTGTAATTTCTTCTTTTTCAGTGATAAATGCACAGTTCACAAAAATAGGCGGAGGGTTGACTTATGGAACCGGGTTTCACTTTGATTATGAAACAGCAACAACTGATGCCGATTTACTCAGGAATTCGCCTGCAGGAATATTCCTGACAGGAATTTATGACCTTAAGTTTCCGATTCAATTTGCTCCCTCTTTTACATTTTTTTTACCTCGTACTAATACAGATTCTAATGAGAGTACAAGAGTTTCCGCATTTATGTTCGATCTGAACGCTCATTATGTTTTTAATTCAGCTGACAAGTTTGAATTCTATGGCATTGCCGGGCTTAATATTACATTTACCAATTTAAAATGGCTGGATGCCTCATCCAGTGAGTCAGATAATGCATTAGGACTAAACCTGGGAGCGGGCTCCTATATAAAAATTACAGAAAAGTTGGGTCTATATGCTGAAGCCAAATATCTTGCAGGCAAGTACAACCAGCTCATGATCAATGCCGGTTTTCTTATTAACATTAACACGTCAAAGAAAATTGAAAATACCGGTAAGTAAATTATTTATCTCTCCCAATAAGTGAGATAGCAAGCAATTCCAGCTCCTTTCTCCTTTCTTTCACCACACTGATCTTTTCAAGCAGGCTGAAGGCTGTGTTTATATAATCATTTGCCAGCGTTTCAGTAATAAGTCTGATGTTAAGCTGATCGTATAAATCAATAACTTTTTTTACTTTAATCTCAGGATCAAATTCTTTCACTGAAAATTGATTCTGAAGTTGTTTAAGCTGTTCTCCCGTCGCTATTTCGAGAGCTTTTACCAAAAGGAAGGTCTTTTTATTGGAAATAATATCACCTCCGGGAATTTTACCAAAAACTTTTACATCGCCATAAATATCAAGCAGATCATCCTGTACCTGGAAAGCAAGACCAAGGTTCCTTCCAAAATCATAAAGAAGCTCTGAATCCCTTTCATCTGCACCTCCTATTATTGCACCAATTTTAACAGAAGCAGCCAGCAGAGCAGCGGTTTTCAGTTCAATCATCCTCAGATACTCATCCTGTGATACTATTGTTGCCTTTTCAAAATCAATGTCCAGCTGTTGTCCGATACATACTTCAATTGCTGCATTATTGAAGACCCTGAAAACTTTTGCCATACACCCTGGTGGTGTCATTAAAAAACAATCGTTGGCAATAAATGCCATTACATCGCCTGACAGAACTGCCTGGTTAATGTTCCACTTACTATGAACTGTAGGAAAATTTCTTCGTACCGCAGCCTGGTCCATTATATCATCATGAACCAGGGTAAAGTTATGAAATATCTCCAGCCCTGTGGCAGGCATGATTGCTTCATCAATTTTGTCATTGAAGAGGTTACAGGCCATCAGAGCCAAAACGGGCCTTAATCTTTTCCCTCCTATTGAAAGGATATACTTTACAGGATCAATAAGTCTTTCCGCTTCGGTATTATAGGAAAGATTTATTATAGCCTTATCGACTAAATTCTTCAGATCAGATTGATTGAACATAATGCTTATTTAACAATCCTGATAATCAAATAATTTTATCCTTTTAGTGCTTCAGCACCGCTTACAACCTCTAGTATCTGGTTGGTTATTGCAGCCTGTCTTGCTTTATTGTATTGAAGTGTCATATCGCGTATCATACCGGTTGCATTGTCAGTTGCTTTATGCATTGCAGTCATTCTGGCACCATGTTCAGCGACAAAAGAGTCGAGAACTGCTTTATAAAATTGAATTTTTAATGATTTAGGTATCAGCTCTTTAATAATATCCTCTTTATTAGCTTCATAAATATAATCAACCGGAAGCGCTTTAACTTTTCCTGGTGGTGCTGTCTCAACAGGAAGAAATATCTCAGTGGTAAGGTTCTGAACTGCCGCATTCTTAAACTGGTTATATATAAGTTCTACCCTGTCAAATTCTCCGGATGTAAAACTGCTCATAACCTCTTCAGCCACCTGTGCAACATTATTATATGAAACATTATGAAACAGATTATTCTGTTCAGAAAGTATATTTACGGCCTGTTTCCTGAAATAATCAAATCCTTTTTTCCCAATTGTCAGAAGTTTCAGGTTCCCATTTTTGAACTGGTCATAGTATTTTTCTGAAATTAACCTTCTTGTTTCCTTTATGACGTTGCCATTGAACGCACCACAGAGGCCTCTGTTAGATGTGATTACAACAATAAGGATTTTATCAGGAGGTGATACCCTTCCATAGATATTATCAATTTCAGTGTCTGACAGGCTCTGTGAAAGACCAACCAGTATTTCATGTAATTTATTTGCATAGGGCCTCAACCTGACAATCTTATCCTGAGCCTTGCGCAATTTGGCAGCCGATACCATCTTCATTGCTGATGTTATCTGCCTGGTTGATTTAAACGAGGCGATCCTTATTCTTATTGCCTTTATATTCGCCATTTAGAATTTGTTTAATCAGGTAATCCCTATTATTACTGACGATATTTCATAACCAGTTCAGAAGCAACTTTTTCCAAAACATTTGTGATATCATTACTAAGGATTCCTTCGCCAAGGTTATCAAGAACATCTCTGTGCTTAAGATCGAGATACTCCAGATACTCAATTTCAAAGCTTTTCACTTTATTAACCGGAACATCCTTTAAAAGACCCATGGTTCCGCAATAAATTATTGCTACCTGTTTTTCGACCGGTATTGGTGCATATTGACCTTGCTTAAGTATTTCAACATTCCTTGCTCCTTTATTCAGAATTGCCAGTGTTGATGCATCAAGGTCGGAGCCAAACTTTGAAAATGCCTCCAGTTCGCGGTATTGGGCCTGATCAACTTTCAGGGTGCCGGCGATTTTTTTCATCGATTTAATCTGGGCATTTCCTCCCACCCTCGAAACTGAGATTCCCACATTAATTGCAGGCCGGACCCCGGAATTGAAAAGACTAGTTTCAAGGAATATTTGTCCATCAGTGATAGAAATCACATTTGTAGGAATATATGCTGACACGTCTCCAGCCTGAGTTTCTATTATTGGAAGCGCAGTGAGTGATCCGCCTCCTTTTACCATGTGTCGTATTACTTCAGGAAGATCATTCATCTTTTGTGCAACTTCATCTGATTCAATTATTTTAGCTGCTCTTTCAAGAAGTCTTGAGTGCAGATAAAAAACATCTCCGGGATATGCTTCACGTCCGGGCGGACGACGAAGCAAAAGAGAAACTTCCCTGTAAGATACGGCTTGTTTTGAAAGGTCATCGTAAATGATAAGAGCATCACGGCCGGTATCGCGAAAGAATTCACCAATTGCAGCACCGGCAAAAGGTGCATAGAATTGTGAAGCAGCAGGATCGGAAGCGGTAGCAAGAACAATAACTGTATATTCAAGCGCCCCATGTTCTTCAAGTGTTGCTGCTATATTGGCAATAGTAGAACCTTTTTGTCCGATCGCCACATAAATGCAATAAACCGGTTTACCTTTTTCAAAATTACTGCGCTGATTAATAATAGTATCGATGGCAATAGCAGTTTTGCCTGTCTGCCTGTCACCGATAATAAGTTCCCTCTGCCCGCGGCCGATCGGGATCATTGCATCTATTGCCTTGATACCTGTTTGGAGAGGTTGCTTAACCGGCTGCCTGAAAATAACCCCCGGAGCTTTTCTTTCGAAAGGAAGATTATACAATTCACCTTTTATAGGACCCTTTCCGTCGATTGGCTGTCCTGTGGGTGTTATTACTCTTCCCAATAATCCTTCTCCCACGCCGATTGAGGCAATGCGACCGGTTCTTTTTACAATGTCGCCCTCATTTATCTCCTCTGTAGGACCGAGAAGCACTGCTCCGATATTATCTTCTTCAAGGTTCAGAACAATAGCTTCCATTCCGTTTTCAAATTCAATCAATTCATTCGACTCTACATTTGAAAGTCCGTAAATACGGGCGATTCCATCACCAACCTGAAGGACCGTTCCGACTTCTTCCAGTTCAACCCCTGTCTGAATTCCTTCAAGTTGTTGCTTAAGAATCTTTGAAACTTCTGCCGGTTTAATATTTGCCATATTAAATTTTCTTAAAATTCATTATTATTAATATCCTGCTAAGCAGGAGCTATAGCACTTCCTTTAAGCTCTTTGTTTATCTTCCGCAGTTTATTTCTTACACTACCATCGATGTAATTATCGTCTACCCTAAGGATAAAACCACCAATTATTTCAGAATCAATTTTTTCTTCAAGATCAACTTTGGTTTTAAAAACTTCTGAAATAAGATCAGCTATTTGTTTTTTGACTTTATTATCTACTTTAACTGCTGTTGTCAGTACAGATTCTGTTATTCCATTGTATTTCAGAGTTTCATGGATGAAGACCCTGGCGATTGCAGGAATAAAGCTCTCTCTGCCGTTCTTTACTACCAGGTCAATAAGGGAAAGAGTGATTTTCTCTACATTTTCTCCAAGCACTTTGTGAAATATCGCTGTCTTTTTGGACGGAACAATTATGGGACTATGAAGGAACTCTTTAGCTTCCGGGATTTTGCAGACTTCCGAAATAAATATCATATCCTGATTAACTTTATCAAGAATATTTTTTTCGAGAGCCGACTGGAATAAAGATCGGGAGTACCTTACAGATATTTTGCTGTCGTTCATTTATAATTTTATTCACTAATTCTTACTGAAATCAATCTCTTTGAGGTAATCATCAATCAACTTCTCCTGTTTACCTGATTGTTTAAGTTCTTCACCCAGTAATTTTGACGCTATATCGACTGACAAAGTTGCCACCTGCTGGTGAATCTCTGAAAGTGCTTTTCTCTTTTCACTTTCAATCCCTGCTCTTGCTTTCTCAATAAGCTTCTCGGCCTCCAGAGTTGCCCTTCCTTTAGCCTCAGAAATAAGCTTATCGCGAACTTCTCTGGCCTCTTTAAGTATAACCTCACGATCCTCTCTGGCTTTGCGCAGGATGGCTTCATTATCGCTCTGCAATTTTAACATCTCTTCCCTGGCTTTTGCAGCTGATTCAAGAGAACCTTTAATCATCTCATCTCTTGCTTTCACGGCTGCAAGAATAGGTTTCCAGGCAAATTTAGTAAGGATAAGAAAAAACAAAACAAAAATCAAAGCTGACCAGAAAAGTGTTCCGATTGCAGGGGTAGTAAGACTGTTTGCTAATAATAACATATTACTTGTTTTTACAATTTCTACAAAAATGAAGCACTGCAACCAACCGTTGCAGGCTCCATAATTTTAAAGTCACTACAAAAGAGCGACCACAACTGCGAACAAAGCAACTCCTTCAATAAGAGCGGCTGAAATAATCATGGCAATCTGTATTTTCGAATATGCTTCCGGCTGTCTTGCTATTGCATCCATTGCCGATCCGCCAATTCTACCGATACCAAGTCCTGCGCCTATAACTGCGAGACCTGCTCCTACTGCTGCTAATGTACCTGTCATAATTCAAATATTTAGTTAAACAATTTTTTAATGATGTTCCTGCACTGCCAGACTAATAAATAATGCTGAAAGTAAGGTGAATATAAATGCCTGAAGAAATGCTACAAGAAGTTCAATACAGTCCATGAATATCACAAAAAGTACCGACACTGGGGCAAGTGCCAATGAACCAAATATAAAAATAAGACATATCAGACTCAACACTATAATATGCCCCGCCAGAATATTTGCAAATAATCGGACCATAAGAGCAAAAGGTTTAGAAAAGATACCTATTATTTCTACTGGTATCATAATCGGAAGCAGCCATACAGGTACTCCCGGAGCAGCAAAAATGTGTTTCCAGTACGATTTATTCCCGCTGAACTGTATTACAAGAAATGTACAAAAGGCAAGTATAAAGGTTATTGCAATGTTCCCGGTAACATTTCCACCGAAAGGCGGAGGAAATGGAATCAGTCCCATTATATTGTTGATCAGAATAAAAAAGAATGCCGTAAGCAGATAAGGCATATATTTTTCATATTTATGACCAAGATTAGGGATTGCAATATCATCGCGGACAAATAGTATAATTGGTTCAAGGAAACTCTGAATCCCTTTAGGATGGCTTATTCCTGTTTTTCTGTATGATCGCGCAAGAGATAAAAACAGCAATAAGCCAATTATTGCGGCTGATAACATCGCAATAACGGTTTTTGTCATTGAAAGATCAAGTGGAAGATTCTTTTCATCAGCCTGCCCATCTTTATTTACTGAAACAATTTTCCCTTTCAGGTCTCCTTCTTCTTCAATCCTTAGCCCTTTAAACTCTTTACCATTGGCAAGTCGTTTAGAAGAGAAGATGCTCAGTCCGGCTTCTTTTCTATAAACTATTACAGGCAGATAAATAGCAATACTCTCTCCATTTTTTTTCGTAAGAATATGCCACTCATGCGAATCAGCAATATGTTCAAGAATATACACATTGGCTTTGAATTTTTCTTTAACATTCCCTTTTTCTTCAACATTCTGACCGAATGCTGAAAAAGTTGTTCCCGCAAGGAGAAAAAAGAAGCAAAACCCAATCAGATTTCTTGTTTTCAAATCAGTATCAATTTATAAAGATTTGTTTTTCAATGTTTTCAATATAACCCATATCGAAAACAAAGTGAGTGTTAAATATAAAACAAAAAATATTAAAACAGATGTCAAAGAGGTTTTTTTAGCAACAATGAACCAAACAAGAGCTAACACAATATCCAGGAGAAATTTCAGGCTCACAGAGACAAGACTATGCAGAGTCTGATTGTCCGGCTCTTTGGTCTGACCTCTTAGGAAAATGACTATAGTTATGAATGCAATCAGAGAAAAGGCTGATGAAAGAATTGCAATATCACTGTAACGGAGACTAAATTTTATAACCGAAACAAGTAAATATCCTGTTAGGAGAATCAGCATATTCAATAACAGCAGTAATAAAATATATTTATGAAGTTGTTTCAAGAATGGGGATCACTTAATAAAATCTTTCACTGCAGTATATATTGCTGCAAAAACTCCAAGAAGGGAAAGTATAATTGTAAAAACAGGTTTGCCGAAACCGAACAGTTTATCAAGTTTTATTCCACCCCAGGTTGTAACCAGAATTATACCTACCATCTGGAATGCAATACCTGAGTATCTGGCAAAATCTCTTATGCCTTTACTTCCCGGATTTTTCGGGTTCCTTTTCTTTAATGGTTGCTGCTCCTCCATTGTAATCGTTATCGCTCATTTTGCAGGTTCCGGAGAATATAGCACCAGGTTCGATAGAAAGTTTTGAAGTAGTTATGTCACCAAGTATTTTTGAAGATGCTTTTAAATTAAGCAACTGACCAACCGTTATTTTACCCTCAATAATGCCTGATATTTCTGAGTTCCTGCAGGTAACTTCACCATTAACTCTTCCGGTTGGGCCAACGACAACTTTTCCTTTTGTACTGAGATTTCCCTTAAGAGATCCGTCAATACGGATATCGCCATTAGATTTTATATCGCCGGTTATATCCGTTCCGTTACTTATAAGATTAATTGTAGTATTATCTGTTTCGTTATACTTTGCCATAATATAAAAGTTTAGATATTCAAACTTAATAACTCACAAATATAAAAACTATTGCAGATAAAAATAAAATAAGGGAAAGCAAATAAATATCATCTATTTCGGATCGTATGCCCATTTCAGGTAGATTGCTCCCCATGTAAACCCTCCTCCGAATGCGGCAAGTATCAGAATATCCCCCTTTTTTAATTTATGTTCATATTCCCAGATACACAAGGGAATTGTAGCCGTAGTTGTATTACCGTAATTTTCGATATTGATCATTACCTTTTCGGGAGCTAAGCCCATTCTTCTTCCTGTAGCATCTATAATACGGAGGTTTGCCTGATGTGGAACAAGCCATGTTATGTCATCAGATTTAAGATTATTCCTCTCCATAATCTCTACCGCAACATTAGCCATATTTACAACAGCAAATTTAAATACGCTCTGTCCCTCCTGGTATATAAAGTGTTCTTTCGCGTCAACTGTTTCATGAGAGGCTGGTTTAACAGAGCCTCCCGCTTTCAGGTGCAGGTATTTCCGACCCGAACCATCTGTATGAAAAACATAATCCATTATACCGAACTCTTCCGTAGTTGGTTCAAGTAGTACGGCTCCTGCTGCATCACCAAAGAGAGGGCATGTGGTACGGTCCGTGTAATCAGTAATTGACGACATTTTGTCGGCTCCGACTATAATAACTTTTTTATATCTGCCTGTTTCAACATAAGCTGCTCCAGTCTGCAACGCAAAAAGGAACCCTGAGCAGGCTGCATTAAGGTCAAAACTGAATGCATTTTTAATTCCGCACTTATCAGATATGATATTTGCAGTTGCCGGGAAAAACATATCGGGAGTTGCGGTGGAACAAATCAGCAGATCAACATCATCAGGTGCAGTATTGGTTTTTAATAATAAACCCCGCACGGCCTGCTCGCCCAGATCCGAACTTCCAAGTCCTTCTCCTTTAAGAATGCGCCGCTCCTTTATTCCTACTCTCTGCATGATCCATTCATCTGAAGTATCGACCATTTTCGAAAGTTCCTGATTTGTCAGTCTGTATTCCGGCACCCAGGCATTTATCCCCATGATGGCTGCCCTTATTTTTTCCATAATTATATAGCTTCTTTAATCTTTTGTGCCAGATTGGCGTGAACTACTCCCCTGGTTTGCAGAATCATGTTCATTATGGCTTTTCGCTTAGAAATTCCATGACCTATTACAACATTAGCATTTATACCTACAATTGGTGTCCCGCCGATGTTTTCCCAGTCAAGACGATCAAAATATGCATCTTTAAGGTTTCTGCTTTTGTATAAATGATGAAATGCTTCTCCCATCTTCAGAATAACATTCCCTACAAAACCATCGCAAACTATAACATCAGTTGAGGTTTCCTGGAAGAGTGCATTTCCTTCGATATTACCCAGAAAATTCAGTCCGGGGTATTCTTTCATCAGTTCATAAGCTGCTTTTACAGCAGGTGTCCCTTTTGTTTCCTCTTCACCGATATTGAGTAATCCAACCGTCGGATTATCAGTTCCCAGGACATATTTTGCAAAAATACTGCCGAGTATTCCATACTGCAGGAGCACATCAGGTTTACAATCAGGATTTAATCCTACATCAAGGATAACAAAATTGCGGTTGTCAATACAAGGAAGGACAGTTATAAGCGCCGGCCGTAAAACACCCGGAATCATATTTACAGTATAGCTTGCTCCGACCAGCATTGCACCGGTATTTCCTGCACTGCAAAAACCGTCAAGAGTTTCATTTTTCAGCATCCCATATCCTACGGCTATGCTTGAATCTTTTTTCTGAGAGAACGCTTTTGCAGGATGATCTGCCATTTCAATTACCTGGGAAGTAGGAACTATTTCAAACAAAGATGGTTCAACCTGCATCGCACTCAGTTTTTTTAAAACAGAGGCTTCATCTCCTATAAGAACAATATTCTCATTAACTGATAAATGCGGTAGGGTATCAACAGCGCCCTCAATGATTGAATCAGGTGCAAAATCACCACCCATGACATCAAGGCCAATTCTCATAATAGACTTTTTAAGTTAAGCGAGGTCAGGCTATTACCTTCTTCTCAATAGCAAGTTTACCTCTGTAAAACCCGCATTCAGGACATACCCTGTGATACATAACTGAAGATCCGCAGTTTGAACAGCTTGCCACTGTAGGTGCAGTTGCTTTGTAATGAGTTCTGCGCTTATCTCTTCTGGTCTTAGAATGTTTGTGTTTCGGATGTGCCATTTTAAAAATATTTAATTATCATTCATTAGTTTTTTCAATCCATCCCAACGAGGGTCGTTCTTTATGTCCTCAGTAACTATAAATTCTTCCAGTTTTTTCAACATAACAGGATCGCATGTGCTATTCCCTTTATTATCATCGGGGTGCACTCTTTTGATCGGCAGGGCCAGATGAATAAATTCATAAATGTGTTGCTGCAGATCAAGTTCATTCTCGTCGACAGGTAAAGAAATAATATCAGGATCACTCTCTTCCATTCTTTTCCCAAACTTAACAAGAAGTCTGTTCTCACAATCAACAGGTTGTGAAAACATCTCAAGACATCTGTCACAGCATATTCTGACATTACCGGAAATCCTCACTATAATGTCTAAATGGGAAGATCTTTTATCCATTTCAACATTTACAATCAGGCTGCCTTCCTGAACTTCCGACTCTTCAAACTGTTCAAAAAACTCTTTACCAATCTCAAAATCAACAGTGTGGCGTCCTTCTTTCAATCCACTCAATTGTATGGTATATGATCGGGACATCTCTTTAAATTTTGGTTTGCAAAAATATGAATCCTTATTCAATTAAAAAAATTATCAACAAAAAAGTAACATTTAATGTCTTAAAATACCAAATACCGACAGAAAAACGGTGTTTACCGATTTCCTCTTATTCAATGTTGCATTGAGAATTATTTTTGACAAAGATTAAATATTTTAAAATATGAGCCACAGAGATTATCATCATTATGGAGATTATCATTATCCAAGATGCAGGGAACATCATCCAAGGATAGGTATAGGGTTGTTTTTCATTGTCCTTGGTCTGTCACTTCTTATAGCAACGAATGATCTGCTTAACCTGGGAAGCGTCAGCAGCTATTTTACCTGGGAAACAGCAATGATATTCATTGGCGTTTTGCTTCTCTTAAACCTCCATTTTACAGGAGGCTTTCTGCTTATTGCCGGAGGAGTATGGTTTTTAAAAGATCATATCCTTATTTTTACACCGGAGATCTTTAAAACTTATTATTGGCCGGCAGTAATTGTCCTTATTGGACTTTCTTTTATAATATCTTCCTTTTTTAAGAACAGGAATAAAAGTAATTAATTCAGAAATAAATAAATTTACTATTATGGAAACAAATGAAAATTACAGAGATGTTAACTATCACCGCAAGCACGAACATCATCACCATCATCACAACCGGCCTGTTATAGGTGTGATACTTGTACTGGTAGGATTATTCCTTGTCATGAGAAACACAGGAGTTTTTCCCGATTTTATTGATCATGTCGTTTTCAGCTGGCCCATGTTGCTGGTTGCAATTGGTCTGGTTATGACGCTTGGGGCATCTGAAAAAACTTCCGGAGTAATTGTGATGGCAGTGGGTGGGTTCTTCCTGATTCCCATGATATTCCGTGAAACTTTTCATGCATATAATATGTTCTGGCCTTCAATATTTATTATAATTGGTGTTATTTTTATAACTTCCAGGCACCGTGGCTGGAACGCCTCTGTATCAAAAGGGGTCATTGGAGACGATTATATTGATTACGTGAATGTTTTCAGCGGCGGAGAACGGCAGATTCTTTCGGAAAACTTCAGAGGGGGCAGAATATCAGCAGTTTTTGGAGGTATGGAGCTTGACCTTACCAAGGCAAAACTGGCGCCGGGAAGGAATGAACTTGAGATTGCATGTGTATTCGGAGGTGCAACCTTAATTGTTCCTGATGAATGGAATATTACAATCGAGGTAACACCTGTGCTCGGGGGATTCACTGATTCACGAAAACTGATTCCCGGAAGAACTGTAGATCCTTCCAGACAACTTGTTATAAAAGGTGCAGTAGTATTTGGCGGAGGAGAAATAAAAAGTTTTTAATATATTGACGGATGAAACATCCGATATTTACAAACAAAGTCCGGCAGATAGTGTGGTGGCTGGTCTGGCTTTTTCTTGCGCTGGGCCAGTCGCTGCTGTTTTATTTTGTCTACGGAAGCTTTATAAATATAAGCCTGATCGATAGTCTTATATCGTTGCTGATCTATTCAGGTATTGCTCTTTCTTTGTGGTACCCATTCAGTTTTTTCAACAGCGGAAAGATTCGTCCAACAATGCTTATTTCAAATCTTATTGTCATTGGTGCCTTTTCTGTTACTCTTTGGGTACTGATCACAAAATTTGTTATGACGACTGTCATCCCGGAACAAAATAATTACGAAGCGTACTGGAACGTAACATTCCCTTACAGGATAGGAACCGGGGTTTTTATTTACGGACTCATTATCCTTACTTATTACCTTTTCGAAAGCCTCAGCAATCTTTCTGAAAAAAAAGCGAAAGAAGCTCAATTGGAGAGCCTTGTAAAAGAAACTGAACTTAAAATGCTCAGGTCGCAGATCAATCCTCACTTTCTCTTTAACAGCCTGAACTCAATAAGCTCCCTTACAATAACTGACCCGGAAAAAGCCAGGGATATGGTTGTAAAGCTTTCGGAATTTATGAGATATGCACTTTCAAGGAAGGACGAACAACCTGTTTCACTGCAAAATGAGCTTGAAAACCTGCGGTTATATCTTGATATTGAAAAAGTAAGATTCGGCAATAAGCTTACAACTGAAGAAAATATTGAAACTAATTGTCTTGATTTTAAAATCCCCGTTATGCTGTTGCAGCCACTTTATGAGAATGCAGTTAAACATGGCGTTTACGAAAGTACAGAAAGCGTAAGTATCGTGACACAGGCAAAGATTACTGACGGATACATCGAAATAACAATAAGCAATAATTATGATCTGTCCCCATCATTAAAAAGAGGAACCGGAACAGGGCTGTTAAATGTTTTCAGGCGGCTTGAAGTTTTCTACGGGAACAAAGCATCGATAAAGACATCGAAAGAAAACGGGACTTATACAGTAACCCTTTATATACCGACAGACTATTTATAAAAATCATTTAAAAGTTAATATTATCCTCAGGCAAGCAAGAAATTTAAACTTCAAATCGTTTGAAAATCAATTTATTTACCCCGCCCCCCAAGGGGGTAAATTGATTTTGACTTCGTCGAGCTCCTCCGCTTCGCGTCGTCGGTTCTTCGCTCCCCTTGGGGCAGGGGTAAACGAAGAAAATCAATAGATTTATATGCTTGTTTACAATTCCAGTTAAAAAAATTTATAAATTTAGAGGCATAAAAACAGGTTGATTTTATGATCGATCCCGTGAATTCAAACTATGGAAAAAATCAGAATAATAATAATTGACGATGAGGCCCCGGCGCGGGAAATAATCAAGCATTATTTAAAAGAGGTGGATTTTACTGAGGTGATTGCTGAATGTGCTGATGGCTTTTCAGGATTGAAAACAATTTCATTAATGAAACCTGATCTGGTTTTCCTTGATATCCAGATGCCCAGATTAACGGGAATTGAACTGGTCGAAGTTCTTACTGAGAAACCCGAGATCATCTTTACGACAGCTTATGATCAGTTCGCCATAAGAGCTTTTGAGCTTAATGCAGTGGATTATCTCATGAAACCTTTTCAAAAAAGACGCTTTCTCGATGCAGTGAACAAAGCAATTGATAAGATCAGGTCAGGGAAAGGAAATAAAGAGCCCGCAAATCAACTCCTTTCGATTAAGCCTGAATCTCCGTCACCTGTCAACAGGATAGTCGTGCGCAAGGGAAACGGAATCAATCTTATACCGGTTGAACAGATCAGATTTGTTGAGGCACAGGATGATTATGTAATGATTCATCATTCTGCAGGAAAAGCATTGAAACAACAAACAATGAAGTTCTATGAATCAAATCTTCCAAAAACTGATTTCGTAAGAATCCACCGTTCATACATTGTTAAAGTCGGCGAGATCAACCGCATTGAACCTTATGGAAAGGATAACTATATAGCAATACTTCATTCAGGCGATAAACTTCCTGTAAGTCGTGCCGGTTATAAACACCTGAAGGAGGAACTTAGTTTTTAATGGACAGCAGCTATCTTTTCAAACGATTTCCTTTTTCCCGCCTTGTAAATATTGCCGATAACGGACGATAACGACGGAACCGGAAAAGCGGAACGGGGTCATATCCATGTGTGCCTCCCGGTCTGCATCTGAGAATTCGTCCTATTCCTAATAAAAGACCCCTGAATGCTCCATGGATCCTTAAAGCGTCCAGCATATATTGTGAACATGTCGGAACATGTCGACACGATGGTTTTATTAACGGAGAAATTGAATACCTGTAAAAATGTACAGGAAGAGAAAACAGGAATGAGAATACCGCGTTTATCCACTTAATCATGTGACAAAGATAATAAACACCACGAAAGTGGCTAAATACTAATAATTCATGGTTTATGCCCACAAATATTAAGAAAAGGTACTTATGAACCTGAAAAGAACATTTCAGAGATTTCATGAAAATTTTAAAAGATTATCTTTGCACATTCTGACAAAATGACTATTAATCCTGTCAGATTAATTTTGGCAGAAGATTTGTATATAATGAAAAAATTAATGTTGGAGGGAATAAAATTATGAGTATCTGGATTTTTTTCATTGGATTTATGATCCTTAGTCTGATTGTTAGTCAAACACTAAAATCAAAATTTAAAAAGTATTCAAAAATACCTCTTGACAATGGAATGTCAGGTCGTGACGTTGCAGAAAGGATGCTCCGTGACAATGGGATAACCGACGTAAAAGTAGAGTGTGTCCAGGGCCAGTTGACTGACCACTATAATCCTGTTAATAAAACAATTAATCTCAGCGAGGAAGTTTATAACGGCCGTAGTATTTCATCAGCTGCAGTGGCTGCTCATGAGTGCGGACATGCAGTTCAGCATGCAAACGCTTATATATGGCTTGGATTCAGATCGAAGCTGGTACCGGTCGTAAGTTATTCATCGAAATGGGTTACCTGGATATTGCTTGCAGGAATATTGCTTGTACAGAGGTTCCCCGGTATTTTGCTGGCAGGGATAATTCTATTTGCATTTACGACTCTTTTCAGCTTCATCACATTACCGGTTGAGATCAACGCCAGCAAGCGTGCTCTAGCATGGCTTTCCAACGCGGGCATTACATCATACCAGAATCAGAATATGGCTCAGGATGCTCTTAAATGGGCTGCTTATACTTACGTTATTGCTGCTCTTGGATCACTGGCAACACTGCTGTATTATATTATGATATTTACAGGATCAAGAAGGTGATCCTTTCACCTTCCTTCCACATCAAGCCAGTGTGTCCTTTTTTCAATTGTCCTGAGGGCTATCCAGATAACACCTGCAGAAATAAATAGCCATAACCACATGCCTGTCAGATAGATCCTTTCCGAAAGAAAATAATTCCTGAATAAATCCAGCAGGGTAAATATCACAAAAATGTTGACAAAACTGTTGTATTCTCTTTTAAGAACATTTTTTACCGAGAAGGGAAGCTTAGGCGGAATAAATCTGAATGAATAAGGAATAAAGGAACTTACGGATTCTGACCATTTGTCATAGATTTCTCCAAACTTTCTTCTTAAGAATTGTTCCTCCGCAAAGATGATCCGTTCATAATAAAGCCAGTATATAAGCCCGAATATTATTGTAAATGATAAGGATCGCAAAAATAAAACCGGTCCCAGCCACATGAAAAAATTTCCAAGATAAAGAGGATGACGCAAAAGAGAATAGATACCTGTAACATTTAATTCATCAGCTAGTTGCCCGTTTACAGTATTTCTTCCGGATGTATTTTTCGGAGTAAATCCTACTGTCAGAATCCTGATAATCTGCCCGAAAATACTCACTCCAAGAAAGATAAGTTCATTTCTCCTGTCGAAAAGTATTGCCTGCCTGTTGCCCAGATACATCACCACGATACCAGTAACTATCATAAAAGCAGGGAGCCAGCTTCTTCTTTTAAATAACCAGTTACCGCTGTTTTCAAATTCATGAACAAGAGCCATTTTTGATTATATTAATGATAGGTCAAAAGTATGAAAAATCTGCAAACTGACTTTATTCCTGTAAATTCTGGTTTTTCCTTTTCAAGGGCCTTATAATTCCTTAAAAGCAAATATTTGAATATCCGTGATCAATTATTAAGGAAAGATTTTTTATCTTTATCACTTGTACCTAAAACAGTTTTACAATGGCAAGTCTCAAGCTTTTACTGGGAATGATCCCATCGACTTCTAAAATTGAGCAGGCTGAAAAGGCTCTGATCACTGAATTTGAGAAACTTTGCGCCTTTTTGGAATCTGATCAGCTGGCAGAATATAATAAGCTTAACGAATTGGTCAATTCTTCAGATTTCGTTCAGAAAAGAAAAGAAATCGAATCCCTTCAGTTCAGGAATTCTGAGGAATATTCAAAAGAGAAAGAATTTTTATCTCTTCAAAAAGCAAAAGATATTGTTCTCTATTTTAAAACTATTTCGGGTGATGCCCTGAAAAGGTTTAAAGAGATGGATGGATCAGATAAAATCACTGAATTTGAAACTCTTGAAAAATTCATTCAGTCTGACGGTTTCAGGGAAAAGCAAAAAATGAAACCGATAACTTTCAAAGATTCTGATGAATACAAGAAATTTATTGAGTACAAAACATTGAAATCCGATCCCGAAATAAAATCATTTCTGAAATCCCGGGGTAAAGAGGAAACTCAAAAATCCAAAGCTGTATTGAAATACGAAGAACTTGATGCTTTTATAAAATCTCCCGAATTCCTTGCAAAAAAGAACATGAAGCCAATAACCTTCAAAGATTCTGAAGAATACAAAAAGCTTCTTGAATATAACAGGCTCAAAGGAAGTTCTGAAATAAGAGAATTTTATAAGTTCAAATCCTCTAAAGAGTATGCAAACTATCTCAAAACCGATGGCTCAGCAAGACTTTCCCGGTTTAATGAACTTAAAGAGTATGTTGCATCTGCCGAATTCAAAGAAAAGAAAGAGTACCTTCTTGATAAAAAGAGATTTGAGAAATCTGAGATGTTCAAAGAGGTTCAGGAATATGATAAACTAAAAAAGAGTGATGATATTATCTGGTATTTCAAAGTTAAGGATTCCAACAAGTTCGATATTCTGAAGCATCGCGAGATTACTTTCAGTGATGAATTTGACAAAGAAAAGCTGGATAATAAAAAATGGCTCACTAACTATTACTGGGGTGAGAAGCTGTTAAAAGACAGATACTCTGTTGAATCGGATCTTCAGGCATATACGGAAAAAGAAAATTTTGAGATCAGTAACAGCATTTTCAAAATTATTACTAAACCCCAGAAAGTCACAGGTAAAGTATGGTCCGCAGCTCACGGTTTTTCTCCAAAAGAGTTCAGTTATTCATCAGGACTTATTAATTCCGGTACCAGTTTCAGACAGAAATATGGCATTTTCACGGCAAAAATCAAGCTGGGAGATCCCAATGCAAAAAGCGCCTTCTGGATGCTGGCCGATAAAATCACACCTCACATTAATATCTGCAGAACATCAAAAGGAAAAGTCTGGGCTGACTTCTTTTCAGCTAAAGGGAATGTTTCAAAAACTTCCATCGGGTCGCGTTATGCAAATGATTTCTTTATTTATTCACTTGAATGGACATCCGATAAGCTTGTCTGGAAAATAAATGATACTGAAGTGTTCACTCAGACTGCAGATGTGCCCCAGGAACCAATGTACATTCTCCTGGCAGGTGGTTTGGACAAGCCAATAAATGGTACGACTTCCATGGAGATAGATTGGATAAGGGTGTATCAGCCAAAATAATAATAAAATAAAATCCGACACAAGACTCTTAAAGCACAGTTCACAGTAAAAAAGAATCTATCGATTTGATTTTATTTAACCAAAGAGTCGTTTATACTGTGTCGTTTATCCTGTGTTGTTTATCGTGTGTCGTGCGTCGTGAGCCAATCACTCGAAAAAAGAAGTTTGTTTTCAATTACTGACATTATCATGTAACTTTTGATAATTTCATCCGTCTTTGCTTTGTAACTTGCTTTATGACGGTTAAAGAATATAACAGATCTATTGAGGAATATGCTGATTCCGTGTACCGTTTCATCAGGGGAAGCCTTAAAGATGAACACAGGGCAAATGATATCGTTCAGGATAGCTATGAAAGACTCTGGAAAAATGTTGCTGAAATAGATTACCAGGTTGTGAAATCCTGGTTGTTCACAACTGCCTATCACAATATGATCGATATTATAAGGAAGGAAAAGAGGATGACCAATCTTGAGGAAACACATGAAAAGGAAATGATCTGTGAATCACAATATAACGATCTGAATGAAATTCTTCATGACGCTGTGGAGCGGTTGCCTGAACAGCAAAAAACCTCAGTAATGCTGAGAGACTATGAAGGATACAGCTATAAAGAAATCGGAGATATAACTGGATTAAGTGAGGCTCAGGTAAAAATTAATATCTACAGGGGTCGACTTGCTTTAAAAAACTTTATAGGAAAAATTGAAACTGTTTTGTAGCTATGGAAATCAATATATCAAATTATGAAATATGGTTTCTTGACTGGCTCGATGGCAACCTCAGCGACCTTCAGGCTGAACAGCTTAAATTATTTTTGAGCGAAAACCCTGCGCTGAAAGAAGAATTTGATGAATTGAATTCGTTCAGCCTTAAACCTTCAGGTATATCGTTCCCTCATAAGGAACATCTGAAAAAATCAGCAGCAGATCTTTCCCCATCTCAGTTCGAATACCTTTGTATTGCTTATCTTGAAAATGATCTTTCAGACAGCCAGCAAACCGAGCTGAAAGAGAGTATTGATCAGGATCCGGAAAAGAAAAAGACTTTTGAGTTGATCCGGAAAACAAAGCTTGCTCCTGAACATTTCAGTTACAAATATAAAAATCAGCTCATTAAAAGAACTACCGTACAAAGAGTTATGAGGTTGTCACTTGTTGTATTGAGTGCGGCTGCCACAATTGCGTTGATCATAATGATCAATCTTATAACTCCGCGGAATCAATCAGACAAAACTAAAAATACTGCCCAAAATATTGTTACTGACAGCATTCTTCAGCAGCCTCCTGTTAACCTGGCATCAAATAAAATAATAACGAATGAAAAGCCGGTCATTTCAAAACAAAAAAGGAAAAATCTGGCAACCGGGGTTCAGAATAATAATATAGTTAAATCTCAACCTTTTCCGAGGGTTCTCACTCAAAATGATTCAACTCGTGGAAATACTGATATTCACGATCTGCAACTCTCTAAAATCATTGTCCCGTCTGATATTGATATAGAAGATATAAGTGTCAATAATACACTAATAACATTTAATAATCCCATCATCACAAGTTCTACTTATGAAGATGGAAGAAGCAGATTCAGTAAATTCATCGCGAAAACTTTCCGTGAAAAGATACTTAAAGAAAAAACGACAAAGGATAGTCCATTAAAAGGTTATGAAATTGCAGAAGCCGGAGTAACAGGCATTAACAAATTATTTGGATGGGAAATGGCCCTTGAAAAAAATAATGATACAAACGGAGAGCTTAAATCGGTCTATTTCAGTTCAAAGATACTTAAATTCATTGCACCGGTTAAGAAAACTGAATCCAAACCGTAACTTTTTTACTACCCTTTTCGTCCCATCACTGAAAACAATCAGCAAAACTAAAGAGCATTAATGAGCTAAAGTGAAGAAATTTAAAATTTATAACACTACTGACATGAAAAAGATTGGAATAACCATATTGCTGACAGCAATAATAATTCATGGAATAAGCCGTACGTTATCAGCGGAGAATCCCGACACGAAAAAACAGGACACCATTGTTAATCCCGGTGAAGCAACTAAAGTCACTATCGGGAAAGATCTGATAAGTGTCCAGAAAACCGATTCCGCCGTTGATTTAAAAGTGGGAAACAGGGAACTTGATATACTGGAATCCCTGGAAGGATCAAAAAAATTCAGGTTTGAAAAATACTCTGATAATGAAAAATGGAATAAATGGGACAGATGGGATCAGGATGATAATGATGACCGTCGTGAAAGACGAAGAAACAGATTCAGGGGACATTGGGCAGGAATTGAATTAGGGTTAAATAATTACCTGACTTCCGGAAATAGCATGGTACTGCCTGATAATATTAATTATATGACTCTTAACTCAAGTCAATCGATCAATTTTAATATTAATTTCTCGCAACTAAGCATTGGATTGACAAGACATTTCGGTTTTGTTACCGGACTTGGTCTTAACTGGAACAATTACCGGTTTGATGGGAATAATAACATCCAGAGAGGAACTGACGGAGTTATTGAAGAGCTCAATCCCGGATCCAACCTCGATAAGTCAAAACTAGCTACAGTATTTCTTGATCTTCCCGTTATGCTGGAGGTTCAGATACCTGTCAACGACCACCGTCTTCATATCGCAGCAGGACCCATAGGGGCAATAAAACTGGGATCGCATACAAAAATGGTTTTTCAGGATGGACCGACGATTAAATCATACGGGGATTTCAGCCTGAATATGCTGAGGTATGGTGCAACGGCACGTGTCGGCTATGGAAACTTCCAGCTTTATGGTACTTATTATATGACACCATTGTTCCAGACAGGTAAGAGCCCTGCAGGTGTTGCTTTGTATCCTTTTGAAATAGGCATTGCATTGGCATTTAACGACTAATTTTTTATCAAATAATATTTTGTTGCAGAGACGGGCAAAATGCCCGTCTCTGCTTGTTTTTTGATTCTTCCATGTTACAATGTATATTTGTACTACATACTCTGAAATTGAATAATGACAGATAATATTCTATCTTCAAGGGAGATACGTCGCTACAGCAAGCAGATCATGCTCCCTGAAATCGGCATCAAAGGACAGGAAAAGCTGAAACAGGCAAAAGTACTTGTTGTTGGTGCAGGCGGACTCGGATCTCCCGTACTTCAATATCTGACAGCTGCAGGTATCGGTAAAATTGCAATTGCAGAATTTGATATTATTGATGAGACTAATCTTCACCGGCAGGTACTATATGGAACAAATGATGTGGGTAAACTCAAATCAATAATTGCAAAAATAACTCTGGAAAATAGTAATTCATTTGTGGAATTCGAAATATTTAATCTTCGTCTTGATGCTACAAATTCCCTGAATGTTATAAATAATTTTGATATAATCGTCGATGCCACAGATAACCTAGATACAAGATTTATTATTAACGATTCCTGCGTTATCCTCGACAAACCAATGGTACATGGCTCCATATATAAACATGAAGGAGTGGTTTCTGTTTTCAATTTTAAAGGAGGTCCAACATACCGATGTTATAACCCTTCCACAATAAAAAACGATTTTAAAAATCCCAAACCTTCCGGCATTGGATTATTTGGTGTTCTACCTGGAATAACAGGTGCTTATATGGCAAATGAAGTTATCAAATTAATTACCGGTACAGGTGAGATTCTCAGTGGCAAAGTCCTGTTAATTAATATTTTCAATAATACCTTCAATATATTTTCTGTAAATAATATCCCTGAGAATCATAATATCAAAGACTTAAAAGCCTGAAGATTACTCATCTCAAGCTTCAATGAATCTTAATTGCAGAGTTGCCCAAAGGTAGAATGACGGTTCATGAAAATGAATTAACTTTGCTCGCCGACTGTGCAAACCGCTGACAGATTTTTCTTTTTTATATGAAACTTGCTCTGAAAATACTGAAAATCTTTGCTATACTGATCATCACAGTTTCAGTTATCCTGTTCTCTGCTTCATTCCTTCTGCAGGATAGGATTGCAGGTATTGTACTTAAATTGCTTAATAAGAATATTTCAACAAAATTTGATGTCGGAACTGTTAAACTTTCGTTTCTTAAAAAATTCCCTGAAGCTTCTCTTGAGATGAAAAATTTTGTTGTTCACTCCTCTTCCGGATTTAATTCGGCTGCATTCAAAGGAATTAATACCGATACCCTGCTATCAGCCAGATTTGTATCTGCGGAGTTTAAAATAACTGATATTCTGAAAGGCATTTACAACATTGACCGGGTGAGCGCAAGAAACGGTAAATTGAATTTATTTACTGACACTTCAGGTTCAGTTAATTATGAAATATCAGTAAAAAACGAAAGTTCCGGTGATGAGGTATTCAGAATGGACCTGGAAAGAATAACCCTGACTGATATTAAGACTTATTATAAAAACCTGGCAACAAAATTAGTTATTAACGGATTAATCAAAAACGGTAGGATAAAAAGTGAAATAGACGGTGAAAATATAGCTTTTGCAGCAGCCTCCGATATGCAGATTGAGAGCTTTCAGCTTTATAACACTAAAATCATAAAAATCATTGCTGCTCATCTTGACGTGAACCTGCAGAGCTCTAAAAAAGGTATTTTGTTCCAAAAAGGAACTTTGAGTATCGAAAATTGCGATTTCGGAATTGATGGGATTATTTCTTCTGCTGATATGCTTGACCTTAATATTACCGGCCATAATGTGGATATCAGAAAAATCAGGAATTATTTACCTGAAAAATATTTGAAACTGGTTGAAGAATTTAATCCTTCCGGAATCTTGTTTGTTACTAGCAGGATCAGAGGACATTTAACCCGGACATCTAATCCACACGTTGAGATAAACTGCCGTCTTAATAACGGTCATATAGCTTACGGAAAATCCAATCTGTCAATTAAAAATTTGTCTTTTTCCGGAAATTTTTCAAACGGATCTAAAAATTGTCCCGAAACCAGCATTGTCTCAATAACTGATCTTAAAGCAAAACTTGGTTCTGCAGAATATTCCGGGTCATTTACCCTGACCGGATTTGATCATCCTAAAGTTGATCTTTCATTAAAAGGGAAGCTGTTCCCTGCAGAGCTGAAAGAGTTTTTTAGTTTGCAGAGTATTTCAACAGCTTCAGGTTCAGTTGATTTTGATCTTAAGCTGTTTAACAATACAGGTCATTACGAGAACCTGACATTGTCCGATTTTATTGATATGCGACCGGAAGCCAGTCTGGATTTTAACGCATTCAGTATTCGATTTAAAAACAATAAGATGCAATTTGACGATGTAAACGGCAATTTGTCAATTTCCAATTCGGTTCTTGCCAGGAACTTCCAATTCAATTATAAAAGACAGAAAATAACAGTTGATGGCGAATTCAGAAACCTGCCGGAATGGCTCACGGGTAAACCGGTTCAGCTGATTGCATCAGCTAATGTTTCATTCAGCAGGTTTATTCCTGAACTGTACTTCAGTGATTCTGCCTCTGTAAATAACCCGTTACTTAAAAAGACATCTTTTACAATGCCTGATGATATTATTCTTGATTTAAATTTTAAAATTGATACACTGACATATAAATCATTTTCTTCATCGGAAATTTCAGGAACTCTGAATTATAAGCCGGGGGTTGTAATCTTTAAATCGCTGAATATGTCTTCATTAGACGGGACTATCTCCGGTAATGGATTTGTTGTGCAGAATGCATGTAAATCAGTTGTTGCCAGGGGCAGTTTTAACGTCACCGATATTGATGTCAATAAAGCTTTTACAACTTTTCACAATTTCGGACAGGATTTTCTGAAAGCCGAAAATATTGCAGGTTCCCTTTCCGGTTCATTGTCACTTCTTCTTCCAATGGATTCTTTGCTCGATCCTCAGATAAAAGCCGTCACAGCTGAAGGCAAATATACATTAGTCAATGGTGCTCTTATCAATTTTGAACCCGTAAAACAACTCTCTTCATTTATTGAACTTTCAGAACTCGAAAACATTAGCTTTGCTCAGCTAAAGAATGATTTTTTTATAAGGAATAATTCCCTATATATCCCTCAGATGGACGTTAACTCGTCAGCTGTCGATCTGTCAGTGAACGGGAACCATAGTTTTGACAATAATTATGAATATCATGTAAAAATGCGGCTATCTGAAATTCTCAGCAAGAAAAGAAAGAAAATCAAAAGTAATAATACCGAATTTGGTGTTGTTGAAGATGATGGGCTGGGTCGCACTTCCATTTTATTGAAAATTAAAGGAAGTGGAGAAAAGGTTAAAGTTGGATATGATATCAAGGCCGCAGGCAGTGAGATAAAGAACAACATCAAATCTGAGAGGCAGACACTTAAATCCATTCTTAACCAGGAATATGGATGGTACAAAAGCGATACGACTATCAGGCAGAAACCTGCTGAAAAGAAATCGCGGTTCAGGATTAGCTGGGAAGGCATCGACAGTACAAAAACGACACCTGACCCTGCTTCTGAAAAAAAGGAGAGTGGCATAAAGGATTTATTTAAGAAGAAATAAGATGAAACAATGGTGCAATGGCGCAAAGGCACAAAGGATTATGAGACCAAGAGAAAAGACTAATAAGTAAAAAACAAAAGATAAAATGAATATTTTTCGTTATAAAACTCTCTGGAAGTTCTTTTTGCTTCTTTTTGCTATACTCATAGGTATGGGGTCGCTTATTTATACAGAAAACCTCGTAAGGAAGCTGAAGATTGAGGAGAGAAAAAATGTCGGCCTGTGGGCTGAAGCTACGAGGCTGATTTCTCTTTCTGATTCGAGCCAGAACGTTGATTTCTTATCGACGATCATCGATAACAACAATACAGTTCCTGTTATTCTTACAGACGAATCTGATAGTATTATTTCTTCGAGGAATTTTGATGCACAAAGAATAAAGGATCCAAAGTATCTGAGAGAGAATCTGATAAAAATAAAGGGGAAAAATAACCCTATAAAAATAAATCTTGGAAAAGATCACTTCAATCTTATTTATTACAAGGACAGTATAATACTCACGATGCTTATTTATTATCCGTATGTGCAACTTGGAATAATTATCCTGTTTATTCTGGTGTCGTACCTGGCATTCAATTCTTCGCGAAAAGCTGAACAAAATCAGGTGTGGGTCGGAATGTCAAAAGAAACTGCACATCAGCTTGGGACACCAACATCATCTCTTGCCGGCTGGATAGAAATCCTGCAAAATAAATACCCCGAAATTTCTGTTACCAGAGAACTTGCCCGTGATGTCGAAAGACTTGAAAAGGTGACTGAAAGGTTTTCAAGAATAGGGTCAAAACCGGCACTGACCAGAGAGAATATTGTTACAATTATTTCCCGTACTGTTGATTACCTGAAATCCAGAACATCGTCAAAAGTCAGATTCATTACTGATTATAATTCAGAAGATGAAGTTTTTATTCCGGTAAATTCTGCTCTTTTTGAATGGGTCATTGAGAATGTCTCAAAGAATGCCATAGATGCTATGGAAGGAAGCGGGGAGATTACCATTCACATTTCGGAAACGGATAAAAATGCACTAATTGACATTTCAGATACAGGAAAAGGAATACCAAAATCAGCATTCAATAAAATTTTCAACCCGGGCTTTACAACCAAACAGAGAGGATGGGGACTGGGACTCTCCCTGGCAAAACGGATCGTTGAGGAATATCATCACGGACGCATTTTTGTCAGGCATTCCGAGGTTGGGAAGGGCTCATGCATAAGGATCGTAATGAGTAAGGACAAATTATATTAGTTATGACTGCATTCATATTATGAACAGGAAAGATATTGAAATAATGGCTCCTGCAGGATCGTACGAATCGCTTATGGCAGCAATTCAGGGCGGTGCCGACTCTGTTTATTTCGGAGTTGAACAGCTCAATATGAGAGCAGCTTCTTCAAATAATTTCACCCTGGATGATTTAAAAAAGATCGCTTTAATCTGCAAAAAAAATGGGTTAAAGAGCTACATTACAGTTAATGTGATTGTATATGACCATGAAATTGAACAAATGCACAGGATAATAGATTCTGCTATTGAAAATGGAATATCGGCTGTAATTGCCTCTGATCTGTCTGTGATTAATTATGCTTTTGCCTCTGGATTGGAGGTTCATCTTTCAACACAACTTAATATCACAAATATTGAAGCGCTGAAATTTTATTCCAAGTGGGCCGATGTGGCAGTGCTGGCACGGGAACTAAATCTTGATCAGGTAAGATATATCAATAATACCATCAAAGAACAGGATATCAGGGGACCGAAAGGAGATCTTGTTAAGATTGAAATGTTCGCGCACGGCGCATTATGCATGGCAATTTCGGGAAAATGTTATCTGAGCCTTCATGAAAATAATAAATCGGCAAACAGGGGTGAATGCTATCAGACCTGTCGTAAATCGTATATTACGACCGATAAAGAATCCGGTTACGAGCTTGAGATTGATAATGAATATATTATGTCTCCAAAAGATCTCTGCACGATTGGATTTCTCGACAGACTGCTTGAGGCAGGAGTGAGTGTTTTGAAGATAGAAGGAAGAGCCCGTTCAGCCGAATATGTAAAAGTAGTGTCATCGTGCTATGATGAAGCAATAAGGGCAATTGAAAACGGAACATTTGACAAAGATAAGACAGAAGCATGGAGGAAAAGGCTTTCCACAGTTTTTAACAGAGGTTTCTGGGATGGTTATTATCTTGGGCAGAAGATGGGGGAATGGAACACAAATTATGGTTCAAGTGCCACAAAAAGAAAAATTTATCTTGGAAAGATCACAAATTATTTTACAAAATTACGTGTTGCCGAGATCAAACTCGAGAACGGGGACCTGAATAAAGGAGATACCATTCTTATTATCGGTCCAACCACAGGGGTCGTCGAATATAATGTGGAGGAGATCCGTGTTGACCTTAAAGTTACTGAAAAAGCAAGTAAAGGAGAATTCTGTTCAATTAAAGCTCCCGATTATCTGAGGAGATCCGATAAAGTTTATAAATGGGTTGATTCAAAAGAGATTAACCACCAGGTCGTTGTGCGGTTTTCCCCCTAAAGAGTTCGTTTCGGTTGTTGAACCCCCTGGCCGTAATGCGGCCTTCCCCCTAAAAGGGGATTAAATTTAGGGGGTAATAAATATTACACTTGTGTTCAGAAATTTGCCCCCCTTTAGGGGGGATGGGGGGCAATAAGATTGAATGAGAACAGCTTAAGTCCATTTTATAGTCTTCGCTGCCTCAAGTACTTTCAAGGAATTAGATTCAATATTATCAGTATCCGTTTTGACATAAATTATGTTTTTGCTGTTCTTTTTCTTTAATCCGTACAAATATGCCTTATCATAATAGTTAAGGGCTATTTCAATTGCTTTTGCAAAATCTTTCACATCAATTGCATTAATGGCATCCCTGGCATTATCTCCTCCCATCCGCCTGCTAATCTTCAAAACCGATGCTTTCAGAGATTCAGCAGGGTAATTTGAGTATTCATCCACAAGCCCTGGTAATCTTGTCTTAACATCCATCATTAGAATAATTGTCGGGGAATCCTGCATGTTCAGATAAAACCTTTCAGGCATAAATACAGAGCCGATATTCCGGCTTTCATCCTCAAGCCAAGACGAAATATCGCGGTTTATTTTGTTCCACTCATTAAAAAGCATGTTTGAAAATTGTTCTGAAGAGGGTTGGGGTGGTTGGCCGATAGATCCGAAAGCTGATCCCTTGTGATTTGCAAGGCCTTCAAGATCAATTACCTGTTGCCCGCATTTTTTCAGATATTTAAGAATACCTGTTTTGTTGCTTCCCGTCATTCCACCCAGCACGATCATTTTTCTCTTTTCAAAAAGAATTTCAAGAATATGACGGCGATACGATTTATAACCTCCATCCAGTATTTCAGTCTCAATATCACCTAATGAAAAGAGCCATGCCATTGCTTCCGATCTCATCCCACCTCTCCAGCAGTGAACAAGAAGTTTCCCGTTTTTAGCAATTTTCAGGGCCTGTTCAAGTTTGGAGGGCATTGCAGAAGTGTATCTCAGACCTTCCAGGATTGCCGGTAAACGACCTTCTTTGTTATATTTTATGCCAACAGCTTCTCTCTCCTTATCATCAAAAAGCGGAATATTGACTGCCCCTGGAATATGGCCTGCATTAAATTCTGAAGGGGACCTTACATCAGCAATTTGAGTGATTTCTGAAAGTTCCAGAAACCTGTTTATATTAATTTTTTGAATGGTCATGATTTGAGGACCGATACTCATTATTTCTTAAAATACCTGGCAAAGAGTCTTTTGAGATCATCAATTCTGACAGGTTTTGAAATAAAATCTTTGATCCCCGATAATTCCGCTTTTCTTTTCGATTCGGGCATATTATCAGCTGTAAAGGCAACAATTAATATTGATTTATCTGTTTCAAGAATTTTTTGCGAAGATTCAAAACCATCCATCTCCGGCATAATCAGGTCCATGAAAATAAGATCATATTTCTTTATTTTTGCCTGCAGATAACCAGTATAACCATTATCTGCCAGATCGAATGAATATCCCAGACTTTTCAGCATTGTTCCTATAACATTCTGGTTCATTTTGTTATCCTCAACAATTAATATCTTTATATCGCTTCTTACTGTTCCAATATCAACCGATGAAGCCGAATCTTCTATGAAAGGGAAACTATTCCTGACGATGTTCAGCAAATCACTTATATCAAATGGTTTTATAAGATAATGATCTATTCCCATTGAGATACAATTCAGGTAATTTCCCTTTTTATCATTTGAGCTTATCATGAGCATAATAAAGTGACCTGAAAGCTTATTTTCCCAAATCGCCCTGGCGGCATCAAATCCATTAAACTCCTCATCGTCAAATATTACAACAAGGTTATATTTTTCATCCGGATAACTCACATTTGCCCTGATCTGGTTTATTGTTGATTTGTGGAAAGTTGTGATTGTAACGGTAAGACCCATTTTATGCAAAGCGCCTAAAATCTCCTCATCCCGGTTTTGATTTCCTGTAATTACCAGCGTTTTAATTTTTTCAAAAGTCTTGATTTTTTCAGGTGAAAGATCCTTTATTGGCCTGTCGTTTGAATAAGTAAGTATCGTGAACGACACCTTTGTTCCCCTGTCAGCCAAAATGCCGGAAGGGCTCTCGGCAAAAAGTTCTCCTCCCATCAGCTCTATCAGCTGCTTTGAAAGAATTGTTCCGAAACCCGATTCATCATTTGTTCTGATAGCTTTTGTCTCAATATTTACAAAATCGCCAAAGATCTTCTTAAGAGTTGCTTTGTCAAAGCTTGTACCGGTGTCGAGCAATTCAAAACCAAGAGTAACTATTCCGCTTTTGTTGCTTTTAAGCATGCATCTCAGGCGGATTTCTCCTTTTTCAGTACATCTGACAGAATGGTTTATAAGATTAGTCAGGATCTGTCTTAATCTGAAGGGGTCGCCTATAATGCGTTCAGGGACATTTACATCAATACTGCAAATAAAGTTCAGATCATTTGCAACAATATATGTCTTTGCAAGATCGGTACAATAGTTTATTTCTTCCCTTAGATTAAAAGGGATCTCATCAAGGATCATTTTACCTGATTCAATTTTTGAAAAATCAAGGATATCATTTATTATGCTCAGCAATACTTCGGTTGAACGGTGGAGAAGACTTACAATATCTTTTACTTCAGATGAAAGATCATATTTATTCAGAACATCTGTCATCCCGATAATTCCATTTAACGGTGTTCTGATCTCATAGCTCATTCTTGCAAGAAATTCCGATTTGGCAACATTTGCCTTAGCTTCCTGTTTCCGTGCTGATTCAAGCATGGTTACGTCGATCAGTATCTCCATTGTAGCTTCTTCCTCCATGAACATTACAGGTATGCTGTTTCTATAAAGTATAATCTCACCAATTTCTTTCTTTATTATCACAAACTGGTCGGGGTTAAAAGAACCTCCAAGGTTTTTCGAAAAATATTCACTTGAGCCCGGTACTGATGTTTCAGGGAAGATTTTACCCTTCATTTCTGCTTCGCTTCCGTATGAATATTGATTTGCTGCAACCTTATTTGCTTTAATTATTTCCCGGTTTTTATTATGAATTATTACTCCTACCGGCATCTCTTCAATCAATGTGAAAAGCATTTTCTCAGAGGATTTCAGCCGTTCCATCTCTGATTTTTGCGATTTAAAATATCGCCAGAAAACAAATATTATTGCTTGAACAAGAAACAATGTTCCCAGGACTATAAACAGGGAGTTTCTGATAATGTATTTCTGAAAAAAATCTGTAGGAGCAGAGAAGACCAGCCCTAAATCTCTCTGAAGAAGCTGAGTGGAATAGTAAGATGATATTATTTCTGCAGACTTACCATTGATTGTTGCTCTATGAATAATATTCTCATACGATCCGCTGGAAAGGCTTTTTGTAATTTTTTCAAGTTGCGAGTATTTAACTTTGTTTTCATTATTGTCGTATACTATTTCTCCTGAATCGCTTACCACCCATTGCCACTGATAATTCTTAAGATTAAATGCCTTGAATATTACAGAAAAATAATTCTGATAATCAACGGTTACGACAATGTTTCCAATTATTTCACCGTTTTTTTTATTTATAACAGGAAGGTAATAATCAAATTTCCGGTTTTCCTGAACCAGTTTTTCCATATTAAATATTTTTTCCTGTATATGAAGGACAAAAGGTTGTTCAAGCCATTCTCCGCTATCAACATCTTTTTTTAAGGTGAATTCATTTTTGTTATTATCGTAATATTTTATTCCGGTGACAAAATCCTGATACTTTGAAAAGAAGAGTTTCATTCTTTCAGTTGACCTGTACAGATTATCCTTACTCGTAAAAAACAGTGCAAGGTCCTCTGAAAAATTGATCTGATTTAAATCGCTTATAAAATCATTATTTGTTTTATCAACCGAAAGCCCGACGATCTGTACCTGTCGGTCAAGCAATTCAATAATATAATTTATCTGTTTATTATACAGGTTTTTATAATAGAAATAATTAGCAAGCATTATTATCAGAAACGCCGAATAAACAATTATAAGGATCCTTTTCATCTGTAAAAAATATTTGCCTGCTATGGAATATAAAGATAATCTTTAATACAATACTTATCAATCTTACCTGTACTTACGGTCATCTCCTTCAATTATGTTAAGATAACTCCTGTAACGGAGAAAATCAATCTCACCTTTTTCAACAGCATCTCTCACTGCACAACCGGGTTCATCAAGATGAAGACAATTATTAAACCTGCACTCTTTTGATATTTTGAATATTTCCCTGAAAAAATGGTAAATCTCATTTCGTTCCATATCCACAACACCAAATCCTTTTATTCCCGGAGTATCAATTACAAATCCTCCAAATGGCATTTGATGCATCTCAGGAAATGTTGTTATATGCTTCCCCTGTTTATGATAATCTGAGATTTTCGCTGTTTTTAGATTTAGGGAAGGATCAAAAGAATTTAACAGCGTTGTTTTGCCCACTCCCGAATTGCCGGAGATAAGGCTGATTTTATCTTTCATCAACAGGCTGAGAGCATCAAGATTGGTTTTATCGTACAAAGAGAGTCTGATGGATTCATACCCTATCTTATTGTACATAGAATCAAGATATTCCATTTTCTTAAACTCATCCTCACCATAAAGATCTGTTTTATTGATAATTATTCTGGCAGGGACCCTGTAAGCTTCCGCAGTAATCAGGAACCTGTCGATGAATTCTACAGGAGTCTCAGGAAGAATTATCGTGATCATAAGAAATACCTGATCTATATTTGCAGCAATAATCTGGGAATGTTTTGAGAGATTTGAAGCTTTTCTTAAGATGTAATTCCTGCGATCAAGCACTTCAGTAATAATACCTGATTTATTCTTTTTGTCAACTTCAAAAAGTACATTATCTCCTACAGCGATAGGATTTGTTGTACGTAATTCCTTTATTCTGAGTTTCCCCTTCACGGAACAGACAATAACAAGCCCCTCTGCACTTAGCACTTTGTAATGGCTCCCGGTAGATTTTAATACGATTCCCTTTTCCAAAAGCAATAATATTTGAAACAAAAATAAAGAAATTAATGAGTATCAGGGTTCAAGCATAAATACCCAATTGATTTTCTTCGATTACCCCGGCCCCATAGGGAGCGAAGAAAATCAATTTACTCTCCTTGCGGATGGGGTAAATAAATTGATTTTCAAGCGATTTACAATTTCTTATTCATGATTGCTGACAGTTATAAAGAAATTTGTTCCAGAAGATAGAAATCGAAGAAAAAACCCTCTTCGGATGGAAGAGGGACGATAAATAAAAATCAAATTGTTTTCTAACTGTCTGATGCCATCAGAAGGAATGGTTTCATCTCAAAACTATGGTAGTAGGGCCTTAACCTTTCAACATTATAATAATCTGATACTTTGACTACTTTTTTTGATGATGTTACCACATCGATCGGTAGATTATCATATCTGCCGTTTTTGAGAACCACTATTCTTCCATGCACACCTTTAAGAATAAGATCAAGAGCGAGGTTTCCATAAGCCATCGGAACAATGGAATCGAGAGCATCAGGATCTCCTCCGCGGACCATATAACCCAGCTTCTGGTTAATTACATTTATTGTCTTCCCTTTGTTATATTTTCCCGACAGATTTTTAAGTTTTTCTGAAACCATATCACCAATACCACCAAGCTTAGCGTGGCCATAGGCATCTTTTTCGCTGTCTGAAAAAACCATTTCTCCTCCTTTGAACATAGCTCCCTCAGAAACCAGGACAACCGAATATTTACTTGGATTATGATTTCTGTCTTCAACCAGAAGCTTAGTAAGCAGCTCTATGTCAAATTCATACTCGGGTATCACGCACCTGTTTGCCGCTCCTGCCATCGTCGGAAGCATTGCTGTAAAACCGGCATATCGTCCGAAAACTTCAAGAACAAGAAGTCTTTCGTGTGAACCGGCAGATGTTCTGAGGCTGTTTGTCATCTGAATGGTCCGGGTTACACAGGTGCTGAAACCTATACAGTAATCCGTTCCGGGTACATCATTGTCCATTGTCTTTGGAATAGCAACTACATTTACCCCTTTTTTGTACAGATGAACACCATAACTGAGAGTATCATCGCCACCAATAGGAATAAGATAATCAACACCAAGCCATTCGAGGTTTTTAATGATTTCCGGAGTAAGGTCGTTCATTTCAGCATTATATGTACTCTGAAGATGTTCCGGGACACTCGATTTTGACATATGGCTGGGCCTTGTTCTCGAAGTATGTAAAAATGTTCCTCCTGTACGTCCTGCTTTATTTACAATATCGTCGGTAAGAACCTGATAATTGTTGCTGTTGTCTGCCTTGGCATCCCTTATTAATTCGGATATACCTGCCCATCCCCTGCGAAGCCCGATTACTTTGTACCCTTCACGGTTTGCACGGATTGTCACGGCACGTATGGCCGGATTCAACCCGGGGACATCACCGCCGCCGGTAAGAATAGCAATTATTCCTTTTGTTGTTCTCTGATTTGCCATTATCTTTTCCTTTCTATTTGATACCATTACAATAAAATTTTAAGACCTCTAAAGTAAAACTTTTTAATATTATTCCAAAAAGTGTTTTTATGCCTTATAGCCAGGATAAAAATACCTTATTACTGAATTCATATTTTGTAAGGAAGCATATAACTTTTTTGTTCATCTTTCATTTTTTCTTCACTTTAATCAATTTCCTGATTATAAAGTCATTTTTCAATTTGTTTTATTGCCAAATTTAGACCTAATTTGAAGGCTGAAAAATTCAACTTGTCTATAATCACGATCGATGGTTTACAGAACAGATTATCACATACATACATCTTTTAGCGACGGTCGGGCAGCACCGGAAGATTATATTGCTCCGGCACTGGCTGCGGGACTTAGTGAGATGGGGTTTGCCGAGCATCTTAACCTGTTCAAGGACCACGATGACTGGAACATGAACCCCGTAAATATTTCTACTTATATTAATTACATTGAAAATCTTCATAATAAAACAAAAAATCTCAAAATTAAAACAGGTTTGGAGGTTGACTTTTTTGAAGGAAAAGAAGAAGAGATCCGTACTTACCTAAAAGCACTGCCACTTGATTATATTATCGGTTCTGTTCATTATCTCGGCGAAAAAACCGTTGATGTTGGTCCGGAATTTTATGAAGGGAAAAATATCGACCGATTGTTTGAATCATATTTTGATTCCGTTTGTACCGCTGTTACATCCGGTCTGTTTGATATTATTGGTCACTGCGATCTGATAAGGATTTATGGGTATAAACCTTCATCCGACCAGGAACCTCTTTACAGGAAACTTGCCAAAACACTGAAAAAGTACAATGTTGCATTTGAGGTAAACACCAACGGAAGAAACAGGCCCCTTGCCGATTTTTATCCCGACCGGAAGTATCTTCATATTTTCAGGGAAGAAAATGTTGCTGTCTGTGTCAATTCAGATGCCCACATGCCATCGCGGGTCGGACAACATTTCGACGAGGCTTATGAGTTGCTGAGATATATTGGCTTCACCGAAATGGCCGTGTTTGATAAAAGAGTCAGAAAAATGGTTTCGTTTTGATTAAGTGTTTATTATACACTTTATATTTTACATTAAATTATTATGAAAAAAAATTTCAGGCTTCTGATACTTTCTGCAGCACTGATAATGGCTCTCTCAGGATGTTCAGCGCATAAGGAAAATCTTATAAAAACCGGAGGGCCGGAAGTTGTGTCTTTCAGAGTCCTGCCTTTCGGACTTACTGATATAAAGCTCCTTAACGGTCCATTCCTTCATGCCACGGAGCTTAATGCTAAAATACTTCTTAATTATGAGCCCGACAGGCTCCTTTCAAAATTTTATTCTGAAGCAGGACTAAAACCCAAAGCCGATCATTATATGGGTTGGGAGAATGAAACAATTGCCGGTCACAGTCTTGGCCATTACCTGAGCGCCTGTTCAATGATGTATCAGACTACAGGTGACAAACGTTTTCTTGAAAGGGTCAATTATATAGTTTCCGAACTCAAATTTCTTCAGGATGCTGATGGAAAAGGTTACATCGGGGCTTTCCCAAACGGGAAAAAAACATGGAAGAGGAAGTTGCAAAGGGAAATATCCGCTCAAAGGGATTTGACCTGAATGGTATCTGGGTCCCGTTTTATACTGAGCACAAAATGATGGCTGGATTAAGAGATGCTTATCGTTTATGCGGTAATGCCACAGCTCTTGAAGTAGAAAAACAATTTGCCGACTGGCTCGATGGAATTGTAACTCCCCTCAACGATGAACAGGTACAGAAAATGCTTCGTTGCGAACATGGAGGGATAAGTGAAACACTAGCTGACTTATATGCAGATACAAAAAATGAAAAATATCTGAAAATTTCGAAGCTATTTTATCAGAAAGCTTTGCTCGACTCACTGAAAATGGGAATAGATATACTTCCGGGAAAACATTGTAACACGAATATTCCAAAACTCATTGCTTTATCACGGATTTACGAATTGACAGGCGACATGTCAGATAAAAAAGCTGCTGAGTTTTTCTGGCACACAGTTGTTAATCACCATTCTTATGTCACCGGAGGTAACGGGAACAGTGAATATTTTGGCCCCGAAGATAAACTCAGGAATCGCCTTGGAAAAGAAACTACGGAATCGTGCAATGTTTATAATATGCTTAAACTTTCAGAACATTTATTTGAATGGGAAGCTTCTCCAAAAGTTGCGGATTTTTATGAAAGAGCCCTCTTTAACCATATCCTGTCATCTCAGAACCCTGAAACAGGAAATGTCACTTACAATCTTTCGCTTGAAATGGGAGGATTTAAAGACTTTCAGGATCCTTATGAATTTACATGCTGTATTGGCACTGGTATGGAAAACCATTCAAAATACGGGAAGAATATTTTCTATCATAATGATAATGAATTATATATATTTCAATATATAGCTTCTGAACTTATCTGGAAGGAAAAAGGGATCATTCTTACACAAAAAACTTCTTACCCGGAAGAACAGGGTTCGTCGTTTGAATTTAAATGCGAAAAACCTGAAAAATTTACTCTTCAGATACGATATCCCTCATGGGCTAAAAATGGAATTGAAATTAAGATCAACGGAATCCCGGAACATGTGACTCAACAGTCCGGAAGCTTCATTCCAATTGAAAGGATTTGGAAATCGGGTGACAAAGTGGAAGTACATATTCCGTTTACGCTTCGCCTTGAAACAATGCCTGACGACAGCAACAGGGTAGCAATAATGTATGGCCCGCTTGTTTTGGCCGGAGATCTTGGCCCTGTGGCAGATTCTTCAGAATTTAATACGAAATATGTTCCTGTTCTGATGACGGAAAAAAGGGATCCTTCAGCCTGGATGAAGGCGGTTGAAGGGAAACCAAATACTTTTGTCACAGTAAATACGGGCCGGCCCCATGATGTTGAAATGAAATCATTTTATGCCACTTATAATAGAAGATATTCAATTTATTGGGATCTTGTAAAGGGAAAAGATTGAAAAACCAAATAGTAAGAATCAGCCAGCAAGAATATGCTCCAGAAAGATCTTTAATCCTGTTGCAATCAGGAGCAGACCTCCTATAATTTCGACTTTGTTCCCAAGTCTTTCACCCGCGGATTTCCCGATTCTTATTGCTGTCATTGACGCTAGGAAAGTAACAATCCCTATAAGAATACCTGATCCCCAGATCATTACATCGAGCAGGGCAAAACTTATTCCCACTGCAAATGCATCAATGCTGGTCCCGACAGCTAATGTTAAAAGCACTATTGTACTGCTGAAATCCTTTGCTTTGTTTTTGTCCAGTTTTTTCAGCCCTTCAACTATCATTTTAATTCCTAAGAAAGTAAGTAATCCTAAAGCTATCCAGTGATTTGTTGCTTTTAAGGTACCTGAAATTACTGATCCAAGGAAATAACCGGCAATAGTCAGCCCTCCCTGAAATACGGCAAGAACAGTTGCTATTTTTATTGCCTGCCGGAAGAGAATTCTGTTCCTGATCACTCCATAGGACAACGAAACAGCGAATGTGTCAAAAGACAAGCCAATTGCAATCGCAAGTATTGTGAAATAATCCACTGAACAATCGTGATTTACGCAAATATAATATAAATCATCACTCAGAAATTTTTAAAATTGAATGTATATATTTGAAAACAATAAAAATGAAGGAATGAGAGCTGTTATTCAACGGGTGAACCGGGCTTCTGTGACAATCAGAAACAAGATCAAATCGGAGATCGGTACCGGTTTGCTGGTGCTGGCAGGTATCGAAGAAGCTGATAATGATACTGATATTGAATGGTTGTGCAATAAAATAGTTCAGCTCCGGATATTTGATGATCAGAATGAGGTCATGAACCTTTCGGTTCTCGACATTGATGGAGACATTCTTGTGATAAGTCAGTTCACGCTGCATGCAAAAACCAGGAAAGGGAACAGACCATCTTATGCACGTGCTGCACATCCCGACATAGCCATCCCTTTATATGACAGGTTTGTCAAAAGGTTATCCGAACTTATGGGGAAAGAAGTCGGATTGGGAGAATTTGGAGCAATGATGCAGGTTGAATTAGTGAATGATGGCCCGGTTACTATAATTATTGACACAAAAACAAAAGAATAAGTCTGAATGTTTATGTGCCGAAGTGTTGAAAAGCTGAACAGCGATCTGTAATTAATTATTACGCAACCAGTGCTATCGAATGTTTCTGAATTTCAAAATGAGTCAAGAAGTTTTCTACTCTTATTTTTCTGATAAGCCCTGGGTGCCAGTATCAAGTACAAAATTCCAATTTCCGCTTTTTTGCTTCTGCCAGACAGTTATATAAGTTCCTTTAGTGATTTCTCCAGTTACTTTATCAGTATTGGTGTATATGCCATAAGTATACCCAAGATCACCGCTTTCCGAAATTTTCTCTTCCAGAGGCTCCCAGCTCAGAGTAAAGGAAGTATCACTCTTGCCCGCGAAACGCTTCCTCAGGGTCTCCCTTCCTTTTGAAGGGAATGAATTGTTCCTTAAAATAACTCCTTCTTCGTCTATGTAAAACAGAAATGCTTTGAACATCCCATCTTTGACCGACATTGCTGAAAAATCACGATCTGTCTGCAGTAAAACTCCAGCAGGTAATTTTTTAGTGTTTTTTGAACAACTTAAAATTGAAAATAAAATAATTATGATAACAAAAAGCACTATATTGACATCGTTCTTTTTTTTCATAGTCTCGTAATTTAGTTTAATAAAACAGATTATTTTATGACAAAACTATATCAAAAACTGATCAAATCATGTCCTTCAGAAACAGAAATTAAAAAAGGACTTAAAAAAGTATCTTCTACTTTGTCGGCAAATCCGGATAAACATCTGTTGATGAGTCTTTTAAACATGATCGATCTGACCAGCCTTAATACAACGGACAATAAAAGCATAATAATTCATCTTACTGGTAAGGTAAATAGTTTTTCAGGCCGTTACTCAAATATCCCGAATGTAGCAGCGATCTGCATTTATCCCAATTTTGTATCTGTGGTAAAAGAGAAATTATCTGCCAGGAATGTAAAAATTGCAGCTGTAGCCGGTGCTTTTCCTGCTTCACAGACCTTCAGGAGCATTAAAGTTGCCGAATGTAAGATGGCAATAGAAGCCGGAGCAGACGAAATTGAAATAGTCATTCCGGTCGGAGCCTTCCTTGGAAATGATTTTTCGATGGTTGCCGGCGAAATAAGCGAAATCAGGGAAGCCATAGGGGATAAAAAGCTTAAAGTTATTGTCGAATCAGGACTGTTAGGCGATTATGAACATATATTCGGGGCATCGATGATTGCGATGGATGCAGGGGCAGACTTTATTAAAACATCGACAGGAAAAACAACTGTTTCAGCTACGCCGGAAGCTGCTTTTGTTATGTGCCGTGCCATATCTGATTTTTATTCTGAAACTGGCATCCGGATTGGATTTAAGGCTGCCGGAGGAATAGTAAATCCCGCTGATGCAATTAATTATTATCACATCGTAAACTATTGTCTTGGTGAAGAGTGGCTTAATAATACTCTTTTCAGAATCGGCGCAAGCCGGCTGGCAAATAATATTCTTTCGGAAATATCCGGCTGCAGGATTGACCATTTCTGATAAGCAGTCTTAAACATAATTTTAAGATAACTCTTGTATTTATCATTACTTTTGTGCTTTGAACAGCAATTAATGATGATAAATCCTTGTCCAGACACGCAGAAAGATACTGTAACGGGGAAAAAAGTTGTTTTTCAGGACACTTTCAGGTTAAAATCTGATTCAACTTTGACCGTTAAACCCTTTCAAACTAAAGATTCGCTTCATAATAGATTATTCCCTGTTGAAAAAATAAACACAATTGATCTTGCTGACACTACCTCCATTTGCTGCAGAAACAGTATTGCCGATATAACATTTTACGATTCGAATAACTTTATTGTCAAAATCAGGGCAGGTTCTTCCGACATGTTCCCATTCATATTCACTGAAAAAACAAGGCAGATACAGGATGAAGCAAGAGTGATTCTTCTTAAACACCTTAAACCCGGCAGCGATATTCCAGTTCAGCCACTTCACCATGACTGGGTACTAATTGTCATCCTTATTGTTGCGTTTTTATTTTCAATTATCAGAACCACATCAAAAAATGTGTTGCCGGGGATCTTCAGGTTTTTCCTGTTCAGAGGAATAAGTGATCCTGCTTCACGCGACATTGGTGGATTATTTCATTGGCAATCAACAATATTAAACCTGATTTCATTCCTTGTGATCGGACTTTTTGCTTTTTTCACTGCTACATATTATAATTTCATACCTGCCCGCGTCACAGGAATAATATTCTGGTTAATCTCTTCAGGAATAATTATCATAGCAGTCACGCTAAGACATGTTATTTGTGTAATAACCGGTAATGCAAGCGGAGAGAAGGAGGTATTCAAAGAATATCTGGTGGCTGTTTACCAGTCGTACAGGTTCAGTGCATTGTTTCTTTTTATTATTATAATCCTCATGTCTTATACGGTGATATTCCCTGTCAGATTCTGTTTTATTTCAGGAATAACTCTCTTTGGATTAATGTACCTGATCCGTATAATAAGACTATTTGTAATATTTATAAACAGGAATATATCAATATTCTATTTGATTTTATACCTTTGTGCGCTGGAAATTCTGCCTGTTGTGATATCAGTGAAATATATTACGGGCCTTGCATAGATTGGCGAGTGTTACTTTGAGAGTAAAACTTAAACTGTAAAGAGTTGAAAATAAGGAAGATTTTAGTATCGCAGCCAGAACCTTTGAATCCGAAATCTCCATATTTCGAACTGGCAAGAAAATATAATCTGAAAATTGATTTTAAACCCTTTAATCAGGTTGAAGGGATTTCATCAAAAGATTTCCGTCAGCAAAAAATCAATATTCTTGACTTTTCTGCGGTTATTTTCACAAGTAAAACCGGGATAGATCACTTTTTCAGGATTTGCAATGAACTGCGAACAGTAGTTCCTGATACAATGAAATACTTTTGTATTACAGAGAATGTCGCATTTTATCTTCAGAAATATATTGTTTACAGGAAACGAAAAATATTTCATGGGAAAGCTAAATTTCAGGATCTTATTGATGTTATAGCCAAGCACAGGGAAGATAATTTCTTCGTTCCGCTTTCTGAACCACATAATACTGAAATTCCTGAATTACTTGATAAGAATGGTATCAGATATGCAATCGGCATTCTTTATAAAACAATAAGTACCGACTTTTCGAATGTAAAGGATTTCGATTATGATATTCTTGTTTTTTATAGCCCTTCCGGCATAAAGTCGCTGAAAGAAAATTTCCCTGGGTTCATCCAGGGGGATGTTAAGATAGCTGCTTTCGGACCAACAACAGCCAGTGCAGTTGAACATGAGGGACTGAGACTCGATATTAATGCTCCCAATTCCAAAGCTCCTTCAATGACGATGGCTCTTGATGAATTTCTTAAAGAACATCACAGAAATTTAAGGTAAAATAATCTTTACTATACTTACTTGATTGAAAGCCTTTCAACAATTGTCCGATAAAGCTTTCAGGATAAGTTTTTTGATATGAATATTACCAGGGAGACATTTATTAAGTCCGAAAGGCTTTGCAGCACTAAAGTCATTGACAGCCTTTTTGAAAGTGGAAACATTTTTTACAATTCAATTTTTAAAGTTGTATGGGGAAAAAGCCCTGTTCCGCTTCCTGGTCCGGCTCAGGTAGCATTCAGCGTTTCAAAAAAAGGATTCCGGCTTGCCGTAACGCGAAATCTGATAAAAAGAAGGATGAGGGAAGCATACCGGAAAAATAAAGCTTCACTTTACGAACATCTCATATCAGAAAACATTCAGATAGCTTTCATTGTTATTCTGAAAGGAAATGCTGTTCCGGATTATTTTACTATAGAAAAAGCTATTAAGGAGATGATAGATAAACTCATTCTTCTTATTAATGAGAATAAAAAAATATGTTAAAATTTCTTTAATTGTTTCTTAATCAAAGCTGTTCCCGAATTTTCTTCTTACTTTCGTCGTTCTAATTTAAGTCAAACAGGATATGAAAAAGATACGTACCGGCAAAATAATTATAGTTCTATCCCTGTTGCTGATTGCAGGTATCAGTACTGGGTTCCTGATCAGTCAGGAAACCAGAGATTTCAGAATTGGTAAAAATCTTGATATTTTTCTCTCTCTCTTCAGAGAACTGAATACATTTTATGTGGATGAGATCGATCCTGATAAAGTGATTAAAGCCGGCATTGATAATATGCTTAAGACACTCGACCCCTATACTGTTTACTATCCGGAATCAGATGCTGATGAATTTACTGTCATGACAACCGGGAAATACGGCGGAGTCGGAGCAATGGTACGAAACAATGGTGATTATGTGGTTATTAGTGATGTTTATAAGGGATTTCCTGCCGACCTTGCCGGTATCAAAACCGGAGATCTGCTAAAAAAAGTTGATGGTATATCTCTTAAAGGAGTTTCAACAGAAAAAGTTAGTGAAAAGCTTAAAGGTAATCCAGGAACAGATATTGCCGTCACAATTGAAAGAAACGGAAAGGAAACAGATTATTCGCTTAAAAGAGAAAAAATAGTCATCCCGCCGGTTCCGTATTATGGCATGATTGATTCTAAAACAGGATATATCCGTTTTACCAGTTTCACTCAGAATTGTATTGAAGACGTTAAAAATGCTCTTATTTCATTAAAAGAAAAAAACCCGGAACAAATCATTCTCGATCTGAGGGGAAATCCGGGCGGACTACTCACAGAAGCTGTAGAGATAGTAAATCTTTTCGTAGGGCCGGGAAATGAAGTTGTTTCAACAAAAGGCAAAGTCAAACAATTTGATGAGAATTTCAAAACAACCCGACCGGCAATAGATGAAAAAATTCCTCTTGCTGTAATTATTAACAGGGGTTCGGCTTCTGCATCAGAAATAGTTGCAGGTGCAATACAGGATCTTGACAGGGGTATAATTGTCGGCCAGCGTTCCTATGGAAAAGGATTGGTTCAGATAACCCGTCCTTTAAGCTACAATACTGAACTTAAAGTCACTACAGCAAAATATTATATTCCAAGCGGAAGGTGTATCCAGGCGCGAGATTTCTCACATCCGAACGAGGATGGAAGTGTTGGCATTATTCCTGATTCTCTTATCTCTGAATTTAAAACAAGAAACGGCAGGACAGTGAAAGATGGAGGAGGGATCACTCCGGATATTGAAAGTTCACCTCAATCTCTGAGCCAGATTGCTGCTGAACTTTACCTCCGGAATTATATATTCGATTTTGCCACCCAATACTTTTGGGCCCATCCCGACATTAAATATCCGGAACAATTTTCTTTCACAGATCAGGATTATAACAATTTCAGGACATTTCTTTTGAATCGCAATTTCAGTTATAAGACTGTTACTGAGGAGTCGCTAAATGAACTTATAGTTAATGCCAAAAAGGAAAAATACTATGATCTTCACAAAGATTTGTTTACAGATTTAGAAAAAGATATTGCGCATAATCTGGATCATGATCTTACAATGTTCAAAGGTGAGATTACCGATCTTCTCGAAGATGAAATAATAAGCCGCTATTTCTACGAAGAGGGAGCTATAGCCTGGACAATAAAAAAGGACGAACAGGTATCAAAAGCTCTTGACATTCTGAATAATAAAGAAGAATATAATTCAATCCTTAAAGGGAAAACAGGTTCAATCCTTATCACAATGAAGAATGATGAGAACCACATGAAAACAGATTATCCGGTAAACAGATATTATCAGGAACCTATCTGAATGAAAATGTTTTATTTCCACTTATGTGAATTATCATCAAAAATCTCTTTTTTCCAGATTGGTAACTTTTCTTTAATGAGATCAACTGTCTTACTGCAAGCCTGAATTGCCTGATTCCGGTGGCCCGCCGATACAAGCACCAACAGAGAAATCTCTCCTGCTTTGACAATACCGGTCGAATGAATAAAATCAATTGATTTGACATCCCCAAACTCAGAAAAAATTGTTTCCTTAATCTTTTCAGCCTCAATAACAATCATACTATTGTACGCTGAATATTCTATTGCTTTGACTATTTTCTCATTTATCGTGTCGGCCCTTACCTGGCCAAAAAAAACAGAGTGACCACCCGAATCAGTTTTTTCACCTATCATCTCCATAAAATGAGTAAATATTTTCTGTGTTATCGGTCCGTCTGATAGGTAATTAGTTACCATGCTGTGTAAATTATTTTCTGTCATCATCCTCCCGCAAATGGTGGCATTAATGCTATTTCATCCCCATCATTCAATGCCGGATTGTCGTTAATGATCTCATTGTTAAGTGAAATCCGGTAATCGTAATGAACCATCTCCGGAAAGTCATCCTGAATTCTTATTTTTAGGTCGGCGACAGATCTTGCTTCCCTGTAATTTTTAAAATTAGTTCCGGCAACCTCTGCTAAAACACCGAAGAATAAAACTTTTACTTCCATCTGATATAAAATTTTGTCCCTATTTTTTTGCCCCCCATCCCCCCTGAAGGGGGGCAAATTACTGCATCAAGTATAATTGCTTTAAACGCCAGAATTTAGCTCCCCTTTAGGGGAGATGTCCCGCTTCAGCGGGACAGAGGGGCATCACTTCTAATGTGCCTCAAACCAGTTGTTGCCGGTACCCCAATCGACCTTTAACGGTACATCCAGTTTTACTGCATTGGACATCTCGTATAAAACCATATTCTTAAGCTTTTCAAGTTCAGATGTTTCAACTTCAAAGATAAGTTCGTCATGAACCTGAAGGATCATTTTTGACGAATATTTATCAGATTTCATCTTTTCATGAATTCTGACCATGGCAATCTTTATAATATCTGCTGCGCTGCCCTGTATTGGTGCGTTAATTGCGTTTCTTTCAGCATTTCCCCTTACAACCTGATTATGAGAGTGAATATCACGCAGATATCGCCTGCGTCCGAACATTGTAGTAACATATCCGGTATCTCTTGCCTTTTTTATGCTCTCATCCATATAGATTTTAACTCCGGGATAAGAATTGAAATAGCCGTCGATCAGATCCTTTGCCTCCTTTCTTCCTATTGTCAGCCTTTCTGAAAGTCCGAAAGAAGAAATCCCGTAAATGATGCCGAAGTTTGCCGTTTTTGCTTTGCTGCGCATCTCCCTGGTGACATCATTAATCTCAACTCCGAATATTTTAGCCGCTGTGGCTGCATGAATGTCATTACCGGAAAGAAAATCAGCTATCATGCTTTTATCCCTGCTGAGATGTGCGATCAGCCTCAGCTCAATCTGCGAATAATCGGCTGAAAAGAAAATATGACCCTGTTCCGGCACAAAAGCTTTTCTGATTTCTCTACCTCTTTCGTCTTTTACCGGAATATTCTGAAGATTCGGATTGTTTGAACTTAATCTTCCTGTTGATGCAACTGCCTGGTTAAAAGAGGTATGTATCCTTCCGGTTTTTTTATCTATTAATAATGGAAGTGCTTCGACATAAGTGGACAGCAGTTTTTTAAGTCCCCTGTATTCCAATACTTTATCTACAATAGGATGTTTGTTTTTAAGCCTCTGTAATATCTCTTCATTTGTAATGAACTGCTTTGTCTTAGTGACCCTGGCGTTTTCATCAAGCTTAAGTCTCACAAAAAGAATATCGCCCAGCTGTTTCGGCGAAGAAATATTGAATTCCGTTCCTGCAAGTGAATAAATTTCTTTTTCAAGAGTAATGATATCTTCTCTCAGGTTAATTGTTATCGCTTTCAGATCCTCAAGACTTAGTTTAACGCCGTTTCGCTCTATTGTTGCCAGAACTCTTATTAGCGGCATTTCAATATTCCTTGCCAGTTCTCCTAATCCTTCTTTATTAATACGAGGCTCAAAAACTTTTTGTAGCTGATATGTAACATCTGCATCTTCGACTGCATATTCCGTCAGTTTGTCGACAGGAACTGACCGCATGTTTTTCTGACTATTTCCTTTTTCACCGATAAGCGATTCAATATGCACCGGGCTGTAACCCAGATATGTTTCTGATAATAGGTTCATATTGTGCCTCATATCAGGTTCCAGCAGGTAATGAGCAATCATTGTGTCGAATAATTGGCCTTTAACTTCAATACCATAATTCGCCAGAATCTGTATATCAAATTTCATGTTCTGCCCGATTTTTAATGTTCCGTGGTTTTCAAAAACCGGCCTGACTATTTCCAGAATTGCTTTTGTTTCCTGTTGTGATTCAGGAAAATGAATAAGATATCCTCTTCCTTTTTCCCATGAAAAAGTCAGAGCGACAAGCTCGGCTTCAAGCGGGTTAATGCTTGTAGTCTCACTGTCAAAACAAAACTCTTTCAGGCCGTTGATTGTTCTGACAAATTCTTTAATCTCAGAAGCATTTCCCAGTATGATATATTTGTGATCTACATTTTCTATTGATGTCTTTTCAGTCAAAGGGGCTATTTCCTCATCACCAAAAAGAGAACCCTGAAGAGATTCTTGCTGCGAAGCAAACAATTGTTGCGGTTCCCTTGGTTTTTCTGACTTATCAATTTCAGAAAGTATCCTGGCAGCAACAGTTTTGAATTCCAGTTCATCAAAAAGAACTTTCAGCTTCACTGGATCCGGAACTTCCAATTCGAGTGCAGACTCACTAAGTTCAACCGGTACATTCTGTTCTATCGTGGCCAGCTTTTTTGACAATTCAATCTGCTGCCTGTTATTTTCGATGATCTCTTTTAGTTTTCCTTTTAACTTATCAGTATTTCTAAAAAGCTCTTCAATACTTCCATATTCAGCAATCAGTTTCATTGCTGTTTTCGGGCCGACACCCGGTGCTCCGGGAATATTATCCGCAGCATCTCCCATAAGGGCAAGAATCTCAATAACCTGTTCAGGCCTCTGAACACAGAATTCTCTTTTTACATCATCGACACCCCATAAAACTGATTCATTTCCGCTTCGTGACGGCTTTAACATAAAAACGTTTTCTGAGACAAGCTGGGCAAAATCTTTATCGGGGGTCATCATATAAGTAGTAAACCCTTGTTCAGAAGCTTTTCTGGCCAAAGTACCGATCACATCATCAGCTTCATAACCTGGATAATCTATCACCGGAATCTTATATGCTTCAATAAGTCTTTTAATATACGGAACGGCCTTTATTATATCTTCAGGAGTCTCATCGCGATGAGCTTTATATTCTTTAAACATTACATGTCTGAAAGTCGGCGTCGGAGTATCAAAAACAACTGCAATATGAGTTGGTTTCTGCTTCTGAAGAACCTCCTCAAGAGCCAACAGGAATCCAAAAACTGCTGAAGTATTCAGTCCTTTCGAGGTTATTCTTGGATTTTTAATGAAAGCATAATAGGCTCGGAAAATCAGCGCATATGCATCAAGTAAAAAAAGCTTTTTTGATTGATTTTCAGGCATATCCGTATTATTGGTTGTCGGCAGCATACCATTCAGTGAATGAAGTCGCCGTTTCATAAAGCTTAAGGCTGTGAAGTTTTACCCTGCCGGGCAGTTGGCTGGAAATTCTTTCAGCAAAATCTGAAACAAGGTTTTCACAGGTTGGCTGATAATCGACCAGAACTGTGTTCCCGAACATTTTTGTAAACATTTCCAGTTTTTCTTTATCAAACTGCCGGCTTAAAACTACAGAATGATCAAAAACATTCACTATTTCCTTCAATATTATACTTTTCAAATCAGTAAAATCTATCACCATTCCATTTTTCGGATTTTCCGGTTCATCAACAGGGATTCCGGAAAGTGTGACAAACAGACGATATGAATGGCCATGAACATTTCTGCAAGGGCCATCATAATTCCAAAGAGCATGAGCCATTTCAAAATTGAATTCTTTTGTAACTCTTATTATTGAAGTCATAATTTCTTAATTGAAAATGATCAACAAAATTAACCAATCTGCCGGATAAAGGATTAATGTTTTATCCTGCTTTTATGTTATTCAGGTAAAATATAATACGAATTACACATGCAAAACAATAATTCCGTACCTTTGTATTTCAGAATAGGTTTAAGAATTGGGGATGATGGAAGAAAATGGTATCAGGCTGACTTTCCCTGCGATGTTTGATGAGACATTAAGAAAGTTCGGTAAGTACAATGCTTATGCATTCGCGGACGAAGAACCCAAGAGCTATATAACTGTCAATAAAGAGATTAAAGCTTTAATTGCTTTCCTTGAAAAGAACGGGATTAATCAGGGGGACAAAATCGCTATCCTTAGTTTAAATATGCCCAACTGGGGTTCAGCATTTTTTGCAATTACTTTTATGGGCGCTGTAGCCGTGCCAATTCTGCCTGATTTTTCGTGTACTGAAGTTGCCAATGTTCTTGAACATTCGGGTGCCAAAGCAATTTTTATATCTTCTTCATTATTGTTAAGAATAGAAGGATTTAAATCAGAAGATCTTAAGACTGCCATTCTTATGGAAGACTTTTCACTGATTTTTTCTGAAAAGGGGTCATCCGAATTTGATTCTACGGCTCTTCCTGTCAGGAAATATGAGGTTGAAGAGGAAGATATTGCATCAATTATCTACACTTCCGGAACCACGGGCCGCTCTAAAGGTGTTATGCTGACTCATAAAAACATCTCTTTTAATGCACTGAAAGGAAGAAAGTTACAGCCGATTGACGAAAATGATCGTTTTTTATCCGTTTTGCCATTATCGCATACTTATGAAAATACTCTTGGTCTGGTTTTGCCAATGCTTTGCGGATCGTGCGTATATTATCTCAGGAAACCACCAACTCCGGCAGTGCTCCTGCCTGCATTGGAAGCTGTTAAGCCCACGATGATGCTGACTGTTCCCCTGATAATTGAAAAAATATATTTTAATAAAATAATGCCCACATTCAGGGATAATCTGATTCTAAAACTTCTTTATAAGATCCCCACATTCAGAAAAATACTGAATAAAACTGCCGGAAAGAAACTGATGGAAACATTTGGCGGGAAACTCAAGTTTTATGGTATTGGTGGTGCCAAACTGAATAAAGCAGTTGAGAAGTTTCTCATTGAAGCAAAATTCCCTTATGCAATTGGCTATGGCCTCACTGAAACGGCCCCTCTTCTCGCAGGTTCAAATCCTCAGGAATCTGTTTTTGATTCGACCGGCCCTGCAATAGAAGGTGTTGAGCTTATTATAAATAAACCTGATAAAAAAACCGGTGAAGGTGAAATATGGGCAAAAGGACCTAATATTATGAAAGGTTATTATAAGGAGCCCGAAATGACAAAAGAGGTTCTGACTCCCGACGGGTGGTTTAAAACAGGAGATCTTGGAGCCCTCGATCGTAACAATAACCTGTTTATAAAAGGTAGGTTAAAAAATATGATTGTCGGAGCCAGCGGAGAAAATATTTATCCTGAAGAGATTGAATCAATTATAAACAATTTCCGTTTCGTTGTGGATTCGCTTGTTGTTCAACAAAAAGGGAAGCTGGTTGCACTGGTTCAGATTAACATGGAAGAACTGGAAAAAAAATACCAGAGTCTTAAACAGGACATGACCAGGCAGTTTGAAGATAAGGTTGATGAAGTTCTCAAAGAATTGCAGGAATATGTCAATTCGCAGGTTAATAAATTCAGCCAGATACAAAAGGTTGTCCTTCAGCCCGTTCCTTTTCAGAAAACTGCCACACTGAAGATCAAGAGGTTTTTGTACACATAATACACCTCTCTGCTGCTTCGCAGCAGGAGATCAACTCTTCACTGCTTGCTGATATCTTCTATTCACTTCATTCCAGTTCACAACGTTCCAGAATGCTTCAACATAATCTGCTCTTTTATTCTGGTATTTAAGATAATAGGCATGTTCCCAGACATCAATAGTTAACAAAGGCACCCCTTTGACCGGTGAAATATCCATTAAAGGGTTATCCTGGTTTGGAGTACTTGCAACAGCCGGATTCCTGTTTGCATCAAGATATAACCAGGCCCATCCGCTGCCAAAACGTGTCTTGGCAGCCGTACTGAAAGTTTCTTTAAATTTATCAAAAGAACCAAAAGTCTTTGTGATAACTGCAACCAGTTCCGCAGAAGGTCCTGATGAGCCGGTACCAAGATTATTCCAGAAGAACAGATGGTTATAATATCCTCCCCCGTTGTTCCTCACAGCATCGGTTTGTTTTGACACTGAAGCAAAAATGTCGGTCAGAGTCTTCCCCTCCAGAGGTGTACTTTTTATGGCATTTAAAAAATTCGTATAATATGCTCTATGGTGCTTATCGTAGTGGATCTCCATTGTCTTTGCATCTATATAGGGTTCCAGTGCATTATACGCAAATGGCAATGGTGGAAATTCTGAAGCTGGCTCACCCTCAATAACGGAACCTTTTAAAGGTATCTGAACATTGCCAAATACTTTTGGGGCAAGGTAGGCAGCTGCGGTTATCAACCCTACTGCTTTAAAAAATTTTCTTCGTTCCATAATTTTAAGTTTTTTATTAATTAACATCTGAAGGTCTGTTTTGTTCAGTTTTGAACTTAGTGAAAAGAAGTAACAATAAATAACTTAATATTATATGATTATTAGATTCTTACTTTATATCTTTGTATTAGAGAAGTAACTTTTTTGCTTTGTGTCGTATTTATAACTAACAGATAACACTATGAAAAGACTATTTTCCATTGCTTTGATATTTTTCCTTTATGCTGGTTTCTTTACCGGTTGTAAAAAAGATAAAGGAGTAGCTCCGACTTTGCCTCCGGTGGAATCTATGACAATTGATTTTTCCAATTTCACTTCAATGAAAAAGTCAATCGAACTGACTGCTGATCAGAAAGGTACAAACAATAGCAACTGGGAATATGCCGCTACGGTTGCAGGTACATGGAATTTAATCATAACCACCACACTTGCCATTCCTTTAGCATCTTTTAAGTTGGCTATGGATCAGGAACCTGTATATATCTCTACAAAAAACTGGCAATGGAGCTATACTGTAACTGTATCAAATGTTACTTATAGTGCACGGCTCACCGGGCAAATAGGGGCCAGCAATGTAACCTGGACGATGTATGTGTCCAATCCCAATTCCGGCACAAATGGTTTTGCAGAATTTGTCTGGTTTACAGGAACATCCCAGCTTGATGGTACCGCCGGGCAATGGATCCTCAATCAGAGTGCCCAGGTACAGCAGCCATATCTTCAGATCGACTGGACAACAACCTCCAATTCAATAAGTTCAGTAAAGTACACTTATGTGAAAAGTGGTGATGCTTTCCAGAACAGTTATATTATATACGGATTGACAACCGATGCTTTAAACGCCTATTATACAGTTCATTACTATGATGCTGATTTACTAAAGTTCTCAGATGTTAATATTGAATGGAACAGCACAACTTCTCCAACAGGTAACGGGAAGGTGCAAAGTACAGATTACATGGGCGATAGCAACTGGTATTGCTGGGATTCAAATAAAATCAATATTACCTGTCCGTAAAATACGGATTATCAAATAAACAATCCCGGACTCAACCGGGATTTTTTATTTCTATTTCCATAACGGCAATTGTTTTTATTGATACTTTATCGTGATCAAATTTTTTACTATTTTGCACACCTGAATTTAATAAGATCATAATGTCAATAGGGAAAAAGTCTGTTTTACTTATATTGCTGATCCTTTTTGTTGATCAGGTACTTAAAATATGGATCAAAACTCATCTGGCTATCGGCCAGGAGATACACCTGTTCGGGAATTGGGGCATTTTACATTTTATTGAAAATAATGGAATGGCTTTCGGGATGGAAATGGGAGGAAAACCAGGCAAATTTATTTTAAGTATCTTCAGAATCATCGCAATTTTCGGAATAGGCTGGTTTCTTTTCACCCTGGTAAGTAAAAAGGCAAACGCCGGACTTATTCTTGCCGTCAGTGCCATTCTGGCCGGGGCAATCGGAAATATCATCGACAGTGCATTCTACGGTATGATATTCAGCGATAGTTTTAATCATCCTTCAATTCTGTTTCCTCCCGGAGGTGGATATTCCTCCTTTCTCCACGGGAAAGTCGTTGATATGTTCTACTTCCCTATAATTAACGCACATTGGCCCGACTGGTCACCAATTCATCCCGGGGAATCATTTATATTTTTCAGGCCCGTTTTCAATATATCTGATTCGGCAATTACCTGCGGAGTAATATCAATAGTATTATTTCAGAAGAAGATGTTCAAAGATTTTTCCTGAGGTCTTCTTACTTTAATAAATATGGGTTTACAGCTAACAACAGCTACTGATACAGTTCAATACTGTTTTCAGATTTTCGTGTTTCAAAAAGTATAAGATATTCTTCCCTTCCCTTTTTGAAGCTAAAACTCCCTTGTCCTTCAGAATTCCAAGATGATGCGAAGCCGTTGACTGTTCTATTCCGAGCAACTTATGAATTTCAGTAACCGTTCTTTTCCTGCCATCTTCCAGGCACCCCAAAATTGATATCCTCACCGGGTGCGCAATTGCTTTAAGCATATTTGCTGCTATTTCAAGACTTTCCGGATTTAGCTCTTTAAACTCCATATTTTACATGTTTCATTGAACAAATGTATATAATTATGCTGATATGATGAAGTTGTCCCAAATGAGAATGAATTCATCCTTAATTAAAGAACATTTGATCGATAGTTTATCTCGGACTCCTGATTTTATTATATTTGAATGAAATAAATTATAATGTCGGTACTCACTAAAATCAGAAATCCTGTCGAAAAGGAGATGGCTGAATTCGAAGCCTACTTTAACAGAACTATGCGAAGTGAAATCCCATTATTGAATATAATCCTGAACTATATTCTCCGCCGCAAAGGCAAACAGATGAGACCATTACTTGTCTTCCTCACTGCAAAATTAAACGGAAATATAACTGAACCGACTTATATTGCTGCTACATTCATTGAGCTCCTTCATACTGCATCTCTTGTTCACGATGATGTCGTTGACGATGCACATGAAAGACGTGGAGCTCTATCTGTAAATGCTCTCTGGAATTCAAAAATTGCTGTCCTGGTCGGTGATTATATGCTGTCAAAAGGAATGTTGATAAGTGTGGAAAAGAATCGTTTCGATATGCTTGAAATTGTCTCAGAGGCTGTAAAATCGATGAGTGAAGGGGAATTGCTTCAGTTACAAAAGGCCAGAAAACTAAATATAAGGGAAGAAGACTATTTTAAGATCATAATCAGTAAAACTGCTGCTTTGCTTTCTGCCTGCACGGCCTGTGGAGCAAGATCTGTAACTGATGATTCTGAAACAATCCAGTTAATGAAAGATTTCGGAGAAAATATTGGTATCGCTTTTCAGATCCGAGATGATCTTCTCGATTATGAAGGAACCGGGTTGACAGGGAAAACGGTTGGTAATGATATTAAAGAAAAAAAAATAACACTTCCCCTGATACATGCACTGGAACAATCACCTGGCTCTAAAAAAAGATATATTCTCAGCATTGTAAAAAACAAGAAGAAAACAAAGGCTGAAATTATTGAAGTTATTACTTTTGTTTCGGACTATGGAGGCATGGAATATGCTGAGATCAAAATGAATCAGTACAGGGATAAAGCTCTGGCAATTCTTGACTCCTATCCCGAATCTGATGTTAAAAAATCACTTAAAGAATTCGTTTTCTATACAACATCACGGGAAAAATAGATATTCTCTTTACTGCAATCAGCTTTATATCAACCTTATGCCATTGCTTCAAGATTTATTTTAGCCACTTTTTCCATATCCCCGGAATAGTGCCGCGAACCCTGATAAAACAAGAATGCCCCAATTAGAAGAATAAAAGGAAGAATAGCAAAAGCTGTCCTTATATTGGTAAGATCATAGATTTTCCCCATCACCACAGGAGCTGCTGACGAACCTAGCAGGTTTTGAATTATTACAGCTATTGCATACGACATAGCCCTTAAACCCGGATGTATAACATCCTGAGTAACAGAAGCAGCCCCTGAAACAAATGACATAATCAAAATCCCCATTATAAGAAGGAGAATAAACTGAGTAGTCCCTTTGAAAATATAAAGCGCTGCGAACAGAAAAACTGCTGTGAAAAGCGTGGAAAAAGCGGGGAATAGCAATCTGGCACGAGGTTGTGTTTTTCTCCACCGATCGGTCAGATAACCTCCCAGGGGAGCCCCTATTATTGCAAGTACCATTATTGCTCCGGCAAGAGTGCCGGCTTTGTCCTGTGCCAATCCTCGTTCATTTTGAAAATATGTTGATAACCATGTAATAAGGGATGTTGTAACAAAAACAACCGCGGCCATTCCAAAATAAGTGAAAATCAGAGATGGTCTTGTAATAAACTCTTGAAAAATGTCTTTTGTACTCATTTTCACTTTATTGTTCATCTTATTGACAAAAGAAAGATCAACTGTTTTATAATCTTTAACAAAAAGAAATAATATTGCTACTATCAGCCCAGGAAAAGCAACAATTCCAAATGCATGTTTCCATCCGAATTTAAGAGCAATCATACCACCCAACAAAGAGCCTATAGCTGTGCCAAGCGGTATAGATGCATTCCAGAGACCCATCATTTTTGATCTTTTTCCCAATGGATATAATCCTGCAATCATTGCACTTCCGCCTGGAGCATAACCTGCTTCGCCAACACCTATCAGAAGACGAGCCATGAATAACTGAACAAAGTTCCCTGTAAGAGCACATAATGCTGTTGATATGCTCCACATGACAGCCATGATCCCAATCGTTTTGCTTCTGCTCCACCTGTCGACAAGGATAGAAACCGGAAAAGTCAGAAGAACTATGGCCCAATAGACTGCCGACATAAGCAATCCACTCTGTGTATGAGATAGACCCCAATCTTTTTCAATTGAAGTAAACATAGAGGTAACAATTGTTCTGTCTGTATAGTCAAACATGTACAACAGGAACAATAACATAAACACATAATTGGAGTAGCTCTTTGAAAACAGGTACCCGCTGTGTTCTTCCGGTTTTTTTATCATGATAAATTTTTGTAAAACCTCAATACCAAGTAAATAAAAATAAATGTCAGTTGTTTTTTTTATTGTATTTTTAAGTCTTTATACGTACCGGACTATTATAATTATAATTCAAATCACATTTTCATTGGATAAATAAATTACCAATAGCAGCTATGACATCATTAAAACAAATTATTGAATTTTTAAATTCACGGCCAATTGCAGTAGTTGGCGTTTCACGTAATCCAAAAAAATTCGGGTTTACTGCTTTCAAAGAGCTGAAGGAAAGAGGGATGAATATTATTCCGGTCAATCCTCAGGCTGATGAAATAATGGGAGAAAAATCATATCATAATGTTGGCGAACTTCCTTCTGATGTACAGGGAATTATTGTTTTTACGAAAAATGATCAGACATTCAGCGTAGTAAAAGAAGCAAAAGAAAAAGGAATAAAACAGATATGGATACAACAGACATCCGAAAGCAGAGAGGCACTCGATGAGCTAAGCGGATCTGATATCAATTATATTACCGGAGAATGTATCCTTATGCATTACAGGCCCAACGGTATTCACAAATTTCATGGAGCATTGAAGAAATTTTTCAGAATGTTCCCAAAATAGTTTTATTGTTCTTTGACAGGAGAAAAAGATAAATTTTGTAAAATCAAAATAATACATGATGACAGAAACCAATCATTCATTCAGTCTTGAATTTGTTGTACGCGATTACGAGTGCGACCTGCAAGGAGTCGTTAATAATGCTAACTATCAGCACTATCTTGAGCATGCACGACATGAGTTTCTGTTCTCAAGGGGAATCAGCTTTTTTCAACTTCATGAGGAAGGGATTGATTTAATCGTGACCAAAGTTGAAATTGATTATAAATATCCTCTTAAAAGCCGTGACAGATTTATTGTCAGAGTGAATATCCGGAGAGAAGGAAATGCCAGGCTGGTATTTATTCAGGATATCTTCAGACTGCCTGATGAGAAACATGTTGTCCATGCACAAGTGACCGGAGTGGCAACAAAGAAAGGTCTTCCGGTACCTCCCGGGAAACTTATTGAACAACTGGGACTGTAACCAGGGAAATGATAAATATTTTACAAATTTCTTACTCATGATATGTTGATCCCTATTATGAACCTGCGTAAACTCTTAATTATCTTTCCTTTAGTTTACTTTTGTGTGGCTTTTATTCAGAAAAATGATCTGAATGAAATAATACAACCCGGAGCCAAACTTGAAAAGCTGGCTGACGGATTCCTGTTTGCTGAAGGTCCTTCTTCTGATGCAAAAGGAAATGTATATTTCACCGATCAGCCTAACGACAGGATAATGATCTGGAGTGTTTCCGGAGAGCTCTCGACTTTTATGCAACCCTGTGGTCATTCAAATGGTCTTTCATTTGACAATAAGGGTAATCTGTGGTCGTGTGCAGATGAAAATAATGAAATCTGGTGTATTGTCGCTGACAAAAAAGTAAAAATAATGCCTTCTCTATATCAAAATAAACCGCTAAACGGGCCAAATGATTTATGGATTGCTCCTGATGGAGGAGTATTTATAACTGATCCTTTCTATAAAAGGTCATGGTGGAATCACACAACCATACCGCAAGGTTGCGAGGGAGTATATTATCTGGGACCGGAACATAAGAAACTTATAAGAATTGCGGATGATCTGGTAAAACCTAATGGTATTGTGGGCACCACTGATGGAAAAACTCTCTTTGTTGCAGACATCGGAGGAAATAAGACCTGGTCGTATACTATCAATAAAGATGGCAGCCTTAGCAATAAAAAGCTCTTTTGTGAAATGGGATCAGATGGGATGACTATTGATGTAGATGGTAATATTTATGAAACCGGAAACGGAGTAACCATTTTTAATAAAAATGGCAGACAAATCGGTAAAATCGCTGTTCCGGAGAGCTGGACCGGCAATGTATGTTTTGGCGACACGGATATGAAAAGTCTCTTTATCACTGCCAGCAAAGCGCTTTACAGGATAAGAATAAAAGTAAAAGGAACAGCAGGATAGGAAAGCTTTAGTTTCTCAAAGCTCTATTTATTAACAAAGATTAATAAGATTATGCACTATACGTGGTGGCTTATATAAATTTCATTATTATTGCACCAGAAATTTCTAAAATATAATGCCCATGGAAGGAACCCGAAGAGCTGATATAAAACCAGGCATTGCTGTTATGGTAGAATTAACGGAACATAAGCGTACTGGCCGGCTTACCGGAGGGAGAGTTAAGGAAGTTCTTACCACTTCTCCGAATCATCCGCATGGAATCAAAGTAATGCTGGAGAATGGCCTGATTGGAAGAATAAAGCAGATAATCTGATTCTTATTATTCAACATCAATTAAAAATTATAATTTTGAATCCCCGCGAGTACGTTCTCCGTTGCTTGCTGCGGAGTCGGCGAGCATTAAGAATTACCTTAGGGGATCGAAGATTAGCTGCGCTGAGCTCCACTTCGTTCCTTCTTCGTAGCTTGCTGCGAAGAGCTTCAATTGGGTGAAAGCTCTGCTGTTTTCACACTGAATATGTTATATATATCTTAATCAGGAGAGGATGAAATACGAGGATTTTCTTGTCACTTCACTTGGAAAAGGAGGTGTGTTGTCACCACTTAAGCGTACTCAGCGGGCAGATAGTCCGGTTTATAAATTTGTAGATGATAGCGAAAGGATTCTTTATGATGCCTCTCTTAATAATTTCAATAAATGCAAAGAAACCAGCGAGGTGCCTGTATCATTTGAAATAGCCGGCCCCAGAGAAAATATCTACTTTGAACCTGCAAAGACGAAAGTTGGAATTGTTACCTGCGGAGGATTATGCCCGGGATTAAACAACGTTATCCGGAGTCTTGTAAATGAGCTTTTTTACAGGTATGGTATCAGCCGTATCCTGGGGATAAAATATGGTTATGAAGGGTTAATACCGAAATATAATCATCCTGTTGTGGAACTCAGTGCTTCGATGGTTAATGAAATCCATCTTACTGGCGGGACATTTCTGGGCTCTTCCAGGGGAAATCAGGATATTGAGAAAATGGTTGATACTCTTGAGATTATGAACATCAATGTACTTTTTTGCATAGGTGGTGACGGAACTTTGCGCGGAGCACATGCGTTGCATGAAGAAATTGAAAAACGGAAATTAAAAATCTGCATTGCAGGGATCCCTAAAACAATAGATAATGATATTGATCTGATTCAAAAATCTTTTGGTTTTGAAACTGCTTTTTCAATCGCCAACGATATAATCAGAAATGCTCATAATGAAGCAATCGGTGCTTTTAACGGAATAGCCCTTGTTAAGCTTATGGGACGTGATTCAGGATTTATTGCAGCAAATGCTGCTTTGTCGATCCAGGAGGTCAATTTTGTACTTATTCCTGAAATTACTTTTGATCTTTATGGTCAGCGTGGTTTTCTTCGTGTCCTTAAAAAACGTCTTGAAGAGCGACATCACGCGGTTATTGTAGTTGCAGAAGGGGCAGGCCAGGACTTTTTCGAATCTAAAGATAATATTAAAGATGCTTCAGGTAATATAATACATAAAGACATTGGTATCTATCTGAAAGATAAAATCTCAGAAGAATATAAAAAGAAAGCTTTTCCTCATTCAATAAAGTATATTGATCCAAGTTACATAATCAGAAGCGCTCCGGCTAATGCAAACGATAGTAAATTCTGCAACCTTCTTGCCCAGAATGCCGTCCATTCAGCTCTGGCAGGAAAAACCGATTTTGTTGTAGGCTTTTGGAATAACCACTTTACTCTTATGCCGATACCGAAAGTGGTTGCCAGAAGAAAGAATATTGATGTCCAGGGTGAATTATGGTGGAACGTCCTAGAGGCAACCGGCCAGCCAATTAGCATGAAGAATCCATGATATGATAAAAAACATCATTTTTGATCTTGGAAATGTATTAATCAGTTTCAGACCTTCAGAATTTTTAGATAAAAAGAACTATCCTGAAAACATCAAAATCACAATTCTTTCTGACATTTTCCGGAGTAAGGAATGGTTCATGCTGGATAATGGTGAAATCACAACATCTGAAGCAATTGATTCCATTGCTTTAAAATCATCTCTTAAAAAGGAAGAAATAGTCCATATTTTTAATTTAAGAACCGAAGTGATGTTTCCCCTCGACCTTAACGTCAGACTACTGCCTGAATTAAAGAAACAGGGTTTCAGGCTATATTATCTTTCTAACTTCCCTGTGGATACTTTCGAAGAAATAAAAACAGGATATTATTTTTTCAAATATTTCGATGGAGGAATAATATCCGCAGAAGTAAAATTTTCAAAACCTGATAAACAGATATATGAAATTCTCATAAACAGGTACTCTCTTGTTTCCGCGGAATGTCTTTTTGTTGACGATCTTGCAATAAATGTTGATGCAGCTGAAATTTTAGGTATGAAGGGTCTTGTCACCAAGGGGTCAACCGATATTTCCAAAGAAATTGAAATCGCTTTAAAACTTCCTTCTTGTTCCTAATGCTACTTCGTGACGGTAATACTTTTTTAAACCAAAAACCAGTGTCACTCCGTCTCTGCTCCACGCGATTCAGTAGCTAAAATATTTATTGCATTTATTTTTATCGTTCTAAATGGAATTCATAAAAACTATTTACCTTTTCGGATTTGAAGAAATAAAAAGAGTATAACATTTTAGCTTATTCTGCCTTAAAAATTCATGCCCATTGGCCAGGCTAATTAAGAATATTCAACTCTCATTGAGTTAATACCATAAGTAACCCTGATTACATTATTGTCTATCAGCTATATATGTACTTTAATTATCTTATATGTTCCACGTGGAAACCAGAGCTAATTTTTGAAATATTCTGATAAAACAGACGCTTTTGACCGACCAACCACTTTTTCAAGTTCTTCGGGTGAGGACTTTCTGATTTTGTCAACCGACCCAAAATGTCTAAGTAAAATTTCTTTTGTCCTGGGTCCTATTCCTTTTATTTTATCAAGATCTGATTTTATCATTTCTGAAGAGCGCTTATCACGATGGAAATTTATTCCGAATCTGTGAGCTTCATTTCTTAGCTGCTGAATTATTTTCAGACTTATTGAGTTTTTGTCTAGATATATCGGAACACTGTCGCCAGGGAAATATATCTCTTCAAGCTTCTTGGCAATTCCAATTACTGTCATCTTCTCTTTCAAACCTAATTTGTCAATGCTTTTCATTGCTGATGAAAGTTGTCCTTTTCCGCCGTCAATTATGACAAGTTGTGGCAGATTTTGTTTTTCATCAACCATTCTTTTATACCTTCTGAATAATATTTCTTCCATGGAAGAGAAATCATCAGGACCGGTTACAGTTTTTATATTAAAATGGCGATATTCTGTTTTACTTGGTCTTGCATTCCGGAATACCACACAGGCAGCAACCGGAACAGTTCCCATAATGTTCGAATTATCAAAGCATTCAATATGAACAGGGAGATCCGGCATGTGAAGATCGTTTTTCAATTTCTCAAGATTTTTCCCGGTCCGGACCTGGGGAGAATGCTCCATTCTTTTCTTCTTCTGCTCCAGCTTATAATAAATTGCATTGCGTTCGGCGAGCTCAAGAAGCTTATGCTTCTCACCCGCCTGAGGAACAGTATATCTGACTTTATTTATAAGAATATCCGGTTTAAATGGTACTATTATTTCCGGAGAATCACTTGATAATCTTTGTCTTATCTCAGTAATTGCAAAGCCAAGAATGGACTCTTTTTCTTCATCAATCCTTATTTTAAGTTCTATTGTAAAAGCTTGAATTACAGCTCCTTGAACAACTTTCAAATAATTAACATAAGCATTGTCCGATTCTTGTGCAAAAGCAAAAACGTCGACATTTTTTATTGTATTACTTACAATTGCAGAGCGACTTCTGAATCTGGACATGATATCAATTTTTTCCTTTATCATCTGGGCATCTTCAAAACGAAGCTCTTCTGAATACTTTGCCATTAGCTTTTTAAGATGGTCAATAACTGTTGATATGTTCCCTTTTAAAATATCTTTTATCTGTAAAATATTTTCGTTGTAATCTTTTTCTGACTGTATCCCAACACATGGCGCCTTGCAGTTGCCAATATGATATTCGAGACAAACTTTGAATTTACCGGCTGAAATATTTGAATCAGTCAGATTAAAACTGCATGTTCTTAATTTATATAGCTGTCTTATAAGTCCAATCAGTGTTTTGACCATTAATCCTGAAGTGTATGGACCAAAATATAGAGATCCATCTCTGACTGTGTTTCTGGTACTGAATACTCTCGGAAAAGGTTCTTTTTTTATACAGATCCATGGAAATGTTTTATCATCTTTCAAAAGGATATTATATCTGGGCTGATGTTTCTTAATGAAGTTATTCTCAAGTAACAATGCATCCGATTCGTTGTCTACAACAATATGCCTTATATCAAAAGTCTTTTTTAAAAGAGCCGTTGTTTTACCTGACTGGTTTTTCGAGAAATATGAAGTTACACGTTTCTTCAGGTTCTTTGCTTTCCCTATATAAAGTATTGTATTTGACGAGTCAACGAACAGATAAACCCCCGGTTTATCAGGAAGCAGTGAAAGAATTGATTTAAATTTTGCTTCGGTTGTCATTGGTAAAAAAAAATAAACTAAATCTCTATTCTAAGAACAGTGGTACCTTTTTGAATTTTTTCACATCGAATAATCCACGATCGCTGATTTTCAGATCGGGTATTACAAGTAACGCCATAAAAGAAAGAGTCATGAAAGGAGCTGTCATTTTGCATCCCATAGATTTTACCATATTACTTAGTTTTTCATAATCATGTGCCACTTCACTGCATGGACGAGTCGTCATTATTCCGCCGATATCTAGTTGAAGTGACTTTATCCTGCCATTGAAAGATACTGCAAGACCCCCTTTAAGTTTAATAATTTTGTTGATACAGCTCATAATATCCTTATCGTTTGTTCCAACAGAAATAATATTATGGCTGTCGTGTGCTATGGAACTGGCGAATGCCCCGTTTTTTAATCCGAACCCTTTAATAAATCCTATTGCAGGAGGAGAATCGAGGTATCTGTCTTTTACTATAATTTTTAAAATATCATTTTTTGTATCAGATTCCACTGACGCTGTAGAGGCCGGTTGCTGTATTATTTCCTTTGTCAGCAGCTCACCATCAAACGCTTCAATGATCCTTAACTTGTGATGGGTATTAATTACATTAATTTCATTTTTCTTAACAGGCTTGCAATTAAAATTGTTAATTGCTGCACCTTGTTTATAAGAAAACAAAACATGTCCATTTACAAACACCTGTTTTCCTTTGATCCATGTTTCAAGAACATTCATTTTTTTAAGATTATCCACTAATATAAAATCTGCACTTTGTCCTTTTTCAAGCATACCAGTCTCAAGTCCATAATGTTTAACAGGATTTAAGGTGGCACTCCTAATAACATCAAACTTATCAAATCCTTCTGAAATCAGTTTTCCAATTAATTTATTAATATGTCCTTTATTCAGCATTTCAGGATGCAGATCATCGCTGCAAAGCATTATCATTTCAGGATCAGTATTAAATAATTCTTTAAGAGAATCAAGGTTCCGTGCTGCACTACCTTCCCTTATCAATATTTTCATACCTAATGATATTTTCTCCTTACCCTCATTAAAATTACTGCATTCATGATCTGTGGAAATTCCTGCAATCACATATTTCTTAAGCATTTCACCAGTTAAACCCGGCGCATGACCATCGACAGGCTTTCTCATCATTTTTGCAATCTTCAGTTTTTTCCAAACTTCTTTATCTTCATTAATTACACCTGGAAAATTCATCATTTCCGATAGATATTTTATTTTTATACTTTTCAGCAATTTTTTTATCTGAATATTATTTAACGTCGCTCCATTTGTCTCGAAATCAGTTGCCGGTACGCAAGAGGGAGCACCAAACCAGAATTTCATTGGAACTTTTTCTGCATCATTTATCATAAATTTTACTCCTTTTATTCCCAAAACATTTGCTATTTCATGCGGATCGGAAATCACACCTGTCGTACCATGTTTCACTGCTGTCATTGCAAAAGCTCCAGGAGTAATCATGGAACTTTCAATATGAATATGAGAATCAATCAAGCCAGGCATTATGTAAAAATCCGATGCTTTTTCAGTTTTCTCAATTTTATATATCTTTCCTTTCCGGATACTAATAATTGCAGGATAAATATCTCTTTTATGAATATCAACAAGATGTCCAGACACTTTCATAAATAAATATTTTAGATTTTAAAAATATTGTTCCACGTGGAACATTTTATCTTCCCAGGTACATTAATAAAATATTAACGTCAGAAGGAGAGACTCCGCTTATTCTTCCTGCTTGTCCAATGTTTGTAGGTTTAATTCTTGTAAGCTTTTGTCTTCCTTCTGTTGAAATTGATACCAATTCATCATAATTAATATCATCTGGAATTTTTAAGTTTTCAAGTCTTGTTATTTTATTCGCAACAATTTTTTCTCTTTGAATATAACCTTCATATTTTATTTTAATCTCCGCTGATTCACATATCTCTTTAAATCTTTTTGATTTAACTACACTTAGATATTCACTTCCTTTTATTTTTTGAATCAGAGATCCTATTTCGACGTTATTCCTTGCTGCTATTTTTATTGCTTTTACTTTTTGTGAAATTACGTTGCTTTCTGCTTTTTTAAGAAATTGATTAATGTCAGAAGGTGCAACACTTCTTTCGGAAAGAAAATCAATAATTTCTTTAACAAACTTTTCTTTTTCTTCTAACCTTTCAATTCGTCTCTTATCAGCTATTCCAATTTCGTATGCTTTCTTTGTAAGCCGTTCATCTGCATTATCCTGCCTTAAAAGTATTCTGTATTCTGCTCTTGAAGTAAACATCCTGTAGGGTTCATCCACTCCTTTTGTTACAAGATCATCAATAAGGACTCCAATATATGATTCTTCTCTCCCCATAATAAATGGCTCTTTCTTCCAAATTTTTAGTACTGAATTTATTCCAGCAACCATTCCCTGTGCAGCTGCTTCCTCATATCCTGTTGTTCCATTAATTTGTCCTGCAAAATAAAGATTTCTAATCCTTTTTGTTTCTAATGTATTCTTTAACTGTGTCGGTTGAAAAAAATCATATTCAATTGCATATCCCGGTCTGAATATTTCAACCTTTTCCAATCCAGGTACTTTTCTCAAAGCTTTTAGCTGAATATTCAATGGTAGACTACTTGCAAATCCATTTATATAATATTCAGTTGTATCCAATCCCTCTGGCTCGATAAATAATTGATGTCCTTCTTTATCCTTAAAAGTTACTATTTTATCTTCAATACTCGGACAATATCTCGGGCCCCTTCCCTTTATCCTACCTGTAAATAATGGACTATATTTTAATCCTTTTCTTAATTCCTCATGGACTTTCTCATTAGTATGTGTAATAAAACAACTTCTTTGTTCAGAAATTATTCCCTCATCATTTATATAAGAAAATGTTCTTCCTTCATCATCTCCTTTCTGTTCAGTCATTGCTGAAAAGTTTATTGATCTTCCATCTACTCGTGCACTTGTACCTGTTTTCATTCTTTCAACTGAAAATCCAATTTTTTTTAATTGTTCACTCAGTCCGGTTGAAGCCTGATCACCTGATCTTCCTCCTGTAATTTTTTTAAATCCAATATGCATTAACCCATTTAAAAATGTTCCATTTGTAAGAATAACCGCTTTAGCTTTAAATTTTGTGCCAAAGCCTGTTTCGATACCTATAACTTTTTTATCTTTTAATATTAACGATACAGCCTGTTCCTGCCATATATTCAGGTTATCTGTTTTTTCTAATACTTTCCTCCATTCAGAAGTAAACTTTTGCCGGTCACATTGGGCCCTCGGGCTCCACATTGCAGGCCCTTTTGATCTGTTCAACATTCTGAACTGGATCATGCTTCTATCTGTAACAATACCACTCATTCCACCTAAAGCATCAATTTCCCTTACTATTTGACCTTTAGCTATTCCCCCCATTGCCGGATTGCATGACATCTGTGCAAGTTTTGTCATATCCATAGTGACAAGTAAAGTTTTAGCTCCTAATACTGCAGCAATATGAGCAGCTTCACATCCTGCATGTCCGCCTCCAACTACAATAATATCATATCTAAAATCCATTTATTTAATTTTACATCAATTTAAGCCATTTATTTTCCATTCTCTTCATTTCAATTTTATCTTCTTTTGATTTATCATCATATTCTAGCAAATGCAGTACTCCATGAATAATAACTCGAAGAATTTCATTTTTTAAACTAACATTATAGTTAATTGCATTTCTTTTTACAGTTTCTATACTTATATAAACTTCTCCATTGATGATATTTCCCTCATTATAGCTGAAAGTAATAACATCTGTATAATAATCATGTTTAAGAAATTCAATATTAATCTTTCTTAAATTTTCATCGTTAGTTATAATAAAATTAAGGTCACCTGAAATCTTATTTTCTTTTCCGATGACCTTTTCAATAATCTTTACAACTTTTCTCCAACCTTTTAGTCTGAAGCTTGTATTCTCATAAAATATTCTAAAACTCAAGATATAACATTTTTAAAACTCATTGTTACAATATTCCCTTTTTTACTATACTTGATTTTATCTGCTAAACGCGACATCAGAAAAACGCCTCTTCCGTTCAATGCTTCAATATTTTCCGGTATTGTCGGATCAGGAATTTCTTCAGGTTTGAATCCTGTACCTTCATCTTTTACCCTTATTTTTAATTCTTTATTTGTAAATTCAATTTGTATTTCAACAAATTTTTCCGGGTTTGAATGATTTCCATGTAGTATAGCATTATTTACAGCTTCAAGAGCAGAAACCAAAATTTTTCCATAATTTTCTTGTGAAATACCCATTTCATTAGTGGCCTCATCAATTGTATTTTCTACAATTCTTAGATTACCAATATTAGATTTTATTCTAATTTTTTTATACATAATCTCTGAAACTATCCTCTTTATACTAAAATATGATTCTTTTGTTACATTATTTTAAGAAATTTTTAGAAATCCATAATTCAGGATCCAGATATTTTGCATTTGTTTCAAATATCATAAATTTTAAAATACAATTATTATTAATTGCCGGGTCCGAATAAACCTCTCCAATTTCCTGTTTCGTAACAACTTTATCACCAGATTTAACTTTTACATTTATAATATTTGCGTATACTGAAAGGTATTTCCCATGACGAATAATAACTGTCATATTAGCACCAGGAATAGGGAACACTCTAGCTACTTCGCCGTTGAATATACTTCGTGCATTTACCTTTGCCGAACTTGTAATTTCTATTCCAATGTTATCCTCTGTCACATATTTAATAACCGGATGTTTCTGTATTCCAAAATGACTTGTTATCGTTCCTCTTTCAACTGGCCATGGTAATCTTCCTTTATTCTCAACAAAATTTTCTCCTATTAATTTTTGTTCAGGTGTTATATCATATTTAATCACTCTTTTTCTTTCTTCTTCTATAAGCCTGTTAATCTCATTTTCAATCTTTTTTGCTATTCTTTTTTTATCATCTAATTGCTTTTGCAATTCCTTTTCTTTACTACTTAATGACTTAACCATTTTTTGTTTTCGTTCCTGTTCACTTTTTAACAGGTTCTTCTGCAGCTCTTCTTTCTTTTTCAGATCTGAAACTCTTACTAAATCACTCTCCAGCTTCTGTTTTAAAGTTTGAATTTCCTTTTTCAGATCTATAATAGTTTCCGATTCTCTTCTTCTGAATATCGCAATCTGTTGAAAATATTTAAGCCTTTTATAGGCCTGATTAAAATCCTTCGCTGATAAAATATACACTATTTCAGGATCTTCTTTCTGATATCTGTAGGAATTAATAATTGCTTTTGCATAATCATTCTTTAATACAATTAAATCCGTCTCCATCATATCAATCGCAATAGTATTAAGATCTATTCTTTCTAAAAGTAATGAAACTTCTTCATTCATCCCATTTATAACAGACTCCCTGAGAACCAATTTGTTGCTAATTATTTTAATGTCATTTATACTTTCGCCTTTTTCTTTTGTTGTAGTTTTTAAAAGGTTATCAACATAGTTTATTTCAGTTAAAGTTTTATCTCTTTTTTCCTCCAATTCAGCTCTTGTCTGAGATTTTAAACCGGAACAAAAACAAAAAACAATTATAATAAAGAGTACCAATAATCTCATAGCAGCTCTATCAGTTCATATTTGTGTCCTGGTATAAATTCAATATCTCCGATCCAGGGATATACAATTTTTTTAATTCTAACTTCAATTGTAGTCATTTCCTTTGAATCGTTAATCTGAATTCTCCCCGGCATTAATAAATTACTTCTTTTTATAAAATCACTATATTTAATTTCAATTTTATTTTTTTCTGAATTATTTTCAGAAACAGCAATAATACTTTTCCCTTTCTTACAATCAATTACATAGCTTATATTAATATTCTTTATTATTCCGACTATATCTGATTTCCCTTCAGAACAGTTTGTTATTACATTATCTGATACATTTTCATTTATATAATCACCAAATATTACAGGCAAAACAGATGTCGTTATTCCAAATTTCTTTTTTAAGTATTTTGCAGACCCATAATATTGTTTCTTATTTATCCTGTCATTAATTAGAATTGTATCACTGGTAATAAAAATTCTTGCAACTTCTACTCCAGCTTTGCTTTTCAGGCTTACCAGGTATTTATCAGGATTTTTAAATTTTATGCTTCCAATCAGATTTTGTTCACTCTTATCAGTGAAAATTTTAATTTCAGCTTTTTGAATAAAAAAACCTTTTTCATTTATGTTTTGTTTTTTTATTTTTTCTAATAACCCTTCAGTTATATTATCCTTTGAAACTTCGGCATCTTTTTTCTTTCTGTCTCTCAGTACAGAACATCCTGTACTCAATAATATAAGAAACAATATTAAACTTACTTTCCGCAATTGTTAATCTCATTAATTAAATTATTTTTTAAAGTATCTAACTTCATCGCAATATTCCAGTTTTCAATTGCTTTATCACATTTCTTTTCCTTTTTCAGAATGAATCCATAATGTTCATACAAAGTTGCATCAGGTTTCTCATTGCTTTTCATGATAGTTTCCATAATCTTATCAGCCTCTTTCACCTTTCCTCTTTTGTAAAGTACCCACGCATATGTATCGAGAAAAGTTGCATTATTCTTATCCTTTTCAATAACCTTTCTTGCCATTTTTTCAGCTTCCTTTAGTTTCATGTTCTGTTCTGCAAGATAATAAGCATAATTATTTAAAACAGTAAGGTCCTCTTTATCCGATTTCAGAGCCGACTCGAATGTTTCAAAAGCTTTAGAATAGTCCTTCATTCTATAATAAATATCTGCTCTCATAGTAAGAACCTGTAATACAGAATCTTTATTATCTTGTGCAAGAATTTCTGCTTTTTTCAATTCTTCAAGTGCAATATCGAATTTTCCAATTTCCATTGCTCCATTAGCATATAAAATCTTTGCTAAAAACGATCTGTTGAAATTAGTGGCACATTCTTCTCCTCTTATCATTAATTTTTCATAATCTTTTAATTGCAGGTAAACCAACAGCAGTTTTTCCCAGGCATAATAATTCTCCGGTTTTGATTTAATTATTTCCTCTAAACGCTCTGAAGCTTCAATAAATTTTTCCTTTTTTATAAGTAGCTCTATACGAAGAAGTGGTACTATATCATCCTCTGTATAATTTTCTTCCAGTACCATTAAACTTATCATCAATTCATCGCTTTTCTTCTCAATCAGATCAGGTAGTTCTATCAGTCTGGCGAACAATGAAACCTTATCATCACGGTTTACATTGTTATTAAGTATTATGGTATTTAACAAATCAAATAACGAATCATAACTTTTTTCTTTTATCATGAAATCGCAAAGAGAAAGCTGAACCTGAGCATTTCCGGGGTTTCTATCAATAAGTTGCTTGTAAACTGCAATAGCTCTGTCTTTTTCACCTTTTCCCCCATATATCTCAGCTAATAATCCGTTATACAGTATCTCATCAGGGTTTTGTTTAAGAAGTAGCATAATTTTTGAAAGAGCTGTATCATATTTTTCAGTTGTAATAAGATTTTTAATTTCTGTGATTGTTGAGCTCTCATTAACGCCTAATTTTTCATCTAATGAATTAAAAATTAAATCTGCTTTATCATAATTTCTATTTTCTGAATAAAGGCTGCCCAATGTCATTTGAAGATCCAGTTTATCAGGGAAATATTTTATAGCTTTTTCATAATAAATTATTGCACTATCAAGATTCTTTTGCTGGTAATACATTCCTGCCAACATCATCAGATACCATATATTCTGTTTATCAATTGATATTGCTTTTTCAATATAATGCTTCCCATTTGAAATATCTCCGTTAGCAACTAAGATCTGAGCCATCTGATAGTATGCAGCATCACTTTTAGGGTTAATTTTGATACATTCCTCAAGATATTTCAGTGCATCGCCTCCGTTATCGAGGAGCTTCTGCTTTACTGCTTCCACATAAACATAATTAAATACTGCTTCTTTAGAATTTTTTCCTGATTTATTCATTATTAAAGAAGGAACAATTTTTCGTTCACATGAATCTGTTAACAACAATAGCAAGCCTGAAAAAACCAAATAAAATATATTTCTCTTCATCGTATTCTCTTCCTGTATGTCAAAATCCTTTTTCTTCTCTTTCGTATTCTATTAAATCTTTTACTGTTAACCATTCAGCATTCGGTAAAAGACCAATGTCCTTATAAATATCAGAGTTTATGTCCATATCATTAACTGAATTGGTATAATAAGTCTGTGACTGATGCTTTAATTTTTGTTCTTATTTCCTTATTTTCTTCAATAAATTGTTGACAAATATACTTCTAAAGGGTGAATCATCTATTTTCAATATTAGTTTTGCTTCCGGAATCATAATTTGAAAACCAAAACTTATTTGTTTCTTCCAAAGTTAAATATCTTTGTATTCACATTTGCAGAACATTATTAACCAAATTTTTATTTTCATGAACATCTTTTATAAAAAAGGAATTCTGCTTTCAGCTTTTCTTATTTCAATTTCCTGCAATTCCCCGAAGGGTAGTGAGAATACTATCATTTCAATTAAAACCACTCTTGGTGAAATTAAAATAAAGCTTTACGATGGAACTCCTTTGCATCGTGATAATTTTATAAAACTAATAAAAAGCGATTTTTATTCCGGAATCTCTTTTCACCGTATTATTAAAGATTTTATGATACAGGCCGGTGATCCTTTGACAAAATCGGGAAATAAAACTCCTCTTCCTGATTCTTTAAATACTTACACCATTCCTGCAGAATTCCGTTCCCAGTATTTTCATAAAAAAGGTGCATTGGCAGCAGCACGTGAAGGAAATGATGTAAATCCTGAAATGAGATCATCCGGAACTCAATTTTATATTGTTCAGGGAGTCAGGTTTACAGATGATCAATTAAATCAGGCCGAGCAACGTATCAACAGTAATATTAAGCAAGGTCTTTTCAATAAACTTATGAATGAAACATCAGACAGTGCAAGGTTATCAGGTAAATCTTTAACTATTGCTGAAATACAGGGAATTGCATCGGATAAGATGTTCCAATTTCTTGCAACCAATAAAGATTACAAGATACCTGAAGATCAACGTAATATTTACAAAAGCATCGGAGGAACACCCCGCCTTGACTGCACATATACTGTTTTTGGTGAAGTAATTGAAGGGTTGGATGTTGTTGATAAAATTGCCTCTGTTAAAACTGACAGAAATGACAAGCCTCTTAATGATGTCAAAATAATTAAAATAAAAATTGTAAGAAATTAATTAATTATCATCTAAAAAATACCTGATGCTTCAAAAAATATCTGATCTCTTAAATGAGGTTTCAACATTATCAATAAAAAATTCTGAGGAGCTTGAAATATTCCGCCTGAAATATCTCAGTAAAAAGGGTATAATTTCAGATCTCTTTGAAGATTTTAAAAATGTAAATGTCGCGTCGAAAAAGGAGATCGGTCAAAAACTTAATTTGTTAAAACAGAATGCAATAGAAAAGTATAATTTTCTTAAATCAGAGCTTCTTGCCAATGAATTTGTTTCACATGTAAATGATCTTACACGCCCCTCTTTTCATTTTCCGTCCGGTTCCCGTCATCCTATTTCTATAATAAGAAATGAAATTATTGATATTTTTTCCCGTATAGGTTTCACCGTTTCTGAGGGTCCTGAAATTGAGGACGATGATCATGTTTTTACTAAGCTTAATTTTGCTCCTGAGCATCCTGCCAGGGATATGCAGGATACATTTTATATTTCCAGAATATCGACAGAAGATTCCAGTCCTTATGATATTTTACTACGAACCCAGACATCATCGGTTCAGGTAAGAGTAATGGAACATCAGCAACCCCCGATCCGTACTATTTCTCCAGGCAGGGTTTTCCGCAATGAAGCAGTTTCTGCAAGGGCTCATTGTATTTTTCATCAGGTTGAAGGCTTATATATTGATGAAAATGTGTCATTTGCAGATCTTAAGCAGACATTGCTGTTTTTTTCAAGAGAGATGTTTGGTAAAGGAACCGAGATCAGGTTAAGGCCATCATACTTTCCTTTCACTGAACCGTCGGCTGAAATGGATGTAAGCTGTACAATATGCGGTGGAAAAGGTTGTAATGTCTGCAAATATACCGGCTGGCTCGAACTATTAGGCTGCGGCATGGTTCATCCTAATGTACTGGAATCATGTAATATCGACAGTAAGAAATATACGGGTTTTGCATTTGGTATGGGAATTGAAAGAGCTGCAATGTTAAAATACCAGGTTAATGACCTTCGTCTTTATTTTGAAAATGATTTGAGGTTTCTTGATCAGTTTAAAACCTCATTTTAACAGAATTGAACATTATATAAAAGCTATTGTTAATCTTTACAATATAACAAAGGATTGAAAATGAAACAACAAGATATTCATCTCCCCTTATGTGAGAAATGTTCGCTTGAATCAGGTTCTATTTTCAAATATCTGACTCCCGATGAAGTTGAGACTCTTAATTTTCAAAAAGATTTTCGTCAGTATAAACGTGGCGATATTCTTTACCAGGAAGGTAACCGTATAAGTGGTTTCTTTTGTATCAACAGTGGCATTATTAAAGTATTTAAGACAGGTTTTGATGGTAAGGAACAGATAATCCGTTTTGCTAAAAAAGGAGATATTATTGCGTATAGGAGTGTTTTGAGTAATGAACCGGCATGTACATCTGCTAAAGTCATTGAAGATTGCCAGGTTTGTTTTATTCCATCGGAAATACTTATTTCATTCATTAAAACTAATCCTGCATACGCTCTTGAGCTTCTGAAACTTGCCTGCCACGAATTAGGTGAGGCAAATTCATTTATCACCGATATTGCTCAGAAGACAGTGAGGGAACGGCTTGCTGAAATACTTATTTTACTTGTAAATGATTTTGGTATTGACGACCAGCAATTTCTGAATATATCTCTTACTCGCGAAGAGCTTGCCAATATTGTAGGTACAGCCACAGAATCTGTCATCAGGTTATTATCGGAATTTAAATCTGACAGACTTGTTGAACTGAATGGAAGAAAAATCAGGGTCCTTAACAAAAAAGGGCTTGAAAAGATCAGTAATGTTTTTAACTGATTGCCGCTATTTCTCTAAGCGCGGGTTCTTAAAATAATGTCCCCGGTAAATTCTGTCCGAATTGTTTTCCAAGATGTTTATATGCATGCTCTGTTGCTTCTCGGCCTCTGGGAGTTCTTTTCAGATATCCCTCCTTTATCAGAAATGGCTCATATACCTCTTCAATTGTTCCGCTCTCTTCTCCGACTGCAGTTGAGATAGTATTTAACCCTACAGGACCACCGGAGAATTTATCAATAATCACTGAAAGGATTCTGTTATCCATCTCATCTAGTCCATGCTGATCAATATTTAAAGCTTTGAGGCTGTATCTGGTAATTTGAATATCAATTTCACCCGATCCTTTTACCTGTGCAAAATCTCTGATTCGTCTGAGTAGGGCATTTGCAATTCTAGGAGTTCCCCTGCTTCTTTTTGCAATCTCTACAGCTGCTTCTTCATTAATTACGACATTAAGTATTTTTGCCGATCTTTTAACAATACCTGTAAGTATTTCATGATCATAATATTCCAGATGAAATTTTATTCCAAACCTTGCTCTTAACGGGCTTGTCAGAAGACCTGAACGTGTTGTTGCTCCGATTAGCGTAAAGTTATTAAGTGTCAATTGTACACTTCTTGCGCTTGGTCCTTTATCTATCATAATATCTATCTGGAAATCCTCCATAGCCGAATAGAGATATTCTTCAACAACAGGGCTCAACCGGTGAATTTCATCAATAAAAAGAACATCTCCTTCCTGAAGATTTGTAAGTAACCCGGCGAGGTCTCCGGGTTTATCCAAAACCGGACCTGAAGTGACACGCAGATTTACCTGCAGCTCATTAGAAATTATTGTTGCGAGTGTTGTTTTTCCCAGTCCCGGCGGACCGTGCAAAAGTACGTGGTCGAGCGCTTCGCCACGCTGTTTTGCAGCTGTTACAAAAACGATCAGATTATCAATTACCTGTTTCTGACCTTTGAAATCACTGAAACTCAATGGCCGCAGTTGTTTTTCAAATTCCTTATCAGTGACTGAAATAATATCTTTTCGTATATTGATATTTTCTTCCATAAAGCAAAGTAACTATTTAATCAGCTTTGTTTCGCTTTCAGGAAGTTTTATTCTTACTCCGTTAATGCTCATCTCAACATCATTTTTGTATGTAATTACAATTAAAGGAGTTCCGTCTTCATCAAATTTCTTCCAGGTTTTCTCCCTGATGCCATTCTGGAAGTTCTGTTCTTCCTTAAGTTGTCCGCTTTCGTAATAAAAATTCTGCTGTCCGTCAGGATTACCCTGAAGAAAATTTCCTTTAAATTTTAGTTTCCCATTTGTATAATATGATTTCCATACACCATCTTTTAATCCCATTATATATTTTCCTTCTTCCGTATAGTCTCCAATTACATATTTCCATTCACCATTTTTCTCGCCATCGGAATATTGTCCCTGAGCAATAATTTCACCTGTCATAGAATATTCTGTGCAGAGTCCGTCGCGCTGACCCTGAAAGTATTCCTCTTCCCTCAGGAGTGAATCATTTTCATAATACCATTTCCAGTCACCATCGGGCCGGCTGTTATTATAATAACCAGTCTGTTCCACTTTTCCTGAAATATTGTAAAATTTCCATAGTCCGGAACGTCTGTTATCGGTAAATTGGCCATCATCCTGTGTTTTTCCATTTGAAAAAAGATCTTTCCATTTGCCATTTCTGTTTCCTGCTTCATCCACAATACCTTCGGAAAGCAATAATCCATTATCGTTATAAATGAATGCATTGGTTACCTTACCATCTTTTCCATACTCCCTGTGAATACCTACCGGAACATTATTACGATAAGGTCCGCTATATGTTAGCTTTCCGTCCTGATCGTGTTTAGTAACTATTTCAATATCGGGCTCATCTTCAACTCTTGATTTAACTATTGCTCCATTATCGTAAAGCATTGTAAGAACAAGTTTTCCCCGGCTATCATATTCCTTATAATAGCCATGCATAAGGTCATCCACATAATTTTTTTCAGATTTTATTCCTCCGTTTGGATAGAATTCCTTCCACTCGCCCTGTTTTAATCCTTTGCTATCCATCCTGTTAATCTTTTCCCTGCTGATAAGAAAATCATTATTATATTCAAACAGGGTTATTATTTTTCCTTCTTTGTCAAATTCTTTTGATAAGCCTTCTCTTTTTCCGCCGTTGTATGTAATAGTCTGCTGTATTTTACCATCGGGGAAATAAATAAATGCTGTACCTTCTTTTTTATCGCCTGCGAAAAGCTCCGTTGACCATAAATAGACCCCTTTGGACGGATCTTTTTTATATTTATAATACCAGCCATTTTTCTTGCCAATTAGATAATTTATTTTTTCTGTTGTATCACCGGCCTGGTCGTAGAATATCCATATACTGTCAAGCAGAAAATTTGTTCTTCGTCCTTCTGATTTTTTGATCCCTGTTACATAATAGCTTTTCCAGAATCCTTCAGGCTTTCCGTTTTTTATTGTTCCTTCGCTTGAGATGCCGGCATTAGGATATTTGAATATTGTATATCCATTCTTCAATGTAACGTTATCCTGGGCAAGTCCTATATTACAAATTAAAACAAAACCTATTAGAATATTTATTCGTTTCATGTTTTAAAGAGCAAGTTTTTCAGATATTTCCATCATTCTTCTGATAGGCTTTTGTGCTTTAAGAAGGATATCATTATCAATAATAATCTCAGGTTTCTCTTTTGAAAGGCAATTGAATATTTTTTCAATTGTTATCAGTTTCATAAAATTACATTCGCTGCAGCCACAGGTTGAATCTCTTGGTGGTGCAGGTAAATAAATTTTTTGAGGATTTTCTTTTTTCATCTGATGAATAATACCAACTTCTGTTGCCACAATATAGCATTTTCCATCGTCATTTTTTGTGTATTCAAGTAATGATGAAGTAGATCCGATATAATCTGCAACCATTCTCACAGGTAGTTCACATTCAGGATGAACTATAATTTTTGCATCAGGATTTTCTTTTTTCAATAAAAGAATTGCTTCCAGAGAAAATTCTTCATGAACGTGGCAGGTACCGTTCCAGACGACTATATCACGTCCTGTTTTATTAAGAACATAATTTCCAAGATTACGATCGGGAGCAAAAATAATTTTTTCATTTTCAGGAAGAGATTCAATTATCTGAATAGAATTTGATGATGTGCATACTATATCAGATAGCGCTTTAATCTCTACTGTTGTGTTTACGTACGAGATAACTGTTCTTCCAGAGTTTTCCTTAATGAATTTTTCGAAATCATCAGCTTTGCATGAGTCTGCAAGAGAACAGCCGGCGTTCATATCAGGAAGAAGCACTTTTTTTTCAGGAGAGAGAATTTTTGCTGTTTCAGCCATGAATTTTACTCCTGCAAAAACTATTATATCGGCATTATTTGATGCTGCTTTTTGTGAAAGGGCTAGGCTGTCCCCAACAAAATCTGCAATATCCTGTATATCGCCGGTCTGGTAATAATGCGCAAGAATGATAGCATTTTTTTCTGCTTTCATTCTTTTAATTTCTGTTAAATATTGCTCTGATGAAGTATTTTTCATTTAAAATAAAATTATCAAAAATCGGACCTATAAACTTAATCAATAATAGTCAGATAGAATTTTTACTTATCCTACTATTTTGTTTCTTATTAACAGCATAATATTTTAATTTAATTAGATTTAATTTATTTATATTGATAATAATATGCTGTTAATTGTGTTGAAATAAAAATAAGAATTTAGTTGTTTTTATCATCATTAATACTGAACTAACATCTTTTAAACAGTTCAAAAAATATACCGTTTTTGAAAATCAGCAGATTATTAAACTTATTAACAATTGTTAAGATAAGATTGTTGACATACTCAATCAAACAAAAGTAAAGTTTTTAAGGTTTATTTCAGGTTCATATTTTGATTTTGTTTTCTTAAAACTTTATTATTTGGATCATCTATAGCTACCAAATCAATAAATTGGTTGACAAAACCTGAGGTTATTATTTCTTATTATTTCTTGTTTACATGTTATTAACAAGATATATCAAAACAATCTCATTGTTGCTTTGTTGTATTAGCATATAATACATACATAAGAGATATTAAAATGTTTTTTTCTTTTAGTTGATCAATTGTATTAATTTGCGTTCATTTCATAAAGATCTCATTAAAAGATAAGAAATTGAATAAGAAAAGAATAGCAATAGTATCAGATCATGCCGGGTACTTTCTGAAGGAAAAATTATTAAATTATCTCATCAGCGAAAACCAGGAAGTTAAAGATTTTGGATGTTACTCTGAAGAGAAAGTCGATTATCCTGATTTTGCACATCCAATGGCTAATGCTGTTTCTGCAGGAGAGTATGAGCTGGGTATTTCGATTTGCGGAACAGGAAATGGAATTAACATGACCGTCAACAAACATACAGGAATAAGAGGAGCTATATGCTGGAATGAAGAGATAAGTCGTTTGTCAAGAGCACATAATGATGCAAATGTATGTGCATTGCCAGGATGGTTTATTTCAGAATCTGAAGCATACCTGATTGTAAAGACATTCATTAACACATCATTTGAAGGGGGACGGCACCAGAAGAGAATAGATAAAATCGCATTAAAAATGATTTAAAATGCTTTCAAATTCATGCAAATATGGCATAAGGGCAGTTGTTTATATTGCCAGTCAGCCAATATTGAATGGAAAAACAGGTATAAAAAAAATAAGCGGCGATCTTGATCTTCCAACACCTTTTCTTGCAAAGATTCTCCAGCAACTGGCAAAACAAAAAATTCTCAGTTCTTCAAAAGGACCCCACGGTGGATTTTCGCTGTTAAAAGATCCAAAAAAGATAACCTTGCTTGATATTGTGAATACAATTGACGGTAGTGATATTTTCACAAACTGTGTTATGCACAATGGCTCGTGTGAGTCATTGGAAAAGGATGAAAAACACTGCCCTCTTCATGAAGATTACGAAAAAATAAGAATGAATCTTGTCAAACTGTTCAGCAAAATAACTATTCACGATCTGGTGAAAAGGGCAAATAATGCTGAATTAATTACTATCTGATTGTCTCTTTTATATGAGGTTTAATCAATAACCATAATAAAAGAGAAACAACAATACCAACTGAATTGGCAAGCGCATCATTAACATCGCCAAAGCGGGTTGTAGTAAGAGATGATTGCAGAATTTCCATCAGGACGCCATAGAAAAACGGAATAAGAGCTATCAGAAATAATTGTCCGGTACTTTTTATGGTTTTCCTGTTTTCAAAAATGATAACCGACATAAAACCAAAATACATGCAAAAATGAACAATTTTATCGGATCCCGGAAAATTGAAGAATGTGACCTTATCAAATGTATGAGCATTTGCAAGGCTCAGATACATAATCACCAGAGCTACAATAATTGACAATATATTCTTCTTTATCATTTTAAAAGTTTGGTGCAAATTTAATTATTAAAATGATATTTAATTTATAAATTACAAGGTTGCATTTTTAAAGAATGGCAGGGATATATATACATATACCATTTTGTAAAAAGCTCTGTTTTTATTGTGATTTCTATCACATAATTTCATCAGATAATAATGCTGTATTTATAGATGCCCTGTTGAAAGAAGCTTCACTGAGGCAGAATTATCTGGGAACGGAAACGGTCTCAACAATATATTTAGGCGGAGGAACACCGTCGGTGTTTTCAATTAATGAGCTAGGAATGATACTTAATCGGATAAATAAGCTGTTCAGGGTTGAAAAAAACTGTGAAATTACCATTGAACTGAACCCTGATGATGTAAATCCAGCTTATTTATCAGGTCTTAAAAAGCTTGATATTAACAGGATCAGCTTAGGAATCCAATCCTGGAGAGATGCAGATCTGAAGATGTTGAACCGGCGTCACACTTCAGCAGAGGCAGCAGCAGCGCTTAAAGGAACTTTAACGGCAGGATTTGAAAATGTAACAATAGATCTGATTTATGGAATACCCGGTATGACACAGGCGGAATGGGCCTCAAATCTCGATTTTTCCTTTTCATTTGATATTAAGCACCTCTCTGCATATCATCTGACTTTTGAGTCAGGAACAGTCTTCGGGAAGATGCTGGAGAAAGGAGCAATTTCTGAAATTGATGAAGAGGAGAGCAACTCGCTGTTTAATATACTTATTGAAAAAGCTGGATCAGCTGGGTTTATTCATTATGAGATTTCGAATTTTGGTAAGCCCGGATATTTTTCATTACATAATTCAAATTACTGGAAACAGGTTAATTACATTGGGTTCGGACCATCGGCTCACTCCTTTAACGGGTATTCGCGTCAATGGAATATCCGCGATTTGAAGGGATATATTAAATCTGTTAATAACAACAGACCATTTTTTGAAAGTGAAGAACTTGATGTAAAAGCCCGTTTTAATGAATATATAATGACATCCCTGCGGACAATGTGGGGCATTGATCTTGAATACGTTGAAAAGGCATTTGAAAAAGAGGGATATGATTATATAGTCAGTTTAGCCGGTAAATTCAAAGATTATGGCCTGATAAATTTTGACAAAAAAACCCTGGTACTTACAAACCAGGGAAAGATGATATCTGATAATATTATTTCTGAATTTATGATGCCGGGTGATGACTAGTTATTTTTTGGAAAGCATAAAGTTTGTGCGTCCGATTATATTATCTTCTAGATAGAGTTCAACAGTATAATTACCAATAATAAAATCACCCGTATTATCAAGAAAAATGCACATTTCAACATCCTGGTTCATATAATCTACGGTACGGCTTGCGGAATAGATTATCTTGTTGCCCTTATAATCAAAAAGATTACCAGAGCTGGTTGTTATAACCAGCGAATCGGGCCTGATAACTCTCATAAATACCTCCTTTGGACCAGCTTTAGCCAGCGGATTCTCACGAAGAGTAAAACAGATCCTGAGCTTATCGAGAAGTTTTATCCGGGTGGTCTCTTTTCTTTTCTTGTTCAGAGATACGGCAACAATGTCTTTTGCCTGGATTACTGAAGCAATTTCAACTTTAGTACTTAGCTCATTTTTAACCTTTGACAGTTCAGTGTTAGTATTTTTGACCTGGGTTATCTGCTGGTGGATTTCAGTATTTTCAGCAGCCAGGATTTTATTTCTGGTATTAAGAGAATCAATCTGGACAATGTAGCTTTTCATTATTTCTCTCATTGTTGTGATCTCGCTCTTATATTTTTTAATGAGCTGGATATTTGATGCGTTAATTGATAACAGCCTTACTATCCTCTGTTTTTCCTTTAGGAGACCTGCATTGAGACTATCGTTATTCGTTTTTAAAGTATCATAAGCGACAACCATGTGTCTCAATTCATTTGCCAGGGAGTCTTTTTCCTGGTTAAGGACAGTTTCCATTTCAATCATTTTATTTTTTTTGTCGAAATAAATATAAACAAGAAAAACCAATGAAAGAGCCAGGATAATTGATGTAACTATCAAACCAACAGGAGTTCTTTTTTTCGTTCCCTGTTCTGAAGGAGTAATATTATTTACGTCTGCCATTTATATTGTCATGTTTAGAAGGTTTCGTCTGCAAAATTAATAATATCCTGATAATTATCATAATATCCGGTTCAATGATTAAATTTACAAAGAAACTGGAGAGATTGGTAAGGTAATATTAAAAAACCAGGTTATTATCAGAAATATGAAATACATCGGTGCACATGTAAGCGCTTCAGGAGGAGTTGAAAACGCCCCCGTAAATGCAAATTTGATAGGAGCGAAGGCTTTTGCTCTTTTTACGAAGAATCAGAGGCATTGGTTCTCTAATCCTCTTTCAAAAGAAAGCATAGCTGCATTTCGTGAAAACTGTGAAAAAAATGATTATAAACCATTTCAGATACTGCCTCACGATAGTTACCTGATTAATCTGGGTCATCCGGAAAAAGAACCACTGGAGAAATCAAGAGCCTCATTTCTGGATGAGATGAAAAGATGTGAACAGCTTGGTCTCGACAGGCTGAATTTTCACCCGGGCAGTCATCTTAATTCAATAGGCATTGAAGAATGTCTTAAGAGAAATGCGGAATCGATAAATATCGTACTTGAAAAAACAAAAGGAGTTACGGCAGTAATTGAGAATACTGCGGGTCAGGGAACGAACCTTGGTCATACCTTTGAACAGCTTAAGGTAATAATTGATAATGTTGAAGATAAATCAAGAATAGGGGTATGTATTGATACCTGTCATGCATTTACTTCGGGGTATGATCTAAAATCACCGGAAGGATTTAAAATAACTTTTGAAAAATTCAGTGAAATTGTTGGTTTTAAATACCTTAAGGGGATGCATCTTAATGATTCAAAAAAAGATCTGGGAACAAGAGTTGACCGGCACGATAATATCGGAATTGGTTTGTTAGGGGAAATGACTTTCGCACTATTGATGAATGATGAACGGTTCGATAATATCCCGTTGATACTTGAAACTCCGGATGAATCGCTCTGGGAAGCGGAAATAAAAAAGCTTTATTCCCTTATCAAAGAATAGTTATTTTTCCAGAAGTATCTCAGCATCAATTTCTTTCAGCTTTGCTTTTGTAGCTTTATATCCAACTGAAAAGAGCTCACCGGCTTTTTCAGGATCGAGAATTTTGTAATTCCTTAGTTCAAGAGGAGCAACAAACAGATCAAATTTCTTACATTTTTCAGCAATTTCTTTTGACATACTCAGCATAAATGTTCTTTCTGCAATATTTATCAATCCACTGATTTTTTTAACATAACCCACTGGATTAACAAAAGAGCCAATAAGAAATTTACATTTCTTTTCAATCGGACGTAGGGGAAGATTATCAAGAACACCGCCATCAACATAACATATATTGTTGATTATAACAGGTTTAAAAAGAACAGGGATGCTGGCTGATGCAATGACAGGATCTAACAGATCTCCTTTTGAAAAATAGACTGCCTTTCCGTTATTGAGGTCAGTGGCAGATACATATAAAGGGATTTTTAATTCCTGGAATGTTGTTGCACGCAAGCCGTTTTTTAATATTTTAATTATTCCACCAATTTGCAGTAATCCTTCCCTTGGTAATGCGGGCCGCATAAAGTCGAGCCGGCTGCCGGAATTCAGCAGCTTCAGTATCTCTTTAGGAGAGTAGCCATCGGCATATAATACCCCCGTTATTGCTCCGGCACTTGAACCGGATATTACATCAGGATAAATTCCAGCTTCATTTAAGGCCTGAATCACTCCAAGATGTGCGAAACCTCTTGCACCTCCTCCGCTTAATACAAGACCGATTTTAAATTGTTTTTCCAACATTATAATAATTCTTAAGCTGTTTATCCATTCAAAAAATCAATAAGCATTTTAATATTAAGGAAAGTGACAATACCTCCAATAACCATCAAAACACCAATCAAAAAAGGACTATTGGCATATTTTCCCATGACCTTTTTTGAAGAAGTGAGGTATATCTGTATTGCAATAGTAAAAGGAAGCTGAATGCTAAGAAATACCTGCGACAAGATAAGTCCTTTAAATGGATCACCAATAAAAAAGATCAAAATTAAGGCCCCAACCAGCGATACAACAATGCCTGTCCGCGTATGGTTATCCTTAACATCATACGGCTCCCTGAACATACCTGATACGATCGATCCACCTGCCATTCCCGATGTTATAGACGAAGCAACCCCGGCAAAGAGCAGGGCAACGGCAAAAACTAAAGAAGCATTATTTCCGAGCAAAGGCTCAAGAAGGCTCTTTGCCTGTTGAAGTTCGTCAACTTTCTGGCTGTTTTTAAAAAATGTCGCAGCAGCAAGAATGATCATAGCGCTGTTGATTGCCCAACCGATTATCATGGAGAATAAAGTATCGGCAAATTCGAACTTCAATTGTTTTTTAATGATTTTTTCATCCTGAAGGTTCCATTGCCTGCTTTGAATTATTTCCGAATGAAGAAAAAGATTATGGGGCATTACCACTGCGCCGAGAACACTCATAAGCAACAACATTGAGCCTTTAGGGATAGATGGTTCTACCCAGGAAATTCCTGCGGTGGTCCAATCGACGTTCACAAGAAACAGCTCATAAAGAAATGACAAGCCAATTATTGAAACGAATCCGATGATCCACTTTTCAATCATTTTGTAAGAATTTGTGAATAACATTATTATTACAAAAATCGTTACAAGCACAGATCCAATCTTTACCGGAATATGAAAGAGCATATTTAATGCTATGGCCCCTCCCAGGACTTCTGCCAGAGAAGTGGAGACAGAGGCCAGAACTGCAAAAGACAGAACAAATTTTGATACCCTGGGATGAATATAAATTGTTGCAGCTTCAGAAAGGCAAAGCCCGGTTGCGATGCCTAAATGAGCAACATTATGTTGTAGAATAATAAGCATTATTGTTGATAAGGTGACAATCCAAAGCAGAGTGTATCCGAATTCGGAACCGGTTGCTATATTTGAAGCCCAGTTTCCCGGATCAATAAACCCGACAGTCACCAGCAGACCCGGACCAATATATTTTAGAATATCAAGAGCTCCGAAAGCAGGAGTATGATCTTTTCTTTTCAGGTCCTTAAGAAAACTGAAAGTGTTAAATATGTCCTTAATATTCAACATTTTGGATGTCTTTTTATCGCTTATTGAAAATCAGTCAAAAACGATAATAATTTTGACAAATATATATAATGATATTGAAAATTATTGCTAACAGTTATTTGTTGGTTTTGATATAATTGTATAAGTTTAGAAAAAATTTGAAAACTTTTAATTAATAAATTTTAAATCATAAATCAGCGTTAACTCATATTCTTCTGCAGAGAAATAATAATCATAAGAAGGCCATAAACAAAAGTAATGTTCTCTCCTTCAAAAGCATGGGAGTTACTTAATTAGACTTCGAATATACAGTTACCTCTTTTTGTAATACGGTTTATGGCCCACGTTTATTCTTTTAATAACCCAATAGGGTCTGAGAGTTAATAATAAACTAAACCTGTTATGAAAAATTTTAAATTATTTTTAAGTATCCTTTTATTAGGTGTTTTTATGATCTCCTGTAAAAAGAAGTGACCGATGAACGTGATAAATTTATCGGAACATGAAAAGGAATATCAACCTTGTCGTTCCCGGGCTGGACGCTAACACAAGCAAAGCAGAAACTCTCACTATTACAAAGGGAACTTCTGATTCAAAACAAATCATCTTAAATCAGACCGGGACTACAGTAGTACCTACTGCAAATATTAATGGTAATACTTACACTTATGACGAATACACAATAACTTCAACTTTAAATAATGGCACTGTTTCTATGAAGCTTAACGGCACTTGCAATATTAATGGGAATGTTCTTACGGAATCAGGCACTGTCTTATACCATTGCCGATCAGGCATACCCCGGTACCTGCTCAAGTGTGCTCAGTAAGCAATAAATATTTTATAAAATGACTGTTTTTTACAAAAAAAGTCAATTATCATAATTACAGTCTAGCTCAGACATTATATTGTTAAAAAGTTCTCATTTATTAATGAAGACTCATTTTTAAAGACAATTAAGACAATTGCAGAGACAAAAGTGAATCAGGAAAGACATAGACTTTTTGTTAACAAAAGAAAAGAGTCAAATCAGGAAGAAAACAATTGAAAAAAGGGCATTCAATTTCCAATATTGATTAATTTAACTCGAAATTTGAGTTTAAAAAATTAATCTTAAAGAGCTCCCATGGAAGGATATAAAATAATTCATGAGGCAATTGAAAAATTATTTTCAAAGATTAAATTACTTAATCCCGTAAAACTTAATATTTCAGATAGCAACAGAATTTACTTAATAAAATATATCAACAATTATTCATTTTATATGTCTCTATATTCACAGCTACTGTTAAAGGCCTTAAAGAAATTAAACAAACCTGTCTCTGAAAGTTCTTTCATCGATTATGGAGGGGGTTGTGGCATATTATCTTATCTGGCAAAAGAGATTGGATTTAGAACTGTTGTTTATAATGATATTGATAAAGATTCTGTAATAGGTACACAAAATATTTCAAGAAGCCTCGGCATTTCAATTGATTATTATATATGTGGCGATATTAAAGAGTTAATTGATGAAATTAACCTTTACAATATAAAACCCGATTTGATATGTTCCTTCGACGTATTAGAACATATTTATGATCTGGAATTGTGGATTAAGAGTGTTGCAAATATTAAAAGCGAATTTTCACTACTATTTATGACAAGTGCTAATCCCAATAATCCGCTAATTGCAAATCGACTTAAAAAATTGCATATTAGAACTGAATATATAGGATATGAAAAAAATATTAAATCGGGGAATAAATATCTAAATACGTCATTTTTAGAAGAAAGAAAAAGAATAATCAGAAATATATTTCCTGATTTAGAAAACACTGAAATCAATCTGTTATCATTAAAAAGCAGGGGACTAAGAAAAGATGATATTGAAAAAGTTGTTCATGAGTAAATTAAAACAGGGGAAATATGTTACAAAATTGAACATCCCACAAACACTTGTGATCCATATACTGGAAGCTGGACTGAAAAACTTATTGATTTAAAACAATTGAAGATTTTTATTGCGAGTAATAATCTAATTGTCAATATTAGTAATTCGTTATATGGCTACTCAAATAATAAAATATTAAATACACTCAAATTTTTATTAAATCAACTGATTAGAGTATCAGGGTCAGAAAATCTGTTCTTTTCTCCAACTTGTACGTTAGAAATACAAAAGCACCCGGACACAAAAAATTAGATGTTATAACAGGAAATTATTCAAGAATGAAAACAACAAGAAATTTTTGCTGTTTAACAGTAAGCTTTCATAATGAAACTTTAAACTCTCAGGATCGAAAAACATCATATAAATATAAATTTGATAACTTTACCATCATGAAAAACAGAAGTTAAAAAATAGAGAAAGATGCCACAGCGAAGTGTAATACTTTTAATGATTGCCTTATCTTGCCTGAGGCTGACCGGGCTGCATGCTCAGACAGTAAAAGATATTGATGACAATTTATATTCTTCAGTGACTATCGGAAATCAGATATGGATGGCAGAGAATTTAAAAACCACTAAATATAATGATGGTACACCAATACCCCTCGTTACTGATGATAAGAAATGGAAAGGATTAAAAACACCTGCGTACTGTTGGTTTAATAATGATATTGAAAATAAGGATGTTTACGGAGCTTTGTATAACTGGTACACAGTTAATACAAAAAAACTATGCCCAAATGGATGGCATGTACCTACTGACTCGGAATGGAACGTAATGATTACTTCTCTGGGAGACGTAAACCTCGCAGGAAACAAGCTAAAAGAAGCAGGATCTGCCCACTGGAAAAATACTCTATCTTATGCTACTAACGAATCCGGCTTCACAGCCCTTCCAGGAGGTATGCGATACGATTCCGGCGCCTTCCCCCTGTTTGGCAACTCTTACGCTGTCTGGTGGACAACTACTGAGTATAGTGCGACACAGGCCTGGAACCATGGCCTTTACTTCACCAGCAGCTTTGCCTACAGGGGCTACGACTATAAACCAAGTGGCTTTTCAGTTCGATGTCTGAAAGATTAAAATTACCAGTCAGACTGTTTATTTACCCCTTATTCATCACAGCCATATTTCTTATAAACTAAACCTATGTACATTGAATTCCTGGCAGAAAAAAACGGCAAAACACTTAACCAGAAAGAATCTGATATATGGCACAATTGCCAGATTTTATATTGAAATTAACCTGAAATGTTGGATATAGAGCCAAGAATTGAAACTATTGCTGAGAAAAAATTAGTTGGCAAACGGGTCAGAATGACATTTTCGAATAACAAAACTTTCGAATTATGGAAAAGTTTTATGCCAAAGAGAAAAGAGATTAAAAAAAGTATGACAACTGATTTATTTTCTCTTCAGATATATCCTGAAAACTTTGACTTTAAATACTTCAACCAGGATGCTGAATTTGAGAAATGGGCAGCTATGGAAGTTTCAGACTTTGATGCAATCCCAGATGAAATGGAATTTTTTACTCTTAAGGGTGGATTATATGCAGTTTTCGTACATAAAAGCGCTGCAAGTTCGGGACAAAAAACATTTCAGTATATTTTCGGAACATGGTTACCAGACTCTGATTATAAAATTGACAACAGACCACATTTTGAAATACTTGGAGAAAAATATAAAAATGAAGATCCCGCTTCAGAAGAAGAAGTTTGGATTCCGATAAAACCAAGATAACAATGAACAAAACAAAAATATTATTTAAATGTTTAATAATAGCATCATCTATAATGTTTTCTTCTTGTGGAGGAGGCGTTAAAGACAAGGACGGTAACACCTATAAAATTGTTAAGATCGGTAATCAGAAATGGATGGCTGAAAATCTGAAAGTGAGTCACTTTAGAAATGGTGACTCTGTACCTGAAGCTAAATCACCGGAGGAATGGAAAAGATTGGGAGAGGGCGGGAAACCGGCATGGTGCATTGAAGAATTTAATGCGGATAATGGCAAAAAATACGGCAAACTGTATAACTGGTATGCTATGAATGACCTACGAGGCCTGGCACCCGAAGGCTGGCATGTACCAACAGATAAGGAATGGACACAATTGACCAATTATCTTGGAGGTGAAATATCTGCAGCAATTGAAATGAGAACAAGTGGTTTTACAAAAACCGGGAACGGAACAAACGAGAGTGGATTTTCTGGTCTCCCAGGCGGTCACTGTAACAATAATGGTATATTTTATGGCCTCGGTATTTTTGGTTACTGGTGGTCGGCCACAGAGGTCAATACTTCAAACGCCTGGATGCGTCTCCTGAACTATCGCTCCTGCAGGGTAACAAGGATCAGCTATAATAAAATTTACGGCTTTTCTGTTCGTTGCATCAGAAATTAATCTGTTTGAACATTATAAAGAAATATCTCAGCTTTTAAATACCTGAAAAAATGAAAAAATCAGCAGCCTCAACATTTTTGCTTTTATCATTTTGTTTTTATGGGATAATTCAGGCACAAGATGGTAAATGGGAAATCGTAAAAACAAAAAATACAGCGCCAAACTGTAGTGAATGCGGTATGGCAGCTGTAAATGGGAAATTGTATTTAATTGGCAACGATGGAGAAGGTACAACACCTGTTGAGTGCCTGGATCCAAATACTTTTTCCTGGACCAAACTAGCTGAAACGCCTGTTAAAATGCATCATTTTCAGGCAGTTGGTTATAAGAATAAAATTTATGTCCTTGATGCCTTCTCTGAGGGAGGTTTCCCTGATCAGGTGCCTATGGCAAATGTGTATAGCTATGACACTCAAAATAATATCTGGGAAAAGGGTGGTGAAGTACCAGTAGACAGAAGAAGAGCTGGTGCTGCTGCAGCCGAATATAGGGGAAAACTGTATCTGATAGCAGGCATCATACATGGACATTCCAGCGGAACCAATAATATGTTTGACTGCTACGATCCTGAAACAAAAACCTGGACAATCTTGCCTGATGCTCCCCATATCAGGGATCATTGTTTTGCAGTGGTCGTAAAAGACAAACTATATATTGTGGGTGGAAGGAACACCAGTTATCGTGATCCTGAAAACAAAGTGCAGTTCTTTGCCAAAACTGTTCTTGATGTTGATGTTTATGACTTTGCATCAGGAAAATGGTCCACGCTTCCGGCAAAGCTCCCTCTGGGAAGCGGAGGTGGAAACCTGGTAAATTTAAATAATGTACTTTATTATATGGGAGGAGAAAGAGCCACTGATACTGAGCGTAATGCACCCCGAAAAAACACATTTTACTTTGATCCTTCAGGTTCAAATAATTGGATCGAGACTGATAGTCTTCACTTTGCACGTAATGGGATGGCAGCAGCTGTCTGGAATAATAAAATATATGCTGCCGGCGGATCAGGTGGTGGTATGGGCGGACCTCCTCCGGGAAATTTCCCGGGTGGACCACCGCCTTCGACCCTGCAGGGGAATATGCCTGCCCAGGCACCTCCACCACCAGGTAACGGACCAAATGAACCCGGACAGAATCATCCTGTTGATTTGGAATTATTCACTTTGAAATAAACGATTATCAAAGAACACTGAAGTTTTTAGAAAAAACTCAGCTCAATTATAATATAAATATCATAAACCTGGTAACAACTATTATTTCCTGAAACATAGAAATAATCATTCTCTCTTTTTTTTACCTTTGACACCATGACCGCAATCAAACGTCTGGCTGGTCAGACTGCTATTTACGGAATTCCTAGTGTTCTGGGCCGTATTCTAGGCTATCTGCTGGTTCCCCTGTACACCCGGGTATTCCTTCCGGGAGAATATGGAACTGTCAATGTATTCTATTCTTATGCGTCATTTCTTATGGTGATCCTCACCTATGGAATGGAAACAGCTTTTTTCCGGTTTAATGAACATGAGCCTGACAAAGAAAAGGTATTCAGCACGGGAATGATTTCTCTGATCTTTTCATCAGTTATATTTCTTGTTCTGGTTTCATACTTCGCAGTACCGGTTGCAAAATGGATTCTGTACCCGGATCATAAAAATTATATAGTCTGGTTTGCCTGGATACTGGCACTTGATGCCCTCTCATCGATCCCTTTTGCCCATCTCCGATCCCAAAACAGGGCGTCCCGTTTTGCCTGGATCAAAATGACTAATATTATTATCAATATAAGCCTTAATTTGTTTTTTCTCCTGTTATGCCCTTTTGTCATGAGGCATTCAACGGGAAATTTTGCAGGACGATTAATTTCACTTATTTACCGGCCACACTGGGGAATTGAGTATATCTTTATTTCCAACCTGATAGCCAGTTGTGTGACCCTTATCATGCTGTTACCTCAGATATCTTCCGTCAGGTGGAAGATGTACCCTGATCTTTGGAAAAAAATGTTTTTCTATGCATTCCCACTGCTTTTTGCAGGAATGGCAGGAATAGTAAATGAAACCTTCGACCGTCTTTTACTCCGGTACCTGTTACCCAAAGAAATAGCCACTTACCAGGTTGGAATATATGCTGCCTGTTATAAAATCTCCATCCTGATGACTATATTCATACAGGCTTACAAATATGCAGCAGAACCTTTCTTCTTTGCACAGGCAAAAGAAAAGGATGCCAAAGAGGTCTATGCAAAAATCATGGATTATTTCATCATCACAGTTTCCCTGATCTTTCTTGTAACTATGCTTTATCTTGATGATTTTATAATGCCAATCCTTGTCGGGAAAAACTACTGGGAAGGGAAAGGGGTGATACCGGTTCTGATGCTGGCAAACCTTTTTCTTGGTGTCTATTATAATCTTTCAATCTGGTATAAGCTTACTGCAAAAACTTCCTGGGGAGCATGGTTTTCACTGATAGGGGCAGTTATTACACTTGTGCTTAACTTTTGGTGGATCCCTCTCAGTTCTGAACATTTGATTTACGGATATTATGGTTCAGCCTGGGCAACTTTCATTTGTTATGGATCCATAATGATCCTCTCATACCTGGTAGGGCAAAAATATTTCCCGATAAAATATAACCTTATAAAATTCTCAGGATATCTGGGACTTTCTGTCCTTCTCTACCTGATCAGCACGATTATAAAGCTGGAATCATCTTTACTCCGGATCGCGTTTCATACGGCCCTTCTTTTACTCTTTGCAGGAACAGTTTCTCTGGTTGAAAAGTTTCGGCTTCACAAATGGATGGCAAAGATTACATGATAATTTTACAATATCGTTGCCAACATATTTTACAAAGACCTTTGTAGATTGAAACTCTTATCAGCAACCAACGTAGTATCGGGTTTACCAGCTCAGCGAAGCTGATGCGCTCGCGGGGATTTAAAAAGGCACCCTAGGGATGCCTTTGCTGTAGTCGGTCCGGAGGGAATCGAACCCTCGACCCCATGATTAAGAGTCACGTGCTCTGCCAGCTGAGCTACGGACCGGATTTGACTGCAAATTAAACTAAAACAAGAGAACTTTGAAAACAATTATGAATATAATCTCGTTTGAAAAACATCTTTATCTTTAATACTATAATATTTTATTATATCAATAAACGGATATAAATTTGAATTTGAGGCTTTTAAACTTTTATTGAAATTTCAACCAATGCAAAAAGATCAAAAGATCAGAAAGGATAATGAGCTCCCTGAAGCGATAGTGAATTGGGGATGGAAATATCATCATTTGGGAATTCCGACCAAAAAGAAAATGCCGGGCGAAGTATATCTCCCTCAATTCAGATTATATGTATCCGGGTTTAGCCTTAGTCCTTTTGGGATAGAGTGGATGAGATATGAAAAGGAGAGTCCTGTAAACAAATTAATCCGTACCGTGCCTCATATTGCTTTTGAGGTAGAAAATCTGGATTATGAACTGGCTAATCGCAGTCTTAAAATTATCACAGAGTCAAATTCGCCCTCTGAAGGGGTCAAAGTTGCTATGATAGAGCATAACGGAGCCCCTATTGAATTGATTGAATTTTCAAAAAGCAAATAAAAATTCATTAACAAATTTTAATAAACCCAATAAAAAATCAGGATTAATAAGAACCAAAAAAACTAGTAACTTTGCAAATCGTTAAACTTTAATATAATTATCATGGAAGTAATAAAATTACAAGCACTTGAAATACTTGATTCAAGAGGCAACCCGACAGTAGAGGCAGTTTTAACACTTGAGGATGGCATCAGTGCCCGTGCAATGGTTCCAAGCGGAGCATCAACAGGGGAACGTGAAGCGTGCGAACTCAGAGATGGTGATAAAAAACGTTACGGTGGAAAAGGAGTTCTTAAAGCTGTTGAAAACGTTAATAAAATAATAGCAAAAGAAATCGTGGGAAAAAGTTTCGTCTGCCAGCGTGAACTTGATTATTTAATGATTGGCCTGGATGGGACTCCAAACAAATCAAAACTAGGTGCAAATGCTATACTTTCTGTTTCAATGGCTTATGCCCGTGCTGAAGCAGAAAGTGCCGGGATTCCGCTTTATCAATATCTCGGAGGAGCTAATGCCCATCTTTTACCTGTACCTTGTATGAATATTATCAATGGTGGCAAACATGCTGATAATAATGTTGATTTTCAGGAATTTATGATCGCACCACATTCAGCAACAACTTTTACTGAGGCTATTCGAGTTGGCATTGAAGTATTTCATACTCTCAAATCTGTACTTAAAGGGAAAGGATATAGCACCGGAGTTGGTGATGAAGGTGGTTTTGCTCCTGATCTTAAATCAAATGATGAGGCTGTCGAAGTAATCCTGGAAGCCATCACTAAAGCAGGCTATAAACCCGGAAGTGACGTCAGTATTTGCCTCGACCCGGCTGCAAGCGAAATGTGGGAAGATGGCAAATACAAACTTTTTAAAAGTACAGGTAAACTTTTATCAAGCGATGAGCTGATTAAGCTCTGGGAAAACTGGGTAAATCAGTATCCGATTGTATTGCTTGAAGACGGACTGGCTGAGAATGACTGGACCGGCTGGCATAATATTACAAAAACACTTGGAAATAAAATAGAGCTTGTTGGTGACGACATCTTTTGTACAAACAAGGCCATTCTTGCTGAGGGTATAAAACAAGAGGTTGCCAACTCAATCCTTATTAAACTAAACCAGATAGGAACTGTAACCGAAACTCTTGAAACCATTGATATGGCTTATAAAAATAATTATAACGCTTTTGTTTCACACAGAAGCGGAGAAACTCCCGACAGTTTCATTGCAGACCTTACAGTTGCGGTAAATGCCGGACATCTTAAGACAGGAAGCGGTTGCCGTGGCGAAAGAATTGAAAAATTCAACCAGCTTATGCGGATTGAACACCAATTAGGAAAATTCTCAAACTTTGCAGGGAAACAGGCATTTAAAAATGCCATATAACTGGCTGATTGATTTTTTTATCTTTTTAAAATGAAAATACCGGGAATAGGCCCGGTATTTTCATTAATATACTTTCATTTTAAGAATAAACTTCTTTTGGAATTTTATAACTTAGCTTCAATTATTAAAAAATCCTGTTTGTGTACTAAACCGACAATAGACATTATCCTTGGAATATTTATTGAGACATGTAAAAACATTTAAAAATGGCTTTATCATCTTTAAAAAAACTAATACCCGCGACACAGTGGCTTTCAGGTTATACAATAAAACTTTTTGGCAATGATACGCTTGCTGGCATAACACTCGCAGCTTATGCCATTCCTGTTTCTCTGGCATACGCTTCTCTGGCCGGATTGCCACCGCAATACGGTATTTACGGGTATCTCATTGGCGGGATATTTTATGCTTTACTTGGCACAGGCAGACAACTTGCAATTGGGCCAACCTCTGCTATATCATTGCTTATTGGAATGACACTTGTTGGTCTGTCTAATGGTGATCCCCAGCGGTGGATTGATATTTCATCCCTTACTGCTCTCGTATTTGGGGGTATGAGTATTCTGGCTTACGTGTTACGGTTAAGCAGTATAATAAATTTTATAAGTGAAACGGTACTGCTTGGCTTTAAAGCAGGAGCAGCAATAGCTATTGGATTGACACAACTACCCAAGCTGTTCGGGGTAGCAGGAGGCGGAACTAATTTTCTTGAACGTTTGACAGCCCTTATTCATCAATTACCGGATACAAATTTTACTGTTTTAATTTTTGGTGTTCTGGCAATAATATTGATTTTTGCCGGAGAAAAACTCTTGCCGGGTAAACCAGTTACGATTATTGTAGTGGCAATTTCAATCATCATTATTTCAGCCACATCGCTCGGAGCTTCAGGTTTTAAAACGGTTGGAATAATTCCTGCCGGGTTACCCAAACTTCATTTGCCTTCCTTAAATATGGATGATATTAAAAGTGTCGTTCCTCTCGCATTTGCCTGTTTTCTGCTGGCATACATAGAAAGCGTTTCTGCTGCAAAAGCGCTGGCCCAAAAAAACAATTATGAAATTGATGCTCATCAGGAACTGCTCGCTCTTGGTATTGCAAATTTAGCAACATCACTGGGTCACGGATATCCGGTCAGTGGTGGATTGTCCCAATCAGCTGTTAACGAAGAAGCCGGAGCCAAAACTCCTGTTTCGCTGGTAATAGCATCACTGACAATCGCGGCCTGTCTGATGTTATTAACTGGTCTGCTTAGGAATTTACCTGTGGTGATTCTTGCATCTGTAGTTCTTGTTGCCATCCGAAGCTTAGTTAACTTTAAAGAATTCAATCGCTTGAGAAAAGTAAATACTTTTGATTTTATCATTGCCTTGCTGGCACTTTTAAGTGTCCTGATTTTTGGAATTCTTCAGGGTGTTGTAATAGCAGCAATGGCTTCATTGATTTTAATATTAAGAATAGTTTCAAGTCCCCATGTTGCATTTCTTGGAAGAATACCTGGTACCAACAGATATACCGATATGAAAAGGCACCCCGACAATGAAACGCTCCCGGGAGTCTTGCTTTTCAGAGTGGAAGCACCACTGCTTTACTTTAATGTTGCAAATGTTTATCATGCGGTATGGACAAAAATAACTTCAATGGGTTCAGAGCTTAAAGTGGTAATCTTTGATCTAAGCACTTCCGCATATATTGATTCAAGCGGAGCCAGATTAATAAAAAGACTCTATCTGAACCTGGAATCAAAAGGAGTTTCATTAAAGGTTGCTGAAGCTCATTCAGAGGTTCGGGATATTTTGCGATTTGAAGATATCGAACATCTTCTTGGACATGTAAGCAGAAGAGATTCTATTCATGATATAGTTATCAACTCGATCAACGAGTACGAAACATATAATAAGTAGATCTCTTTTACCACCAAAGGTAACGCCATGATCAGAGAAATGCATCAAAGCGATAGCCAGAGAGTCCTGGAAATTTATGGAATGGGGCTGGAAACAAGAAATTCTACTTTTGAAACAGCTGTACCTAAATGGACAGATTGGGACTTCCTGCATCTTTCACACTCAAGATATGTATTTGAAGAAAATGGATTGGTTTTAGGGTGGATCGCTTTATCCCCTGCTTCAACAAGAGAAGCATATAAGGGAGTAGCAGAAGTCAGTGTTTATGTTGACACTAAATTCCATGGAAAGAAAATCGGATCGCTCCTGATGGGAAAAATGATTGCCTCTTCTGAACAAAATGGAATATGGACGTTGTTTTCAAGTGTGTTTCCTGAAAATGAAGCAACTTTAAGACTTCATAAGAGATCTGGTTTTCGGATTATTGGTAAAAGAGAAAAAATTGCGAAACTTGATGGAAAATGGAGAGATACAATTCTGCTTGAAAGACGTAGTCAGGGAATATAGCGGAACTTAAACCTTAAAACCTAAATGGAATAAATCATGGTTATTGATCATGTTGCAATATGGACCACTCAGCTCGGGAAGTTGAAGGATTATTATATTAAATACTTCAATGGCCGCGCTAATGAAAAGTACATTAATAAGGAAACTCATTTTGAAAGTTACTTCATTACATTTGAATCGGGGACCAGGCTTGAGTTAATGCAAATGCCCGGAATTCCATTGAACCTCAATGACGCGGTTGAGAAGCAATATCTGGGAATTATTCATTTATCCTTCGGAATGAAGAACATGGAAATGGTTAATGAGAAATTTTATGAATTAACCAGAGACGGATTTAAGATTTTAAGAGGACCAAGAAAAACCGGTGACGGGTATTACGAATTTGAAACACTCGATCCGGATAAAAACAGGATTGAAGTATCCACCATCTTTGTGTAATGAAAAAAATTGCAGCTATAATTCTTGAAAATGATAAAAGAGAGATTTTACTCTATTTACGTGATAATAAACCTGGTATTCCGTTCCCGAACCACTGGGATCTGATCGGTGGACATGTTGAAGAGGGAGAAACACCTGAAGAGGCACTGATTCGCGAAGTTAAAGAAGAACTAAACATTGATCTTAAGGAGTATACGTTTTATAAAAAGTATGAATGCCTGACTGGTGATGCTTATGAGAATATTAAATATATCTACTCCGGGAAAATAAATCTGCCCCTTGAAGAAATCACCCTTCCTGGAAGGAGAACGTCCTCAATTCTTTTCAAGAGATGAGATTCCTGTTGTTAAATTTGCGAATATTCTTAAAAGAGTAGTCCTGGACTATATTGATGATCATCAGATATGACATAAAATGGTCTATTTATAATGTTCATCCTTTAGCTTTAATGATAAAAAGCCTTTTGGCATCGGCGACTCCACTGTAATTATTTCCCCGCTTACGGGATGGGGAAATGAAAGATGATATGCATGAAGCCTTACGCGGCGTTTATATTCAGCTGAAGCGCCATATTTGCGATCTCCGACTATCGGACAGCCAATATCTGAAAGATGCACTCTTATCTGGTTTTTCCGGCCTGTTTCTGTTTTTATATCAAGGAGAGTATAATTATTCACCATTTTAATTGTCGTATAATGTGTAACGGCAAATTTAGCCTCCGGTTTTTCATTAACCGAATGCATTTTCATCGCTTTATCTTCAATGAGCCAGCTTTTTATAGTTCCTTCCGGAGTTGAAAGAATCCCTTCAACAAGTGCATAATAATGTTTATCCGTTTCTTTCCAGTTATCTTTAATAGTATTCATGGCGATCCCCGTCTTGGCAAATAACAATACGCCCGATACCTCTTTATCAAGACGATGTACAACATACGCCCTGAATTTTCCTTTACTCAGGTTTTTCAACGATTGCGATATTATCCATTGAATACTAACACTTCCATCAACGCTCGAAGTCACCCTGCCGGCTGGCTTGTCAACCACAATTACATATTGGTCTTCATACAGAACAGGAAAAGGAAGGCTGGCTTTGGCAGTGATCCCGGGATGTGTGGTGATATCAACAGTATCTCCCGGCTTCAATGGATATGAATGCAGGGTAATGGATGTATTATTTACGCGGACAGTACCGCTTTGCAATAATTTTTTTATCCTGGTCCTCGGTGAATCAGGATATTGTTCGACAAGAAATTCAAGAAGAGTCAATGATCTGTTTATGATTGTTTTCACAATGCTGCCAGTTAATTGTAATAGTATCCGGATTTATTTAAACCCGGTCAAAAGGTAATGAAAAGTTATTTTATTCTGCCGATTTATTTGAGATTAATCAATACTTTTAAACAATTTAAGCATGCTGATGTTAAACTTAATTCGAACTATAATTTTTAGAACTTGTAGGAATAAATTTAAAAAATAAAATGAAGATAAGAGTAATAATTACGGGAGCAACCGGGATGGTTGGTGAAGGTGTTCTTCAGGAATCGCTTCAGCATCCCGATGTGGAAAAAGTGCTGGTCATAAACAGGAAACCATGCAATGTCACTCATCCAAAACTGACTGAGATACTTCATGCTGATTTTTTTGATATCTCCCCCATATCAGATCAGCTTATAGGTTATAATGCATGTTTTTTCTGCCTGGGTGTCTCTTCAGTTGGAATGAAGGAACCGGAATATTTCTCGTTAACTTACACTCTTACAATGCACGTGGCAGAAATACTAGCAAAACAAAATCCGGATATGACTTTCTGTTATGTTTCCGGTGCAGGTACCGACAGCACAGAAAAGGGACGAATGAGCTGGGCCAGAGTCAAAGGAAAGGTGGAAAATGATCTCATGAAGCTCCCTTTTAAAAAGGTCTTTGCATTTCGTCCGGGATTTATGTTGCCGTCAAAAGAAGCCAAAAATGCTCATGGTTATTATTCAGTATTCAGATTTCTTTACTCTGCTCTGAGGTTTTTATTCCCAAAGTTTGTTACAACCCTGAAAGAAGTTGGTTTAGCAATGATAAATATTGTCCTGAACGGATATGAAAAACCTGTACTCGAAGTAGAAGATATTTTTGAACTGGCTAATCAATAAGAAAAAAATTACTTTCTCCAGACACAATAAAATTGTGCTAAATCAGGATTGATTATACGCGACCTTCTGAAAAAATAAGATGTAGCAGTTCAGGTTAGAAAATATAGTTTGCTTCACTCAAAATTGCATTATAAATCCTGATAATAAACGACTTCCAGTTGACCGGCAGGGATAATACACTGTATTCTTACCGGTCAGATTGCATTGTTCGCCGAAAATAATTAGTGATTTATATGATGATTGATTATTTTCGTCTGAAAAATTAACTACTATGAAAATTTACTTTCTTGTAATTTTCATCTTTATCTCTTTTATTGCAAACGGACAGATAGTTTCTGTCCCTGAATATGATTTGCATGCCCACGAGCGATTGATGCAGGACTTTATCACCTACGATTCTGGTTATGTTAAAAAGAGAAGTGAAGCAGCAATAAGAGCAAAAATCCTGGCAAAAAAAGTATTTGAACTGGAAGAAAAAGGCTATAACACTTCCTGCTTTCACCAGATTTTATATGAAGCAGGATCATTGCTGTATTCCTCCGCCAATTTCACTCTCATAAACGAAAGGTTGAATAGCCTGGAAGCAGCTGTTTCCACACCTGAAAATCAAACCGATATTGAAATAAAAGATACTTCCGATGATAGTTATGGCAAGTGTTGTGTTGAATGGTACTTAAAAGTAGTTGCTTCATATAACCAGCTTGAAAAAACTGCCGGTCCCGATCCTAAGCCTGTTCCTCTGCCTCGCTTCCTCGATCGTGTAAATACACCTGAAAAGCTGGAAAACTATCTCACCTCCATCTCTGTCTCAGACATCAGGAAAACCGGGGTTGATAATGAACGTGAATATAATGAAATGCATGCCACTCTGATTGAGATGATAATAAAAGGTAGCCCTCATAATTATATTGTCGATTCCATGCTCAGACAATCATTGAAGAACCTGCTGTTCAATAAACTTCGTAATCCTGTAACCGGGTGGTGGGGTGAAAGTTATATACGAAACGGCCATGTTGAATTTATTGACAATTTAAGTACAACATTTCATACCGTATCTTATTTAAAAGGGAATGTGCCCGATATGGATAAAATAATTGCCACTCTTCTGGTTGTCAAAAATGTTCCTTATCCTGTCGGATGGTTATGGAAAAATGAATACTGGAATCATAACAATATGGATGTTGTAACACTTTTTAAATATGGGTGGAAGCAGGCGACTGAACAGCAGCGGAATCAAATGAGCAATGAAATTGATAAAATGCTTCACTGGTGTCTGACTGTTTCATTGCAACCCGATGGCTCTTTTAAAGCCATACCTGAAGACAGTTCTATTGAAGAAGCACAATATTATGGCATCTCCTTTTTAGTCCGTATCGGCTATTTTGATAAGTCAAAACGCTTTTGGACCGGCAGGGATTTTTCAGAAGCTGACTCTGTAAAAGGGAAATTAACTTCCTACATAAAGCAACATCAACTGACAGGAGGTTCCGGAGGCGACTATTATAAAAGTGCGCTTGAAGATCTGGGATATATCGAGTCAAAATAAGCTGACAATGAAGCAAAAAAAGGTAAATTTGAATCATCAAAGTAGATCAGACTCATAAAATATAAATATCGCCCGTTAAAATGAGGATACTTTTCCCGATTGCTGTTATTTCGTATCTCTTATTATACAGTTGTAATAAAAATCCTCAACCTGCTCTTTTTGTTTCTCAAATAAAATGCAATGATTTTGAAAATCCTGTCGGAACGGGAAACATACCTGATTTCAGCTGGATACTTAAATCTGATAGCCGTGGAAAATTTCAGACAGCTTATCAGATTATTCTTGGTTCGGACCCGGAGACTGGTAAAAATAAATCGGACGTTATCTGGAACACCGGGAAGATTCTGTCAGACGAATCGGCCTGGATATCTTACAAGGGACCTCAGCTGCAACCGGGGAAACGGTATTCCTGGAAAGTCAGGATATGGGATGGAAATGATAAATCTACTCCCTGGAGTCCGACCGGAATTTTTGTTACCGGCTTGTTTGATAAAAACGACTGGGCCGGAGCCAAATGGATAGGATACGAGGAGATTCCTGATTCTTTATTATTGGTTCCTGGAGTTCATGGGGATGGGAACAATCTGGGTGAAGTTGCTAAAAAACGAACTGTAGTTCCTTATTTCAGAAAAGAGTTTTCTGTTAAAAAGAAAATCACACAGGCATTTGTATTTGTCAGCGGACTCGGACAATATGAGTTGTACATAAACGGAAATAAGATCGGGGATCATTTCCTTTCGCCCGGCTGGACCGATTACAGAAAAACATGCTTTTATAACACCTTTGATGTTACTGAAAACCTGAGGCGTGGATCAAATACAATAGGAACAATCGTAGGTAATGGTTTCTATAATATTAACAGGGAGCGTTACAGGAAACTTGTGATTGCTTACGGGGCCCCGAAAATGATCCTTAAACTTGAAGTCCGGTTCAGCGATGGCTCTGAAGAGATAATTATAAGTGACGAAAACTGGAAAACTTCATCTTCTCCTGTGACATTTACAAGCATCTATGGCGGAGAAGATTATGATGCCGGGCTGGAACAGGATGGCTGGGACAAACCCGGATTCGATGATGCGCACTGGAAACCGGCCCTGCTGGTCAAAGAGCCAATAGGGATTCTTAAGCCGGATAATGATTATCCAGTTAAAGTTGCTGAAGTTATCGATTATAAGAAAATATCCCTCCGAAAGGATAGCATATATGTCTACGACTTTGAGCAAAATGCATCAGGGATAATAAAAATAAAAGTCAGGGGGAAGAAAGGTCAGGAAATACGTTTCACTCCCGGGGAACTCCTGAGTGAAGATTCACTTATTACGCAAATAGCAACCGGCGGGCCATACTATTTCACCTATACTCTAAAAGGAGAAAATGAAGAGATATGGATGCCGCGATTTACTTATTATGGATTCAGGTACGTTCAGGTAAATGGTGCGGTTCCTGCTAAATATCCTGATCGCGGGAAACTTCCTGTAATAGAAGATATACAGCTTCTGCATACAAGGAACTCGTCGCCGGAAGCTGGTAGTTTCAGATGCTCCAATGAGCTTTTCAATTCAATTTACAGGCTCATAAAATGGTCAATAAAAAGCAATCTTGAAAGTGTTGCCACTGATTGTCCTCACAGGGAGAAGCTCGGATGGCTGGAACAAACTCACCTGATGGGGAACTCAATAAAATTCATCTATGATATTCATAATCTGTATAATAAAGTCATAGATGACATGATTGAAGCACAACTGGAAAATGGTCTTGTCCCTGATATTGCTCCGGAATACGTTCCCTTCGAAGGCGGATTCCGCGATTCTCCTGAATGGGGAAGTGCGTGCATAATTCTCCCATGGGATATGTACGAATGGTATGGTGATGTTGAGGTTGTAAGAAAAGCATATCCCACGATGAAAAGATATTTAAATTATCTGTGTGAAATGTCAGATAATAATATCCTTTCTCATGGGTTAGGCGATTGGTATGATCTGGGAACAAAATTTCCGGGTGAGGCACAGCTTACACCCAAAGCAGTTACTGCCACATCGATATACTTTTACGATGCTAAGCTTCTTTCTAAAATGGCCGGTCTGATAGGGGAAAAAGAAGATGCACTGTTTTTCGGTAAACTGGCTGATGAGATCAGAAAAGCCTTCAATACAAAGTTTTTCGATCATGAAACAAAAGTCTATTCAACCGGCAGCCAGACAGCCTATTCGATGCCCCTTTTCTTCGGAATGGTTGATGATAGCTGCAGGCAATATGTGGTGAAAAACCTCATCAAATCAATTAATGATAATAATAAGGCACTTACAGCCGGCGATGTCGGGTACAGATATCTGCTAAGGACCCTTGAAGAAGAGGGGCAATCGCAACTAATATATGAGATGAACTCAAAAACTGACGTTCCGGGGTATGGTTATCAGCTTTCAAAAGGAGCAACAGCTTTGACCGAATCGTGGGCGGCATTAAAATATGTTTCAAATAATCACATGATGCTCGGGCATCTGATGGAATGGTTTTACAGCGGAATAGGTGGAATACGGCAAGCACCAGGTTCTGATTCTTATGACAAAATAATAATATACCCTGAGGTTGTCGGAGATATAACATGGGCCGAAACAACATTTAACTCAATACATGGCGAAATTGTATGCAACTGGAAGATTGAGAAAAACAATATAAAAATGAAAATTAAAATACCAGTTAATTGTACAGCTATTGTGTCGATTCCACAAGTCAATTCGCAATACATTTTTGAAAGTGAAAATCTTATCAGACTATCAAAACAAGTGAAGATTCTTGAGGTTTCTTCCGTAAGAACACTTTGTGAAATACCATCCGGAGAGTACAACTTCAGAGCTCTTTTGACCAAATAATATTTATATGAAAAAAGTCGCAGTAATTTGTTTTGGATTTGTGTTGATTTCAAATATCGCTTTTTCACAGTTTAAGCTCAATATTGAAATAGTTGAAATCAGAAATAATACGGGAAAGATCATGTTACAGGTTTTCGATGAAAATCAAAACGTTGTAACGCAGGAGATGAGCCCGATAAATAATAAAATGTGTTTATTTTCCATTGAAAATCTCAAACCGGGGAAATATGCAGTCAGGTACTATCACGACGAAAATCTTAACGGTAAAATGGATACAAATATATTCGGGAAACCAACCGAAGGCTATGGATTTTCAAATAATGTCATAGGAACGTTTGGTGCTCCCCCATTTGAAAAATGGCTCTTCGAAATTAACGGAGATAAAAAAATTATCCTGAAACCTACGTATTAATTTTAATACGTCAGTCTGTAAATCGAATAATGGGAAGGAAAATATTAATTTGCACCTTAAAAACGGGACAAAATGAATTATTCCAAGTCTTTAGTTAGGATTTTTTAATATTATGAAGATATAAAACAATGACCGGGAAAAAATCGGCAGTGATTATCGGCGCAGGGATAGGAGGCATTGCTACAGCAATTTATCTGGCAAAGAGTGGATATAATGTTGAGGTTTATGAAAAAAACTCAGCTCCCGGAGGTCGTTGCGGTCAGCTTATGCGCGATGGACACCGCTTCGATCTTGGCGCCACCATGTTAATAATGCCGGACATTTATCGTGAGATATTTCAGTCTCTTGGTGTTCCTATATTCGAAAATAATGATATAAAACCCCTTGAGGACCTCTATAAAATATATTTCGATAATAATGAGGTTATAACATTCTCACATGATGAAAATAAAATGAGGATCCAGCTTGAAAAAATCGAACCGGGTAGTTTTGAAAGATCTCAAAAATATATGTCAGCAGGGTACGAAATTTTCCAGACAGGCATTAATAAGCTTATAGGACGCAATTTTGACAACCTCTTTCAGTTTGCCAATTTCAGAAATATCGGCCTGCTGATAAAACTCAAAACATACATTTCGAACTGGAGGTATGTCAAAAAGTTCTTTAATAATACACATCTGAGGATGGCTTTTACTTTTCAGAATATCTATGTCGGGCAGAGTCCTTTCAATTCACCTGCGCTCTTCTCCATGGTTCCGGCTGCCGAATTGACTGAAGGTTCATTTTTCCCAGTGGGAGGGATGTTCAGTATCGTTGAAAAACTATTGTCTGCTGCACAATCAACAGGTGTTAAGTTTTATTTTAATAATCCTGTAAGGAAAATTTATGTGAAAGAGGAAAAGGCCGAAAGTATTATTCTTGATAACGGATCAGAGATAAAGGCAGATATTATCGTTGCAAACGCAGATCTTCCTTACGTCTATCGCAAATTGCTTCCTGACAAAAGAAAGTCAAAAAGACTTGACAAAAAAAGATACTCCTGCTCTGCCTTATGTTTTCACTGGGGTCTCGATAAAGTTTTTTCCTCAACTCGGACATCATAGCGTTTTTCTGTCCGAGGAATTCCGAGATGGACTCGACTGTATTTTCAAAGATAAATCTGTCAGTGATCATCCAAGTTTTTATGTGCATGCTCCTACCCGTACAGATTCCACGGCTGCTCCGGATAACCAGGACACTCTTTCAGTGGTCATCGGTATAGGGCACGTTGATAAAAAGAAAAAACAGGACTGGGATAATATGAAGAAGAAAACACGTTCTGCTGTCATTAAGCGGTTTAAACAGCTTGGTATGGAAGATTTTGAAAAGCATATTAAATTTGAAGTCTGTTACACACCTGAGAGCTGGGAAAGTGCATGTAATATCTCAAGAGGATCCGTGTTCGGTAGTCTGGCTCATAATCTGCTCCAGATGGGCTATTTCCGTCCACACAATCAGCATGGCCACTACAAAAATCTTTTCTTTGTAGGTGGAAGCACTCATCCGGGAAATGGAATACCCAATATTTTACTCTCGGCTAAGCTTACATCGGAACGTATCCTGAAAAATTATAATTCTTTACAATAACTGATACAATTCAATGAATTCACAAAGGGATAAGTTTTTAGAAAAATTCAATTCAATCGATTTTCAACAGATAATAGATCACCCTAATATACTTATTGCAGCCAGTTTCTGGGATGATGAGAGATACTGTGCAGCAAAAACATGTTATAAATTCATGCGGGCCATTGATGACCTGATAGATAACCACAAGGCAAAAAACAGACTGATTGCTGCTGACGAAAGGGAGGAATTTGTAACCAATGTCAATGACTGGCTGAGAATGATCATAATTTCAAAAGAGTGTAATCCTCTTCAGGAAGAGTTGAATAAAACCATTGAAAAATTCAGAATCCCATTATGGCCGATGAAGGCTTTTGCTAAGTCAATGATCTACGATATTGACAATGACGGATTTCCCACAATGGATGCATTTCTTGTATACGCACAGGGAGCATCGGTGGCTCCGGCTTCAATTTTTGTTCATTTAAACGGGATATCAAAAATAAACGATAAATATGAAGAGCCTCCTTTCGAAGTTAAATGGGCCGCAACACCCTGTGCTGTTTTTAGTTACCTGGTACATATTATTCGCGATTTTCAGAAAGATCAACTTAATAACCTGAGTTATTTCGCTGATGACCTTATAATTAAAAACAGGCTCAGCAGACAGGCTCTGCGTGAATTCGCTGAAGGAAAACCTTTAAACAGCAACTTCCGGAATCTTATAAAACATTATTATCTTCTTGCTGACGAATATCGCCTGAAGACCTATGATATAATAAAGGAGATCAGGCCATTGCTGGAACCAACATATCAGTTAAGTCTCGAGATAATTTTCGATTTATACCTTATGATATTTGAAAAGATAGATCTTCAAAAAGGAAGATTTACAACCGAAGAGCTTAATCCTTCAACGGAAGAAACAAGGGAAAGGGTACATAACGTAATAATGAATTTCAGGTCTGACAAATAAAGTCCTATTTTTGCAATAGAATTTATTCTATCGCTTCATGATGAGTATATCATTCCTTACATCAGGACATTATCCATTTGATGACAGGATTTTTTATCATATGGCAAAGTCTTTGGCTGATCACAATTACAGCGTAGAAATTGTAAGCAGCAAACGTGATCTGATGGAAGTTGCTGATGGAATAAAACTTACTTGTTTTGCCGGAGATAACCTTTCTAAAAGAGATAAAATAAGGCAATTTGTGAAGCAGTTATCAGATTTCAGACCGGAAATAATTATTTGTTCAGAACCTCTTACAGTTATTGCGGCAAAACAGTATTCAAAAAAACAAATAAAAAAGATCAGAATTGTTTATGATATAACTGAATGGTATCCTTCCAAAAAAAATCTGATTGTTCATAAAAAATCAATCCGTTGGTTCTTATTCATTAAGTTGTTATTCTTTAACCTCTGGGCATCAATGTTTACAGAATCATTCATCTTCGGGGAATGGTTCAAAAGCCGGCCCTACAGGTTAATGTTCCCTTTCAAACCTTTCGTTTACATTCCTTACTACCCCGATTTAAGGTATATTAATTATATTAAACCTGATTTGGAGCCAGCAAAATTAAAACTATCCTATTCAGGTAAAATGAGCCTGGAGAAAGGCTATGGGAATTTTTTCAGTGTTCTGAAAAAGCTTACTGAACTTAAAAGCGATCTTAAGATTGAAGTTAAAATTATTGGCTGGTATGAAAGTCTCAGAGACAAAGAAGATTGCGAAAATATAATAAAGTCGGTCAGTGGGAATATCTCCTTGAAGATCTTTGACCGGCAGAATTTTTTAAGCTTCATCGAGCTTATAAAAGAGACTGATATTTTTCTTGATCTGCGATCAGATAATTTCGAGAATCAGCACTGTCTGCCTATTAAATTGTTTTATTATGCTGCATTAGGCAGACCTGTTATTTTTTCTGATCTCAAGGCTATCCGGAAAGAAGTTGAAATCGATAAATTCGGATTTTTGATACATCCGGACGATATTGAACTGATTGCTAAACTGATTTTAAATTATTTGGAAGACAAAGAACTTTATTATAAACAATGTGTAAATGCACGATATCTTGCTGAAAGCGATTATAACTGGCATAAAATAGAACCTCAGTTTTTAAAGTTTGTTACTTCCGGTTGAAATGTTATCGAAAAACACAATTATTACAATAGGTTCAAAATTCATCATTCTTTTGGCCAATTTCCTGATTGTAGTGATTACAACTCAAATTCTGGGAAGTGCCGGGAGAGGTCAGATAGCATTGATTATTGCAAATATTTCTCTCATCACAATTCTGAACAATATCTTTTGCGGCAGCACAACAGCTTTTCATGCCTCAAAATTACCGGGGAATGTTTTGTTTACAATTTCAACAGGAGGAGCTTTAATATTATCCCTGCTGGGTTCAATTATATTTTCTTTATTGTTTAGTTTCAGATATTTTCACACGCTTTTCCTGATTTCCTTATTGACTTCACTAACGAGCTCGATGTCTATGTATTGGCTTGGGAAAAACAATATAAAATGGTACAATATCCTTACAGTAATTAATCCGGTATTAGTCTTGATTTATCTGCTTCTTATATTCTTTATTTTCAAAATAAGAACTATCGAGGCTTGTTTTTCTTCATATTATTTAGGCCTGGGGACAGTTTTCATTGTAGGAGTTTCTGGTTTATTGCAAAATGATAAAATCCTATGGCCTCATTTTGAATTTACAGGGTTTAAAAAAATAATTTCGTATGGGTTCAATAATGAGTTGAATTATTTCATACAGTTTTTAAATTACAGGCTCTCTTACTATTTCATCGCAAAGTGGCTCGGATTATCTAAGCTTGGAGTGTTTTCAATTGTCGTATCAATCTCTGAAGCAGTATGGATCATCAGCAAAAGTTTGTCTGCTATTAATTACTCGGATGTAATAAACTCCTCAAATCAACTTTCAAGCCACGCAGGGACAATTGTATATTCACGACAAAGTTTCTGGATTAGTTTAATATTCCTTGGCATAGGGATAATAATTCCGAAGTCAATATACCAGTATATATTCGGAGCTGAATTCGGTAATATAAAGATATATATCGCGTATATGATCCCGGGAGTTATTGCTATTGCAGTTTCAAATCTTTATGGTCACTATTATGCAGGTATAGGCAATCTTAGAATCCTAAGAAACAAGTCGTTAATAGGACTGGTTGCAACCCTTATTTTGTTGCCATTATTATTGACAAAATTTCAATTGACCGGTGTTTGTATAACGTTAAATATTTCTTATTTACTCTCTTCTTTATATTTATTCTTCAATTTCAGAAAGGAAGGAAGAATATTTTCTCTTTATACCCGGAAGGATTATTGAAATTACTTTTGGTTAACACGATTGATGTAATCATTATCTTTGTAAAACTTTTATAAACTGATAATACATGACATTAAGGGCCTCTGTACCGCTTAACGAAATGGATGGTCGCCGACTCTATTATACTTTTATTGCCGGTGCCAGAAAAGTTATTGAACATCAGATTGAGCTTAATAAAATAAATGTATTCCCGGTAAATGACGGTGATACCGGAACCAATCTGGCTTCTACAATCAGGGCAGTCATTTATTCACTTCATCCAAACAGGTCTTATAAAATTACAGCCGACAGGATTGCAGAAACCACTCTTGTAAATGCACGTGGCAATTCAGGGATCATTTTTGCGCAATTCCTTTATGGAATGAGTACGGAAACCGGGAACTTTAAAACAATCACGATAAGACAGTTTGCCGAAAGTATAAAAAAATCAGTACGTTATATCTACGAAGCGGTAGCTGATCCTGTGGAAGGAACAATGCTGACCGTGATCAAAGACTGGGCTAATTATATTTACGACAACAGGAACAGAATATCAGATTTCAACCAGCTTTTTATCAGTTCTCTAAGCGTACTTAATAAGTCGCTTATAGAAACCAGATCGAAACTTGCAGTTCTGACTAAAGCAAATGTTGTTGATGCAGGAGCAAAAGGATTTGTGTTGTTTGTCGAAGGTATTATCGAATCTATTTCCAACCGGAACCTGAAGGAGCTGATTAATGTTAAAGCTGAAACTGCACCTTTTGAAAAAATAGAAGAGCCCATCTCCGAAAATGTCGATTTCAGATATTGCACCGAAGCACTGATTAAGAACAGCTCTATCGATAACAAAAAAATGTTGTCGGTTTTGGAAAAATACGGAAACTGCATTGTTATTGCCGGTTCAGATAAAATGCGCCGCCTGCATATTCATACTAATACTCCGGCTGAACTTTTTAATGAAATCAGAAATACAGGCACTCTGGCTTTTCAAAAAGCCGATGATATGGTCCGTCAGAGAGATGCCGTCTATAACAGAAAATGGGAAATAGCATTAGTCACAGACTCCACATGTGATCTCGGGCAGGAAATAATCGATAATTACCAGATAAATGTACTGCCGATTAATATCAATTTTGGCGAAAATCATTATCTCGATAAAATAACTATTCAACCCGATCAGTTCTATTCTCTTTTAAAAGAAAATAAAGATTATCCCAAGTCTTCGCAGGTGAATGAGAAGAGCTTTACAAATCTTTATTCTCATCTGGCTTCGCACTACGATTCAATAATCGCTATCCATTTAAGCGGTAAGCTGAGTGGAACATTCGACAGCAGCCAGAAAGCTGCCAGGGCAATAAGCAGAGAATTCAATAAACCAATTTCAGTAATAAATTCTAAAAATATTTCGGGTGGCCTTGGCCTTTTAATTCTGAGAACCGCAAAAGCCATTGAGGCTGGATACTCACACAATCAGATTGTCAATATGGCAGAAAAATGGACAGATAATTTAAAGCTGTTCGTAAGTGTCAGAACAATAAAATACCTGGTGCGCAGCGGAAGGGTTTCAGCTGTCAAAGGATTAATTGCGCGAATTTTTAATATTTGTCCTGTTATAACTCTTGACTCAGCCGGGAAAGCCTTGATCTTCGATAAAGCCTTCAACCAGAGAGCCAATATGGAGAAAGTAATGATTCACATCAGGAAAATCAGCCGGGAAAAACCAATCTGGAACTATGTCATACTCCATACGAACAATTCTGAGGCGGCCCGATGGTACTCAGAAAAAATGGAAGCTCTGACGATGAAATTGCCAGTTTCTGTCGTAAACATCTCCCCTGCTATCGGAACACATGCTGGTATCGGAGCTGCTTCAGTTGCACTTCTCTTTGAATAGACCGGAGCATGGATTTTAATTTGTTTTGTAAATCCAACTTTTATAATTTTATAATTCCCTAAAAACAATATGATGAGAACATTCACAAAATGGCTGATTGGAATTATCCTGGTGCTGTTCATAGTGTATCTGATTGGTCCCGAACCTCCAAAACCTCTGTTTAAAACACCGGTACCCGTTTTTCCTGCATCGCTTACAGAACTTGAAAAACAAATAAATAACAGTGAAAAAGCAATAAAAGGTATTAAGCCTGATAATGAAGCAAGAATTATCTGGGCTGATTCATCTAAGAAAGAAAAGACTAAAATTGCATTCCTCTACCTTCATGGTTTTTCGGCAAGCCAGGCAGAAGGTGACCCGGTGCATAGGGATCTGGCAAAAAAATATCATGCTAATCTTTACCTTTCAAGATTAGCCGGACATGGCATTGAAAGGGGCGACAGTACAATGATCAGCCTTACTGCAGACGAATATGAGGCCTCTGCTGAAAAGGCATTGGCTATCGCTGAAGAATTAGGTGATGAAGTTATTGTCATCGGGACATCGGCCGGTGGTGCTCTTACAATTTTTATGGCTTCAAGGCATCCTGAAATTAAAGCAATAGTACTGTATTCTCCATGTGTGAAGCTTTATGATAAAACAGCTATTATTCTTGATAAACACTGGGGTTTGCAGATTGTCCGGCATGTAGAAAAAGGACCGCTGATGAAATTTGAAGCTGAGAGTAAAGCACATGCAAATTACTGGGACCTTAATTATCGTATAGAGGCATTGGTGGCTCTGCAAAATCTTCTTTCGAACACTATGTCTCCAAAAGTCTTTTCGAAAATCAGCTGCCCTGTATTCCTGGGTTATTACTATAAGAACGAAAATGAACAGGATAAGACAGTTTCGATACCTGCTATGTTAAAAATGTACGATGAACTAGGCACTCCTGCCGGATTAAAACAAAAGATGGCTTTCCCGGAGGCAGGTGCACATGTAATTGCATCCTATATTAAATCGAAAGACTGGCAAAGTGTTGAAAGAGAAACAGATAAATTCCTGGTTGATATTGTGAAACTGTAGGTTTTCCTGGTACTTTTTTCTTCATTTTATTCTTAAAGACATTGAGATAATTTCGAAAATGAAAAAGAAAATTTCAACTTATATTTTATTATTGGGAGTACTGTTAATAATTGATATCTGTTGCAAAAAAGAGGAAAAGCCTCCTGATCCTGTCACAGATGTTGAAGGGAATACTTATAAAACTGTAAGAATAGGGAACCAGGTTTGGATGGCAGAGAATCTGAAAACCACAAAATTCAACGATGGTACGGATATCCCTTTAATTACAAATGATACGACATGGGAGAACACTACGGCTCCGGGTTATTGCTGGTACAATAACGATATGGCAACTTACAGGGATACTTATGGAGCAATTTATAATGGCTTTACTGCTGATACTGCAAAAATTTGTCCAGCCGGATGGCATGTCCCGGCAAAAGAAGAATGGGATCAGCTCAGAACATTTTTAGGCGACACAGTTAATGGTGGTGGCAAATTGAAGGAAGCGGGTACGGTCCATTGGCTCGTGCCTAATAAAGAAGCGACCAACATCTCAGGGTTTACTGCACTGCCGGCCGGTATTCGTTATTTTGAGGGTTCGTTCGCCTCAATTCTTCATTACACATGTTACTGGTCCTCTGCTGATTCCAGCACTATTGACCAATTGTATATAAGCCTCTATTACGGTGATGCAATTTTTAACATCAGCCATAGTGCCAAAACAGATGGTTTTAGTATCCGCTGTCTTAAAGATTAAATTATCAGGCTCATTTTCTCCATTACTCCCCTTCATAACTTAATGACAGTTAAAAGGTTATCTTTTTAATTACCTGCCATATCTCAAATGATATTGTCGAATGAATTTTTATTTGACTTGCATTATTGTCTTTCATATCTTTGATAAACTACAAGATCATGAAAAAAATATTGTTTTTAATTGTCATTTTATGTGCATTAAAAGCAAATGCACAGACCTACAACATCTATTTTGGTGGAGCCGGTGCATCGGGAACTGTAGCAACTGTCATTGTTGAGAACCTGACAGAAGGCACATCTGTTTCTTTATACGGCTATCAGACTTTACAACTGAATATAATAACTACAGGTATTAATCAGATTGAGAACGAACAATCATCTGAAATTAAGATTTACCCGAATCCAATGGCCGGCAATTCTATTTTAGAGGTTTACCCTCCTGCAGAAGGAAATGCTACCATTACAGTGTCTGACATGAATGGTAAACAGGTAGCCCGGATTCAAAGTTATTTACAAAATTACCTTCAGGAATTTCGTCTTTCAGGTATAAACAGTGGTCTCTCACCTGGTCAGTGTTAAGGGCAGCACTTACCAGTATTCAGGAAAACTATTGTGCAATGGGAAATCAAATGGCACAATAAGTATTGAGAAGGTTAGTAACAATATTCAGGTAGCCGATAAAAAAGTTTCAAATGACGGTACTAAAAGCGCACCTGCTCCTGTTGAGATGTCATATACCACGGGCGACTGGTTAAAATTTACAGGAATATCAGGAAATTACAGCACTATAGTAACAGACGTTCCTACAGCAACTGAAACAATTACATTTAATTTCATTGCATGTACCGATGGCGATAATAACAACTATCCCGTAGTAGAGATAGGCACACAGGTATGGATGGCAGAAAACCTGATGACCACTAAGTACAGCAATGGCGATTTAATAGGAACAACTTCTCCTGCAACATTGGATATATCAGGTGAAAGCACACCCGAATACCAATGGGCTTATGACGGTGATGAGAGTAATGTAGCAATTTATGGTAGATTATATACATGGTATGCCGTAACTGACAGCCGTAACGTATGCCCCACTAACTGGCATTTGCCTACCAATCCTGAATGGAAACAATTGGAGATGTATCTTGGAATGACCCAGGATCAGGCTGATGCAATAGAATCCTCTAGGGGAACCAATGAAGGAGGCAAATTAAAAGAAGTCGGAGCTATACATTGGTTTACTCCAAATGGAGGTGCTACCAACGAAAGTGGTTTTACAGCTCTTCCAGGTGGCGGCCATGAGGGTAATGGTGAATCTGGCGATGTTACATACTATGGTTACTGGTGGTCTTCTACTGAGTTCTCTACTACTTATGCCTACTTCCGACGCATGGACTACGATAATGGCGGGATCTTCAGCTACTACGACTATAAGCAAGGTGGCTTTTCTGTCCGTTGCTTAAAAGACAATTAACCAGGTTCAAAGAAGTTAGGGTTGCTCTCTTTATGTTGCCTAAGGTATACAACATAAATCGCAATCTTCGCTATTTGATTAGTGCCCGCCTGCGGCATCCAATTTTAATTGTCACTTGTGGGTTTGATAAAGCAATACTTCACAACATAGTTTACAGGGTAATCAGATTTAGATAAAATTGTAAATTTGATCCGATTAATCCAGACTCAGATGCAGCTTGACCGGTATTTATATGTAAAATATCTTTGTATTCTATTGTTTTTCAGTGTTGCTAAACCTGCTTTCTCCCAAAATCCTAAAGACTTTACAAATGCAACATTCCTGAAAAAGTTGAATAAAGATTCATCGTACCTGGAATTAAAGAAAAAAATTGTTTCAGAATTTGCTCATGCCAATCCCGGGCGCTGGGGAGAATTTGTCAATGGCGTCAAGGAAAAAGTTTCAACTCAAAAAAAATATATAGCATTTACATTCGATGCCTGTGGTGGCAAAAATGGGAACGGCTATGATAAAGAATTAATAGATTTCCTTCATTCTGAAAAGGTGCCGGCTACCTTGTTTGTTAGCGGAAAGTGGATCGATTCTAATTTTAATACTTTTTTAAACCTGAGCAGGGATACCCTGTTTGAGATTGAGAATCATGGACTGAATCACAAACCTTGTTCTATCGATGGGGAAAGTGCATACGGTATTAATGGTACTTCGGGCGCTGCAGAAGCATTTGACGAAATTGAAGCAAATGCCCTTAAAATAAAAGCTATAACAAAAAACTATCCTCGTTTTTATCGTTCTGCCACAGCTTTTATTGATGAAGCATGCGTCAGAATGGCGAATGAATTAGGTATTACTGTAGTAAGTTTCCAGGTTCTTTCCGGTGATGCTGTTGCATTTACATCCGGTTCGGAAATTGAAGAAAACGTATTAAAAAAAATTAATCCTGGCTCTATAGTCATTATGCATTTTAATCACCCGGAGTGGAACACATTTGAAGCAATGCAGATGATTGTCCCAAAGCTAAGGCACCTTGGATATTCTTTTGTCCGGTTGAATAGTTTTGAATAAACTTCCAATACCAGCGTATTGGACATGCTGTAAATATTTTGCTGAACCAATTGGGCTAATACAATTGCTTCCAGTACCATTGTACAGCGTTTAATAATTCTTCTACTTCCATAAAAGAGAATTAGAATGTGCTAAACCGTAAAATTTGTGTCGGCCATAATGTTCCGTTACCGATTTATTATTATGTTAAATTTAAGTAGGAAGGAAACGAGCAAGGAGTTATAAATGTGGAATTTTAAAAGTTTCCTGACTATGGACTTCAATCTTGCGGCTGATTAGTTACTTTGACTGTAATATTCTGTAATTATTATAAATTTGATAAATAAAATATTACAAGTCAGAATTAATAATACCAGATATGCAATTTTTACTGATAGCCTATGATGGCAAAGATCCGGAAGCACTGGAACGCAGATTAAAAATTCGTGAAAAGCATCTCGGAAACGTAAGGAAACTTAAGCAAGAGAAAGAATTTTTAGTTGGAGGAGCTATTCTCGATGAAGCCGGAAAAATGATAGGGTCAATGATTGTGTACGATTTCCCCGACCGTGAATCGCTCGATGATATGTTAAAAGATGAACCATATATCACCGGAGGGGTCTGGAAAGAGATTAAAATTCAACCTTTTCGTCTGGCGGGAATAGAATAATGATATATGGGTATTAAAAAACTAACGCCATTGGCCGATAAAAGCATACTTGTTCTTCTTGCAGGATTAATGTGGTGTGGAGTAGGAGTAATGCTGGTCTGTTTTGCCATTTCATGGTTATCTCCTTATAATGGAAAAGAACAAGGTTTATTTTATACGGCAGGATTTATAGCAGCTATGCCGATCCATCATTTCGGCTTTCTGAAAATTGCCGATAAGAATCTGAACAGATTATTGCCTCTGACTGAAAAAAGATGTCTGTTTTCCTTTATGACCTGGAAAAGTTACATTACCGTTCTAATAATGGTCTCGATGGGTATTGCCCTGAGGCATTCATCTATACAAAAAAACTATCTTTCAATACTTTATAATGGAATTGGATTAGCTTTGTTTCTGTCAGGGATAAGGTATTTCAGATTCTTCTTTAAAATATGTTATAAAACATAAAATCTGACAGCTTCGGTTTTTATGCCTTAGCATATAATTTGTCAGTGTGTCAGATTTTTGCAATAGTTTAGAACGGCATTGAAAACCTGCCGATGTATCGGTCTGATATCATAATACTCCCCATTATTTGACAGACCCATGTTCTGGCGATTGATTAACAATATGACTGAGATGTTATATTGAGGCATAACCACTATGCTGGTTCCGGTAAATCCGGTATGACCGAAAGTTCCGGCAGGTGCGTTTTTCATAAAGGAATTAGCCGGATCCATCATCCATCCAACACCATTATTGAATTTATCTTTTGTCAGGAAGGTTTCTATTGTCTGTTTTGAAATAAACTGAACCGGACCCACCTTGCCTTTATTTATAAGCATATCAACAAGATTTTGCAGATCATCAATGGTAGAAAAAAGTCCTGCAGCGCCTGAGATTCCGCCATTGGCATACCAGGCATTTCCATCATTTACTTCTCCTTTTAACACATAATTGCGCCATCGATTCCAGCTTGAAGGATCAATTTCCTTCACTTTATATCCAAGTGTAGAATCATAGACCATTCTTTTTTCATAAGGATTACCGGACGATGTAGCTGCTATTTTTCTAAATCGGCCGGACATAAGCGGATTAAAAGTTGTATTTTTCATTCCCAATGGTTGAAAAATATTCTGATTCATAAACTGGTCAATGGACAAACCGGAAACAATTTCTACAATTTCACCAAGAATAACAAAACCCAGATCGCTATAATGCCGTTGTGCCCCTATTGGAAACATTAACGGAAGCTCCCCTATTAATTTATAGCTTTCATTTTTGCCGGAACAGCGGTAATAGAGCGGATACCATTCATATAATCCGGCTGTATGCGTAAGAAGATGCCGGATGGTGATCTCTCTTTTTTCCGGAGTGTCAAAAGCTTTAATATACCTGCTGACAGGATCTTCAATTTTAAGGAGCCCTCTGTCGACCAGTAACATTATGGATGTTGTAGTACCGATAACCTTTGTGAGTGATGCAATGTCAAAAAGTGTATTCTCGGTCATTTTCTCCGGCGGATTGAGAAGATGATGGTTGAAATCATACTTTTGTGCGTATCCGTAAGCATGCCTGTAAATAATCTGACCATCTTTTTTTATCAGGATCACAGCACCTGGTATCTTGTCCTGATCGACCTGGCTCTGCAGTATACTGTCAGTTTCAGCAATAAGATTTTCCCTTGCTGCTTTTGGCTCTGTGTTTTGGCTCTTTGAAATCAATCCGGGAGCAAACAGAAGAATTAAAATAATTATTAGTCGTTTGCGCATATTAATATTTATTATAAGATGACCTTCTTTCCACCCTTATGCGGGGGAAGTTGTTGCCCGGAATATCCGACTCTCGGGCCGACTGTTTTACGGAGCAGTAATTCAGTAAATCCTTCTTTCACAAAATTTTCCAGTTCGCCTACCAGTTTAAAATCAAATTCATAATATAATTTTATGGCGCCTTTGTTGAATGAGGAGACACAAATAAAAACATTTGGCGAAATTTTCAAAATCCTTTCTTCGCAGAATTGCAGGAGCTTTTTCCCGTATCCCCTGCTTCTGAAAGCTTCACCGATACAGATTGTTTGGATATATCCTGAGAATGTTCCACAAATCTGAATGATCACAAAACCGGCTATATCATTTTCATTTTCAATAAGATAAATCTCTTTACAGCTGCCTTCAAATGCTTTAAGGCACTGATTGTAATCCATCCCCAGCGTGATCCAGGGATCTGAACCCGACATAATGCGCGCACAAATCGATATTTTTTTTGGATCGTTTGTAAGATCGACAGAAAAATTTTCTTTGGTCAGCATCACTCTTTCTTTTTAATGATGGTTAGAAACAGAATGGTCAATAATGCATTTACAAAAATATTCATAAACCCGAAATCAAAATGAAAAGCACGTATGAAATATTCATTAAGTATCCATGTTGAAAATGCAGCTCCGACACATGCCAGCGGGACCCATTTTTCTTTCATTTTTATTTTGGAAAATAATCCGGTCAGGTACAAACCTAAAATGGGTCCATAGGTATAACCTGCTATTTTAAAAATAGTGTTGATAATTGCTCCGTGACTGTTCCAGAAAGACATTACGATAAGAAACATCACAATATTTACACCAAGCAGCACATTGTTTTTTATTTTTTTTATTTTTTCATGAGGCTGATTTTCAATATCCATAAAGTCATAGCTGAAAGCAGTTGTCAGAGCGGCGATGCAGGAATCAATACTGGCAAAGGTGGAAGCGATTACGCCAATTAAAAATGCAATCGCCCCTATTTTTCCGAAATAATTCAAGGTAAGCAACGGATACAGTCCATCAGTATTAACAAATTTTCCATTTTGAGTGGCAAGACTTATTCCATTCCTTTCGGCATATAAGTAGATAAGTACTCCAAGTCCCAGGAACAACGTCTGGGCAAACGCAATAAAAAAGCTGAATGTGAGTACATTTTTTTTTGCGTCTCTGGAATTTTTAACTGTAAGAGTTTTTTGCATCATGCTTTGATCAAGACCCACAAGTGCAACTGTAATCAGCATTCCGGATATAAATTGCTTGAAAAAATTTGATCCGGCATGAATATCCCAGTCAAAGATTTTGGCATAAGGATGATGCACAATTGTTTTTACCATTTCAGGAAGTGAAAGATTCAAAGAATTCTTTATAGTGAGAATTGAGATAACTATGACCGTTATCAGAAACAGGGACTGTAGTGCATCTGTCCAGACAATTGTTTTAATACCTGATTTATTGGTGTACAGCCAGATGAGAATCAGTACCACAATAATTGTTACAAAGTACGGAATATGCAAGGCATCAAAAAAAGCATATTGTAAAATTTTGATTGATAAAAGCAATCGCAGAGCTGCCCCGAAAGATTGGGAGACCAGGAAAAACAATGAACCGGTTTTATAAGTAATATTTCCAAAACGGATATTAAGATAGGTATAAATAGAGACCAGCTTGAGCTTATAATAAATGGGCGTTAATATAAATGCGATGAACAGATAACCCACGATTGTTCCGAGAATAAACTGGAAATAATAAAGATTGTTATTTCCCACATTTCCGGGAATTGAAACCAGCGATACAGCTGAAATACCTGAGCCGATCATTCCGAAATGCTACCAGGAACCATGGTGAGGCCCGGTCCCCATCAAAAAATGTAGTATCACGGATGTGCCGGGATGCAATGTTGGAAATCAGCATCAGGATTGAAAAATACGACAGGATAATTAAAAACAATAACAGAGGACTCATCATTCAATTATTGATGATTATTTTTAAGTGCTTTACTCACACGACACACGACGAACTACACACGACAAACGACGAACGACACACGACGAACGACGCACGGCGCACGGCGCACGGCACACGACGCATGACGCATGATACACGCCAAAATGTCTTTAGTTGCCATGAGTCTTGCGTCCTGAACCGAGTGTCTTTTTTTAATAAATCTTGTCAAACAGCATTGTTATAATTCTCTTTCCCCAGAATGAATCGGAAGATTGTGCTATTGACAATGTTCTGCCGTGGTCCTGTAATGTCCATTTTTCTTTAGTAACCATATCAATAGGCTTGTTGTCGCGGGTAACCGTCAGTTTTGATTCAATGATAAGAGTATCTCTGTTATCGGACCAATTTACTTTAGTTACGACAGGGAAATTTTCAGATACTGATTTTGTCTCTTTTCCCGGAGTAAAAATAGCTTCAGTGGTTTTGTTATCCTGATCCTCGTAAACAATTGTTTTTCTGACTTTCAGATCATTGGCAGTCTGAGTGATTTCAAGTTTATAAGGAAGGTTCCCTGTGCCAAAATTATCGAGAATGCTTTTATCTTCATTAAACACCCATTCTCCTGAAAAATCGGCCCGTTTGTTTTTTATTGGTAAGGGTGGCAGGCCACATGCAGAACGGTACGGAGCCATTGCTTCCCAATAAGCGGGATCTTCGAGACTTAAAACACGTGGATCGTTCACAAGAGTTTTAAACTGTTTTTTAAGAGTGTTTCTGACCATCCCTGACCAGATAACATAATAGCCCCATTTGGGTTGCCTGGTCAGAACCTCTGGTGAAGGGGGATTTCCAACTTCTCCCAGAACAAGTGGTTTTCCTTTCGACATTGCCAGCAGACTATCATAATAAACCTGGTTAAAATCACTTCCATAAACATCAAGCGAAAGGATATCAAGATAATTGTCACCGGGATAGAAATTTGAAAATTTCATTTCGGGTTTAGTAGGACGATCGACGTTCCACAACCAGATCAGGTTATTCAGCTTATGGTATTTTACGAGCCGGTCAAAGATTTGGCGATAAAGAGCCCGAGTGCTGTATTTTCCCAGGCGACCGCCCCACCAGAACCAGCTACCATTCATTTCGTGATAAGGGCGCCAGACTACAGGTACATGAGCATCCTGAAGTTTCTTTAAATATACTGCAATTGTGTCGACCTGTGCGCACCAGTTTTTGTATAGATCGGTCCCGGGAGTCAGAACATCTCTGAATTGCTGATCGGTAAGTTGTCCCTGGACGCTTGCAAGAGCCGGAGGGTTACTTCCCGGAACAGGTTGAAAAGTCACAGGTTCTTTGGCAGTAGGAGGGACCGCATGCCAGCAGATAGTAATTATTGAACCGAGCTTATGTTGCCGTATGACTTCATTAACTATATCCTGCCTTGCCATGTAAGAATCTTTATCACCGTCTTTTGAAAACCCCCAGTCAGTACTATAAATTGCCGGTGTTTTCCCAATATATTCAGAGGCAAAACGTGTACTGCGTCCTTTAATATTAGGATAGTTATGCTGCCCGGTCAGGATATATTTACCGGAAGCATTCCTGAAAAATTCCAGAAGAGCAACAACTTCGGGAGAAGCATTTGGCGTAACAGGTTTAATGGGATCGTTTATACTGAAAAGAGGTATGGCACTCAGCCACAAAATAAAAAACAACAGAGCAGTTTTTTGTACAGATTTCATATCTTAGCTTTTTAGGTTATTTTGTTTTTTGCATAAAATCAAAATTAATATTTATGATCGAGATTGAAAGGTGAAATCCGGGATTTATAAATTGGTAAGATGTTAATTATAATTATTAAACCGCAGAAAAATGGCTTTTACATTACAACCAGGTCAAAAGGCTGTAGATTTTAAACTTCCTTCAACAGAAGGGAAGGAATACAGTCTTTCAGATTTTAAAAAATTTAAATATCTGGTAATTTTTTTCACATGTAATCATTGTCCTTATGTAACAGGTTCAGATGAAGTTACCAGGGCAACGGTTAATAAGTACCTTGACAAAGGTGTGGGATTTGCAGGGATAAATTCAAACAGCGAAAACACATATCCGGAAGACAGCTATCCCGGCATGATTGAAAGAATGGGAAAATATAAATTTCCGTGGGTCTATCTCTATGATAAAACACAGGAGGTGGCTAAAGCTTATGGGGCATTGCGGACGCCACATTTTTATGTTTTTGATGAAGCCAGAAAACTTGTTTATACCGGTCGCGGCGTTGACAATCCGAGGGACACATCAAAAATGACAATTAATAATCTTGATATTGTGCTTGATGAGCTTACCAGCGGAAAGCCAATATCTGTTCAGATAACAAATCCGATTGGCTGCAATGTAAAATGGGAAGGCAAGGATGCTCACTGGATGCCTGCCGATGCCTGTGATCTTATCTAGTTAAATATTGGTTTATAAAATGCCAAAAATTAATATTAATATTTTATCTTCATATTTTCAAATCTGATTTAATATTACTGTTCTTCATAATTTAATTCTACCTATATGAAATCCAGGACATCAAGAAGAAAATTTATCCGTAACATCGGTGGCACTGCACTGCTTTTATCGGCAGGACCTTTATACAGTTTTGCATCGCGTGAGAAAATTGAAGAACATATTATTACCTATAATAAAAATTTCGCTTCTAATGACAAAATAAGGATTGCCGGAATTGGAATGGGCATTATGGGCAATAACGATATTGACACGGCCCTACAGATTCCGGGAACAGAATTGGCTGCTGCCTGCGACCTCTATACCGGAAGGCTTGAAAGAGTAAAAGAAAAATATGGTAAGGATATCTTTACAACCAGAGATTACAGAGAAATTATGAACCGTAAGGATATTGATGCAGTTGTAATTGCTACCAGCGATAACTGGCATTCCAGGATATCGATAGATGCCATGAATGCAGGAAAATCAGTTTATTGCGAAAAACCTATGGTGCATAAACTTAATGAGGGTCTGGAGGTAATAGCAACCCGCGATAAAACTAAAAAAACAATGCAGGTGGGGAGTCAGCGGGTTAGCAGTATAATTTATCACAAGGCTAAAGAGTTGTATAAAACAGGCATTATTGGGCAGTTAAATTGTATTGAAGCTTCATTTGACAGGCAGGATGCTCTTGGTGCTTGGGAGTACACCATGCCTACCGATGGATCGCCTCAGACAGTGGACTGGGACAGATATATTGAAGGTACAACAAAGATACCTTATGATGCAAAGAAATTTTTCTGGTGGAGGAACTACCGTGATTTTGGAACCGGTGTTGCAGGAGATCTTTTTGTCCACCTGTTATCAGGTATTCATGTAATTACCGATTCCAAAGGTCCTGATAAGATATTTGCTTCCGGTCAACTCACATATTGGAAAGATGAACGTGATGTTCCGGATGTAATGGTAGCTATAATGCATTATCCCGAAACAAAAGAACATCCTTCCTTCCAGGTAATGTTAAAAGTGAATTTTGTTAGTGGCAACGGAGAAAAATCTGTGGTAAGGTTTGTTGGAAGTGAAGGCATAATTGAAATGGAGGATAACGGTTTTGTTATTCATAATAGCATCATGTCGAAGGCTCCGGGAATAGGAGGATGGGATGCGTTTGATACTTATCCCAAGGCTATGCAGGAAGACCTGTTAAAAAGATATAATCAGAAATATTCAAAAGAAGAGCAGCAAAGACCTGTAAAACCCGATACGAAATATTCTGCTCCTGAAGGATATGATGAACATGTTGAACATTTTGCAAATTTCTTCGAGGGAGTCAGAACCGGCAAACCCGTTGTTGAGGATCCTGTATTCGGATTCAGGGCCTGTGCCCCTTGTCTGGCATGTAATGACAGTTATTTCCAGAAAAAAATAATTAACTGGGACCCTTTGAATATGAAACTTCTGGGATAGTTTTATTTCAGTATCAGGAGATTCCCATGTATTAGAAGAGTAATGCTGAGGCATGAAAAACATATTTAAACAGATCATTTCATTTATCCTGCCGGTAACGGTTCTGATTTTAGTTCCTTTATATATTGAGACAAACATATCGATAAAAAACATCCCGGCCTTTCTGACAGGTCTTCTTCTGATATGCATAGGGTTGACTGGCTTAGTTTTAACAATTGCAACACTGATAAGAATCGGAGACGGTACACTGGCACCATGGAGCCCAACGAATAAACTGGTTGTAAAGGGAATGTATGGATACGTCAGAAATCCCATGATATTAAGTGTGCTGATTACACTTATCGGAGAATCAATTGCAATTACTTCGTTAAATATATTGTTATGGGCGGCGGTTTTCTTTATTATCAACAATCTGTTTTTTGCTCTTTATGAAGAACCAAATTTGAAAAGAAGATTTGGGGATGAGTATCAGGAGTATAAAAATAATGTTCCCCGATGGATACCAGGATTAAAGCCCTTTAAACCGGATTTAAAATAATTTCTTAAAAATATTCTTATACAACACTGTTGTGCTGAGATTTGTCTGCTTACTTTTTAAAATCCCGGTGACCACAGAAAACAAGCTATACTGACTCTATTCAACCGGGTTAATTCAGGGCGGATGGATTTTTATTGTAATACAATTTATATTTCAGACAATCGTTTATACCTTTGCGCGATATACAAGTCTGAAAAATAACAGGCATAATTTAATCATTTATGAAAAATACATTTAAAATTCCAGGAATAATTTTAATAATACTTTCCATCATTATAATTCACTCCTGCAAAAAAGAAAAATCTGCTCTGCCGGTTCTTACGACTGCTGCTGTAACTGATATAACTCCGACCAGTGCTGTCACAGGAGGAAATATTACAAGCGATGGCGGAGACAGTGTAACAGCCCGTGGTGTTTGCTGGAACACCACCACAGATGCTGTTACAGCTGGCAATCATACTGCAGACGGTTCATCTACAGGTAGCTTTATAAGCAGCCTTACAGAATTGACAGGTGGTACATTATATTATGTCCGTGCTTATGCGACTAATAGTGCAGGAACATCTTATGGAAATGAACTTACTTTTACCACACCTCCTTCAGGTCCGACTGTGACCGACGTTGACCTCAATGTTTACAATACAATCATAATTGGCACTCAAACATGGCTTGTGCAGAATCTTCAATCCACGAAGTACAATGATAATACCCCGATACCTCTGGTTACTGATAATAGTGCATGGGGGGCATTATCCACACCTGGTTATTGCTGGTATTATAATGATAAAACCAGCTTTAAAACTACTTATGGGGCCTTGTATAACTGGTTTGCTTTAAATCCTCAAATTAATGGTGGCAAAAATGTATGTCCTACTGGCTGGCATGTACCATCTGATGCAGAATGGACAACGCTGACAACATATCTTGGCGGAGAAATGCATGCTGGCGGCCAATTAAAGGAAGAAGGAGTGATCAATTGGAGTGACCCGAATTTAGAAGCGACCAATGTAACTGGTTTTACGGCAACACCCGGTGGTAGTCGTGACCTTTCTGGCAGCTACATCGGCAAAGGCACCTACGGTATCTGGTGGTCAGCAACGGAGGATGATGCAACATACTCTTTACGCAGATATATGAGTAGCTATGACGGCAGTGTGGACAGGGGAGACGGATATAAACAAGGTGGATTTTCTGTCCGTTGTCTGCAGGATTAAAACAAGTTTTAAATTTACAATGTTGGGTTTTTGCCCTTCAGGAGGATAGATTATGCTCTACAGGAAATTAGGAAAAACAAATATTAATCTTTCGAATCTCGGGTTTGGCTGTATGCGGCTCCCTGCTATAGATCACAAACCTGAAAAGATAGACTACCCAAAAGCAACGCAATTGCTTCATCATGCAATAGACCATGGAGTCAATTTTGTCGATACTGCCTATTTTTATCATGCAGCAGTGTTCGGACAACGGGGAGAAAGTGAGCCTTTTGTAGGTGAAGCTCTCTCAGGGGGATGGCGAAAAAAAGTTCACCTGGCAACAAAAATGCCACTTTTTCAACTGAGGCATAAGGATCAGATGGATATATTTCTTAAGGAACAGTTGGAAAGATTGAAAACAGATTATCTGGATTTTTATCTTCTTCATGGACTTAATGGTGAAGTATGGAACAGGATGCGCGATCTTGGCGTCAGGGAGTTTCTGGATAAAAAGAAAGCTGAAGGGAAGTTCAGGTATGCAGCATTTTCATTTCACGGACAAGCTGAAGATTTCATCCGGATTTGTGATGAATATGACTGGGCTTATGCGCAAATTCAGTACAATTATATGGATACTGGTTTTCAGGCAGGATATAAGGGTCTTAAATATGCAGCTGATAAAGGAATCGGGGTTGTAGTGATGGAACCGTTAAAAGGTGGTAAACTCGCACAGAAGCTTCCTTCAGAAATGATGTCAGTCTTCAATGAATCTTCGATTAAAAGAAGTCCTGCAGAATGGGCGTTACGTTTTGTATGGAATGAAAACGGTGTATCCAGCCTTCTGTCGGGGATGAACAGCATGGAGCAATTGGAAGAAAACATCAGGATTGCTGATGCTGGAATTCCGAATTCCCTCGGCAAGGATGAATTATTGATGTTTGACACATTGCGAAATGCGATGGGAAAAAGAATAAAAGCAGATTGCACAGAGTGCAGGTATTGTATGCCATGCGCATCGGGAGTTGAAATTCCTGACGTATTGGCGGCTCTGAACAATGCTGCCGTATGGAATGATCCAAACCCATGGCTAACAGGTTACATACGTATAAATGGCAAGGCAGGTAAATGTACTGAATGTAAGGAATGTGAAGAGGTTTGTCCACAGGAACTTCCGATATCGACTCTTATGAAAGAAGCTGTTTCTTTATTCAGGGAATAAAAAAAACGTAAAATTTATTGCTGCAAGAGCTACCAGGGTCCCGACATTATGGTTCGAACTGATAACTATCAGTAAATAGAGCATTATTATTATTGTGAATCACTTTTTAAGTTTCTTTCTTATTGAATTATAAATAAAAGGGATAGATGTGATCACAATAAGGAATATTACTATATATCCAAGATAATCTTTTGTGGCCGGGATATATTTCCCCAAAAAATACCCGGATAAAACCAACGCATTTACCCAAAAAAATGCTCCCACGAGACTGTAAATAAAGAATTTATAGTAATCTAATTTTACAATACCGGCAACGATTGGGGCAAAGGTCCTGACAATCGGAAGAAAACGGCTCAGTATTATTGTTATTTTCCCATGTTTCAAATAAAATTCGTGTGCCGTAACCAAATGTTCATGACGGAAAAAGAGACCTGATTTCCGATTGAATAATAATTGTCCGACCTTTTTTCCGAACGAATACCCGACCATATTTCCTGCAACAGCGGCAATAATAATTAAAATGACCAGTAAAACAGGATGCAGTACAAGAATCCCGGTGGAACAAAATAAGCCCGCTGTAAACAATAGGGAATCACCAGGAAGAAAAAACCCGACGAAAAGACCCGTTTCAGCAAACACAATAAAAAGAAGCAGATAAATTCCTCCGTACAGAATTATACTTTCAGGGTTTACAAGTTGTCTTAAGAAATCAAATATCCCGTGCATCTGCTTTGCGTTTTAAAAGAATAAGTCCTTAAATATAGTTTATTTAATTCTCAATGAAAGAAATCAGCTGACTGAAGAGCTTCGAAATTCATTAAAATTATTTTAGTCATTTTCCTTTTATGAATGCTTTTTACTTTCATGAAAATATTGTCCGCTTCCATATTAACAGTCAATGGAATAAAACGTTCTATTATGTTGTCATTATGTTTTAAGAGTTCCATCAACAGAAATAATCATTCGATAAGGACAGGATTCTTCCTCATGAATACAGCAGGTAAAATAATTGTCTCGTTTGTCTTTTCAGTACTTATTTACTTAAAAGCAAATTCAAATCCGTCAACCGGAACAGGAGCTGAGACAAGCATACCAAATATTCAAACAGGGCCCGACACAACCATTTCAAATCAAAAAGATGTCAGGGAAATAATTGCCGGAGCATTACATATTCACGTCAAACAGGATAGTGTGAAAATGAAGGGCAATGGCCCTTTTATAGCAGCTTTTCCAATGGTGGGCTATGCGCTCCAGTCGGGCTATTTAGGTTTTGTATCAGCAAGCACCTCTTTCTATACCAGCTCCGACAGAAGTAAATTTTCAAATGTCCTGGTAAATGCTTATTATTCCCAGTATCATCAGTTCTGGACGATTGCCAACAGCAATATCTTTTTCGATAAGCTAAAGCTTCATCTTTTTGGCGATTGGCGATACTATAAATACCCGACAAATACATTTGGCATCGGAGATAACACCACATTTGCAGATGAACTGAAGATAGAATTTTCGTATATCAGGTTTTATCAGATCCTTTACAGGGAGATTAATGATAATATTTTTGCCGGAATTGGTTACAATCTCGATTACCACTGGAACATTACTGAAAATCCTCCGGCAGGTATTGTGTACGACGAGATCCATCAATATCAGAATGGCAATAGCTCTGTCTCTTCAGGACTTTCCGTAAATTTTCTTTTTGATAACAGGAAAAATTCTGTTAATCCCATGGGGGGTAGTTTTGCCAGTGTACAGTTCCGGCCGAATATGACCTTACTGGGAAGCGATAAAAACTGGCAATCATTGAATATTGATCTGAGGCAATATTTTCAGTTCCCCGCTGACTCAAGGAATGTCCTTGCCTTATGGAATTATGATGCATTAACCCTGAACGGAGAACCTCCATATTTCGATTTGCCAAGTACGGGATGGGACGACTATAATAACCTGGGGAGGGGTTATGTGCCTGGCAGATACACAGGTAAAAATCTATTATATGCCGAATCGGAATACCGAATGGTATTAACCCGAAATGGTCTGTTCGGATGTGTTGTTTTCTGTAATGCCGAGGATGTATTTCAAAAATTCTCTGATAATACAGGCAAGATAATGCCAGGCGGCGGGTTTGGAATACGGCTTAAAATAAACAAGTACTCCAATGCCAATGTGGCAGTGGATTACGGATTTGGAGTTGAAGGCTCAAGAGGATTCTTCTTTAACCTTGGGGAAGTTTTTTGATTATTTCCTTAAAAGGGCTTTCTGAATTGCCGATTCAACAAGCGGATCCATCACTTTATAACCTGCAAGGTTTGGATGTACGCCATCGTAGGTAAGCTGTGCCTTCAGGCCATGCCTCTCATCAGCCATAGGCGTGAAATAATCTAGATAGACGCATCCATAGAGTTCTGCATAATTTTTAATCCAGAGGTTTAGTTGTACCACTTTTTCAGCAGGTTGCATACCCGGGTGCCAGGGAAAATCGAAAGCCGGAAGAACTGAAGAGAGTACAACAGGTATTCCGTTAGCTTTTGCAAGGTCAACCATGGAAGCAAGATTATCCTCAATCATCTCAAGCGTGCTGGTACCGGTATTGCCTGCTATATCATTGATCCCGGCCAGAATCACTATCACTGCAGGTTTAAGATTAATAGCATCGGGTCTGAACCTGATCAGCATCTGCGGTGTTGTCTGGCCACTGATTCCACGATTCACATAGGGTTTGCCGGAGAAAAAACCTGAGTCTATACGGCTCCATCCTTCGGTAATGGAATTGCCCATAAAAACAACCCTTTTTTCGCCAGCGGCCGGTAGGCCGATTTTTATGTTGTCATCACGAAAACGAACTAGATTCGCCCAGTCGTTATGAAAACGCTCTTCCTCTGCTTTTTTCCAGGCATCCTGCTGAGCGGGAGAAGGTTTGGGTGCGTTAGTCTGAGCTACCAGTGCAATAGTGCCTGTTATAGTCAAAATGATTATGAGGGCTATGGATTTTAATTTTTTCATAAGTCTGTTATTTAATCGATAGTAAAGATATATAAATTACTTCCAAAGGTGTCCGGGCTGCTCTCTTTATGCTGCATAAAAACTCTTATGCTTAAAGCAAAAAAAACAGAAATCACAACCTTCATAGCTGATTATTGCTTGCCAGTAGCATCTAATCGTGGATTTACCTGTATGCCAGCAGTCGGGCATAAAGCAATGTGATTTTTGCAAAGTTCAGGTCGGCGGGCAGGAATAGATAAAAAATTATCAGTTATACAACAAATATGTCAGAATGGTTGTTTATAGTTATTTGTGGCAGGACGAAGTCACTTCTCAGAATATCAGCAACCTTTGCCGTTTATATCAATGATTTATAGATTTTTATTAATTTTGCCCGGATGATAAAGAAGATCTGTTTCTTAGTACTGAATTTTTCGTTAGTAATTGTACTCCCCGTATTTTCGAAGAATGAAATAACAAAATCAGCAACTATCAGTGGTTTTGTCAGGGATGCCAAAAGCGGTGAAACACTGACCGGTGCAGTTATTTTCCCAAAAGAAGACCCCACTACAGGTATTAATACCAATTCTTACGGTTATTATTCCCTTACACTGCCGGCAGGTAGTTATACAATAATCGTTCAATATCTTGGATATAAGACTAAAACCATTTCGCTTGATTTAAAAGAAAACGTAAAAGTTGATATTGAAATGGAGGAAGAATCAATCGCCTTGAAAGAGATCACAATTACCGGGGAAAGAAGTAACAATAATGTGGTTTCTGCCGAGGTGATATCAAAAATAAGTGTCAAAGAAATTCAGAACATCCCGGTCATCCTGGGTGAAAAGGACATTTTAAAAACCATTCAGCTTTTGCCGGGAGTCTCGCCTGCCGGAGAGGGGAATGCAGGATTTTATGTACGAGGCGGTGGCGTTGACCAGAACCTGATTCTGCTCGATGAGGCCCCTGTATATAATCCATCGCATCTTCTTGGGTTCTTTTCTACTTTTAATTCCGACGCTATAAAAGATATTACTTTGTATAAAGGAGGTTTTCCAGCCGAATATGGTGGAAGGTTATCGTCGGTAGTGGATATAAAGATGAATGAAGGAAATGATAAAGTATATCATGTATCAGGTGGCATCGGACTTATTGCTTCACGCTTATCCATTGAAGGACCAATAGTGAAAAACAAAGGATCTTTCATGATAGCGGCCCGCAGGACCTATGCAGATCTTTTCCTTAAACTTCTTCCACGACATGGCGTTGATTCAACAGCGAGTAAATCAACGCTTTATTTCTACGACATAAACATAAAAGCCAATTACCAGCTTTCGGACAAAGACCGCCTGTATTTTTCGTGTTACCTCGGAAGGGATAATTTCAACCTTGGCGGCACACTTGGTCTGAACTGGGGGAATGTTACTGCTACAGCAAGATGGAACCATATTATTAATGATAAAATCTTTTCAAACACTTCGTTAATCTTCAGCAGTTACAGTTATAACTTTAATGTGGCTGTCGGCAATGAAACTATGACTGTTATATCAGAAATCAAGGATTGGAATCTGAAAGAGGATTTTCATTATTATCTGAATTCAAACAATACCATCAAATTTGGTTTCAATTCCATTTATCATACTTTCGTTCCCAGCAAGGTTGACAGCACTGTCTTTTTCCATGTGAGATCTGTTGATAACAGGTACGCACTGGAAAATGCAATTTATATTTCGAACGAACAATCCATTTCAAAACATCTGAAGGCAACTTATGGATTACGGTATTCAGTCTTCAGCTCAATAGGGCCCGGCACTATTTATACTTACAATGAAGAATCGGATATTATAGATTCAGCAACGTATCGCAGAGGAAAGATATTCAACACGTATGGCGGATTTGAACCAAGACTTCTCGTGAATTATATCATCAACGACTCATCATCAATTAAAGCTTCCTATGCACGAACCCGTCAGTATATTCATTTATTATCGAACACAACTTCATCCACCCCTTTTGATCTCTGGGTCCCAAGTAATAACAATATTCTTCCTGAAATCGCTGATCAGTACACCCTGGGTTATTTCAGGAATTTTTCAAATAATATGTATGAGACATCTGTGGAGGTGTATTATAAAAATTTGCAAAACCAGATCGATTACAAAAACGAAGCCAACCTGATACTGAATTCCAAAGTGGAATCACAGCTGGTATTTGGCAAAGGCTGGGGATACGGCGCTGAATTTCTTATCAGAAAGAAATATGGAAAACTGACAGGGTGGATAAGCTACACTTTATCGAGAGCAAAAAGACAGTTTGCAGATATAAACGGAGGCGCTCCCTTCCTTGCAAAACAAGACAGGCCAAATAACATAGCCATTGTTGGTATGTATGAACTCAATCCGAAGATTACTTTTTCAGCCACATGGATATATTATAGTGGAAATGTTGTATCCTTTCCAAGCGGGCGCTATTATATCGACGGGAACATTGTTCCGTATTATACTTCACGAAACGGATATCGTATGCCCGATTATCACAGGCTTGACATTGGCATGACCTGGATCAGGAAAAAAACTGAAAAGTTTGAAAGTGACTGGAATTTTTCAATCTACAACGTTTATGGACGCGAGAATGCATACGCAATAAATTTTCAACCCGTTCCGAATGATCCAACAAAAATGGAAGCTGTGCAATTATCCCTTTTCAGGTTTGTACCTGCTATAACTTATAATTTCAAATTTTAAGACAATGAAGATGAAAAGGATGAAAAAAGGGTATAAGAATTCACTCCAGGTTGTTTTTTCATTTCTGACGGTTTTCATATTTTCAGGCTGTGAAAAAGTTATAAATGTGGATCTGAATGAAGCGGCGCCTCAAATTGTTATCGAGGGTCTGATCACTGACAGGCCGGGCCCTTATACAGTTTTAATCAGTAAATCGGGCAGCTATTTTAACCAACCGGTTTTGCCTCCGGTTACAGGAGCTGAAGTGACCATAACCGACAGCAGGGGTATAGTAGATTCTCTGAAAGAAACACAGCCAGGGATTTATCTTACTTCAAAAACCAGGGGAATTCCGGGTACAACATACACTCTGAATGTTATATCAGAAAATGTTGTATACACTGCTTCTTCGACTATGCCCAGCCATGTCGATATCATTATGCTGGAGCTGGAAAAATCACAATCTGCGGGCCTCGGTTTTGGTGGTATTGGCAGAGAAAATACTAACATAGATATAAATTGCATCTTCCAGGACCCTCCTGAAAAGAACTTCTACAGATTAAAGATTACTACGAACGATACTACCGAGGCTCAGAATTATCATCTGTATGATGACCAATATACAAATAATCAGGAAATAGACTTGAGAGCAGGACGTGCAGTGGCCGGCGACAATGATTTAATTGAGCTGTATTCGCTCGATAGTCAGACTTATGAGTATTACCGTACTCTCGAAGATTTACTTCATATAAACCCTATTTTCGGATCGACTCCGGCAAATCCGAACACCAATCTTACCAATGGAGCATTAGGCTATTTCGGGGCAAGCGCTGTTTCTTCCAAAACTATCATTATAACTGATGCCTTACTTAACGCGTTGAAGTAATTTTAATCATATACTAAGATTTCATTAAGTAAGTTTTATCTATAACGGTTTTTTAATCTATGGGTAAAATAGTGCATAACCTATTTTAATGATTAGCAAAATATAACTCGTATCTGTTTTATTTACTTGACATTCAATCTGAGAATAATTATTTTTGATTATTATTTCAAAAGTTCTGTCAAAGTCTTACGAGTGATGAGGGGTCTAAAAAGGTATGATTTACCCCCTGCCCGCCCAAGGGGGGAATTCTAAATATCTGTATATCAGGAAGTCCCCCTGGGGGATTTAGGGGTAAAAATAAAAAATGGGCCTTTTCAGACATCCTCAACTGACCAGGTGTTTATTCTGAAATTCTACCAAAATAAAATATGGAGGAAATTCTTATGAAAGAAAGCAGAGGAATGAACCGAAGACAATTTATGCTCACATCACTTGCTGCTTCAGCAGGATTGGCAGCAAATATCAAACCTTTTTCCATGGAACCTCAGGTAAAGAAGTCCGACATGAAAGTAGGTTTATATGGCATCACCCTGCTTGGAATCTGGTTTCGCGGGAATGCCGCTACGCTGGAAGAGCAAATCAAACTGGCCAAAAAATTTGGTTACGACGGGGTTGAGATAGAAGGGAAACGTCCTCATGGAAATCCGCTTGACTGGCCCACAAAACGTTGCAAAGAGCTCCGCTCTGTAGCTGATAATGAAGGAATTGATATTTATGGAGTCGCAGCTAACAACGACTTCAGCAGCCCACTTCCGGAATTCCGGGAAAGTCAGATTGCTTATGTCAAAGAGCTGATCAGAATGACAGCCGATATGGGTGCAAAAACACTGCGGGTGTTCCTGGCCTGGCCCGGAATAACAAAACATCCTCAACTGGCTCAATATGATATAGCAAAAGATATCTGGAAATATACTCATGCAAAATTCACAGAGGAAGAGACATGGGTCTGGTGCCGCGAGGGAATAGCAGAATGCACAAAATATGCTGAAGATGCCGGCGTAATTCTGGCATTGCAGAACCATGTTCCTGTTATCCGCGATTACCGTGACGTATTAAAAATGGTGAAAGAAGTTAATTCTCCCACCCTGAAAGTTTCATTGGATGTATGGGCGCTGGCAGAAAAAAGTCAGGAATATATTCAAAAAGCAGCGAAGGATGTGGGCAATTTACAGGTGTTGTCCCATTTTGGCGATGATATTTACGACAGGGATGCAAATGGCAAAGTAAAAGGTGCAGATTATTATCCCCTTTTCATCAGGGCAATGCACGATATTGGATTTTCAGGTTATCTTGGTTACGAATTATGTCATCCGCTTCCAATTGAAAATGGTCAGACTGTGGGTATCGAATATGCAGAAAGAAAAGCACAGGAAGCTGTAGAATTTATGAAAGGTCTCATTGCTGATGTTACAAAGGGATAAAAACAGAAAACACTATTCAGGGAGGATATTCTTGATTATGCAATAATATAGTATATTTAATGGTTGGCAATTTATTTGAACATCTAAACTCAATTTCCTATGAAAATGGCCGGTAGAAAATTCGGATATGCATTTTTGCTGTTTCTATTTATACTCAGCGGATGCAAAAAAGAACAGGTAATAACATCTCTTTCCAGGAGCGTTCCGGAAGCTGAAGGAGTCTCTTCGCAAGGAATCATTGATTTCCTGAATGCTGCATCAAAGAGCCGGCACGAATTCCACAGTATAATGTTTCTGCGACATGGAAAAGTAATAGCCGAAGGATGGTGGAACCCATACAAACCCGAACTAAGACATACGTTATATTCTACAAGCAAAAGCTTTACAGCAACTGCTGTTGGTTTTGCCGTTAGTGAAAAACGATTGACAGTCGATGACAAGGTCATTTCATTTTTCCCTGATGCATTACCGGATACAGTCAGCCCTTTCTTATCAAAAATGAAAGTAAAGGATTTGCTTAGCATGTCGGCAGGACAGGAACCTGAACAAACATTTAAAATAGTAACAACTGACAGCAACTGGGTAAAAGCATTTCTTGCTGTACCTCTTGTCCATGAACCGGGTACAAAATTCCTCTATAATACGCTGGCCACTTACATGTTATCGGCTATTGTGCAAAAAGTAACAGGAGAAAAGGTGATAGACTACCTTAAACCGCGGTTGTTCGATCCTCTTTCAATTGAAGGAATGGATTGGGAAGTGGATCCCCATGGTATTAATTGCGGAGGATGGGGTTTGAGGCTGAAAACTGAGGACATGGCTAAATTCGGACAGCTTTTCTTACAAAAAGGCAAATGGAACGGGAAACAGCTGTTGCCATCTGCATGGATTGAAGAAGCTACCACAAAAAAAATTGACCAGAACCCCGATGCCACTCAGGCCGCAAAGGATTCCAGTGACTGGTTACAAGGCTATTGCTACCAGATGTGGCGTTGCCGTCATAATGAATTTCGTGCTGACGGAGCCTATGGGCAGTATATTATTATTATGCCCGACCAGGATGCCGTAATCGCCGTAACGGCCGAGACCGGTGATATGCAGGATGAAATAAACCTTATCTGGGAATATTTGCTGCCTGCCATTAAACCAGATAAATTGCCTGAAAATACTACATTGGACGCGAGCCTGAAGCAAAAATTATCATCTCTGGCACTTCCATTACCGGTAACAGGGAATGGGTCTCCTGTTGTTTCACAGATTTCGGGCAAAACATTTGCTTTCGAACCAAATGATAAAAATCTGAAAACTATAAACTTCAACTTTACGGACAACATATGCAGAGTTTCGATGATGATTGATTCTGCTCACTATAACTTTACGTTCGGATCAGGACAATGGATAACCGGTGAAACAACCCTTCACGGACCAAATTTATTATTGCTTGCCAGGGCACATTTTGTTGGACTTCCACCTGCCAAAGTAGCCGGAAGTTTAGGCTGGAAGGATGAAAATACACTGGAAATGGTTCTGCGTTATATCGAAAGTCCTCATTCCGAAAACATCACCTGCAAATTTGCTAAAAATAATATATTAGTTGACTTTCATTATAGCAACGAGCCAGCCAATATTAAACATGAATTGAAAGGGATTGTGAAGGATAAATAAAAATTCCTCAAGCAGAATTGTCGCAGCTATTAAACTTTATCAGGAAAAATCGAACCCTGAAATATATGCCGGGGCATCATAAAAACAATCCTTTTCCTCTTGTGTCAGATTTATAAACTTTGTATAAACCAGCCCCGGTTTTGCATTCAGCATCCTGTTTAATGCACCCATCGTAACTCCGGTCCTTATTTTGTCGTAAAGTTGACTGCGGTCATCCAGCCAGGTAAGTCCCGTATTGAATCCCTCGGCTGCACAAGCCGATTCAAAAAGATTTGCAAGTAATTTTTCCCGCCCTTTTTTGCAGTAAATTGCATCAAAAACAAGATATCTGAATTCCCCGGGACGGAACAGCCTGCGGAAATATGGTGTTTTAGGAAGAATATTCATCATCACCCATCCCCATACACCCGGGATATCATAAACTGTGTAAACTGAAGGTATAGCACTGACACCCGCTATAATTTCATCACCCTCTTTCAGAACATAATACCTGTCACCATAAAAAGAATAATCTGTACTGAAGAAGGAATAATCCCTGTAATATTCCAGGAGAAGGGATTCCATTTCTCCTTTCTCTTCATCACTTAGCTTAATAACACGATGATCGGGTTTTGGAGAAAAGCGACTGAATGTCACTGTCAGGAACGATCGTATATATTCATACCCTGCCTGATTTACAAGGTTCTTTGATCTTTCGTTTTTACTTTCCAGAAATGCGTACATAATATGTTTATCATCTTCAAGGACCCCATTGAGATCAAGCAGATGAGGCTTGCTGAAAATCTCCAGTGTTTTTTGTTTGAAACTGTCGTCCTTTTCAGGTTTTATAAGAACTTCTCTTCGTTTTCTCCAGTTCAGATCTGATTGATATACTGACTGAAAGGCAAGATACCGGAGATATGATGAGGAATAACGCAGTTTTCCCTGTCCGGAGATACGGAAACAGGAGCCGACTGTTCCGGTTACCTGATTTTTCTTATAAAGAGAGACAAATCGTATCTGGTCCTTGTAGGCAGCAATCCGTGGCGCTATATTCTGCAACGAAAATCTTAATCCTCCCTCAGATCCCTGCACAGCATGATTAAGGATGTCAAATATCCCTTCATTTGCATAATCGGAAACTTTTACTTCAAGTCCCTTGTAATTTAAAACGATCCGCTCGAACATCTGTTAATATTCTCAGATTTGAATTATAAAAAGATATTGCAAGATACGAAATAAGTTTTTCGTCTCAACGGTAAAATAGTTCAATAGCAGAACGGCACAAAGTTACTAAGACTTATTCAGGAGATTGTTAGTAAAAGAGCTGTGGAAATGACAAGATCTTCGGGGTTTGTTATTTTAATATTCTCCCTGTTGCCTTCAACAAGGTTGATTTTTTCACCCGTCTTTTCAAGAACGGTAGCATCGTCAGTGAATTCTGGTTTATATTCCTGCAAATAAGCTTTTTTAATCAGCCCTGCATTGAATACCTGGGGTGTTTGTATCTGTTTTACATGCATCCTGTTAACAGGAAGACTTCCCTGATCGGTTAATATTCTCAGCGATTCGGTAGGAGAAATCGAAGGTACTGCGTTACCAAGTTTTTCAGCCGTATCAAAACATCTTCTTATTGTATCTATGCTCACAAATGGTCTGACACCATCATGAATGGCAACCAGACCCGGGACATTGACAAATTTCAATCCGTTACGAACTGAAAAAAATCTTGCAGAACCGCCTTTAACAATTGTCTGGGGAATATTGAAGGAATATTTTTTCTGAAGTTCAAGCCAATGCCTGAGCTGATTTTCAGGAAGAACTGTTATTATTTCAATTGAATCGTTGAATAACTTAAATCTTTCAATTGTATGCATCAACACCGGCCTTCCTGCAAGCTCAAGAAACTGTTTAGGAATTTCTGCTCCCATCCGTTTCCCGGTTCCACCTGCAACAATTAATGCGTACAGCTCCATAAAGACTTTTTTATTGCCTCTTTTTTTGGCACGTGCTATTCAACCCTTTCCATTTTCCTGACCCCTTGCAGGGGCAATTATTCTTTTGTATATAAGAACCTTTTAATGCTTCTCTTTGGCGTTTTTACAAACTCTTCGGTGTGTATCCTGAATTTGCTTACAGCCATGAAATCGGGCAGTCTCGCATTCACTTCCTTCCTGGTCTGGTCCAAAATAGTTATAAGTTGTTCCTCAGTAATATTATCCCTCTTCATAGTTTCGTAATCGGGAAATATCAATGCGATCAATTTATTGTTTTCTGAAACTACCACTGATTCGGTGATATAGTTTAAATTATTTATAAAGGCTTCAATCTCTTCCGGATAAATATTTTCTCCTGAAGGACCAAGTATCATACTCTTGCTTCTGCCTTTGATGAAAATATTCCCCTCTTTATCAATTATCCCAAGATCGCCGGTGTGCATCCAGCCTTTGTCATCTATCATTTCGCGGGTTGCTTTTTCATTCTTATAGTATCCTGTCATCACATTTTCACCCCTGAGAATGATTTCTCCTACGATATTTTGCGGATCGGGAGAATCTATGGTAACTTCCAGCGTATCAACCGCTCTGCCTGATGCGCCAAGTTTTGTTGTGTCCCACGAAGCATAGCTTATCAACGGCCCGCATTCTGTCATCCCGTATCCTACTGAAAATCTGAATCCTATTTTTTTGAAGAATTTTTCAGCGTCAGCATTAAAGGCAGCTCCGCCGATTACTATCTCAGCAAACTGTCCGCCAAATGTTTCTGTAAGGGTGGCATTGATCTTTTTGTGCAATATCTTATTTAGTCCCGGTATGGAAAGCAGGATCTTCATTGCAGGTTTACTGATCACAGGCAAAAGCTGTTTCTTGAAGATCTTTTCAATAACAAGTGGTACTGAAAGGATAAGCCTTGGCTTAATTTCTTTAAATGCCTGGATAATAATTTGCGGTGAAGGTGTTTTTGATAGTATTGTGATATGACAACCTATCGTAAAAGGAAAAAGGAATTCGAATGCACATCCGTAAGTATGGGCCAGAGGAAGGAAGGAAACGAGAGGATCTCCGGGTTTTAAAGGCATATTATTCTGCGCATATCTTACATTGGCTGCAAGACTGTTATGTGTAATCATCACACCTTTTGAAAATCCTGTTGTCCCGGAAGTATAGCTTATGACCGCCAGATGATCATTTGAAATGTCAGAGAATTTAATATCTTCCTTTTTCAGATCGGGATATGCTTTTGAATATTTTTCTTCGAGGGAGGATGAAATCTCTTTTACTGCTGAATTTCCTGATATTATCATTCTGAAATCATCCAGAGAAAAGACACCGCTTATTCCTGGCATTTTAGTGATGTCGAATGTCTCATATATCTTATTATCAACAAAAAGAAGTTTTGAATCAGAATGGTTGACAATATTGGTCATATCTTCCGGTTTGAAATCCGGGAGAACGGGAACAATAACGGCTCCGTACGTAACAGCTGCCAGATAAGTTATGCACCAGTTTGCAGAGTTTCTGCCAATAAGGGCAATTTTTTCTCCCTCTTTGATTTCAGATTCTTTAAAAAGGATATGAAGTTTAAGGATTTGCTCCGCGATCTCTTTGTAAGAACAACCTTTCTCTTTATAATTCGACAAAGCTTCAATTTCCCAGTTTTGTCTGATACTTTGTTCAATATACCCGATTAAACGTTCCTGTATCATTGTTTTGGGTTTTAAATGAAATACATTACAAGAATAGCTATTATTGAAAGAACATTTACTACAGTAAAAAAGTAATTATAACCTTCTCTTTTCTTGCTGAACTGACCAAGTTTGCGGGCGAATATCCCAATTGTCGGAACGAAAAGAACAATCAGGAAGGCAAAAAATTCGATCCCGTAGAATACTGTTTCCAGCCCTCCTTTTACAAGTGCCGACAAATAAATGATCACAAGCAATACCAGTAAATAAAGCAAGTAACTGATTTTAAGAAGAAGAGTTGAAACCAGCCTGCGTTTATGAAGTTGATGCGGTTTAAGATAAGCATAAGCAAGTGCAAAGACAATAATAATAAAAACAACCCCAAGAATATGATTAAGTATCACAGGGAAATTGGCCATATCTCCAGTTATTAAATTACAAATCACGATTCTTTAATTGTCCAAACGAGAGAACTTGCCCCCAAAACTGCTGCATTCTGAGTGCTTAATTCTGATGCCAGAAGTTTAACTTTACCTTTATAAATACTAAGAAGGTTTTCTTCCATATATTCCTTAGCCGGTTCAAAAATCAGATCCTTGGCAAGTGCGAGTCCGCCAAAAAGAAAAATTGCTTCGGGATTAGTATGTGCCACTACATCTGCCAGTTTGAAACCGAGCATCCTGCCAGTATGTGTAAAAGCTCTTTTTGCAATATAATCTCCACGTAATGCAGCATTGTGTATTATTTCGGCATCAAGTTCATTGAAACTATATTCTCTCAATTCACTTGGTTCATTGCTGTCGGCCATTATCTTCAGAAGCGATCTTTTCAGTCCGGTTGCCGAGACGTATGTTTCGAGACACCCTTTTCTGCCGCACCCGCAATCGCGGTTCGACGGACCCGGCCGTATTGCCGTATGCCCTATTTCACCTGCAAATCCATCATGCCCATATACAAGTTTCCCGTCAACCACAAACCCGCTGCCCAGACCGGTACCAAGAGTAATTACTACAAAATTTTTCATTCCTTTTGCACCTCCGTATATCATTTCTCCGACTGCTGCTGCATTTGCATCGTTTGTCACTATTACAGGAAGTTTGGTGTGCCGGTTAAATATCTCGGCAAGAGGAACTATTCCTTTCCAGGGAAGTCCTGCTGCATATTCTATTGTTCCTTTATTTATGTTCCCCATAGGGGCGCCAATTCCAAATCCGATTACATCGATCCCATTTCCTATCTTCTGGCCTGTAACCACTATCTTCTCATACAATGCCGCTACAAATACTTCAATTTCATCATAATGTGTGGTTTTTATACGATCCTCTCCGAGAATATTACCATCCCGGTCAACAAAACCAAAAACAGTGTTTGTTCCTCCAAGATCGATCCCTACAGCTACCTCTTTTTTTGCCATTTATCAGAAAATAATTTTTATATCTGTAAATATAGCACTTACAAATATATTTTTAAACACCTAAATTTATTCCGGTTACGAATTTATTATAAAATTTACCCGGTATGCTCTCTGTCAGCATCAAATAATGAACTGAAATGTTTCCCCTTGGTGTTCCTTTGTGTTTAAATGAATTTTTTTTTACCACTAAGGGGAACGCAAAGGACCACACAAAGTCTCACAAAGGATTTTATTCAGTTGCTTTCCATGTATCTTTTAAAGGTTAGCAGGTGATTATTCCGGAATATACTCATTCCCTACTTTCCTTGCCCTTGTTGGTTTATCAAGGTCAATCCCGAGAGATATCCCCGTTTCGACAAGAATATTCCAGCCTGCTGCAAGCTGAACATATTCACCATATTGACCTCCATCAGGAATAATTATGGTTGGGAACATTGTTTTCCTGGTCGATACGGCAATAATGTTCATTCCGACTCCTTTTACAAGACACTCATTGAATTTTTCCTGTTCTGCCGGAAATGGTTCAATCCATATCATCACCTCAGTTTTATCCATTACCTCCTCAATGCCGTGAACGGCAAATGTCCCTTCGAGGAATGCTGATTTTTTCCTGGTAATTTCGTTGGTTTTCAATGCCAGTTCTTCAGCAACACCATTATTCCTGCCGGCAAAATATATTACAGTGGCTTTTCGGATTATTTCAGTTATTCCTGCTTCAATTTTTGCAGTGAGAGCCAGTTCAGTTTTTTCTGAAAGATCCTTCATCCCTTCCATCTTTTCACCACGCATCGTCCGGAGCAGCGAATCGTAGAATAAACCCTGTTCAACTACTGATTTGGTTGCTGCCACCGCGTTTTCCTTTCCACATTTCAATACATGTGTACTGGTGGCAATTTCTTCAAGTTTTGTATTCTGGTTGGCTGTAAGACCAATAACTGCAGTGTGTTTTTGTTTTTTCAGAGAGGTTGCAAGACGAATAACCTCTTTTGTCTGTCCCGAATTTGAAGCTGCAAAAACTGCATAATCATTCAGATTGTACTCCTCAGCCTGAGTACAGCCCTCTGTTATTACAGGAAGTGTAAAATCCTTTTTAAGAGACGAATAGATAGCTCTCTTGGCAGGGAAAATCCTGCTGCTCCCTTCTCCTGTTAGAAATAATCCTTTGCGTGACTTCACGGTACTTGCAAATTCAGCTGCGGCTCCGGGATTAAAAGATCTGATGATCTCCGGAGTCTCCATCATTTCCCTGACAAGGGCATACCTGTTGTACTTTTCCTCTTTTAAGTTCATAGCTTTGATGTTTTATTAATAAGAAACTCTGAAAGATCATTTTGAACCTGTGGTTCTTTCTGGAAACCTCCTCCAAGATGTTGCCAATATACTTCAGCATATTCAACATCAACCATTTTCCCGTAGTTGCGGTTCCCTTCAAGCACATATCCGAAGAAATCATTCATCTTATGCATACGTTGCATCAGTTCAATCTGTGATATGTGATAACCGAGCATCTTTTTCTTTGTTTCAATGGCTGATGCCACATTTACGAAAAAATGGGGAGGCACTATCTGCGATCCCAGCGGATCAGACAGTGTAAGCGGAGATGTGTGATACAATAGCGGAGTGATATCAAGAGATTTTTCCTTAACAGGTACAGTATCAAGAGATGAGACCATTGCTGCCGTTTCTACAATATTACAGGTGGTCCTGTGGTCAGAATGATAATCAGACGGAAGATGAGTGAATACAACTCCTGCCCTGACTTTCCTCATCAGAGATATTGCTTTTAATCTTAGTTCTTTTGTGTCAAAAAGGAAACCGTCAGTTCCTCCAAGCATATAATATTCCGCATCCAGAACAGAAGCTGCTTTTTTTGCCTCTTCAATACGCAGCTTTGCAGTTTCTTCCATAGTCATATTACAACCACCAAGATCCCCTGCCGTCAAAGTGGCGATAACAATCCTGTAACCTTTATCTTTAAGGAGTTTCAATACTCCTGCATTCCATGCTTCAGCATCATCAGGATGGGCATGAAATGACAACGCAACTTTGTTAAATTTTCTCTCCATGGCTAATTATTTTAATTTTTTTCAGCAAATATTTTTTCAAGAGTAACAAACTCCGGCAGTTTTCCTGCGAGGGGTTTCATATAATCAACAAAAAGAGGAGATACATGGTTCCCTTCAGGATTAAAGAATTCAGCAGGCATTGGTTTTGCCGAAACCGCTACTTCTTTCAGCGGTACTTTTCCAAATTCTATGGAATAAGGTTTATTTGAAATTCTTTTAATACTAACCATTACTCCCGATTCTCCTTTTTCAGCCAGTTTCACAGCTTCAACACCACATTGATAGGCCTCTTCCAGATCGATAGTTGAGGATCGTACAAAATCGCTCATTATCAACGATTCAGTTATCTGAAACTCACCTCTGTATCCAAACTCTTCAGTTATCATTCTGTGAAGGCTGAGAGCCACACTGGCTCCCCCCATTGCCCCGAATTCAGTATTATTAAACTTGTCTTTTGATTTAGTGGCGCTTACCGGAGTTTCATCGGAATATTTCAGCCCTTCGCCACAAACAACAGATACCCAACCATTGGCTTTTATGCAGTTGTCAACTTCCTGCAAAAATTTTGTGCGGCTAAAATGAAATTCAGGGGCATAAATCAGATGTGGAGCATCTTCCTTTTTATTTCTTGCCAGTGCAGTTGCTGCAGCCAGCCAGCCGGCATCCCGGCCAATAGTCTGATAAATGACAAATCTGTCAACTTTTTGCATATCGCGTGCAAGTAACCCGGCCTGCATCACATTCAGGATATTTGACCTTGCAGCGGAAGCAAAACCGGGTGTATGGTCAGTACCAAAAAGGTCATTATCAACTGTTTTAGGAATTCCGATGCCGGTAAGTTCATATTTTTCATCTCTGCAGTATGTCTCAACCCGGTTAATAGTATCCATTGTATCATTCCCTCCGATCAGAAAGAAATACCTGATATTATATTTCTTCAACACATTAAGAATTACAGGAAGGTCCTTATCCTGAACCTTATGCCTTGACGATCCCAAAGCGGAAGATGGTGTGCGACGTAATCCTTCAATTACTTTACGCGGTTGTTTCCCGAGATCAAACAGCCATTCCTGCATAAATCCTTCAATACCAAATTGCATACCATAGATATTATCAATGAAGGATGATGATAAAGCTGCTTCAATAACCCCTGCCAGGCTTGAATTAATTACCGATGTCGGTCCCCCTGATTGTCCTATAAGTGCGTTAGCTTTTGTCATTTTTTTGTCATTTTATATGAATTTCAGTAATCCGAAATATTCAGGTTGATGATAATCAGGCTGTAAAGTGCCAACCGGGTTCCATGTAACGTAATGAGGAACCGTAAGTTTATCGCCGCATTTATAAAAATTTGCCCTGAATGTTTTTCCTTCCAGCTCTTTTATTTTATGATGGAAAAAAATTTCAAAAGGAATGGCAATTGTTATTGTCCATTCAAATCTTCCCTTTTTTTCTTTAACCGGTTTTTTCCCTGCAGATGTCACTCTTCTAATTCTTGAAATTATTTCAGGATTGGCCCTGACACTGTTTTCCCTTGCAGTTCCGGTTCCAAGCAGGCAGGTTCCGATTCCATTGAATTCCAGGTTATAATATATCCTGTCATTTTCGGGTGAAACAAAGAACTCAACACATGAATCTTCGCAAACCATCTGGTTTGTTTCTGTTTTTTCAGCTTTAAAGTAATCCTCAATAATATAATACTTTAGAAAAATTTCGTTGTTACTATATCCAATTGCCAAAGTCACTTCCGGTTTATAATTATATCCTTCCCAGTTGATTGTATCTATCAGGAGCCTTTCATTCAGCTTATCCAACCTGTCTGATATTTCTTTCAGATCCGGATATGCGGATTTACATTCTATTTTTTTTACTTCTGCAACTTTCATTCAGTAACTGCGTTTTACTTCGGAACTTAAAGAACCAAATTTACAACAATTATCGATCCATTATTAAAATAACTCCGCATTTAAACTTTACTTCTTCTTAAATTCACTCCACACAAGAGCTGCAGCTCCTAAAACAGCAGCCTTATTTTCCGGCACACCGGAAGGCAATATTTTAACAGTTCCTTTAAAAATCGGCTGAACATTTTGATCAACATATTTCCTTACCGGGGTAAAAAGCATTTCTCCGGCCTTTGCCAGTCCCCCGAATAAAAAGACAGCCTCGGGACTTGAGAACCCTATTGCGTTTACAATTCCCAAAGCCAGAATTTCAGCTGTATATTCCAATGCTTCAACTGCTACCGGATCATTTTTTGCTGCAGCTTCGGCAATTTTTTTGGCTGTTAATTCCGACGGGGGAATATTCCTTAATGAACTCTCCTCCTTCATTTCGCTTAACATATAAAGTAATGTGCGCACCAGACCAGATGCAGATGCATAAGTTTCATAACAACCATGACGGCCGCATCCACAATCTCTTCCTCCCGGAACGATTATTGTGTGTCCAAGTTCCCCCGCAAAACCCGTATGCCCATAAACTGCTTCTCCGTTAATGACTATTCCGCTGCCAAGGCCCGTTCCCAGGGTAAGGATAATAAAATCCTTCATTTTTTTTGCCCCACCGAAGATCATCTCTCCCATTGCAGCTGCATTAGCATCATTTGTAACTTTTACAGGAACGTCAATCTGTTTCCTGATAAGTTCTGAAAGAGGAACTATACCTTTCCATGCCAGATTTGGAGCAAGCTCTATAGTACCTTTATGATAATTTGCATTTGGAGCCCCTACACCTATACCAACCAGTTCAAGATTGGTCCTCCCTTCCATCAGTTTATTTATGGCCGTGGTCAGCGCTGAAACAAAATTATTAATCTCGGGATAATCCGTTGTCTTCAGACCATTTCCGGCTAAAATATTTCCTGCTTTGTCAACCAACCCGAATACAGTATTTGTTCCTCCGATGTCAATGCCTGCTGTTACTTCCTTCATTATTAAAAACGTATTAATATTGTATTTCTTTTTTATTAATCAGTCTGATTTTAAAGTTGCCTATTTTGTTTTCTTTGTCTCTCTTAATTTCTGATTTTTATAATTCTGCAATCCGACATCCCATGGCTGATCCAGATCCCAGTCTGTTTTCATCTCCAGTTCTCCAGGATAATAAGAAACTGGTTCCGGTTGTCGTCCCAGAGTAAAATCACCTGTAGTCCATTTACCGTCGCCATTCAGATCGTATATTACCCTTACACGATAAAGGCCATTTTCAAGAAGCGGAAATACAACTTTCCCGGCTTTTTTCATATAAGTTTCCGCGACCAGTTTTTCAGTCTTGTCAAGCAATTGGATAATCATGCCTCCTTCATAATTTTTTAAATTTAAAGTCAGTTTACCATAGGAATCAGGGCTTCTGATAGAAAATTTTATCCCTATGGAGTCGGAATGATCATTATATATGTTGCAAAATGAGCCTGAATCGGCTACTAATAAATATTTCTTCTCCTGTAACAATTTTGTCTTTAAAATATATCTGCATGAATTTGTACTGTCTTTAGCAAAGTAAAAAGGAATTCTTTGTCTATTTGATTCTATTAATTCATAAAGTCGTATTCGTGATGTATCTGGTTGATTGAAAGGGGTCAAAGCGCTGAAAACAATAGATTGTCCGGGTTTTAGTAAACTATTATGTATATTATTTTCCAGTTTTAATTCGTGTTTTTTAGCCTTTGCTACTCTTGGAGCACGAGGAGGGGTGTACCTCATTTGTATCGTATCCTGCTTATAACCCAGTATTCCAAGTGAATCGGTAAAAGGAAATTTAACAATCGTAGTGATCTGCGACTTCGAGTACAGGGCGCTGTCTGCAAGCCAGACTTTCAAGGTATCAAGGTTTTTACTCCTTTCCAGAAAATATTTGTCATTCTCTGTTCCCGGAATAGAAAAATCAAATTTCATACTTTCGGGGGGTAACGAAAGCGAATATATAAGACGGTACTTAGAATCTCTTGAAGATTTTGCCAGGTAATGATTTTTCTTTTGAGCCGTAAAGAGAATAAGCTGATATTCACCTTTTATAAAAATGGTATCTTTTGCAGAAGATTTATCTTTATCTGATTTCTTTTTTGGAGAAGAGTTGCTTTTATCAGCCGATGCAGCACCTTTACTCTTTTTTGACTCAGAAACATCTTTATCTGAAGGTGAGGTGCCTTTTGTCAAGCCCTTTTTTAAAGCAGTAGTGTCCTTAACAACAGGAATGAAATTCTTTTCCGGAGTAATTACCACTGAGGAATCCAGAAAAGCAAATTCTTCATCCGGAAGATTATAGTTCTTGCTGTTATCAGCATCTATCAGTGCATAGAGTTTGTAATTCCCGGCACGGACATTGTTAATGCGGAAATACCCTTTCTGGTCTACCGTTGAGATATAATCCGGAAGATGTTTGATAACTGCAGAATCGGCAAGCTCATGATATAATAGCACCAGGGCTTTTTCAGGTATCTCCAGATTGAATGAATTATAAACATTTCCAGTTACAGATAAAGAATCAACCACAGGGCCTGTTGAAAAAACAAACTGATAATTATCGAGAATATTCCCTTCATTGAGGTCTTTGATTGCATCCTGAAAATAAAAAGTATATGTAGTACTGTCCTTCAGTTCTTCATTGTACTCAATATTAACACTTTTCCCTTTGATCAGGATCCGTGGTTTCTTTTTCATGGGAGGCGAAACCATAAATTTTTCACTTATATTATCAAGAACCACATATTTATTAAATGTAATTACAACACTCTTACCTTTGAAGTTTTTTGCGCCATACTCAGGTACACTTTTAACTACTACCGGTGGCTGTTTATCTTTTGGACCTCCTCTGGGCGCACTGACTTTTGCACAGTCGCTGACAATAATAAAGATTGTCGAAAGAAGAAAAAAACGGGTAAGCATGCTCTTGTACATAAATTCGTCCGGATTTTTATGATTTACAAACTTACATCATTTTTTAAAGATTGAAGCAATTCGCAACACATTACGAAGAACCGGAACGAAGTGGAGCTCAGCGTAGCTAATCTTCGATCCCCTAAGGTAAATCCTTAATGCTCGCTGTCTCCGCAGCAAGCTAATGAAAATTCGATCGCGGGGATTCATTTCTATATTGATTAAATCCTTTTTGTAATCCACCATTTTGATTATGATCAATAATAATATTTTCTACCTTTGGTGAAAATATAAACCGGGCAGCTATGCATTTACTTATCATTTACTGGAATGTGAATCCTGAAATATTTCATATTGGCTCTTTTGCAATAAGATGGTATGGGCTATTGTTTGCCTCCTCTTTTTTGTTCGGATATATAATAATGAACTGGATTTTCAAAAATGAAAATCTCGAAGAAGCCGTTCTTGACCGTCTTACAGTTTATATGGCAATAGGAACAATAGTGGGAGCAAGATTGGGACATTGTCTTTTTTATGAACCGGGTTATTATTTTCATCATCCTCTTGAGATCCTGATGGTATGGCACGGTGGTCTTGCCAGCCATGGAGCAGCAATCGGGATACTGACTGCTGTATGGCTCTTCACCAGGAAAGAGAAAAAAGATTACTTCTGGGTTCTCGACCGTATTGCAATTGTAGTCGCACTTTCAGGATTTTTTATCAGGATGGGAAACCTGATGAATTCCGAAATTTATGGCATTGAGACCACTGTTCCCTGGGGATTTGTCTTTCTAAGGAACCATGAAGTTGCCCCTAAACATCCTACTCAGATATATGAAGGACTGGCCTATCTGATAATTTTCTTTCTGCTTTACCGGATGTACTGGAAAAAGAAAGGAGAGCATATCGAAGGGTCTCTTATCAGTCTTGCTATTGTTCTTATTTTCGTTGCAAGATTCTTTATTGAGTTCCTGAAAGAAAATCAGGTTGCATTTGAAGCCACAATGAAACTAAATATGGGACAGTTATTAAGCATCCCTTTTATACTGATAGGTGCCGCGGGGTTGTATTGGAGCCTCTCCAGGAAAAAACGAGCCCTGATAAAAAGATAGCGTTTATTTTTTTACTATTCCGTTGAATAAAACGTCAAGGATGGCATTAAGCCTGTTTCCGATGTTGACCTCTTTCTTTTTCCAGAAAAGAGGAACTTCAAGCCCTTTCAGGGTCGTCTGAACTGCCAGTGCAGTGTATTCGCTGTTTACAACATTAAAAACGTTTTTTCTTGCTCCATCATAAAGAATAAGCCTGAGAATAGCCAACTCTTCACGGTCGTATTTTTCACGAATGCTCTCTATAAAATCAAAATGATCAAGGTTTTTATCAAAGATAGCATTATAATAATTCGATAGTTTTTCGAACGATTTCATCCTGACAAAAACATAATTTTTCATTTTGTCTATTGGCGATTCTACTGATTTTATAGCCGTAGTAAGTTCATTTCTTAGAATATTGGCTTCCTGAAGTAAAACAGCTTCGAAAATATCTTCCTTGCTTTCAAAATAGTAATACATAGAACTCTTCCCTATATTAAGAGCTTTGGCAATTTCATCCATTGTAGTCTTTTTAAATCCATAACGGCTGAAAATCTGCCTGGCTGAAACGATAATCTTCATTCTAAACTCCTCTTTGTTAATCATATAACCCTTATTATAAATTATTTTTTCAACTCTGTAAAGATAACATATTTAAGAAATAAATCAAGAAACCTCGAATAATCTGGTCGAAAATTCGAAATGTTCGTCGATAAACTCAGCAGTTTTAATACTTAATTTTTTCCGTTAATGCGAAGGGGAGATTCTGATATTATTATTGATAGCATAAACACATTCTATTTAATACTTTAATATTTCGTATTTTTGATTTTTAATTAATTTGGGGTCTTGAAGTAAAGTTGGAATGAAGATAGGTAATCAAAATTATCAGAGTATCTGGCTTGACGAATCCGATCCGGCTATCGTAAAGGTTATAGACCAGCAAAAACTTCCTTTCTTTTTTGAAACCAGGGAGCTCAGGTCTGTTGACGATGTTTATAATGCAATAGATGATATGACTGTGAGAGGAGCTCCCCTGATTGGTGCTTCCGCTGCATTTGGAATATACCTGGCCACGCTTGAAATCACACCGCATACAAATATCCGTGAACATCTTTCAAATGCGGCCAGATACCTGATCTCGTGTCGCCCTACTGCTGTAAATCTTTTATGGGCCGTCAATTTTGTCATGGAAAAACTGAACAGCGATATTTCATCAAAATCATTATCGGGAACAGCCCTTGCGGCAGCAATTGAAGTTTGTGAGAAAGAAAAGGAAAACTGCAGGAAGATTGGAGCCCATGGACTGAAACTTATTGAGCGTATCAGCGAGAAAAAGAAAGGGGCCCCTGTGAACATACTTACTCATTGCAATGCCGGATGGCTTGCCTGTATAGATTACGGGACCGTAACAGCGCCTATTTATTTTGCTCATGACAAGGGAATTCCGGTTCATGTGTGGGTTGATGAAACAAGGCCGCGAAATCAGGGAGCAAAGCTCACTGCATGGGAGCTTGGTCAGAATTGCATACCTTATACACTTATATCTGATAATACAGGTGGCTATCTGATGCAACAAAAGCTGGTTGACATCGTTTTAGTCGGTAGTGACCGTACAACACGAACAGGAGATGTTGCCAATAAAATAGGAACTTATCTTAAGGCACTTGCAGCTTTTGATAATAATGTTCCATTTTATTCTGCATTCGCATCAACATCAATAGATTTCAGTATTGGTGATGGATTAAAGGAAATAATTATTGAAGAGCGCGATCCTGAAGAGGTAACAAACATTACCGGATTTGCTGATGGTAAAATTCAGTCGGTACTCATCTGTCCGGAAGATGCTTTGGCCGCCAACTATGGATTTGATATTACACCTGCACGACTTCTGACCGGACTAATAACTGAAAAAGGAATATGCAGGGCAACAGAAAAAGATATTAAAGAAATGTTTTCAGATAAATTCAAATAAAATGGAAGGGGTAGTTAAGTTCAATTGTCACTGGAACCAGTCAGGACCTGTTATCTCAGACGAACAGTATGAAATAATTAATTACTGGAGAGAAGTTCTGTATAATATGGACCTGATAGGGGCGTATGAAAACGGTGTTGGTTTTGGAAACATCAGCATGAGGATATATGGAGGCAATCAGTTTATAATTACCGGTTCTGCAACAGGCGAGATCCCGGAGCTTGAACCGGGTCATTATGTTAAAGTCAATTCATTCAATATTGACGACAATGCTGTTCAGTGTGTCGGACCATTAAAAGCCTCATCTGAGTCTTTAACTCATGCAGCTATATATTCAGCTGATCCCGGGGCAAATGCAGTTATTCATGTGCATAGTATTGAACTCTGGAATGAGCTCATTTATAAGGTTCCCACCACCAATCCATCAATGGATTACGGAACAATAGGTCTGGCAAAAGATATCCTGAGACTTTTTCAGGAATCAGATGTTTATGAGAAGAGGATTATTATTATGGCAGGCGACAGAGCAGGGATCCTTACGTTTGGTCAGGACATAGATGAAGCTGTAAACGTATTGATGGAATATCTCAAGAATGAAGGTTGAAAATTTTTCTTTTTATCAAGTTCTTGCATAATCATTCGCAAATAACTAATATTGCAATCCGTTTTTACGGAGGGCCCATAGCTCAGCTGGTCCCGAAAAACAAGCATCATTTGAATGCTTTGTTTTTCGAGGATCCGCGAAAATCATTCAAAATTTCTTCAAAATTTTGTGATTTTCGGGATTAGTAGCACCTGACTCATTAGAATAAGGCCTGACGTTCTTTATAATATATTTTGGGCCCATAGCTCAGCTGGTTAGTAGCACCTGACTCATAATCAGGGGGTCGCTGGTTCGAGCCCAGCTGGGCCCACAGATAAAAAAGCGCCAACAGACATATATTGACTGAATGCGCTTTTATCTTTTAGGTTCTACTGAAAACATATTTTACGACAAGTCCAACGGCGTTCTAATAATAATCCAGATTAAACCTTAATAAGGTTTATAACAATTTAATTTTTCTCTCCACTTATATCCCGGAATAAAGAAATATCTCTTTACGGGTGAAGTTAAATCTACATAACTTGACATTCCGTCTGAAATCCCTCCGTCTATGTGTAAAAATATTTTCCTGACCAAAAACTTTCAAATTCATTCTCAAAATTAGGAGTGAAAATTTCTTTACCGATATTATTTTTTATTTCCTGAAGCGACCAGAATTTACCTTCTTCAATTTCTTCCCTGTCGATAACCGGAACTTCATCACTTATGACAGAAAATGAATTGACAAGCTCCCTTTCCCGGGAAGATTCCCATATATAAGTTCCAATAAACCGGGGTTCAAAATTTGTCAGTCCAAGTTCTTCTTTTGCTTCCCGCGAAAGAGCCTCTTTGACGGTTTCACCTAAACTGACATGACCTCCAACTGAAGTATCCCATTTTCCCGGTTGAGTATCTTTTGTTATTGCCCTTTTCTGCAAAAAGAGTTCACCTGCGCTGTTGAACAGATGGAGATGTACAACAGGATGAAGAAGCTTGCTCTTTCCGTCGTGGCAGACAGTGCGCAGAGCTTTATCAATGATATTACCATTTTCATCGACAACCGGGAACCATTCTGCGTGATTTGAACCATTCATAAGATAGGATAAGGTCAATTAACGACCTCAATACTAATATTCTATGGCGTTACCATTTCTGTCCTCAGCTTGCTTACATAATCGCGTATCTTATTCAGAGTTTCAACAGTAACGGTCATCTGGCTGCCTGATGACCGGAAGACCTGTTTAGCAATGTCAATTTCAAGATCGCCTTTTTTGAAGTAAATATCGAAAGTGTCGAAATAGTTCTTCAGGAACTTAAGTTTTTTTGTATAGTAAACAACAACCGGGTCGTCATAATAATTTTTCTCGAAACTGAGAAGCGAAGTCAATGTATATTTTTGTTCAGCAATCTTTTGCACTACCTCCGGATCAGGTTTTGCGGGGTTATATACCAGCTGTGTAGCTATAAACATCGCTTCAACCCACCCACCCATCACCATAAGTCCGGCTGTGCTCTCTCTTCCTCCTGCCCTTAAATGAGTTTCCATTTTGGTGTAAGCATCGTCCATAAGTAACATAATTGTATCAGGCTCAGACATGTCGCTCTGAATTCTTTTAATCGGTTCGGTAAGAAAATTATCGGGGATACCCAGTTTGTTGCTCATGTCGCGGATTGTAACCATATAATCGATCATCTCCTGACCAATGCCGAACATTTTAAGGTATCCGAAATCAACGCCATAAATACCTGTATTAATTGAAGCTTTAGAACTACTGAGGTACTGATCCCTGTTCGAAGTGGGATTAAGAGTGGCATTATTATAAGGAACGCCAAGACGATTAAAGATTGTGCATATTTCAACAGGTGTAAGTATGCCATAAAAAATCTCATTCTTTTCTATCGGGACTTTAGAACCAGTAGAATCCTTTTTATAGGTTGAGAAGACCGGTTCAAAAGTATTCTTTTCCCTGGAACCTGGTTTGCATGAAATAGCAAACAGTAATAAAATGATTATCAGGTAGGAGAGGAGTCTTTTCATAACTTTCAATTTATTAGAGCAAATTTAGTAATAAATGTGAATCTATAGCAATATCCGATTCCCCAGCTTCCTTGAAATTATCCCGAGAACAACACTCAGATTTGCATACCTCTTCTGTAACGACAAAATTTTCTCCGTATCATTTGTTCTTACTGCCTCCTCGAGAAGCACCATGATCTCTTTTCTTTTTATCATGATTTTATCGCTTTTGAACTTAAGGACAGCATCCCCAACAATCTCTTTCAGCTTCATCTCCTCAGTCTCAACATAGGTTTGTTTATCTTTCCATATTCTGCTGAGTTCATGAGAGTCGGCAAGCAGGTCGGCCGACAGGCTTGAAATCTCGGGATCCCCATGCTTCACAAATTGCTTGTCTCCGGTAATGAGCCCGTGTTCAGTATAAAACCGGAAATCGGAAAATATTTTCCCGCATACTCTGTCATCAAACAGGAGTTCATCCGAAACTATTTCCCTCACAATATAATCTGAAACAGTCAGCACCTCCTCTTTGCCGTCTTCCTTATTAAGTGTCCGTTCAAATTCCATACTGCCGAATTTCAGAAGCAACCGTATTATTTCCCTTTCAGAATAGTAAGTAATTGTGTCCCGCTGCATGGGCTTAACTATTACAGGAGGAGGAACCGGAAGATCTTCCGGACCGGGATATTTATTCCTGTCCTGGAAACTCTTCTGTTGCCGCAGCTTATTCACTTCATGATAAAGGATTGGCTCCGATACTTCAAGAACTGTGCTGCACTCCTTAATATAAACTGTCCTGGTTATAGCTTCAGGAATAACTGCAATTGATTTAACAACATCGCGGATGAGATCGGCTTTTCTGACAGGATCATTGTTAGCCTCCGACAGAAGAAGCTGTGTCTTGAAGCGGATGAAATCCGTTTCATTCTCTTTCAGGAATTTCAGGAACTGCTCATTACTGACCTTTTTAGAATAGGAGTCGGGATCCTCGCTGTCAGGAAGGAGAACAATTTTAACATTCATTCCTTCTTCGAGAACAAGGTCGATACCTCTGATAGATGCCTTTATTCCTGCTGCATCGCCATCGTACAGGATGGTAATGTTCTGGGTGAACCTTTTTATCAGGCGAACCTGTTCCTGTGTAAGAGAGGTACCTGACGATGCAACCACATTTTCGATGTTGGCTTCGTGAAGCGACATAACATCGGTATAACCTTCAACAAGATAACATCTGTCTTCCTGTGTTATCGATTTCCGGGCCTGGAATATTCCGTAAAGTATCCTGCTTTTATGATATATCTCCGATTCGGGAGAGTTGAGATATTTAGCTGTCTTGGGGTCACTTTTTAGTACTCTTCCGCCAAAGCCGAGTACCTGTCCTGAGAGGGAGTGAATAGGGAACATCACCCTGCTGCTGAACCTGTCGAAAATCCGATCCTCATGTTGTATTGAGAGACCGGTCTTGACAAGAAAATCCTGTTTGTATCCATCCGCGAGAGCCTTTTTTGAAAAGGCATCACGTTTTTCAAAACTGTAACCAACCTCAAATTTTTTAAGCGTATCCTGCCTGAACCCCCTTTCCCTGAAATAGGCAAGGCCGACAGATATTCCTTCGTCGGTCTGGAAAAGATTTTCGGTGAATTGCCGTGCAGCATAAGCTGTTACAACAAGAAGACTCTCTCTCTCATTTTGTTTTTCGAGCTCTTCCTGGCTGAGCTCCTTTTCAATAACTTCAATATGATATTTTCTGGCCAGGTATTTAAGTGCTTCAGGGTAGGTGAGGTGCTCATGTTCCATTACAAAATTCACAGAATTGCCAACCTTACCACATCCAAAACATTTGAATATTTCTTTTGAAGGTGATACCGTAAAAGATGGTGTCTTCTCATTATGAAAAGGGCACAATCCCAAATAATTAACGCCTCTTTTCTTCAGCGGAACAAATTCCTGCACCACATCAACTATCTGGGCAGCATCGAGTATACGTTCTATGGTGGACCGGTCTATCATGATTCAAAGATAAATTTAAATTTGTTCATTTGGCTTTGCCGAACTCACTTCGTTCGGTTCTTTTGCTCCTCCAAAAGAACCGAGTACCGATTTTCGGGACGAGCTCAACGAAGTTAAATGAACCAAAGAAAAGGAGGCCGGAAATGCCAACCTCAGACAAAATGTGCGCCTGCTACACAAGCCTAAATGGCTCTACCATTTTGCCTGCGGTTCGCACCATTTCCGGTTTACCCTCGCGCCGTAACTTAGTATGTTCAGTATTTAATGTTTGTTGTTTTGGTTTCAAACGGCCTCATAAAATTTTGGGAAAAAGCGACTGTTTAGAGCTTTGCTGCGGGAGCCTAAAGTTAGCAATACTGTTTGAGGGAGTGCTGCGACCGAGTCGTATTGCGTGGGCAAGGCTCAAAACAGGAGCCCCAAAATTATATGCAGCCTTGATTTTTCTTTGGTTACTTTCTTTTTATCAAGAAAAAGAAAGTAACAATGACTTTCTGAAATACTCCACTGTTTTTGTCAGGCCGATCTCAACATCAACTTTCGGAGACCAGTTTAACTCTTTTTTAGCAAGAGAAATATCGGGTTTCCGTTGTTTTGGATCATCCTGCGGAAGAGGAAGATAAACGATCTTAGATTTCGACCCGGTCATTTTTATTACCATTCCGGCAAGAGCGCCGATTGTTATTTCAACAGGATTGCCGAGATTCACAGGTCCGGTAAAACTGTCGGGTGTATCCATCAATTTTATAAGTCCATCAATGAGATCGTCGATATACTGAAAACTACGTGTATGGGTACCGTCGCCGAAGATAGTGATATCTTCCCCTTTCAATGCCTGGACAATAAAATTTGAAACAACCCTGCCGTCGTTTGAATTCATCTTAGGTCCATAAGTATTGAATATCCTTGCTATTTTTATGCGGACTTTATTCTGATTGTAATAGTTAATAAACAGTGTCTCGGCACATCTCTTTCCTTCATCATAGCAGGCTCTTGGTCCTAGTGTGTTGACATTTCCCCAGTAACCTTCATGCTGCGGATGTACATCAGGATCGCCATATACTTCGCTTGTTGAGGCCTGAAGGATCTTCGATTTTGTTCTTTTTGCCAGACCCAGTGTATTGATGGCACCCATAACAGATGTCTTGATCGTTTTTATGCCATTATACTGGTAATGTACCGGGGAAGCAGGACAGGCAAGATTATATATCTCATCCGTCTCAACAAACAGGGGCATTGTAACATCATGCCGGATAACCTCAAAATAGGGGTTATCGAGGAGATGGACGATATTCATTTTTGATCCGGTGAAATAATTGTCGAGACATATCACTTCATGTCCCAGATTGAGCAATCTTTCACAAAGGTGTGATCCGATAAACCCGGCACCACCGGTAACGAGTATTCGTTTCATCGTTTTAATATTATACACAAATATAGTAAAACTGATTATGGTATGAGGCATGAGGTGCATGGTATGCGGAAGAAGTTTTTCCCCATACCTTATACCACTTACCTCGAACCATTTTATCTATCTGCTATTCATAGTAACACAGACCTTCACCACCCACTCATCAATCTCCACATCCCTGACATTGTTCCCCGCAAAGTTATCGGTGAGGGTCACCGTCGTTGCAAGTGTCTGAGAGGCTATATATGAAGCATGTCGGGTTACTGCTTCATGAACGAATTCATGATCTTCAATAAGTACGGTTATCTTGTCGGTGACGTCAAATCCATTCTCCTTACGGATATTCTGGATCCTGTTGACAAACTCCCGCGCGATCCCTTCGTACCGTAATTCGTCGGAAACTGTTATATCAAGTGCCACAGTAAGTTTACCGTCATTGGCAACCTGCCAGCCGGGAATATCTTCCGAAATTATCTCAACATCTTCAGTTGTAAGAATAATTTGTTGTCCGTCTATGGTAACAGTATAATTATCGTTATTCTCAAAGGCTAAAATCTCTTTTGAAGTAAAAGCTGAAATTGCATTGCTGATATTTTTCATCAGTTTACCATATCTCGGGCCAAGCGTTTTGAAATTCGGTTTTATTTTCTTTACAAGAATTGAGGCAGTGTCATCAATATACTCAACTTCTTTTACATTTACTTCGGCAAGTATCAGGTCTTTAACAGCTTCAAATTTTGCCTTGAAATATTTATCAGGAACAGGGACCATTATCCTTGCAAGCGGCTGCCGGACTTTAATGCTTACTTTTCTTCGCAGCCCGAGGATCATTGAAGATACTTTCTGGGCAATGTTCATCCGCTCCTCGAGAGCTGAGTCGATAAGCGATTCATCATATTCAGGGAAAAGTACCAGATGGACCGAATTTTCTTTATGTCTGCCGGTAGTATCGTTAAGATCGCTGAAAAGCCGGTCCATATAGAATGGAGCTATCGGAGCAGCAAGCTGACTTACAGTTTCGAGGCAGACAAAAAGTGTCTGGTAAGCGGCAAGTTTATCCTTATCATATTCCCCTCCCCAGTAACGTTTCCTGTTAAGGCGCACATACCAGTTACTGAGGTTCTCAGTGACAAAATCCTGGATTGCCCGTCCGGCCCGGGTCAGGTCGTAATCCTCATAACTTCTTCCAACCTCCTTAATAAGTGAGTTAAGCAGGGAGATTATCCACTGGTCAATCTCAGGTCTTTCATTAACCGGGATCTCTTTTTCGGAGTACCTGAAATTATCAACATTGGCATAAAGGGCAAAGAAGGAATAGGTATTATATAAAGTTCCGAAGAACTTGCGTTTTACTTCATCAACCCCCGTTATATCAAACTTAAGATTATCCCAGGGTTGCGAATTTGTAATCATATACCACCGCAAAGGATCGGAACCATACTCTTCGATTGTAGAGAAAGCATCAACGGCATTCCCGAGTCTCTTCGACATTTTGTTGCCGTTCTTATCGAGGACCAGTCCGTTCGAGATAATATTTTTAAAAGCTACCGAATCAGAAATCATGGTGGCAATTGCATGAAGGGTAAAGAACCAGCCCCTTGTCTGATCGACGCCTTCAGCTATATAGTCGGCCGGGAACATCTCGCTGAAATTATCTTTATTCTCGAAAGGATAATGTACCTGTGCATAAGGCATCGCTCCTGAGTCGAACCATCCATCAATCAGATCAGGCTCGCGGAACATTTTCTTCCCGGTATCGCTTACAAGGAATATATCATCAACAAACGGTCGGTGAAGGTCAAAATGTTCATAGTTCTGCTGTGAATTGTCTCCTTCAGTAAACTCTGCAAGGGGATTCTTTTTCATGAATCCTGCTTTAACTGATTTCTCAATTTCAGCTTTCAGTTCTGTGGCAGAGCCAATGCATTTTTCTTCCTTTTTGTCTTCTGTGATCCATATTGGAAGGGGTGTTCCCCAGAAACGTGAACGGGAAAGGTTCCAGTCAACAAGGTTTTCGAGCCACTTTCCAAACCTGCCGGTACCTGTGGCCTGAGGTTTCCAGTTAATGGTGTTGTTAAGCTCAATCATGCGATCGCGCAGAGCTGTTGTGCGAATGAACCAGGAGTCGAGCGGATAGTATAAAACCGGTTTGTCGGTTCTCCAGCAATGAGGATAACTGTGCACCTGCTTCTCAATCCTGAATACTTTTCCCTGCTGCTTAAGCATGACAGCTATTTCGACATCAATAGTATCTGTTTCCGGAGGGAGGTTGTCATCATATTCATTTTTTACAGGACGAGCCTCAAAGGCAGCATAAGTTTTTAGGTTGACGTTATGTTTAACAAATGATTCATCAAGATCTGCAACCGGAACCATGTAACCTCTTCTGTCAACCATAGGACCGAAGGAACCGTCTTTTCTTTTTACAAGAAGGGGAGGAACCCCTGTTTCTTTTGCTATACGGTAGTCGTCGGCTCCAAAAGTAGGGGCAATATGAACAATACCTGTACCATCTTCAGTTGTGACAAAATCTCCTGTCAATACGCGGAATGCACCCTCTCCCGGGTTCATCCAGTCGATAAGCTGTTCATAATTTATGCCCTCCAGCCCGGCCCCGGTGAATTCCCCTGAAACTTTGAAGGGGATCTTTTTATCGCCTGGTTTATATTCAGAAAAATCAAGCCCGGCATTCGATTCAGGAAACAGCGAATTGAGAAGATCCCTGGCAATAATTACCGTTATCGGATCTCCGGAATAAGGGTTGAAGCTTCTGACTTTTATATATACTATATTTTTTCCTACTGCCAGGGCAGTGTTCGAAGGAAGTGTCCATGGTGTTGTGGTCCACGCCATCATCTGTACATCGGTGGTATCAATCTTATTATAAAGAAATTCCGACTTCTTATCCCTTATGAGTTTGAAAAGCGCTATACAGGTGGTATCTTTTACATCACGATAACAGCCCGGAAGGTTAAGCTCATGGGAGCTCAGTCCGGTTCCTGCAGCAGGAGAATATGGTTGAATAGTATAACCCTTATACAGGTATCCGTTTTTATAGAGTTTCTGAAGAAGCCACCAGAGTGTTTCGATATAACGGTTATCATAAGTAACATACGGGTGATCCATATTGACCCAATAACCCATTTTCCTCGTAAGATCTTCCCATACGTCGGTATATCTCATTACTGCCTTACGGCATTCTTTGTTGTAATCTTCAATTGAGATATATTTAACAGAACTTTTATTGCCAATATCTTCCTTTGTAATGCCGAGAGCTGTTTCAACGCCCAGTTCAACAGGCAGTCCATGGGTATCCCAGCCGGCCTTGCGTTTCACCTCGTATCCGCATTGTGTTTTAAAACGGCAGATTGCATCCTTGATCGTACGTGCCATAACGTGATGTATGCCCGGGATACCGTTTGCCGAAGGCGGACCTTCATAAAAAATAAACTCACCTTTGCCGTTTAGTTCACGAATGCTTTTATGAAAGGTATCATTCTCATCCCATATTTTCAGAATCTCTTTATTTACCTGCGAAAGATCAAGACCTTTATATTCAGGAAACCGTTTCCCCATTGTATCAAATAGTTATTATAGTTGCTTTTCTGTAAAAATTCCGACAAATATAACAAAATACATAATAATATTTACTACCATGCTCCTTTGCCATTCTGCCCCAGCTCTCGTCCACTCTTTTTGCCTCCCACCCCCCCTAAAAGGGGGGCTAATACTCTGTCTATAAGATAAATTATACTAAAATCCACAGAATTGTTCCCCCTTCAGGGGGATGTCCCGCTAAAGCGGGACAGGGGGCATCTATCCCGTAACCAACGCTTTATGAGGGAAGGATGGTAAGAAAGTCCGGTTGCAGAGGTGAATTCTCCTAAAAAGACAGACAAAATGTTCCATTGATAAATATTTATCTTTACAAATCTTTACAAATGTTCAAATAATATGAAAAAACTTATCATCCTCACCGGTGCAGGAATGAGCTCCGAGAGCGGTATAAGGACCTTCAGGGATTCCGGCGGACTCTGGGAAGAATATGATGTGGAAGAAGTTGCAACACCAAGGGCCTGGTCGAAAAACATGAAGCTGGTGCTGAGGTTCTATAACGAGCGGAGAAGGCAGCTTGAAACCTGTAAACCTAATGATGGACATATAGGATTGGCTGAACTGGAAAATTATTTTGATGTTCGGATCATCACACAAAATATCGATAACCTTCATGAGCGGGCCGGCAGTACTAATATACTGCATCTACACGGAGAGCTTACAAAGGCGAGAAGTACCATCGATCCTTCATTAATTTATGACATAGGTTATAAGGATATTAATCCGGGCGATAATTGTGAAAAGGGAAGCCAGCTCCGGCCTCATATTGTATGGTTTGGTGAAGCTGTCCCAATGATGGATGAAGCTGCGAATCTTGCCGCTGAAGCTGATATTTTCGTTGTAATCGGATCTTCACTAAATGTATATCCTGCAGCAGGACTTATCAATTATGCCCCTCGGGAAGCCGACCTCTGGCTGATCGATCCCAAGGATGTTGCTGTACCGGTTAACAGGAAGGTAGCGGTGATAAAAGAAAAAGCCTCAAAAGGGATAGCCATTCTGACAGAAAAACTACTAAAAGGATAAAGTCTTTGTACCTTTGCGCCGTTATGCCTTTGCGCCGTTTTATATCTTCCTGAGAAATGCTATCGGTATTTTAAGTATCAGATTCTGATCGAGCTTGTCGATCCTTATTACAACCCTGTTCTGTCTTCCGATTTTTATAAGTTCACCTGTAAGTCCGACAAGCGATCCGGTAATTACTTCAACATTATCGCCGGCTGCAAAATTTTCAGAGGAGACTTCAATTTCAGCATCGCTGTTAATCAGCAATCGGAGGTTATCTATCTGTTTCTGAGGGATCGAAACGGGTTGTCCTTCAAAAGAGATGAATCTGACAACACCAACGGTATTATAAACTTTAGGGAAATTCTTGCTTTTTGTCTTTACAAATATATATGAAGAGAGAAGAGGTTTTTCTACAAGTTTCTTCCGGTCGCTCCACATCCTGTATGTTTTCTGAAGGGGGAGGAAGGTTTCTATACCTGTTTCGACAAGTCGTTGATATACCAGCTTTTCCGCTCTTGGGCGGGTATAAAGAGCATACCATTTTTCTTCAGAACTATTGTTCTTACTTATCTCTTTTTCTGCTGAAGTCTGGTTCTCCTGGTCTGTCATTTTCACAGGTCTGTAAAGGATTTCAAAGATATCTTTTCTGTTCTTCTTCCTGACAAAAAAAGAGCTAAAAAATAAGGACTCCGGATAATTTTAAGGATTTGAGTATAAACTTGCCTATGGTTTATTTGTTCGTTTGGCATCGCCAGGATAGCGGCAATAAATATAAATAACCATGTAGGGGCCGACGCCCTTTTGGCAATACTCGCAATAGTTATATATTTGCTTATAAAATCTTATTAACCCAATTTTGAAAAAATACCTCTTTATATTCTTCCTTTTTAATATTCAGATACTGACTATAAATATTTACAGCCAGGAGGTTCCCCATCCTGTTGATAATACGGGTATTTACGAGTTCCTCGATGAACTGGCAAACAGCCAGATTATTGCTATTAATTCAGCCATAAAACCATATTCAAGATTATTTATATCCCAGCGTCTTAAAGAGGCAGATGGACAAAGAGGAAAACTTAATCCGCGTCAACAGAAAGAGCTGGATTTCTACCTTATGGATTTCGGGAAGGAGATTAATGCAGGAAAAGACTGGAAAAGACGTACGGACCTCTTTTATTATAAAGACTCTCTTTTTTCACTGACCATCAACCCTATCCTCGGAGGAGAGATTTTCACCAACTCATCCGGCATCGCAACCTACTATCGCAATGGTGCAGAGGCCCGGGGATACATTCAGCATTGGGGCTTTTATGCTTCTCTCCGCGATAATCACGAGGAACCGCTCCTTGGATTGCCAGAGTACCTTACACAAAGGGTGGACGGCCACATAAAGGGAACAACCGACTTCAGCGAGATGCACGGAGGAGTTACTTATTCGTGGAAATGGGGGAGTGCCGGACTGGTCAAGGAGAATATGCAATGGGGAAATAACTATAACGGGGCTAATATTTTCGGAGGAAACAACCCGACATTTGTACAGTTAAAACTGCATATTTCTCCTGTAAAATGGTTTGATTTCAATTATTTCCACGGATGGCTTAACTCAATGGTTGTCGACAGCGCCAAGTCTTACTGGGTCACCAATAGCTATGGCACCAACTACCGTGAGGTGTATCATAAAAAGTACATTGCTGCCAACATGCTTACGTTCACCCCTTATAAAAATCTTAATCTATCATTGGGAAACAGCATTGTTTATGATGATGATAATGTCAATCCTGCATACATCGTCCCTCTCTTTTTCTACAAGTCGGTCGATCATTCGCTCACTTCGGGAATAGACAACATGAATTCACAGATGTTTTTTGATGTCAGTTCCCGGCAGATTAAAAACCTTCATCTGTATGGCACATGGTTCATTGATGAATTGTCAGTGAGCAGGTTTACTGAGAAGGATCAATGGAACTTCTTCAGCTGGAAAGCCGGATTCAGATTATCAGATCTTCCTGTTTCAAACCTCTCGTTCACAACGGAGTTCACATACACCTATCCGCTCACCTATCAGCATTATGTCCCGACACTTACCTTTCAGAATGCCGGCTATAACCTGGGCTATTATCTGAGGGATAACTCGAGGGAGTGGTATCTTGCTTTTGACTATCATCCAGTAAGGACACTCGATATTAATCTGAGTTTCACCGATGCAATCCGCGGTCCGGATTATACAGAGCTTGGTACTAATCGTGTCGGCAATCCGCCGTTAGCTTATGTTGCCTGGCACAATACATCTTACGGGGTAAAAGCATCATATCAGATAATAAATGACCTTTACACCTGGTGTTCAGTAATGTACAGCAATATACGAGGTGATCAGGATTGGAGTCCTGAATATTTTTTCGGGAAGAAGAATACTCTGAATTTCGGAGCAACATTCGGGTTCTGAGGAATGAAGTCTCAACGCCGTTACGCCGTTGTGCCTTTGCGCCGTTACGCCTTTGTGCCGTTATTACCTTGCAACCATCCCCATTATAATTAAGTCATATCTGAGCATATTAGCTAAAATTTTGTTTACTTCACACTAGGATGCATCAGCAGGATTAGAATAGATGGAAAAACGTAAATTCAGGACAATCACCCTAATAGCTGATATTGTAATACTGACAATATCTTTTCTTGCTATGATATGGACCAAACCTGCCAGCCTGAGATGGTACCTTCCGTCGCATACCCCGTTCTTCATAGGTCTGGCAGTGATGTGGATCATTGTTTCGCTGGTTAACGGCAAAATGCACCGCGGCAAGATCATCAACTTCACTACACTTTTCGTCAGGGTTTTAAGCAGTAATATCATTGCAATATCAATTACTGCTCTTGCCATGTATATTATAAGGGATTATGATTATTCAAGAACCATCGTTCTCGGTACTGCCCTGCTTGCAACAATCCTGGAACTCCTTTTCGGTTCTGTCTATATAGCATATAAGAAGGCTGTTGTTCAGGATTATGAGGAATACGAGAGATATAAGTCTTATAAAAAACCCAGCGAATATGATCTTGTGAAAGGTGTTAACGGGAACGGGATGCATAAGGACGAACCGGCTGAAGTAAACCCGGGTATTGTCAATGCAATTGAAAAGGAGTGCGGATCAGAGATGAGTCAGGCAATAATAAAGATGACCGGCCGGAAGCTTACTGACCATACTGTTGTATTGTCAACTACCACGATTTTTAATATTACCAGTCTTGTTCACGGGAATTACGATTACATAATCAACCTTCACAAAATCAACGACATTAAACGTCTCGATGATTTCATTGATTCAGTAAACGCCAAGCTTAGGCCGGATGGTTATTTTTTCTGTTGTGTCGAGACAAAAGATCAAAGGAAAAAGAGGCTTTTACAAAAGTATCCTCCATTGTTAAATTATATTTATTATTTTTTTGATTTCATTGTAAAACGCGTTCTTCCAAAACTTAAATTCACACGCGGGGTATATTTTTTTCTCACACGTGGTGAAAATGCCGTGATCTCACGGGCCGAAGCTCTGGGTAGGCTTTCAAGAGGAGGTTTCAGGATAAAACAGGAGTCATTCATCGGGAATCAGCTTTGCATTGAAGCAAAAAAAAATGGCGCCCCTGCTCCTCAGAATAAGAATATTTACGGGCCATTGATCGCTTTGCCACGTGTCGGTAAAGAGGGGAACATGATGAAGGTGTACAAGCTTCGCACCATGCACCCCTATTCCGAATACATCCAGGACTATATCTATGAGTTGCACGATCTTCAGGATGGCGGTAAGTTTAAAAATGATTTCCGGATAACCTCCTGGGGAGCAGTTTGCAGAAAAATATGGCTCGATGAGCTTCCGGGGCTGATCAATTTTTTCAGGGGCGACATGAAATTTGTAGGTGTCAGACCCCTCAGTAAGCAATATTTTGAATTGTATAAAAAAGAAGTAAGGGAAAGAAGAATAAAGTACAAGCCGGGACTCATTCCGCCCTTTTATGCCGATATGCCTTCTGGTCTTGAAGCGATACAGGCTTCCGAATTGAAATATCTCGATTCGTACGATAACCATCCCTTCTTTACAGATTTCCGTTATTTCTGGAAATCGTGGTGGAATATACTGTTCAGAAAAGCGAGAAGTAATTAAATGGGGCGTTGCCCCTAACCCTAATTAATTTGTCAGATTATTTATTTTCATTTTGCTTTGCCGAGCTCGACGAAGTCAAAGTGACCAAAGAAAGGTCAAGGCCGCAGATAATTTTGGGGCTACTGTTTTAATACGTACCTGCTGTTGATTTGTTCATTTCTTTTGCTCCTCCAAAAGAAATGAACCAAAGAAAAAGAGGCCGGAAATGACAACTTCAGTCAGGTCGTACGCTCGCTACACGAGCCATGTTGGCACTACCGACCTGCCTGAAGTTCGCACCATTTCCGGTTCTCCCACGCGCTACTTATCATACTAGTTATTAAACTGAACAAAAATATGTACAATTTAACAATATCTTTAAATATAGGCGCGTTGGCAAAACCCAAAAACATATAAAAGAAACGTTGCAACCTGCAACGCAGGTCATAAATTTCCCTTGATTTTTTAATTAATAAAAAAACAATACCTTTGCCCCGACATTAAAATCTTAAACAATGGCTGAAAAGACAAGATATTCGGATGACGAGCTTGAGGAATTCAGACAGATTATCCTCATGAAGCTGGATAAAGCCAGGAAAGATTATGAAATACTGAAGTCCAGCATAACTCACGAAGAGAGTAATGATACTATGGATACTTCTCCTACTTTCAAAGTACTGGAAGAAGGTGCAACAACCTTATCAAAAGAAGAAGCAGGCAGGCTGGCTCAACGTCAGGAAAAATTCATTCAGCATCTTCAGGCTGCCCTTATCAGGATCGAAAACAAAACTTACGGCATCTGCCGCGAGACAGGTAACCTTATCTCAAAGGAAAGACTGAGAGCAGTACCTCATGCTACTCTTTGCATGGATGCCAAAATGAAACAGAAGTAGGGAAAAAACGCAGGGCAAAGGACGCACTACGCAGGGAAGAATGTACATTAATAATATAGAAGCTGCTCATGGAAATGAGTGGCTTTTTTTGATCGCCGTGCGTCGTGCGCCGTGCGTCGTGTGTCTTACTTCCCTAACTGTTGCTTCACTATCCTGGCTACATACTTCCCCAGTATATCAAACTCAATATTGACGACAGTTCCTTTTTTGATCTGATTAAAATTGGTCACCTCCCAGGTGAAGGGAATAATGGCAACCTCAAAGGATTTTGATTTTGAATTAACAACAGTCAGACTCACTCCATTGACAGATACGGACCCTTTTTCGACGGTAATATAGTCATCCTGCAAGGGTTCGTATTCAAAAGTATAATACCAGCTTCCTCCTGCCTCCTTTACATTGGAACATACGGCAGTCTGATCAACATGTCCCTGCACTATATGTCCGTCAAGACGACCGTCAAGCCTGGTACTGCGCTCCAGGTTTACTTTGTCTCCGGGTTTAAGTAATCCAAGATTTGACTTATCCAGTGTCTCTTTAATTGCAGTTACAGTGTATGTACCTTTATCTTTCCCGACAACAGTCAGACACACACCGTTATGCGAAATACTCTGGTCGATCTTAAGTTCATCTGCAAATGAACATTTCATTGTTATATGAAGATTATCCCTCTCTTTTTCAAGTTTTACAACTTGAGCAGCTTCTTCTATTATTCCTGAAAACATGATTTAGGAAGATTTGATTTATGGGGTAAAGGTAGGAAAAATCAGATAATTGACGTGAGTCGTGAGTCGTGCGCCGTGCGTCATACTTCGTTAGTCGTTTGTCGTGCGTCGTCCGTCATGTGCCGTGTGTCCAAATAATCTTTTTCCCAAACCCCAGCCTGTTATCAGTCATCTTGATATGAGTAAGCTTTACGACCCATAGTCTCGTATCCATAAGCGCCGCAACAGGAAATCTTTTCAGATAGCAGTTTTTTGCCCTGGAAAGTAGATCCCCCTCCGGTTCCGAAACTATTCCCTGGAACTGTATTCCCCTTATCCTTCCGATAACCATTGTTTCAAGGACAACCGATCCTGCAACGAGCGGATTCCTTACAAACTCTTTCCCGTGACGTGTATCATTATCTGTAGTGAAAACAAGTGCGTTTTCTTCTTCAAGATATACATAAAAGCAATTTGCGCACCATGGCTCATTCTCCACCGATGTGGCAATAGTAAGAACATGATGCTTCCTGAAAAAACGTATGACTCTCCTGTCAGTCATTTTCCATCCATCTGAAACCATTGCTGTCGAAACCGGCAAGATCGGTGATGCGGTTAACAACACTCATCACAAGATCATCAATGGTTTTAGGGTTACTGTAAAAAGAGGGTGATGCCGGGCAAACTATTGCTCCTGCCAGGGTAAGTGTTTTCATATTATTGAGATGTATCAGGCTGTAAGGGGCCTCCCTGGGAACTATTATCAGCCTTCTCTTTTCTTTCAGCATAACATCGGCAGTGCGGGCAATCAGATCGTCGGAAGTTCCGTTTGCGATCCGTCCTGTTGTACCCATCGATGCCGGACATATAATCATTGTGTCGTAAAGAGAAGAGCCTGAAGCGAACGGCGCATAAAATGTTTTATTACTAAATTCCTTCACAGGAGGTCCCGGAACAAATTTCTTTCCAGTTTCTGCCCTCCATATCTCTCTGGCAGTTTCAGAAAAAATAAAGGCAATCTCTTCCGGGGGATTTTTTAATTGCTGAAGTTTCTCCAGAAGTTTCAAAGCATAAATTGAACCGCTTGCTCCGGTAACAGCAAGTACTATTTTCCTGTTTCTGATTTCAGAATCCTTCATTGAAGTTTAAAAAGTTCTGCTAAGATAACTATTTATCGCCGTACAACGAAAACGTCTCTTCGTCCCTTAGTCTCTTAGTCTCTTAGTCTCTTCGTCCCTCAGTCCCTCACAGTCTCCAGGTAACAAAAAAGAGCCCTCTCCCGGACTCTTTTCCAAATAAATCACGTTCCTACCCGAAGGGCTTATCCCCGAACGGACTCTGAAACGGAGTATCCGTACTTTTTTTACCTCCAGACCTTGGATGAGGGTCAGAAGGCGGATTTGTCATCATAATCAGGGAAATAGAATTATCAAGTACTATCCTATCTATTTTTGGTTTGATATATTGTCTCTTTTTCACAGGCAGGACTAAAGGGAAATTTAAATATTAAACAACAACAATTTTTGATACAAAAGGCTGATTATTAACGATAAGTCGTACTATATACACTCCCTTTGGCAAATTAATCGGCAATTGAACCGTTTGACCGGCAGTAATGATGAATGGATTATCAGAATAAACTATTTTTCCCTGGATGTCGTATATATTCAGACTACCCTTCCCTGATGATATTTCAGACGGACAATTAATATACATATAGTAATTGCTGTACCATGTTTTTAACTTATCCTGAGTAAGAGTCTCAACACCGGTTTCTATATTATAATTGCCAATAATTAATTGAAAATCTGTAAAAGTTCCTGCTGCTGATGCAAATGTATAACTTGCACCCTGGCTAAGATTAGTTTTATCATCTCCATGTTTAAGGATAACTGGTAAATCGCCAAGGTTTTCAAATTCAGTTATATCAATTTCATACGTTCCGGCAGTTTTTATTACTACAGTAACAGGTATAATTTCATAAGAAGAATCCGGTTCAGGAACAGAATTGATAGCATATTGTACGGAATTAAGCTCGCTGTATATAAATGGTGTTGAGGTACCGCTTCCAAATAGTTTATATGCATCATAATCTCCATCGAAATTCGTTGTGGCATCATCGATAACACAAACTATTGTTTCATCAGGTACTACACCATCATTTAACACCAGCTTAATCTTTCTGACCAGCGGTGCTCCCTTTGAAGGAATAAATTCACCTTTTTTTGACCTTAATGGAAGAGATGCAGATGCTGTTTTAGAAGTTACAGGCAAACTTAACGAAGTACCGGTACCCGTGACATGAACAAAAAATCCCTGCATAGGTGCTACAACAGATGAAAATCCGGTTGTTCCTGCACCGGTTTCCACATTCCAGTAGGCATAACCGCCATCATGGTTAAAATAAACCGTATTATCTACATTATCCCCTGTATTTATAAGTGCACTTATTCCAGTCAGGTTATAGTCACATGGATATGGGTTTCCAATCAGGTTCCACCCTAAATTAGTATAGCTCAAACTACTGAAAGTCTGGGCTGAAGCATTAATTGTTCCTGTGAAAGTGATCTTATCATCTGCAGTTAAGTAAATATTATAACCATTTGATGATGATAAAGAAGAGAACGGTGTAGTACTATTATACCCATCAAAATACTGCCAGCCATTATCCTTGTTTGAACCGGCAGCTGACTCACTGTATGAAACCAGGTCTCCGTTAAAATTTGTCAAACCAAGATTTGTTTTTACATTGGCTATATTGTTACCAATATACATCGATGTAACAGGAGGGACAAAATAATGAAATCTGGCCGCTCCGGATGCAACCACACCACCTGAAAGATATAATTCGACAGTTCCGTTAACGGAGGAATTATTATAAATTAATTTTCCATCGTTACCTTCAGCAACTGACTTGATTACCAGACCGGCGTTTCCTGCATTGTTGGTAATAGTACCTGGAACAGTTAAAATATTAGGTGCAGAAATGGTAAAAATTGCACCTGAATTTATTGTTAGCGAATTATTGACTGCAAAATTGGTATTCAGAGTAACTCCGCTTGCATTAGCATCAGTTAAATTATAAGCAGTGTTGGAAAGAAAAGAGTTGGCTTCAATAGTTTGAGCAGACGATCCGCCATAAGTTATAGAAGGGGAATTGGTTACCGCATCCAGTCGTCCGGAAGTCGCAGTAAGTGTGCCCAGCAGATTCATGTTGCCATTAAACGTAACATTGTTCGCATTATTAACAGTAAGATTATAGACCTGGTTGTTATAAAATGCTCCCGATGGAACTGACTGGGCTGCTGAACCCGCAAACGTAATGGTAGATGAAGCTGATGATGCATCAATCTGTGCCCCGTTTGTAAAATACATGTTCCCTTTTATGGTGAGATTATGACCATTGGTCATCAGGCGATAAACAGACTGGGCATTGGTAATATTGGTAACTGAACGATCCTGATCCAACAGGCAATGATTTAGTGGAGAATCAGCAAAATAGATATTGGCATCCGCAGCAGGGATAACCCCTCCGGTCCAGTTGGTTGTCGTTGCCCAATCAGTGCTTGTTGTCCCAATCCATTTATTTATTACACTCTCCCAGGATCCCATGACTACAGAAGATGTGCCTCTCGGGTTCAATCCATAGTCAACGGTAATGCCGGTTCCCAGAACACCAGGCAATGAGGCACTGACAATTTTGTAATCTGTTGCAACAATTGAACCGGGGTTTACAAATGTAGGATCGATATTTAAACTGTGTACATCTTGTCCTGTGGCAGCTTGCCATGCTGCCAGAGTTGTTTTATCAAGACCATTGAAGGAACCCAAAACCCCTCCGGCCCCGGTGTTAGGAGCCCAATAATCGTTATAATCTATAGTCAGATTAGTATTATTGGCTACGCGAACAGCATAATGCTTTCCCGAAGCTGATCCGCTATTAGATCGGTTATTGAAAAACAGATTGTTCCTGAAATTTTTGGTATTGCTGGTAACGGAACTATAAAATGCATAGCTTATTAAAGATCCTGATGTTGGCTACCCCCCTATATATATAGTATTAAAATAACAATTATTGTTATTGCCTGCGGCCCCATTTTCAAATATGCCAAAAATACTTGTTGCTGTATTTCCTCCCAGGGTTGATTATATTGTTAGAATATGTACAGACCCCTGCATTTATCTTGATGCCATTCACAGTATTAGGTCCGGAAACTGATAAACCATAAATAAAATTACCCGATACAGCATTGGCGCCGGTACTGCCTTGAAAATATAATCCAATTACACCACCTGATGAAGATGAAGCATACGTGTTGGATAAATTATAAATTATGTTTCCGGTTATAGTTTTGGAAGAAGTATTACCGGTGAGCAGAATTCCAATGACAGAGGCGCCATTTAAAAGATTGTTATTTGCATTTGCAATTGTTAAATCGTGAATTGTATTTCCCGTAATGGTATTTGTTCCTGATGAAGAGGATATACCATTAATGAGCCCTCTTGTTGTACTGCCTGAACTTGTTGTGCCATTGGCAAGGTTTGCAACTGTATTGTTATTTATGTTGATAGTACCTGAACCGGCAGTGCTAATTCCAATAACCATCTGGGCATTCAGAGAGCTAGTTGAAGTGGCATTGACACTGTTGCTCGTGGAGTTACTTCCTATAGTATTGTTGCTGAAAGTTGTAGTTCCGGCTGTACCATTCTTACTTATTCCATAAAAACTACTTGCAAGAGTGGGTAATCGGTATTGGCAACCGTAAAAGAACCGATATTATTGTTCTGGCAGCTAATTATTCCTGAACCTTGTGATATTTATCCCGGTTACTATCATCCCTGTCGCTCCTCCCGTTATAGTGATCGAACCTTTACCTGTCGAAGCTCCAATGTTATTTGCGCCGGTTGTACCAATATTTACATTCACCTCCTGCAATATTAATCCCTGTCCAGGCAGCTGATCCGGAGTTTGCCCAGCTAAAATTTTGAATGGTATTATTTTGGATATCGCTCGCCGTGCCTGTTCCTGCATTCAGATAAACAGCATTATAAATATTATCATAAGCGGAAGTTTTGGTCCATGCAGAACCCCCGCATGAAGCTGAACTTCCACCAAAAAAGTTTCCTGATATTACGAAACCTGTTCCAGATGTATTATTGATGTTTATATCATTATATGCAACTGATGCCGTAGGTACAAATGAACTCGTCTCATAAAAACTGTTTCCCGAAATGGTCCACGTGATAGTACCCGAATATAAATAAATACCATTTGAAGCTGTTCCCTTGTTTAGAAAATTGTAAAAGTTATTATTACTGATTGTGTTTCCGCTGTTTTCAGCTCCTGATGTTCCTGAGGAATAAATGGCATTTAATGGTCTGCCGGCAGGATCACTGGTTATGTCGTTTAAGTTAATAATATTCCCATTGTTCCCGTCGCCTGTTGACGAAGTTGAGAAAAAGATAACCCCGCCGGTGGCATTTGTTTCTGCTCCTTTTATAATACAGTAGTTAATAACATTGGAGGAGGCCGATTCAATAAGCCTGATAGTCGATGCAGAACTCCCGGTATTTGTATTTGTGATTGTCAGGCTTTTGGTTGACCCTGTTAAATCCACTCTTCCATCTAAAGTAACATTACTCGCTCCATTGAGATCAATCAATGGACCGGCTACATTACCACTAAGCGTATAACCTGCAGCACCAGGATAAATGATCAGTGATGGGTAATATGATAAACCGTCACTCCATCCGCTTTGGTAAAGCACAGCTGAATTATTATCGTTAATTGAGCTGATTATTTCCAGAGTGATATCACCTTGAATATAACCATTATTAATGTCGTCGAAAGCGTCCTTGAGTGTCGGATAATCACCTCCTGTGCCCACCTTATATTGTGCCACATAAACTTGTTGGTAATGCCAGCAACAACAGAAGATATATTATCAGTTTTTTCATTTCATAACCGGTTTGTTGTAAGACCTTAAATACATCTTACAGGTTGCATTATCGTCAACAATCCAACTTCACCACAACAGGATACAATAAACCTAATTTAGGAAAGCAAAAATAGGAAATTATTAAAGAAGAACAAAATCAGAAGGATAAAGACTTAATACAGGTGCGGGGTGTGCGGTTTGCGGCGGCCGGTGTGCGGTTTAATTTTCAAAAGAGATCAGAAATTAGAGATCAGAAATCAGGAATCCCCATTCTCCGGTTACAGTTCTCTGGTCCCTGATCCCTGGTCCCTGATCTCTGATCCCTGGTCTCTGGTCCTACAACGCCTTTCCCTTTCTGAATTTTATTAGTCCGGTCAACATTTTCCTGATCTCTGCTAATTTTTCATAAATCTGAACATAATCTTCCTTAGTAAGAAAATTAAGGTTATTTGCAATTAAAAGTTGTGTATCCAGTTCTGAAACAGATCCTTGAGCAATGAATAAGAACCTAAGGAACTCTTTGTTTGATTCTCTTGCAGCACCTTCGGCAATGTTAGAAGGTATTGAAATTGCGGATCGTCTGATTTGTGAAGTAAGCGCGAATAATTCCTCCTTCGGGAATGAGTTCGTCTTTTCATAAATCAAAGTGACAAGTTTAATGCTTTCCTGCCACACGTTAAGGTCTTTGTGAGTTTTCATATTTAAGTAGATTTAGATTTGAAAGTGTGCAGCGATAAATTTTATAAAAAGCAAAATAAGATAAACAGGGGACAAAATCTTATTCGGGAGGCAGGAGATTAGTGATCAGAAATCAGAAATCAGAAATCAGGAATCCCTGTTCCCTGGTCCTGGTCCCTGGTCCCTGATTGTAGTCATAAAAAGCGCAACTTATTTGGAAAATAAAAAAGAACGAGTAAATTTGTTACTCATTAATCCTGTTCTGACCTATGATTAATGCCCTGATCACTTCTGAAACAAGGATCAAGCTGCTCAGGAAATTTTTCCTTAACAGCAGCACCAAAGCTCACCTGAGGGGTCTGGAATCTGAGTTTGGTGAATCTTCCAATGCAATTCGTATTGAACTGAACAGGTTTGAAGATGCTGGACTTCTTCATTCTCTCCGCGATGGTAATAAAAAGGTTTACCAGGCCAATCCGTAATCATCCCCTGTTTGGTGATATACACAGTATTATAATGAAGGAAGCCGGCATCGACAGGGTTATCGAAAAGGTGATCCATCGTATAGGCAATCTTATTTGCGTTTATCTCACCGGCGATTTTGCTCAAGGGAAAGATAGTCCGGTTATTGAACTTATACTTGTCGGAGAGGATATCGACCGCGAGTATCTTGCCCGGAAAGTGGTCCAGGCCGAAGAGCTGGTGGGACGAAAGGTTAGTTATGTTGTTCTTCATCCCGGTGAGGCTGAAAAGCACCTGTTAAAAGTAAAACCTGCTGATCTGCTGCCATTGTGGAACAGCGTGGAGAGCAAAGTGGCGATGCATAATTCAGTTTCGACGGGGGTGTGAAGAGGAGACTGGGGGACTAAGTGACTAAGTGACTAAGTGACTAAGAGACTAAGAGACTGAGAGACGAAGAAATAATGGAAAGAGCCACAGAGTGGCGAAATATTTGTAGGAAGAAGGTCTCTCTGAGAATAAGCGCCGGAACAGAATTTTTTTGATGCAATAAATAATCTACCGGCGCAAGGGAGAAGGGGAGAAGGGGGGACTGAGAGACTAAGAGACTAAGAGACTAAGAGACTAAGAGACTGAGAGACTAAGAGACTGAGAGACGAAGAAACTAAGGGACTTAGAGACGAAGAGACAATGCCGGATTGAGCGGTAAATGATTATATAAATTGTTGCAGGTCAAACTCAATCTGAAACTGCATCAAACACCTTCTGGTTGGCCTTGTCAGGCATTTCAAAGGATGTGACTGACGGGGCGGGAGCATGCCTGGAAGGCTAGTACAAAGGCGAAAGGATAAAGGAGAAAGGCGAAAATGAAAAAGACGTAAAGCAAAACAAAAGATAAAAGTATAAAATGAAAGGCAAAAGTATATAGGCGAAAGGCGAAAGTAATTGACAAGATTATGTATAAGAATGATTTATCAAAACGATTATTCAAATTCGCGGTTGGCATTATTAAGATGCTGAGAACCTTGTCTTTTTGACGAATATAATGACCTTATTTATGAATTAAATAAACTTATTAAATCCCTGGAATAATGCATGAACTAAGGTTTAGAGACTCTCAACCTCAAACATAACCTCAACCTTCTTCCCCTGCGCCCTGAGCTAATTAACTTTTGTCTTGTTATCTTTATTAAAAAGTTGATTACAGGTAAATAAATATTTACTTTTACCAGATCAAAATATGAAGTGTTCTGAACTATTAAGACTACTTACAAAAGACGGGTGGATGGTTGTGTCAACAAAAGGATCACATCTGAAGATGAAACACCCCGGGAAGAAAGGGATCATAATTTTTCCTGATCACGAAGCACGGGAAATGGGTAAGGGAATGGAGAAGAAAATCCTTAAGGATGCCGGTTTAAAATAGTGAAAGTCAGATATGGTAACAAAAAGAAAGATAGTGGTAATAATTGAAAAGACGGATAGCGGATTTTCTGCTTATTCGGAAGACTACCCTGTATTTACAACTGGAGCAACAGTGAATGAATTGCTCGAAAATTCCAATGAAGCTTTTGCTCTTTACTTTGAAGATAAAAATCAAAGTGTACAACAGATTTATTATGAAATAGATTTCAAGCAGTTTTTTCAATATTATAAGGTGATTAACTCCAAAGCTCTTGCTGAAAGGATCGGTATGAATCCCACTCTTTTATCTCAATATGTGAGAGGTCATAAAAGACCTTCCGAGCGACAAAGCCGAAGAATTCTGTATGGGATTAACAAGATCGGACAGGAATTGTCTGAAATGAGTGTCATTTATGAAAAGACAAAAGTACAAATTGAAAGGCGAAAGTAAAAAGGCGAAAGGAGAAAATAAAGGACAAGAAAATGTATAAAAATGATTTATCAAAACGATTATTCAAATTCGCGGTTGACGTAATAAAGATGCTAAGAACCTTAAAGGGAGGTAATGAAATAAAGATCATTAGTAATCAACTGGGAAAATCATCAACATCATCAGGGGCTAATTATGAGGAATCTCAGGCTGCTGTTTCAAGAGCAGATTTTGGCAATAAGATTGGCATTTCACTGAAAGAAATGCGTGAGTCAAATTATTGGTTAAGAATACTAAAAGAACTCCTTTTTCCTTTTTTTGCTAGTTTTTACTTTTGTCTTTTGCCTTTTGTCTTTTATCCTGATCTGAACTTGTTCATTTCTCCTTTTCAGGGTTCCCTCCGAACCTTCTTATAAAAAAAAATTGTTACTTGCATATACACTCTTTGGATTTAACATGGCCTCAGAGAATTTCCGGAAATTGCGAAATTTTTCTTGTTTGCTGCGATGGATACATAGTAAGCATTACTGTTTGACCCCGACCAAAGTGTCGGGGGAGTTGTAATGCGTGGGCAAACAAGAAAAAATGAGCCCGGAAATTATCTGCAGCCTTGATCTTTTTTGGTTACTTTTTGGTATCAAGACAAAAAAGTAACTGGGGTTTGGGGCAACGCCCCATATAAATTAACCACTTAGCCACAATGATAAAATGAAACATTTATTATATATGAAAACCCTTACTCCAAAAATAGCATTAGCTATATTACTAATAACCTCCTGCACTTCGCAGAAGAAACTCGCCTATCTGAATAATCTGCCGGAAACCGGAGGCGAAGAAACCTTCACAATGTCTATCCCCGATTATAAAATTCAACCCCGCGATATCCTTTATATTACTATTAAAGCCATGACGCCCGACGGCTCTATTAAAGATTTCTTATCATCCGGTAATATTAATGGGGTTAATTTATCACAGGGCGAATCGGGGGGAGCTTTTATCGGGTATAATGTCGATCCTGACGGGAATATTACTATTCCGGCAATTGGTCAGGTCAAGGTTAATGGGCTTACTCTCGGGTGAAATAAAGACATTGCTGCAGGGACTTGCAGTGAAAGTGTTTAAAAACTCAACTGTTGAATGTCAATTGCTTAGTTTTAAATTTACTGTTCTCGGTGAAGTCAAATCCCCGGGAGCATATATCAATTACAATAATTATCTTACAGTTATTGAGGCTATCGGGCGTGCAGGCGGGGTAGATGATTATGGTAACAGGAACAGGGTACTTGTCGTTCGCCCCATGGATAAAGGAACCAGAACATTCCGGTTAAATTTGCAGGACAAGAAAATCCTCTCTTCAGAAGCATATTTTCTTCTCCCCAACGACGTGGTGATAGTGGAACCGTTAAAACAAAAGATCTTCAACCTGAATCTGCCCACAATTTCATTTATTTTCACAACCGTCACCTCCACAATAACAATGACGTTGCTGCTGATTAATTATCTGAAATAAAGAAGTTCAAAGTTCAAAGTTCAAATTTCAAAGTTCAAATTTCAAAGTTCAAAGTTCAAAGTTCAATGTTTAAAACAGATTTGTATGAAAATTGAAAAATTTGAGGATCTGGAGATTTGGCAGGAATCAAGGGAATTGTGCAAAAGAGTTTTTGAGATAACTTCAATTGAACCATTTCAAAGTGATTTTAAATTTAGGGATCAGATTCGATCCTCCTCCGGATCTGTAATGGATAATATTGCAGAAGGATTTGAGCGAGATGGAAACAAAGAATTTGTACAATTCCTAAGTATATCAAAAGGATCTTGCGGAGAAGTTCGATCTCAATCCTATAGAGCATTTGACTTTCAGTATATTATTCAAGGTACATTAGATGAACTTATTTCACTGACTACTCAGCTAAGTAAGAAAATTTCCTCACTGATGATATACTTAAAGAAAAGCGAATTTAAAGGTTCAAAATTTAAACCTCGAACCTCAAACCTCAAACCCCGAACCTCGAACCTCAAACCCCTAACCTCAAACCTCGAACCTCGAACCTCAAACCTCAAACCTCGAACCTCAAACCTCGAACCCCGAACCCCGAACCTCGAACCTCGAACCCCGAACCTCGAACCTCGAACCCCGAACCTCGAACCCCGAACCCCGAACCTCGAACCTCGAACCCCGAACCTCAAACCTCGAACCTCAAACCTTAACCATCTACTAACATGGAACAAACTTCACTCCCCGGCAACTTTCTTGAAGACGACAACATCGATATCAAGCGCTATGTCTCAATGTTCATAAGCAACTGGTACTGGTTTGCCGTCGCACTTTTTATCGCTTTGACAATCTCCTATGCAATAAACAGGTATTCGGAAAAGATATATACTGTTTCATCAACCCTGCTGATAAAGGATGATCAGTTCTCAGGAGGAGGGAACAATATTGTTGGAAGTGTGATACCCGGAGGAGATATATTCAAGAGCCAGCAAAACCTGAAAAATGAAATGGGCATCCTTCGATCCTTTATGCTCAATTACAAAGTGATGAAAGAGCTGCAGGACTTTCATGTTGTTTATGTTGCTGTAGGGAGAAGAAGAATTGTAGAGAGGAACCTGTATAAATTATCTCCTTTTAAGGTCATATATGATTCACTCATGTTTCAACCAAATAAAAATGTTGGGATAAAAATATTATCAGATACTACATACACTCTCGAACTGAACGGGGGTCTGAATTTTAAAAAGTCTCTGAAAATTGGTGAAAGCTTTACCGAATACGGATTCAATTTTAAGATCGAGCCAAGGATTCCCGGGGGTAAGTTGATAGAAAATAATGGTTCGAATATGTACTATTTTTATTTCACAAACCCGGAATCGCTTGCCAATGATTACAGAAGCCAGCTATCTGTAGCACCTATAGAAAAAGATGCTTCTCTTGTCACGCTGTCGGTATCCGGTGCTGTACCTGAACAGGAAGCTGATTACCTCAATAAGCTAATGGATATTTATATTGATTATGGGCGGGATTATAAGAGCAAGACTGCAACTAAGACAATGGAATTTATAGATAATCAGTTAAAAATAATTTCTGATTCATTGAAAAAAGCGGAGAGAGCAATAGAGGATTTCAGAAAAGATAACAGTTTTTATGACATTAGCCAGGAGGGTGAACTTATCCGGAATAAGCTTCAAAACCTGGAGAATGAAAAATCTTCTTTTGAACTACAGTTAAGCTATTACAATTATCTTTCGGGGTACCTGAATTTAAAAAATGTTAGAGAAACAATTATTTCTCCCTCGGTAATGGGAATAACCGACCAGGTACTTCTCAGGCTGGTAGATGAACTTTCCAGAATACAGAATGAAAGAGAAAAGCTCGGTTTCAATTTTGAAAGCGATCAGGCCAATATTGCGTACATGAACAATCTGGAGACAGAGTTACGCGGATCTTTAAAAGAAAATGTCATGAATAACATTGGAAGCCTCAGGAGCTCAATGGGTGAGATAGATATAAAAATTGATTCAGTTGAAGGTGAAATGAAAAATTTGCCGGCTAAGGAAATGAAGTCTATCCAGGTTAAGCGGGAGTTCGATATAAACAATACTGTTTATACTTATCTTCTTGAAAAACGTGCCGAAACTGGCATAGCAAGGGCATCCATTGTATCGGATAACCGTATAATTGACAATGCTTCGATATACAGTACGAGCCAGATCAAACCGAGAGAAAAAAGGAACATCATAATAGCTATTATGCTTGGACTGTTATTTCCAATGGTATTAATATCTCTAATTGACTTTTTTAACGACAAAGTAATAGATAAACGGGATGTCGAAAGAAAGACAAAAGTTCCGGTAATTGGATATATCAGTCATAATGAGGGGAAAAACGAGATGCCGGTTATTGAAAGACCCGGATCATCACTTTCTGAATCTTTCAGATCGGTGCGCACTTCGCTGAAGTATTTTATTAAGGAAAATGAGAGACCTGTTATTGCTGTATCTTCTACAATAAGTTCAGAGGGGAAGACATTTATTTCTACCAATCTTGCAGCCATTACTGCAATGCTGGGGAAAAGAGTACTCCTTATAGGGCTGGATCTGAGAAGGCCACGAATCAATAAAGTTCTGGAATTTGATGAAAGTCCCGGTATGAGCACATACCTTAGCGGAAACTGCAATTATGAGGATATAATCAGGCAGACCCAGATAAAAAATCTTTTCTATGCCGCATCAGGTCCGACCCCCCCAAACCCTGCAGAACTTATTGATACGGAACTGATGAAAAAATTTATGGACAATGCAAAAAAGGAATTTGACTATATAATTATTGATACCCCTCCTGTTGCAATAGTAACCGATACACTTCTGTTAGCGCCGCATGTTGATATTAACCTGTTTATTGTCAGGCAGAGATATACCTCGCGTAATACCCTTGAGATGATTGAGCAACTTCACACTCAGGGGAAACTGAAAAACATGGCAATTATAATTAATGATATCAATCTCTCAGGCTATTACGGATACGGTATGAGATATGGATATTCTCTCGGATATGGTTATTCTTATGGATATAATTATTATGGCAAGGGATATTACGGAAGGTATGGGTATTCTGATAAGGGCAAAGGATACTATAGCGAAGATTAAAAATAAAAATAGATTTATTCATTCTTTACGACTTATTTACTATGAAACCACAACTATTCATTACAAAAAGTTACCTGCCTCCAAAAGAAGAATATATAGAATTAATTGATTTAATATGGGATAATCGCATATTTTGACCAATGAAGGTGAGCTTTATACAGAGAATTTCAGGAATTATTAAGGGTATATTCAGATAGTAAATATATTATACCGCTAGTTAATGGAACAATTGCTTTGCAATTAGCAATTAAATCCCTTGGTCTTCAGGGAGAAGTTATTACCACACCTTTTAGTCATTTTGCAAGTTCAGGGTCATTGGTTTGGGAAGGATGTAAGCCGGTCTATGCAGATATTGATCCTCTGACTCTAAATATTGACCCGTTGAAATTGAAAAAAAAATCACAAAAAAAACCGTAGCATTTTAGCGGTTCATGTCTATGGTAATCCATGCGATGTGGAACAAATTAGATAATCTTTCCAAAAAACATAATATTAAAGTTATTTATGATGCGGCACATGCTTTTGGGAGTATATATAAAAATCAGATACTTGACCGATTTTGGAGATATCAGTATGGTCAGTTTTCACTCCACAAAAATCATCCACAGTATTGAAGGAGCTGCATTATATACTTCTCAGAAAATTCTGAATGAAAAGATAAGAAGGCTTTCATATTTTGGTATGGATGAAAACCGGCAATTCAATCAGATTCATGGAACCAATGCGAAGATGTCAGTGAATTTTCTGCTGCCATGGGGATCCTTAGTATAAATCATTTTGAATTCAATAAAAGAATTCTTAAAGAAAATTTTCTACATTATACCAATTATTAAGTGCTTACTGACCAGAATATCCTTTCAGAAATTGATAGGTGAAATAAACTATCTTTATGTTCCTGTCATTTTTGAAAATAAACTTATTAAAAATTAAAATTCATGCAAGTTCTTGAATCCAACAACATTTTTCCAAGGGAATATTTTTATCCAAGTCTAGAATATATATTTAATAATCACACACAAACGTGCCACATTAGTAAAAGTATTTCCGAAAGAATCTTATGTCTTCCTAACTCTGTTTACTGTGATAAAATTGAAGTTGCGAAATCTGTAACATAATACTAGATAATGTTTAATCCGAATCACAACATTACTCCTATGGAAAGCTCATTCATGACCATCGAAGAACTCAATAATATTGGTTTTAAAAGTTTAGGTAAAAATTTAAGCATTTCAAAAAAGTTTCATTTTACAACCCCCGGTTTATTTCAATAGGAAATAACGTCAGATTAGATGATTTTACTATTCTTTCTGCATCTAATAACGGGATTTCAATTGGCAATTACGTTCATATTAGGCCGCATTTGTAGTATTATCCGGTGCTGAAAATATTAAACTTGAGGATTTCACAGCGTATTGCAGCGCATTCCAGTGTTTATTGCAGCAATGATGATTATTCCGGCGGATCAATGACAAATTCTATGGTTGACAATATTTATAAAGATGTCCATACAGCCCCGGTAATTATTAAAAAGCATACTATTATTGGATCTCATACGACTATTTTGCCAGGGGTCACCATAGGTGAAGGCGTGTCAGTAGGATCTCATTCTCTTGTTAAAACTGATCTTAATTCATTTGGCATCTATTGTGGAGTACCGGTAAAGTTCTTAAAAATGCGTGAGAAAAAACTTTTGGTATTTGAGAAATCGTTTTTAAACAAATAAAAGGAGCTATTACTAAAAATCAAATATACCCTTAAGCTTAAGTAGTTTTAAATTTAATGATTTTCAGGTTTTAGTATATTTTGGAATAGAGGGAATTTCTATAGGTGTTCATTTAAATTAATAGAAAACCTTATAAGTTATCTAACGTTCTGTAATGTTTATTAAATTTAAAAAGTTGTCATCAGAAGGCCAAGAGCTTAGAAATGAGGTCGACCTCTGGGACCAGGTAATCAGGCCCAAACGTAATCTTCTTGATATTAATTTAAAGGAAATCTGGATATATCGGGATCTTATCATGCTATTTGTTAGGCGTGATTTTGTGGCTAAATATAAGCAAACTATCCTCGGCCCATTCTGGTTTATTCTCAGTCCTCTTATCAGTACATTGATGTATACCTTGGTGTTTGCCGGGATAGCCAAAATTTCCACAGAAGGGATCCCTCCTCAATTGTTCTATCTCTCAGGTATTGTAGCATGGAGTTATTTTGCATCCTGTTTAAATGGAACTTCAGCTACTTTTTTAAGCAATTCTGGCATCTTTGGCAAAGTTTATTTTCCGAGACTTGTTGCTCCAATATCTGTAATTATCTCATCGATGGTACAGCTTTGTATTCAGTTTATGTTGCTTATTTGCTTTATGATTTATTATAGTCTCACAGGGTATAATATTCAAATCAATTACCATATTTTTTATCTTCCAATGCTTGTTATCATACTTGCATTGATGGGATTGGGCTTTGGGATAATTTTTTCTGCTTTAACAACTAAATATCGGGATTTATCAAATTTAATGACTTTTGGGGTACAACTATGGATGTACATAACTCCAATAATTTATCCATCTTCTTCAGTTCCCGGGAAATACAAAATATTTGTTTTTATTAATCCTGTGGCCCCGCTTGTGGAAGCATTTAAATACGGGATTAATTGGCGCCGGTGAGTTCAATCCCGGAAGGTTGTTGTATAGCGTCGTTTTTACAGTTGTTCTTTTGTTTATCGGAGTGATCTTATTTAACAGGACTGAGCAGAATTTCATGGACACTGTTTAAGGCTGAGGCTAAGGTTAAGGTTAAGAAATCTTACCCGTGAATTCCACCTTGATTCTCAACCTGAACCTCAACCTCAACCTCAGCCTCAACCTCAACCTCAACCTCAACCTCAACCTCAACCTCAACCTCAACCTCAACCTCAACCTCAACCTCAACCTCAACCTCAACCTCAACCTCAACCTTAACCTCAACCTCAACCTCAACCTCATTTTATGGTTATAGCAATAAAAAGTCAACAATTATCACTATTTTTGTGGTTATAGTCTGGTAAATTTACTATGATGATCAGAAGAGATTTATATTTAAATCAGCTTTTCGGCTATATTGATAAGCCTTTTATCAAGGTCATTACCGGCATCAGACGAAGTGGTAAGTCCGCCATTCTGATGTTGCTTCGTGATGAATTGTTGAGAAAAGGGATTAATGCGATAAATGTTATCTATATAAATTTTGAAAGTTTTGAATTCTCAGAAATAGATGACGCCGAAAAACTTTACAAATTTGTTAAAACTAAAATTAAAACCAGGAAACGTTATTATATCCTGCTCGACGAGATCCAGGAAGTAGGATCATGGGAAAAAGCTGTTAACTCTTTTTTAATTGATTTCAACGCTGATGTTTACATTACAGGATCCAACTCCCGGCTTTTGTCTTCGGAACTGGCCACTTATCTGGCTGGACGCTATGTTGAAATTCACCTTTATACACTCTCCTTTTCTGAATATCTTCTTTTCAAACAAATACGTCTTAATGAAGAGATTTCCGATCTGCATCGTGAATTTGGATTTTTTTTACGCCTTGGAGGGTTTCCGGCTCTTAATATAGGGGAATACACTTATGAATCTGCCTATAAGGTGATATACGATATTTATTCATCCGCTATTCTTCGAGATACAGTGCAACGATATAATATCAGGGATATTGAACTCCTGGAACGTGTTGTCAGGTACGTTTTTGACAATATCGGTAATAAATTCTCGGCAAAAAATGTAGCAGACTATTTTAAAAGCCAGCAGCGCAGGATAGATCTTAACACTGTATATAATTACCTCATTGCTCTTGAGGGAGCATTTATTGTGTACCGGATACCACGTTATGATGTAAAGGGTAGAGAGATACTTAAGACTTTTGAAAAATTTTATGCAGCTGATCAATCGTTATTGTATGCCGTTATGGGGTATAAGGAGAGGCATATTTCAGGTGTTCTTGAAAATATTGTAATGCTTGAGCTTAAACGAAGAGGGTACAATGTATTTGTTGGAAAATCGGATGACAAAGAGATTGACTTTATTGCCGAATTGAAAGGGAATAAAATTTACATTCAGGTCGCTTACAAAATGTCGGAGCAGACTACCATTGACCGTGAGTTTGCTCCATTACATGAAATAAAAGACAACTATCCTAAATACGTGATAACAATGGATGAAACGTGGCAGGATAATATTAAAGGTGTTCAGCTCAGGCACATTGCTGATTTTTTACTTATGAAGGAATATTAATTGCAGGTTCATCATTCCGCGTTAAGTTCAATTGAAAGACAAAAGTATAAATTGAAAGGCGAAAGTAAAAAGGCGAAAGCTTGCCAAAAAACAAAAAGCTCAGAGCACAGGGCTTAGGGCTCAGTGCTCAGTGCGGAGGGACAAGAGTACAATAATCAAAATTTGTAATGGACGATTTCAGATTTGAGAAACTTGACATCTGGAAGGAATCAATCGGGATTTCAGATGTATTATTTGATTATGCCGATAAAGCTGATGAAAAAAAGCTTTATAAATTTGCAGAACAACTTAGAGCAGCTGCAATGAGTATTTCTAATAACATTGCAGAAGGTTCAGGTTCCTTTTCGGACAAAGATTTCGCTCGCTCTTCGCTCTGTGCCCTGTGCTTTTTAGATCTCAACAGTCAAGGAGTCCTTGAAAGTTCAAATTTAGGGCAGGTATATTAAACATTTTTTGAGTTATGAACAATCATATTAATAAAGGCGAACTGGTTATATATAAGGCTGCTGACAATGCGGATTTTCAAATCGATGTGAGAGTTGAAAATGATACTGTTTGGCTTAACCGGCAACAAATATCAGTATTGTTTGGAAGAGATGTAAAAACAATCGGCAAACACATTACAAATGTACTTAAGGAAGAATTGAGATCTGTTTCAGTTGTCGCAAATTTTGCGACAACTGCATCTGATGGGAAAGTATATCAGGTTGAATATTACAATTTAGACATGATAATTTCTGTAGGATATAGAGTCAAGTCCCAACGAGGAATTCAATTTAGAATATGGGCAAATAAGGTGTTGAAAGAATATCTTTTAAAAGGTTATGTTGTTAATCATCGAATTGAAAAGATTGAAAATGATGTCCGTATTTTAAGAAGAAAAGTCGATGAATTTGATTTTCAACTTAAAACAAGTTTACCCCCTTCAGAAGGTATTTTCTACGATGGGCAGATTTTTGACGCATGGCAATTTGTTTCCGGGCTAATCAAAGAAGCCAAAGGCAGTATTATATTGATTGATAACTATATCGACGAATCAGTACTCGCCTTGTTGGCAAAAAGGCAACCAATGGTAACAGCAAAAATTTTTACGGCAAATTTTAACGATCAATTGAAAACAGATCTAAAACGTCACAACGATCAGTATCCTCCAATACAAATTCACATTTACACCAAGTCACATGACCGTTTTTTAATTATTGATAATGAAACAGTATATCACATAGGTGCTTCACTAAAAGACCTTGGTAAAAAATGGTTTGCATTTTCAAAAATTAAACTCAATGTACAGGAAATGATTAGAAAACTGCACTAATTAAGATCATTCACCCCGCGCCTCATCCTCAACCTTCTTCCCCTGCGCTCTGTGCCCTGCGCCCTGAGCTTTTTATTCAACCTCAAACTCTTTTGCCCCGTACCTTACGCCTGTTACTTCTCAACATTTAAACTTTTCAACCTTTCAACTTTTCAACCTTTCAACTT
>CAWIQG010000005.1:0-158263 GCA_963838215.1 uncultured Bacteroidales bacterium | reverse complement strand
ATGAGCCTACAAACCATCTTGACCTTGATATGATCGAGTGGCTCGAAGAATATCTTATCAAATCGAACAAAACTCTCTGATGGTTACTCACGACAGGTATTTCCTCGACCGGAGTCTGTAATGTGATACTGGAACTTGCTGACAACGAATTTGTACAGATATGAAGGGAATTATGAATATTTTCTTGAAAAAAAGCAAAGCAGGGAATATTCGGCAAAGATGAATACTGAAAAAGCAAAAAACCTTCTGAGGACTGAACTCGAATGGATGAGGAGGATGCCAAAAGCAAGAAGGCATAAAGCTAAATCCAGGATCGAGATCTTTTTATGAAATAAAGGAAAAAGCTGCAAACAGACCGAGAAAAGGGCATAAATATAAATGTTAACATCTCAAAGGATGGGGAAAAAAATCCTTGAGTTAAAAAACATTTACAAATCCTTTGGAGATAATATGATCCTGATCAAAGACTTTTCCTATTCTTTTAACAGGTTCGAAAAAGCCGGGCTTATTGGTCAGTAATGGATACCGGGAAGACAACTCTGTTGAATATTATCACAGGATTGACTAACCCGGATAAAGGAACTGTAGATCGTGGAGAAACAATTGTCTTTGGTTATTACAAACAACAGGGTATTGAATTCGATGATGATATGAGTGTGATTGATGCTGTAAAGAATATTGCTGAAAGAGTTATTGTAAGTGATGGCAATGTTCTGTCTATAACTCAGTTCATGAACTATTTTTTGTTTCCCCCTGAGAAACAGTACGCTTTGATCAGGAAATTATCAGGCGGGGAGAAACGACGTCTCTATCTTCTGACAGTTCTTATGAAAAATCCTAATTTTCTTATTCTCGATGAGCCGACAAATGATCTTGATATACTTACCCTTAATATACTCGAAGAATACCTGGCAGGTTTCAGAGGTTGTGTTATAGTTGTTTCTCACGACAGGTACTTTATGGATAAGGTTGTTGATCATATTTTTGAATATAAAGGGGAAGGTATAATTAAAGATTTTCCCGGAAATTACAGTCAGCTCAGAGAGAAGCAGAGGGAGTCAGAAATACGGAATTTATCTGTAAAAACGTCAAAACAATCAGATTTTGAGATTATTCCGGATAGTTCAGGAAGAAAAAATAAGAAGCAGGGCATGACTTTTAAAGAGAAACGGGAATTTGAAGCCCTGACGATCGAAATACAGAGTCTTGAGTCGGAAAAAACATTTATTGAAGCTGAAATGAGCAAGAGTTCCCTGAATCAGGATGATTTATATTCAATATCAAAAAGGCATAGTGAAATAGTGAAGATACTTGATGACAAAGAGATGAGATGGCTTGAATTAAGCGAGAAATGAAATTGGTTTTCACCATAAGAATGTCAGCTCTTTATTCAGATATATGAATAATTCAGGTAAAATTAGGTTTGATTTTTTTATCTTTAACAAACAATAGTCTATTAAGTTGGAAAAGATTATCATAAATACCTCAGGATTCAGATCAGAAATACTGATAGGAGAAAAATGGGAATCTGTAACCGGATTGCTTCCTGAAGAGAGTGTGGTAATTATCACTGACGACAACATCCGACGTCTCTATGGTGACAGTTTTCCTAAGGTTCCGGTTTTTTCAGTAACTCCGGGAGAAAAAAGTAAAAAGCTGAAAGTTATTGAACAACTTGCTGAAAAACTACTTGAATCAGGTGTTGACAGGAATGGTTTTATTCTGGCTGTGGGAGGAGGTGTGGTTTGTGATATAGCAGGTTTTCTGGCATCAATTTATATGAGAGGTATCAGGTGCGGTTACGTTTCATCAAGCTTATTATCGCAGGTCGATGCCAGCATTGGAGGAAAAAATGGTGTCAATCTCGGTGGTGCCAAAAATATCCTGGGTATAATAAGGCAACCTGAGTTTGTGATTTGCGATCCGGCAATGCTTACAACTCTCCCGGAACAGGAATATTTATCGGGTTTGGGCGAACTGATCAAAACAGCAGTTATCGGAGATGCGGAATTATTTGGCATCATCGAAAATAACTACAGTGGAATAATGGCCAGGGATAATGATCTGCTCACGGTTCTTGTAAGTAAGTCGGTCAATTTCAAAGCTAAAATTGTATCGGAAGATGAAAGGGAAAAAGGGATAAGGCGTATCCTTAATTTCGGACATACATTCGGGCATGTCATAGAGATGCAGAAGTCAGTGAAACATGGATTTGCAATAGCTTCAGGTATGGAACTTGCGACAGGTTTTTCATTTGAAAAAGGATTAATCAGCGCAAGTGAAAAAGAGAGAATAGTAAATCTTCTGAAAAGATTTGGCATTCCTGGGAAACATGACATTCCTGATAATCAGATCGGTCAGCTTATTTTTCATGATAAAAAGAAAACAGGCAACGATATTAATTTTGTTTTTACCGAAGGTATAGGGAAAGCTATTGTTAATAAAATAACAGTAGCAGAGGCAATAGATTTTTATAAAAGGTTCAGAGATAAAAAAGTAGCATTATGAATTCTTTCGGAGTTGTTTTCAGAGTTTCTCTGTTTGGAGAATCCCATGGTCCGGCAATAGGTGTGACAATAGATGGTTGCCCTCCCGGGATAGCTGTGAAACCTGATGATTTTATGGCTGATCTCAAGAGACGGCAGAGCGGGAGCAAGGGTACCACCAAACGTCAGGAAACCGACCGGCCTGAAATTCTGAGCGGGATTTTCAATGGTTTGACGACCGGTGCTCCAATTACTTTAATGACAAAAAACAGTGATAAAATATCCTCCGATTACGATGAATTCAGGCAGGTTCCACGTCCCGGACATGCCGATTTTGTTTCACAGGTAAAACATTCAGGTTTTTCGGATTTGCGTGGCAGCGGGCATTTTTCAGGAAGGATAACATGGGGCTTGGTAGCAGCAGGTGTTATTGCACGAAAGATAGCCGGATCGGCTGAAATCTCTGCAAAGCTGATCTCTGCAGGAGGTTCTGCTGATATTGAGGATGCTATTAATGAAGCGATAGCATCAGATGATACTATCGGAGGTATAATTGAATGCAGAGTCAAAAATCCTCCAATAGGTGTTGGTGAACCATTTTTCTATTCTTTCGAATCTGCCCTGAGCCAGATCATCTTTTCGATACCGGCAATAAAAGGAATTGAATTTGGGGCAGGATTTGCTGCAGCTGCAATGAAAGGATCAGAGCATAATGATGCATTTATTAATAGTCGTGGAACTACAGGATCTAATAATGCTGGCGGTATTAACGGTGGAATAACCAATGGAAACGAAATTCTTTTCAGAATAGTTGTCAAGCCAACATCTTCTACCGGCGTTGAACAAAAGACTTTTAATTTTAATGAGGGCAGGATGACGACACTCAGGGTAAAGGGAAGGCACGATACGTGCATTGCTTTACGTATGCCTGTTATAGTGGAGGCTGCAACTGCAATTGCTATGGCCGACCTGATCCTGATTGACAGGAGTATTCACGGATTACCATTAAATCGTCTAAAAGATTAACTCTTTATTTTTCCATTCTCGATTAAGTAAACCTTATTAGCCAGGTTTTCAGGAATATTTCCATGAGTAGCTACAACAAGAGTGATTTTCTTCTCATTTTTGAAATTCATGAGATGTTCCATAATCTCTGCTGCTGTTTCGGTGTCAACGGATCCCGTAGGTTCATCGGCAAAGATAATTGATGGCTGCTTAACCAATGTCCTGATTATTGCCACTTTCTGTTGTTGCCCTACACTTAGTTCCGATGGCAGTAAATGAGCTTTGTCTTTTAGACCGAACCTCTCAAGTAAAGAGATAATGTTCTCTTTGACAATCGCATGTTTTATCCTTTCAGGGACAGTAGCTATCTCAATATTTTCATAAATAGTATAAGTCGGCAGGAGATTAAAACTCTGAAATATAATTCCTATACGGTTCAATAATAATTCGCTTAAAGCTTTATTCGAAAGTTCACCGATGCAATGGTTGTTAATCATTACTTTACCATGTGTCGGTTTTATTAAACCGCACATAAGGTTTAATAAAGTTGACTTTCCTGCACCAGAGCGACCTTTAAATATCACCATCTCATCCTGCTTTATGGATAAATTGATATCATCCAGAGCATTCACGATTTGTTTGTTCCTGACATATTGTTTACCAAGAGAGATACATTCTATCTGATATTCGTCCATAATATTCCCGGATTAGTATTACAGATAATTATTGATTAAATCTCCAGCTCTTGTCCGGCACAATTTAATGACCGGGAAGATGCCTGCAACAATTCCTCCGGTTAAACACAGAATAATTATTGCCGGAATGCTGCTTAACCGGAATTGAAATTTAACCAGATCAAAAAGCCGGATATCATTATAATTCATCACTATAATTATTAATATCCCAAGCAAACAGCCAATAGTTGCTCCAATAAACGATTGAATAAGAGAGGTTAGCATAATTTGTCTGCTTAGCCTCGAATCTGACCATCCCAGCGATTTTAATATTCCTATTTCCCTCGATCGTTCCATAATGGATGTCAATTGCGTTTTGATTGAGAAAACGATAAGAAAAAAGAAAATCAATCCGGTAATCATGCCAGATGATTTTTGAATAATTGTCATAACCTTGCCGGCAGGTTCATAGCAGTTGTAGCTGGAAACGGATAAATAGTTCATTTTATTCTTCACCTGATCGATTACACGTTTCTGAATACGTGCATCAGTAACTTCGACAAGAATAATATTCATATCAAACCCCGGAGAAATGCATTTCAGCTTATCTTTCAGAATATTTCTGACATTGTCAATCGGTGCATAGATATCTGCTTTACCCGGCTTAATGCCTGAATTAATGATCCCTGCAAGAATAAGTCTTCCACCATAAATATTTAATGTGTCGCCTACGGAGAGTTTGTGGGCCATTGCAAATGCTTCTTCGGCTACAATCTCATCCGGTTTATCAGAAAGATACCTGCCTGCAATAAGATTAGTTACGGCACAGACATTATTCTTAGTGGCAATGCTGTTGGTATCAATTCCTCCGAGCGAAATTTCGGATTCATATTTTTCTTCGTATTTCTTGTAAAGAAGGTAAGGAGCTGCATCTCTTACTCCATCAATTCTTTTAATGGAAGCGATCAGATCACTATTAAGCATTATTGTAGATACACCTTCAGCAAACAACGAACCGCCTGTACTTGCATCTTTGCTGTCGCAACTTACACAGCAGGAGACATCGCTGGGAACATATACAATAAAATGTGTACCGGTTCCTTTCAGTATTCCGGATGAATCCTTCTCATTTGTTTTTGTGACTGAAATAATAATCAGCATGAACATTGCTGCAATGACATAACCTGTGATACCTGCAATGGTCCTCCATAAATGTCGCCGCAGTTCCTTTAACAGATAATTCATACTCTGATAAATCAGTTTTATGGTTTAAATATAGTACACTATTTATTATTTCACTAATGAAGGTTAACGTTTACACAGTTTTTTGGACAGTCTCTAATCCGATCTCCCGCATTGATCATCCGATCTCCCGCATTGAACATCCGATTTCCCGCATTGAACATCCGATCTCCCGCATTGAACATCCGATCTCCCGCATTGAACATCCGATCTCCCGCATTGATCATCCGATCTCCCGCATTGAACATCTGATCTCCCGCATTGATCTTCCGATCTCCCGCATTGAACATCCGATCTCCCGCATTGATCTTCCGATCTCCCGCAATTATTATCCAATCATACGTGACAATTTTCCACCTGAAAAGATAACAAACCTAAATATACCCGGAGATAACTTTTAGAAGACTATTCTTATCAAATGGTTTTGAAATAAAACCTGAGCACCCTGATTGAATTGCCTCCCGTCTTTTTTTAGACTTAAAAATAATTTTGTCTTTCATCTTAAGGTTTAAGAATACCTGATTTTTATCTTCATAAATCACAAGATACTAATTTTACGCCATATTGTAATGGTAAAAGAATCAGGTTTTCCAAAGTGATTTGATAATAAGTGCTTTTTTTGTCGAGTTGGTTATCCTGAACCTGTTGTCAATCCTGTCACCGACGATCCAGACAATTTTCCCGTCAGATTCCATGATAAGGATTTTTTCCTTATCAAATCTCGAGTATTTGTTATCGATAAAATAGTCACTCAGTTTTTTCTTCTGTTTCATTCCCAGGGGATAGAAAAAATCCCCTGCTTTCCATTTTCTTATAATAAAGGGGAATGATATTTTTTCAGAATCGATGCAAGCAATGAGGGGATCATCAGAAATTTCAAATTTTTTGGTGAAATTGATATATCCGGCTGAAGCAATGACAGGAACTTTTCGAAACTCCCGGATGCTTTTAATGCACCAGAAAGTATCATCTTCAATAACTTCATGAGATACAATAATCTCTTTCCGGTTTTTAATTATCCTGTGGGTATTAGTAAAAATCTGAGCGCCTGTTTTCCCTTCAATTACCGACACAAGGTCTTTTAACATGGAATTGTTTACACCATACGGTTTAAACAGTTCAAACAAAACAGCTTTATTATGCATCTCTACTTTTAACAGGCTGACATTAAATGCGATGAATTCGCCTTTCTGCACGGATATTCTTTCTTTTAATGCGGAAATAAATTCTGATACAATCTCGTTTATGCCTGTTAATCTTTCAGCAGTTTCGTTCAGAGTAGTTTCAATAGAAGGGTTGATCTCCTTCAGTACTGGAATAATTATGTGTCGTATTTTATTCCTGGTATATTTTGTTTCAGCATTTGATTTGTCTTCACGAAAGATCAGCTTTTTTTCATTGCAATAATCTGTAATATCCCGGCGTGTTGCGAAAAGTAATGGTCTTATTATTTTGTTGATGGAAGGTCTCATACCTGTCAGACCTGTTATTCCTGTTCCTCTTGTCAGATTAATTATCAGTGTTTCAATATTATCGTTTAAGTTATGGGCAACCGCAATAAAATCATACCCGTTTATCTTCCTGATCTCTTCGAACCAGGTATATCTAAGCTCCCTGGCAGCCATCTGAACAGATAATCCGTTCTTTCTGGCGTAAGCTTTTGTTTCAAACTTTGATGAATAGAAAGGGATATTATTATCTGAAGCAAATTTCCGGACCAACTCTTCATCCTTATCAGATTCTTTACCACGCAAAGAAAAATTACAATGAGCTATACCGATTTTGTTTCCCAACCGGAGAAACAAATCAGCCATTATCATAGAATCGATGCCACCGCTTACTGCAAGCAATATTCTGTCACCCGGTTTTATAAGGTTGTTTTCAGCAATAAACTTTTTGAACCTGTCGAACATATTCTTCTGATTTTTTTACCTATAGGTAATTATTGCAGGTGGACCTGAGTCAAAATTATTTGGTCTGAGAAGTTGTTCCCCTGATACCGTAAGCTGGTTGATTTGTGAATATAATGGCGGATTAGGATAAAAAGCAAGCTTCAGCTGAAAAGTATTGAATACCAGGTTATCGTTCCTTATCCTGATGCCAAGTCCAATGTCGGTAAGCGCATAACCATTTCCCGTAATATCATTTGTTCCTGAAAGAAAAGAGAAATCTGCAAATCCGAAAAATGCAAATTTGAAACCGTAAAAATTTGCCGGGCTGAATAACACTGATTCCAGGCTGACTGATAATCTCCGTATTCCTTTTATTGAATCATTTTTAAAACCAGAAAATTCATTATTGTTATTTATTGAAATATATTCATCTGTATATCTGTCAAATCCCCTGGTATAGTCAATATTGACAAAATTCCTGATCAAGCTGTTTCCCAGGCTTATAAGATTGGAAAAGTATTTGACTCCTAAAGTCAGAATTCCCTGTTCGGTTTGATTTTTATTAAGAAAGGTTGCTAAACCGGCATAAGTATAAAAATAGCCAAGATTTTTATCTGATTTGCCTGAAGAAATTTCAGCTCCGAGGTATGTTCTGTTTTTGAATTCATTATATTCTCTTCCGGCTGTAAGAGTGAATAATCCTCCATAAGGGATATCTTCAGTGCGCCCGTAACCATATATCAGATTTGTTTTATAGTACTTTTGAATTGAAAAGGCTGCAGAACCGAGAAATATTCTGTATTTCTGCAGGTAATAGTAAGATTCAGGCAAAATTACCGGTCGTTCAAAAACATTATTATTTGTATAACGTGCTCCAATGATTATCCTTGATACAGACTCCTTGTCAATAAGAAATGATCTTGAGAGCCAGTAATCCTGCAGGTTGTATTTAAGAGGCGCCGGAATAGGAAGAGTGTCAAGATCTTCAGTAGTGTACATTTGCATAACAGAAATACCCCCGGCATATTTTGTAGTGGCACTGACAAGCTTGCGGCTAAGACTGAATCCATAGGTTCTTTCGCCCAGTCCATTAAGGTAATTCATGTTAAGGTTAATGAAAGTTTTTCCGATATTATTGATTAGATAATAAACTCCAAAACCAGGTGAATCCTTGACATTGGCATCAAAAGGCACATCAATTCCGAATTCATGGCCCATTCCGAAGATATTTTTATCAAAAACCGATACAGAACCTTTATCAACACCCTGGTAAGTATAAGTACCGCCAATAGAATACACATCCTTTGTAAGAACCAGAATATCCGCAACGCTATCCGATACCGGAAGGACGATGATCCGGGCATCGTTAATATAGGATAGTTGCCGTAATATCCTTTCGTTGTCGCTGAGAGTCAATGGAGAGATTGTATCGCCTACTGAAAAGAGAAGGTTCTTTCTTATTATATTCTCATTTGTATTAACATGTGTTTTATTTAACAGATTCTCAACCTTATCCGGATTAACTGATGAAGGGTTTTCGATATTAGTTCCGAATACATTAAGTCTTTGCACCTCAATTTTTCTGATCTTTCTGCCTGAATAGGTTAAGTAGCTGGCTTCACTTGAATTTGTAATCCGTTTATTTTCAACCGTGTTGTGAGATACAATGACAAAATCATAAAGCTTCCTGGTAAACAGACTCCTGGATGCTCTCACTTTCAGAGAATCGTAGAAAATATGATTTTTATCTTTTTTTAGAGCGGTTGCCGGAATCAGACTGGAAGGCAGTTTTGAAAGCGAATCATCCGGAAAGAAAGAATTATTATTCCTGAAATAAATACCAGAACCTGCTGAAATTGCTTTAATGGAGTCATTTGCCGGCTGATTCTGAGGATATACTTTGCTACAAAAAAACAGAAGTGCCAACAAATTCAAAATTCTGAAAGATCTCCTGTATTTTTTTCTGCCGTTACACATCAGGTTTCTTGAGGATTGCTTATCAGAACATCATCAGAATTGAACTGGAATCCAAGACGTTTTCCTGTTATCACTCTTGAATGCTGGATTTTTGCCTCTGCCTGACCCACAGTGGCAATTTTCACAGTATCGTAAGGAGGAACAAGAAGATCAAATTCCAGGGAATATTGTATCGCAGTGGAAATAATAAGCTGAAGGGATTGCCTGCTTATCTCTTCGTTTCCATAATTCGTAAACAACATTCCCATCTGTCTTTTTCCCTCAACAAAATACTGTTTCTCATGGTTAATAAAGATCCTGGCAATCAGGTATCCAAGATCATCAGCACGCGAATATTTGAATGAGTCGGCAAGAAAATTATAGATATTGATTATTCCGGAATAAGCGTTGTATTTATTCTTTTGAATATATGCTGTTTTCCAGGCAGGATGTTCCCTGTCGAACTGAAATATGTTGGAATGCATACTGAACAGCAGGATATCCCCTGCAACCTTGATCTGGGCATCAAAATTGCTTCTATCCGTGTATTCCAGCCTTATTCTTGGATCAATGCCTGTTATACTGGCATTTAGCTCTTTAGATAAAATCTTAAGGATTTCCTTAACGACACTGAATGACTCAAGGGTATTATCAAATACCTTTTGCTTAAGTAAGGATTTCTCTTTAAGTGTTCCAACAATTGCCAGTTTCTTTGCATCAAGATCGGACATGATAAGCGCTTTATTAAATTGAGATATTGACGTCTAAAATAACAATTATTAAGGATAAATAAAACAGCGACATTTAATCGACTATGTAATCGCATAATTAATAAGATATTGCAAACAGAACCCTCCTTTTTGAGGGTTTTCCTGAATATACACATTTGCCATCCTCTTCAGGGCTGTCAAATGGAATACATCTTATTGTAGCTTTTGTCACTTCTTTTATTTTCTCTTCAGTTTCCGCTGTACCATCCCAGTGTGCCATTATAAAGCCACCCGGATTATCAAGTACCTTCAGGAAATCATCCCACTTATCAACATAAAAAGTATTCTCCTTTCTGAATTTAAGAGCCTTATTATAAATATTAATCTGAATTTCATCAAGAAGTTCCGGTATATGTTCAAAAACCTTATCAATAGGGATAGTCTCTTTCGTAAGGTTATCCCTCCTTGCAACTTCAACTGTTTTGTTTTCAAGGTCGCGTGGTCCGATTGCCAGACGTATCGGAACTCCTTTCAGCTCATAATCAGCAAATTTCCATCCAGGCTTATTGTTATCCCTGTCATCATATTTCACAGATATACCCAATTCCTCGAGACCTGTCTTTATTTTTTTTGCCGTATCAGATAAAGAGTCAAGTTGTTCAGTGTTTTTATAAATAGGTATTATTACAACCTGGATAGGAGCCAGCTTCGGAGGCAGTACAAGGCCGTGGTTGTCGGCATGACCCATTATTATAGCACCCATTAACCTGGTGGATACACCCCACGATGTGGCCCAGACATAATCAAGCTTGCCTGTTTTATCCGTAAACTGAACATCAAAAGCTTTTGCAAAGTTTTGTCCCAGAAAATGACTGGTTCCTGCCTGTAAGGCCTTACCATCCTGCATAAGCGCTTCAATGGCATAAGTATCTATAGCACCTGCAAAGCGTTCATTTTCGCTTTTATAACCTTTAATTACAGGCAGAGCCATTGAATTCTCAGCAAAGCTGGCATAAACATTGATCATCTTTTCAGTCTCTTCAACAGCCTCCTCACGGGTAGCATGAGCCGTATGACCCTCCTGCCACAGGAACTCAGTGGTTCTCAGAAACAACCTTGTCCGCATTTCCCATCTTACAACATTACACCACTGGTTTATAAGAATAGGCAGATCTCTGTATGATTGAATCCAGTTTTTATAGGAATTCCAGATAATGGTTTCCGATGTCGGACGGATGATCAATTCTTCCTCAAGTTTGGCAGTCGGATCAACAACAATACCTTTTCCCGACTCATCATTCTTGAGACGGTAATGTGTAACAACTGCACATTCTTTTGCAAACCCTTCAACATGTGCAGCCTCCTTACTGAAGAAAGATTTTGGAATGAATAATGGGAAATAAGCATTTACATGCCCTGTAGCTTTAAACAGCCTGTCGAGTTCAGCCTGTATTTTTTCCCAGATTGCATACCCGTATGGTTTAATTACCATGCATCCTCTCACGGCAGAATTTTCAGCCAGATCGGCCTTGATAACCAGGTCATTATACCATTGTGAATAATTCTCATCCCTGTTAGTTAAAAACTTACCCATTTTTTTGGTATGGTATTTGTTTAATTTATTTTAAAGAAATAGATTGCGCAAAAATAATTAAAAACTTCAGTTATTATTCAAAATATAAATGGAGGTTCATCATGAAAGCAAAACATTACATAGGAATTCTACCGGTCCTTATTCTTACCGGATCAACAATAAAAGCCCAAATGACCGATATGCAGGATTACAGGAATGATGACGGTACAGTGATAAATAATTATTATGTCGATTATGACTATTATTATTCATCGCGGATAAACAGGTTCCACAGGCAATATGCTGTCTTTGATTATTATTCTCCTCTTTTTACCGATTCATACTGGTACAATTACAGGCCTTTTTCATGGGGAATAAGCATTTATGGAGGAGCTGGTTTCGGATTAGGATTCGGATTCGGATTTCCTTTCAATTATCCGGTTTATAATTTTGGTTACGGCTACAATACCGGATGGTACAATCCTTATTTTGTAAGTTCATTTTACCGGGGCTATGATCCATTTTATTTCAATTACTGGTATTCAGATGCAAGAATAAGGAGCAGATGGGCAGATAATTATTACGGCTGGAACAGGAATAACAGTGGTTACAACAATTACAGAGGCGGTTATCATACAAATTATGACAATCATCTTTTTTCAGGTAATTCGTCTTTAAACAACTTATCCCGAAGAAGACCCGATAACATTACCGGCACATCATCAGGGAATTTTTCGGGAAGAGATGTTTCGTCAGTCAATTCATCAATGGTTGCAGTTAACAGGAATAATATAACAGAAAGATCGGACAAAAGTCTTCAGTCTGATGGAACAAGAAGAAATACCAGGCAAACTTATAATGACAGGCAGGTGTATAGTAATGACAGGAGCACAGTAAACCATGGAAATAACAATGTTCCGGTAAGACGATCAGGGTCTTCAGTTGCAGGTTCTGATCCTGGAAGAAAGATCGGTTCATCATCAGGAAGCTCATCTTCTTCCAGACCAGGATTTTTATCTTCTCTAAGGAAAATAATTTCATCGAGAAATAAATCAAAAGTTGCCAGGCCAAAGTAAACCTCAACAAACGAGAAATCAGCCAGAAGATAATTAATTGACCTCTTGATGCATCTCTCATATTTCAATAATTAACCTCGAATTGATGATAAATTTATTGAATTATAAAAAGTTAGTTCTAAAAATATGTTTCTTTGGTATAATATTTGCACGTTAAAAAGAAAACTATAGGGGGAACGAAAAATGAAAGCATTATATCACATATTACTTCTTGCACTGCTTACACTGGGCTCTTGTACATCAAGCCTTTATACCAGGTCAGAGTACGATGATGTTTACTATTCGGGTTCAGATAAAATGGTAGCCAAAGATAAACCGTCTGCTAATGAGCAGGTTGCAGCTGTAACCTTAAAACCTGATAATTACTATAATAATATATATGCAGCCGACACTCTTGTTTCAGATCAGTATTCAGATGCTGTAGATTATAACGATTCGATTTCTGATGTCGACAATAATTATGGCGGAGGATATGATTACTATGATAATTACCCGTATGCAGCAAGGCTGAGCAGGTTTTACGGCAATTATTTTAATCCTTATTGGGAAGACCCGTATTATTTTGACTGGGGTTACCCATCGATGGGATTTGGTTTTGGAGGGTTCCCATATGCCTATAATTATTTTTATCCATATAGTTATGGATACTTTGGTGACTATTATGGTGGCCTTTATGGTGGGCTCTATGGCCTTTATGGCGGTTTTTATGGTGGATTTGGTTTATATTATCCCCGTTACTATGGTTATAACGAAGGAAGGAGTTCTTTCCCTTATGGCAGAAGAGACAGGCCTAGCACCCTTTCATCCAGATATAACAGTAGTATGTCTCTTTCCACTTCTTCAAGAAGAAACTCTTTTCTCTCATCCGGAGGAAGTTCCGAAGTTGCAAGGAGATTATCTGCCGGAATTTCAGGAAATCAGACAATTGCCACTGATCAAAGAAGATCGCTTTCAAATGATGTCAAATCTCAACAGGCAGTTAATTCAACCGGCAATACATCAGGACAGAGAAATTCAGCAAATATAAAACCTGAATATAGCAGGGTCAACAGAACTTATACTCCCAGTTATAGTAATCCACGGATGAGCTCGAGGCCTTCATATAATAATAGCAGAGTTAAATCTGAGGTTAACAGGAATAATGGTTCAAACAGGGTCTATAATAGTAACTCTGGTTCTGTCCGAACTCCTTCAACACATGGTTCATACTGGAATCCTTATAATGTAAGAAGCAATTCTGTATATAATGGTGTACAAAGAAGATCAGGTTCATCTTCAGGGTATTCTGTTCCGACAATAAGAAGTATGGGAGCCGGAAGAACATCTTCAGGTTCATATAGTAATTCATCTTCAGGCGGTAGCAGATCTTCCTCATCATATAGCAGCGGATCTTCCGGTTCTGACTCCAGAAGTTCTTCTTCATCTTCATCTGGGTCGTCAGGTTCTTCCTCAGGTGGTTCATCAAGAAGGAGATAATTTGGAACTGAATAAATAGTGATTATAAACAAAATTCATTCTTATAAAAATTCTTATAAAAAGAGTGCACTGATAGTGTTACAAAAATGAAATCTTATGAAACCCAAATGATTGACCACAATGACAAACACAAGTACAATATAACATTCAATCATGCGTGGTTTGCCTTCGGCGAGCCCTTCGGGGTTCATCATACAGTTAAAATCAAAATTATATTATGATGAAAAGAATAAGTTTAGTAGTTTTAGCAATATTGTTTTTGTTCTGCGGTCTTTTTGCCCAGAACGTTGACGATGCATTAAGGTATTCACAGGTATTTTATGGTGGAACTGCCAGGTTTATGTCGATGGGAGGCGCATTCACGGCCCTTGGAGGCGATATCTCTTCTTTAAGCCAGAACCCGGCTGGAATAGGAGTTTTCAGGTCGTCAGAACTGACAATTACTCCACAATTGTTCCAGATTAAATCAACTGCCGGATTAAACGGAACAGCATCTAAAGATAATCTTTATAACTTCAATCTTAATCAGGCCGGTATAGTCAGCTCTATCATTTCAAATAATAAAGAAACCGGACTAATAACTCTTAATGTCGGATATTCATTCAATAAAACAAATAATCTGAATCAGAGTGTAATCATCAAAGGTCCGGGATCGAGCTCAATGGCAGATTACTGGGCAGAAATCAGCAAGGGTTACTCAAAGGGTGAACTGGCAAATAATGTTCCTGATGCTTCTTTAGCTAACCGGACATGGGTTATCGATACCTTATCAGGTCACAATACTGATTATGGAACGGTTTATTCAAATTATGGTGATAATCCTCCATCGGTCTACGGACAGACCATACAACGTCTTATTTCAAATGAGGGGTTTACGGGTGAGCATGCTTTCTCAATAGGAGGCAACTATTCAAATAAAATATTCTTCGGTGCCACATTTGGAATAAGCACGCTGAATTATACAAGTGACTATGAACAGCTCGAATCAACCACTGTTGATTTGCCTTCAAAATTCGAAAATTTTACTTATACTGAGCATTATCAGGATCTAGGAACAGGTTATTCCCTGAAACTCGGAGCGATATTTAAACCCATTGATATTCTTCGTATAGGTCTTGCATTTCATTCACCAACATACTACAGGATTAATGAATACTTCTATGAAAGCATGACTTCAAACTTCACTGACGGAGGTCATTATGAAGCTATGGGCGACGCAATGAGATACAGCTACGCTCTTACAACACCTTTCAGGGCTTTGGCTGGTGTCGCACTTCAAATAAGAAAAATTGCTCTGCTAAGTGTTGATTACGAGTTTGTTGATTATAGTACGGCCAGGTTCTCTGATACAGGTGACGGCTATGATTACAGTCAGACTAACATGAATATAAAGAACAGCCTGAAATCAACAAGCAACGTACGCATCGGAGGTGAAGTCAGACTTAATGATTTGTATCTGAGAGCAGGATATGGCTATTATGGTAAAGCATTACAACCCGGAGATGATAATGCAAACCTTGATTACAGGTCAATCTCTTGCGGAATAGGGTTCAGAGCACAGAAAGTTTCTATCGATTTTGCATACACTAACTACAAGTATTCCCAGTCATATATTTTATATCCATCGGATGGTACTTTTGATGCTGCAGCAGCAAGTATCAATACAATGAAGAATATGTTTACAGTTACTTTAGCATACAAGTTTGGAATTTAATACTTTGATGACTTCCTCTGAAAGAGGTTGTTTCAGTTGAGACAGCCTCTTTTTTATTTATCATCTCTTAAATATATTAAATAGCAACTCATGTATCATGACTCAAAATTCGTTACTGGTAAAGGATTATGTGTATTTCGTTAAACAGTTGTGACATTACAACATGAAAATCGTTTACTAAAATAAGCTCAACATTTTTACTTTCTTTCGAAAAAAGGTCAAGTGCTGATGTGGCAATCTCATTTTTTTTGTCTATTATTGTACTAAAGGTTTTAAATGTGTAATCACTTTAAGTATAACTAAATTAGATTGTAAATGAAGAACACACCTCTTCTTTTATGAGTAACTAAGGTTAAATCCAAAAAAGTTCAATATTGGATAGTTATCTTACTTTAAATGATAATTAGCAATGTTTAAATAATAAACAGATGACCTGCGAAACAAATTATTTTATTATATTTTCTCGCGCTTTAACTGCCCCTGTTCATCTATTCGTTCAAAATATTTCTGAAATAATAATTCTTAGTTACAGGATATAATTCTGACTATTTGCAAAAAACAACATACAATTTATGGAAACCTCTGAGAAATACGACGTATTCATATCTTTTAAAGCAAAAGAAAATGATCAGCCTACACGAGATGCCCAAATAGCCAAAGACTTAAAAGAGTTTCTTGAGAATTATGGTGTCAGAACTTTTTTTAGTGACAAAGATGTTAAGGAGTCAAATTATTCTGATAGCATAGATAGAGCTTTAGAAGAGGCAAAAATACTTTTTATCATTGGAACTAAAAAGGAATACCTTGAATCAAAGTGGATTAAAGAAGAACACAACAGATTTTTTAATTTGAAGGAAAATCCGCAGCGATTTATAATAACAGAAACATTAATAAAATTACCAACGTATCTTATTTCAGTCCAATTCTTTAAATTAGAGGACCCTGAGTTTTGGGATAAAATCCGGAATTTATGTAAGGATAATAATATTCAATTTAATGATAGCAAGTATCTGAAGAAATTAAGTTCCGGTGAGAGTCGTGAAATAATGCAAAAATTCGACGAACTGGAAAGAACTTCAAAGATGCTTAAACCATCGGTTTATAAAAAGGTCAGGATAGAGTTTGTCGAGACCCTCAATAATGTCATTGAAAATAAAGTGTCAGTGGAAGTATTAAATAAAGACATGATTTCCAGTATATCCTATTCGAAGAAGATTCAGGATGCACTGCTTCCATCCAAAGAAAGGTTAGACGAGATTCTCAATAAAGAGAACTATTTTATTTTTTCTGAGCCACGAAATCTGGTAAGCGGAGATTTTTACTGGGTCGGCAAAAAAGACTCAAAGATCATTATTGCTGTTGCAGATTGTCCCGGATACGGTGTTCCGGGTGCCTTTGTGACAGCTATGGCTATTCCACTGCTCAATAATATTATTATAGGGAAATCAATTACTGATACCGCCTGTATCCTTGAAAACCTGAGAAAGGAATTAATTGAATTACTTGATCTAAAGGAGCTGGCTGTTACAAAAGTCTATATTGACATAATGGTAATTTCGATAAATCCTGATGATAAGATCATAGAGTATTCCGGATCCTTTACACCTCCAATGTATATCTTCAGACAACCTTCCACTCACCCGGAAAGCAACACTAATTTTGAAAGGAATGTACAGATTGATATTAAAGAAGATTGTGAAATCTTATCCATCGGGTCAGATAACTTTTTGGTTGGATATTCAACAGAATCCTTTCCGTTCTCGAAAACAAGATTAGAATATAAAAGAGGAGATATGCTATACCTTTCAACTGATGGTTATTCTGATCAGGTTGGAGGAGAACATGGACATAAGTTTTTATCGAAGAAGTATCGCGGAATGCTTCTGGAGATTTGGGATAAACCTGTGCAGGTGCAAAAGGAAATTATCAGTAAAGTTCACCTCGATTGGAAAGGGAAGCGCGAACAGGTAGATGATATACTTGTATTAGGATTAAGGTTGGTATAATCAAAGAAATAATTGTTTGTTTCATTATAAAATGATCCATTAGCTTAGATTCAAAGTCTGTTTAAAAACATATATTAATGGAAAGTGTATTACAATTCAACATCCCGGCATCACTCTTTTCAAATTCTAAAATCACCAATGATGAAGTTAAAATAATTTCTTTGTCCATTATAGAACTTTTCAGAAAAGAGTTATCAGGAATCAGGAATAAAGTCAAAAAGCTGTCACTTGTCAGTGAAAATTCTTTGACCTTACAAAATTTTCCGCGATTGATTCCATTAATATTAGATCATAGTAATATTAAAATTCAACGGTTTACAAAACACTGTCGCTCCTGTATAATTACCGAGGCCGAAGTTTATGAAATGGCTGAAATTATTCATAATAAGTGGTTGGAGGAAGTGGTTGAATTATATCAGGATAATGAACTTCTTGTTGAAAAATATCACGATTTTGCACCATTTATACAATTATCGCAGGAAGATAAGATTATGTACTGCGAGTTTATCTATATTATTCCAATTATATTTAAGAATGCAGGTTTTGAAATTATTCGTGAGTCTGAAGCAGAGTTTATTAATATTGAAATTGCAGAAAAACTTGCCCGGGTTATTCATTCAAAATTTGGAAAATCAACGAATGCGTTGAATAATGCTTCGAAATTCGACGATCTCAGTGAAGATATTAAGCTATCCAATATTGATAACGCCTATCATATTCCTACAAAATTGCTTTCGATAGGATATAAAATTCAGTATAAATTCGAAAAAGATATTGAGATACCTCTGTTGGATCTGACAAAACATGAGATAGAGACAATGGCAAGAATTGAGCATGATCGTTGGTGCTGGGAACGGAGATTGTCGGGTTGGACTTATGCTAAAGAAAGAGATAACAGCAAGAAGCTTCACAACTGTCTTATTCCATTCGATAACCTTCCGGAAGAAGAAAGAGAAAAGGATAGAATTTTAGTAAAGCTGATACCATCTCTTTTGAAAGATATTGGTTTTGCTGCAGTACCAGTTTCACCGGAAGTATCAGAGAAAATCTCTTATGTGAAAAAAAACTGGGGTAGCATCAGCGTATTAAAGACATCAATAAGTCTTCTGAAATCAAATTTGCCGGATAGTATAATTCAAAAATTGGGATATGACATAAAAAGGGTTGAATTGTCAATCGAAGACTTAAAAGGTGCTTTTACCAATGGTAAAGCATTGCAAAACCATTTTTTGCCTTCAATTCTGGATTTTAAAGAAATCCTTCCCGACAGTTTCATTTTAAATAAACCAAAAGATATTGTATCGGGCGATTTCTATTATATTTCGGAAATAAATAATAATGTTGTTCTCTCTGTTGCCGATTGCACAGGTCATAGTATTTCAGCAGCAATCCTGTCATCAGTTTGTTATTATTGTCTTGATCTGGCTGTCAGAACAAGAAAGATAACAGATCCATCTAAAATTCTGAATTTTACAATTTCAAGGATCAGGGATTTTTTAAGATATGACAAGCATTCCAACTGCGATAAATTCGGTATGGATTTTACTGTATGTACTCTTGACACTGAAAATAATATTCTACGTTTTTCAGGGTTTGGAAGGCCTCTTTATTATTTTTCTAAAGGTGAAATGAACGAGATCAAAGGGATTTCCAGTAGTTTGAGTTACTATCAGGCAAAAAAGATGATCAAAACTGTAGAAATTCCTCTTTTAAAAGGAGATTCATTTTATATTTTCTCAGATGGATTTGTTGCCCAGTTTGGTGAAAACGGGAAAACATTTAAATCTTACCGGTTTTGTGCCCTGCTTAAAGAAATCCAGGAATTATCCCTGTTTGATCAATGTGAAAAACTAAATCAGACAATAGAATACTGGAGAAAGAGTACTGATATTAACCAACCACAAACAGACGATATACTGGTTATTGGCGTAAAAATCTGATCATTGAAAGATCAATTATTTCATTTCAAGATCTGAAATTGTCATAGGTTCAGAAACTTTGTTTGCCTTGGGAAATAACACAAAACTATGATAGGATTTTTTAACTTTTCTTTATTATAATTAAAAAACAGTATCATAAGTGAACTTATTTTACTTTTTTTTATATAATTTCACTGAAAAAATTTAAATTCTGTGATGACCTGAAATTGTTACTGTAATATATATATTCAGTTAAATAGAAAATTGTCAGAAATATAGCATTATGTGTTAATCTTAATATAAATATAAGCGATTAAAGCATTGTATTATTGTAATGGATAAGCTAAACACGAGCAATTAATCTGTGAAACCTAAACCTAATTAATCTGATGAAAAGATTATCTATTGGTGCATGTTTTTTGTTGCTGACCCTTTTAGGATTCGCACAATCAAGTCAGACTATTACTTTTCCTGTACTTTCTGATAGAACTTATGGCGATGCCGATTTCGACCCGGGTGCAACTGCTTCGTCGGGTCTGACGGTGACCTATTCGAGCAGCAATATTGAAATAGCAACCATTGTTAGCAATAAAGTACATATAGTTGCTGCCGGTACTGTTACCATTTATGCCGATCAGGCAGGTGATGGAACCTGGGACCAGGCTCCACAGAAAAATCAGAGCCTCACTATAGATAAAGAGACTCTTACGATAACGGCCACAGGGCCGACAAAGGTTTATGGAACAGCTTTAACTACAGGAACCAGTACCACGAACTTCACGCACAGCGGAGAGATAACAGGAGAGACAGTAACAAGTGTAACTCTAACCCCGAATTCAGCAGGTCTTTCAGCCACTACTGCAGCAGGAGCAGCCTTTGTTGTCACACCATCATTGGCGACAGGTACAGGAGGTTTCCTTGAAAGTAACTATACCGTAACTTATATTGCTTACAACGGGACAGTCAGCAAGAAAGCCTTGACGGTTACGGCCACAGGGCCGACAAAGGTTTATGGAACAGCCTTAACTACAGGGACCAGTACCACGAACTTCACTCATAGCGGAGAGATAACAGGTGAGACAGTGACCAGCGTTACACTAACCCCTGATGCAGCAGGTCTTTCAGCCACCACTGCAGCAGGAGCAGCCTATGTTGTCACACCATCGTTGGCGACAGGTACAGGAGGTTTCCTTGAAAGTAACTATACTGTCACTTATAATGTTTACAACGGGACAGTCAGCAAGAAAGCCTTGACGGTTACGGCCACAGGGCCGACAAAGGTTTATGGAACAGCTTTAACTACAGGAACCAGTACCACGAACTTCACTCATAGCGGAGAGATAACAGGTGAGACAGTGACCAGCGTTACACTAACTCCTGATGCAGCAGGTCTTTCAGCCACTACTGCAGCAGGAGCAGCCTATGTTGTCACACCATCATTAGCAACAGGTACAGGAGGTTTCCTTGAAAGTAATTATACTGTCACTTATAGTGTTTACAACGGGACAGTCAGCAAGAAAGCCTTGACAGTTACGGCCACAGGGCCGACAAAGGTTTATGGAACAGCTTTAACTACAGGAACCAGTACAACGAACTTCACGCACAGTGGAGAGATAACAGGTGAGACAGTAACCAGTGTTACACTAACCCCAAATGCAGCAGGTCTTTCAGCCACCACTGCAGCAGGAGCAGCCTATGTTGTCACACCATCATTAGCAACAGGTACAGGAGGTTTCCTTGAAAGTAATTATACTGTCACTTATAATGTTTACAATGGAACAGTCAGCAAGAAAGCCTTGACGGTTACGGCCACAGGGCCGACAAAGGTTTATGGAACAGCTTTAACTACAGGAACCAGCACCACGAATTTCACGCACAGCGGAGAGATAACAGGTGAGACAGTAACCAGTGTTACGCTAACCCCAAATGCAGCAGGTCTTTCAGCCACTACTGCAGCAGGAGCAGCCTATGTTGTCACACCATCATTAGCAACAGGTACAGGAGGTTTCCTTGAAAGCAACTATACTGTCACTTATAATGTTTACAACGGGACAGTCAGCAAGAAAGCCTTGACGGTTACGGCCACAGGGCCGACAAAGGTTTATGGAACAGCTTTAACTACAGGAACCAGTACAACGAACTTCACTCATAGCGGAGAGATAACAGGAGAGACAGTGACCAGCGTTACACTAACCCCTGATGCAGCAGGTCTTTCAGCCACCACTACAGCAGGAGCAGCTTATGTTGTCACACCATCATTGGCGACAGGTACAGGAGGTTTCCTTGAAAGTAACTATACTGTCACTTATAATGTTTACAACGGGACAGTCAGCAAGAAAGCCTTGACAATCACAGCCAATAACCAGTCCAAGACTTACGGTACAGCTTTAACCTTCGTGGGTACAGAATTTACTACCTCTGGTCTGGTTAATTCAGATGCCGTAACCAGTGTGACACTTACCAGTGGTGGAGCAGCCGCGACCGCAGGTGTGGCTGGTTCTCCCTATACAATCGTACCTAGTGCAGCAGCAGGCACTGGTCTGACAAACTACAACATTACCTATTTGAATGGTTCGTTTACCGTAAATAAAGCAACCTTAACGATCACAGCCAATAATGTAAATAAGACTTATGGTACACTCATAACAGGAGGTACGGGTTCTACAGCCTTTACCTCTGTTGGCTTGCAGAATGGTGAGACTATAGGTACGGTTACTATTGCTTATAGCACCGGTTCTGCAGCAACAGCAGCAGTAGGAACATATACGGGTCAGGTGACTGCATCAGCTGCGACTGGAGGGACATTTACAGCGGGTAATTATACAATTGGCTATACAGCTGGGAATATTATAGTAGGTACAGTAACCTTGACGATTACAGCCAATAATGTAAATAAGACCTATGGTACGCTCATAACAGGAGGTGCAGGTTCGACAGCTTTTACATCTGTTGGCTTGCAGAATGGTGAGACTATTGGTACGGTTACTATTGCTTATGGTACGGGTGCTGCTAAAACAGATGCTGTGGGAACATATACCGGTCAGGTAACTGCATCAGCTGCAACAGGAGGAACGTTTACTGCCAGCAATTATACAACTAGCTATACAGTTGGGAATATTATAGTAGCTAAAGCACCCTTGACAATCACGGCGAATAATGTAAATAAGACCTATGGTACACTCATAACAGGAGGTACCGGTTCGACAGCTTTTACATCTGTTGGCTTGCAGAATGGTGAGACTATAGGTACGGTTACTATTGTTTATAGCACCGGTTCTGCAGCAACAGCAGCAGTGGGAACATATACAGGATCGGTGACTGCATCAGCTGCAACAGGAGGAACGTTTTCAGTTGGCAATTATACAACTAGCTATACAGTTGGGAATATTATAGTAGCTAAAGCACCCTTGACAGTCACGGCCAATAATGTAAATAAGACCTATGGTACACTCATAACAGGAGGTACCGGTTCGACAGCTTTTACATCTGTTGGCTTGCAGAATGGTGAGACTATTGGTACGGTTACTATTGTTTATGGTACGGGTGCTGCTAAAACAGATGCCGTGGGAACATATACTGGTCAGGTAACTGCATCAGCTGCAACAGGAGGGACGTTTACAGCGGGCAATTATACAATTAGCTATACAGCTGGGAATATTATAGTAGGTACAGCAACCTTAACGATCACAGCCAGTAATGTAAATAAGACTTATGGTACACTCATAACAGGAGGTGCAGGTTCAACAGCTTTTACATCTGTTGGCTTGCAGAATGGTGAGACTATTGGTACGGTTACTATTGCTTATGGTACGGGTGCTGCTAAAACAGATGCCGTGGGAACATATACAGGATCAGTGACAGCATCAGTTGCGACAGGAGGAACGTTTACTGCCAGCAATTATTCGATTAGCTATACAGTAGGGAATATTATAGTAGCTAAAGCAACCTTGACAATCACGGCCAATAATGTAAATAAGACCTATGGATCAATACTGACAAGTGGAGCTGGTTCAACAGCTTTTACATCTGTTGGCTTGCAGAATGGTGAGACTATTGGTACGGTTACTATTGTTTATGGCACCGGTGCTGCAGCAACAGCAGCAGTGGGAACATATACAGGATCGGTGACTGCATCAGCTGCAACAGGAGGAACGTTTACAGCAAGCAATTATTCAATTGGCTACACAGCTGGGAATATTATAGTAGGTAAAGCTACCTTAACGATCACAGCCAATAATGTAAATAAGACCTATGGTACGCTCATAACAGGAGGTGCAGGTTCTACAGCTTTTACATCTGTTGGCTTGCAGAATGGTGAGACTATTGGTACAGTTACAATAGCATATAGCACCGGTTTTGCAGCAACAGCAGCAGTAGGAACATATACAGGATCAGTGACTGCATCAGCTGCGACAGGAGGGACGTTTACAGCAAGCAATTATTCAATTAGCTATACGGCAGGGAATATTATAGTAGGTACAGCAACCTTGACGATCACAACCAGTAATGCAAATAAGACTTATGGTACACTCATAACAGGAGGTACAGGTTCGACAGCTTTTACATCTGTTGGCTTGCAGAATGGTGAGACTATTGGTACGGTTACTATTGCTTATGGAACTGGCGCTGCTGCAACAGATGCCGTGGGAACATATACCGGTCAGGTGACTGCATCAGCTGCAACAGGAGGAACGTTTACTGCCAGCAATTATTCAATTAGCTATACAGTAGGGAATATTATAGTAGCTAAAGCGACCTTGACAATCACAGCCAATAACCAGTCCAAGACTTACGGTACAGCTGTTACCTTCCTTGGTACAGAATTTACTACCTCTGGTCTGGTTAATTCAGATGCCGTAACCAGTGTGACACTTACCAGTGGTGGAGCAGCCGCGACAGCAGGTGTGGCTGGTTCTCCCTATACAATCGTACCTAGTGCAGCAGCAGGCACTGGTCTGACAAACTACAACATTACCTATTTGAATGGTTCGTTTACCGTAAATAAAGCAACCTTAACGATCACAGCCAGTAATGTAAATAAGACTTATGGTACACTCATAACAGGAGGTACGGGTTCTACAGCCTTTACCTCTGTTGGCTTGCAGAATGGTGAGACTATTGGTACGGTTACTATTGCTTATAGCACCGGTTCTGCAGCAACAGCAGCAGTAGGAACATATACGGGCCAGGTGACTGCATCAGCTGCGACTGGAGGGACATTTACAGCGGGTAATTATACAATTGGCTATACAGCTGGGAATATTATAGTAGGTACAGTAACCTTGACGATTACAGCCAATAATGTAAATAAGACCTATGGTACGCTCATAACAGGAGGTGCAGGTTCTACAGCTTTTACATCTGTTGGCTTGCAGAATGGTGAGACTATTAGTACGGTTACTATTGCTTATGGTACGGGTGCATCTGCAACAGATGCAGTAGGAACATATACCGGTCAGGTAACAGCATCAGCTGCAACAGGAGGGACGTTTACAGCCGGCAATTATACAATTAGCTATACGGTTGGAGATATCATTGTAGGTACAGCAACATTGACAGTCACGGCCAATAATGCATTAAAAACCTATGGTGAAACACTGACAGGTGGATCAGGTTCAACAGCCTTTACATCTGTTGGCTTGCAGAACAGTGAGACTATTGGTACGGTTACCATTACTTATGGCACCGGCGCTGCTGCAACAGATGCTGCAGGAACATATACCGGGTCAGTGATTGCATCAGCTGCGACAGGAGGAACTTTTACAGCCAGCAATTATACAATTGGATATGTTGCAAGAGATATAATGGTAGCTAAAGCAACCCTCACAGTTAACGCCGATACTCTGACCAAAATATATGGTGCAGCCGATCCAACGTTGACCTTCTCTTACAGCGGATGGGTAAACAGTGAGGATGAATCAGTATTAACAACACCTCCGACTGCTGGTACGACCGTTGACCTTACAACTCCGGTTGGAGTTTATACCGGAGCAATCACTGTTTCCGGAGGAGTGGATGAAAACTATGCTTTCACTTATGTGGCTGCTGACTTCACGGTGACCAAAGCGATGTTATTCGTTACAGCAGATCCTCAGACTAAAGTATTCGGAGACCCCAACCCGGAATTGACTTTAGGATACAGTGGATGGGTAAACAGTGAGAATGAATCTGTGTTGACAACTCTTCCGACAGCAAGCACTATCGTTGATGATGCAACTCCGGTCGGGGTTTATTCCGGAGCAATTACCGTTGCCGGAGGCATTGCCAACAACTATGATTTTACCTATGTAGCCGGAGACTTCACGGTAACCAGGCCGACCCTGATAGTTACCGCAAATGCTCAGACTAAAGTATATGGCCAGGTTAATCCGGAGTTGACCTTCACGTATAGTGGATGGCAGAACGGTGATGACGAATCCGTTTTGACAACCAAGCCAACGGCCAGCACAACTGTTACCGATACAACTTCTGTCGGAACATATTCAATTACCGTTTCCGGTGGTGTAGCTGAAAACTACGACTTTACATACAATCCCGCCAACTTCATCGTGACCAAAGATACTCTCACTGTTACAGGCTCGTTCGCCGCTGCCAATAAAATTTATGACCGTGAAATAGCTGCAACTATAATAACAAACAACCTTACCCTTGCCGGAAAAGTAGGAAGTGATGATGTAACCCTTGCAAATATAGCAGAGTTTGATACTAAAGATACTGGTACAGGTAAAACAGTCAGCCTTTCTGACTTATCACTCTCAGGCGCCAGGGCAGGGAATTATACCTTATTGTTATCAGGAGCGCCAACAACAACTGCTGACATTTACCCATTGTCTATCACCGGAAGCATTACCGTTGGCAATAAGGTATATGATGGTAACACCGGTACAAGTGAACTTTCACGTTCTCTCAACGGTGTCATTTCACCGGATGATGTAACACTTACCGGGGGAACATCAACGTTCGACACCAAAGATGTGGGAACCTCAAAAACTGTCACTTTAACAGGAGCCTCTCTTTCCGGTGCAGATGCAGCAGACTACTCCCTGGCAAGTGTATCAGAAACAACTGCTGACATTACCGCATTATCTATCACCGGGAGCTTTACCGTTGAAAATAAGATATATGATGGTAACACCGGTACAAGTGAACTTTCGCGTTCTCTCGACGGTGTCATTTCACCGGATGATGTAACACTTACCGGTGGAACATCAACGTTCGACACAAAAGATGTGGGAACCTCAAAAACTGTCACTTTAACAGGAGCCTCCCTTTCCGGTGCAGATGCAGCAGACTACTCCCTGGCAAGTGTATCAGAAACAACTGCTGACATTACCACATTATCTATCACCGGAAGCGTTACCGTTGAAAATAAGATATATGATGGTAACACCGGTACAAGTGAACTTTCGCGTTCTCTCGACGGTGTCATTTCACCGGATGATGTAACACTTACCGGGGGAACATCAACGTTCGACACCAAAGATGTGGGAACCACAAAAACTGTCACTTTAACAGGAGCTTCCCTTTCCGGGGCAGATGCAGCAAACTACTCCCTGGCAAGTGTATCAGAAACAACTGCTGACATTACCACATTATCTATCACCGGGAGCTTTACCGTTGAAAATAAGATATATGATGGTAACACCAGCGCGATTGTACATTCGTATTTTCTCGACGGCGTCATTTCACCGGATGATGTAACACTTACCGGTGGAACATCAACGTTCGACACAAAAGATGTGGGGACCTCAAAAACCGTAACTTTAACAGGAGCTTCCCTTTCCGGGGCAGATGCAGCAAACTACTCCCTGGCAAGTGTATCAGAAACAACTGCTGACATTACCACATTATCTATCACCGGGAGCTTTACCGTTGAAAATAAGATATATGATGGTAACACCGGTACAAGTGAACTTTCGCGTTCTCTCGACGGTGTCATTTCACCGGATGATGTAACACTTACCGGTGGAACATCAACGTTCGACACAAAAGATGTGGGAACCTCAAAAACTGTCACTTTAATAGGAGCCTCCCTTTCCGGTGCAGATGCAGCAGACTACTACCTGGCAAGTGTATCAGCAACAACTGCTGACATTATCCCATTGTCTATCACCGGAAGCGTTACCGTTGACAATAAGATATATGATGGTAACACCAGCGCGATTGTACATTCGTATTTTCTCGACGGCGTCATTTCACCGGATGATGTAACACTTACCGGAGTAACAGCAACGTTCGACACAAAAGATGTGGGAACCTCAAAAACTGTCACTTTAACTGGATCTCTTTCCGGGGCAGATGCAACAGACTACTATCTGGCAAGTGCGCCAACAACAACTGCTGACATTACCACATTGTCTATCACCGGGAGCTTTACCGTTGAAAATAAGATATATGATGGTAACACCGGTACAAGTGAACTTTCGCGTTCTCTCGACGGTGTCATTTCACCGGATGATGTAACACTTACCGGGGGAACATCAACGTTCGACACCAAAGATGTGGGAACCTCAAAAACTGTCACTTTAACAGGAGCCTCTCTTTCCGGTGCAGATGCAGCAGACTACTACCTGGCAAGTGTATCAGCAACTACGGCTGACATTACCCCATTGTCTATCACCGGGAGCTTTATCGTTGACAATAAGATATATGATGGTAACACCGGCACAATTGAACTTTCGCGTTCTCTCGACGGTGTCATTTCACCGGATGATGTAACACTTGCGGGGGGAACATCAACGTTCGACACCAAAGATGTGGGAACCACAAAAACTGTCACTTTAACAGGAGCTTCCCTTTCCGGTGCAGATGCTGCAGACTACTACCTGGCAAGTGTATCAACAACAACTGCTGATATTATCCCCAAAGATCTGACTATAACTGCCACAGGACCGGCAAAGACTTATGGTACAGCCTTAACGGCAGGAACCAGTACAACGAATTTTACGCACAGCGGAGAAATATCAGGTGAGATAGTAACCAGCGTTACACTAACCCCTGATGCGGCAGGTCTTTCAGCTACAGCTCCAGCGGGAACAGCCTATGTTGTTACTCCATCAATGGTAACCGGTACCGGAGGCTTTCTTGAAAGCAACTATGCTGTCACTTATTTACCTTACGAGGATGTAGTAGCAAAGAAACCATTAACGATCATTGCCACTGGGCCAACCAAAGAATACGGGACAGCTTTAACAGCCGGAACCAATACGACGTATTTCACGACAAATAGCGAAGAAGTACCTGGTGAATTGGTAACAAGTGTAACCCTTACCCCTGATGCGGCAGGTCTTTCAGCTGCTACTGATGCCGGAACTGCCTTTGTTGTGACCCCATCAATGGCAACTGGTACAGGTGGGTTTTTAGCCTCGAACTATGACATTAATTATAATAATGGAACCTTCACTGTTACAAAGGCAAACCTCAGGTTATCCATTCATAACATTAATAAATTTCAGGGAGACGAATTACCTGATATGGAAGCTTACGTTGTCACTTCAGATCTTAAATTTCCTGGTGACATTAATACTCTTGATTTTTCTTTAAATCTGACAACAAATTGTACTGCCTCGAGCCCTCCGATAATTCCTCCTGCACCTGATTATTGGATTGATTTTCCTGTTGCTCCAGTAGATAACAATTATAGTATCAGCTATACAACAGGTATCCTTATTGTTTATCCGAAAATTGAAATTACCTCACAACCCACCTCCAAGGAGTCCTGTGAATATAGCAATATCGGATTTTCTGTCAGCTCAACAGGGGTATTTCAAAAATATGAATGGCAATATCGTGAAAATACGACAGATGACTGGAAAGATATAACAAACCCCCCGTTTCTAAAACATAATGGCGAAAATACAAATATTTTGTCTCTGGACAGTATACTGAATACATTCAATGGTTATCAATTTAGTTGCAAAATAGTATCAAAATTTCTGGAAGACAGCCTCGTAAGCGTCAATAATCAGGTATTGCGGGGTGATTCTGTCACAACGGATATAACGTCGTCGGATGTACCGGTTCTAACAGTAGATAAATCGCCTCCACCTGATGCTGTTCTTAAGAAAGGGAATAATATTCTGATCTGTACAAATGCTGATTCCGTAAAATATCAGTGGGGTGACGCATCCGGTAATATATCTGGTGCAACAGGACAGTATTTTATACCGACCGATCTGTCAGACTTGACCAAATATTGGGTTATAACAACCAATAAGAATGAGTGTACAACAAAAGTATACTATGAACAGGGTGGAGTAATCATTCCGGTTTCCCCCGGGCTTAATCTCCCGGTTACAGTGGCTCCAAATCCAAATAATGGCCAGTTCACAGTTACAGTAAATGGTCTCACAGCGAGTAGCTCAATACAGGTCTTTGTACGAGATTATTTCGGTAAGACATATCCTAACACGGTTCAAAAGATGACATCGGGAACCGTATTGACTGTGCAAAGTACTGATATTAATCAGGGAACGAAATTAAAACCCGGGATATACTTTATAGATATTATCCAGGGTAACATGAGAGCTATTGCGAAAATAATAGTTAATTCCAATTAAGATGAGAAAGCTTATATTTTGTTTTTTGTTAGCCGTTTCCGGGGTTTTGCTGCCTGGTCAGACTGTAAAATTATCAAGAGAAAAACAAATTCTGCTCCTTCATAATATCGATAGTCTGATAAGACACTATGAGTTTTATTCCACTCTCTCTGAAGGAAATAAAATAACGGAAAATCAAAAAGATAAATTTCTTAAGTTTTTCCTGAACGACAGCGTTATAGTTTTTGATGATATATCTCCGAACTATATCAACAATAATGAAACAACAATAAATGAAAAACAAAAAAAGGTTTCAGATTATGTAAAAGACATCAGCGATAATTACATGAATTTGTATTGCAGGCTTACAGAGACTGATGCCGGCACTCTGTACGGCAGAATTAAAATTGATAAGAAAGGTCTGGTTGTTTCTGTAAGAATAAAAAAAGAGATACAGGCTTATTCAAAAAACTCCTCGGGCGCCAGGTACGAAACTTCAACCTGCCAGGATCTCAGGTTAAGAATTAATGACACTATTACCTGCGATCCTCTTATTACTGAAATAGTTAAGTCGGGAGAGAGTAAGTGGACCTATGTGGCTCCTTTCACAAAGATATCACACTGGGAAAAAATTCTTTCATTAAATGCCGGGTTAGATAATTTCAGTTTCAATAATCAGATGACTGAAAGTATAATCACAGGACAAAAAGTGCAGTCAAAAGCCGGATTTGGAATTGAGGGTGAACTACGTTATCTTTTCAAAAATTTTGAAACTTATAAAATCGGAGGATCAGTCGGTTTGGGAATATCGTATTTATCATCAAATTATTCTGCAGTCGGGTATTTAAGTGCCGAAGAGACAGCGGATGCGGACAAAGACACATATTATCAGATAATGAACCTTAGTGCTCTGAGTGAAAATATTTCAATTACCGGGTTTAATTTCCCTGTTAAGTTAAATTATGAAAAATCGTTTAGTCAGAACAATGGATTCTATATGAATGCGGGGGTAGTATTATCTTATTATAAAGGAACTTATAACATTAAAACCAATTACTCAAGTTTAGGATATTATCCTCAGTACAATGTCACACTTCAGGAAATTCCTGCATTAGGTTTCAATGATGATCAGACTTATTCAGGTAAAGGTACTCTTCCGATAAACCCAATCAATGCATCCGGCAATATTGAATTGGGAATGTTTTTCAGACTCCGTAATAGCTATCAATTATATGTAGGGGTGAATTATAATCAGGCTTTTCTTAATTTTTCTTCAAAAGTCAAGAGTTCAGCACTATTAACTCCAAACACAACTGACGCCAGTAAGAGTCCTGTTTATAATAGTATTATGTCGGAAATGGGAAATATAAACCTCTCAGTAATCGGAATTACTATTGGGATTAAAAAATTATCAAGGACGGGTAACACCCAGAAAAATGTTAATTATCTCAAACTATAGAATTATAAATTATGTACAGTTTTAAGAAAATTTTGCACATTCTGATCCTTTGTATGCTTGGCATTGGTTTAAACTCATGCAGGCCTAAAGTAAAAGAAAAACCCATAGCAGATTTTTCACCAGACAAAAGGCAATTCACTGTCGGAGATACTGTCCGGTTTAAGAATCTTTCGAAAAATTTTGACAAGATATCATGGGATTTTGGCGATGGTTCCTATTCTACAGAATTAAATCCTATCCATATCTATAATAAGAAAGGCATATTCAATCCTATGATTAAAGCTGCAAAAGGGAACCAAGCAGATTCAATGGATCTGAAAATTGTTATAGAGGCTTCAACTGAGCCCATTGTTCGTCGCGATTCTATAGTTGCCGGGAAAGAGGCGCCTGCCAAAAAAGACACTGTAAAGAAAAGCCCTGTTATTGTTATTTGGCCTGTAATAGCCTATACAGGCGATGTAATAGGTTATTCAACCAAAGCTATTAATCCGGTTGTTTGGGATTTTGGAGGTAAATCGACCTCTGAAAGTACAATTGGTCAGGTATCTTTTGCTGAGGTTGGCCAATACGTGGTAAAATTGATTGATAAGGCTTCAGGAAAAGTATTTGATACAAAAACAATTAAAATACTCGAACAGGTAGATGATAATAAATTCTCCAAGTGGTTGACATCTCTCGCTAATAAAACTGTTTCAGGTACTGAGGAAAAAGAACAAAGGGACCTTAGCATAAAAGTTTGTAGTTATTGCCTGAACAATGGAGAGATACCAATTGGAGGTAAGGAAACTGGATCGTTTAAAGATTTTGTAAGAAAAATAGTGATTGAATCTAATCCTTATGAGTTAGTGAGTATAACTGTAAAAATTCAGCTTAATCCAAATAAAAAGATATCAAGTGTGCAATTGGTCACCTATGATAAGAAAACTGTTAACAACTAACGAATTAATGAAGAATCTTTTCCTTGTGATCATATTTTTATCGGGTAGTCTGTGTGCAACTTCTCAAAACTTTGTTGGAAAATCTCCAATGAGATCTCCATCCGATTATGAAAAACCAAAACTCTCCACAAAAATCGGAAAGTCTAAACCAGGAAGAAATATATGGGCTGTATGGGCTGACAGAGAGGGCATAGTTTCCTCGAACGGCAAACAACTTAATTTTGCCGACCGCTTTCTTGTAGTTGAGGAAGCTTCAGACAGAATTCATATTGTTATGGAGAACGGAAGCTACAACAGTGCAACTGATGAATTTATTAGTGAACCAACTGATTATGGATGGGTGCCAAAGTCTGATATGTTATTATGGCCCACTGCCTTGTATAGCGATAAAACCAACTTCAGGATAAAGGTAATGACTATAACAACCCCTTCACAAATGAAGGGCGAACTTGAACGTATAAAAGCTGAAGGCAAAAAAATGAATTTTTTCTCTAATCCGACTACAACGCATGAGAATATTAACGAATTACCTCTTTTTGAGATATTTTACGTCTTTAAAAAGGAAGGTGACCGTTTATTATTAGGTCGGAGGGATAATATTTCCAAAGGAAATGCTGGTTATTATCTTATGGGGTGGGTTGATGAATCGAAGGTACAGCTCTGGGAGATGCGTCAGGTTCTTGAACCTGATTGGGATAAGGTTTCGAGTGAAGAGAGAAGACAGAATAAAACACCGGCAGCTTTATTCGAAACAAGTGAAGAAGCCCTGAACTATGGAAATAGCGGGGATACAACAAGGAATTTCTGGGCGGATGATCCATTTGAAAAGAAATTTAGTCCAAACTGGAAAAGACTCCCGGTCTTCAACCGGACCGGTAACCTTATCGAAACAGCAGTTGTCAGTGATCTGGTTAATGAATCGGGAAAGAAAATTACTGAAGAATCCTATAGAGGGCTTCAGTCCCTTCAAACTGATCTTCACGAAAAAAAACGCAACATTAATGTTGTGTTTGTGATTGATGGTACAGAAAGCATGGGACCATACTTCAAATCGGTGCAGGATGCTGTAAAAAACAGTGCAACAAGATTATATAATTCTGATAACAGTTTTCAGTTCGGTTCAATTGTTTACAGAGACTATGATGACCCTGCAAATGATAAATGCTATAACACAATACCCCTGGGTAACAGTATTGATCGGTTTTGTGCTGAACTCGGAGCCTGCAATACAAATGATCCTGCATGTTTTGACAACACAGTCTCAGAGGGATTATACCTTGGATTAAATAAAGCCAGAGCCCTTTTCCGTGGTAAAGAAAAAGAAACAAATATTATCATTCTGATAGGTGATGCTGCGGATCGGCCAGGACCAAAACGTGTTACAGAATCTGATGTTATCCCAACCTGGTAAAAAACAGGATCAATATGGTTGCGATTCAGGTTCATCACCCTAAAAACCAGTCCTATGAAGATTTTGTTATCGAGGTACCTGATATGATTCTTAGAACTTCGATACAAATTGCTGAAGAGAATGAAAAGGCATTTGGAAATCAGCAGGTACTTTCTGCCTCGGCAAGGCCAAGGTGGAAGCATGAAAACAATGAGGATATTGGTTTTTATACTCTTCAGAACAGCCCATTGACCGGAGGTTTGCAGTATGTCTCTCTAGGAAAAAGCTTAACAGAAGCCACTACAAGCAAGATCATTGAAAAAATGATCAACGACATGAACATTAGGACCGACTCATTATTGAGGACAGTGGATAATCTTATAAACAGTATCACTGTAATAGACCCTACAAAAATAGGTTCTTTCTCCCCGGCAGTGAAATTGTTTTTGAAAGATGCAGGATATTCCAATGAACAGATTTCTATCCTTACTCAGAAGAATTATCAGTTTCTTCTGAAAACGTATACATCATTTGAAGTGCAAAAACTTACCAACCCGATATATAAGTTTGATATTTTTCTTGACGCAGAAGAATTGAATGATCTGATTATATCTCTTACCAAAATTTATACACCGGGACTTACCGGTTATCAGCGTCGCCAAAGCTTTAAAGATGCATGGTTTGAAGTATTAAGGGCGAACTATGGAGTCAGCCGGGAAGAAATTCAAAATAAATCATTTTCTGATGTAATGAACCTGATATCAGGGCTCCCTTCACCGAACCCGATCCTTAAGAAATATACATTTAAAGATATCCTTGACATTACAAGGCTTCCTGATATGGAGTTTGATCAGATATTAAAGGACATTCAGGATAAAAGTGAATTATTATCAAAAATTGCCGGGAATAAGCAATTTTACTTTATGTCTAACGATCGTGCATATTACTGGATACCTCAAAGTTATTTGCCCTAACAAATTTAAATATGAAAAACCTATTCGTTTTAATACTACTAATCTGCCCATTCACATTATCGGGGCAACCATTTGCCGGGAAGCAACCTCTCAGAATGCCGGTTAAATATCTGAAACCAAACTTCGAGTCGATTGCTGATCTTAATAGTACAAACACGCTCAGCAATCAGAATTGGAGCGTCTGGATTGACAGGGCAGGTGTAACTACAAGCAATGGTAAAACACCGAAGTTTTTGGATCGTTTCCTGGTTGTGGAAGAGAAAGATAAAATGATTCATATTGTAAGTGACGATGGAACCTTCAGCGCAAGCGTAGGAGAATTTATGCAGGAACCAAATGATTTTGGCTGGGTTGATAAAGCTTTCTGTGTCTTGTCACCAAGCACACTGTATAGTTCTAAAACCAATTTCAGACTTAAGGTAATGACCATTACAACCCCGGAGATGATGCAACACGAAATGGAAAGGATAAAGGAGGGTGCAAAAAAGCTTGCTTTCTATGATTCTCCGGCTGCAGCCTCACCGAATAGTAAAGAAACTCCTCTTTTTGAATTCTTCTTCATTCTTAAGAAAGAAGGTAACAGGTATCTGGTCAGTAAGAAGGATAATATCTCGCGCGGAAACTTAGCCGACTATGTTAATGGTTGGGTGGATATATCGAGTGTGCAGGTTTGGGACCAGCGTCAGGCACTGGAACCAAACTGGGATAAGGAGGCTGCTGCAGAGCGGATTAAATTAAATATTAAAAGTTCGTTATTTACCGATTCAACAAAGGCAAAACTATTTGTTTCCACACGGGATGGATCATCTGCTTTTTGGAACGATGATCGTTATACCGTCAGATATAGCCCTTACTGGAAACGCCTTCCTGTTCTCAGAAAAGCAGGAAATTTAGTTGAAACGGCTGTTGTGAGTGATCTGGTTCAGGAAAATGGAACGCATGTAAAAAATGACCAGATGCTTGACATCCAGAGAATGTTAAACGAACAGATAGCCAGATCACGATATATTAATCTGGTTTTTGTTCTAGATGGTACCGAATCCATGGGCCCATATCTTGAATCGGTACGTAAGGCTGTGTTGGAGAGCGCCGCTGCAGTACAGAATTCGGAAAATAGTTTCAAATATGGAGCTGTGGTATATCGCGATTATGAAAAACCTGAAGATGATGGTTGCTATTTAGTTCATCAATTATCTGATTATAATCAATTTGTGAGGTTTATGGCTACCGTTGACGCTGATGAGCCTGCATGCAGGGATAATACTACATCGGAAGGAATGTATCTCGGGCTTAAAAAAGTTGACAACGTTTTAAGAGGATTTGAACAACAGACTAATATTATTATAGTGATAGGAGATTCAGGCGATCGTGAAGGAGAAGGCCGCATTACTGAATCAGATGTAATTCCTTTAATTAAAAAATACAGTTGTGGCATTCTGTGCATACAGGTGCATCATGAAAAGGATATATCCTACGAGGATTTTATTACACAGCTAAATGAACTGGGAAGGAAAAATGCTGAAGGAATATCAGAAATCCTGAAACAAAAATATGGAACACTTAATCTGACCTCTCTCAACAGCCGGCCTCGCTGGGTACAGGATAAGGAAAACAAAACCCTTTTTACACTTCAGTATAGCCCTGTAAACGGTGAATTGCAATACGTTACCCAGGGTCATCAAATCCCTGCAGATATGGCTCAGAAGTTAGTGAAAAGAATGATCACTTTAACTAACAGCAGAAATGACAGCCTGATTTCTGAGCTAAGAAAATTGCTGAATGTTGTTCCGGAAGACTTAAGCAAGGAATCAGGATTTTCACAGGAAGTCATTCAACTTTTAATGAAAGCCGGTTTTACAGTGGACCAGATCAATATTATAAGGCAGAAGAATTATCAGTTTATGCTTAGAGGCCATACACCTGTAAGAATTGACAGCATGGTAACCCCTCTTTATAACTATGTTTTGTTTCTGGATCAACCTGAGTTCGATGATCTAAGGGTAACTCTTGATAAAATTTATGATCCGAATCAGACACAGTCTAAACGAAGAGAGAAGTTAAGGGAGAGCTGGATGGAAATACTCAGGGCCAACTATGGGGTCACTCCGGATGAAATTGCTAATAAAAATCTGGCTGAACTTATGGGATTAATAACAGGCTTGCCATCATTGAACCCTTTGTTACAGAAATACAAGATGAACGATTTGAGTGATCTCAATGTAGTGTCAGATTCTGAATTTGATGATATAGTTAACAATATTAAAAAGAAGAGAGATGACCTTAATCGCTTGTCGGGTAACAAAGAATTCCTTTTTCTTTCAAATGACAGAGCCTGGTATTGGATACCGCAAAGCTATTTACCCTAAAATCATATCAATGAAAAAGATTCTTATAATATTGGGAATTCTTTTACCATTACTTTTGTATGGTCAGGAAGGAGATTTTTTCCCAAAAATGCCTCTTAAGTATGAAGCGCCTTATCCGGGTATGAGCACTTCTGTGTCAAATGAAAGAGGCGAAAATGTGTGGTATGTTATGGCAGCAAAAGACAATATACCTGTTTACAGCGACAAAGAGTGTCTGAACCAGAAAGGTACTGAAAAATTTCTTCAGTATTTTGCTGTATGGGATGAAACTGAAGATGCAGTCCGCCTTGTTAAGAAAAGAGGAACTGCACTGCTAACTAATAATTATAGATTTACTGCAAGTGCAATTGAAGTAGGTTGGGTCAAAAAGCAGGACCTGGTTCTGGGAATGAGGAATCTCAGTGTTGACAAGGTAATTGTTAGGGCTCTTATAAAGAAAAATCCGGATAACAGAAATCTTCCGTCAAATATGCCCGGGTTAAATAAACAAATTGCAGATAGTGTATTTGATGCTTATTTTGTTTTAAAACAGGAAACTGATGCATTACTGCTTAGTGTAACCGATATTGTTCATGAAAATCTGACCAGGAATGATGTTTTCTGGGTGAAATTATCAGATATAACCATCATATACAGCAACAGGGCGTATGTTCCTGATTGGAAGAAAGTTGAAGAAGGACAGAAGCTCTATACTTTTTCAGAAAGGGGAAGAACAAGTGCTAATGACACTGCAAGAGCTGCAATGAAAATTTATAAGCACAATGCCCATTTAGGTTTTTTCTATTTAAATGATAACCAGAGAACAGCAAAAATTTTGAATCCACTGGCTCTGGCAGTGGATACTCAATATCTGAATTTAGCAGATGCAAGGTTTCTGAAAGCAAATTTTATGGATGACATTCAGTTTGCAGCGGTTAAAGATTTTGCAAAGATATTAAAAGACTCTCCTGTAAAAGAATTACTCAGATCTGAATTATTCGGATATTTTGTAAGCCGGAATATCGACACAAACAATCTGAAGATAAGATCGATGAATGTTGCTGAATTATGGGGATATACTCTTGGTCTGGATTTTTCAGAGTATTCAGGTATGGAGACGACACCTGTTAGTGAAATCAAGGATATTGACTTTGATTCATATTTTAAAACGTTTGGGGATAATTATGAAAAACTGATTTCAGAAAAAGAGGTGGAGAAATTTCATTTCTTTTCGGGTCTCAGTTATTATTGGTTGCCTCAGAATATGCTCTCTTTGGATATTCTAGCTAAATTAACTCTCTTTAAACCAAATAAAATTTCGATCAAAGGTGATACCTATAAAGAGTATAGCGTATTTTATATCGATCATAGCGCCCCTCTTGAAGAAAAAAGTAATGATCAGCTTCAGGCTGAGATAAAAAGATTATATATGAATCTTAAACAGGTATGGACGGCAGAAAATCAATCGAACGAAGTTGGCGATATGATTTACTATAGTTCAGGGGTTGACCCGATAATAACCAATGGAGAAACAGGATTTGAGCAGATCACCGGGCAGATGAGAAATTCCAGTTCATTGCTTCCCGATCTGTTTAATGATAAACTCAGGCTGGAAAACAAACTTATGGGAGGAATCAAAGTTGTAACAAACAAGATTACTATCCATTTTGATGTTTCTGATTACTTTTATAGGTCCGAACTGGAAGGCAGGTCTTTTTTCCTGAAGGAATTCATTGAAAGAGTCAATCAGATGCTTGCAACCAGTAATACCCAGATTTTGGTTTATCTCTATTTTAACAATCCAAACAACACATCCAGGGAATCAGAACTTCAAAACTTTTGCAGAAAGATGAATACCCTGAATCCAAATATTAAGTATGAAGTTTATAATAAATTTAAATAATTATGCCCCAAGCTATTTATGAATTAAATAATGTGGTCTGTTCGTATGATGGTATCAATCCGGTACTGAAGATTAAACATCTAGTGATTATGGGCGGCCAGCTTGTTGTCATGATTGGAAAATCAGGTGCCGGTAAAAGCACTATTCTTGAAACCCTGGGATTAATGAACAATACAATCGCTGAAGGAGAAATAAGATTCATGCCTCAAATAGAAAAGCATTATAATTTATCTGATTTGTGGACTGAAGAAAAGCTCCTTTCAGATGTACGTAACTCTCACATGAGTTTTATATTCCAGAACACAAACCTCATGCATAACTTCACTGCCTATGAGAATGCCTGCATCCCCCAGCTGATTCAGGGTGCAAAGATTGAACAGGCGTTATCGAAAGTTGAGAAAGCTATGGAACAGGTAGGTTTGCAGGAAATAAAAAGGGATGCCCATGTGACTGAATTGTCTGGTGGTCAGCGACAAAGACTTGCATTTGTAAGAGCAATAACTCCTGAGTTTTCTGTCCTTTTCGGCGATGAACCGACTGGTAATCTGGACGAGAATAATTCTGTTGAACTAATGAGAGTAATACAAAAGGCATTAGGGGAAAAGAACAGAACTTCAATAATTGTGTCTCATAATATTGATCTTTCGCTTGCATTTGCAGATCAGATAATAATGATGGTTAAAGATAATGGCAGCTATGGGGAAATCTTTGAGGAAAATATTTTCAGGTCCACTGGAACAAATGAGGAAAGAAAATGGATTGACTTTAAGGGAAATGAGATTCTGGATTTAAAGGAGTTGTTACATAAAAAACTTAAATAGGAATGATTAATAAAGATTTCAAGAAACTTTTCACCAAAAGAGAAATAGAGGAAATAAACGGGAAAAAAAGAAAAAACCTTTTAATCCTAACAGGTATTCTTTTTGGGACATTTATGGCTATTGCAATATCGAAAGGAGGAATAGAATATCTCAGTCTGAGAATGAATGATCCGTTTGTTCAAAACCTTGATGTAGATGTTCCATACAGCAAATCAAAAGAAGTTGAATCTATTAAAACGGATCTTAATAGCGAAATCTATAAGTCAGCTTTTTTATATGATACTGTTCTCGCTGTTGTGGAGTATCCCAGGACATTTTATAATATTAAAAAAAATGAATTCAGACCGGCTAAGGGTCAATCTATTGAACCAGGAAGCCCTATCCTGAAACAGGTCCTTGGAGAGAAAAATAAGATTGTCGGAAGAAACAAATTTTATGACAACAGAGATTGCGGCATTATTGTTACGCAGAAATTCCTATCTGATTTTGGCTATTCAATGAGCGATCTTTTCGTGCAAATGCAGATGCTGAAAAAAGACTCCGGTAATTATCAGGTTCCTGTTCCAATAATTGCAGTGGTAAAAGAATTACCGGGTGTTTCTGATTTTGCGTACACTCCTTTCTTCTTTAAAATGTTGATCATTGGCCAGGATAACCCTTTTAACATAGAAGATTACAAGAGTTTAACAATTTTTGTACAGACTAAAGATAAAAACGAGGTTTTAGAAGTAAAGAAACGTATAGAAAAGTTCCTTAAATCTGACTCTGTTTTAAAAGGAAAGGACCCATTAGTCGATTTATCTCTGAATTCCGATACATATATTGATGCTTATCAACTTGATATTTCTTTTTCCCCTCAACCGGAGAACATTGATTCGCTTGATAATATCTATAATAAAATACTGAAGTCACCGGGACTAAATGGTTTTGCCAATAAACTGTACAGGTATTACCGTTATCCTTTTCCCCAGAATCCTGAAATAAACATTGCATACGATAAAATTTCAGTGTCATTTAAATCCCTGACAAGAGTAGAATTATTCGAAAAATTTCTCTTCGAAGAACATGAACTTGTGGTTGAAATGTCAAAAGTTCAGGACAAGAAGAACTTTATTGCTATTAGTATTCTTACAACGACCATGGCAACCATGCTGCTTATATTCAGTATTATAAGTGTAGGATTGTTTATTTTTAATCTCTTAAAAACGCACCTCGATAAAATTAAAACCAACCTTGGAACCTTTAAAGCCTTTGGTTTATCGAACAGTGACCTGCAAAGTATTTATAAAGGTATAGTACGTAGATTTTATCTGAGAGCTCTTATAATAGCATATACCGGTGCCACCATTTTTGACATCCTGATTGTTATAATCTTTTTTCGCGATTTAAAGATATTCCACCTGGTTAATGGTTATGCACTTTCTGCAATTCTGGTAATATGGGCTATCGTTGAGTGGGTTTTCAATCAAACTTCAAAAACAATATTGATCAATACTCCTGGAGATCTTATTTACGGACGCGACCATATTTAAAAATTATTAACATTAATGGAAGGTTAACGAATTCAATATTAATAAGCACATTATTGGAAGAAAATATTACTTATTACGGGGAGTCAATTACAGGACGTCGATCAAATAATGAAGATTCATTTCTTTGTGAGAAGATAGATGACAGAACCTATCTTTTTATTGTAGCCGACGGAATGGGAGGGTATGAACACGGAGAGATTGCCAGCCAACTGGCTGTCAATACTTTCTTATCACATGTAAAAGAATCATTTCATGAACAAATTCTTCCGACGCAGCTTAAATCTGTTCTTGAAGAAGGTTTCCTGAAAACACAAGTCGCTGTAAGAGAAGAAGTTGAAAAAGACATAGATCATTTAGGTATGGGCACGACACTTGTTGTCTTGTTAATTCATAATGGTTCTTACGTGTGGGGAAATATTGGTGACAGCAGGTTATATAAAATTGATTCACACGGCGTCGAACAAATTACAAAAGATCATTCATATATTGAAGAAGTATTAAAGAACAACCAGGGGAGAAAATAAATACGGATTATTTTAATCAGTTTTCTCATATTATTACACGATCAGTAAGTGGAGGAAATGATAAACCTGACATTTATCCGGAGCATCGGGACTATCTTAGTTTGCGAACTCCAAAAATATTCCTGCTTTGTTCGGACGGATTAATTACAGACAAATCAGTTAAAAAAGATGAGCTGGATTTTTTTCAGATCTATCAAAATGGTCCTGATCCTGAAACATTTGCTAAAAATCTGATTAATAACGCATTTGAAAAGGGATCGAATGACAATATATCAGCGTTATGTATTTCATTCGGAAAGGTCCGGTCTATCAACAAAATCAGGAAGATCAGAAATTTCTTTTTCCCAGCCATGATATTTATTGTGATATTGATTCTCTGTACAGTTTTGTTTCTGATATTTCAGAAGAGTGAGTATAATGTTTCTCCAGTTGTTGCCAAATCATCTTCTGGAGATAGCAGTACATTTGTGATTTCAGTTCAGAAAACGCCTTTGAGTTCTGATTTTAAATGGCATGCATTTTCTAAGAAGAATATTGCTTTAACAGTTAATACGCCCACTGAAAAATTATGCAAATGAAAATAATTGCCGAAATAATAATATGTCTTTTGAAGGATTTACTTTTCAATTTATCAAAAGTTATCATTTCCCTGGGTACTTCCATAGCCTCAGCCAACTTGATAAAGAAACCTGACAAGTTTAACAGAATTTTGCGTATTTTTGCTTTGCTGGTGATGGAACGGAGCCTTGGTAAAAAATATTTGGATTCATTGAATACTAACCTCATTAAACAGTAAAACCATGCTTGATAATCATTTAGAAAACGACCCGTTAATTGGAAAAATCTTAGGAGGAAAATTTGAGATTACCAAGAGAATTGGTGCTGGAGGTATGGCGACAGTTTATAAGGCAACCCAGATTAATCTGGGAAGGGAAATTGCACTGAAGATTATTCACCCGAATCTGGTAAATGATAATGAATCTATATCCAGGTTTTATAGGGAAGCAAGAGATTTAGCAACACTCTCACATCCAAATATTGTAACAATACATGATTTTGGAACAGAAGATGGATTGCATTATATATCAATGGAATATCTTCAGGGGAAAAATTTATCAGAAATAATAAGGCAGGAGGGTCGGCTGGATGAGCTTAAAATAGTCAAATATATGGCTCCGATTGCAGATGCTTTGAATCACCTTCACCAAAATGGACTTATCCACAGAGACATAAAAAGTTCAAATATTTTTATTTCTTCAAATGACAGACCAGTACTAATGGATTTTGGTATTGCTTTTCATCAGGATAAGACAATGACTTTGAGTGGAGCAATTCTTGGGACAGCTGAATTTATGAGTCCAGAACAAGCAAGGGGTGAAGTGATAGATGGAAGAAGTGATATTTATAGTTTTGGAGTCGTTATGTATGAAGCAATGACAGGAAGAGTTCCTTTTTATTCCGATAATCCTACAGCCACACTTTATAAAGTAGTTCATGAACCTCCACCACCAATTCCCGATGATATAAAAGTTTCTAAAGAATTAAAGAGTCTTATTCTGAGTACTCTGAAAAAAAATATTGACGAAAGACCACAGAACGGAACTATCATTTATGATGTCCTCAACTCGATAATAACCCTTTCTGAAATAAATCGTAGAAGAATTCAGGAAGAAGGTCAGAAGGATCATGAGACAGGTATTTCCGGTACAGCGCAGGAAAAACGGGGGAAGAAGATTAAAACCCGTACATCTGAAAATAATAATCCTACAAACAAAAAACAAAAGAATAAACTCAGTATATTTTTGATTCTTGGTATAGTATTATTGTTAATTGCGGCAGGATGGTACTTTTTCATCTATTCAAATAAGAATTCAGCTGGTGAGACGAATCAACTATTTCTTAAAGCTAAAGAAGCTTTTAATGGGAACGACTACATTACAGCACATAAGTATTTAACTGAGGCAGTCACTTTGGACCCCAAAAAGCAGGAATCAAAGCAAATGATGAAAGAATGTATTCTTAAGCTTTCCAGTAATTACATTACTCCAAACCTTGTATCCATTCCTGCAGGAACTTTCGGCATGGGTGATGATAATGGTAATGATGATGAAAAACCGCAGCATCAGGTCAGCCTAAACTCATTTCTACTAGGTAAAACAGAAATTACCAACAAGTTATTTGTTATCTTTTTGAACGCATTTGATTGTTCGGCTTCAGGAATAATAAATAATATATCAGTCATTGATTTATCAAAGAATAAAAATATCATTTATGACAATGGTATTTTCAAAATTGGAGTTGATTCTGAGAATTTACCTGTTACGGGAGTCACGTGGAATGGGGCAAACATGTTTTGTAAAACATTCTTTGGAAGGCTCCCAACTGAAGCTGAATGGGAATATTCTGCTTCAGGAAGTGATAAATATATTTATAGTGGTTCAGATGACCTTAATGAAATAGCCTGGTATAAGGAAAATTCTTCAGGAAGGCTTAATAATGTTGGAACAAAAAAGCCAAATGCATTTGGAATCTATGATTTATCAGGCAATGTTTGGGAATGGTGCAGCGATTTCTATGATAAAGCTTATTACAAAAGATCGCCTCTTAAAAATCCCAAAGGCCCTGAAAATGGAAGCACCAAAGTGATCAGAGGTGGAGATTTCACTTGTTCAAAAGAATCTTTAAGGAATAAATTCAGATCTAACACAAATATTAGTGGATCAACAGGGGATGCAATTGGATTTAGAATATGTATCCCTGTGAACTAGGTTAAGAATGTTCTAATAAGGTTCCGGTAATGAGTAAAACAACATGAAGTAACTTGGTGGTAAACAGATCTCATTATCGTCTCAATAATCCGGTTTCTTTGTAACTCATTTCAGGTTGTGGTCAGAGTTCTTATTATAAATAATTGACTGCCTCCGGACCCATATTAAAGATCAGATCAATTATACTCAGAACTGGAGAAAAACCTTTGTTTAGATTAAAGACCTGGAAGTATTTTCTTAAAACAAAATGAGATTCTTCTTTAGGGTTGATTCTGTATCTGAAATCATTTTCTATATCACTGACAGGTTCAAAATATGCAGTATAGGAAATTTTCTTTTTCATTTTAAGCGTTTCAAGAATTGACTCATTAAGATTCATGTTCAGATCAAGAAGAAAAACATGATTTTTTATAATAATCTTTTCAATGTTCTCGAAATAATATTTGAAATAAGGTGATGAGTTATATCCAGCAGTCATAGCCCTTATATGAACCTGCTGCCAACGTTTGGAGTAATCTATCCTGATATCTTTTATTGGAGTTTTATGCAAACTGCCATGATAAATCGGCACCGACAGAAGCTGGGGCCCATGAGCTGAAAGAATATAACATCTGTTCCGGTAAGTCTGTTTCAGGTAATTTTCTTCTCTTTCAACAAGTAATTCATCAGCCTTTGAAATTACGGAGAAGTATTCAACTGGTGGCAAATATGCCGTAGAGACCAATATTTTTCCTGCCATCGCAAAAATAATCACTCCATTCTGTTAATCATGCTGGCAGAGAAACCGGCTCCAAACCCGTTATCAATATTCACTACTGTAACTCCTGTCGAACAGCTGGTTAGCATGGCAAGAAGAGCTGAGATACCTCCGAAATTTGCACCATAGCCGATACTCGTTGGTACAGCTATTACAGGTTTGTCCACCAGTCCGCCCACAACACTCGCTAGGGCGCCTTCCATGCCTGCTATAACAATTACGACTCTGCAGCTCCTGATTTCAGGTAGTTTGTCAACCAGCCTGTGTATTCCTGCCACACCCGCATCATATATCCGTAAGACATTATTTCCAAGGAGTTCTGCTGTTACTGCCGCTTCCTCTGCAACAGGTATATCAGAAGTTCCGGCTGTTATTATAGCAATCAGATTTTTGGAAGTTTCCGGTTTTTTTTTCTGAACGGAAATGATCCTGGCTACATTATAATATGTTGCATTCTGTGCAATACTCTTAACGGCTTCGTACATCTCTATGTTTGCCCTTGTTCCAATAACATTATTCTCCTTTTCTGACATTACCCTGAAAATTTCCTTCACCTGTTCTACTGATTTACCGGCACAGTAAATTATTTCAGGGTATCCGGTCCGCATTTCGCGGTGATGATCAATTTTTGCATAACCAAGGTCAGTATATGGAAAATTTTTAAGCAGATCCAAAGCTTCTTCTATACTTGTCTCTCCATTTTTGACATTCTTCAGCAGTTTTTCAACTTCTTTTACATTCATGCTTCTTTCTTTTCGGGGTTTGAACTTCCTGTCCTGTAACCTTCAAGATCCAAAGATATATATCTGAATCCTATTTTTTTCAGATTGGTTATAATATGTTCTTTGTCGGGATTACGGATCATTTTTTCCATAAAGCCTGGAATGCACTCAATTCTTGCAACATCGCCATGTGTTCTTACTCTTGTTCCGGGATAACCTTTTTCAAGTAGCATATTCTCAGCCTGTTCTATCATTCTGAGCGTTCCTTCGTCAACCGCAGTATCATACGGAATCCTTGTAAGCAAGCAGGCCATGGCAGGTTTATCCCAGATGTCCAAACCTTCACTTCTTGATAGTTCCCTGATATCTTTTTTAGTCAGCCCCGATTCCAGGAGAGGGCTTCTGATTCCCATTTCCTTTAAAGCTTTCATTCCTGGCCTGAAATCACTTAAATCGTCAGCATTTGTCCCGTCGATTACATATTTATATTCGTTTTCCCTTGCAAAATTCAGCAATTCAGTAAAAAGTGTTTTTTTACATAAATAACATCTTTCAATCGGGTTTTGTCTTATAATTTCCGGAAAAGCTATATCCAGAATTCTATGTTTTATTCCAAAGGTTTTTGTAAATTCAATTGCTTCATCTATTTCATGAGAGGGAATATACGGTGTCCTTATAGTGACAGCAATTAATCCGGATTTTTTTAAAGAGTGTGCCCTGTGCAAAAGGAAAGAACTGTCAACTCCCCCTGAGAAGGCAACTGCGAATGAACTAAGTTCTTTCAGGATCGAATTGAGTTTCAACGATTTTGTTTCAGTCATTTTCTGTCTTTTCTTTACTTTTTATTTTGAATCAATAAAGCCATTATATTATTGTAAACCTCTTTAACAGGAATTCCTTTTTCTGCTGCTATTCGTCTGCATTCATCATACTCCGGTTTGCAGGAAACTTCTTTTTCTTTATAAAATGATCGTTTAACAGTAACATTGCCAAAAATAGTACTGAGAGTTTCGATTTTTCTGACAAGTGTGTCTTTCAGGAAAGGGAATGTCCTTATACCCAGTGATGTTGATTCAGTAAAAATGATATTCTTAACACTATCAGCCAATTCTGATTCACATAAAACGTTGAGCATAACTCCTGGTCTCCCTTTTTTCATTATTATATTTGAAAGGAAAACATCAGATGCGCCGGCCTTAAAGAGCCTGTCGGAGATGTACTCAAAGAACTCAGGATTCATATCATCAATGTTACATTCAATATGAAGTGCATTATGACCCGATTCTGAACCCGTTATTGGCTCTCCCAGGAATACTCTCAGAAGGTTTGGAACATTTGGATGTTCTTTTTGTCCTACTCCATACGCTGTTTTTTCAATTTTAATATGCAGATCGGACCCGGAATCTGTTACCAAGGCAGCCAGTATTGCTGCTCCCGTAGGTGTAGTTGCCTCAAAGTCAACTCCCCCTTTTTTAACCGGAATACCCTTAATGATCTCTGCGGTTGCAGGTGCCGGAACAGGTAGGTTCCCATGATCGCACATCACGAAACCGCTCCCAAGTTCTACTGTTGAGACATGCACCCCATCAACTTTTAATGCATTATAACAAATTGCTGCGCCTACTACATCAATAATTGAATCAATCGCACCAACTTCATGAAAATGGACCTCGTCGACAGGAATTCCATGAACAAACGATTCAGCCATCGCAATCTTTAAAAATATTTTCAGGCTTAATTCCTTCGTTTTTTTGTTAAGACTTGAATCATTTATTATTCTTTCAATGTCTGAGAAGTGCCTGTGTACATGCTCATGTTTTGTCTGCCTGATAGTGACTTTTGTGCCTGTAATGCCATGTCGCTGGTCTTTTTGAGCAATAAGTTCCCATCCTTGAAGGTTGAGCTTATTTAGTTCCCCGATAAGGTATGACTTGTCAATGCCAAGATCAATCATTGCACCAAGATTCATATCTCCGCTAATACCTGAGAAACAATCGTAAGAGATTATTTTCATATCAAAAATGATGTGATTATGTTAAATACCAACAAATAAAAAAGAATAATGTTGTAATATTTCAATTAAACTAGTGCAAGCATTTTTACATTGCTAATATACTATTTACAATCTTTACGGAATAATAAAAAAAAATTGTATTTTTCGGCTCTTATCCATTATTTGTTTGAATTAACCAGTTTATTAGGAATATGAAAAGAAGGGATTTTCTTAAAACATCAGTTGGCGCAGGCCTGGCAGCAGGAGCAGCCTTTAGCCTGGGTGGGTACAGAAAACTTTGGACATCAACGCACGCAGCGACAAAATACGATTTGGTTGCAGTAATGGGTGGAAATCCTGATGCAATGTTCGATCTTGGAATACAGGAGCTTGGAGGAATGGGTACTTTTGTTCAGAAAGGACAGAAAGTCCTCATTAAACCTAATATAGGCTGGGATGTCATTCCTGACCTGGCAGCTAATACGAATCCGCTGCTGGTAAAAAGAATTATAGAACACTGTTTTAAAGCTGGGGCAAAAGAAGTTTATGTATTTGATCATACTTGCGATAACTGGGTAAATTGTTATAAAAACTCCGGAATTGAGAAGATGGCCAAAGCAGCCGGTGCTAAAATTGTTCCTGCCAATTCAGAAAGCTATTATCATCAGATTGAAATTCCGGGTGGCATTAAACTTAAAAGCGCTAAGGTGCATCAGCTGTTGCTCGAAACTGATGTTTTTATAAATGTTCCGGTTTTAAAAGATCATAATTCCACCCGAATGACATGTTGCCTTAAAAACACAATGGGTATAGTGTGGGACAGGGGTTACTGGCACTCGAACGACCTTAACCAGTGCATAGCCGACTATGCATTATATGAAAAGAAGCCAGCACTCAATATTATCGATTGCTATAATGTTATGGTTAAACATGGTCCGCAGGGAGTTTCAAAAGAAGATATTGTTGCGATGAAATCTCAAATCCTTACCACTGATTGGGTAGCTGGCGACGCTGCAGCAGCAAAAATGCTGGGTGTAGATATTGAAAAAATCGAATATATTCCGATTGCACATAAAATGGGTTTAGGGAACATGAATCTGGATTCTCTGAAAATTCAAAGAATTAAAATGTAAATCCTGATGAGGTCACCTTTACTAAGAAGAATCCGAATCGTATTTTCAACACTTATTCTTATCTGTTTTATACTGGTCTTTATCGATTTCAGGTATGTAGTTCCGTCAAACTATATTAATATTTTGTTGTTTTTCCAGTTTATACCCTCTGTATTAACGTTTCTTGATGTTCAAATTTTGGCTGCCAGCGGGTTCATTATCGTTCTGATATTGACTTTTCTTACGGGCCGGACATATTGTTCATTTTTATGTCCGTTAGGAATCGGACAGGATCTGTTCAGCAGGATCGGCGGTCGTTTTAAGAAAAAATTCAGACGATATGGATTCAAAAAACCATTCACTATATTAAGATACTCACTTCTTGCTGCAACCCTTATTGTTACTTTAATCTGGGGTATATATATGATTACCCTGCTTGATCCCTACAGTGTTTTTGGCAGGTTCATGACCTATTTTGCAAAGCCAGTTGTAATTCTTGCGAATAATCTTCTTGCCAGGATACTGGGTAAATTTGATGTATATACTCTTAGTAATATTCCTCTTAAAAAATTCCAGTTAATCGTATATTCCATTCCTGCAGCTTTTTTTATTCTTGTAGGAACGCTGTCCTTTACAAAAGGCCGGTTATATTGCAACATGATATGTCCGGTAGGAACGTTTCTCGGCCTTCTTTCCAAAGTATCGCTTTTCAGAATAAAATTTGATGAAACTGCCTGCACGAGATGCGGGAGATGCTCCCTGGGTTGTAAATCGTCATGCATAGACTTTCTTAAGTACGACATTGATATTACCCGTTGTGTCGACTGTTTTAATTGTATAAATACTTGTCAGGACAAAGCTCTTTCGTATGGAATTGTGAAATTGAAAAGAAAGGTTCATGAGACTGATGAGAACAAACGCAAGATCATTGTAGGGTCTATCCTGCTATTACTTGGATTATCGCGAATTTCAAACGGGCAGAATAAAACTGTTCCCAAACCTAAGAAAGATTCGACAGTAAAAGAAAACAGGACTTCCCCTGTATGCCCTCCTGGTGGATTAAAGATTGAAGATTTTAACAGGAACTGTATAGCTTGTTCGTTGTGTATTAACGCATGTCCAAACGGCGTTCTGCAGCCAGCTTTTAAGCAGTATGGTATTACAGGTATTATGCAACCGGTAATGGATTATCATAAGAGTTTCTGTACATATAATTGTAACGTTTGTACTGAGATCTGTCCGACTAATGCTTTACACCCTCTGGTGCTTGAGGCCAAAAAACTTACCCAGATTGGGAAAGCAAAATTTATTAAAGATAACTGCATAGTAAAGACAGAGAAAACTGCCTGCGGGGCTTGCTCCGAAAGTTGTCCCACAAAAGCCTGTCAGATGATTCCTTATGAAAAGAACCTTGTAATTCCTGAGGTTACGGAGGAAATCTGCATAGGATGCGGCCATTGTGAATTTGCCTGCCCTGCTGCTCCCTATAAAGCAATATTTGTTGACGGAAATGCCATCCATGTTGCAGCAAAAAAACCTGAAAATGTGGAGTCTGGAATAAAAACTCCGGTTGAGTTCCCATTTTAACAGGATTGATCATTTAAATTTTAATTTTTTTACATATATTGATAACTGATGAAACCATCACATATTGAACATATTGGAATAGCTGTCAGTGACCTTGAAGTTGCAATTGATTTTTATGAAAATGTTATTGGTCTGAAATGCTATAATATTGAAGAGGTGACTGAACAAAAGGTGCGGACTGCATTCTTTATGGTCGGACAAACAAAGATCGAATTGCTCGAATCAACTGACCCTGAAGGTCCTATTGGGAAATTCATTGAGAAAAGGGGTGAAGGAATTCATCACATTGCTTTTGCTGTGGAAAAAATTGAAGAGCAATTATTTCGTGCAGAAAAAATGGGTATAAAACTGATTGATAGTATTCCAAGGAAAGGTGCTGAGGGCCTTGATATTGCGTTTCTCCATCCTAAATCAACTTCAGGTGTACTTATTGAGATATGTGAAAACAAAAAAAGTCAGGTCAGGTAACTGAATTGGATCACTTGATTGCCTTTTAAGGTTCATGTTTGAAAAAATCAGTAGGTTTGTACAGAATTAATATCAGAAGGCAAAATGAAAAATTCAATAGCAGTTGCCGGTAATTCAGGGCCAAAGGTCAGATCAGATTGCGAAATATCTCTTGAACTAAAGTCAGATGGGGGAATTTCTATTGATTTGGTTTCTAAAGTCAAAGCACTCTATGGCGAATCAATTAAGAGCCTTATTTCTGGAATACTGGAATACTATGGAGTAAAAAACGCTCTGGTAAAAATCAATGATTCAGGAGCTCTTCCATTTGTAATTGCAGCCCGTATGGAATCTACAGTTAAACAATTGATTGATACAGATCTTGATTATCTGCCTGCGTTCATTAAGGATAATGATTATTCCACAACCCGTGACAGATTCCGTTTTTCACGACTATATGTACCTGGTAATTCGCCGGGTCTGATGATCAATGCCGGATTGCATTCGGCTGATGGAATTATTCTTGATCTTGAGGATTCCGTAGCACCTGAAAAAAAAGATGAAGCAAGGATCCTGGTCCGAAATGCTTTACGTCAGATTGATTTCTACGGTGCTGAAAGGATGGTCAGGATAAATCAGGGAGAAAGGGGACTTGAAGATCTTCATTTTATAATTCCTCATAACGTGAATCTTATTATTGTTCCTAAATGCGAGAGTGCCGGCTATATATTAAATGTTGAGGATGAGATCAGAGCAATAAAGACAAAATTTCATCTGAATAATCAGGTATTCCTGATGCCTGTTATTGAAAGCGCATCAGGTATCGAAAATTCTTATGAGATTGCACGGTCGTCATTAAATATTGTTGCAATTGCAATCGGGCTGGAAGATTATACTGCTGATCTGGGCGTCGCAAGAACTGCGGAGGGTAATGAATCGTTTTATGCAAGAACAAGACTTGTGGTAGCAGCCAAAGCAGCAGGTATTCAGCCTATAGATTCGGTTTTCTCAGATGTTGGGGATATGGATGCGCTTAAGATGACTGTTCTGGAATCAAAAGCTTTAGGTTTTGAAGGTATGGGGTGTATTCATCCCAGGCAGATTAAGGTAATACGACAGGGTTTTGCACCTAATGAAACTGAAATTGAAAAATCGAAAAAGATTGTAATGGCATTTGAAGCAGCGAGGCGTGAAGGTCTTGGAGTGGTGTCACTGGGAACAAAAATGATTGATCCTCCGGTTGTGGCAAGAGCCCTCAGAACCATCGATCTTGCTGTGCGTATGGGTCTTATGTCTGCCAACTGGATCGAAAATATTCAGGTTGAAGAGAATTAAGGATGAATTAGAAAAATATGGCTATCAAAATGGTAATTAATGCAGCCGGCAGGTCAGTGCCGCTGGAGATCAATGGTAAGCCCGTAATTCCTTATAAAGGTGTTGGAAAACACAGACCGGAAGGTGGCAAACATTCGCCTCCGATAGCAACATGTTATGACTTTCCGGATGACGGTAATAAGGTGGTTTCATCGCTCGAAGATGCGCTTCGTAAATGTGGTCTTCGCGATGGAATGACCATTTCAACGCATCATCATCTAAGGGATGGCGATTTAATAAGCAATAAAGTATTCGAACTGGCATCTGCAATGGGAGTGAAGGATCTGGTTTGGTTCCCTTCAGCTTCTTTCCCCTGCAATGAAGCTGTTATCAGGTACTTGGATGATGGTACAATAAATAGGATTGAAGGAAGTATGAACGGACCATTGGGACGATATGTCTCTGAAGGCAGGATGAAAGGAACTGCAGTACTCAGATCGCATGGAGGCCGCGTTCAAGCAATACAAGATGGTGATGTTAAGATTGATATTGCAATACTCGCTGCACCGACAGCCGATTCGTTTGGAAATGCAAAAGGAACAGGAGGCACTTCTGCATGCGGTGTGTTAGGTTATGCAAAAGCTGATTCGATGTATGCCGACAAGGTTATTGTAGTGACAGATAATTTAATTGATCTTCCATGTTTCCCGATGGAAATTGAGGGGAATTATGTTGATTACGTAGTTGTGGTGGATAAGATCGGAATACCTGAAAAAATTGTATCAGGCACAACAAAAATAACCAAAAGCCCTGATAGATTGTTAATTGCAGAATTAACCGCTTCATTTCTTGAAAAGTCGGGTATTCTGAAAGATGGGGTAACTGTTCAGGCAGGTGCAGGAGGTACATCACTCGCTATTGCTGTGTTCGTACACCAGATTCTGAAGAATAATGGATGGAAATCGAAATTTGGTTTTGGCGGCAGCACAAAATATATGGTAGAGATGCTTGAAGAAGGACAGATGGGTTTTATACTTGATGCTCAGGCATTCGATCTTGATGCTGTACGGTCAATTGAGAATAATTCTGGCCATATTGCATATTCAGTATTCAATGCATATAATTATCACTCCAAGGGAAACCTGACAAGTTTAATGGATATTATGATATTGGGGGCAACTGAGGTGGATTTAAATTTCAATGGCAATGTTGTCACTCATTCCGATGGTTATCTTCTTCATGGTATAGGTGGATGGCAGAACTGCCTTCATGCAAGAAATGTGATCCTTCCAATACCTCTGTTCCGGGACAGAATTCCTGTGATAGTTGATGAAGTGACAACACTATGCGGACCCGGTGAACTCATTGATGTAATTATTACTGAAAGAGGTATTGCAATAAATCCATTGCGACAGGATCTTATCAATAGCATTAAGGGGAGTGGCCTTCCCTTGAAAACCATTGATGAACTTAAATATGAGGCCGAAGAAATATGTGGAAAACCACAAAAACCTCAGTTTGAGGACGATATTGTTGCTGCAATTAAATGGGTCGATGGAACCATCATAGATGTGGTAAGAAAAATAAAATCGGGATAGTTTTTAATATGGAAAAGTATAAATGTGTTATTTGTGGATATATCTACGATCCTGAACAGGGAGATACAGCCGGAGGAATTGAACCTGGCATACCATTCGCTGATCTTCCTGCTGATTACATTTGTCCGGTGTGTGGAGCAGCCAAAGATGAATTTCTCAATTATGATTAACCTGCTTCAGCGGCATTTTTTTTACAACATCCGTAAGAAGGTCCCAGAACATCTGCGCAGTTTTTATTTCAATCATCTCTTCGGGAGTATGTGCCCCTCTGATTGTGGGCCCGAAGGATATCATATCAATTCCTTTGATCTTTTCATAGATCAGACCACACTCAAGACCTGCATGGATTGCCCTTATCATCGGTTCTTTGCCAAATAATTCAAGGTACGATTGGCGGGTTATTTTAAGTATCTCTGACGTAAGATTAGGTTTCCATCCCGGGTATCCGTCAGAATGAACAACTTCTGCTCCGGCAAGCCTGAGACATGAATCAACCATTGATGCAGCATCAAACTTTGAGGATTCGATGGAACTCCTCTGGGTAGTAGCAATTTTAATTGTATTTTTTTCGCAGAACTTTGCAGATGCAAGATTGGTAGACGTTTCAACCAGGTCATCCATCTCTTTTGACCAAGCTATCACTCCATGGGGGCAACAGGTTAATGCATTAAGAAACTTTGACTGACTCTCTTTATCCATAACTAAAGCGGGCAGATCAACTTCCGTGAAGGAAATCTTTAACTCTTTTTCAAGTTCACCAAATTCATCAACCAGGGTCAAATAGTAATTATCAATCTGGTTTTTTATCGCTTGACTGTCCGATTTTTTTAATACAATTGTTGCGAATGCTTCTCTTGGTATTGCATTTCTCAGATTACCTCCATCAAAACCTGCAACAGAAATATCATACTGATTCGAAATATTCCATAGCAACCGGTTAATGATCTTTACTGAGTTTCCATAACCTTTATGAATTTCATCGCCTGAATGACCTCCATGCAGCCCGGTTACTGAAATTTCAAACGCCAAGGAACCTTTTACTATCGGAACCGGTTTATAATTCATTGTTCCAATCGTATCCATTCCTCCTGCACAACCTATGAAAAGGATCCCTTCGTCTTCTGAATCGAGATTTAACAGTGTTTTGCCGGTGAACAAATCAGACTTAAGATTAATTGCCCCGGTCATTCCCGATTCTTCATCAACGGTGAAAAGGCATTCTATTTCTCCTGCTTTCAGATTTTTATCTGTAAGGATAGCCATTTGAGAGGCAATGCCTATGCCATCATCTGCTCCAAGCGTAGTCCATTTGGCAGTTACCCAACCATCTTGTATCACCGGAATAATCGGATCTGTTTCCCAGTTATGCTGATAATCAGCATTCTTTTCTCCTACCATATCCATGTGACTCTGAAGAACAACAGTTTTCCTGTTCTCCATTCCAGCGGTTGCCGGTTTGATAATCAGTATATTTCCAACTTGGTCTTCCTTAGATTCAAGATTGTTTTTCTTTGCAAAATCAAGAAGGTATTGTCTGATCTTCCCCTCGTTCTTTGACAGACGTGGAATTTTGCATATCTCTTCAAAGAAGATCCAGATTGGCGCTGGATTTAGTTCACTTAAAACGCTCATACTTTATAAAATGATCCCTGACTGGCCGCAAATTTACTACTTTTTTTCATCTTTCCTGTTCAGGAGTAAATTTAATGTTCAGTTTGAGCACCTGTCATTTTTTAACTATTTTTACGTTTAACTTCGGATTAAATGAAATTTACAGACTAAATATGGTAAAACGTTCAATAGTTACTCTACCAGGCGATGGAATAGGTGCAGTTGTACTTAAACAGGCCATCAGGGTGCTCGATGCTGCAGGATTTGAGGCAAATTATATACATGGAGATATTGGTTGGGAATTCTGGTGCAAAGAGGGTAATCCTTTGCCTCAGAGAACAATAGATCTTATTGAGAAACATAAAATTGCCCTTTTTGGAGCAATTACTTCAAAGCCGGATGATGAAGCAAAAGCTGAACTGAATCCTCATTTACTAGGAAAAGGATATGTCTACTCAAGTCCTATTGTGAGGCTAAGGCAGCTATTTAATCTTGATATTTGTGTTCGTCCCTGTAAATCTTACAAAGGCAATCCTCTTAATTTTGTAAAAAGAGGAGAAGGAATTACAATTGATGAACCGCTTGTTGATGTGGTTATATTCCGTCAGAATACAGAATGTTTGTACTCTGGTGTTGAGTGGACCAATCCTCCGATCCAGGTTTATCAGGCCCTGTTGACTCATCCTAAATTTGTTGAAAACTTCAGCAAAGTGCCGGTCGAGGAACTTTCAATATCAACAAGGATTTTTACAAGAAAGGCAACAATGAGAATCCTTATGGCTGCTTTTGAATATGCAAAGAATTATGGATACAAGTTAGTCACAGTTTGCGAAAAACCAAATGTAATAAGAGAAACATCGGGATTAATGTGGAAGCTGGCTAAAGAGATACAGAAAAATTCTTTCCCTGAAATTAAACTGATGAATACTAATATAGATGCACAAATGATGTGGCTGACAAAAAACCCCGAGGATTATGGAGTTATTGTTGCAGGCAATATGTTTGGAGATATAGCATCGGATGCTTTTGCCGGTCTTATAGGCGGACTTGGTTTTGCATGCAGCGCTCAGTTCTCTTCCGATGGTGTTGCAGTGTTTGAACCAACGCACGGATCAGCTCCGAAATATGCCGGTTACGAGGTTTCAATAGTGAATCCTATTGCCATGATTGAATCAGCCTGTATGATGCTTGATTATATCGAAGAGAAAACAATCTCAACTAAAATCCGGAAGGCTATTGCAGAAGTGATTGAGGAGGGTAAAGTCAGAACTTATGATATGATGAAGATGACAGGCAGTCCCGATGTTATTCAAAATGGTGCTGCTTCTACAATCAGGATGACTGATGCTATCATAGCCAGATTAAAGTAACTAAAACTTTTCTATATGACTGAAAAGGTTCAAAAATTATGGCCGGAACTTGAGTGGATAAAAGACAAATCACTAAGGGAAAAAACGGCTAAAACGTGGGAACTGGCGATTGAAAGGAGCATCCTTGACATTGAAGATCTTGAGAAGATCCCATTTACACTTTTATACGGGTCAGATCTGAAAGTTAGTTTCATGGCTCATAAAAGATGTGTGGTACATGTTGCAAGGACGAGCGGAGAAAAAATGAACGAATTCTTCGGGAATAACCTGCCTGTGAATATGGACGTTCTTATTTCCGGCGCAATCCTGGCAGATGTCGGTAAATTACTTGAATATGAGATTGATAAAGATGGAAAAACTGTTCAGGGGAAATACGGGCAGTACCTGCGACATCCGTTTTCAGGAGTATCATTGGCGGAGGAGTGCGGTGTACCACCGGAAGTTTGTCATATTATTGCGGCCCATGCGCAGGAGGGTGACCTGGTAAAAAGGACCACAGAAGCATATATAGTTCATCATGCCGACTTTATGACGTTTCTTCCTTTTAATAACAGATTGAAAGGTTAAAATATTTAATCTGTACCAGTCACATTTTTCTTTTCGACCTTATATGTAATTACCCGGCTCAGTCCATCTGTCCATTTAGTGAAAGCTTTGATTGTGGTTGTCTCCGACAGGTTAAAAGGTCCGGAATAGACACTGGAATTTTCGCTAGGTTCTCTGCCATCGATGGTATAGAAAATTTTTCCGCCTGGCCTGTTATTTTTAAGTTCTGCTGTATAGATATCAGTAAACTCTCTGACAGGAGAAACAAGGGTGGGAGGTATCATATTATTATTTGCCCTGAAAACATTTTCGACGCCCATCTTATTTACTTTCCTGTCGTAAGTCATGAGGCCGTTAGTCTCAGTTTCAACATCAGTGGTCTGGGTGTAAATTGTTGCACTTAAACCATTCTCATGCACAAACTTATGAATCTGGTCATAATATGATTCATATCTGGAAAGTAACTGTAGAGTGTCTTCCATATTCCTGTAGCCCCAGTTCTTCTTTTCCCATGTATGTCCCTGCAATGGAAGACCGAGACCTCCAAACTCACCAAGTACTATTGCTCTTTTCTCCTCTGTCGGCGGACAGGCAGGGTCGGGATAATGATGTATGTCATTTACATTGCCGGTTCCTCGATTGGTCCAACCTGATGCACTATTGACAAGCCGTGTATGGTCATAATCTTCAATGAGTTGAGTAATTCTTCCTGTTTCAAACTGACCCCAGCCTTCATTGAAAGGAACCCACATGATAATTGAGGGATGGTTGAATTTTGTCTCAATCATTCTCTTTAATTCAAACTCGTACTGTTCCGTTGCCTCCTTCGACTTTTCAATATCCGGTTGATCGCCGCTTATATACTTATCACCGCTTGGCATATCCTGCCATACAAGAATACCAATTTTATCGCACCAGTGATAAAAGATCCTGTTTTCAACCTTTACATGTTTTCGTAACATGTTGAATCCCATTTTCCTGATCATTTCAAGGTCAAAAACCATTGCATCTTCAGTAGGAGGAGTATAAATTCCATCTGGCCAGAATCCCTGATCAAGTGGGCCATTCTGATATACAAATACATTATTTAACAGTATTCTTGTAAAACCGTCAGCTGTTTTTCCAATTGAGATCTTTCTGATACCTGTATAAGAAGTCACGTTATCTACTGTTTTATTTCCGGCTTTTAATTCAACGGTAATATCGTATAGAAAAGGATTCTCAGGAGACCAAAGCACCGGGCTTTCAATTTTGACAGTGATCTCATGATCAGGATTTCCGATCGCGGTAGCAATTTTCTTTCCATCTTTTTTTAACGTGAATGTCAGCAGGTCTGCACATGCATTTTTGACATCAGCTTTAAAAACGATGGTCCCGTTATCGGCATTTGTAATCGTACGGAATGAAGATATGTATGATTCATTTACAGGTTCTATCCAAACTGTCTGCCAGATACCTGTTGTTGGAGTGTACCATATACTCCCCGGTGATGAAACCTGTTTCCCATGTGGCTGAGTTCCTTTATCGGTGGGATCCCACACACGAACCAGTAACTCATGGATCTTCTTGTCGCCAAGATATTGTGTAATATCAAAAGTAAAAGGATCGTATCCGCCACAATGTTTCCCGACATTTTTCCCGTCGATCCATACGTTCGTTTCCCAGTCGCAGGCTTCGAAATTCAGAAGAATATGTTTTTTATTCCAAATCGGCGGTATTTTAAAAAATCTTTTGTACCAGAGATTTTCTTTTTCGGAAACTCTTCTTTTTACGCCCGAAATTGCTGATTCTACCGGGTATGGGACAAGAATTTTACCATCCCATTTTTCAGGTTTTATATCTCTGGAAGTTATTGCATAGTCCCACAAACCATTGAGATTTATCCAATTAGTTCTCACCAGGTCAGGCCTGGGATATTGCAGCCATGGCTTTAATGGGTCAACATCGGACGCCCATTTTGTAAGAATCGGATTATCAGCAATCTTCCAATTGATCTCATTATTATGTGTACAGGATACACTTAATACCAAAACCAAAAATATTGCTCTGATTATAATATTTTTCATATTTTTTTGAATAAAGATGACAGAATTGATTAATTTAATAGAAAATGATTCCTGACAAAAGATCACAGTTCTTAATCATAGTATTTATATGTGTATCAGGCTACCCAAGTTTCATTTTTTCAATCTCTTCTATATTTCTCTCGTTTGTCACTGCCTTGGCATCAGGAGTATACAGGTATTCAATCAGGTCCTGGTATTTGTCCATTATTTTTCCCCTTACAATTTTCATTGTTGAGTTCATAAGGCCATTATCTTCAGAAAAGCTTTGTTCGATTATACCTATAGCAACAGGAAGCCATCGCTGAGGAAACATGCTACCGAATTTCCCATTAGTACGATATTCATTAACCTCGCTTTCGATCAATGTTATTACAGCTCTTTTCCCTTCATCGGAGTCAGCTGTAAGATCCTTTTCTTCGAGAAATAATTTAAGTGCATGCTGGTTTGGCACTACTAAAGCTACGGAATAAGGCCTTTGGTTATTGTAAAGCATGCATTGATCAATATATTTCGATTGTTCGGAAATAGCTTCCTCAATGCCTTCCGGGCTGAATTTTTCACCGTCATCGGCAATAAGAAGACTTTTAAAACGTCCAAGTACGTAAAGGAAGCCATCTTCTGACATGTAACCCATATCTCCTGTATATAACCATCCGTCTTTTATAGATTCTTTTGTTGCAGCATCATTTTTCCAATAACCATGCATCACATTCCCTCCCCTTATTACAATTTCTCCTTTCTGGCCTGTTGGGACTTCATTGCCATCATCATCACAAATTTTCAGATCCATATTATTGACAAGCACGCCGGATGATCCTAATTTATGCCTGCTAGCGGAATTGGAGGATATAACCGGAGAAGCTTCACTTAATCCGTATCCCTGGTACATTGGAATTCCCAGAGCATAAAAAAACCGTTGAAGTTCAATATCGAGCAAGGCGCCGCCGCCAATAAAATAGTCGAGTTCTCCGCCGTAACCTTCACGGATTTTGCTATATAAAATCTTATCATAAAGATCAAGTAACGGCTTTTTTAATTTCTGTAAACCTTTTCCTTTGTTCCAGCCCTCTTTATTGTATGAATATGAGATCTTAAGTGCATGATTAAAAAGAATCTCAATAATCTTTCCTTTCTCTTTGATTCCTTTTTCAATATTCTTTCTGAAGTTCTTTGCTATGGCAGGGACACTCATAAGCATATTTGGTTTGATCTCTTTAAGACATACCGGAAGATTTCTGAGGGTCTCCATAGGCGTTTTTCCTGTTTTGACTGATGCAATACTTGCTCCTCTTCCCATAAAAGCGAATATTCCTCCAGTATGTCCAAATGAATGGTCCCACGGAAGTATCAGGAGCGTTTTGTAGAATGCAGGGATATCTATCAGACTATAAGCCTGATACACGTTTGAAACATAGTTCCCGTGAGTCAGAATGATTCCCTTTGGATCGGCTGTCGTACCGGACGTATAGCAGATATTTGCAAAATCAGCAGGAGTGAGACTCCTTGATAATTCCTCGAACTTTGTCATATTGTCTTTAATTTCAAGCCACTCCCTTCCGATCTTCCTTACCTCATTAAAATGAATCTCGTTAGCGGAATATTCTTCCTGGGTATCAAAATGAATTATTTTTTCTAACGTGGAACATTCTCCAATTATTTCTTTTAATTTCTGAGCCTGGATTGAAGAAACCAGGATCATCCTTGACTCTGAATGGTTAATTCTGAATTTTATTTCATCAGGGTTCAGTTTTACTGATAATGGAACATTTATTGCACTGGCATACAGAATACCCAGTTCTCCGATAACCCAGCTGTTCCGGCCTTCAGAAACAAGACTAAGCCTGTCACCCCTTTTTATTCCGAGTTTTATCAGACCTGCTGCAAATTCGTAAACCTGTTTTTTTGTCTCTCCATAGGTCGTTCCTTCATATTTATCGTTAGGTTTTTCCCATAGATAAATATTATTGCTGAACTTCTCAACGCTTTCTTCAAAGAATTGTATTAAGGATTTCATTTGTCAGGTTTTTATGATTATTATAATTTCACCTGACGAATATACAAAATCCGGGGTATTTTGACATCCGGCAGTATAATAATATCGTTTGGTTTGGTTATCAATATTTTGTATCTTTGATTAAGGTACTTTAATTATTAATAATAACCAGTTTTCTGTTTAATCTTAATTAATTTATTATGAGAAATTTATCAGCTTTTGTTGTAATACTGCTTCTGGTAGTTTTTCCTTCCTGTAAATATTTCAAGGGTAGAGGATTGTTTGGCAGTAAAGCAGATACTATGGCTGTTTGGCATGCAAGACAAGACAGTTTAAGAATTGCCGATTCAATAAAAAAAGTTCATGACCAGCTGATGGCAATTGAAAATGCAAAACTTGATTCTGTAAGGAAAGCTGATGCAGAGAGACTGGCATGGGGGAAAAAATACAAGTATAATATCATTGTGGGCAGTTTCATTACGCCTGAATATGCAAAGGGATTTGCAGAAGTTTACCGGAAACAGGGTTATGATGCAAGGATACTTAAAATAGAAGGAAGCAGGTTTCAACTGGTATCAGTTGAAGCTCATGAGCATCTCATGAAAGCAATTGCCCGTCTAAAGGAGTTCCAGGACACAATTTCCATAGATGCCTGGTTATATATTAGAAAATGATTTTTATTTTCTGAATATTGTCTCTTTTCTGTCGGCTCCTACTGAAACCATTGTAACCGGAACGGAGGTCTGTTTTTCTATGAATTCTACGAACCTTTTAAGCGATTCAGGCAACTTTTCAAATTCCCTTATGCCGGATATATCTTCATCCCAACCTGGCAGGGAGGTATAAACAGGTTCAATGACACTTTCGTTGTAAAACGGGATCTCCGGACATTTTTTCCCATCAACTTTATATTCTGTACAAATTTCTACTTCGTTAAACCCCGACATAACATCAGCTTTAGTCATAAATAACCTGGTAACTCCATTTATCATTATTGAATATTTCAGTGCAGGCAGATCGAGCCATCCACACCTGCGGGGCCGGCCAGTAGTAGATCCGAACTCACGTCCCGTGTTTCTCAGAGTATTTCCTGTTTCATCATTCAGTTCAGTGGGAAATGGGCCGCTTCCAACCCTGGTGCAATATGCTTTAAAAATCCCAAAAACTTCTCCGACAATCTTTGGTGAAATACCTAATCCTGTGCATGCTCCTGCACTGATTGTATTGGAAGATGTGACAAAAGGATATGAACCAAAATCCACATCTAACATTGTTCCCTGTGCACCTTCTGCAAGCACTTTTTTCCCTTTTCCGGCAAGGTCATTAATAAGATACTCCGTATTTACTATCCGGAATTTTTTCAATATCTCAATTCCTTCAAACCAGCCTTTTTCGTACTCTTTCAGATCAAATTTAAAATCATAGTTTTTAAGAATAGTCAGGTGGTTCTTAAGATGATCATCATACATCTCACTGAACTCTTTTCGCAGTATATCTCCGATCCTTAATCCGTTACGACCTGCTTTATCCGTATAAGCCGGACCAATGCCTTTAAGAGTTGATCCTATTTTTGTATTTCCCTTTTGAAGTTCATAAGCAGTATCGAGCACTCTGTGGGTTGGCAGAATAAGATTTGCCCTGTTGGAAATTACAAGTCGCTTTGTAAGTTCACTGACAGACGGCCCCAACTCTTCAATTTCTTTTTTAAAGACAGCAGGGTCAATAACTACTCCATTTCCTATTATATTTAATTTCTCAGGATGGAATATACCTGAAGGAATGAGGTGAAGTACATGTTTAACATTATTAAACTCAAGAGAATGTCCTGCATTTGGTCCTCCCTGAAAACGGGCAACAATATCATAATCCGGACTTAGCGCATCAACAACTTTTCCTTTTCCTTCGTCACCCCATTGCAGTCCTAACAGTATGTCAATGTTCATATTAGATAAATTACATAGTTTAATAAAATGCTTTACAAGGTACAAATAATTATTTGAAACCCGCATCTTTGAACCAAATCACAAATACTCGTTAAAACAGGTCATTTTTGACCGGGCGAAGCAGACTTAGCAATGTGAGGCATGGATGTCTTCATCCGGCGTCAGATAAAGTTTTATTTTTTTTTTAGTAATAATAGTTTTAGTTTTGAATAAGAATAGGTTTTTCTGCTATAAAACATATAAATATGAAAAAAAATGATCGGATCTGTTTCTTTTCAATTGTTCTGTTTATAGTTATAGGACAGACAGTTGTCTTTTCTCAGGTTAAAACATCTGATAATCTATCAAAAAAATATCTGATCACCCTGAAAGATGGTTCCACTGTGCAAGGGACAATTGTTTCTGAAAATCAACAGGAGATAAGTCTGGCAACGGAAAACATCGGAACTATTACTATAAAAAAGGATCAGTTTAAATCTATTGTTCAATTAGATTCAACAAACTTCAAAAAAGGGAAATACTGGTTTCCTAATCCAAATTACTCCAGGTATTTTATAGGGCCGGCAATACAGCTTAAGGAAGGAGATGGATATTATCAGAATGTGGATTTGTTCGCCAACACGGTGAGTTATGGCATTACTAATTTCTTTAGCATAGGAGGTGGAGTCGAGTTGTATTCGACATTAAGTGGGCATCCTATTTTTATTTTAATGCCAAAACTAGGATTTGAAGTCACAAAATCTTTATGGTTAGGAGGAGGGATCTTATATGTAAATTTGAGTTCCCTTGGAGGCCTTAAAAAAGGTGGTTTAGGAATAGGTTATGGATCTGTGACAGTCGGAAATGAAAACAGCAATGCATCGCTTGGAGTCGGATGGGGATTTGTTGGATCCGACTGGTCAAAGAAACCAGTTATTACTTTAAGCGGAATGACAAGAGTATCTGGAAGAATAGCCCTGATAACCGAAAACTGGATCATACCTGGTTATACGGTTTTTTCTTACGGACTTCGTTTTATGGGAGAAAAGATTTCTATTGATATAGGATTAATAAACAGCAAGGATATAATTAAAATCTTCCCGATCGGAATACCTGCTTTTCTGGATATGGTTTTTAAATTCTGATGATTATTTTAACAAACTGCCTGAATAAGTTGTTTACATGATATTTTGATCAGGCTTATAGTTATTAGGACTGAACTTATTATTCTTTGGTTTTTTTATCGATATTACCATAAATATATAGTGAATGATATTGCGGAACAAAGTTATATAGTTCACTTGCTGTCTTTATTATTTCGTGGATTCTCGGATCGCAGAATTCAACAACCTGTCCCGTTTCAACATCAATAAGGTGATCGTGCTGTCCGCATTGGTATGCTCTTTCAAACTGAGCGATATTCTTTCCAAACTGATGTTTTATAACCAGGTTGCAATCGAGTAACAATTCAATTGTATTATATAAAGTTGCCCTGCTTACTCTATAATTTTTATTCTTCATGAAAATATAGAGCGACTCAATATCAAAATGGCCCGTACGGGAATAAATCTCATCAAGGATAGCATACCTTTCAGGTGTTTTCCTGTGAGCTTTCTTTTCAAGATATTCAGTGAAGATCTTCTTTACTGTTAATTTGGTATCGTCACTAATCATATCTGGTCTAATTTAAAATAATAACAAAAGTATACATTTTTACTAAATATCAGAGACTAAAGCTGAACGAATTTTTATTTTGAAAAATCCTCAACCCTTTTGACATTTTCAATACCAGTTATATTTGAAATCTTCAAAATCAGATTATTCAGGTCTTTTGTATGGTGAACATACAGATCAATCGTTCCCTCAAAAATACCGTCCTTGACAGAAATGTTAATTTTAGTCATGTTGACTTTTAACTCGGATGAGATAATATTTGTAATATCATTTACGAGCCCGATTCTGTCAATACCCGTCATATTTATTCTTGCCAGGAATGAGACAAGCTTATGAATGGCCCATTTTACAGCTATAATCCGGTTGCCTTCGTTAGACATGATCCTGATGGCAACAGGGCATTTTGGCTTATGAATAACAATTGCCCCTTCAGGTGATCGGTAACCTGTAACCTCATCGCCGGGAATAGGGTTACAACATTTTGCTATCTCATAAGACTGTTCGGTGCTATCAATATTCTCTCTAAGAAGAAATGGGACGTTATTGTCAATTTTTGTTTGTAAAACTTCAGCCTCTTTTTTCTCTTTCTTTGATCCAATAAGTTTTAATTCCCAGTATTTAATAACATTTTTAGGCTGGTTCTTATTTACTATCTTTTTCAGATCATCAAGGTTGATTCTGCCAAGCCCTATTCCCGAATAGAGATCGTCTTTATTCAGAGCCTCATAAGATAGCAGAAGCTTTTTAAGAATTTCATTGTTAGCTGTAAGTCCAAGTTCTTTTAGTTTAGAGTCAAGAATCTCCATCCCTTTCTGAATACTATCTTTCGACTCATTCTTTAATGCATTTTTAATTGCCTCCTTTGCTTTTGAGGTTCTTACAAAAGAGAGCCATTCCTTATCAGGTTTTGCTATATCAGAGGTGATTATTTCCACCTGGTCACCGCTCATGAGTATTGAGCTAATAGGATTAAGTTTATAATTAATCTTGGCACCAATTGCTTTATTCCCTACTTCGGTATGTATCTCATAAGCAAAATCGAGAGCTGATGCCCCTTTAGGAAGGCTGACAAGAAATCCTTTAGGAGTAAAAACCATTATTTCTGAGGAGAACAGGTTCATTTTGAACTCATCGAGGAACTCTATAGGGTCCTCAAGTGGATTCTCAAGCATCAAACGTATCTTCTTTATCCATTTATCGAGCTCACTCTCAGGGGCCTCGTCTCCTTTGTATTTCCAGTGTGATGCATAACCTCTTTCAGCTATCTCGTCCATCCGTTTGCTTCTTATCTGAATTTCAACCCATTTGCCTTCAGGTCCCATAACAGTCAGATGTAAAGCTTCGTAACCGTTTGGTTTTGGACGGCTTACCCAATCGCGAAGTCTGTCAGGTTTAGGCAGATACGAATCTGTGATGATAGAATATATATTCCAGCATTGTGTCTTCTCAGGAATTCCTGCTACGGGTTCAAATACGATCCTTACTGCGAGAACATCATAAACCTCTTCAAAAGGAACATTTTTCGCCTGCATTTTCTTCCAGATGGAAAAGACTGATTTTGATCTTCCACTTATATCAAACTTAAACCCGGCCTCTGTGAGCTTTTCAATTAAAGGTAAGGAGAACTTATTGATGAGAGCAACATACTTTTTCTCGCTATGCTTAAGTTTTACAGATATCTCGCTGTAGATTTGCGGCTGTCTGAATTTGAAGCTAAGATCCTCCAATTCACTTTTTATAGCATACAATCCGAGCCGGTGAGCAAGAGGAGCATATAGGAAAATCGTCTCTCCTGCAACTTTCATCTTCTTATGTTCAGGCATAGAGTCGAGCGTTCTCATGTTGTGCAAACGGTCCGCAATTTTAATGAGAATGACCCTCAGATCGTCGGAGAGGGTAAGCAACATCTTCCTGAAGTTCTCAGCCTGAAGGGATGATGAGTTTTCTTTATTGTAAGTACCTGATATTTTGGTGAGTCCATCTATAAGCGATGCTATCTTTGGGTCAAAATCCCTTTCAACATCCTCCAGTGAATACTCAGTATCTTCAACTACATCATGAAGAAGTGCGACGGCAATGGACTTTGCCCCGAGACCAATCTCCTGATTCACTATTTTGGCAACTGATATTGGGTGAATAATATATGGCTCGCCCGATTTTCTGCGCATATTCCAGTGAGCCTCATTTGCAATCTGGAATGCTTTGTCTATCAGCTCTTTATCACCTGGTTTGTTGCACCTGAGAAGATTATTTACAAGACTATCATATTCAGCCTGAATACGGTTTTTATCTTCATCATCAAAAATATCCTTTTTCCCCATAAAACAACAATACAGCTCTTTCTAAACAGGATACAAAGATAACTTTTCCCGATTAAAGTTGTTAGGTAATCTTCTATAGTTAAAATGATTTATAACAACGATTTTGTCACTTGTCGTGGATTAAAGTTATCGTTCCGGTCCTTGAAATGTTTTTTCCTGTTGGTGTTGTCACTTTCAAAAACCACAGATAGACTCCCTGCGGCTGAGGATTCCCGTTTCTAGAACCATCCCAGGCTGCACTGGAATCTCTTGACTCGAACAATATATTGCCCTGCCTGTCGCTGATAACCAGGTGATAAGAAACAGGAGTAAAGGACAGCACCGGTCTGAATAAATCATTCACCATATCGTTATTGGGTGTGAAAACATTGGGAACTGTAATTATTTCAATAGGTGCCGTACATATACCTGATGAAGTTGTTTGTCCTGTAATACCATGAGGATTAGCTGTTTCTGAGGCTGTTATATGAAAACAGACTTCATTTTCTGTGACTTCGTACATTATTTCCTGATACGCTAAGGTGAACACTGTATCAGAAGGTTGTAATACTGCTTTTTCTTCAAATCCTTTGCCTGTATTGACAAATACCACATACGACGATATCGCTCCCAGCCATTCTTTATAGGAATTCCACGTCAGATTTAAATTATTACCTGCCGTGTTTAATGAAAGTACTATGTTTGAACATATATTAGAAACTGTAACCGGGTTATTGCAGTTGTTAATAGCTGTGAGCCTGTAATAATTGATTGTGTTGACATCTGCCTGATCATCAGTAAATGCCACTGATGCATTAACTGATTCAGGTTGAGCAATCTCCTGAAAAGTGCCTGATGTTCCGGTTTTCTTTTCAAGACTGAAATGGGTGATCTCAGATGACGGATCAACGGAAAACTGAAGAGATATTTTATTGTTGATATCTACAGTGGCAAAATCGGCATTAATCCATTGGGGAACTCTTTGCATTTTTGTTGAAAGGCAACTTTTATTTGAAGTGGACACCGATCCGTCTTCAAGAACAGTTTCTACCATAAAACAATAATTGGAATCTGCAGCAAAATCAGAAATTATTAAAGTGTCTGTCAGGTTATTAACACTGTCAGTCTCTGACAAAGGACTATAGTTTTCAGAAACAAATATCTTGTATCCCAAAACAGGTTCAGGATAATCTGTGTAATTATTCCAGTTAATTTTTATCTTCTTTTTACAGGTATCAATTTCTGAGCTGCAAAAAACAGTGGTCAAAACATTTGAAAGTGGACTTGGACAACCCGGCATTCCGGGAATTGCAGGCAGCCTGTATGCTGCAACCACATATGATACACTGAAGTACTTATAAGCTGTGCTGGAATAAGTATAACTTGTTGCTGCCGGGTTCCACAAAGTGTCAATAGGTGTTCCGTCTCCATCTTTGTACGAATAAATGATATATGCTGAAATATCTGAAGAAGGACTCAAAGTCCAGTTTAATTCGGTGTTGCCTGTTTCAGGTTGTAGCGATACAAGTGTAAGTACGGGAGGTAAAGGGACAGTGCAATTTATTTGGGAATGAGCATTGTATGGACAAAAAATAAAAAATATCGGGATAATATTGAAATACCATTTTTCCATTTCTTCATTTCGAGCCTACTATGATTTCATAAAGTTCACCAATATTGTAATACGTTCGCGCAAGTTCAGTTATTTCGTCAGGTTCAATTGTTTTTATTTTTTCAGCCAGCCTGTAATAATAACTGTTATCAAGCCCAAATTCCCAGATTGATCTGAAGCTTTCTGCAAGAGAAAATGGACCATCGAACATCCTCAACATTTCACCTGACATATAATTACGTACAAGCTCCAGTTCCTCATTCTTAACCGGTACACTTTGCAGAATCTTTATCTCTTTGTAAACTTCATCGATTGTTTTCTGACAGTTTTTCTGACTCACATCAGAAGAAATCACTTTGTAACCTGTAAGATCAAGAGAAGAAACTGATGAGGTTATTCCGTAGGTGTAGCCTTTTCCTTCGCGAATGTTCTTCATTAAACGCGAACCGAAATACCCGCCAAGGATTGAATCAAGAACCTTTAATCCGGGATAATCAGGATGTCGTTTATTTATAGTTGAAGATCCAATCCTTATTGCAGTCTGAACGTAGCCGGATTTATTAATATAGATTTTTTTTCTTTTTTCTCCCTTTAGAACATTTTCCGGATCTTCAATATATACTTTCTTTGAAGTAATGTCTCCAAAATAGTAATTAAGAAGATCAACTGTCTTTTCGTGTATTTTACCTGATACTATAACTGCCATTTTATCAGTGGTATAATACTTTGAATGAAAATCCCTAAGAATCGAGGGATTCATTCTTTCAAAATCCTGCTCAACTGCCTGACGTCCATAAGGGTGATGTTTTCCAAAGACAGATTCGAAAAACTGATCAATTGCAAGATTCTGAACTTTTTCCCTGTTCACCATGTACCAGCGGAACCGTTTTTTCATGAGTGAGATGAGTTCTGTCTCAGGAAAAACAGGACGGAAAAGGATCTCTCGACTTAGCTCCAGAACTTTATCAATATGTTTATTAAGAAAAAATACTACAATCCCGGCACAATCTTTTTCAGCTGACAAATTCAGAAATGCCCCATAATAGTCAAGTAACCTGCTAATCTCTTCAGAACTGTAATTCTGCGATCCTTCCGTAAGCATCATGTTGGTAGTAGATGCCTGAAGCGGCAAATATTCATTTACCTGCCCGGCTCTGAATATAAACTCAATCCGCATTATCTCCTCTGTTCCCGCTTCGATCAGATACACCGGTACTCCGTTATTCAGTCTGAAAGTTATTGTTTCAGGAATAACTAATTTTTCGGCAGGGAAAACAGGCGGTTGTTTTCTTTGCAGGTTATCCATCATTTATCCTTTCGAGTAGATTTGTAATATAATGTACTGCAATTCGAAGGAACAAAGTATTTGTTTGTGGCGTCAGTAACCATTTCACGGCTTACTTTCCTGTATGCATCAACCTCCTGGTTTATCAATTCAGCGTTTCCAAGCAGTTCATAGAATGAAAGATTAATGGCTTTATTCAGGATACTGGTATTAGCGAAGACAGAAGAGGATTCAAATTTATTCTTCACTTTTTCCATCTCATCAATAATTATATTTACATTTTGCAGACTTTTAATTACATCATTTACAGCATCTTCAGCAAGTTGGATGTCAGTATTTTTCATTAATTTGCCATGAAAAGTAATTAGTCCGGGGTCAATATCTGAAGTTATATAAGCATTTATTTCGCTGAACAATTTCTTCTCTCTAACCAGTTTTGTGTACAACCTGCCAGATTCTCCTCCGGCCAGGATATCTGTTATCAGATCGAGAGTATAGAAATCCTGACTTTTCCTGGGACTGCTGTGCCATACTTTAAAAATTGCAGTTGCGGGAACATCATTTTCAATTGTAAGGATTCTTTCTTCATTCTGTGCCGGTTCAGCTGGCAGTTCTCTTGATTTTAAGATCCTCTTTTCAACCGGACCAAACCATTTTTCAGTAAGCTTAATGGCAAGATCACAAGTAATATTTCCTGTCAGGGCAAGGATGGCATTATTAGGGGCATAGTGTGAAAAGAAGAACCTTCTAACCTGTTCAAGATCAGTATTCTCAATATGGCTGATATCCATACCGATTGTTGGCCACCGATATGGATGTACTTTATATGCCAGAGGTTTCAGTTTGAGTATTGCATCGCCATAAGGTTGATTAAGATATCGTTGTTTGAATTCTTCTATGACTACATTTTTTTGTGTATCGAGATTCTTCCGTGAAAAATCCAGCTCAAGCATTCTGTCCGATTCAAGCCAGAACCCGGTCTCAATATTGTCAGATGGAAGAGTAAGATAATAATTTGTGAAATCGTTATTTGTGAATGCATTATTTTCTCCACCAACCATTTGCAGGGGCATGTCGTATTCAGGAATATTCACTGATCCTCCGAACATAAGATGCTCAAACAGGTGAGCCATTCCAGTCATATCGGGATCTTCGTCCTTTGAACCAACATCGTATAAAATATTCATTGCAACGAGTGGCGTGGATTTGTCTTCGTGTATCAGAACCCGTAGCCCGTTTTCAAGTGAGAACCTGTTGTATTTTACCATTCCTGCTTGATCAAGTTTTTATCGCCGTTAGGAGAATCTTTTTGGAAAAAATTATCCCTTGACAAACTTAAATAAAAATTAATGAAGCTTTAGTATTGTTTTTATATTTGCATAATTATGTTCAGAAGTAGTTATTTCAGGAAGATTTTTCATTCCGGACTTGTTAGCATTGATCAGGTTAAGTTAGTTTACTTACTCAGTCTTATTGTCGGATTGCTTAGTGCACTTGCTGCAGCAATTCTAAAGAATGCGATCCATTATACACAGCATGTACTTACAGGCGGGATCACAAGAGAATCCGGAAGTTACCTCTATCTGGCATATCCGCTTATAGGAATGTTCCTTACGTTATTGTTTGTAAGATATGTAGTTAAGGATAATATCGGACATGGCATCAGCAGGATCCTTTATGCAATTTCAAAGAGGAAAAGTCGTCTGAAACCTCACAACATGTGGAGTTCTATAATTGCAGCCACTCTCACAATAGGTTTTGGTGGCTCTGTTGGAGCCGAAGCTCCAATTGTGTTGGCGGGATCGTCTATTGGTTCTTATATTGGCAGCTTTTTCAAGCTTAATTATAAAAATATCACTTTACTTATAGGATGTGGTGCTGCAGGAGCTATTTCGGGAATTTTCAAAGCTCCCATTGCAGGAATTGTCTTCACTCTTGAAATACTGATGCTAGATCTGACCATCTCGTCGATTGTCCCGCTTTTAATCTCTTCGGTAACAGCTGCTACGGTAGCTTATTTTCTTATGGGGAACAAGGTTTTATTATCTTTTAATATCGTTGAATCTTTTAATATTTCTAATATTCCCTGGTACGTACTACTGGGAATTGCTTCAGGATTAATTTCTCTATATTTTTCAAAAACGACCCTGTTCCTCGAAAACAGCTATGAAAAAATCAGGAATATTTATTTGCGTCTGATTCTTGGAGGAATAGTTCTTGGTGGGTTGATTTATCTTTTTCCTCCTTTCTACGGCGAAGGGTATGATACTATTATGTCGCTGCTTCAGGGTAATTCCGGTTCAGTATTCAGTAACAGTATTTTTAGTCAGTTTTCTGATAAATTCTTAGTAATTGCTTTATTCATGTCTGGACTGGTACTGCTTAAAGTTGTTGCAAGCAGTTCAACAAATGGAGCAGGTGGAGTGGGAGGTATATTTGCGCCCACGTTGTTCATCGGAGGCATTAATGGATACCTTGTTGCAAGTCTGCTTAAGAAATTTGTACACTTAAATCTGCCCGATAACAGATTTGTTCTGGTCGGAATGGCAGGTACCATGGCTGGTGTTATGCATGCACCACTTACTGCTATATTTCTGATAGCTGAAATAACCGGCGGTTATTATCTGCTTATACCTCTTATAATTACATCAACAGTAGCTTTTATTACAACCAGGAGCTTTGAAAAACATTCAATATATCACATACAACTCGCTAAGCGGGGAGAATTGATAACTCATGATAAAGATAAGGCAGTAATGACCTTTATGGACTGGAAAAAGGAGATCGAAACTGATCTTTTAAAAGTACGGGGAACAGATACGCTTGGAGATTTAATTAAGATTATTTCAAAATCCAAAAGAAACCTGTTTCCTGTTGTCGATGAATACAATATTCTTGAAGGAGTCGTATCTCTCGATGACGTACGAGAGATTATGTTCCAGCACGAATTGTACGAAACCATATTTGTAAAAGATTTGATGACCATACCTCCTTCATACATTGATAAGAGGGAAAACATCGAAACGGTAATGACTACTTTCAGGGAAACTGGCGCATGGAACCTTCCCGTCCTTGATAACGGATATTATGTCGGATTCATTTCCCAATCCAGGATTTATGCTACATACCGTGAGTTGCTGATTGAGTTTTCAGAAGAGTAATTGTTCTAAACTAATATATTATGGAAAGAGATAAACTAATTTTTGACCTTATTGAGAAGGAGCGTCAACGCCAGCTAAACGGAATTGAGTTAATCGCATCAGAGAATTTTGTCAGTCCCCAGGTACTTGAAGCCATGGGGTCGGTAATGACAAATAAATATGCTGAAGGTTATGTTGGAAATCGTTATTATGGCGGATGTGAGATTATCGATCAATCAGAGCAGATTGCTATCGATCGGCTTAAAAAACTATTTGATGCTGAATATGCTAATGTACAACCTCATTCGGGAGCCCAGGCAAATATGGCAGTGTTCATGACTGTGCTTAAACCTGGCGATACTTTCATGGGGTTGAATCTGGCACACGGAGGGCATCTTTCTCATGGGTCTCCTGTCAATTCCTCAGGTATGTTTTATAAACCTGTCGCTTATGGTGTTAAAGAGGAAACCGGTTTAGTTGATTATGATATGATGGAATCTGTTGCCCTGAAAGAGAAACCGAAAATGATAATAGGCGGGGCATCGGCATATTCGCGTGAATGGGATTATGAAAGAATGCGTAAGATTGCAGATATGATAGGTGCAATATTAATGATCGATATGGCACATCCGGCAGGATTAATTGCTGCCGGACTTCTCACGAATCCGTTGAAATTTGCTCATATTGTAACTTCCACCACTCATAAAACCCTTCGGGGACCGAGAGGCGGTATTATTCTTATGGGAAAGGACTTTGTCAATCCATGGGGTATAACTACATCGAAGGGCGAAGTACGAATGATGTCATCTTTATTGAACTCAGCTGTGTTTCCCGGGATACAGGGAGGACCGCTGGAACATATAATTGCCTCCAAAGCAGTATCTTTTTGGGAAGCTCTCGATCCAAAGTTCAGAGAATATCAGGTAAGAGTCAAAAAGAATGCTTCTGTCATGTCAAAAGCTTTTATGGATAAAGGATATAAAGTTATTTCAGATGGCACAGACAATCACCTGATGTTAATTGATCTTAGAACCAAATTTCCTGAAATTTCGGGAAAAAAAGTTGAAAATACCCTTGTACTCTCCCATATAACTGTGAATAAGAATATGGTACCATTTGATAGCCGTTCTCCTTTCCTTACTTCAGGATTAAGGGTTGGAACACCTGCTGTCACAACAAGGGGACTTAATGAAGATAATATGGTGGAAATAGTTGACCTTATTGATGAAGTCATTTCAAATATTGATAATGAAGTTGTTATTAAAAAGGTTGGAGAAAAGGTGATTAAAATGATGAAATCTTTTCCACTGTTTTTGATGTAATTCTGATTAAATAATTCTTGATTTGTAAAATTTAAGTTGTTTATAATATTTATTATAACTTTGTCAATGCTCATTATCAATCAATTTATAAATGAATAACAAAAAACTAATTTTTATTGTTGATGACGATCCATTCATTAACATGTTGGTTGTTAAAAGGTTTACATCTGAAGGTTACAATCTTGAGGCGTTTGAGTATGGAGAAGATTGTCTTAAAGCATTAAACAAAAATCCTGACCTTATAATTCTCGATTATTTCTTTGTCAATAAGGAGCGGGAGGTTATGAATGGAATGGAGGTTTTCGATAAAATAAAACAAGAAAAACCAAGCATTCCGGTTATAATGCTGTCAGGCCAGGAGAAAGGGGAGATAGTTCTTGAACTTGCAAGAAAAGGTATTGATGATTATATCATTAAAGACAATAATCTTATTGATAACCTGAATGTTGCAATAACAGAATTATTTGATAGAAGACAGTAATTTAATTGTAAATCCAATAAATTGAACTTAGCTTTTTTGTAGTTCCGAATATTACTTAAGAATAAAATTATAGGTGATAGTTCCCTTCTGAATAGCGGGAGCATCTGATTTAATCTCAAAATGGGCATTCAGCGCTGCTTCCCTGGCAACCTTCAGCAAATATTCTTCCAGTGTAGTTGATCCTTTAATACCGGGAACAGCCTGAATCACTTTGCCCAGCCTGTCCACACTTACTTCCACGACAACTCTACCTTCACCCTGATAATCATACTTTGGCGGAGGAAGCGCCTGAAAACCCCTTCCCTGCAGATCATAAGAAATACCCTTGCTGCCAAGGCCACCGCCTTCACCGTACACTTTAGAATCAATCGAACCGGTTATAACACCCTGATTACCAGGTCCGCCTGCGACTCCTTCTGATGTCGAATTAGTACCGGCGTTTTTTGAATTTGCCAAAGCATTCTTTGTCCGGTTAATAATATCAGACTCTCTCTTCTGTTCGGCAGCGACTCTCCTTTTCTCAGCCGCCACCTGCTCTTTCAGGATTCGGTCAGCTTTGCGCTTTTTGTCAGCTTCAATCTTATCCAGTTTTTTCTTTTCAGCTCCGGGATCAACTTTTTTTACAGCAGGTGCCTCTTCAGTGTTTTGGGTCAGGAGATGTTCATCTTCAGTTTTTTTATCTGCATCTGCCGGAAGTGGAGGAGATGTTTCATCCTGACTGTCAGGAGGTGATGGTTCAATCAGCCCCAAGCCTGTTTCATCGGTTCCGAAATTAACAAGTAAACCAAGATCTGCCTCTGGTGGCGGAGCCATTGAGAAACCTGCAAAAATAAGCAAAGCAGATAAAACAAGGTGAATTATTATTGTACCAATTATCCCCTTTCCTCTTTCTGAAGAAAACTTATGAAGATCAGTATTTGGTTGCGGTTGCAATTATCAATTTATGATTATTTCCTTGTGCGAAGTTATTAAAAAACGATAGGATACCCATTTCTATTTTGTCGTGTTAATAACAATGGGAAAAGATTTATTAACTATAAGCGTTATTTAGAAGCCTCAGCTTTTGAAGACTATTTTTCTTTTACAGTTGTTTCATCCTCCTTCTTCATGTCGGCTTTGACTTTTCTCCTGAATAAATCGCGAAATTTGTTAAAATCGCGTTTGAAGACTATACCTATGCCTTGAGTGTACGGTTCGTTCATCCCCTCGTAGGGATTGTTAAACCTGTTAAAGACTTTAAACCTCACTTTCTCCGTAATTTTATATTCAATATCAAAATCCCCGGTAATCGGATTAGTATTGCTTGGGGTACTTCCGGCACCCCAAAAATCGAAATTGCTGTTTATTGTCACTTTATCATTCAGCAACTGGGTTGATAATGCTACCTGCAGATCCTGAGGATTAATATCTTTGTTTCCTGTTCCTGGCCGGTAAACAAATCCCAGATCAAAATCTTTACTGATTTGAGATATCCAGTTGCTGAGCTGAGTTGAAATCATTTCGGTTGTTGTTACTGCCATAGCCGAGGTGCTTGTCGACGTTGCTGAGCTCTGATAATAAAAACTGTTCATTACAAGAAGATAAAGGAACTGACGATTTAATTCCTCCTCTGATGTAATTGCATTTTTCAGCAATGCTCTTGTCTCTTCATCAGCACTTGGCAGATAAATATCAAATTTCACTATTGGGTTGAACAGCTTACCTGATAAATTAAGCTGGGGTTCGACACGCACTCTCTGATTATAAAAATCACCGAGTATCGGTGCAAGAGAAGTTTCAAGGTTTTTATATATGGCTTTCAATTCGATTTCCGCATTATCAATAATTCCGTTAAACATAATTTTCCCGCCATTTTCCACGGCAAATTTTTTATTTAATATGTTACCTGCAGTAAATAAATATTCCCCGTCCTCTATAATATAATCACCTGCTATCTTAAATTCGCCTGTTCGGTTAAGATTTACATTCAGGATACCGGATCCTCTTCCTGTCATTTTATCACCGACTTTTGAATCGAAAATAATTTGTGCTTCAGCATCAGGTGTGGCTTCAAGGTCGATGTTCAGTTCCATTCCAATCTGGCTTGCAGAAGGAGCAGGGTTGATATTGTCGGTTTCCTGATCATCTTGCTGTACAACACTTGAGTCAGAAAAAGTGATAAAAGAATAATCCGACACCGACAGACCTTTGGTCAGCGGTATATAAAATTTTGTGTTTTTCCCTGTTTTGGCTGAAATATTAAATGAAAGCAAATTAGGACCACTTTTTATTTTTGTTACGCCGGAAGCATAGACCGTACCATAAAATAACTGATTATCCTTTACCTGGGTGTTTAAAACAAGAAAATCATTTTTATTTGTATTTATTATCAGATCAGCGATATAATCTCGAAAGTTCTTATGGTTGACTGACCCTGAAAGAGTTGCAATGTTCCCTTTTATATCAGTAATCCTTACATTATTAAATTTAAATCCCTCTTTATCGAATCTGATAGTATCATTCAGACGGTATGTTGTCTGCAGGTAATCTATCTTCATGGAAGCGTTTTCAGCCATCACTGCTCCCGTAAGTACAAGATTATTTTGTATCCCTATAAAATTTGCTTTCCCTGATACAGTACCTTTTATACCCGAAGCAAATACTCTGAGCAAAGGGTTGAGAAAATCTATTGGTAACTTTGAGGCATTGGCACTAAGGTCGATTTTTTTCAGCACAGGATCATAATAACCTGAAATATCAAACATTTTAGCTCCACTGAGGTCGTTGCTTGCATTGATATTTACAACTTTTCTGTTTATGTCCAAAGCTGAGATAACAGATATATCTCCAAATCCACTGCCAAGAACAGAAAAATCATTCACGACGATATTGCTCTCAAGTAAAAGATTCCTGTAAACATTTGCCAGCACTATTTTTCCTTTAAGGCTCCCTTTAAAATCGAGGGGAACAAGGTTGGGATCATTACCTCTTTTCTGATTGACAATGAAATTCAGCGGTGCAATATCTATACCATTAAATTCCAGGTGCAACGTATCAGATGGATTTTCTGATACAGAACCATCAATAAGATAGTAACGGTCTTTATTACTGATATACAATTTATTAATTAATATTGCATTTGAATCAACCAGGATGGATGACTGACTGATCTTCCAAAGGTTATTACTGGAATAGATATCAGTTGAATCCATGTCAATTGTAAGGATTGCATTTCCTTCTCCGGAGGTTTTTTTTGCAAATGAGCCCCTGGCAATAATATTTCCCCGGTTCAGAATTGTGTCCTTGTTATCCCAGTTGACAGTAAAAATAAAATTATCTGGTTTTGTCTTAAGATTTACGGAAAAATCTTTAAGCTCAGATTGTCCGATTAATATAAGTGATGAGCTTTTTATACCCGTTGAGAGTTCAGATCGTGAGACATTCACATCAAGAGAAAAATCTTTGAAAACATTATTCTTTATAGAGAGTGATTCTGCCTGTCCTTCAACCCTTATCAGACTGTCAGGAACTATTGTTCCATTGATGTAGCTTTTATCTGCCAAAAGTACTCCTGTCCGGAAAAAACTGTTAATCTTATCAGTATTTTTAAAGTTAATCTGAAAAGTGAAGTCATTCTTTTTAAGATCATTCCTTTTTATCGAGACTGGAAATTGAGAAGGCATTAAAGTTGAGAGAGTTGATTTTATCAGTTCTCCAATAGCTGCAAAATTATAATAACCTCTGATATCAGCATCCACAAAATCGGTACGCAGACTTAATACAGGCATTTTATTGTCTTTGTATGCCTTTATTGAGAAGTTTGTAAGGTCAAGGGTATTATTAAATTTTCGTAATTTGGAATTAATAAGTCTTATTTCCCCGTCAATGTTATCAATACTATTTCCTTTGAAATTTGAAGTAAGAAGCATTGAAAGCGACGATGATGTATCTATCCTGTCAAAGTTCAGCTTATAAAGATTTGCATAAGCTAAATCCAGCGTAAAATCAAATTTGGGCAATTTCTCTTTGAAATTCAGCAATCCAAGAAGGTCCAGTTTAATATTCTTGTCAACAATATTTATGCTTCCGTCCCAGGTCTTTTCCGTAAAATATCCATTAAGGGTTATATTGCGATACATATATTTGTTTATCTCAATACTGTCAATTTTGCCCGTAAGATTTCCATCAAATTTCTTTAATGAATCGGCATATCCGTCGACATTGGTTCGCATGCTGAGTTTGCCCAGGAATTCAGGTTTTCCTGTCAGACCCCCAAGATCGATATCATTTCCAGTTAAAAGACCTTGTATCCGGTATTTCTTCGACCCTTCAGGTCTGAGTGAAATATCAGTACGAATATTACCCATACGTGTTCTAATCATTCCGTATGTGACAAAATCTGTTGTAAATCCTGTGAAACTGCCATCAAATGTGATATTTCCAAGTTTGTAGAGAGATTCAGGCATTATAATGAACCCCCTCCCGGGCACATTAATTTTTTCAATATCTCTTACATTGGTCTCCAGACTGTTAACACCTATGTACATGTATGTATTTTCAATATCAGGCAGTCCAGAAAAATCGAAGTCACAATCGAGATGAGTATAATCCCTGTATGATAGTTTAATATTATGGCCTTTTAGTTCCGATACAGTACCGGAAATTTTTCCTGATAACCAGACAGATTCATTTACTTCCTTAAGGGCCGGTACAAAATACTGGAGATCTACAGTGCTTATAAGGGATTTTTCAAGAAGGAGATCAAGTTTAACCTTTTGAGTGAATCTTCTAAATGAGTCTGAAGAATCGGCAATAAGACCAAATCGTGAGATATTAATTATGGAGCTGTCGCAATAAATAAATGCAGATTTAAAGAGAATGTTTTGTCTGGCCAGGATAACAGAACTACTCATCCTTTTGACCTTAAACCCGCATGATTCTATGAATCCAAGGCTGTAAATATTGAAAGATGCAGTATCATTCTGAATTTTAATATCTTCAATTATTCCATTTAAACTTTTAAGCTTCAGGTTATTAAAATCTATTTTAGTTTTACTTTTTTGTCCGGTATGATTGATGAGAGAAAAGCTGGCATCACTTATATCAATCTGGTCAATAAAGAACTGGCTATTAGTTTTTTTAGAAGTATCAGAAGAATTCTTAAGAAGATCCAGATACCAGTTCAGGTTCATTAACCCGCTCGAATCTGTTATAAACTTCACAACAGGTTTTATCAAGGTTACTCTTCCAAGTCTGAATGACTTATTCTTTATGTCGATTTTTTTAATGTCTGCCATCAATGCCTTAGAATAAAGAAGAGTATCATTGTTCTTATCTTTTATTAATACATCATTGATAACTAATTTATTAAAAAAATTATAATGAATTTTGCCGACAGAAATACCCGATTTGATTTCTACAGAGATGTGTTTTGTGACCCTTTTTACAAGAAAAGTCTGAACTTCAGGTATCTGTAATACAAGATAAAGGATAGTCGGAAGCATAATGATTACCCCAATAATAATAATAAAATACTTAAGTGATTTTTTAATATTTTTGAACATTGAAATAAGTTAAAAAACCGATAATCAAAATAACCTAAAATATACCGAAAAACAAAGTATCTGTGGCAGTCACAATATTAGCGATAGAATCTTCGTGCGATGATACTTCAGTTGCAGTCGTCCGGGATGGTTATGTTCTTTCAAATCTTATCGCCAATCAGGATATTCACATGTTGTATGGAGGTGTTGTTCCCGAGTTAGCCTCAAGAGCTCATCAGGCTAATATTGTGCCAGTTACGCACCAGGCTATAATTAATGCAGGAATAAATACTGAAGATATCAATGCTGTCGCTTTTACCCGTGGCCCGGGACTTCTTGGATCGTTGCTTGTGGGAACCTCTTTTGCAAAAGGTTTTGCTCTTGCCAAAGGAATTCCTCTGATTGAGGTAAACCATTTGCAGGCTCATGTCCTGGCTCATTTCATTCTTGAAAAAGATAGTGAAAAAAAATTGCCGGCTTTCCCTTTCCTGTGCCTTCTTGTGTCCGGTGGGCATACAAAAATAGTTGTAATGAAGAGCTATCTCGATATGGAGGTCATCGGAAACACAATTGACGATGCAGCCGGTGAAGCTTTTGATAAATGCGGAAAGATCATGGGCTTCTCATATCCTGCCGGCCCGTCGATCGATAAACTGGCTGGTGAAGGTAATAAGAATGCATTCAGTTTTTCCAAACCCTTTGTGAGAGGCCTTGATTTCAGTTTCAGCGGTCTAAAGACAAATTTTCTCTATTTCCTCAGAGACAGGATAAAAACTGATCGGGATTTTATTGAAAACAACAAAGCTGATCTGTGTGCTTCTCTTCAGAATGTGATTGTCAGTATTCTTATAGGGAAACTTGCTAAGGCTGCAACCCAAACCGGAATAAGAAATATCGGAATTGCAGGGGGAGTTTCTGCAAATTCCGGCTTAAGAAATGCTATGAAAGCAGAAGCAGAAAAGAGAAAATGGAACCTTTTTCTTCCTGAACTCAGATATACCACAGACAATGCTGCAATGATTGGAATTACCGGATATTATAAATATCTGAAAAATGAATTTTCGGGTCATGATGTGATACCTCTGGCCAGATATTAATTACTGAGCTTAAGAAACAAGATATTCCGATCAATAATTAAGGTGACTCTTTTTTTGAGAGATTTGATTAATTGCAGTATTTTTTATTATAAAATTATTAATTTGCAGACAAATTATGCGAGATGGAGGAGTTGAGAATTTCATCAACAAAGAACACGCCGGATATCATTTTAAAACCTGAAGGGATGCTTAGAATAAAGGGACGTTCAATACACGAGAACGTTGCTGATTTTTTTACACCAGTTGAGGATTGGGTTACTGAATATATTGACCACCCGGCTGAAATTACCTGCGTCGATATCAATCTTGAATATTTTAACAGTGCCAGTGCAAAAGTATTTATACATCTTTTACAAAAAATTACCTATGTCACGCTGAAGCATAAGAAATTTATCTTCAACTGGTATTATGAAGATGGTGATGAAGATATCCTTGAACGTGGAGAGTACTTCTCCTCCGTTCTTGATGTTCCATTCAATTTTATCAAGATCAACTGATCATACTGCATGCTTATTCAGTATGCCGGTATTTGATTCTTTTCCCTCCGTATCCCCTTATCCATCATTTATTTTATTCTTATATACTTCAACCTGCGCGAAGCTAAAGCTGTTTGCTTACAGGTTCTTTTTTTGTTTTTTTGAAGTCTCCTGATATGCCTTAAGATAAATAAAGGAGACCACGAAAAAGATCATCCCCAGTAATAAAAGCATTATGAAAGTAAAAACTGACGGTTTATCAAGCCCGGGAACAGGATGCCTCAATCTGAAGAAATATCCATAAACTGTATAAATCAGAACCAGAATTGAGATTATAAAACTGGAAATAATTGTTGTACCATCAAAAATCCTGGTTGTTTTGTAAAACCGTGTGTTTTTAAAGTTCCCATATGACGTCCGGGCATATACTGTTGCACGTTTACGCGACCTGTCCTGTCTGTACTTTCTCCAATCCTCCATAGCCTGGTTAAATGTCTGATCATCGGATTTTATCTTATCCTGATTTGCAATAAGAAATTCGTAGGCTTCAGTTACAAGGATAAAATGATCCTTGGCATCAGGGGCCGGATTAATATCGGGGTGGTAGAGGCGTGCTTTTTTTCTATAGGCTCTTTTTATTTCATCAACAGATGAGCCAATGGGGAGACCCAATATTTCGTAGCAATCAGTTAGTGTCATATTTGAGTTAAGAGTCAATTGCTGCACAATTAATGAATAATTTTTCAGATTCACAGAATCTGCTTCTTTTTCTCATTTAAATAATTTCTTGATTCAACTTATATTACTCCACGATTGCCTTTGACTAAAAAGACGTTTTAATTCGTTGCCAAATACAAGGTTTTGATTATCCCGGAGCAACGGATCTTTTGCAAGAATAGCTTCTGCGATATTTCTGACATATTCAATTAATTGACCATCTTTACCCAGATTAGCAATCTTCAGATCAAAAGGTATTCCGCTTTGAAGTGTTCCTTCTATATCGCCAGGTCCCCTGAGCTGGAGATCAGTTTCAGCAATTTCAAAGCCATCGTTGGTACTTATCATTACTTCAATTCTTGTAGCAGCTTCTCTTGATAATTTATCCGAACTCATAAGGATGCAATATGACTGATCAGCACCCCTGCCCACACGTCCTCTTAACTGGTGCAACTGTGAAAGGCCAAACCTCTCGGCACTTTCTATTACCATGACAGTTGCATTCGGAATATCAACACCTACCTCAATAACTGTTGTTGCTATCAGAATATGAGCATGGCCCTCCTTGAATAACTTCATTGACAGCTCCTTGTCAGTGGAAGTCATTTTCCCATGAACTATACTAATGCAGTATTTCGGGGCAGGGAAAACTCTTGAAATTGTATCCCATCCATCCTCCAGATCTTTATAATCCATTGTTTCAGATTCCTTGATGAGTGGGTATACAATGTATATCTGACGGTGTTCAGCAATCTGATTCCGTATGAATCCAAATACCTTATTTCTTTCTGAATCAGTAAAATGCATTGTTTTTATAGGAACCCTGCCCGGAGGCAGTTCATCTATTACCGAAACATCAAGGTCTCCATATACAGTCATTGCGAGGGTTCTGGGAATAGGAGTGGCTGTCATAACAAGGACATGGGGCGGATTATGGTTTTTTTGCCAGAGCCGTGCTCTCTGAGCGACTCCGAACCGGTGCTGTTCATCAATAATAACCAATCCAAGATTGCTGAATTGAACATTCTCTTCAAGAAGAGCATGAGTTCCGATTAAAATATTAAGTGATCTGTCAAGCAATGACTCCGCTATTGATTTTCGTGAAGTTTTTTTTGAAGAACCTGTCAGGAGACAAATTTTAATATCAATTCCTTCAAGTAATTTACATATAGTATTATAATGCTGGTTGGCAAGAATCTCTGTTGGCGCCATTATACATGCCTGATATCCATTGTCTATAGCTATGAGCATGCTCATAAGTGCAACAAGTGTTTTCCCGCTCCCGACATCGCCCTGAAGCAGGCGGTTCATCTGTCTTCCGGAACCAAGATCTTTCCTGATCTCTTTTATCACTTTTTTCTGAGCTTCAGTAAGAGTGAATGGTAAATTGTTATAATAGAAATTATTAAAATTTTCTCCTACACTTGAAAAAACGAATCCCTTTAATTTCCTGTTCCGGTTGGTTTTAAACCTTAAGAGATTCAACTGAATATAAAACAGTTCTTCGAATTTCAAACGATACCTTGCTCTTTCAAGCTCCTCCGGATCAGATGGAAAATGGATCTTATGAAGCGATTCATGCAGATCCATAAGTTTATACTGCGAAATAATGTAATCAGGTAGTGTTTCTGCCAGCCTGATCTTAATTTGTTTCAGCAGGTTACCAATGAGCTTACTGATCGTTTTGGATGATAAAAACTGGTTCTTGAGTTTTTCTGTCGTGCTGTACTGGGCCTGAAGTGCCGAATTAAATCTTTCCGCTATTTTACTGGCCGCTTCGATTTCGGGATGAATAATATTCACAATTCCGTTGAAAACACCTGGTTTCCCAAACACTACAAATTCAACTCCGGGGCTATAACTTCCTGTGATCCATTTTCCACCCTTGAACCAGACTAGTTTTATGATACCTGTTTCATCCTGAAAATCAGCGACAAGTCTTTTCCCGGTTCCATGACCTTCTGTTGCATATCCCTTTATTATGCCTTTTATCTGAACAAACGGAAGGTCGGGATCAAGTTCCGAGATTTTATAAAACCTTGTTCTGTCAATATATTTATATGGAAAATAATAAAGGAGATCGCGGAATGTAAATATATTCAGCTCTTTATTAAGCAGTTCTGCCCTCTTTGGGCCAACTCCCGGCAGGTACGTAATGTTTGTATCCAGAAAATCATGAATGATCATTAAAGGAAAAGCTGATTAATTAATACCTTAGTATTCAAATAAATAATTCTTGAAAATCAATACAGGTCATTCCTGAGGACAAGAAATGTTTTTAAAATGATTATCCGAAAATACGTATTTTTGAAAACCTGTCCTAATATTAATGTCAATACTGAAATGATTTTTTTCAGGGCAATCAAATATCTTAAATACAATCTTCTGTCAGGACATAAGAAGGGTCATGGAATACATAGTCCGTTCGTTTTTAATCTTGTATCGGATGTCTTCCGTAATAAACCTGAAAGTAATATATTAATACTTATAGAAAAAATTCGAAAAGAATTGAAAGCTGACGACAGGTGCATAACCGTAAAAGATCTTGGCTCAGGGTCGGACAAATTGAAAGCCAATATTAGAAAAGTGTCAGATATTGTAAGATATTCGGCTGTCCCCCGGAAATATGGAGTTTTACTATCAAATATGGCGGCGGAATTTGGAGGACCATTTATTGTAGAATTAGGTACCTCTTTGGGAATAAGTGCAATGTACCTGGCGGCAGGATGCCCTGCTAAAACAGTGAATACAGTGGAAGGCTGTCTTGCTGTTTATGAGATTGCTAAAGAGAATTTTAAGAAAGCAGGAATTAATAATATAAATGTCTTTACCGGTTCATTTGACGAGATTTTACCTGTCATTCTTAGTAGCAATAATAAGCCAGGTCTGGTTTTTATTGATGGGAACCACCGGAAAAAACCTGTGATTGATTATTTCGGTATGATAGCTGAAAGATCGGATAGTAAATCGGTCATAATCATAGATGATATTTATTATTCAGAAGAAATGGAAGAAGCCTGGAACGAAATAAAGCGATACGAGAAGGTCTCCGTTACTATTGATATCTTCAGGATGGGATTGGTTTTTTTCAGGGAAGGAGTGACTCATAAAGACTATATAATCAGGTATTAACAAAAAATAGGAATTTAAAATTTATTATTTGACTTATTTAATCTAATTTCGAAAATTCAAATTTAAAACATTATGGACAAAGTAATTGAAATTCACGATATAGTTAAAAATTATCAGGTCGGATCAGTGGTAGTACGTGCTTTAAGGTCAGTCTCGATTGATATTGAGAGGAATGAATATGTTGCTATTATGGGACCATCAGGATCAGGAAAATCTACACTGATGAATCTTCTTGGATGCCTTGACACACCATCAAGCGGCAGTTATATTCTTAATGGAACTGATGTAAGCAAAATGGAAGATGATTTTCTTGCAGAAATAAGAAATAAGGAGATTGGATTTGTATTTCAGACTTTCAATCTTCTACCGAGATATTCTGCCCTGGAGAACGTTACATTACCATTGATTTATGCAGGAGTTGCAAAAGCTGACAGAGAGAAAGTGGCTGTTGAAACTCTTGAACAGGTAGGTCTTGCAGACAGAATGACCCATAAACCAAATGAATTATCAGGCGGGCAGCGTCAGCGGGTCGCTATTGCAAGGGCACTTGTGAACAAGCCATCAATTATTCTTGCTGATGAGCCAACCGGTAACCTCGACAGCAAGACCTCTATTGACATTATGGGTCTGCTCGATGAAATTCATAGAAAGGGAAATACGGTTATTGTTGTTACACACGAAGAGGATATTGCTAATCATGCTGCTCGTATCATCAGGCTTTTTGATGGAGAAATTGCGCAGGACTATCATAATGAAAAGTATAAAAAAGCATAACTCTTTATATTGAGATTATTTATGTAAAGTCCTTCTTTATATAAAACCATGAAGATATACACCCTTACAGGCGACGATGGCACAACTTCATTATCAGGAGGAAGAAGAGTCTCCAAACATTCTATCCGGGTTGAAGCGTACGGTTCCGTCGATGAACTTATTGCATGGTTTGGCTTGTTAAGGGATCATAAAGAAAACCTTAAACGAAGAGAACTGCTGATCTATATACAGAATCAGCTTATGAGATGTGCTGCAGCGCTCGCCAGCGATCCAGAAAACAGTAACAGTAAAAGAATACTACCTGCCTCTGACTGTGTATCAGTAATTGAAAAAGAAATTGACCTGATGGAGATGACGCTTCCTCCTCTGAGAAATTTTGTTTTATCGGGGGGAAATATCATCGTATCATATTGTCATATAGCCAGATGTGTTTGTCGCAGGGCAGAAAGAGAAGTTTCCAGGCTGAAAGAAGCTGAAGAATCTCCTGAAATAGTCAATAGATTTCTTAACCGGCTTTCCGATTATTTATTCGTTCTATCCCGTAAATTAAGCTTAGAGCTTGATATTGAGGAGATTATGTGGTCTGTTTAATATGTTAAAAATCTTAAAAAAGGTATTGTTTTTTAAGTAAAATAATATATATATTTGCAGACTTTGTTTTAAGCTTAACTTAATCAGGAAGAAATGTACTGGACACTTGAATTAGCATCAAAACTTGAAGATGCTCCATGGCCTGCCACTAAAGATGAGCTGATTGATTTTGCCATTAGATCAGGTGCCCCGATGGAAGTTATAGAGAACCTGCAGGAAATTGAGGATGAGGGTGATATTTACGAAAGTATAGAAGATATCTGGCCCGATTATCCCAGTAAGGACGATTTCTTCTTTAATGAAGATGAATATTAAAAAAGGCTGACTCGTACGAGATCAGCCTATTTTATTTTCTTGAATATATCAGCTTTTTCTTTTGGTCTCAAGTTTTCATACCAGTTAAAACCTTTAAGTCTTAAAGCTTCAGGTTTTCCCTTCTCAGGCGGATCAGTTGTTCCATCAGGATTCAGGTTTTGATAAATATCTGTTATTTTTCCCTTAACTACAGAAATCTCAATTTCCGAGCATTTGGCCTGATCAATGCCGGCAACTTCTTCTCCATCAAGAAGGTAATAAATTGATTCTCCATTCCCCCTGATGTCAATTTTATACAGTTCATTATTTTTAAAATACCCAGTGAGCGACCTGCCTTTGATCTGATTATATCTGAATGTATCTATCTGGCTCGTGATAAAGGCTGAATTATATAATTCCAGACTGTCAGTCTGACGGTTTTTGGTATATACTGCCATGGAGTCGGAAGTAAGCTGATTATCGTCTGCCCATATTACAGGAATAGTATACAACCTTATGACTGAATCCTGAAATGAATAGGAAAGCGAATCGCACTTGGCTTGCAGATTCTTGCTGAAAATACGGCAACCATAGTATGCCCTCATTAGTCTGTGACCCTTTGCTGATGTATCAGATACTGTAATGGCACTTATAGTATCTGCGTGAAGAAAAAGTGAGTCATCTTTTGATACCTGTATGAACACTGCCTTTTGAGTTACCATAAACCTTTCGGGTTCTTTATAGCACCAGGCATAATCTCCCTCAACGACAAGGTCGTTTGTAGTGTCCTGAATAACAACATTCCTGAATGATTGACCATATCCGGTTTTTTTATTATAAAATAAAGAATCACCATGAATGATCTGTTTCCTGTTATCAATGGCAGCTTTTCCCCAGATAGAGGTCACATCATTTTTCGTGTCGTACCAGCCTTTCTCGCAATATAGATTTATGCTGTCGCCAATTAACTCTGTAGGACCGGTAAAAAATGATGTTTCTGTAATAGTATTGTAATCCATTGTATCAGCTTTCATTATATAATTAGGATTTACAATTTTTACACTATCCTTAAAATGAAATAAATTTTTGGAAGCATAATAGACACCTATAACGCTGGTAAGAGTATTATTATCATTCGTAATCATTCCTTTATCATTGTATCTGGCGATTTTGTTCCTAACATCATAATTAAGTGTATCAGTAAAGAGATGAGTTTCCTTATCTATAAGTTCAACCTTTCCGGTAACAACTGCTATTCCGCTTATCCCGTCGTAAAACAGGTAGTTACCAAAAAGATTAAGTGTATCTCCCTGTTCAATATGTATTCTGCTATAAGCTTTCATCTGGTTCTTTGACTTATAGTAATAAGAACTGTCGCATGACATTCTGACATCATTATGTTTAAATTTTACATTCCCCAGGAGACGCTGGAGATCCTTATCAACGAGTTCATTTACCTGCCAGACGTCAGCATTAAGAATCTCAATTTTTCTTTCATCTTTTCTTAAAGGGGAAACATTCTGACTATTAGCCTTTACAGGAATCATCAGCATAATCAAAACATAGAAGATATGTCTGAGGTTTAAAGAATTGTTCAGATAATTTATTAATTTTATTTCAACCATCCTTTTCCTAAAAAATCACAAGATTTGAATTCCTCACTTATTTTCAGATAGGTGATCTGAATTTTATCATTGACCCATTTATCAAAAACCTTTGTTCGTTCATTCGTCAAAGCTGAATTGTAAATACTCTGATAATCGTCTTTAAGATTCGCAGTGTGCGCCGGTAGTTCGTTATCAAGCTTAACTATCCTGAAAACTGTATTGTTATTCTCATCAGTTGTTTTGAATGGTACAGATATCTCACCAACCTTCAGGTCCCTGACCTTTACGTACATCTCAGGATTCAATTCTTCGAGGGTGAACCATCTGACCCTCGAAGAAGGATCAGCACTGACCATTTTGCCTCCGTTTGTCCGGCTGTCTTTATGGGTTGAGAATCTGTAAGCAGCATCTGTAAATTTAATACTGTCTTTTCTTATCAGGTTAGCCAGGCTATCGAGTTTTGAAATTGCTTCTTCTGCCTCTTTCGGTTTAACTTTTGGCCTGATAAGAATATGGCGCGTATTGACCATATCGCCTTTTCTGTCAATCAGCTGGATTATATGAAAACCGTATTTTGTTTCAACTATCTTCGAGACAGTGTTCTTGGTAAGACTAAATGCTGCATCAGCATATTCTTTTTCCAGTTCTCCTCTGACCATATATCCTAATTCACCGCCGTTCTTAGCCGATTCAGTATCTTCGGAATACATAACTGCAAGGACATTGAAACTTTTTCCTGCCAGAATCTGACTTCTTATATCAAGTAGTTTTTGTCGGGCTTCAGCTTTATTATCTTCATTATAAGGAGGATCGATCTGAATAATACTAATTTCATATTTAGCAGGGATAACAGGGAGACTGTCTTTAGGCAGAGAAGAATAATATCTTTTTAATGCAGCTGGAGTTATTGTGAGATCCTTTGCAATTTTGTTCTGAACTTCCCTTACAACTTCCTGTTCCAGCATTGTTTTCTTTATATCCCTTCGTATTTCAACCAGGCTCTTCTTAAAAAAATCCACAAGAGCCTCTTCACTGCCGGCCCGCCTGATTGCATCATTCATTCTCATGTTCAGGTCGCCTTCAACTGCATCATCAGTAACAGTGATACTATCGATTCTGGCCTGATCAAGGAAAAGTTTTGAAACAAGCATCTCATGAAGTACATCACACCTGATTTTTTCTATAGAATATTTGTTCCCCCCTCGTTTCAGATCGGCTACAGTATTCTCAAGATCTGAAAGATAGATTACCTCATTCCCTGCAATCGCTGCAATTGATTCGACGAGTGTCTGAGCATTTGCAATAAATACGCCGGGCAGGAACAGACCAATCAGAACCATGAAAAATCTAAATTTTCTTTTCATCATTATTAATATATTTTAAAACTATTTTCTTTAAGTGCTTCATTATAAATTCCGTTCTCGAGCGATTGGAGAAAAGCTACCCTTCGTTCATTCCAAATTATTCTCTTTATATCATCCCTGACGTATTCGAAAGGGGCAACTGAAGATCTTAACCTGTAATCACGGATTGATATTAAATAGATAGAGACGGAGTCGCTTGTTTCGAAAAAAGTGTTTCTTTTCAGAAAGTTTTCCACGTTGTCGATATTTTGAGGTAATTCTACTGAAAGTCTGTCCATCGGAACCCATTGTTCATCGAAATCATCAAATTTTTCGGCAAACTGATAACACGAACTTTCAAGTTGCTGAAGATCTTTCTGATCATTTGAACGTGCAAGCATTTTCATCTTAACGAGATTTGGCGTTTCAACCGGTAATTTGATGAAAAGAGCTTTTACGATATTTGAACTGAGAATAAAACTCTTTTCATTGGTGGCATAATAATCCTCCAGTTCTGTTTCAGATAAAACCGTATCCATTTTTTCCAGCAACATCTGCTTCTGATACTGATAAATAAGGAGGTTGGCCCTGGTATCTTCGAGCTGTCTGGCTATTTCCTCTCTTAGTTCAGGCGATAAGTTTTCTTCTGCTTGCTTTAAAAGGAGCTCCCTCTTTGCCCATTTGTTGATATAATTCTGAATAACTGCTGCACTGTCAGTCTTATTTATATCATGGTCAATGAGCCGTGGAATCTCATCGTAATAGAGGGTAACTTTACCAACTTCAGCAACAGGAATTCTTTTAACTGTGTTCTTATTGTTCCTGCAACCTGTTAAAAGAAAAATAACTAATAATATTATTACTGTTTTATTCATTGTTCAACTTCTTCTTAACTTCTTCAAGTACCAAACTATCAATCTTAACGTTATAATTTTCCTTTAATTGTCTTATCCATTCACTCTCGAGGAATTCCTGATACCCTGTCATCATTTCTCCCTGAATCTCCTCAAATTTTAAGGGAACAGGTTCGATGATTTTATTAATAATAATTATTGATGGGAACCCATCTCTTTTGAATGTTTGTGAGCCTGTAATCCATTGTATATTATCAATTGCCTGATCATCACCTTTGAACCAAGTACCCTGTTTTATAATAAGCAAAGTGTCATTCTTCTTGTCAAACTTCTTAATGAGATGATTATCTGTACCAGGTTTACCTGAATATTTTTTATATGCCAGAGTAAGTTTTTTTTCTCCGTCGGACAATTTAAGAGTGTATATTTTTGCCTCTATTCCTCTCTTCGAAAGATAATTGTTTTTATGATCTTCATAATATCGGTGCATTCCCAGAGAGTCTTTACCGACTTTATTCCAGACCTTCTTGCCGGATATCTCAAATAAGAGTATCCCATCGTGGAATTCGTTCATAAGATACCGGAATTCAGGATATTTGTTTTCCAGAACAGAATTCTCATAGCTAATTATTTGATCAGATGAATTTGTTTCTATTGAACGATTAATAAATATTGTTGAATCATTTGTAATAATCATTGGCCCTCGCTTCTCAATATAATTGGCAAACTCATTTGTTGTAATATATTGGTTTGCAAATGAATATAAAATTCCTTCGGGCATATTGGTCCGGTCATATTTTTTTAATCCCTTAATGATCAGTGTATCTGTATTTTCAACAAACCATTTATAGGCGTCCTGGTTAACCTTGAATTTATACTCTTTTTTAAGTTTTTCGACAAATGATTTTTTACTTATTGAATTAAGATACGACTTGTTTATTTTGCTTTCAAGAAATGATCTGGATTCTTCAAATGAGCCGGGCGCTTTCCTGGCTAATAGTTTAATGATGTGCCATCCATAGATAGTCCGGACAGGCTGAGTGAAGCTACCCGTATCAACAAGAGAAAATGCTGCTTCTGAAAAATTGCTTATGATCTCACCGGTTCCGAACCAGTCAAGTTCACCGCCTTTGAGAGCTGACTGTTTATGATCAGAATATTTTTTTGCAAGTTCTGAGAAAGATTCTCCTCCCTGGAGCCTTTTATAAATATTATTAATCTCATCTTCTGCCTGTGCAGCCTCTTTATCTCCGGTTCCGGGAGGGACAGCTTTCATAATATGAGCAACCTTAATTCTGCCTTTTGACGGACGCTTATCAGTTACTACAATTATATGGTAACCATAAGGTGTTCTGACCGGCATCGAAATTGCTCCTTTCTTCAGAGTGTATGCAGCATCTTCAAAGGGCATTATCATCTGAAATACTGTAAAATAGCCAAGATTTCCTCCGTTGACTTTAACTGACTGATCATCGGAACTTCCCCGTGCAACATTTTCAAATGATTCGCCTTTTATTATTCTTTCCCTTATATCGGAAGCTTTTTGCCAGGCTTTAAGAGTATCTTCAGGAGAAGCTTCCTGCGGTAATGCAATCAGAATATGCCATGCATTTATTTCAGTTAAAGATCGCTGGTAAGCTTTCCTGAGTATATTTTCCTTTGTTTGCGTATCAGTGAGATAGTTTTGCGCAAGCTGGTTCCTGTAACCATTAAGTTCATTCCTGAATGCTTTTGTCGTATCATATCCCTCTTTCAGCGCATCTGCTACCTTGAGTTTAAAGACAATATATTGCTGAAGGTAGTCATCAATATCCAGTTTTTTTCCAGGCTCCAGACTTTTCTTATACATCCTTATAAATTCTCCCGACTGTATTTTACTTTCACCTACAGTCATCAATATTTTATTATCAGTATACTGTGCCTGGCAAAAAACCGGCAACAGTAATATCATAATGATAAATAAAATTGATCTGATCTTCATCAGGATAAGCTAGTACCTGTTATTCAAATGATTTTCTGCTGTAATTTGGAGATTCCCTTGTTATGGTAACATCGTGAGGATGGCTTTCAATTATACCTGAATTGGTAATTCTTACAAATTTACCTTCCTTCTTCAGTGTGGCAATATTTTTAGCTCCAAGGTATCCCATACCGGCTCTTAAACCTCCTGTCATCTGATAGATTACTTCAGCAAGTGATCCTTTATATGGCACTCTTGCTTCAATACCTTCCGGTACAAGTTTCTTAATATCGTCCTCCATATCCTGAAAATAACGATCTTTTGAACCCTGCTGCATGGCCTCAATGGACCCCATGCCTCTGTATGCCTTAAACTTACGGCCGTTATATATTATAGTATCCCCCGGGGATTCTTCAACACCTGCAAAGAGCGATCCTGCCATAATTGAATCTGCGCCTGCTGCAATTGCTTTAATAATATCACCCGAATACCTGATGCCGCCATCGGCTATCACTGGAATTCCTGATCCTTCGATAGCTTTGGAAACGTTATAAATGGCAGATAGCTGCGGAATTCCAACACCTGCAATAATCCTGGTTGTACATATTGATCCGGGACCGATACCCACCTTTACTGCGTCGGCACCTTCATCAACAAGTTTTTTTGCTGCCTCGGAAGTAACAATGTTCCCTGCAATTACATCAATTCCCGGATAGTTTCTTTTTATTTCCTTAAGAATATTGATGACGCCTTTTGTATGAGCATGAGAAGTATCTATTGAAATCGCATCTACACTTGCATTAATCAGCGCTTCAACTCTTTCCATAGTGTCGGCGGCAATCCCGACAGCTCCAGCCACTCTGAGTCTTCCTTTGTCATCTTTACATGAATTAGGACGATCCTTGGTTTTTGTAATATCTTTATAGGTGATCAAACCAATCAGCTTTCCCGATTCGTCAATCATTGGAAGCTTCTCAATTTTATGCTTCTGAAGTATTCTGGCTGCGGCTTCAAGATTAGTCTGATGATTAGTCGTAATAAGACTTGTGGTCATGACCTCTGTTATCTTGCGTGCACGATTATTTTCGAACCTGAGATCCCTGTTTGTGACTATCCCTTTCAGAATTCCATCGTTATCAACGACAGGTATTCCTCCGATCTTATATTCACCCATTAAATTCATTGCTTCGGCAACAGTGGCATCGAGATTAATGGTTATCGGATCAAATATCATAACATTTTCAGCCCTCTTGACACGTTTAACCTGGGCGGCCTGTCTCTCAATGGTCATGTTCTTATGGATCACTCCTATGCCACCTTCCCTCGAAATAGCAATTGCCATTTCATCTTCAGTAACTGAGTCCATCGCAGCCGAAACAACAGGTGTGTTTATACGGATGTTTCTTGTGAACATTGAACTGAGATCCACTTCCCTGGGAAGTATCTCAGAGTATGAAGGAACCAGAAGAACATCATCAAAAGTTAAACCTTCATAGAGTATTTTATCCTTTAAAAATGACATCAGCTGAGTTTTTATGTTTTTGCTGGCGCAAATTACGAAAAAAACAAGACTCTTAAAACAACTCTTTAATTTTAGTCCTTATAAAAAATTGAATTACAGTTATTACATTTGTATTTAGTGCAATCAGGAATGAATATTGAATCATATAAACAGATTTTAACAAGGTACTGGGGATTTTCCTCTTTCAAACCGTTGCAGGAAGAGATAATTAAATCGGTTGCTGAAGGAAAGGATACGCTTGGGCTCATGCCAACAGGAGGTGGAAAATCAATCACTTTTCAGGTACCTGCCCTGGCACAGGATGGTATCTGCCTTGTTATTACACCGCTTATTGCTCTTATGAAGGAGCAGGTGAATCGTCTTAATAGTCTGGAAATAAAATCTATAGCAATACATTCAGGAATGACAGGGGAGGAGATCAATACTGCTCTCGAAAATTGTATATATGGCGATTATAAGTTTCTTTATGTATCACCGGAAAGAATTTCAACAAGGATTTTTCAGGAAAAGGTCAAACGACTTAACCTGTCTCTTGTCGCCATTGATGAAGCGCACTGCATATCGCAATGGGGGTACGATTTCAGACCTTCATATCTGAAGATTGCTTTACTACGTGATTATATCTCAGAAAAAGTTCCCTTTCTGGCACTGACAGCTTCTGCCACGCCGCAGGTTATTGATGATATTATGAAGAAGCTGGCTTTCAGGGGAAAAAATGTTCTCAGAACCAGTTTCGACAGAAAAAATATTTCATATCTGGTCAGGAAAGTCGAGGACAAAGGCACATATCTTGTTAAAACTATTCAAAAAGCAAAAGGATGCGGAATTGTTTATGTCAGAAGCAGAAAGAGATGCAAAGAGGTCGCAGAACTTCTTGTCACTAATGGTATCAGCGCCGATTTCTACCATGCAGGACTGCCTGATGAACTGCGCGACAAAAAGCAAACTTCGTGGACAATCGGTGAAACCCGTGTAATTGTTGCGACAAATGCGTTTGGAATGGGTATTGATAAAGCTGAGGTGAGGTTTGTAATTCATTGGGATATACCTGATTCGATAGAAAATTATTTCCAGGAGAGTGGGAGGGCGGGCCGAGATAATAAACCTGCTTCTGCGGTTCTTTTATATTCACCGGCGGATAAGAGCCGGCTTATTGACACTATAAGAAAGAAATTTCCTCCCGTTGAAAAGATCAAGGATACTTATGAGGCATTATGCAATTATCTTCAGATCCCGCTCGGATCGGGGAAAGACAATGTTTATGACTTTAATATGTATGATTTTGTTTCTAAATACCGATTGCCGGTAATTGAAACTTATAACAGCCTTCAGTTTCTTCAAAGGGAAGGATATATGGAATTCACAGAAGAAATAAACAATCCTTCTCGCGTGCATTTTATCGTCAGCCGTGATGATCTTTATAAATTTCAGGTGGCCAACGAATCGTTCGACGGATTTATTAAGCTTCTTCTCAGATCTTACACAGGGATGTTTTCCGAATTTGTCCCAATCAATGAGGAAGCACTTTCGAAAAAATCAGCAGCAACGCGCGACACTGTATATCATTATCTTGTGAAATTGTCATCGTTAAATATAATACGTTATATTCCGGGGAAAAAGACCGCTCTGGTGATTTTCACCGAAGAGCGACTTGTCCGTAAAGCCCTTATGATATCGCCCGAAAACTATCTTCATGTTAAGGAAAAATATGAAATCCGGCTGAATCGAATATTGGAATATGCAGATTCAGACAACCATTGCAGATCAGTATTTCTTCTTGATTATTTTGGTGAAGAAGCTGACCGTTGCGGCCTCTGTGATGTTTGTCGTGAAAGAAATGAGTTGGATCTGAGTAAGTACGAATTTGATTTGATTCTTGAAGAGCTCAAAGCTATCCTTGGTGAAAAGAATCCTGACGCAGAAGAACTCGTAAAACTTATAGATTACCCTGAAGATAAGGTTATTAAAGTTACCCGCTGGTTACTCGATCACAACAAAATCGTTCAGGATATAGATCATAGGCTAAAGTGGAACTCATGATATATAATCCATCCTCTTGTCTTTTTATCAATTTTTCCAAAATCATTAAAGGACCAAAAATAATCTAAACCGGAAATATAAGCTACTCGCTATAAAAAAATGCCGCTGGTAAGCAATCCTAACCGTAAATGTCTAATTTTGTACCACGATTTATTGATGAGTTATGGATAAAAATCCAGATCCGGTCTATTCAAGGAATGTAATTGAATTTGTTGCAGTTGCAAATGAATTCTGTAAATATGCCGAACATGCTTCAGAACTGAAAGGAGATGAACTGCTGAAGATTCTGCAGCGTATTTTACCTCTGATGTACCTTAAAGCCTCTCTTTTACCACAGCTTAATCCTTATTTTGAGGATGGTAATGAGAAGTTTGTTACAGAAGCTGACTGGGTCAGAATTCATGAGACTCTTAAAGATAAATTCGGAACAGCAAACGATTATCTCGAAGTATTTGATGAAAAACTGAACGAATCTGAAATGACTGTTGTTTCAAGTATTTCAGAGAATATGGCAGATATCTATCAGGATATGAAAGACTTTCTTCTTCTGTACCAGACAGGTACTGCTGAAGTAATGAATGACGCCGTTTGGGAATGCAGAATGAATTTTGAGAATTTCTGGGGTCAGAAGCTTGTCAATTCAATGAGAGCTATTCATAAATTCATCTATTCAGGTGAGGAGATAGGAAAAGTTGAAAATGATTTTAATGAAAATGATGAAAGAAGAAACACTTCAGAATGGTTTATCACCAGAAGACAAAAGGAATTCAGGGAAGATGGTGAATAATAAGTATCAGGAAAATATTTCTGTTGAGGAAATTACTGAATATGAGCTCTCGTGGTTCAAAGGTGAAATTGTTGTGGTTGATAATCTCAAAACTTATATTGAGATTTTTCCGAGGTTGCTCGGACATAAATTACTCGGTTTTGATACAGAGACCAAACCGACATTCAAAAAAGGAAGGAAAAACTCGGTTTCCCTTCTTCAGCTTTCAACATCTGACCTTGCATGCCTCTTCAGGATCAATAGAATAGGCTTTCCTGGGGAGTTAATTAATCTGTTGTCCGATGCCTCTGTTATAAAAGCCGGGGTTGCAGTTCACGATGATATCAGGTTTCTTAAAGGAGTTAAGAAATTTTCTCCCGACGGATTTGTTGATCTGCAAAATTTTGTCAGGGAATATGGTATCCAGAGCTCGGGATTAAAAAAGCTTGCAGCAATAGTTCTTGGTTTCAGAATATCCAAACGGCAACAGATAACCGACTGGGAATCCGATCAACTTACTGAAGCACAGAAGATATATGCAGCAACTGATGCCTGGGTCTGTCATCAGATTTATAAAAAATTAGTTGCCGGGAATCAAGAAAACCAAATTTGAAATGCAAGAGCGAGTTAAAATAGTTCTTAGATCCGGCAAAGAACAATCCATTCGCCGTTTCCATCCATGGGTATTCTCAGGAGCAATAAAGAAAATATATGGTAAACCTGTAGAAGGCGATCTGGTTGATGTTTATGATAATAAAGATTTTTTTCTCGCAACAGGACACTATGCCCCCAGTTCTATAGCTGTTCGTATCCTCTCATTCGAAAAAGTTAATCCGGATATTGACTTCTTCAGGGAGAAAATCAAACGGGCAATCGCTTTTAGGAAATTGATTGACATTATTGATAATCCAATGATTAATGTTTACCGGATCGTCCATGGAGAAGGCGATAGTTTACCCGGACTGATAATAGATTATTATAATGGTGTCGCTGTCATTCAGATGCATTCTGTCGGTTTTTACAGGATCCGTAAAGATATTGTCTCCATTCTGGTTGAATTGATGAAAGATCAAATTATTGCCGTTTACGATAAAAGCGAGGGTACTCTTCCGCATATGTCAGGCATTACCGGTGTAAATGAATTTTTGTATGGTAATTCCGAACCTGTGATAGTGACAGAAAATGGTTATAAGTTTAAAATTGACTGGACCACCGGACAGAAAACCGGATTTTTCATTGATCAGAGAGAAAACAGGAAGCTCCTGGAAGAGTTCACTGATGGAAGAAGTGTACTTAATATGTTTGGATATACTGGTGCATTTTCAGTCTATGCAATGAGAAATGCGGCTGTTGTTCATACTGTTGACAGCTCTTTTCAGGCTATTGAACTTGCGAATGAAAATGTTAAGCTCAATTATGGAGATGATAAAAGGCACGAATCATTTCAGGTTGACGCATTTGATTATCTGAATCATATTAAAGATCAATACGATATTATTATATTGGATCCGCCTGCTTTTGCCAAGCACAATAATGTTCTTGCAAATGCTCTGCAGGGATATAAGAGGCTGAATATAAAGGCTATTGAACAGATTAAACCGGGCGGTATTATTTTTACATTTTCATGCTCGCAGGTAGTAACAAAAGAGAATTTTAAAAAATCGGTCTTTGCTGCCGCTGCTAATACCGGCCGAAGTGTCAGAATATTGCATCAGATGAGTCAGCCACCTGATCATCCGGTTAATATTTATCATCCGGAAAGCGAATATCTGAAAGGTCTGGTTATTTATGTTGAATAGTTGAAAAGTTGAAAGGTTGAAGGAAAGAACAAGAGAACAAGAGAACAAGAGAACAAGAGAACAAGAGAACAAGAGAACAAGAGAACAAGAGAACAAGAGAACAAGAGAACAAGAGAACAAGAGAACAAGAGAACAAGAGAACAAGAGAACAAGAGAACAAGAGAACAAGAGAACAAGAGAACAAGAGAACAAGAGAACAAGAGAACAAGAGAACAAGAGAACAAGAGAACAAGAGAATAATGGAAACAAACAAGAATATTGAGATTGTAGCCAGAAAGCTGGGACTTCATGAATGGCAGGTCGAGAATACAATAAGGCTGATGGATGGAGGAGCTACCATTCCATTTATAAGCCGGTACAGGAAAGAGATGACAGGCAGTCTTGATGAAGTCAAACTTATGCATATCAAGGAAGAATATGACCGGCTCAAAGAACTGGATGAACGTAAGGAAGCAGTGATAAAATCTATTGAAGAGCAGGAAAAAATGACGCCTGAACTCGGTTTAAAAATTGATGAAGCTCTTACTATGGCCGAACTTGAGGATATATATTTGCCATATAGGCCAAAACGTCGTACACGGGCAACAATTGCAAGGGAAAAAGGGCTCGAACCACTTGCTGTAATAGTAATGGATCAAAAAGAGAATGATCCGTCTTTAAAGGCTGAAGATTATCTTAATGACGATGTCAAAACTGTTGATGATGCTTTGTCCGGGGCATCAGATATTATTGCAGAGTGGATAAGTGAAGATGAAAAGGCAAGAAAACAGCTTAGATATCTTTTTGAAAAAGAAGCTGTTATAAATTCAAGGGTTATAAAAGGGAAAGAAATGGATGGTATTAAATATAGCGATTATTATGACTGGTCAGAACCGCTGAAAAAGTGCCCTTCGCACCGGCTGCTTGCAATGAGGCGCGGAGAAGATGAAGGTTTCTTGAGACTGTCGGTGGAACCTGTTGAGGAGAACGCGCTTGATATACTAAATAAGATTTTTGTAAAAGACAGTAATGCTTCATCTGATATAGTTGCCGGTGCTGTTAAGGACAGTTGGAAAAGACTTCTTTCCTCATCGATGGAAACGGAATTCAGGAACATTTCCAAGGATAAGGCAGATATTGAGGCAATTACAGTATTTGCAGAAAATCTTCGTCAACTATTGCTTGGATCACCTTTGGGTGAAAAAAGCATTCTGGCAATTGACCCGGGTTTCAGAACGGGCTGCAAAGTTGTCTGTCTCGATAGGCAGGGAAATCTCGTTCATAATGAGACAATCTATCCGCATCCTCCTCAGAATGAGACTGCATTATCGATAAAAAAGATACTGTCGCTTGTGAACGCTTACAAGATTGAAGCTATTGCTATCGGTAATGGCACAGCGAGCCGCGAGACGGAAGATTTTATAAAATGGGTCAAATTTGAAAATGATATACAGGTATTTGTAGTAAGCGAAGCTGGAGCTTCTATTTATTCTGCATCAAAAATTGCCCGCGACGAATTTCCCGATTATGATGTTACCGTTCGTGGTGCAGTCTCTATCGGGCGAAGGCTTATGGATCCTCTGGCAGAATTGGTGAAGATCGATCCTAAATCGATAGGAGTGGGTCAGTATCAGCATGATGTTGATCAGCAGAAATTGCAGAAATCGCTCGATGAGGTGGTAATGAGTTGTGTCAATGCCGTTGGAGTAGAGGTGAATACAGCAAGTAAGCACCTTTTGACATACGTTTCAGGCTTAGGTCCCCAGCTGGCTCAGAATATTGTTGATTATCGGTCCGAAAATGGTCCTTTCAGGTCACGAAAAGAACTGCTGAGAGTAAAGAGAATGGGAGAGAAGGCTTTTGAACAGAGTGCAGGATTTCTGCGGATCCGGAATGCTGAAAATCCACTGGACAGCAGTGCTGTTCATCCTGAGAGTTATCATGTTGTTGAAAAAATGTCGAAAGATATTGGTTGCGATTTAAAAGAATTGATTAAGGACGAAAACAAGAGGAAGGAAATTAACCTCAATAATTATATTACTCCGGTCACCGGACTGCCAACATTGAAGGATATAATGGATGAACTCGCTAAACCGGGCCGTGATCCCAGGTCAAAAATCAAAGAGTTCCGGTTTGCCGATGTTCATACTATGGAGGATCTTATCGAAGGAATGGTAGTTCCCGGAATTGTAACAAATATCACCAAATTTGGTGCATTTGTCGATATTGGAATAAAACAGGATGGTCTTGTTCATATTTCAAATATGAGTAAAAACTACATTACAGATCCTGCAACTATCGTTAAACTGCATCAGCATGTAATGGTGAAAGTGCTGGCAGTCGATATTGAAAGAAAACGCGTCCAGCTGTCGATGAAAGATGTCGATATGAAGAAAGAATAGGATTTTAAAATGTGTAGGGAAGCGACGCACCCAATCAATGTATATTTCATTTTGTTTCCTTTTTGTCTGTTAGTCTTTTACTTTTTACTTTTAACTTTCTACTTTTTCCTTGAAAATGATTTATCCGGATAATTTTGAAAATAAAATTGGCTTTGACAGGATACGTAAGCTGTTGAGTGAAAAGTGTCTGAGTCCAATGGGTTTGGAAAAGGTTGAAGCCATTGATTTTATCGATAGCTTTGATTCTTTGTCACACAGACTCTCCTCAACATTTGAATTCCAGCAGATACTGCAGTTTGAAGAACATTTTCCTTCAGAAAACTACTATAAGATTTCAGATTGTCTCAACAAGATAAGAATTGAAGGTACTTTTCCTGAAGTCCCGGAAGTTTTTGATCTAAAGCGTTCTCTCGAAACTGTTAAAACGATTCTTAATTTTTTCAGAAATACAGATTCGGGGAAGTATCCTGTTCTGCGATCAATGTGTGGCTCTGTTAAAACTTATCCCTATGTCCTGGAGGCTATTGACAGGATAATTGACAGACGTGGGGTGATTAAGGATAGTGCTTCCTCAAAATTGAAAGAGATACGAATGGATCTTACCGGAAAAAGTATTCAGGTGTCGAAAAGACTGAATGCGATTCTTAAACAGGCCCAGTCAGATGGAATTGTCGATTCTGATACTTCTGTTTCAATCCGCAATGGAAGAGGCGTTATTCCGGTCAGTGCATACGATAAGAGAAAAATCAAAGGACTTATTCACGATCAATCAGCTTCGGGAAAAACTGTCTTTATTGAACCGGAGGAGATAGTTGAGATCAATAATGATATCGTTGAGCTTGAATATGAAGAAAAAAGAGAGATAGTCAGGATATTGACGACGTTCGCCGATAATGTCAGACCTTATATTGACGATCTTCTGGAATCGAATTTATTCCTTGGTGAAATCGATTTTATAAGGGCCAAGGCACTTCTGGGCAACTATCTTCATTCTATAAAACCGGTTATTATTAACAAACCATTTATATCATGGAAAAAGGCTGTCCATCCATTGCTCTCCCTTACTTTTGAGAAACTTGCCGGAAGAAAAGTGGTGCCTCTTGATATTGTGCTTGATGACATAGACAGAATACTCCTGATCTCGGGTCCCAATGCAGGAGGTAAGTCGGTTTGCCTGAAAACTGTCGGACTGATTCAATACATGCTTCAATGCGGACTTACTATTCCGGTTGCAGAGGGATCAGAAACAGGTGTTTTTAATAATATTCTGATTGATATCGGAGATGAGCAAAGCATTGATAATGATTTAAGTACTTATAGCTCTCATCTTATAAATATGAAATATTTCATCAGGAATGGGAATGAAAAGACTTTGATTCTTATTGATGAATTCGGAACAGGCACTGAACCTATGCTTGGAGGTTCAATTGCTGAAGCGATTCTGGGAGAATTGAACAGGAAAAAAGTATTTGGTGTACTGACAACACATTATACTAATCTTAAGCACTTTGCATCTCTTACAGATGGGATAGTCAACGGAGCTATGGCTTTCGACAACCATCTGATGCAGCCACTTTTCCAGCTTACAATTGGTAAACCGGGAAGCTCATTTGCATTCGAGATTGCCAGAAAGATAGGTCTTCCTGAAGATATTCTCGCTGAAGCTTCTGGAAAAGCCGGAGTAAAGAATATTAACTACGACAGGCATCTGAAAGATATCGCCCGCGACAAACGATATTGGGAAACAAAAAGGCAAAGTATCAGACAACAGGAGAAAAGACTCGAGGAATTAATGGCAGAATATGCAAAAGAGCTGTCAGGCGCTAAAACACTCAGGAAAGAAATTATAACAAAAGCAAAAGATGAGGCTCAGCAGTTGCTGAAAGAATCTAACCGGATAATTGAGAGTACCATCCGTCAGATAAAAGAGTCACAGGCTGAAAAGGAAAAAACGAAAGATGTCCGTCAGCAGCTTGAGGAGTATAAAAGTATTGTTGTTGAGGATATTAAACCATCTGAGACTAAATCGGAAGAGAAAATAGCGGCATTGAGCTCAAAAGCAAAAAAAATAAAACTGGAGCCGGAAATAATTAAAGAAGAACCTATCCCTGTAGTATCTAAGGAACAACCTCTTAAACCAGGCGATTCAGTGAGGATGATAGATACAATGGCTGCCGGTGAGGTAATCGAAGTTAAAGATAAGATGGTTCAGGTTGAAACCGGCAGTCTGAGATTCTTTGTTCCTATTGATAAAATTGAAAGAATTTCACATTCAGAACTTAAAAAGAGCCTAAAGGCGAACCAGATTTACAGGGCAAATGATCCGGGACTGGTCCAGCGTAATATTAATTTCAAACCTGAAATTGATATTCGTGGAGTGCGGGGAGAGGATGCAATAAATCAGGTACGTGAACTTATTGATAATGCCCTTATTGTTCAGCATAGAAATCTCAGGATCCTTCATGGAAAGGGCAACGGCATTCTAAGACAGCTTGTAAGACAGTATCTTGCAACAGTTGATGTTGTCAAATCTTTCCGCGATGAACATGTTGAGTTTGGAGGATCAGGTATCACAGTTGTTGAGATGGATTTTTAAATAAAAGACAAAAGACAAAAGACAAAAGTCCAAACGTAAGGAACAAAAGAAAGAAAAGATTAAGCCGTGTAACTCCGTGAAAAACTCCGTGTTACTTCGTGGTAAAAATATTAATAGTAATAAAACTCAAACAATGGACCTATGAAAACAAAACTGATTATTCATTTATCGTTGTTGATTTTAGCTTTAACCCTTTTTTCCTGTAAAGTTGATAAAAAAAAATCATCAGGTAAATCCGAAAGTAATTCTCCTCAAAAGCAGGAATGGGCCATTGTCGTTCATGGTGGAGCTGGAACAATAACAAGAGATAAAATAACGCCCGAAATGGACAAGGAGTACAGAACAGCCCTGACAGAAGCTATGAACACCGGAAGAAAAATTCTTGCCGAAGGTGGAACAGCCCTTGATGCGGTTGAGCAGACAATCAGAATGATGGAGGATAATCCTCTCTTCAATGCCGGTAAGGGTGCTGTTTTTACTCATGACGGCAAAAATGAACTCGATGCCTCAATTATGGATGGATCAAATCTTGCTGCCGGAGCTGTGGCCTGTGTAACAGATATAAAAAACCCGATAACTGCTGCAAGAAGAGTTATGACAAATTCCCCGCATGTTATGTTAAGCGGTGCAGGCGCTTCACAATTTGCTAAAGAACAGGGTCTTGAAATTGTGCCGCCATCATATTTTTACACTGAAAAGCGTTTTAATGAACTGCAGGAAATATTAAAAAAGGAAAAGAATGGTACAGTGGGGTGTTGTGCTCTTGATAAAAGCGGAAACCTGGCAGCAGGAACATCCACAGGTGGAATGACAAATAAAAGATATAACAGGATAGGAGACTCACCCATAATCGGGGCAGGTACTTATGCCAACAACAATACTTGTGCTGTTTCGGCAACAGGTCATGGCGAGTTCTTTATAAGGTGGACCGTCGCCCATGATATTTCTGCACTGATGGAATATAAAGGTCTTTCACTTAAAGAAGCTTCCCGACTTGTTGTTAATGATAAACTTGTCAAAGCAGGTGGAAGCGGGGGTGTAATATGCGTTGACAGATCAGGTAACATATCTATGCCTTTTAATTCGGAAGGAATGTTCAGGGGCTTTGCAACAGCTGACGGCAAAGAGGGTGTCTCTATTTATAAAGATGAAGGTCCAGAATAAAATCAAAAGCATGAAACAAAAGTATAAACAAAAAAATACCCTCCCGAAGAGGGAGGGGCATGTTTAATTATTTTTTGAAAACCAGTTAATTATCAATTAAGTCTTACTGTTCCATACGATGCAAGTACACTGACTTTTGACGAAGGAGATTCTTCTTTTCCAACTATTCCTGAAACCTCATTGGAATTATTTTCGACAATTCGTCTCTGGTTTTTAAAATTATCCTCATTATATTTCAATCCGCCATAAGTGACTTTAGCGTCGAGTTTGTAGCTTGCCGATTCATCTATTCCAAGCTTTACACCCATATAATGTGTTTCTACATCAAGCGATTCAAAACCTGCCGGGATACTCTCAATTGAAAATGAACCATAGCTCCCGGTATAATTGAGCTTTTTTGTCAGGACCCCAATGTTTACTTCGGTGTATCCATTATCAAGAACAAGGTTATTTATTTTTTCAATTTTAATATTATCATATTTACTTTCGCCTACGACAGAACTTGTTTCACCGAGGGCAAGCTTTGAATATTTACTATCAAGAAGCAGTGCCTGGCTTTTTGTTATATCCATTTTACCGACATACCTGATATTAAGATCGAGCCAGCCTGCCTGATCAATAGTCCCTTTTCCGTAAGCAAGATTAAGCTTGTTGAGAGGTTTGACATTTCCTCTTGTCAGCTTCCCGGCTGTAAGATTACCGTATTTAATATCTAGATTCACTAAACCATGAAGTTCATTAATGTCTGTATTGCCATACTTGTTTGAAAGAGTCAAATCTGTTCCGACAGGTATCTTAACTGTATAGTCTATACTGAATTTTCTTGAATCACCCCATCCTGTGAAATTGAATTTATCATTGATGACAGTTTTTGCCGAGATATAGTTATCGCCTTCTGAAAACTGGACATCAATATAGTCAAGAAGTTTCTGGGCTCTTTCTTTATTTGGTAATTCAACGGTTACTTTGACATCTATAACAATCTGATCCTTTTCCCAGTTCTGGATCACAACATCGCCGTACTTATTGCTGATTTCAAGTGTTTTTGCTCCTGCAGCGTACTCTTTATGGAACTCTTTTGTAAGTTCCTGAGCTGATATTGTGAAAGATATAAGAAAGAGTGATATGAAGAGGAGCATTCCTGATTTATAACCCGACTTTTTCATTTTCTTTTTTATTTTGGTTATCATTTCTGATCGTTTTAAGCTGATTAATTATGTAATTCATGACCTCAAGTTTTGTCTGATAATGCTCAATCATTGCGTTAATAATTCGTTCATCATTGGGATTTGCCTTGAGTTCTTTCTGAAGAGACACATAAACTGAATCCATGCTTCTCATTTCGTTAATAAGCATTGTTTTCTGTTTGGGGTTATTTTTCAGATCAACATTTACAATTTCACCTTCCATCATGTTGACCTGGTGGATATAGTAATTTTCCACTTCTTTATATTGTGGTGATACCTGGCCAAGTGTCATCCTGCTGCTACCTGGACGGATGAAATGATCCCATGTCCAGAGCGAGGAAAGAGTAACAAGCAGGGTGACTACCGCTGCTCTCAGCAGGTACGGGACGATACTTCTTTTTGGCATATTGACCAGGAACCTTATTTCAAGTTTCCTGTTAAACCTTTCAAAGTGACCTTTCGAAGGTTCTGCTTCTTCGAAGAAATCCTTATTGTTCCTGATTATCTCTTCTATAGTTTTCATTCCTGATAAATTTTTCATTTTCCTCTTAATTCCATAATGAGCTTCTGTTTGGCCCTCGAGAGTTGTGATCGTGATGTGCTGCTGTTGATAGAAAGTATTTCCGCAATTTCATCATGATCGTAACCTTCAAGCAGGTAAAGAGAAAGTATAACCCTGTATCCATCCGGGAGTCTTTCAATTGCCTCCTTAACCTCTTCAACCCTGATATCAACCTCTTCATTTCTGGCAGCATCTTCGCCACTTTCATCTCTTATACCGACATGTGACTCAATATCTTCAAAGACCGCTTTTCTTTTATTCAGAGCATCGAGTGACCGGTTAACAACTATTTTTTTTAACCAGGCTCCGAAACTTACTGTTCCTGAATAAGTATCAATTTTTTCAAAGGCCGACAGGAAAGATTCCTGCATAATATCTTCAGCTTCCATTGTGTCGTTTACAATTCTCAGACTTGTGTTATACATAGCTTTGTAATATAACTTGTATATCTGAAACTGTGCTTTCTGGTCACCATTTTTGCACCCGTCTAGAAGATCCTGGTGCAGGTTTCTGAATGCCGCTTCTACATTTGCCATCTTTATGAAAAGACTAGTTTTTATGTGTGTTGCTGCATCCACTTTCTATCAATTTTCTAATCAATAGACGTGGGATAATTTTAAATGCTGCACACAATTTAAGAAATATAAATAAAACTTCAGAAAAAATTCAGAATAAATCCCTGCGTAACCTGTCCGCTGGTATAATTTAACTCTGAACCAAACAAGCTGTGCGGTATTGTAAAAATAATAAGAAGTACGAATGCAGCAAGAGCAGTATAAAGAGGTTTGTCTTCTTTTCTGTTCATTATAACAGCTAATATCCAAAATACTAATGCGATAAGTGTTTTATTATCAGTAAGATCCCATCCAAAGGGAATACCTGTCCAATAATCACCAAAAGCGTAATGCTGAACAACCGGACCTAATATAAACCCCCCGGCAATTAAAAGTATAAGTGTCCAGCGGGAGTATTTTTTATATAATGGAACTTTTGTCAGGCTCATAAGACCGGCAAGAGTCGAAAAAAGCATTGCCGCAAACATAAAAAGAATATGAGGAATCAAAACAATACCGGGTACATTTCCTTTGAACCTTAGTACGACGGGAGTTTCTTTCAGATATGTCCGGGTACCTTTAGAATCGGTCAATTCAATATAATACTGCAGTTTACCTGAAGCTGGCAGTTGTGGAACTTCTGCGAAAAATCCTTCCTCTTTTGAATTGACCCTGTAAATAAAATTAACAAACTGGTACTCTTTTTTACTTTTGAAACGTTTGAAGAATATTCTTGCCTTCACAGTAGTATCGTTTATATTCAGTTTTACCTCTGATATTGCATTAAGATCCAGACTTCGGACAAGCTTCAGTTCGTAAACTGATTTATTGAGGGTTACATTTATTCGTTTAGGATAAGTTGGCCCGGTCCTTCGTTGGTAATAAGCAGCGCAAATTGTAATCAGGAACGCCAGGGAAATAATGAGGTTTTTCTTCATTTTAAATATAGAGTTAAATAAACCTGATCTTTGACGCTGTTTAAGCTATAATTGTATCACCAAAACTACTTTTTTATCATTTCGCAAAACTTCAACGCTTATTGTCTGACCATGTTTTAGCTGACCCATACGGAACATATAGTCCTGAATATTATTGACCTGTTTTCCATTTATAAATGTAATAATATCACCTTTTTGCATTCCTCCGAGTGCTGCAGGTCTACCCGGAGTGACAAAATCAGCGCGTAAACCGTTTTTAACAACTCCTGCGAAATCCGGCATAATGCCCAGAGTGACTCCTTTTCTCTTTGGATATCTGTTTGCTTCTTCTTTGGGACCGGCTTCTTTAAACTGTAACTTTGTAGTCTCCGATGCAAGCTCTTTTGCGACATTGAATATCAGGTCCGATATTTCAACCATACCCTTGAAGTTAATTTTTTCCCAGGTGTCGGTTGGCGTATGATAATCCATGTGGCCACCTGTAAAATAGAATAACACCGGAATATTCTTACCATAAAATGATGAGTGATCCGACGGGCCATAACCTTCTTCCGAAAGAGTCAGCTTGATAATTGAAGTATCGCTGTTTGCATAAACCAGCTCTTTTAATCCAGCAGCAGTTCCAACTCCTCCGATCTCCAGATTATTTGTTTCATTTAACCTCCCGACCATATCCATATTGATCATTGCATTCACTTTAGAGAGATTTATGACCGGATCATCTACAAAATGTTTTGAACCAAGCAATCCTTCTTCTTCTCCGCTGAAGGATAGGCATATAATACTTCTTTTATGGCTTCCCTTAGTTTGAGCAAATTTTTCAGCAAGTTCAAGCATCATGGCAACACCTGATGCATTATCATCGGCGCCATGATGAATACCTATCGTGTCTAATGCCCTGCTTCCGGAACCCGGTCCGCCCATGCCAAGATGATCAAAATGAGCACCAAGGATAATATATTCATCTTTAAGCTTAGGGTCCTCTCCTGGCAGCATCATAATGACATTTCTTGTATTTGCCAACTCTCTGACGATTTCGGCCTTTCCATTCACCTTGACATTTATGGAAAATGAATATGGTTTTTTTGTTTCATTAAGTTTCTTCTCAAGTAAGGCTATTGTAGCATTTGATTTAGAGAGGATTATATCAGCTACCTCTTTCTTTATTCTTATAACGGGAATATCGACTGAATAGCCTTCCAGGTTGAGAGCTTCAAAAGTATCCTGGGGATCAAATACAGGTCCCGATACCATCAGAACTCCGGCTGCTCCCATATCTTTTGCTAGTAAGGCTTTATCCCTGTCTGTACTGAATGTAATATACTGACTTTTATTATTATCGGGTTCAGGATCACCACGAAGAATCATAACCCATTTCCCTTTTACATCTGTGCCATAATAATCATTCCATTTCAGGCTGTCACGGTCGATATTGAATCCATACCCTACAAAATCGACATCTGATTCAAGTCCTGTATTTGAACTGAAAGCAAATGGCATAAAGTCCTTATCAGGTACATAGTTCTTCCCATTAACAGACAGGGAATTGGATTTACCGGCTGCGACTCTTTTAGTCACTTTATATCTCTGAAACCCATCACCTGATAAGGGTATGAGTCCATAGGAGAGAAGCTTGCCTCTTATATACTCTGCAGAAAGACTGTCGCCGGGTGATCCCGTAAGCCTTCCCATAAGAGCATCGGATGATAGGTACTTTATATGTTGCTGAAGATCTTGTACAGTGACTTGACCATTCCCTTCAACTGAAAATATGAAGAGGGCGATAAGTACAGGAACAGACTGAATTATACTTCTGATTCTTAATGGAATATTTTTTTTCATCATCACGTTTTTTATTCAAAGAGTTTAAATGTTTCTTTAATTAATCCAATAGCTTCTCTGAGTTGCTTTTCAGTAATTATAAGAGGAGGAGCAAAGCGGATAATGTGATTATGTGTTGGTTTTGCAATCAAACCCTTTTCTTTCATCGCCAGGCAGACATCCCAGGCCTCTTTGCCATTTTTGGGTTTTATTACAACCGCATTCAAAAGCCCTTTTCCGCGAACAAGTTCAACCATATCCGATTTGATGTTCCGGAATTCTTCGCGGAATATTTTACCCAGATGTTCAGCGTTTTCTGCAAGTTTTTCGTTTTTGACAACTTCAAGAGCTGCAATAGCTACTTTTGCTGCAAGCGGATTACCACCAAATGTTGAACCATGTTCTCCGGGTTTTATTGTCAGCATTATTTCATCATCGGATAGAACCGCAGATACAGGCAGAACACCTCCTGAAAGAGCTTTGCCGAGAATCAGAATATCAGGACGAACTCCTTCGTGGTCGCAGGCAAGTAATTTACCTGTGCGGGCAATCCCGGTCTGTACCTCATCTGCTATGAAAAGCACATTTTTAGATTTACAGAGATCGTAAGCTTTTTTCAGGTAACCCTCATCCGGTACAAAAACGCCTGCTTCACCCTGTATAGGCTCAACAAGAAAACCGGCAATATCCGGGTCTTTCAGAGCATTTTCCAGGGCTTTTAAATCATTATAAGGAATTATTACGAATCCAGGTGTGAATGGGCCGTAATCGTTTCTTGCATCCGGATCGGTCGACATCGATATGATGCTTATGGTCCTTCCATGAAAATTACCTTCACAAGCTATTATTTTTGCATTGTTCTCATTGATGCCTTTTTTCTTATATGCCCATTTCCGGCAGAGCTTCAATGCCGTTTCATCAGCTTCAGCGCCAGAATTCATAGGCAGAACCTTATCGTATTTAAAATACTTTGTGATATATTCCTCATATTCACCAAGAACAGAATTATAAAAAGCCCTTGATGTCAGTGTAAGGGTTTTAGCCTGGTCGATCAGCGCTTTTATAATTTTAGGATGACAATGTCCTTGATTTACTGCAGAATAGGCTGATAAGAAATCAAAATACCGCTTTCCATCTACATCCCAGACAAACGGGCCTTTTCCTTTTTCAAGAACCACCGGAAGCGGATGGTAGTTATGAGCCCCGAATTTATCTTCCCGATTAATATAATCCTGTGCATTCATGTTGTTGATTATTAGATATATAATATATTTTTAAATGTGCATACAATCTTACAAAAGCTTTTTAATATTTCAAAACTCTCTTTTTTACCACAAGGGAGCACTGTAGTTTGTATTAAGGTTCATAAGGGATTTTACAGCTGTTTTTTCCTCACTTCGTCTCTCAGTCTCTCAGTCTCTCAGTCTCTCAGTCTCTCAGTCTCTCAGTCTCTCAGTCTCTCAGTCTCCCCTTCACCTATTCTCCCCCTCTTTTTCCCATAATCCGGGTCTTAAGAGTCTTGTTCTCTCTTCTGACTGTTCATGACGCCATTGCTCAATTTTTGCTGTGTGACCTGAAAGAAGAACAGGAGGAACCTGCCATCCATTAAATTCAGCAGGTCGAGTATATACAGGTGGAGCCAGAATATCGTCCTGAAATGAATCGTAAAGTGCAGACTGTTCATCAGTAATTGCTCCTGGAATAAGCCTTATCATTGCATCCGTAATGACGACAGCCGGTATTTCGCCACCAGAAAGCACATAATCACCAATCGATATTTCCATGGTGACGAGATGATCACGGATTCTCTGATCAACTCCTTTATAATGACCTGCAAGAATTACAATATTATTCTTCAGTGAAAGCTGGTTAGCTATTTTTTGATTGAATTTCTTCCCATCAGGCGAAGTATAAATTATTTCGTCATAGGCTCTTTCACTTTTGAGTTTTTCAATCGCCTTGAAGACAGGTTCTATCATCATCACCATTCCTGCGCCACCCCCAAATGCATAATCATCGACACTTCTATATTTATCGGTTGCGAAATCGCGAAGATTAATAATATTTATTTCAACCAGTCCTTTATCCTTTGCTCTTTTTATAATTGAATGATCCAAAGGGCTCACAAGCAGATCAGGAAGAACAGTGATAATATCAATTCTCATAAAAACTGTTTTTACAAAAATACAAAGAATATATAAAAGGCACAACGGCATAACTGCACAAAGGCACAACGGCGCAACGACACAACGGCGCAACGGCATTAAGGTATAAGATATGTTTTATCTTTAAAAAGAGTTGTAAAGGTTGTAAAGGTTGTAAAGTTGTAAGGTTGTAAAATCATGAGTAATTATTACCGACGGGGAATTAAACATTTTCTTCTTTAAATTGTTAAATTACAGATTCAATTTGGGGCTCGAATCTTTATAAATAATATTTTTGATAGTTAATTTAAACCAAAACATTTAATAATATGAAATTGAACAAAATGATGATTCCGTTAATCCTGATAATGGCAATTGGGATTATTTTTATTTCATGTACAGGTAAAACAACCGGAAAGAAAATCCATACGGGTGTTGAATATTACAGAACTCTGCAATTCAGTGAAACACCCTACGACGTCGAAAAAGGTACCCATCCGCTGACAGCCGATCAGGCAAAAACAATTAACAGCTACAAATTCACTTATGATAAATCAGGACATCTATTGTCTGTGGAGTTTGTCAGGAACAATGTTCTTCTTGATTATTCATCAATGGGAGGCGCGGCTAAAATCCAGTATGAGTACAAGGACAATAAGCAGATTAAGCATTATTTCAATAAGAACAATGAACCGATCGAATCATCTGGCGTTTTTACAGCTGAATATACACTTGATTCTAATGGCAACCGTAACGGTCTTATGAATTTCAATAAAGATGGAAAACCTGTTGAAAACAGAAATAAAATTCACTCCTGGAAATGGTCCATTCTTCCAAATGGACTCGTTAGGGAACTCAGGTATAATCTAGCAGATTCGGAAACTGTTATGAACCCATTCTGTCCGTTTTATGAACTCAGATTTACTTATAATGATAAGGGTTATCTGATAAAAATGGCTAATTATAAGGCTGATACACTTTATAATTGTACCGCTGAAAACTGTGGTGACATAGGTGTTTCATATTTTTCCTTCACACCAAATGAATATGGAGATGTTGAAAAATTTGAAGTTTATAACGTAATTGGACAAATGTCGAATCTTTACTGGGGATGGTCAAAGCGTATCAGCACTTATGATGAGAACGGTTACGTTAAAGAGACTATCTTTTATGACCAGGATAATGAGTACGTCGGAGGTAAACTTGTTCCTGTTTTACAGGCTGTTTATGACAGCCATGGAGCACTTATTGAATCTAGGAACCTTGATAAAAACAGGAATCTGATGAATAGTGCGGATAACGGAGTGGCCATAACAGACTATAAATATGATGAAACAGGCAACCGTACCGAGACGCTCAGATTCGATAAAGACAGGGTTCCGGTAAAACAATAATCAATTCTGTAATGTCATGAATATGAAAAAACTATCTTCATCGATATTCTTTGTTTCACTTTTAGTGGTTATTACCCTTGCAGGATGCTCCGGGAAGAAATCTGAAAACAAACAGGTTGCTCTGAAGGAAGTCAAAACTCCTGTGGTTATAGGAAATGAAACTTCCCTTCTGTTAAAAGATCTTAAGGAGAATGGCGACTATGTCAATAGTAAAGCGTACCCTTCTCTGATTAAAGCATCTGTTGTAAATGAAAGTCTCGATAAAAATATTCTTGTAATTGATCTGAGATCATCACAGCAATTTTCTGAAGGTCACATTAAAGGTGCAGTGAATAAGAAATTTGAGGAGCTGCCTGCTTACTTTGAGACAGGTATTAAACCATTCACATTTGATAAAATTGTGATTGTTTGTGAAGACGGACAGGTTTCATGTTATTCAACTTCTCTGCTTCGGCTGATGGGATATGGAAATGTTTATGCGATGAGATGGGGTATGAGTGCCTGGAATAAAAAGTATGCGCAGGAAGGATGGCTTAAAGGAATATCAGGAAAATATGAAGTAAACCTTGAGAATAAGGAAAATGCAAGACCTGTCTCAAAAGGAATGCCGGAACTTAAAACAGGCGTGGCCACGGGTCAGGAGATCGGGACAGCAAGATTCAGGAAACTTTTTGAAGATGGGACCGGTAGTATCATGATTACAGCTGATGAAGTATTCAGTCATCCGCAAAAGTACTTTATTATAAACCTCGACAGGAAGGATAAATATGATGATGGGCATATACCCGGAGCTGTCAGATATAAAGTGGAAGAAACCCTTGGATATACAGATGAAATGGCATCTATTCCGACTGACAAACCCATAGTCGTTTATTGCGGAACCGGACATAATTCAGGATTTGCAACTGCCTATCTTAGATTGCTGGGGTATGATGCACATACTCTGAAATACGGAAATAATGGTTTTATGCATGACAGGATGGTAAAAAAGAGAACTGCATTATCGTGGCTCCCTTTTACAGGTGAGGATGTAAATGATTTTCCCGTTGTAAAATAATTATATTGTGCTGATAAAGCTTAAAGTTCCGGTCTGACAAGGGTGTCGGGCCGGAATTTGTTTTTAAAAAGCTCATTATCAGTATCATTTGTGAGAATGAAAATATTCATGTAACCCATCTGACTGAGTATCATCCAGATTCTGGATGATACAGAGATCTCAGATGAAAAAATCAGAACAGGGCCATTATGTTTTCGGATCGTATTAAGATAATTTTTATTTAAAACAGAATCTGGCGAAACGAATAATGTATCATTTTGGATCCCATTGTTCTTTCGGACCTTTTTATCCAGATTTAGAATAAGTTTTTCTCCGGCAAGCAAACCTGCTTTTTTTTCTGTAATTATATTTGATCGTGTAACAGATGGTTCAGCCCATTTTTTAACATCACTTTTAAAATGAGTTGTAACTAATGCTTTGATAAGAACCAGGATCAATATTGGCAGTACAACTGCAATTATTAACCTGTATTTTTTTATTAACTCCATCTGCTATATTTTCAAATTCATATATTTTTATTCTGTTTTCTGTTTTCTGTTTTCTGTTTTCTGTTTTCTGTTTTCTGTTTTCTGTTTCTTCCTTTTACCTTCCACCTCTCCTTGATGTTTACTGGTCAATTCCTTACCGGTCGTTATTATTCGCATCCTCCGTCAAGTTTTTTGACAGCAATATGTTTAGCTTCAATAAATTTCATTTTCAGACTATCAGGCAGGCTATTAATTTCAGTAAATAATTTTCTTGCATTTGTTCTTGTCTCAAACAGTGCATTTTCCCTTGCTGAAATCCTGTCTCCGGTAAAATTGCTGTTCATAACAGTAGTGAACCATTCGTTCAGACCACCTTTCATTACATGGACATTTTTAAAGCTTAATCCTTTTGCAATAACAAGGGCATAGTTTGAATCAAAATCGCCGTTTGAGTAGAAGATTTTCTTTATGTTTTCATTATTAAGGAGATCTACCGGAACATTATTAAGAAGCTCATTGTATGGAACATTTATTGAACCGGGAATATTCATTATTTTGAATTCTTCGGGCGATCTGAGATCAATGATCTGAACTGTCTTATCTTCCGATATTACATATTTTGCAACCTGGTCGGCCGTGAAATATATTTCCTTGTCAAGTGCTTCGAAGAGTATTTTTTGAGGTCTTGCTTTAAATGAACGGTTCGCAGACAGTGGTAAAAGAGCAAGGATAAGCCCCAGGCAGAGAAGAATAACTGAAAATTTTCCCCTTGTATTCATTTTAGCAATATTTAAATTTCGTCAGTTATATCTGTTCGTGCGAATCTCTTTTCTGCCAATTCTGCAAGCCAGAACATAGCCACTGCTGCAATGATCAGAAGGAAGATAAACAGACCCGGGGAAATTCCCATAACCTCATTTATTTTTACAGGTCCTTTATATGAACCGTCAGCTAAATTCTGGATAAAAGGGTAGATTTCAGCAAAAATGAAAGCTCCCGTCAGTCCGCCGGCAAAAAAAACCATAGCATCAATTTTCCCTATCGAAAGGGCACATAGTCCGGTCCCCGGACAAAATCCACCCATAATAAATCCTGCGCCCATTATCACTCCGCCAACAATTGAAGCATTAACATAGAATTCATTTACATAAACAAGATTAAGGTTTAGCAGGCCAAAGAAGCTTAACAGCTGGGATCCGATGAGTGCAACAATAGCTGCCGTAAAGAACACCTTAATAACTGTTGTATCGTATCCGTAAAACATCCCTGCAAGCTTACGGCTCGAAGAAAATCCGGCCTGCTCGAGGGAAAACCCGAAACCAATGCCAATCAACAGAGCGATAAGCAAATCGAGCCATTCCGGCATTGATATTAGTGATGAAATTGGTCCCATGATAAATCCTTTATATCCTATTTCTTTAATACTTTTTTAAACCACGGAGTTCCACTGAGTTTGCACAGAGTAGCAAGGTTTTTATTTTCACCTCTTTACTGTCTTGTTTACGCTCTGTGCTCTGCGCCCTGCGCCCTGTGCCGTTTCATATCCAGTTTTTTCTGAAGAACCATGCAAACAGATAGGCAGAACCGAAGATTGCAATCATTGTCACAAATCCTGCAACTGAGAGAACAGCCATCCCTGACAAAGCGGCACCGCTGGTACATCCGCGGGCAAGCTGGGCACCAAATACAAAAAAAACACCTCCAAGGAAAGCAAAGATCAATCGCCTGGCATTTGAAATTTTTGGCGACTTTTCAATTTTGAATTTCAGTCTTTTCGAAATTGCACCTGATAAAAATCCACCGGCGAGGACTCCCATTATTTCAATTGTCAGCCAGTTTTTCAAAGGCTTTTTACCTCCTTCAAAATATTTGCTGTAATAGATTGATTTATCAGCATGCGGACGATCGACTGCTCCAACAAGAGAGACCACACAGTATTTCAGTCCACCGCTTGCACCCAAACCACGGCCTGAAAGGAACATTGCCAGTAACAGTACTATCCCCAACATAGTACCTGCCAAATAAGGATTCATATACCTGTTTTTCATTGTTTTGAAATTCAGTAATTAAAAATTTGCGTATAGTACAAAAATAACATTTGTAGGTTACTATTCAAACAGTCAGTGAACCAATAAAGTTCAATAAATCAATACAGCATTTACTCTTTTCTGGACTGAACCTCACACCTCGCACCCCGCGCCAATAACAATATTTATCTTATTTTTGCAATACTATTAAAGTCGAATCATGGGCAGATATAAATTAACTATAGAATATGATGGAACCCGCTATTCCGGATGGCAGATGCAAAAAGGCGGAAAAACGATCCAGGGAGAGATTATAGACGCTTGCAGGGAACTGTTTAAAAATGAAGAGATCGATCTTTTCGGGGCAGGACGAACTGATGGAGGTGTTCACGCACTGGGCCAGGTTGCTCACCTGGGTGTCGAAACGGACCTTCCACCACTGAGGATTAAATACGGTATCAATGACCGTCTTCCACCTGATATCTGTATTATAAATGTCGAAGAAGCACATCCGAAATTTCATGCTAGGCATGATGCAAATGCCAGGAGTTATATTTACCAGATTAGTAGAAGACGCACCGCCTTTGGAAAAAAGTTTGTATGGTGGATAAAAGATCCGCTTGATATCAATCTTATGAATGAAGCTGCAAAGAACTTTGTCGGATTGAGAGACTATCGATACTTCACTGATGAAGATGCGGAACAATTATCAACCAAAGTTGAGATTCTCCACGCTAAAGTAAATGATTTTGGTGATCTGCTTGTTTTTCATGTCGTTGGTTCTCATTTTCTTTGGAAACAGGTCAGGCGGATGACAGGAGTTCTGGTCGAAGTTGGAAGAGGCAAGCTTTCACCTTTGGATGTGGTTTCATTTTTCAGGCTTAAGTCAGATATCCCTGCAAAACTTACAGCACCACCGAGCGGATTATTTCTTGAAAAAGTATATTATAAAAAGGAAGAGATCCGTTATCAGACAGATCCTATAATATATATCTGATTTTTACGAATTCAAATTATGAATCTGACCAATAAATCTTTGAAAACAATTATTACCTTTGAGACCAAGTAATATACATGATTATCTGATATATAAGTGATTGATCCTTATATATTAAAGAATCATGCAATGATGGAAAGTGATTACTGTTGCTCTCCCTAGTCTTAAGTTCTTCTCAGTTTTAACCAATAAACATACATGTCTGAACTTGAAAAATATTTTGACCAGTACCGCAAGAATATTGTAGGTATTGATGCAGATATAGAAACGCCAAATGGATCCAGAAAACTTATTTATGCCGACTGGATAGCAAGCGGAAGACTGTATAGACCTATAGAAGACAGAATTTCAGAGGACATCGGGCCATTAGTGGGCAACACTCATTCTGAATCGTCGGCTACGGGATATGCAATGACAAAAGCATATCATCTTGCCCAAAAGATAGTCAAGCGTCATGTAAATGCAGATGATAATGATGTCCTGATTTTTACCGGTACAGGTATGACATCGGCAATTGCAAAGCTTCAGAGGATCCTCGGTCTTAAGGTTCCCGAACAGGCCCTTAACTACTGTGCATTTACAACAGATCAGTATCATAACTGCAAAGACATACCCAATAAAAACAAACCTGTTGTATTCCTGACCCATACTGAACATCATTCCAACCATACATCGTGGTTTGAAACACTTGCTGATGTTGTTGTACTTGAACCTGATTCCAATCTGATTGTTAATCCGGATGCATTAAGGAGGGAAATAATAAAGTTTAAAGACCGGCCTTTGCGGATAGGTTCATTTTCCGCATGTTCAAATGTCACAGGGTATTTTCCGCCCTACTATGAGCTTGCAAAGGTAATGCATGAGAATAATGGTTACTGTTTCGTTGATTTTGCAGCTTCTGCTCCATATGTTGATATCAATATGCACCCTACTGAAAAAATGCAGCAACTCGACGCCATATTTTTCTCTCCCCATAAATTTCTTGGAGGTCCTGGTAGTGCGGGAGTATTGGTTTTTAATAAAAACTTATATAAGAATATCACTCCTGACTCACCCGGAGGTGGAACCGTCAAGTGGACAAACAGGTGGGGCGGATACAGCTATATAAGTGATATTGAGGTAAAAGAAGATGGCGGTACGCCGGGATTCCTTCAGGGTATAAAATCAGCACTTGCAATCAGGCTAAAGGAACAGATGGGAACTAATATGATTCTGGACAGGGAGAAAGAGCTTATAGAGTTAACTGCTAATGGATTAAGACAAATAAAAGGTCTCCATATCCTTGCTGAGAACATTACAGACAGGATGGGTATCTTCTCATTCTATGTGAACGACATACATCACAATCTTATAACTAAATTATTAAATGACAGGTTTGGTATTCAGGTAAGGGGAGGATGCTCATGTGCAGGGACCTATGGTCATTTTCTTCTGAATGTGGATTTCAAACTTTCAAAAGAGATCACTGACAGGATCGAATCAGGGGATTTGTCTTTAAAACCAGGTTGGATCAGGCTTTCCCTTCATCCTACTATGACCAATAATGAATTGTATTTTATTCTCGATTCGATCAGACAAACTGTTGAAAATGCTGAGAAATGGGGAAAAGATTATTGTTATGACAAACATACAAATGAATTTCATCACTGCAGGTATCCTGAAAAGAATAGTGCCGATTTTTCCCGATGGTTTACATTACCCTGATGAAAAGGAATCACCCGTTTGCGCTGATCAGCAGTAAGGATTTTTTGTTGGTTATTTCAATCTTTTTCCCTGTAAACCTGATTATCCCGTCCTTTTCAAATTCAGTCAAAACACGACTTACACTCTCCCGACTTGAGTCAACGAGATTTCCAAAATCTTCCTGAGTAAGCGGAATAATATATATGTTTGAATCATAAACATAATCAGACAATTCTATTAAAACATCTGCAATTTTCCCTCTTATCTGCTTTTGAGTCCGCTTTGCACATCTATAAAACACATCCAGTTCATTCCTGCATAATTCTATCATGATTTCATAGGAAAAGTCAGGGTTGGCTCTTAGCAAATAACGAAAGGTACTTATATCAATAAAACAAACTTCGGCGGCCTCAATAACTGTAACGGAGTATTGATTTATTTTATCCCCAAAAGTTGTTGGTAATGCCAGATAAGAGGGAGCTTTGACAATACGGACAATTTGCTCATGATAAGGTCCTGTAATATGAACCTTTGCCAATCCGCTTCGCAAATAAGCAACATTAGTAGAGAAAGTACCTTGTTTGATTAAAGAGTCCCCTTTATTGAATTTTACAAGTGCACAATTAAATGATAGTTTTTCAATTTCCTCATCAGTTAGTTTTGACGCAGCTATCGATTTAATAGTGCATATTTTACATTCGCTTTTCATGCTTCAAAGATAATAAAATGTGATGTAGATCACAATTATATTTAATTAGTCTCACGTACAAAATTTCTAATCAGACAAAAGGATAAAATACCTTTGTGAAATATTTAACACTAAAAATTTACTGCTATGGCAAATAAAAAGATGTGTTTGGGTCTGTTTACAGGGAGTGTAGATAAACTGACAGCTGCAGGTATTATCCTTGGAGGTGCCGCAGCTATGGATATGAAAGTTGACATTTACGTCTTACTTCAGGGTGCACGTGCCTTCAGAAAAGATATCGGAGACAACCCCGATAAGCTTCAAATGGCTGAGAACCCCGGAATGAAAGCCGAATTCTTGCAATCGCTGAAAAATCTCAAAGTAAAAACCTGGGTTGAGTTTTTTAAAGAGGCGAAGGAGATTGCAGATGTTAAAATCCACATCTGTGGTCTTGCAGGAAAAATCTGGGGAGGTGAGAAGCTTGAAGACTTTGTTGGAATTGCCGATGATATATGCGGTATAGGCGCTTATATAATTTCTACTCAGGAAGCTGATGTAAATCTATTTATTTAGTACAGGAAGATTGGTTTACTTATAAATTAATAAATTTAAAATATCGGTTATGCAGGAAGATATAAACAATCAGTTAAATCAGTTAAAAGAACAACTTGAAACATTAAGTAAGAAGGTTTCTACTCTGGAAAATTCAAGAAAGGATCAGTTATCAATGGCAATAGTATCCGGTGATATGGATAAGATACTTGCTGCAATGATCATTTCACTGGCAGCAGCGGCCATGGATACTAAAGTAAGACTATTCTTCTCATTCTGGGCTCTGTCAGCACTAAGGGATAAAAACAAAAAAGGTAAAGGGAAAGATTTCATTTCAAAAATGTTTGGCATGATGTTACCAAAAGGGAGAAACAAGCTGAAATTGTCAAAAATGAATATGGCAGGTATGGGACCGATGATGATCAAATCTTTGATGAAAAAACAGCATGTGCTGTCTCTTGACCAGATGTTCAGAGAAGCAGCTGAACTTGGAATTGAAATTACTGTCTGCGAAATGTCGATGAATCTCATGGGATTCAAAAAAGAGGAAATGATTAACTACCCGAACCTGAGATTTGCAGGTGCTGCGACTTTTGTGGCAGATGCAAATGAAAGCAGTATGCAGCTGTTTATTTAGATTATAAACTACATACCATCCAACACTAAAAATTTAAACTTATGACACAGGAAGAATTACAAACTCTGAAGGTTACAAAGACTGTTGATGCAAGAGGCACTGCCTGTCCCGGACCACTACTGGAAGCCAAGAAAGCGATCGGTACTATTAAACCCGGTGATATCATGGAAGTTCTGTCAGCCGATGAAGGAACCAAGGTTGATATACCAAAATGGTGTACAAAACAAGGTCATGAATACCTGGGCACAATAGAGGTAAGCGGCTATTTCAGGATCTTTATGAAGAAACATTAATCCGGGCAGATGGCTGATATAGGCAATAAAAATGCCAGAATACTGGTATTCTCCACTGAAAAGATATCTGATCCCGCCATTGACATGGCGGGATTGCTTAAATTGCATTACCCTCCAACGGTTTATACAATTTCCATTCCATGTTCCAGTGGAGTCAAGCCAAAATGGATATTACATGCTTTCGAAAAAGGATTCGATGGAGTTTTTATTGCTGCTGACGGGAGCGATTGTCCTTATGGAGAATCATGCACTGAAAAAACCGGGAAGATAGTTGGCTCTGCACATGAATTAATGAAAAAAAAGAATATCGAACCAGCACGTTTGAGAATGGCTGCTATTTGTTCGGTTTGCAGCGAATCATTTGTAAAACAGATGAAAAGCTTTAATGAGTACTTACTCAAAAATTCAAACATTTAATTATGCCTGGGAAAATAATAAATGCCTCTTTTGACGCACTTGTTATTGGTGGTGGAATTGCCGGTGGCGAAGCTGCATTAAATTTAGCCAATAATGGATTTAAGGTACTAATAATTGAAAAAGATCTTTCTATTGGAGGGAAAATGATCTTGTTAAGCAAAGTTTTTCCAACTTTAGATTGTTCAGCATGTATCACGACACCAAAGGTATCAGAAATATCCCGACACCCTGGGATAACAATATTTACCGGGAGTGAAGTAAATAAAATTACAAAAAAAGCTGAAAATATTTTCGAAGCCGGGGTCACAAAAACCCCCCGATATGTTGTTACCGAAGACTGTACCGGCTGCCAGTTATGCGAGCAGGCATGTCCCGTGAATGTACATGATCAGTATCAATATAATCTTATTGGACGAAAAGCAGCATTTATTCCTTTTAGTATTGCGAGCCCGAGAGTAGCTGCCATCGATATTGAGAGTTGTACTTTGTGCGGTGCCTGTGAAAAAGTATGTCCGACAAAATGTATTGACTTTACCCAGGAAACTGAAGAATATCTTATTGACATTAAAACAGTAGTCATTGCCACAGGCTTTAAACTTTTTGATCCGCTTATGATTCCACGATACGGGTATGGGCTATATAAGAACATAATTACCTCTATGCAGATGGAACGGCAACTGGCCCCGACAAGACCATATAATACTATATTAAGACCCGGAGACGGGAAAGTCCCATGCAGGATCGCTTATGTTCTTTGCACAGGATCAAGAGATGTAACGGTAGGAAATCCTATCTGTTCACAGATATGTTGTATGTATTCAATTAAACAGGCTCAATTGCTGATGGGGGCACTTCCGATGGCTGATGTAACTATTTATTACATTAACATCAGGTCATTTGGCAAAGGTTTTGAAGAATTTTATGATCAGGCAAAGGGAATGGGAATTAATTTTATAAAGGGTAAAATCGGTAAGATCACTGAAAAAGAGAACGGAAATCTTATATTGCGATACGAAGATATTAATGAAAATATTGTAAAAGAGGCTGAACACGACATAGTGGTATTGTCGGTTGGTGTCCTTCCTAATACGGAAACTGTTGCTCTGTTCCCTGACGGAGAATTAAAACTCGATCCGTTTAATTTCGTTTATCAGGCTGATCCTCTTCGAAGCCCGGCAGAAACGAGCATTAAAGGGGTTTTTGTTGCGGGCACTGCTTCCGGGCCCATGGATATTCCAGATTCTATACTTTCTGCAGGCGCTGCATCCTCTGAAGCAATGAGTTATTTAATCCGTAAATAATGAACAAAAAAATAGGCATCTATATTTGCCACTGTGGCGGAAACATCTCCGACTATGTCGATATTGAAGAGGTCAGAAAATCAGTTGAAAATGAGGACGATGTTTTCCTGGCGAAGACAACTATGTTTGCCTGTGGAGATGCTAACCAGAAGGAGATGGTAGATGACATAAAGAAAAATCAACTGGATGGGGTTGTCGTAGCATCATGTTCTCCAAAACTTCACCTTTTAACCTTCAGGGCTGTAAACGAAAGAGCCGGTCTGAACAAGTACAACTATGTCCATGCCAATATAAGGGAACAGGCTTCATGGGCTCATTCCGACGATAAAGCCGGGGCAACTGAAACAGCCATCCATTTGGTAAAAGCTGCGATAGCTAAAGTGCGCCTCGCCGAATCACTTTATCCATTTAAAATCACTTCTAAAAAGGCCGTTGCTATAATAGGTGGAGGTGTTGCAGGAATGAGAGCAGCTATTGAACTGTCAGATATGGGATGTCCGGTAACACTTGTAGAAAGAGAACATTTTATAGGAGGCAGGGTTGCTCAGTGGGATGTACTCTTTACCACTAACGAAACAGGTAAACAACTGGTTACCAATTTGTATAATGACCTGGTAATAAGAGATAACATAACATTGTTCACAGGCGCCGATGTTATCTCCAATTCAGGAAGTATTGGTGATTTCAAACTGAAAATAAAATTAACTCCCCGTTTTATTAAAGAAGAATGTAATAAGGGAAACTTGCAGAAAGCGATCGTTGCCTGTCCTGTTGAAGTTCCGGACGAATTTAATTTTAATATCACTAACAGGAAGGCGATTTATCATAATTTCCCAAGCGAATATCCGCAGTATCCTGTTATTGATATAAAAAACTGTACCCGTTGCGGTGAATGTGAAAAGATCTGTGAAAGTGTTGATTTCTCACTAAAAGAAAAAATAGTTGAAATAAATGTGGGCTCCGTTCTGATGGCCACCGGATTTGACTCTTACACTCCTTCTGATGGTGAGTTTGGTTATAACAAGTTTGAGAATGTTATAACGCTGCCTCAATTCAAAAGGCTGATAGATCAGAATAATGAAAAAATTATTTTCAAAGGAAAGGAAATTAAGAATATCGCTTACATCTATTGTGTCGGAAGTCGGCAAAAAGATGGGGAAAATAAATATTGTTCCAGATATTGTTGCACGTCCATTATTCATGCGGCATTACAGGCTAAGAAAAAATTTAATGGTATTAATAATTACCATTTTACCAGGGGCATCAGAACCTACGGAAAACAGGAGATATTATATGCCGAATCTCTGAAAGGAGGAGATTTATATCTGCAATCGTATGAAGATGACCCTCCTGTCGTTAACATTGAGAACAATAAAACGACAGTCATGATCAATGATATTCTGACAGCAAAAAGAGAAATGTCAGTAGAAGTTGACCTGGTTGTACTTGTTACCGGGATGGTTCCACGTGCAGATAATTCTGTGGCTTCACTTTTTAAACTTCCAAAAGGAAGAGACAGGTTTTTTAATGAGATCCACATGAAATTACGTCCCGTAGAAACCGTAATTGACGGAATAACAATCTGCGGGGCATGCCAGGGCCCGAAAAATGTCATGGAATCGGTTAATTCTGCGTTGTCTGCTGCTGCAAAATCTTTTTCGTATGTCAGTAAAGGGGAACTGGAACTTGAACCCATTATTGCGAAGTTGGAAAAGGATCTGTGTACCTGGTGCGGAGCTTGTGGAGAAGCCTGTCCTTTCGATGCTATAAGAATGGTGAAAGATGAGAAAAAAGATATAGCAGCAATTAATAATTCAGTATGCAAAGGTTGTGGTATGTGCCTGCCTGTGTGCCCTGTAAATGCTATAAACTTAATTGCTTATTCTGACAGAGAGATCGAAAGTATGATTGATGCATTGGCGGGATAGACACCCTGCCGTTTCGCGATATTCCCCTAAAGGGCAAAGGCAAAAGATAATTTTGTAAAGACTGAACAATATGGAAATAGAAAAAGGTAAAACATATAAATACTTGAGAGACAAAAGGGAAGTTACTCAGGTGACAAAAGATAACATGAAACAATTCAGTAAGATTAAAAAATCTATTTTGGATGCGCTTAAGGAGAGTGAACTTACCATTGAACAGCTGACACAAAAACTCAACATGCCCAAAAATGAAGTTGTTTTTTATATTATGTCACTTGTTAAATATGGGTTTGTTCAGACCGGTACAATAGATGATATGGACGAATATTTCTCTTACAAACTTAAAGAATAATGGCTGCGATTAATCCTGAATTCAGTAAAGAATTAAAGAAGTTTGGGGCATTCGATTTCAATGCGTGCTATAATTGTGGTAATTGTACTGCTGTTTGTTCCCTATCGACGGAAGAAGATTCATTCCCGAGAGAAATGCTACGATTCAGTGTATTAGGATTGAAAGATGATATTAAATCTTCACTAAAACCATGGCTTTGTTACTATTGCAGTGAGTGCTCAACACATTGTCCGCAAAAGGCTAATCCAGGCGAATTAATGATGTCTCTCAGAAGGTGGCTTACATCAGAGTATGATTGGACTAAGCTGGCCGGTCTTTTATACCGGTCGCTGCCATTGACTATTATTGCTTTTATCATTACAGCTATCGGGGTACTGATATTCAGTGCTTTGGACAACTTCAACCTGCAATCAATAATGCATGCGGGTCATAATTTTGAAATGATAGCTATTGCTTCAGTTTTTGGCCTTATCCTGCTTCCAAATATTATCAGAATGTGGTGGTATATAATATTAAAACCAAAAATTAAAACGCCCGTCTCAAAATATTTTACCGGACTTTGGGAGTTGGTGCTTCATATGTTTACGCAGAAAAGAGCTCTGGACTGCGATGATAATATCTTCAGATGGTTTGAACATTTTATTCTTGTGATAGGGTATTTGGGTTTACTTTTTATAACAGTTTTTCTCGACTGGTTCTCCAGCCAAAACTTATTTATCATTGTACTTGGATATGTGATGAGCATTATAATATTTATAGTAACCATTGATTTTATTTTGGATCGTATTAAAAAGACTAAAGAAATAAGTAAAAACTCACAACCATCCGATTGGATGTTTGTTATATGGCTGTTTCTAATGGGGCTCACTGCTTTCTCTGTACGTTTTTTTATTGATCTGGGTTTTAAAAATATATGGTTATATCTTTTCCACTTAATTATCCTTGTCCAGTGGGCTCTGATAATTGTCCCGTTTGGGAAATGGCCCCATTTCTTATATCGCTCATTTGCGATGTATTTTGCAAAAATAAAGGCATAATGAATTTTTATTTACAGGCCCTTAGTTAGAATTTCAGTACTCCCGACTGAGTTATTTATATTTCAGTTTTTAAAAGGACTATTTAAAAATCTGGTTGAAAAATTTATATTATGAACATAAGTTCATTATATTTGTAGTGAACTATTGATCATAATCCATGTCACCACGACCATTTAGATTAAGAAAGATTAGCAATCCTCCGGTGATTTCTGGGTTTAAGCCTTATGGTATTAAAAAAAACGGAGGCAAAACTGAAAGTGTGTTTCTCCATTTGGAAGAATATGAAGCATTGCGTTTATGTGACTACGAGATGCTTAATCATCACCAGGCCTCAGTTTTAATGGCTGTATCAAGACCAACGCTTACACGTATTTATTCAAGAGCAAGGCAAAAAATAGCAGAAGCGCTTGTTATGGGTAAGCAGATTATTATTGAGGGAGGCAAGATTTATTTCGATAGTGAATGGTTCTCATGCAAAGATTGCGGTTGCTACTTTAATAACCCGGATAAACAGGAAGAGATAAAAGAATGTCCTTTATGTAAAAGCAACATTTTTGTGAATTATGAACAAACCAGTGAAGAATTTGAAGAGTCACTGATACGATGTAGTGATATATGTATTTGTCCGGCATGTGGTTTTGAAATACCTCACCGGTTTGGGTGCCCATGTAAAGATGAAATTTGCCCAGAATGTGGAACAAACATGGTCAGAAAAGGAGCATCTCACCTTAAATGTTTTTAATTAAAAAACAATATGAAAGTAGCTATAACAAGTACTGGAAACAACCTGGAAAGTAAATTGGATCAGCGCTTTGGGCGTTGTTCATTTTTTATAATTTATGATTCTGAAACAAAAGGGATGGAATTCATTCCAAATCCGAATAGAAATGCTGAGGAAGGGGCAGGACCTGCCTCAGTACAGCTAGTTGCATTAAGAAATGTTAAAACGATAATATCAGGTGAATTCGGAATAAAAATTAAATCATTGCTCGATAGTCTGAAAATTCAGATGATTGTATTGAAGGAACCTGAAAAAACTATCAGGGAAATTATCAATATGTTAAACAGGTAATACAAAAGATTATGCCACAAATGAATGGTGAAGGACCTGAAGGTAAAGGTCAAAAACAGGACGCGGATTGGGCAGATGTAAGAAAAATTCTCCCGAAGAACTCCAATCCAGATTAGGTAAAGGCCTTGGAAAACGCCGTCAAACTGGCGGTGGCACAGGTAAAGGAAAACGCCTTCAAAGCGGATTATAAAGATTATAAACTTTGAATAATAAAATTATTATCACATGAAAAAACGTATTGCCGTCCCGTTGGAAAACGGGATATTGTGTTCACATTTTGGTCATTGTCAGCAATTTGCAATTATAGATGCTGAGAACAATTCAATTTCAGGTGAAACATTAGTCACACCACCGCCCCATGAACCAGGACTATACCCCGCATGGCTGGCTGAAAAAGGAGTAACTGATGTCATTGCAGGGGGCATGGGGCAGAGAGCAATAGATCTGTTCAATCAGCAAAAAATTAATGTCTTTGTAGGCGCTCAGATTAAAAGTCATAAAGAGTTAGCTAATGATCTGCTGAATAATGCATTGGCAGCAGGTGCAAATTATTGTGATCATTAATTTTATGGGTGAATGATATCAGATTACCGCTGCTTTTATTGTTTCGTCAGGGCATTTGAGAAATTGGTTGAAAAAGAAAATATTTCCAATGAAGCAAAAAGTTGTTTCACTCGGGATATGATCAGCTTATATCAGAATAATCAGAATGTTTTTTCTGCCCCTCTGTTCTCTCGGGAACTTCATAAAATACTAAGAAGTTATACTCATAATCCCGACCCTTACAAGGAGGAAAAGAAAGAATACAATGATCAGGCTCTAAGCATGTTACCTGAGCTGGAATATATCATTCAGCAATCAGCAGATCCATTTTTCACTGCACTCAGGCTTGCAATTGCAGGAAACATAATCGATTTCGCGGCAAGCGATAATTTTGATCTTCAGGCAACCATCAATAGAGCCCTTCTCACTGAATTTGCAACTGACCATTCAGTAATACTGAAGAATAAAATAGCCAATGCTAAGACTATTCTGTATCTGGGAGATAATGCCGGGGAGATAGTTTTTGACAAACTTTTTATCCGGACGATTAACCACCCTGATCTGACTTATGTTGTGAGAGGTGCACCGATCATTAACGATGCTACAATTGAGGATTCCGAATATATCAGGATGAAAGAGATTGCCAATGTAATATCGAACGGATACGATGCCCCTTCAACTATTCCCGACAAATCGAGTAAGAAGTTTCAACAATTTTTCGGGAAAGCTGATCTTATAATTTCTAAAGGACAGGGAAATCTCGAAGGACTGCTTCCGTTAAACGATAACAGGATATTTTTCCTTTTAATGGTGAAATGCAATGTTATGGCTGAATTGCTGAATGTTGAAAAAGACAGTCTGGTCGTTTACAATCCTTCCTGTCAAAAAAAGGATCAAAGGTAAATGAAATGGTCTATTAAAATGGATGCCGCCGATAACGATACATGGCAAAAAGTCAACCGTCCTGATATGGGGTTGGATTTTGAGAAGACTATGGAGAGTATTAATCATTTTGCAGATGAGTATAATGGAAAATTGTGCACAGAAACCATGCTTATTGATGGGATAAATGATACTGTTAATAATATAACAAATGTTTCAGAAATAATAAAAAGTCTAAATCCGGCAACAGCCTATCTGGCAATTCCACTAAGGCCTTCATCAGAAAAATCGGTTAATCCTCCGGATTCTGAAAAACTGAATATAGCATGGCAGATATTTGACAAAAATCATATCAACACAAAATTCCTGACACAATTTGAAGGCACTGATACGGGCTATACGTGCAACATTTATGAGGATATCCTTAATATTACTGCTGTTCATCCGTTAAGGGAAGATTCTTTGCTTAAACTTTTGGTGAAGGATAGTGCCGGTTATTCTGTGGTCAACTCCATGGTAAGCCAACATCTGATCAAATCAGTTACTTATGGAGGCAATAAATATTTCATACGTGTTTTTCATACAACTGACTGACTAATGGAAGTGCCAATTATATTATACGGATCATCATCACTCAGAAAACACTGCAGTGAGGTTAATGATACAGATGACATACACCAGATAAGAAGAATGCTCTTAGAAACGCTTAAAAAGGATAAAGGAATTGGATTGGCTGCGCCACAGATTAATCTTATCAAAAGGGCATTTGTAATTGATACTTCGCCTCTTAATGAGGATGACTTAACAATAGAAAAATTTGAGGGGATATTCATAAACCCGGAAATAATTGACATCGACAGCGAAAATATTATTTTCCGGGAAGGATGCCTCAGTTTTCCGGGTATTTTCGAAGAAGTCACCCGACCTGAAAAAATATTGGTGAGATTTCTGGATGTGCTGTTCACAACTCATGAAGAAGAACTTGCTGGGATAAAGGCAAGGATCTTTCAGCATGAATTTGATCACCTTAATGGAATTCTTTTTATAGATAAAATCAATCTCATAAATAAAAAATTACTGACTGGTAAATTAAACAGAATCAGGAAATTATCAAAGAATCAAAAGAACCAGAAATATGCAGGCACTATATAAAGAACTGGAAAAAGATGTCCGCTACATTGAAGGATTGAAAGCTTGCTTCAATTGCGGTATCTGCACTGCAATTTGCCCGGCGGCAGCCGTAAGCGATTATGATCCGCGGATAGTTATTTCTCTGGTTCAACAGAGAGATGAAGCCGAACTTGAAAAACTCCTTAAAGCTGATACTATCTGGCGATGCGGTGAATGTCTTTCATGTAAAACAAGATGTCCCAGAGGGAATGTCCCGGGGTTCATTATCCAGGCATTAAGAGCTTTATCTATTGAAACGGGTCTGTTCATAGAGAGTGAACAAGGCAGGAAACAACTGGCTGTTAAGCGTACCGTTGGAGATCACATCCTGAAATACGGTTATTGCGTATATATAGATGAAGTCGATAATGATATGTATCCTGAACAGGGACCGGTATGGGATTGGCTTAGGGAAAACAGGGAGTCAATGCTGGAACGTCTCGGAACAAGTTATAAAAAGGATCAGTCCGGAACTCTCCGCAAGACATCGGAGGAATCGCTCAATGATCTTAAAAAGATTTTTGATGAAACAGGTGGAACCAAAAGGTTTGAAAAGATCGAAAAATATTCTTCTGAGAAAGCAAAAGAACTGAAGATTGATTTTAAAGAAGGGAAAGATGATTATTTCAAATTCCTGTATGAAGAATAATTGTTTGAATCATCAGATATAAATAGGAATGAACATCAGAAAAAACGAAATATGGGCCGCTTATCAGAAAGAGATAGCTGATAATCATTATTATTTTGCACGCAGCTGTATCAGGCAAAATTTTTTCCCGGCCGCCGAAAATTTGTATATTGATATTCTTCGTGATGTCCTTGGAAAAGACATTTACGATGATGCCCGGCAAACTACCTGCACTGGTATTGCATATCATTCGGGACTTATTCCTCTTGAGACAACCATGACTGTTATTGCCCGTCAGTTTGCCCTAATGAATGAAGCCGGATATGAAAATTTTGTTGCGTCGTGTGTTACCTCCTTTGGACTCTATATTGAAACGCTGGAGACATGGAAACATTTCCCCGAAACAGAACAAAAAACACGTGAAGCATTAAAACGTGCCACAGGTATGACTTTCTCAATACCGAAAAATCTTGTTCATGCCAGCGATGTAATTTACAAGTACCGGAAAGAACTTGCAGCCAAATTAAAATTTAAAATAATAAATAAAAATACCGGAGAGCCTCTTAGAATTGTTGATCATATAGGATGCCATTATGCCAAGATTTTTCCACAAGAAGGAATAGGAGGAGCTGAATATCCATATGTACTTGCAGGTTTGATTGATGAATGGGGAGGTAAGCAGGTTGACTACCCCGAAAGACGTCATTGCTGTGGTTTCGGGTTCAGACAGTACCTGCTCAAATCAAACAGGGGTTATTCTGTGTCAAATTCAAAAAAGAAATTTGATTCAATGCTTCCTTTCAAGCCTGACCTTATAATAGCAAACTGCCCCGGTTGTACATTTTTTCTCGACCGGTGGCAATATGTAATTGCCGAAATGGAAGGTAAAACTTATGGTGAAGATGGTTATGGAATTCCGGTATTGACCTATGAAGAATTGGCCGGACTCCTTTTGGGTTATAACCCATGGGACATTGGCTTGCAAACTCACCAGGTAAGTGTTGAGCCGTTACTGGATAAACTGGGAATCAAATATGATTCGGCTATGAAATATAAAGGTTTAAAAGGAGAAGATTTAGGATTACCTGAATATCCGGCAGTTCTGCGATGCAGGGGATAAGAACAGCTAAATAATTGAATTTATGGAGAAAATAAAAATAGGTATTATCATTTGCGACAGGTATAAAACCTGCGTCGTGGGAAAATGCTTCAGAGCAGCTGCTAATCGGGAAGGGGCATTTTCAATCTATAAAGATATAGATATTGAAGTTGCTGCATTCACTACCTGTGGAGGTTGCCCGGGTGGTAATATTGAATTTGCTCCCGAGGAGATGATGAAAAACGGGATAACTCATACTCACTTTGCAACCGGTTTCCTGGTCGGCTATCCTACTTGCCCCTATATGGAGCATTTTAAAAAATTCATCACAGAAAAGTTTGGTATGAAAGTAATTTTTGGAACCCACCCCATTCCCCAGAAATACTTTATTACGCATAACAAACTCAATATATGGAACAATGAATTTCTTCAGGAAGCAATAAAACCTGCCCTTACGGATGAGTCAACCCGCCTGAATTACGATTAAAAAGATATGATGAAGATTGCTATAGCCAGCGGGAAAGGCGGTACTGGTAAAACTTTTGTCGCAACAAATATTTTCTTTACCCTGTTACAGAATCGCTACAGGGCAATGCTCGTCGATTGCGATGCTGAAGCGCCAAATTCCATTGCATTCTTTGAAACAGAACTTATACAGGAAACCGAAGTTACACAACAGGTACCGGTCATTAATACCAATACCTGCACCTTTTGCGATAAGTGTCACGAGTACTGTAACTACAATGCAATTTTCATTTTGCCTCCAATGAAAATTATTCAGGTTATTGAAGATCTCTGTCATGGCTGCGGTGCATGCAGCGTTGCTTGTAAGTTCGGAGCTATATCAGAAAAACCGGTTTCACTGGGGAAGGTTGCCTTATATTCTTTAGACAACATGCCTGTCCTTCTCGAGGCTAAGATGAACATAGGTGTAAAATGGTTTATGGCAGGCTTGCTCCGGGTGTAGAGAATTCGGGAAAACTGGTGAATATGGTTCGTACAAAAGCCAAACAGACAGCTAAAGAAAACGGGTTGGAAACCATTATCCTCGATGGACCCCCGGGTATCGGTTGTCAGGTTATTTCCACCCTTTCCGGCGTAGATAAGGTAGTAATTGTAACTGAACCGACAATCTCCGGTTTACACGATATGCAAGGGGTTATGGGAATTGTTCAGAAATTTAATCTGAAGGCATACGTCATCATCAATAAATATAACCTTAACACTTCCATAGGTACCCAAATTAAAAAGTGGTGCAAAGAAAATAACATCTCCATGGCAGGAGACTTGCCATTTGATAAGAATATGGTAGAGGCTATGGTTCAGGGCAAAAGCATTATAGAATTTAATCCCGATATTAATATCAGTAAAAAAATCAAAATAATATGGAACAAAATCATAAATCAAAAGAAATGAGTGGTTTATTTGAAAAAATCCCTATGGTAGGGGTTAAAAACATTATAGTAGTTGCATCAGGTAAAGGTGGTGTTGGTAAATCAACAGTTGCAGCTAACCTGGCTGTTTCAATGTCCCGTAATGGCTATAAAATAGCGCTGGTTGATGCAGATATTTACGGTCCGTCAATCCCAAGAATGTTTGATATTGAAGATGCCAGGCCTGATGTAACTGCATTTGGGGACAAACAGATGATGTTTCCTATTGAAAAGTATGGAGTAAAGATCATGTCAATCGGCTTTTTTATTGAACGTAACCAGTCGTTGATATGGAGGGGACCTATGGCGGCAAATGCTGTCACTCAACTTTTCGAAAATACCGAATGGGGCGATATTGATTACATGCTTGTTGACTTTCCTCCCGGAACAGGTGATATTCAGCTTACAACAGTCCAAAAACTTAAACTGACGGGAGCAATTATTGTGACTACCCCGCAGGAAATAGCTCTCAATGATGCCCGGAAAGCCACTTCAATGTTTATCAATCCCGATTTAAAAGTTCCTCTTCTGGGTGTAATTGAAAACATGTCATGGTTTACTCCCGAACAGCATCCCGATGAAAAATATTATCTCTTTGGGAAAGGAGGTGGGCGTATATTGGCAAAAGACTTCGATACAATGCTGCTCGGGCAGATACCTCTGGTGATGGAGATCGGCGAAGCTGCAGAACAGGGACTTAGTGTTTTCAACCAAACCAACATGCAGGTTGTGGAAGCATTTGAAAAAATTGCAGAACTTCTCATCTCTGAAGTGGGGAATCTAAATAAACTGAAACATTTATAAACTAAGACTTAATTAATATGGGACAAAAAGGAAGATCAATTGTAAAAATGGATGTTGATAAATTAATCGACATCTTAAACAAAGCTTTATCGGATGAATGGCTCGCCTATTACCAGTACTGGGTTGGGGCCAAAGTTGTAAAGGGTCCAATGAAAGATGCTGTTATTTCTGAACTGACACTGCATGCCACAGAAGAGCTGAGCCATGCGGAGTTAATTGCAACCCGTATCATCCAGCTGGAAGGTACGCCTGTTCTGTCACCCGAAGAATGGCTTAAGATCACCGGCTGCGGATACGATGCCCCTGATGATCCTTATGTTGAAAAAATACTTGATCAGAATATAAAAGGGGAACAATGTGCAATTAATTTTTACAGCGGGTTACTTGATTTAACAAGAGATGGTGATCCTGTCACCTATAATGTTATCCTGACAATCTTGTCGCAGGAGGTTGAACACGAAGAGGATCTTTCAGCATTAAAGGAGGATCTTGAACTTATGCTTGAAAGATGAAAGTAGCTTTTAAATCTGGATAAAAAATTATTAATAATAACCTACCACACTTTTAAAATTCAATCATTTAATTTTTATTATCATGGAAGAGAATAAAGTAATATCGATGCCGCGAATAGGCGACAAGGCGCCTGAATTTAAGGCAGTAACGACACAAGGGGATATTAATTTTCCTGCAGATTTTTCCGGAAGCTGGGTAATCTTATTCAGCCATCCTGCCGACTTTACCCCAGTCTGTACTTCTGAATTCATAACATTTGCAAGTATGGAAAAACAGTTTGCCGATGCTAACTGCAAATTAGTCGGATTATCTGTTGATGGCCTGTACAGCCATATTGCCTGGTTACGAACCATCAAAGAGAAAATTGAATATAAAGGGATGAAGAGTGTTGAAGTGACATTCCCTTTGATCGAAGACATTACAATGAATGTTGCCCACGCATACGGAATGATACAGCCGGGCGAAAGCAGCACCAAAGCAGTAAGAGCTGTCTTCTTCATTGATCCCAAAGGCATTATTCGGGCAATCATCTATTATCCCCTGAGCCTGGGACGTAATTTTGACGAACTGTACAGGGCTCTCATTGCCATGCAGACTGCCGATGCTTTCTCGGTTGCAACTCCTGCCGACTGGCGTCCGGGCGATGATGTTATTGTTCCCACTGCAGGATCTTGCGGAGTAGCAAAAGAAAGAATGGAGAAAAAAGAGGAGATGCATTGTTACGACTGGTTCTTCTGTACTAAAAAACTTGATAAAGATAAAATATTGAAAACAGTGCTGAAGAAGTAATAAAAAAATTCTTTTCAAAATTCTCTAACCGCAAAGTACCCTAAAGAAAAGAAAATAATACTAAGTTAACATCAAATCATCTGACTCCTTGTGGACTTAATAAAATCTTTGCGACCTTTGTGGTTAATTTATATTTTTTTAAACGACCAAGATTTAATGAACGAATTTGACATAAAAGCAATTGGATGGGACAATAACCCAATGCATTTGGATCGATCTGAGTCTATTGCAAATGAGATAAAGAAACTCATACCTCTAAGCAAACAGATGACTGCTCTTGAATTCGGAGCAGGAACAGGAATAACCAGCTTTATACTTAAAGATTCTTTGAAAGAGATAACCTTAATGGATAATTCATTTGAAATGGTGAAGATTATGAATAATAAGATAAAAACCGCAGGGATAGAAAATCTTAAAACAATAAACTTCAATCTTGAAAAGAAGGTCTATAATGATGCAACGTACGATCTTATTTTTAACCAGATGGTTCTTCACCATATATCTGATATTAATAATATAATTACAAAATTTTACAATCTTCTTAATTCCGGAGGTTATCTTGCCATAGCTGACCTGTATACTGAAGACGGTTCATTTCATGGTGAAGGGTTCCTTGGTCATAAAGGTTTCGATCCTGAAGAATTGACAAAACTGGTAATCAAATCTGGTTTCCTGAATGTAAACTACCAGAAGTGTTATGTCATTGATAGAAAGGTTTCTGATACTGAAACAAAACATTTTGATGTATTCCTGTTGATTGCAAAACGTGATACAATAAATTAAAAAATATAATTAATATGGAAGTAACTTTTGACGGCGGTAAAGTAATTACTGCGCACTTAAATGGTCATACTATCAGGACTGACCAACCTGTTAAGGATGGTGGAGGTAACACTGCACCTGCCCCTTTTGAATTGTTTTTAGCATCCATTGGCACCTGCGCTGGCATTTATGTCAAATCGTTTTGTGATCAGCGCGAAATTCCGGCGGAGAATATCAAAATAATTCAATCTCTTGAATTTGACAGTGATACTAAATTACTAACCAATATCAGATTAGATATTCAATTACCTGCTGATTTTCCTGAAAAATATAGAGGGGCAGTCATTAATGCTGCGGAACTTTGCTTAGTAAAAAAGACAATCAACAATCCTCCTGAATTTGAAGTAGTAACATCAATAAAATAATAAAATGAAAATTGCAGTCCCGGTAACAAAAGAAAATCTGATAGACAGCCATTTTGGCCATTGTGAATCGTATGGAGTATTTATGGTATCAGAACAAAACGAAATAACAAATATTAAAACAGTAAAATCACCTGAAGGATGTGGTTGTAAATCAGATATTGCGAGTGTTCTTGCATCTGATGGTGTTACAATAATGCTTGCAGGTGGTATAGGGGGAGGTGCCATAAACGTGCTGAATAATAGCGGAATAGAAGTTATTCGCGGCTGTTCGGGGGATGCCACAGAAGTTGTAAAACTCTTTCTGGCAGGATTAGTCGAAGATAGTGGAAAAAGTTGTCAGCAGCACGAAACCCATCATCAGGATGGTCATATTTGCAGCCATAATTAATCTTAAATGAAGATAAAAAGCCGGTTTGTTCCGGCTTTCTGTTTTATTCTTTCTTTCTGGTACTGAGTTACTTATTTAACCAGTTTTTAAAATTTCTGGAACGGTTAAAGCTTATTATTATATCCTCATCAACCGGGGGATTTAATGCTATCTTTATTCTGCTTTTTGATAACGTATGAATATTCGCAATCGAACTTATATGAACAATGTATTTTCTACTAATCCTGAAGAAAAGCTCGGGATTTAACATCTTTTCTAATGCATCCAGTGAATAATCAATTGCTACATTTTTATTAGTTTTTGTTTGTATAAACACACTTTTATCCTGCACAAAAAAATATGCTATATCTTCTAAGTTAATAATTTTCAATTTGGGGCCTATTGTGATCATAAACCTCTTTTTATATGCATCTTCCTTTTTCATAAAGGATTTGAGTAAAGATTCTATGTCTATTCTGCCTGCATCCTTGGCCTTCGTGAGGTTTTTATATTTTTCAATACTTTGAGTTAACTTTTCAATTTCAATTGGTTTCAGCAAATAATCGATACTATTCACTTTAAATGCTTTAATTGCATATTGATCATAAGCTGTTGTGAAAATAATCGGGGTAGTTACTTTAACTTTTTCAAATATATTGAAGCTCAAACCATCGGATAAATGAATATCAGAAAAAATTAAGTCAACAGTATTAATGCCAAGCCAGTCAATAGCATCTCTGATCGTGCCAATTTTTGCAACCACGGAAATTGTTTTATCTATTTGATGAAGCAATTGTTCTAATCTTTCAGAAGCAATTTTTTCATCTTCGATAATTAACACCTCCATAATAAAGTATTAATAAAATAATTATTCATCTTTAAGAAGTGGAATCCCTGCAATATACTCATTATCATTTTGATGAAAATATGGTTTACTATCTGATACCAAACTATACCTTTCTGCTAAATTTTTAAGTCCAATTTTAGGTGAATCCAGAATGTAGGAAATTCTCTGCAGATTATTCTTAACAATAAGATAATCTTCGTTGTTGGTTAATTCAATCTTCAACGGATAGATATCAGAAATTTCATTATGCTTTATAGCATTTTCAACTAATACCTGTAGAGATAAAGGCATTATGCGCGAATTCAATTTATTTACATCAATGTTTATTATTACTTGCAAATTTTCACCATACCTGATTTTCTGAAGATAAATGTATGATTTTACAAAGCCCAACTCATCGTTTAGTTCTACAGATGTTAAATCTTTAACATCAATGACATACCGATAAATTGAAGAAAACTTATTTACGTATTCCACTGCTTTTTCAGGATTCTCCGGGATAATTGATGCGAGAGCATTTAAGCTGTTAAATAAAAAATGGGGATTGACCTGGTTTTTCAAGGTCTCAAACTGGGACTGTATATTTTCTTTTTCAAGTAATGTAGACAATAACAGGGTTTTCTTCCATTTATAGAAAAGAAAAGTTCCTTCGTAAACCGATGTTATTAAAAAGGTCAATAATATTATTGATAAATGAACTCCTCTCATTTTTATCAAATAATTGTCGGTGACATCACCAAAAAGATAATTTATGTAATATACCAGAGAGCATAGAAGTATTGTTAATAATGTAAGGAATAAAGTAATCATTGATAAATGCAGTACAGGGTTGACTTCCCATGGATATTTATTCCAAATAAATGAAACGATTCGTCTACTGGCTTCCCAGGCAATAAATGTGAGTAACGTTGAAATAATAATCCATTTAATCAATTCTGAAAAACCCGAATTAGTATAAAAAATAACCGGCATTATAATTCCGATAAATAAAATGCATATTACTCTGATTAAAGTATTATCAATACTTCTGTTATCTTCATCTTTTTTATTCATATAGTCGGACTATTCTTTGCATTTAATCAGAATTTTTTCGGCATATTCTTTTCCCCAGTCAGGGTGAATGGCGCTTTGCAATTGATATGTCTGAAATTTTTTAATTGCTGTTTCCAGTAAAGGCAATGCCCTGTCTTTCCCTCCACCCATAAAAGCAGGAGTGTTATATAAGTCTACACCTTGCCAAAGGTAACTTCTTGGATTTTCAGGATCCAGTTTCTTTGCCTTTTCGAACATTTCCAAACATTCTTTATTGTACTTAAATCCTCTGGTCATAGGTTCAATATCCATCTTTGCCTGCATGATAAAGCCTTTCATAACCCAAATCTCGGAATTATCCGTGGATATCTTATCAGCTTTAATATTTAATTCTTCAGCCTTGTCGGCATTCATGTCTTTTACTTGATCTGATTTTTCCAGGTGGCTTATCTGAACATAACAGTATGCACTGTAATAAAATGGTAGCCATTGGTTCTGCATCGCATTGCCGACTCTTTCGAATTGATTTGCTGCCTGCTGCAATGACTTTATGCTTTTTGCCGTATCCATCATTACAATGGTTTCTTTCATCATTTCCATATATTGCTCATCCTGAGCAAATATCTCCAGGGACAGGACAAGTAATAAGCTTACAATAACTATTTTTTTCATAACACTCAGAGTTTTAATAATTCATATTGGTGCTTGTATTTTGGGCAATTTTTATTAGAGTATTAATATTACCTTTTGATTTTTATACTCTTATAAATATTGACTTGCTCAGAAAAGTTAATATGTAGATATAAAAAAACCTATAAAAAATGATTGAACGCTGGAGGGTCTTATCGGAATCCTACCTAAATTATCTGGCAAATAATGATATCCAAAAATATTATTCTCTCTTAAAACATTATCCAGAGAAGCATAAATTACTGAGCTTCTGCCAAATACTTTTATCATTTTGCTGATATTAACACTTAAATTATTATAAGCGGGAGTCAGATCTTTATTAAATTCACTATCAGGTCTCTGTGGATTATAATATGGCCTTCCGGAAGAGTATGAATAAGTAAAACCAACCATAGAATTAATTCTTTTTAGCCAATGTTTATAAACTACTGAAAGATTGTGTTTAGATGTAAAATCAGGTGCAGCAGCGATTGGAAAATCGTGATAGTTCCTTTTGGTATCAAGGAATGAATATGATATCCAGTAATCGGCATTGGGAATAGTTTTTTCATCTCTCCAGAATATGTCAACACCCCTTGCATATCCTGATCCCAGGTTGTTGTAGACATTATCCTGTCCTGATACATTTTTTATCAGGCTTCTATATTCTTTATCATATGATTCTATCCTGAATGTTCTTTTATCCTTCATGAATTGATAATTGGCAATATAATGAGATGCATTTTCGAAAGTTAAATCATGGCTATAGTATAAATATTCATTTTCGGGAGCCTGGTAAAATTTTCCATAAGCGAAAGATACCTGGCTGTTTTTACCTGTTTTATAAGCTAATGAGAGACGTGGGGCCATATCGTTCTTATTTAGAAAATCCGTATATTCATGTCTTAATCCTATTCTTATTCCCAGCTTAGGTGTTATTGTCCAGTTATCTTCCAGAAAGCTGGCTGTATAAACGTCATTTATTTCCCCGGTTGACTTGCCTTCTTTCCCAATAGCATTTTTAACCTGAATTTCAGTACCTACATAAAATGTTGTTCCTGGCAGAGAACTGTTTGTAACAATAATTTTCCCCTGGGTTAATTCTTCATTTTCCGACATATTTGTGCTGTCGATATAAGCATCGTCAATATTTTTTGAATATGATGTCCCTACGAATACCGACCATTCTTCCTCTTTAAAATATTTTTTGTATGTTGAATTTATATAGAGGTTGTCGTTTTGAAGTTTAAATAAGCTTTTATGATTAATACTATCAGTATTAATGTACTTCATAGAAAGTTTAGTGCGGGAATAGTTGGCATAAAATTTCAGCATATCGTTTTTTGATATTTTTTGGCGAAAGGTTAAAGTTGTCCCAATGTTTTCAGGAGATTTCTCCCATTCTGTAAGTTGTTTGAATGTATTATTGTAAGGAGCCAGGTTATTGTACTCTCCCTTAATATATATCGAAGTGTTTTCCCAGCGATGCACATGAAATAAATTGGTCCCGTATGCATGAATACCACCCCCGGTATTTGTCGAATCGGCTAAACCATTGCTTTTTAAAGCAAGTATTGAAGAAAGCGCCTGTCCATACAAGGCAGAGTATCCACCTGTGCTAAAGACAGTACCTGAGAACATAAATGGATCAAAATGGCCTCTTTGTTTATTATCGGGGACCGGACTATAATATGGATCCTGAACTACCATCTCATCAATAAGTACCTGACTTTCTGAAGCGGATCCTCCTCTGACAAATAACCCATTTGATTCGCCAACTGCCTGAACTCCTGGCAAAGTTTCAATAGCTTTAGTTATATCACCAGTTGCCCCGGCAGTTGTTCCTATATCTCTTGAACTCATTACTGCGGCTCTTTTGACATCACTGGCCTCAAAAGATCCCGCAGTAATAGTTACCTCCTCTAATTTTGTAATTATTGAGGACAGGACTAATTCAACAAGAATTTCCTTATCGTCAATATAAATCTCTTTTGCACAAGATTCATACCCGATGCTTGATCCTACCATAGTCTGTTGTCCTTTCTTTGCAGTGAAAAATGAAAATTCACCCTTTTCATTTGTTGTTGTCCCGTCAAAACTGCCTTTTAAAGCGACACTTGCAAAAGGCAAAGACTCACCATTTTTATCTGTAACTTTTCCCCTTAATTCGACCTTCTGGCAAAAAACCGGCAAAGAACAAAATAATAACAGCATAGTAATAATCAGCTTATTTCCCATTTTATTAATTGATTAAATCTTCTCCAAAGGATGTATAGGTGCATTCTAAATAAAAATAAAACCTGACAGGAGTAGAAAATGGGTAGTTCAATTAGGAAAATTGACTATTGAATGAAGATTTATCTTTTATTCATTTAATTCGGAAGGACGATTAGATTACTTAAATGCTTGAAGAATAATAGGTCTCGATTATTGCATTTTCTATAGTTTCTTGAAACCTGTTAATTTGGTTCCCAGTTTTCGACGTAAGTATTGATTGGAAAGAACTTTGCAGCCTTTCCTTGCTATTACAACTATATGAATAGACAAAGCACAAAATTTCCTTTCAATGAGACAAGTTTTAAAATCCGCCATACAGCTTCTCGCTGACAAAGATCAAGTACATAGTTATCACCATCAAGAAAAACATCATCAGAATGGTCGTGTTTGCAACCACAACCAAGTTCATAATGAGTAAAAATAAGCCGGTTTGTTCCAGCCTTTTTCTTTATTCCTTTTTCCTGGTACTGAGATCAAAAGGCAGGTAAAGGGGACAAAAGCTTAAAAGACTTGTAACAACAAAGATTGCTGATAAGGCCAGAAGTATTATTGCAAGTACACCCGAAATTACGTGTGTAAAATACAATACGACTATTACGACTGCAACCAGTATTCTGATTACTTTGTCAATTGTTCCCATGTTTTTTTTCATTTTATAAGTTTTTTAATAACACATCAATTAATTGAGGTCTGGAATGTACCCCTGCTTGTTTATATTTAATTTCACAATTTTTAAAAATCATAAGAGTAGGAACACTCTGTATATTGTACCGGCTTGCTAATTCAGGATTTTGATCTATATCAATTTTTATAACTTTTATCTTATCCAAAGTTCAGCTGCAACATCTTTTAAAATCGGAGTTTGCATTTTACAAGGACCGCACCAGAGTGCATGAAAATCGACAATGACCGGACGAATATCAAGAATTAGTGAGTCGAATTTTCCTTTCATGTCTTCTACTTAACCTTATTGATTTGTTGCAGAAGGTAATCCTTATTTTTGATTCCGACAAAACGGTTAACTTCAACTCCGTTTTTTAAAAGGATCATTGTGGGAATATTTCTTACCTGGAATTTCTGTGCAAGTGATTGATATTGTTCGATATTTACTTTACCTACATAAGAATTACCTGTCAGTTCAGTGGCAACATCATTTAATACCGGTGCCATCATTCTGCAAGGAACACACCAGCTGGCCCAGAAGTCCACCAATATAATTTTGTTTTTTGTTTGATTTAAAAAATTCACGTCAGTAAGTGTAAGGATATTCCTGTGATCGTCAACAATTGGAATATTCTTCATTCTGGAACGTGCAAACAAGAACAATGCTCCAAGAAAAGCAATTATAATACCTGTAATTATTATCGTTATTTTCATATTAATTATAATAAGTTATGTTTTTTATCAAGCGGTTACAGCTACAGAAAATTCTTTATCGAGAATTGACTTTATCTGTTCTTTTGTCTGAATACTGGAAGTAGCTTTTGCCACTTTCCCATTTTTATAGTAAATTGTAAATGGAATTCCCATAAATCCACGAACCTCTGGTAGGATCCGGATGACATCTGATGCAGGATTGTCAAACTCCAAATCAAAAAACTTTACATGTTTGTATTCTTTTTCAAGCTCTTCTGCTATTCCGTAAACAGGAATACACATAGGCCCCATGCGTCCGCAAATTACCATAACGTTTTCATTTTGGCTGATAGCTTTATTATGATCAGCAACTGATTCAAGGTGTTTTAAATTAGTGTACAACATTTCTATGTATATTTTAATTTCTGCGACAAACATACTACAGAATATTTCATAAATAGAGGAAATAAGAGTGCGATGCAACAAGTTGATGGTTGATTCAGAACAACTTTTTTATTGATTTAAATTAACTTTGCACTTTATAATTAATCAAAAAGGCATGAAAACAATACTTGAAACTGACAATGATTTTATTTGTGACATAAAGGCGCCATGCTTTCAGATGCTTTTACCAGAAGAGGCTGAAGTTGTCAGAGCAAGCAAAACTCAAGTGCTTTTCCGAAAAGATGATAACCTCACAAAACAAGGAGCATTCGCTTCGTATATATTATTCATTATAAATGGTTACGCAAAACAATATCTTGAAGGAGATAGTACAAAGAACTATAACCTCCGGATTATCAGATCAGGAGAATTTGTAGGACTTTCCGTTGTGTTTTCTGAAAGCACCTTTAATTATTCCTCAATTGCTTTAACAGATTGCCAGGTTTTCCTTATTGAAAAAGAAGCTATTGCTAAAGTGGTTAAGCAAAACGGAATGTTCGGATTTAATATTATAAAAAGGTATTGCGAACAAAACACTAACCTGATTAATACAGTTCGCAACCTTATGTACAAACAGATGAATGGCAGGTTGGCAGACACCTTGTTATACATTGATAGTTTGAAAAATGAAAAAGAAGAAATATTTCAGCTTCTTTCACGGAAGGATCTCGCAGATTTTGCAGGAATTTCAACTGAAAGTACCGTGAAACTCCTTAAAATATTTGAAAAGGATGAATTAATTGAACTTCATGAAAAGGATATAATAATAGTAAAACGCGATGCACTTATTGAAATAAGTAGGAGAGGATGATTTATTTAAATTAATAATTACTTAATCTCTGATGAATCACAGGAGCACTTGATCCGATCAGTTATTCTCTGGCTAAGATTCATATTTATTATCCGGTCGGTTCTTTGATCAAGACATTTTTTACAGTTTGAAAACAGACCTATATCCCATATATCGGCAAATACGCGTCCGGTATTAAGGCCGATACCATATTCCAAAACTGCTTCCAGGGAGTGAATATCCGGCAAGCTGAATTTGCCTTTTTCCATTAATAGATCCATTGCCCCATTGCCTGCTCTGACGGGAATAACTGTACAACATTCAACTCCGGCCACGAAGGCAAAATCTATTGACCGTTCGGCCCAATATATTCCTTCGGATTCTGACAAGAACGGAAGCTTTAGCAATATAAATGCCCTTGAAGAGATTCCATGTTCTGTAAGATACTTGATCGAATTTCTGAAATCATCCGGAGTCATTTTTTTATTCAGCTTTGGAAGAATCTCGGAATGTATAGTTTCAAGTCCCAAAGCCACTTGTAATTCCGGTTTGAGCAGATCCCTGAAAATCAGACATTTTTTGTTTATGAACCTTGGATGGCTTTCAACTATAACTGATTCGAAGCTGTTTAAAAGTGAAGCAATTTTTTTATAGTCTTTTTCAGGAATGGCCATCTCATCAAAAAAGCTTCCACTATTGTATAATTTAAGATGTTTGACTCCGGGCATTTTTTCAAGGGCCCACTCAATCTGGTCCGGTATAGCTCCGGCAGAAACCGGTTCATTTGTGGTATTTTTCCACAGATCGCACATCAGACAATGAAAAGGACATTCGCTGTTGGTGAGAAAAATTATCCCTGTATCTTCAATTTCCCCCGAAGCGGTGTGTTCTTTTTCTACCAGCCACGAATATGGTTTCCGCGAATCAACTGAATTCTTTCTTCCGCGCCTGGATACTATCCACCGGTCATCTATGACAGGTTCAGGATTATCATTCATAAATTGAAAGAAACTCTTTCCGGTAAGCTATTTCTTTATCAGGAAAATGCCTGGAAAAGGCTTTATCTGAGGCTGCGCCATGCTGAAAACGTCTTTTCTGGAAAACCGGCATCTCCATTCCGGTAACAGCTTTGACTCCATGTGAAACTATCTGCCCCTTGAGATCATATAATTTCTGATGGTCCCAGTTGGTCATATCGATATATGGGATGCCTTCAGAAATTTCGATGACATTTGGAAGGGTATAGGGACTGAATCCTTCAAAACTCAGGTAATCAGAAGGAGTAAAGGATCTCATGTAACCCCTGCTTAATCCACCCGAGTAGGTCAATGAATGTTTGATTGAATCTACTCCCCAGCCTTCATGATATAACATAAGGTTATTGAGCACACTGCGGATAGTAAGCTCAGGGTTTTCTTCAATCGGATAATCTTTCAGGTTTTCATCACCGCCGTCACCATCAATTATGTATTTCCATTCCGGATATCGCGACCTTATTCCCTGCAGAAGAGATAAATTCATCGTTGCCGATTGTATATCAAGAGCTTTATAGTCTTCTACAACTTTCACTGCTTTCTTCCAGTTTAAAGAGGAATAATCTACATCAACCGGTTCCAGAAACAATGCGAGATTAAGGGTTTCAAGAAATTTTCTGGCCTGAATTAAATCGGCCCCGTCACCGTCGATCGAAAGTGTAAAAGCTTTTAGCCTTGACAGACTCTCACCAAGTTCTTTCAAAGCATGGTAGGTGAGGAGGAATACCGAACCACTGTCAATTCCAGCAGAAAAGGTTACACCAATAGGCCCAGTCTTTGCACGGAATTGCAGCCACTTTTTTATTTCATTATACACAGTTCCTATATATTTTTCACCTATCTGAGCAGTATCCTGGTTTGTAAATTTGTTGCGTTCGGGTGTGAAAAACCGGTTATATTCAGGATTTGGATCGGGACAACCCAATAGTTCGATTTTTGTCATATAATGAGCAGGAGCCATCCGTGTATAAGATGGATGGAACTGATGATCGAGACCTTCCTTTTTAAGATAATCAAAGATAACATCAATTCTTTCAGCGATCACAAGCTGCGGACCCTCCGGTCTTTTAGCAATAAAATAACGGATGGGCCGACCTATTGATCTTGCCATCCGTATAGTTTTACCATCAACTGAAATAATAGAAAATTGCCCGTCAATCTTCCTGACTGCTTCAACATCACCTGATCTGACAATATTAACAGCCTCCTCGTGCGTCATGTTATAAATGACATTTTTTTCAGGATTTGTGAGATCCACAACTTTACTTACATACTGGTTATTCATGTTAATTATTTTATAATGTTAGTATCATTTTATATTCAAAAGTGCCTCGAATCTGGATTGCATAAAGTACTTAAAGTTGGAATATCTCATTAATTAACTTTTCTTTTATTTTTTTACTTCAATTCTATTTAACTTTAGTTCACTCTAGGCACTTATTTTGCTAGAACTCCTGTTCCTTCCTTAATCGTAATATAACGGTCAGATTCAATTTTATTGTAAGTTTCCTTTTTCCCATCTGACCAGTTCACTTCGAGAAGATCGATCTTTTTTACCTGACCAAGTCCGAAATGCACCCTTGGGTCATTGTTGGACAGATAGGAAGTCGCCCATTGATTTATCATGACATGTTTTTTCCCACCGGAAGTAAGAGTTACTTTTGCTCCTATTGAAGCGGCTGGCCCATCCTTTCCTTTAAGTGTCAGTCCGAGCCAGTGATTCCTGTTGCCTCCATCGTTTCTTAAGAGTACAGGCGTTCCTCGTTTGTCAAGATGAGAGATAATAATATCCATATCTCCGTCGTTGTCAAAATCCCATACTGCTAAAGCTCTTCCTGAACGCTTCGTTGAAAAGTAAGCCCCATGTTCTTTCCCCACATCTTTAAAATGTCCTTTTCCATCACCTTCCAGCAATAGGGGATATTGCGGCACAAGTTCTTCTGCAGTTCCGTTTGCAGCTATTATATCGAGGTTCCCGTCGTTATCATAATCAAAAAGTTGTGCACCCCAGCTACCCTTACCTTCCATTGCAACTGCAACACCACTCTCCTCAGTAATGTCTTTAAAAAACCCATTACCAAGATTCTTATAAAGAGCTCCATAATCGAGGTCCGATACAAGTATATCAATCAATCCATCGCCATCAATATCCCCGATTGACGCATGCATAGAGCCTGTTCCTTCGCCATGGCTGTTTGCTGCCACTCCGCTTTGCACGCCGACTTCCTTATAGATTCCATTGTCATTTCTGAAAAGAAAATTCAACTGGTGATCATTGGCCTGGAAAATATCAAGATCACCGTCATCATCATAATCAAACACCGTAAGCCCCATACATTTTGAATCAGGGTAATAAAGGTTATTTTTCTTAGTGACATCAATAAATTTACCATTTGGCTGCTGTTCATAAAGCATTGATGCCTGGCCCAGGTATTCAGACGGACTTGGCATCATATCAGGTGAACCCGGTGTAAAATAGGCAGGGTCAAAAGCCATAAAGTTCCCAACCATAGCATCCAGTCTTCCATCATGGTTGTAGTCCCAGAATGAGACACCAATGCTCCACTTTGTAAAACCGTTTAATGTATCCGGACCACTTAAGCCCAATGAAGATGTTATATCGGTAAATGTTCCGTTGCCATTGTTATGGAAGAAAACATTTGGCCCATAATTCAGAACATAAAGATCCTGAAAGCCGTCATTGTTTAGATCAATGGCGCCAGCAGCCATGCTCCAAGTGTGGGGACAATCTACGCCGGCAGCCTTAGAAACCTCTGTAAATGTACCATCCCCATTGTTTCTGTAAAGATCGTTATGTGAATCTTCGTATTTTTCCCCTTCAGGATTTGATATACCTTCAATGTATGTTCCGTTCATAAGGTAGAGATCCATAAATCCATCGTTGTTGTAATCAAAAATTGTGATTCCGTTACCGCTGCTCTGAAGGATATTCTTGTATATGTCGTCGCCGTAGTTTAATTTGAAAGTAATTCCTGCCTTTTTTGTTATATCAGTGAAAATCACGCCATTTTTCTGAGCTGAAGACTTAAAAGGTACGAATAACAGTAAGAGTAAATATAAAAAACAGGTGAATTTTATTCTCATCATTATTTGGTATCACTTTAATTTGGAATCACATTTTTATTTAAGAAAACAATTTGACTGGGGACACAAAGATTAATTTGCCCCCCAACCCCCCCCTAAAGAGGGGCTAATTTCTGCACTCAAGTTTAATTCTGCTTGACTACACAATTTAGTCCCCCTTCAGGGGGAAGTCCCGCTTTAGCGGGACAGGGGGCGTAATAATTGATCTCATTTTTTAATTGCATTACGATAATCCTCTGATGTCACAACTCTTGTGTTATATTCCTGAAGATACTTTTGAAGCTCAGGATCTTTCGGATAAGAATCATTCATGGCAGGAGGATAGCTGGCCATGCCATGAAAGGGGAGTGGAAGAACCGTTTTGCCGGTAGCGGTATTAATATCACCATCTTTTACCCATCCGACACTGTGAATAAGGAAATCCCTTTTCCATCCCTTTTTCAATTGGGGTAATCCGTTAGCGTCAAACTCAATGGACGTTTCATCACCTGCGTTGGAAATTATATATTTGTTGTCAGACTCAGTAAGAAGGGGTAATACATTACCGTAGCGCGTGTAGTTGCCCAAAAGATCGCGCCACTTTTTATCCTTATCTACGTTTGAGTAATCAAACCAGTGAGGTCCGTAGCGACCGCCTTTTCTGAAGCTGCGTGAGAAGCCCCTGTAATGAAGATCAGCAGAAACAGGATCCAATACGGTTGAAGTGACCAGAGCTTTTGAAAGACAATCTGAAAAGAAAATCTGGTCCCAGTAGATCTCCATATTTGTCCTTATCCTGATCCGGTGATCGTTTGAAAGAAATTTACCGGAAAGATCCGCAATTACAGTTTTATCTTTTCCCATAGGAAAGCCCAGGTTATCAATTACCGTCTCCCATTCACCTTTCTTGTTAATAACCTGTACATAGGGCCGAACAACTTTCAATGTGTCTGATTGTGAAATAGCTACATTAATACTGGCGTCTGTAGGAAAAATCCAGCCATTCATGAAAAGAAATAAACTGCCGGTTTGATTCATTTCTCCCGGATCAAGAATAAGATCATGCATCTCGGTCACTCCCTGGTATTTACCAGGATTGAAATCGGAAACATACCTGTCATCTTTTTCAGCAATAAGTGCACGAACATCATTTCCATAAGAATCTATTGCAGAGACAGGGATATGTTTTTCTTTAATCTGGAAGATTTGCATGCCCGGGAATGGGGGAGGAGAAAATTGCTCAGGAACGAAAACGTCAACTGAATCGGGATGATCAACCGCCACCAGTTGTATTTTGTCAAGATATATTGTTTCCCAGAGCTCTGATGTCACCTGGATCGAGTATTTTCCGTTCTTCGGCTTTAATAATTCACCAGAAATTTTTAAATAGTCATCCGATGCATCAGAAAATGCGTAAGCAGTTGTTCCTCCCATAATTCCAAGAGGCATACCAAGTGCACTTCTCCATAAAATATCCTTCACAAAAACATATTCATCACCATCCCATGTATAGAGAAACGGACATGAGCCTTTCAATGTCTGTGCCTCAATCAGCGCCTGATCAGTTCCCGGAAAAAACATATTCTGCGGTACACCGTTTGTCCAGATAATTCTTATCGTTTCAACTTTTGTGCGGTTACCCAGCCCGAAATGAACATTCGGATCAGTTACAACCATTGACTGGTAAAGATCACCGGAGCGCATTTCAACTTTTGCCCCGATCCCAAAATGATTATTTTTTGCACTGCCGGCCCTTAAACCGACAAGCTTCATATTTACATAATGGTTTATATTCCCACCATCGTTGCGTAAAAGGAATACCCCACCATTCAAACCTGCAACTACAACATCAAGATCACCGTCACTGTCATAATCAAATATTGTTATTTCTCTTCCGGATTTTGGTTCTTCAGGCAATAGTTTTGAAACATTAGTAAACTTACCATTGCCATCATTATGATAAAGAAAGAGACCTCGTCCGCCTTTTTCTTCTGATTCCCCGGCAATTATAAGATCGAGAAATCCATCATTGTCAAAATCAAAAAACTTAGCATCGTAGGCTTTTACATGTTTAAGGGCAGAGAACATTTCCTGAGAATTTTTTGCCAGTTCGAAGCTGCCATTACCTAGATTACGATACAAACCGCTGTTCCCTCCATTATCCGAAGTTATGAACATATCAAGGAACCCATCATTATTATAATCTCCGACTGCCACTGAGCTTGAACCTCCGCTACTTTTCAAACCACTGGCTTCGGTGACATCCTTAAAAACCCCCTCTCTTTGATTTGAAAACAGAACATTGCTTCCATTTTCATTCACAACAAACAGGTCAATGTCGCCGTCATCATCAAAATCTCCGAAAGCTGCATTACGGCTGTTAAGATTCAAACATGATAAGCCCATTGATTCTGCCTGTTCCTGAAATGTTCCATCTCCATTGTTCCGGAACATCAGGTTCGATTTTGATCCTGTTTCATATAAATCGAGATCTCCGTCATGGTCCATGTCGAAGAATAAAGCGCTATTTCCCCCGTTTTTACACCCGATTTTCGCTTTTGACGTAACATCTTCAAAGGTTCCCTTCCCTGTGTTTCTGTACAATATATCACCACCATCCTTCACAATATAAAGATCAAGAAACCCGTCGTTATCGTAATCGGCAAATGCAGCTGATGACTCTTTTCCCGTATGTTTTAATCCGGCTTCAGCTGAAACATCTTTAAACCTGCCCATATCATTATTGAAAAGGTAATGTCTGTATGAAGCGGTTGCCGGGTCATAGCTTCCTACGTAGAGATCAATATCTCCATCTCCATCATAATCTGCTGCTTCAACATGAGTGAAATATTTAAATTCTGTATTTGTACCATCCTCAAAAACCGGAACGACATTCAAGCCTGATGATGCTGTGGCATCTGTGAATTTAATAACATCCAGGATTGATTTATTTTCACTTACCTGCGATGATGACTGTTGGTTAAAAGTAATAACCGGAAAACCTATAAGCGATCCACCAGGACCTTTTAAATCCATAATCCCGGCCTGATAGGGAGAAGTGACTTTGAGATAATTGTGGAATATTGTAAATTGAATAACCGCATTTTCCTTATCTGATTTTCTCAGCAATGAAAGGGTTTTGTTATAATAATCGATGGCTTCCTTTGGGAATTCAGGAAATTGTTTATGTATTATTTCCAACTGTTCCAATGCCTTATCGTTATCTCCGTTATTGATATAAATTTCGGTCAGGCTAAGGCGCGGGACAAGATTTTCAGGAGCTTTTTCAATGAGATGGAGCAATACATTCTCTCGTTCCTTTCTGGATTCCTCATCTTTCTGAACCACATACAATTCAGAAAGATCATAAAGTGTTTTAATATGATCAGGAGCAAATGTAAGAGCCTCCTTAAGTTCTGAAATGGCCTTTTCACGTTGATCATTCATTTGGTAAACCGTAGCCAGTATAAGCCTTATATCCGGATCTTTCGGATCAATCTTTATCGCTTTAAAAAGCTGTGTTTCGGCCTCAGGGTACCTGCTCATTCTCAAATATGTCAATCCAAGATTTGCGTACCCAAGTTTTTCCTTTGGTATCAGTTTGATTACCTTTTGAAACTCTTTTTCAGCATCGTCAAGTTTAAACTCTTCCAGATAGGCAAGCCCCAGGGTTTGGGTTGTCATCAATTCCTGTGATCTTTGTCTCTTTTTCTCTTCATTGCTTTTACAGCTGAAAAGAAAAGCAGAGCAAAGCACAATTAGCAATAAAATATTGATGTTTTTCATATCACCAAAATTAAGAAATTAAAAGAATCCGGAGCTGAGCTTATTTTTCAATATCAACCGGGATTCCATTTTTTATTTGCATAAGACCGGGAGTGCCTGCACGGTTTCCTCTCTCATCAAATTTAATTGGTCCCGTAACACCTTCATAATGCATTGTTAATAAGGATTCCTGAATCTTTTCGCGATCGGTCCCGGCAATTCTGATGGCTTCTATAATTAAATCCATGCCATCATAAGCAAACATTGCAACTGCATCAGGTTTTTTGCCATACGTTCTTTGAAATTCCTGCTGAAATGTTAAGCTTTTTGATCCTGACCAATTTCCTGAAGATATAAGTATTACATTTTCATAATTATTAAATTCATTATCTGATAACTTATCTTCACCCAGAAGCGACAGTGAACCAAAAACAGTCTGTTTCATTTTTCTTTCCCGTAACTGCTTAATTATTCTAAATGATACAGAAGGCTGACCAAACAGGACGATGCAATTAACTTCTGCTTTATTAATCTGATAAGTCAGAGAATCACAATTCAAACTGGAATTATCATAATAAATCACGTCAGGCTCATTTTTTCCTGACAGTTTTACTTTTTTCACAAAGCTTTCTGAAGCCAGCTTTGAATCATAACCGGAATCTGAAACAACAGCTATTCTTGTAAATTTTCTATTATTATATATTTCATTGACTAATGCATCATCCTGTCGGAGATCATTTGGGACACAACTGAAGAACCATGGGACAAAAGCCTGTGACAATGTGGGATCGCTAGCCCATGCCGATAAAAAAACAACATGTGTTTTAGCTATGACTTGTTCAACAAGGTGGGCGTTCCGTCCGTCGTGAGAACCTAATATTGCCCACACTTTATCTTCAAAAACAAGATTAACAGCTTCTTTTGAGCCTGTACCCCATGGTCCTTCCATTGAACGCACCACTATTTGAACAGGCAGTCCATTTAATCCTCCTTCTTTGTTGGCTTTCCGTATTGCCATTTCAGCGCCATGTCTGGCTGACACGGATTGATTATCAGGTAGCAGCAATCCAATTTTGACATTTTTATCTGTCTCCTGAGGATTTTGAAATGATTGCTCACCGCGGATAATTAAATCCGACAAAGTGATTATCAGACAAGCCCAAAATAATATTTTAGACAATTTTTTGAAATGTCCCATTGAACATTTTTCAGGCAGAAGGTTTCGGTAACGAAATTTCTCTTCCTACGGCTCCGGCTATTTTCTTAAGATCTGACATCAGATTGGAGAATTCATCAAGATTAAGCGATTGATAACCATCACAAATTGCTTCTTCGGGTTTATAATGAACTTCCATAATAAGGCCATCGGCTCCTACTGCCACGGCTGCTTTTGCCATTGCAGGTACCATCCATCTGAGTCCTGTACCATGACTGGGGTCCACTATTACAGGAAGATGGCTGATTCGCTTTAACATGGGAACAGCACTAAGATCAAGCGTATTCCTCGTAGAAGTTTCAAGGTACGTATTCCTCTTTCGCAGAGACCACCTGCGATTACCTTGGTCAAGTATATATTCAGCTGCCAACAGGAACTCTTCAATAGTTGCCATCATGCCACGCTTGAGCAAAACAGGTTTCCGGCACATACCAACTTCCCGCAGAAGTGGATAATTTTGCATGTTCCGTGAACCGATCTGGATCATGTCGGCGTACCCGGCTACAATTTCAACTTTTCGGATATCCATCACCTCGGTAACCACAGGTATCCCTAATTCTTTCCTGATTGTGCCAAGCAGTCTCAATCCTTCTTCACCCATACCCTGAAAGTTATAAGGAGAAGATCGCGGTTTGAAGCGCCTCCCTTTAATATCCTTGCTCCGTACTCTTTCACCGCTCTGGCAGTTTCAAAGAGCTGTTCCTGGCTCTCAACGGCACAAGGCCCGGCTATTACGACCACTTCAGAACCTCCAATCTCAACACCTGCAATATTCACTATCGTTGCATCCGGCTTCGTCTTGCGACTCACCCTTGGTGGGACTGAAACCCCGACATCTACCGGATTATTGCATTGATTTGTTTCCATCGTTTTATTAATGTATGATTAATAATTACCAGTTTTACTGCTTACTTTATTTTTAGGATCCATTGGTGGGGCAGAGGAAAACTCAAACCTGCCATTATGGACCTCAGCCATCCAGATGTCCTTGATATTGTTCCAGGAATAATCAATACCATTTTACCGGTTATTCCCGGATAACCCTGGAAAGTTTTTAAATCTGTGAGCACATCGCGGATCAATACCCTGTTAAGGCCAGCTTTATTAATTGCTGCAATAATCAGGTTCATTCCATCATAGGCATGTGCAGCAAATACATCAGGTTCTATGCCGAACCTCTTGTAATAATTTGTCTGAAAAGCCTTTAGCTGAGGAATATCAGCATCGGGGTTATATTGACAGGTTGTCCTGATACCTTCAGCCTTATCCCCGGCTATGCTTAGAAACTCCGGAGAAACCATTCTGTCGGAACCATAGACAGGTTGCTTCAATCCCATTGCACGCAGTTGTTGTAATATCAATGCAGATTCTTTGGCATTTCCCCATATCAGGATAGCATCGGGAGAGGTTACAATTATTCTTTCCAGCTGTGTTTTAAAATCTGTTTCCCCGTCGTTAAACCGTCTCCAATGACCATCGGATGTCCAACGCGTGTAGCTGTTTCTGAGAATATTTTGATTCCAACTCTTCCGTACCTGTTATTAGCCCTGATCACTGCAACTCTGGAATGACCATCCTTCTTGTAAATCTGGTTTACCAGCGCATAGCTGCTCTGCCGGTCATCACTGATAACACGAACTACCCATGGAATATTCGTCTCAGTGAAAGTAGGGTCCGGATCACCCGGACATACCATCGGTATCTCCAGCTTAAGTGTTGCCCTTATTGCAACGTGAGAAACTATATCATCAATGGATCCAGCCATGCCCAGACCTTTTCATCATCCATTTTCACCACTTCGTTTGCTGCAGCACCCCATAATCCTACGTCATTGTGTACCATTAACCTGAAAGGAATGCCATGATATCCTCCTTTCTTATTTGCCTCTTCGATAGCCATGGTAGCCCCTTGCAGCATTTGTTTCCCTAGCGATACAATCATTGAACCTTCCAATGGTCCGAGGAAACCTATTCTTACTTCTTTAAGATCTTTGGGAGGCGGTATCTCACGACCTGCCCCGTAAAAAAGCTGTGGTTCGACAAAAAAGTATTTATAGGCTTTCGTAAACCTGTTAAAAGGCAATATTTCATCAGATGCTTTTCCATAGTTTGAGTTTTTATCCTGTCCTGTTAATTTTATAACAGGACTAAGTAAAATCAGGATAGAATTGCCATTAGCCTTTAATAGCTTTCATGATCCTATTGTTAGTTTGATTTACAAATTGCATATGCTTCATTTTCGCCAGGAGAGTCTCCCAGCAAATCTTGCCTGAATTCCCGTACTGGCAGGTAAAGGATCAAGATTAAACCACTGAAAAAAAGTAGTACGGATCTTATTTAATTCAGCATAATCCCTTTCAATATCACGTAGATAATTCGTAGTCCTGACAACATCATGCCACGTTATCTCTTCAGCTGCAAGGAGGTTAGTAATATTTACATAAGTCCGCCAGAGCTGAGCATTAAAATCACCTATATGTTCAGCTTTTCCTTCTTCATTAACGCTGGCTGTACCTGACACCAGCAAAACCTTATACCCTCCAATATTCAACGCAGAGCCCGCGAAAAAGATGATGGTTTCTGATAATTATAAGCTTCATTGATCACCTGTGGAGCATGCACCACATGTTTATCAACCGGAGGACGGTCGATATGCACCGAAGGATAAACTGATCGGATGATTTTATTGTCCTCAGATAAAATCCCTAATTTCTTCATTTCAACCCGTTCACCAACTGTCAGTTTTAGTAATTCCATTCAATACTTTCCTTGTTATCCATTATTTCAGCTATTTCAATTATTTCAACTTTTAGATTTTCAAC
>CAWIQG010000004.1:0-1140005 GCA_963838215.1 uncultured Bacteroidales bacterium | reverse complement strand
GTATAGGGAGTTGCCGTCTCAGGGTTGGCATGCGTTTTTGCAAAGTCCCAGTAGACATGCAGGATTTCCGTGTCACGATGAAGTTGTCCAGATGAGTGAGTCCCGATAGATGATACGAAGTTGTCCCGTCAAGATAAAATTGTCCAGATGGCGATGCAAAAACCATGACAACGGCGCGTCGGCCAGCAGCCCTATTGACATTGTCACGATAGCAGGATTAGTCATGGTATCGAAAGTTTGATAAGTGGGTTTAAATATTCTCCCATAGACTTTAGGGGCTGATTATCAAGTTGTCCGGGCTGCTGAAGGCAATTACCCATACCATCCGTGTTAGGTTTAGGATTAATTTTAAATCTGTTTGGATGTACGAAAACTTTTTCGTCCAGTCCTTAGTCTCGTCATTCAGGCGGGTTGTGCTGTTAGGCTCTTTTGCAGCTTTTGGTTTTAGCGTGGGTTGGCGTGAGCTGCAAATGTGCCTGACAGCAGGGAAAGGTTTTAATATCCTTCTATTTTGATGTCTTGAGGTAATCCAACTCTCATGAAATATCTTGCAAATGATTGAGAAAGGTGTTCTCTATAAGGAGGTAAAAGTCTAATTCTAACTTTAATGTTTTTACAAATGTTCTTAAGAGTCTCATATTGTATTCCGTTAACATTCCTAAAGTCAACTACTTGGTAGTCATGTATAAGTGTATCATACTTGTCAAGTAGGTGGTAGCTGGGGAAAAATCCCTTTCTTAGATTATCAATGGTCTTAGTGACAGCTTTATTTGACGAGGTTTTATCCGATGGAAGACTGCTTAGAAATGTTTTTAGCGAATAATATGGGCAGACTAGAACTATTTCTACATTATCATTTGTTAAATCACATGACTGTGACAGGACAATTGAATCAATAAGTTTTATTTCAACCACAGGATTTTCATCCTCTTTAACTGAAGCAGGTGGTATTACTATTGGACACTCAGGAACTAGATCACCCTGTAAAAGCTCATCCGTATTCTCGATAACAGTATACCAGGGGTACTCCATTTTCATATTACTATCTTAGGAGTAAATTTTGATATTGTTTTTATGTGAACTCTTTTTGTAAGTGTCTTTGAAATGGGGAATTTAGCTACCAAATCATAATCGTCAGTAAAAAAGTCTACTAGGTCCTCGTTTAATGTAGTAGTCTTTACTTCTGAAACAGATGTAAAGGTTGTCCCTACAAATTTTGGAAATTTATCCATTTTAACGTCATTTATTAAAAAAAATGATAAATCTAGCAAAGTACCTCTGTTGCCTCTATCAAGTGTTGTAATAGAAGTAACAAATTCTATCCTAGGATTGTTTAAGTCAATTTTACTTAAAACTGAGACGTCACAAACAGCAGGAAACATATTTAATTATTTAAAAGATTCATATAATTCACCTTCGGTAAGCTTTTTAAATAAATCACTACAAAATTCGTGCGATTTATTAATCCAGACAGAAATTTCTTCTTTATTGACATTTAGGGAGTTCCCATTAATTCTAGTTTGAAGTATTATTCCGTCTTGTTGGCTACTACTTTTACCTTTTTGGAATGTTATAGATAAATCACCGATTGGAATCTTATAATAAAACCCAAGGTTTATGTTGGTAGGATAGTTTTCACTCTCAATAAATGATTGCCCAAAAGTGATATTAAACTTATCATTTATATATTTATGAATGTCATCTTTTTCAAAATCGAAAGAGAAAAAATCAAGGAATAAAATACTAGGAGTGATTTTGTCATTAGTTTCCATTGGGTACACTTTGAGAAAAGCACTTATGAGCTCTTCAGCCCATTCTGAAAAAGTATTCCAATAATACTTACTATCAGTTGTATTTAAAGTAATTATTCCAGGTCCTACCTGAAATAAAGGATAGTCATTAGGAGCACTTCTGAATCTGTGTACCGGTTGGTTGATTAAAATATCCAATGGGATTTCAGTAGGAACAATACTTTCCCTATGGGGGTATTTTTGTTTTAATTCAGAATATAAATCCCCATAGAGGTATTGAACCTTAGATAGATCTGATTTATTCATAATCTTCCACCTAAGTTCAAGTACGATCTCTACTAATGGGGCTTTTGGTAATTTACTCACGAATTATAATTTAATGTCCAAATATACAAATTTATTAATAAGAAAAGCATTTTCAATTGAGGTAGACACATGATGTTTTTTATACCCTATTTCTTTCAATCCAAGGAGGAAAGAGTAGAAGCTTCCTGAGTTTTTTGAAATAAGGATGGCAAGTATGAGATGAAAAGTACATGACATAGTAATGAAGGGAGTAGTTTTTCAATTATATGTAATTTTATTGTTGCCTCTCATTTTCATAATAAGAGATTTCCTGATCATTCCGAATTTCCATTTGCAATTTAAAAAAGTGTTTTCGAAATAGTAACAATTGATCATCACGCTCATCTTCTGGTTGAAGTTCAGATTCCTTTTGTGCATAGTATTGAGCTACAATCATTAAAACAAAGTTTGCAATATTCTCGTTCCTAACTGCTTCATTTCCTTTAACATTATCAAACTTGACAATAATTGGATGAACTGCATTAATCCAGATGATACCCCTTGAAGTCAAGTCTCTATCACTTACAGGATCATCATATTCTTTAAAAGTTGGGCTTTCAGGATTATTTGGATCATTTGAGAACATGACCCGTAATCCTTTTTTAGTTTTTTTAGGTTGCGAAGGAATTCTAACTTTATCCCCAACTTTGACAGCTGTGTCTTCTCCAAATAGATCTGGTATAAATTCTGGAATTCCTTTATTTATACCGTTTCCAGGCGCACTTTCCTCTGTCTTGACGATCCAATTACCTTTTACAAGTATTTCTTCTGGATCCTCTGGCAATGGTTTCCTGAAAATGAGCTGATTATCAATCGTATCTGAAATATCTTGTTCATCTTCTTCAGCTGTTGGATATTCATCTGTCTTAGTAAATCGCTTTTTTAATTCCTTTAAATCAAGTTTGAATTTTAAATCCTGTTTACTAAGAAACTTACTTAGTTCTCGAAGTTTTTCATTTGCAGCATTTATTCGTTTTTCTTTGTCAAGGTTTCTTTGATTATCTTCGACCTCATCAATTACCAATCGTATTTTTTCAATAATAAACGTTTCTATTTCTTCAGTGAGATCGTCCCCTTCCTCCAATCCTCTTCTATTTTCTTTTACTGCAACGGAATCCATAAGTTTTGAAATAGTTAAGTTTCCATTTATATATTTGGAAAATTGTCTGTCATCAAACGAGGAAACTAATAGATCAGCAACACTTGAAATTCCATCTGATAAATCAATGAAAGCATTTTCCGAAATTGGTTTCTCAAAATACCTCAAAACTAATTGATTGTAATCTCCGTCTTCGTTTCTTAAACTTTCTGGAAGATCGAAAATCCAAGTTTTTTTTGCCGATTCTGGATTCGGCTCAGAGTATTTTAGATTTGTTTGCTCAGTTTGGTTGTGCCGGATTATTTTAAAAGTCACTTTTTGACTTTTTAAAATATGTCTTATTCTTCCCAATTTTTCAAGCTGGACCACAATATCTTTTAATTGGTGGCTAACTTTTATACTACTCTCTAACATTATTATTGTTCCATTTGGCGAAGTAGTTTCGCTATCCTTATAACCGCCATTGTTATAGCCCTTAATAATGCATCTGTTTTTTGAATCCCATTTAAACCATGCTTTGCATTCTTTTCCATTTTGAACTGACGTGATCCAGCAGTGTCTAAAATTCATAATTGCAAATGCCTTTCCTCCAGTTCCAAAACGACCAGTTACTTTTTCTCCTCTTTCTCTACCACTGAAACTTTCAAAATATTGGAAGAATTTGTTCTCCAAGTCAAAGAAGGACATTCCCTCAGCAAAATCTTGAATGATTAATTTTTCAATTTTTTTACTGGTTCTAGAGTGTATTTCAACAGAGATTAAATTGTCACTAAATTTCCTTAGCCTTCTATAAGAATCATCAGAATTAGAGATGTATTCTGCAATCCCTCGTGGATGATGTCCTCCACCTTCCCATTTTTTAAGTTGATTCTCGAGTAATTTTCCAAAGTTGACTGGAACTAAATCGGTAGGAATGGTTTCTATCATCTTAGTTTCTTTTTAACAGTTTCTTTTTAACAAAAGCAAATTCATCATTTAAATATTTATGGACCATTTCTAATAATGGATCTTTGTCAGAAAAAGTTTTGACAATTAAATCGATATTTTTTATTTTGTTTTCAGCTATTGTCGTTTTTGTATGCCAATTAATTCCATAGAAATATAGATAATCTGTTTCAACTATTTCATTCAATTTATTCATCGCAAATTTTTCATATGCTGGTGTTTTTTTTAGTCTCTTATATGGTGCTTCTTCAATTGAACTTATTGTACGATCTGCAGCATTTTTTGATAATGAATTTGGGATTTCTCCTTGACTTAATAAAGCGACAAGATCAGCATAACGACGTTTTGATATTTCTGTTAATAGAAACCCGCCCTGCACAGTTCCCTGTAATGCACCCTTCCTACCTTTCATGTCAAAAATTCTTTTCATAATTACAAAAGAATCAGGGAATTGTGTATATCCTCTTAAAGAATGTTTCTTAGGATTAATTAACCAACATTCTAAAGTGATATCTTCAATTGTTAGTTTAATATTTTTTTCTTGACTCTTTCCAACTACCCAAATTATTAGGCTTTCGGTCGACAGCTTCTGTAACAGTTTTATTTCGCTTTCCTCCACAACCTTCAATATTATTCTTTTTGCTCCCATTATGTATTTATTTATTCCATTTTTTTAAGGAAACTGTGTCATTCTTTGTCTTAACAAATCTATCTTCTAACTCATAGCCAAATAATACAACACTGATGGAATCTTTTGAGATATAAAGTTCGCGACAAAGAATTTCTTCCAATTCTCGTTTAGGTATAGGTCCTTTTTTTTCTTGAAGAATACTTTCTGCAACATCACCAATGGTTCCAAAATATCCACCCCACTCTAATAAACCATATATACCGGGACCTTTAAGACCAAAGATGTCACCTCTCCTTGTCAATGTACTATGGACACTTGTCTCAGAAGTAATTTTGTAACCCTTTTTTAAACATTCCTGAAATATTTCTGAAAAATGCATAGGTTTCTTATACTCATCAAGTATTTTTTCTAAAAGTTCATGCAATAATTGCCTACAGGTTTTTCTTATTATAATTAAATCGTTTATAATATCTATTTGATCTTCTCCGTATTTAAAGTGACTGATGAGTAATCGAATAATATTTATTATTTGAACCTTTTCGTCTAATCCAAAAGCTGTTGAATCTGAACATAGAGAACATTCCCTTTGAAAAGATTTTATTAAGTCATCTATTTGAATCTCGATTTTCTTATTTGATTGAATAAGAATTGAAAAATGATTAAAACACCTTTTAAAGTCAAATGGGATGGTCCTTTTAATAAAGAAGATATTTGTAATTAAACTATTTTCATCAATAGTAAGAAAGTCAAATTCCGGATTATTAATGAAAATCAGGACATAAGCAATAAATCGAGGACTAAAACTCGTGTTTTCTGATATATTAATTTTATCTGCAAATTCTTGATTGACAATGAAGTATTCATTAATAAAGTATTTTTGAAAATCGAATTTATGAATATTTGATAAATTGATTATGATGCCTTGGATACGTTTTATTAAGGATTTTGAAATTTGTCGGACTCTTTCTCGCGATAAATTATTTCTAATTGCAATCTCACCTAGGGTTTCTTTTTTATAATTTTTAATAAAACCATAATAGTTTTGAAAAAGTTCTAACTCAACAGATTTTAAACATATTGAATGATTAAAATAAACCTCAATGTCTTTAAATGCATTATTATAAGAAGTTGATTTTTTACTGTATTCCAATAGTTCCTTAAAAATCATTTTAAATTTAAGTATCTCTAAAACTGATTCTTTACCACAATTTCGAAGTGATAAGATGGCTTTTGCATCTTCGAAATACACTTGATTATAAAATCCATCGATTAAATTTGCTCCAATTCCTGAAAGAACATTTTTAGACCGGACACTTAACTTATTAAATTCTTCATTAAAAAGTAAAGTGGTTTGGAAATCAAATTGAAGTGGAATTATTGGATTTCTTTGAAGAAGTTGTGGAAGTGAAATGACTGGCTTGAAAGCCGGTAATTCAAATTCTTTTGAATTGCAAATTTCGTTTACAAATTGGTCTAACTCAATTTTAGTCTTATTTCCGCAATTTCTAACATTCTTAAAATTTATCTTGGTTTGCTTAATATAATACTGATCATAAAAAAAATCGAAAAGGAGAATCCCAGAATCTTCTAAAATGTTTTGGGCTCTTACACTAAGTTTTGTTAGCTTAGAATTAAATTCCTCTCTAAGCCTTTCTTTTAACACTATTTTTGTCAACCCTTCCAATTAATATGCTATTATTAAAATATCTTACTCAGTTTTAATACTTTGTGGCTTAAAGTTAATCATTTGAGTATTAATTTGGGTAGATGTTAGCAAAAAAGCATGTGTTTGGCAGCAGCGTGGGCCGTCGCGGTGGCAAGCTGCTAAACTCTTGCTTGTGCGTTGGATATCATGGTATTGCACCGAAATCTTAAACCTAACGGCAGTCTGTCTAATAACCTTCATCAGTTGCTTTATTTTCACTTGATTTAAGACACAACCGGAGATTCCTGAAATTTTCTGTTCAATACTGATAACCAGAAATAAGATGTCACCAAAAAGCTTTTTTTAAGTCTGGAGTAGCCTGTTTTGCTTAAAAACACAGAAACAAGTATCCTGAGATACTCCATGAGACGATTTCTGGTCAAAATATTACCAATTCGTCTGAGGTTGTAAGCAATAAACATAAAACCGACATCGGAACTTGCCCTGGTAATTCCTTTTTTTGTAAGGATATAACTGAATCCCCATTGTCGTTTAATTGTTCCATATGGATGTTCAACAATAGCCTGCCGTCTTTTGTAGAGTTTCTCTTTCTCGTGATAAGCTTTTCGATTCTTTTCGTAGTACTCTGCAAATGTGGTTCTTGAAAGGATTCTTCCGTTTTTTGATCTTGTGCATTGGAGGTGTACCGGGCAGGTCTTGCATGAACGCGTCCTGTATTGCTTAAATACCATCAGGTTGCCTCGCTTGTCGTGTTCCTTGTACCATTTTCCGTTCGTTCTGAGAACTTCTCCCTGCGGACATGTGTAAGTATCTTCTTCATTGTTGTAGATGAAGTATTCTGAATTGTAATCATGGTTTGGTGCCTGAGAGGTTGATGGCAGTGAAGGTATAGCCACAATTGTTTCAACTCCTAAATCCTGAGCGGTCTTTAACTCTGAGCCGGTATGATAACCTTTATCGTAAAGGACAGTGAATTCATTTGTCCCGAGAATGCTTATTGCCCTGTGAACCATATCACCCATTGCCTTGCTGTCATTTTGGTTGGTTACCTTGTAATCAATGGGAATGCAATTTTTAGAGTCAACAGTAGATTGGACATTATAAGCTACCTCGGTTATATTATTGCGGAGCATTATTTGCCTGCTCTCCGGATCTGAAATCGAGATCTGTGGTTCTCCGGATTCTTTCAGTTGCTTTTCAATCTTTTTGTAATTCTCTTTTCTCTGCTGTTGCTTTTCAATCTCATCAAGTATTATCTGCTGATTATCTCCATCGTTCTCAGCCAGTGCCCTGGTATACTCTTCAAGCTTGTTATCAATGTATGCCATATGGCGGTCTATCTTAGCCTGGTTGAAGTTGTTCTTCTTGCTGTTTTGAGCACGAAGCTTTGTGCTGTCCCCGGCAATAAGTATCCCCCCAATCAGATCAAAATGTTTTGCAATCTGAACAGTGGCACGGAACACTTTCTTGATGGCTTTAGGATTGTTCTTGCGGAAATTGGCAATTGTGTTATGATCTGGTTTGAGGCAATTTAAAAGCCACATTACTTCAATGTTTCTTTTACATTCTTTTTCCAGGTCACGGGAAGTCCGCACCTTATTCATGTACCCGTAAATGAAGAGCTTCAGTAAGTCAGAAGGATGGTATGCCGGACGGCCGTTTTCGGGAAAGTCAACTCTGAATCCGTAATTTTTAAGAGGAAGACTTTTCACAAAAAGGTCAATTATCCTGACATCATTATCCGGGTCAATGGATTGGTCGAGTGAAACAGGAAAAAGTTGAGTCTGGTTTCTGTTATGTCCTTGTATGAATTTCATGTAATTAAGATACAAAAACCGGCGTTTTAAAAAGAATCACAGACCCCAAAGTTATAAACAAAAAGGGTAGGTTTTTAGACAGTCTGACGGCCCGGTGGTAGGAGTAGTTAGTGTTACCTGACGCAGCATCCGGGCAGGGCCTGGTACCCCGCGCCAGCGGGGCCACAAAGTTGTCACGGTGCAAGGAAGGTACGGCGCGCTTTTTGCCGTCATGGTACAATTTTTATTGAGAGCAGGCGCGGTCGCGGTACAAGTTTGATAGATGGCTGAATACTTCTCCTGGTAGATAAAGTTGGTAAAAGGCACTGGCGCAGCATCGCGGTACAAAGTTTGGTCGGAGGCAGATATTTGTCATGGTGCAGGATTTATATTGCGGGCAGCTGTGCGAGTCCGGGTGCCGGGTTCTAAACTTGTCCCGGTAAATGGCTCAGTGTCATGCAAAAAGCGTGACGAACTAATTACACCTACCATCCGTGTTATATGTGGGGTTAATTTTAAATTAATCGGGATGGAAGATATTTATCTTGTCAAGTAATAAATCTTGTTGTTGGCAGGCTCATTTGCGGCTTTCGGATTTGAACTAGGAGAAGGGTGAGCTGCAAATGTGCCTGACATGAATATTTCTGACAATTCCTTAAGCCAGAAATGGTCAACGTTAAAAAAAACTACTGTAATTATAGTAAGATATTATTTACTCGTGCAAGGTTTATAAATTGCTCCAGTTGCAAAGTCAATTATTGCTCCTGGCCAAAAGAGCAATATATCAAGAACTAATACACCACCTCTAACAGCTCTTTGTGGTTCTCCAGCTACAGGCTTTGTTCTTTGACATGTTGATACAGGTCCACCAAATACAGTTGCACACGATGGTAAAATTATGGCTATTAGTAATAGACCAGCTAAAAATGTAATTTTTGCTTTTTTCATAGGATTATTTTTTTAAAGGGGTTGAAAATAATTTTTTTAAGAGTTATTAATTACAGTAGTTTTTGAAATTTTATCGTGCCAAGTTCGATTATTCTCATCGAAGAAAATTGTTAGTGCGTCAAAGGGGATGAATCTGCATATAGTCCTAATAAATATTTTCAAAATTGAGGGTCGAGAAAAAGTGAGATTATCTGCTACCTTTGTTTTTGTAATGAATTTCCCAGGAGTGGATGAAAATGCGATCTCGAAAAAAAAATAGTATGAAAAGTACAAGATAAATGCAAGAATTCTGTTGTTTTGGGGGCTATAGACCTTGAAAGCAGGATGATATCTAACCAAAATTGAAACAATTAGTACTGCAATAATTGAAAAAACTACTGAGTCAATTATGAAATTATAAAAACGAGTCAACATTTTAATATTATTCTTTCCCATTTTTTAATTGAAGATTAGGTTTAGCTGAAATTTCAGACAGTCTAACAAATTTATTAAAATTAAATTATTATTCAAGTCAAGAGGCATAATTAATTTATAGTCTGAATCTTGATTCCAAGATTATTCTTCTACTTTTTGGGAGTACGAAATTAAAGTTTCTTAATATGTTATCTAGAAGTCCCATGGGGCAATAAAAAGCATGTGTTTGGCAGCAGCATAGGGTGTCGCGATGGCGGCTGCCAAACTCTTGCTTGTGCGTTTGGAGTCCTGGCATATGTAATGAAATTATGGCTTTGAAAGTTATATGTAGGGTGATTATCATATTAGTCTAATTGTCAGGTGTCCAAAACCTTACATATAACGGCAGTCTGTCTAATAACCTTCATCAGTTGCTTTATTTTCACTTGATTTAAGACACAACCGGAGATTCCTGAAATTTTCTGTTCAATACTGATAACCAGAAATAAGATGTCACCAAAAAGCTTTTTTTAAGTCTGGAGTAGCCTGTTTTGCTTAAAAACACAGAAACAAGTATCCTGAGATACTCCATGAGACGATTTCTGGTCAAAATATTACCAATTCGTCTGAGGTTGTAAGCAATAAACATAAAACCGACATCGGAACTTGCCCTGGTAATTCCTTTTTTTGTAAGGATATAACTGAATCCCCATTGTCGTTTAATTGTTCCATATGGATGTTCAACAATAGCCTGCCGTCTTTTGTAGAGTTTCTCTTTCTCGTGATAAGCTTTTCGATTCTTTTCGTAGTACTCTGCAAATGTGGTTCTTGAAAGGATTCTTCCGTTTTTTGATCTTGTGCATTGGAGGTGTACCGGGCAGGTCTTGCATGAACGCGTCCTGTATTGCTTAAATACCATCAGGTTGCCTCGCTTGTCGTGTTCCTTGTACCATTTTCCGTTCGTTCTGAGAACTTCTCCCTGCGGACATGTGTAAGTATCTTCTTCATTGTTGTAGATGAAGTATTCTGAATTGTAATCATGGTTTGGTGCCTGAGAGGTTGATGGCAGTGAAGGTATAGCCACAATTGTTTCAACTCCTAAATCCTGAGCGGTCTTTAACTCTGAGCCGGTATGATAACCTTTATCGTAAAGGACAGTGAATTCATTTGTCCCGAGAATGCTTATTGCCCTGTGAACCATATCACCCATTGCCTTGCTGTCATTTTGGTTGGTTACCTTGTAATCAATGGGAATGCAATTTTTAGAGTCAACAGTAGATTGGACATTATAAGCTACCTCGGTTATATTATTGCGGAGCATTATTTGCCTGCTCTCCGGATCTGAAATCGAGATCTGTGGTTCTCCGGATTCTTTCAGTTGCTTTTCAATCTTTTTGTAATTCTCTTTTCTCTGCTGTTGCTTTTCAATCTCATCAAGTATTATCTGCTGATTATCTCCATCGTTCTCAGCCAGTGCCCTGGTATACTCTTCAAGCTTGTTATCAATGTATGCCATATGGCGGTCTATCTTCAGCCTGGTTGAAGTTGTTCTTCTTGCTGTTTTGAGCACGAAGCTTTGTGCTGTCCCCGGCAATAAGTATCCCCCCAATCAGATCAAAATGTTTTGCAATCTGAACAGTGGCACGGAACACTTTCTTGATGGCTTTAGGATTGTTCTTGCGGAAATTGGCAATTGTGTTATGATCTGGTTTGAGGCAATTTAAAAGCCACATTACTTCAATGTTTCTTTTACATTCTTTTTCCAGGTCACGGGAAGTCCGCACCTTATTCATGTACCCGTAAATGAAGAGCTTCAGTAAGTCAGAAGGATGGTATGCCGGACGGCCGTTTTCGGGAAAGTCAACTCTGAATCCGTAATTTTTAAGAGGAAGACTTTTCACAAAAAGGTCAATTATCCTGACATCATTATCCGGGTCAATGGATTGGTCGAGTGAAACAGGAAAAAGTTGAGTCTGGTTTCTGTTATGTCCTTGTATGAATTTCATGTAATTAAGATACAAAAACCGGCGTTTTAAAAAGAATCACAGACCCCAAAGTTATAAACAAAAAGGGTAGGTTTTTAGACAGTCTGACGGCCCGGCGGTTTAATTAGTTGCCGCCAGCGGCACGCGCTGGCATGAGTTTTTGCACAATCCAGGTAGACGGCTGGAAGCTTTTGGTCCAGATGTAAAGTCCCGGTAGACGGCTGAAAGTTTCGGTGTCCAGGCATAGTTGTCTAGATAGGATAACCCCGGTTGACGGCTGAAAGTTTTGGTCACGGTAAAGCTGACAGATGGGATAATCCCTGTAGATGGACGAATCCCGGTTGACGGCGCAGAGTTTGGGGTCACGGTAAAGCTGACAGATGGCTCTGCAAAAACTTGTGCCAGCTGAGCGTAGGCCGGCAGCCCAATAGACTGTGTCTTGGCAGCAGGATAAGTCTCGGTACCATAAAATTTTATAAGTTGAGATAAGTTAAATACCATAGACTTTGAGGGCTGATTACGAGGCTGTCCGGGCTGACGAAGGCAATTAATTAAACCGTCCGAGTTATAGCTAGTGTTTTTTAAATTGTCAAGATTTAAACAGTTTTTTAGGTCATGGTTGATGGAATTCTCTCTTTGCAAGCTCTTTTAAAAGCTTTGGAGTCGCGATGGATCGTGTGGCTTTTAAATGTGCTTACAAAAGGGTTATTCACCAAAATAATTAAAAAAAACCAGCTTGTTTCAGTAAAGCAGGATCTGGGCCATATGCGTTTCTCATATTTTTATGACAAATCCGTAAAAAATTAGATGTATCATTTATAGGTATTTGTCTTAATTGATCTAATAAAAGTGGGGTAATTAAATTAATGTTATTATTTGCTGTCCATCTATTAAAAATATTCACACAACTCATGGAGCTTAGGATTACTTTACCAAATGGTGTCAGACCAAAACCAATTGCTATATTTTTACTTATACAAGGCGTCAACCATCTAAGTGTGTCCATTATGTTGAATGGATATGGTCCTTGAAATGCTGATACGCAGGCAATTTCGTATTTTTTTGTACTCCTTGAATTATATTTAATTGCATAAGGGAATAAATCTAAAAGCAAAAAACCAGCTCTTGCGCACGCTGTTAAAAAATCTACCTTATTTTGAAATGTTTGTTCATTGAACAGAGCTTTTTTAGGTGCATTTATCCACGGACTTCTACTTGGCCATTTTCCACATGTATTATAAAAATATTCAATTGTATTGGAATTAGGTAATTGAAATGGGGGTGCTTCGCCTATTAATATTTTTGTTATTGGCTTTGAACAATTTCTGGCTGAATCATTCAATTCACCAATTATTTTATCAATTGAATCATTGATAGGATATGCTCCTTTTGCATTTTGAATGCACATGAAAAATAAATACTTTAAAAAATCATGATGAAAATTTCTCATGTAAACGCCAAATGGGGGAACATCTTTCCCTGCAAAATATCCCTTAGTTAATGCCAAAGGGAAATTATAATCATTTAATGACATGGATTTAAAAATTTGTTTAAGATTCTTCTGAAAATGAAAGCATTTAATAGATTTTCAATTAATGAATATAATCCTTTAAATTATTCCTATAGAAAGATCTTATTGAATTCTTCCATTAATATAATCCTTCATATTATTCCTGTAGAAGGCTTTTCTAAATTTTTGCACATTTCCATTAATAGAACCTTTTTCATTTTCTATAAATTTTTGCATTGCAGTATTTGCATCATTCTTTTCTAAAAATGTACGAAATCGAGATGCCCACTGATTATTTAATTTCCAATTTAATTCTTGTATCATTGTTTTATAATCACCTGATTGATAAACATTATTGATATAAACTTTTTTATACTCTTTTGGTTGTTCTTCTTTTAATAGTGTCGTATCAATTCTTAAATCTATTTCCTTGTTTATATTAGGAATAATTGTATTTATATAAGCGTTTATTTCCGATTGAATGCTTAAAGCGGATTTATTGATTTCACTTTCTGGCAAACCTACTTTATCGAGTTTATACATACGAACTAAATTAGTTGACATATTGTTAATCAGCTTATTAATTGCGTCATAAGCATCATTAGAATAATCTCTATAAAGTCGTTCGGTTACTTCAGCTTTTACAATAGATGTCCATGGTCTAGAATTGGTTTTATAATCACCAAGTACCTTTTTAAGATAATCGCGTCTTCCATTTTCTACGTACATAAATTCAGTTAGCCACTTATTATAATTTACATAATCGGTTGAAGTAGATGTCATCAAATTCCATATCTCTTGGCTTTTGGATTCCCTTTCTGTTGCAGGATATCTCGATAATACAATAGTATCTATTGAGAATTTTAATTTCTGATTAAGGTATGGCCTCACAGAATCAGCAATAAGTGTTTGTACTCTCTTTTTCAGTACTGTCCACATATCATTAACTATTAAGTCCTGTTCATCCATGCTCAGGGTATTATAAGTCGCCACACTCTTAATATAAGTATTGTATTCAGCAGGGGCATAAACTATTTTAAGTATTTCTCCGAAAGTAGGATCCCCAATATTATATTCCATATACCATGGGGTTGAACAATTTTTTGTTTTTACACTTATAAAATAGTACCAATTAGAAGGGTTATCAACTGGCTCTACTCTTATCTGTTTCATACTAATTACTTCATCTTTCCATTTTTCATCAGAAAAAAGCTTGTTCATTTTATCAACATATAAATTGTACCTTGTTTGAGGGGGGATTTCTCCAGTAGTATTAACTCTTTTTTGAAGCGTTTTAAAATATTCCTCCGAGGTTTGGGCCTTTGAATTAAATGTAGAGCATACAAATAATAAAGCCAATAAATAAACTGAATTGTTTTTCATCTTGATATTTTTAATTGTTTAGGAAATATACAAAATTTATTTTGATATCGTTAATTTTTAATAAGAACCTATTCCTTCTTAACTGTACAAATTTTAATAAATTTAAAGGAGCGATGGCATTTGGCTCTTTTGCTTTTGCATGAGCGTCAGGTCTTGTGTCGCGCAAAAGCAAACGTGCCAAATTAGCGGTCGCGTTATATTAAGGAGTCTTTGTGGTAATGTCTAACTAGTTATTATGCTGCTCATTAGCTATAACGGCCCGGCGGTTTAATTGAGTTGCCGCCCGCGGCCCGCGCTGGCGAGTTTTTTGCCAGTCCCGGTAGATGGATGAAAAGTCTCTTGTCAAGATAAAACTCTTTTGCGTATGAGTCCCGATAAATTGTAAGTACCTCTCATATCAAGGTGTACTTTATAAATGGCGAGCAAAAAACGCTGCCAACTGCGCATCGGCCGGCAGCCCTATTGACTCTGTCTCGGCTGCAGGATCAGTCCGGGTACTACAAGATTTTATAAGTTGAAATAAATTAAATACCATAGACTTTGGATGCTGATAATGAGGCTGTCCGGGCTGACGAAGGCAATTAATTAAACCGTCCGTGTTAGGCGCCGGAGTAGTTTTAAAACTGTCAGAATGTGAGAGAACTATGTTGTCCAATTATTTTATTAATATACTCGGAAATTTCAGATGGCTTATCAGTCCCAACTCTATCTGTCTTAATAACTCCTTTATCATTTTCATAAGTTATCTCAACTGAAGGTAATGCTGATGAGAGAACATAGGATTTACCACCATTAGGAAGCTTTTCGAAACTAATCCTACTATAAATTGAGAATTTCCCAGTTACTGGTTTGCAATTCTTAATTTTAGATAATCCATACTTCTTTTTAACGAGGCCTATTCCAAAACTAAATGCAACAAACTCTTCATTTACAGAAACTGTCAGTTTGTAGAATGATAGTGCTATGATTAAAAAAAGAATGAAAATTGAACCAAATATTAATGCCAATATTGGTTGAGAAGGTTCTGCTTTTAGAACTAATAAAACTATTAAAGCTAAAATTATAGAATACACAAGTAAGAATAGTTTGTTGTACTGTGTAGATTTCATAGTTGAAACTTTTTTTTGGTTAATTTATTAAATCTCGACTAGATTTTGTGCTGGATAAATCCACTTTGTAAAAGAGTGTAAAAGTACGTTAGGAGTCTTGGTATATGTATGAAATTTTATGCTTTGGCTGTTAGGCGCTGGAGTGTTTAAAGACCTGGTAAATGGACAGGAGTTGTCACGTCATGATATAATTGTCAAGATGGAAGAGTCCCGGTAAACGAATGAAAGTTGTCGCATCATGATAAATTCTCTAACAAAGACGGGCTCTCGTTTTGGGACACTCTGACGCCTAACGGCCAGCGGGTATGGGCAGTAAGTGTTACCTGACGCAGCCATCCGGCCACTAGTCCTGGTACTTTAGCCGAAAAACTGTCCCGGTGGCAAGGAAGGTATGGCGCAATTTTTGCAAGTCCCGGCGAAAGATAAAATTGTTTCTTTAGCACGGATCTGTCCAGAGCCGGAATCATGATGTTTGTAAGTGGACGAGATTTTTGTTTAACGATAAAGTTGTCTAGGTGTTGTGCAAAAATTGTGACAAGCTTATTGCCTATACCCGCTTGTTAGCTGTTGGGCTATTTTAAAGTTGTCACTTATGCAGGAATTGTCATGGTAAATTATTTTTTTAAAGTCCTGGTAAAAGGCACAAATTTGTCCCGGTATTGTAGTTTGTCTGGATGTAGAAAATTCAATTATTTTTATCGACAATTTTTCAGAGATATTTTCCAAATAAATCCGATAAATATGAGTCAAAACCTGGCTGGCAAGTGTAATAAGCTAAGTTGCTGAATATATGGTTAATTGGGTGCTTAATCAGCTTATTGCATTTGCCAGTGAGTTAGCTGTAGGGCAAATTTTATTATTTCCATGTTATATCCACATTTTCTACTTTAGCCGCCGGTCTCGTCGAGTGGCAGGGACGGGCTGGAAGGCTCTTTACGCAAACCACTAAATAGACATGAAAAAACAAATTCCAATGTTTGCGTAATGTGCCTGACAGCGAAGGGACGGTGTTTGGATCAGTCACTCTGGCAAACTCAACCACTCTTCAAACTGCTCGCAAATTTTGACTTGCCATTGTTTTATGTTAAGCTCTACAGAAAAATTGATGATACTACATTCTTTATTCAATTCTTCACTTGTAAAAGGATCTAAATATGTACCACTAGTTTTACTTGAATCAGCACCCGGGTAAACTAATGCCACTCTTTTTGCTCCATAGTATTCGTGATAGACATACATCTGTCTCAAATCATCAGGGGAGGGGTTAAAACCGTTTAGGTTTTTCCACTTTGTGTCCAGAACTGCGAAATTCTCATTGCCTTTTTTGATCAGTATGTCGGGACGTATTTTCGCTTTATAACCTTTTTCCGGTTTCCAGAAGTATTTTGAGGTCTGTGCAGTAATCGATAAATTGCATTTATTGTTCTTTCTTAGTGTGACATAAATAAATTGCTCCCAGAGTTTATTCATATCAAACATCAAGGCTAAGACATAATTTCTGCCTTTACTCAAATCCGGATGATACTGTAGCAAAATTAGCCGGGCAATTTCAATAGCTTTTTTATAGGATTGCGTTTTTCGGTTAAACTCCAGTTTATCAAATGTACTTGTTGATATTTTTATATCCGGCATCTCGGGAAAGTTTAAAAGTAGTGCACCTATACGGCTTTGAAGCACAGCACTGGTATTTATCTGTTTAAGTAAGCGTATAGTTTTATAAAGTATGAAATGGAGCTTGTGTTCAACATCGTATGTAGTATAATCCACATAGAACCGCTCCTGATGAATCAGATTTTGTTGAAGGTGTTCAGCGAACTGCAGACTACCTTTTAATGCAGTGACATTGCCCTCGTTCTTCCGGTATTTTTTAACCAAACCATTGTGTAGAAGATATTCCACCTCTTTTATAAACATCTCAAAATAAAGGTCAAGGATCGTGTTTGGTTTTATTTTAAGATCACTCTGGCTTGATGCTTTGATTTCAAAACTACCAACTGACCTTAACATATCAATTAATATATTACGCCATTTTTTTTCCTGCTCCAGTGTATGTGAACTTTTATCTGCTTTAGGCAATACTTCGATTAGGGTATTTCCTACCTGAATTACACCGACATGCTCATTAAACCTAACACCATTATAACACAAGTCAAAGTAAGGCACACCACTTTCTCCATAGTATTTCCGTAGGGCATCAAACTGCTCTTCACTTATTCTTTCCACCCCTTTATCAAACCGGATGGTTTCATGCTCAAATACTGTGATATGATTTTTTCTATTATTCAACCTTTTCGTTCATTAGCCTTCTAATTGCCTTTAAGAATTCGGCAGTTCCATCAGTCTCTTTTCTGTAATCAATAATTTCATAGACAGATCTATCTTCAAATTCAGAAGCACTTTCATATTCAAAATCAGCAAAAGAATCCGAATTTTTATTCCACTCTTTCATCTGGACAAAACCCTGACCTAATACCAGACCAATTTTGCCAAAATCTCCGAAGAAATATTCTTGTAAAAGTGGAATGATATTATGATAAAAGGAATTCAAAAACTTTTCTTCCGGAGTTTCATCAATTTTCCTTATGAAGTACGAGTGGCCAATTGCATGATCTTTATCCAACAGTTTTTCAATACGTTTATTAATTGTAAAAAGAATCTTGCTTACATTATGACCTGCTATTTCATAATTTACTTCATCCAGATCGTACAAAGGAGACATTTCTTCAAAGCAAAACCTTCTGCGTAAGGCGGTATCAATTGCTTCTACACTTCTATCGGCTGTATTCATTGTTCCGATGATGTATAAATTCGGAGGAACGCCAAACTTCTCTTTACTATATGGCAGAGTTGCTTCAAGCGCTTCATCATTGCCCATTCGCTTATCTTCTTCAATCAAGGTAATAAGCTCTCCGAAAATCTGAGATACATTACCGCGGTTTATTTCGTCAATTATGAGTACAAATGGTTTTCCGCTTTTGTTTTTATAATCTGCTTTTGATAGTGACAGAACTACTTCCTTTTTCTCATCAAAGGTGTATGTCCTGTTTTCCTTTGTTATTATTTTAGTATGTTTCTCTTTTCTTATTGCATTTAGTACTGACCAGTAAGCTGATGAATTGCTGCCGCCGATTATCTCCCTGAATTTGTCATTAATATTACTAACCTCACTTAAATCCTTTATAGCGGATTGTAACTTGGTTAACCTTGCCTTTGAAACAGTATAGGTTCTTGTGCCTTCATGATGCTTAATAATGAAATTACCTTGATGAGAAATGCTTTCGACCATAACACTGCCTCCTGCTTTAGTTTCTAACTCAACTTGCTCTCCACCAAGTAGCTTTTCATCAATGCTTTCAACAAACTTGTCATATAAGATGGAAAAATCTAAAACTTCTTCTGTAGTTTTTGTTTCTCTTAACTGAGCAATGGCAAATGATGCTTCAATACAAAGATTTCTAAACACTCCGTATTGAATGCGGTAAATTACAGGATCACTTTCTTTTTCAGGCTCAAGCGGTTTTATTCCTTCAATAAAATCCTCATAGCTCATACTTTGATGAAAAGTAGTAAATACAATTTGGCCTTCTTGCATCTTTGAATCAAACAGTTCCTTAATCTCTTTTCTAGGTTTACCTTGAATGCTTTCACCTATAATTTCTAAGGCTTTGTTGACAGTATTGTATGTTTTTCCCGTTCCCGGAGGTCCGTAAAGTATCAGGTTTAAAGGAGAAGATGCTTTTTTAAGCTGATCATCGACATTTTCTGCAGATGCTGATTCATTTCCCGGAGAAGAATTTGAAATAATACTCTTTTTAACAGATTCTCTTGCTATTCCCCAAGTTAAAAGATCCCTGACGATTATGTTCCATTTGGGGGAGGCATCATCTATTTTAGTAATCTCATTTGTCTTAAATCCTAATTTATCAAAAACCAATTTTACATCGAGTCTTTTCTTTGGCCCTGTTCCAACAGTCATTGCATAGGACTCGATTAGAACTGAGTGCCCAGCGCTTTGCCTATGGGTTCTGGAATCATCTAAGCGGATATTAAATAGTTGGCCAGGCAACGTATTCGACTCAATTACAAAGTAGTACCGCTTGTCAGTAGTTTTGATGCTTCTAAGGATAAAGTTGGATTTATCTTTCTCAAATTCATATCCATTTTGACCTTTCCAACTTCCGCCGGGTGATCCGTATGCTTTACTTGTTTTTCCATTATATACCCACGACTCATATTTATGACCAGAGACAAGTGTCTCTAAATAGGTTTTTAATCCATTAACAAGGGCTGCTGGTGACATCGGAGAATTGTTTAGTTAGAGTATAAAACATTCTATCATTTGATATATTATGATTTCATAAATACGCATAGCTTTCTCAAAATACTTCAGCCAATCTTCACCTGCCCATTCATTAGCATAGGTAATAACCAGTCTCGTAGATTTGAAAGCTGTTGATTCTCTGCCAATGCAGTTTGTTTTTTGGTTTGAATATTTTGCATGATCGCATAAAATTTATCTACAACTGAATCTTCAGGAACAACGGACCAATATGAATTTACGAATGAATCAAACAGCAAATTTTTAATACCACTTGTTTTCCCTTCATGATTAAAAAAAGCTCCGTTTTCATAGAGACTATTCCAATAATAAGCAAAATTGTATAGCAATTTTATTTCTTTAAGTGATATCGCTTTGCAAAAATTGGAACAAATCAGAGGGCTCTCGAACCTCTTTAAAGTAGCATCGGTTATAAAAGCCATACGACCTGTCGATTGGGTCGGACTTCCTCCTGATATTTCAATAATCAAATCATGAGAATCGAGAATTTTATTCGAGTTCTTTTCAAGAATGTACCTGATGGGTGGATTGCAATTTTCTGTGCCATTTAAACTATTTATGTCAGTGCCACGAATACATAAAACTTTATGAGTATAGTTTCCTTTTAAATCTTCACTTCCCCAGTCTCCGCTTTTGTCTTCAGAAATCCAATCTCCCATTTTTTTCACTTCCCATCCCTCAGGAATCTCTCTTTTCAATTCTGCATTCCAAACCATCCTGCCACCACTAATTTTGTATGGATTACCCTTTGCATTTGGAAAATCAAACTGCACGAACCAATATTCATAAAGGGTTTTTGCCATCGATTCTAACTCAATATTGATCCGATTGTTGAGTTCTATTTTTGAATCTAAAGAAGAGAGGAAAGAAGAAATTTTTTTCTGATCATTGAAATCATATTCAGGGATATTAAAGCCCATTATTTGATTTTTATCACCACGAGGCATTTTTGTTCCTTTTGAACCTTTCATCATGTGGATAAAGAAATCATCTCTGAATAATGCGTAATAAAGGTATTTTGGATCAATTCCTTCCTTAGCTTCAAAAACTAAAACATCTGGAGAGCATCCTCCTTTCCTATCAGCAAACCAGATTTTTTTTAGGTAAGGTCGAATGTTTCCGACTAGAATATTACCTTCTTTAAAAGCGATCAAGGTACCCTTAGGTTGTACTGGAGAAATGGTTATGCCACTCTTATTCTGGAGGATATTATCAATTGTTATAAAATTCTCCTGAGAGATCTTTGATGCATTAATTCTTGCTTCAGAATAGAAAGCCGCTTCATTTAGAAGTAAAGATTTATTCATACTTCAATCCTCTCAATTGCTTCTTAATCTCTTCTTCTATAGTTTTAGAATCAGCAAATAGTGTATTTAGATTTTCCTTAAAACCATTCATCTTGAAGTCAAATTCAGTAGATGTTATATCGGTGTATTTAATCTTCACCTCAAAATACTGTCCGGCACTAAATGAATAGTTTTTTTCCTTTATCTGGTCATAAGTAACAACAACGGTAAAATCTTCCTTAGATTCGTGCTTATGGAATGAGGTAATAATTAGCTGTTCTTCTTCAGGTGAGAGAAGTGTTTTTTGATTTTTACCTTCTTTGACTATGGTCCCCAGCTTTGATGCATCCATTAAAACAACATCTCCCTTTATGTTTGCTTTATCGATGAAAAGAACCGAAACGTTAGTACTGGTTGTGGCAAATATATTACTTGGCATAGATACAACCCCTCTAAGCATTTTCTCATTTACGAGTTTTTGCCGGATTTTTTTTTCAATACCACTTTGAGCGGTTAAAAACCCTGTTGGTACTACAATGGCAGCATTCCCTCTTTTAGATAAGGAATAGATAATGTGTTGTATAAAAAGAAGATAGATTGACATGCTTTCTTTCTTCTTGTTTGGGATTTTTGGAATACCTGCAAAAAAACGATCATTGTTATGTTTTGCATCAAGATCATTACGAAAATCGCTGAAATCGAGCTTAAAAGGAGGATTTGAAACTATGTAATCAAATGTCATAAGTTTCTTATCACTGGTTCTGTGGATAAGGCTCTTTTAATGTATTCCCCTGAATAATATTTTGAATTGAATGTACCAGATTGTTCAATATTAGATTCAACCTCAGCATGCTGGAAGATTTCTGCGAAATATCCTGGGAGTATATCGTGCAACGGTCTTCACCAATAGCATGGGCCAAATTCATTAAAAGAGTTCCGGAACCGGCTGCAGGATCGTAACAGGTTACATTTTTTACCTGGTTTATCAACCAGAATTGATGCCATAATCTTTGATACCGCATGAGGTGTATAATATTCTGCATATTTCCCTCCTCCATCTTTATTGTAGTCTTTGATCAGATATTCAAAAATGGTGGAGAAAAAATCGAATTTCTGCTCGAATATTTTCTCAAAGCTGAAATTCACAAGCTGGTTTACAAGCGCTTTGCAAAAATTATCCCTTTATGAACTATCAGTAATATAATTGCTCAATTCATCAAATAAAGTTATTTTTGCCCCGGTTCCTGTTTTTACAGAAAAAATCTCATTGTTAAAAATAGCAATATCACGAAGGGTATCATCAAAGAATTTCGCATATTCTTCTTTATTCTGCTTGTTATAAAGATTTGATAAGTAATGTTCCCTTTTTAGTTTAGCACTATCCGGATTCATTCGAAGCAAAAGCATTTCATATTGCACTATCCGAATATTCTAGCTATTTCCTTTTCCCAATTGTCGGCATTTTTTAAGCTTCGGTTCAAGCTCTTTCACCTCATAACCAAATTTATCGTTCATGAATTTATAAAGAAATACCTGGGTAATGATTTTAAATTCATTTCCATCATTTCCTAAACCATAAGATGTGCATACACCTTTAAGGTTATCAATCAGTTCTTTTGTTTGTGTTGTAAAATCCTGTGTCACCATGCATTTATCTCCTTGATATTCGTTAATGTATTCTTTTACCAGACAATTATTTATATATTTGGCAGACATCAGGCTCCAGTTTGATTTTGGATTTCAGTAAAACTTTTAATTACCATCTGAATCATTAACTTGTTCAAAATAGCTTTCATTATTTAGCAATTTGGTATTTATCAACACTTTTTCATCTGCTTGTTTCTTTAATATCGATCAATGTCTCGACATATCTCGCTTTCCTTATTCGATACATTCCCCTTTTCAAAATCCTCTTATGAATACGTGCATATTTTGCATCATTTTCGTATTTTGCCTTTAAAAGGTTATTTTTGCGGTTCAGTTCGGTTACTTTATCATATATCTGTTGTAAAGAACCTATATTCCTGTTTCATCTCTTCCTGTGATATTTCATCGAGATTCTTCTTATCAAATAGTCGTTTCAGTTCATCATACAAAGAAATAAATTCCGGATCTTTCTGGTCAAAATTTCCTCCAAGTGCCTCTCGGGTTTTGCGAAGAATATCTTTGAGTTGATCGGCAATTATCAGTTCTTCCTCTGAAACTTTCCGGAACATAAATAGCACATTTTCCAATGCTACATTAAGAAGATTTGTATGTGTCCACATTGTTCTGAACAGATTCTTTCAGATTAAGCAGATCCAATATGCCGGGTAGTTTCATTATATAATTGATTCAGCTTTCTGAAAGTCAACTTTCTCGAGTAATTCATAATGACCATATATCCGAATTATGTTGTAAAGATTTCTTGCATTTTCCAGTGCTTTCTTTATTTCTAAGACTCTTTTGCGGTCTTCAATCTGGCTGATTTGCTGCGAGAATATTTCTGCATTAGTTAAAGTCGTAATGAAATAGTTTCTCTTTTATCTCATTTATCTCCTGCTTCAATCTCCTCCTTTGATTTAAAAAGATTGGAATAGTTTTCATCTCATCACCGAGTTCCAGCTTGCAATTCTTCAAAATATGCTTTGTTTGTCGCATCAAATTCTTTTCGGATGTCTGCAAAATCAACAACAAAGCCATATCTGAATTCTTTATACGGACGATTAACCCTTGTAAGCGTTTGAAGCAGATTGTGGTCTTTGATAATCCGGCCAATATATAGTTTTTTAAGCCTGCTTGGCATCAAAGCCTGTAAGAAGCATATTGTAAACAAATAAGAAAATCAATTTTTCCTTCCTTAAAATCTTCAACTTCCTGTTTGCGGTCATCCTTTGTGCCAATATCATGCAATATTAATGAAGCTGTTAGATTCTTACTGTTCTGTTTTTTGATAAGTATCATACTCAGCATAGCGGTTCTGCTGCTTTGCAGAACTCTTGAACAGTTTCTGAGGTATTTCTGCTTTGGGTTGTATTTGTTAATAAAAATTTCGAACAATCTTCTTGGCCTGGTCTGAGCTATCGCAAACAACCATGCCACCAATAGTGTTATCGCCAAATCGTATCCTGCTTTTTATAAAATCCTGGACAATATAGTCAAGCATTGGTTCTACAAACTTCTCATGCGAGCAAAAATAATGCGCTTTTCTACATCGCCTTTAAGAATTTCAACCTCTTTTAATGCTGCTCAAGTTGAATCTTATAATTTGTTTCTATACCTTCACGAATCAGCCTTAATGTATAACCATCTGCAATTGAAGCATTGTAATAATATTTATGAATATAATCGCCAAAAGTATCCCTTGAACGTCTGTCATTTAAAATCAAAGGAGTTCCTGTCAACCCAATAAGAATTGCATTCCGATCTGAAGTAAAGAGATTTGCCAGAAAACTACCAGTCGGGATTATAACTTCGGTGAACTTCATCAAGAAAATAAACACGCTGAATATTTATGTCATAATCATTTGTCTCTCAGCACATCAGTATTCATCTTTAAACTTCTGAATATTAACAACTGTTATTTCACGTTTCCCAGACAGATTATGAATTGCTCTGTGTAGTCTGAAATCTTTAACAATCTCATCTTTTGAATTTACAGTATGAACAATTAAACCCCGTCTTGATAAACTCCGTTTTGCCTGATTCATCAAGTCGATACGGTCAACAATAAAATAGAATTTTGGAATGATTCCTTTTCGTTGGAAATAATCTGTTAGATAATTCACATTATAATAATGCGAGTGCAGTTTTACCACTGCCTTGGGTATGCCAGATGATTCCTTTTTTATTGCCCTTTCTAGTTTTTTCTATTGCTTTTGTTGCAAATAAGCGGGTATAGCGCATTATGTGCTTTTCAAGACCATGTTTCACTGTTAACATATGCAATACTGTATTTTAAGAGCAAAGCCAGCCTTTCTTTACAAAACAATGAAGTCAAATTCTGTTTGTGGGTGAAGTAGGATCTTTATTAGTGATGAAATTCAGGAGAATACTTTATAGAAGACAGGTTATTGTCTTTCAAAACAAAATTCTCCAATTCATCATCCTCCGGTTAAAAGAATCTCAGAAAGGTTGAACTTTTCTTCTTCCCTGAAATAATTGAAATCTGCTTTATCGTATGAAACAGTGGAATAATATGCACCTTGTATAGGGTCAATTGATTCAGAATCATACTCCATGTTGTTTGAAAAAACGAGAAACTGGGAAATATTTATGAACTTTCTGAACTTTTTATTTTTGAATCTTACATTTATTCGGTCTCTTTCGGCAAGAATACCTTCTTGTTGTTTGGCTTTTTAACTTCAATAAATGCAAGTGGCATGCCATTGATGAGAAGCGTAATATCCGGTCTGAACTCTTCATCTCCATTATTATAAGGGAGTTCAGTGACTACATGGAAGGAATTATTCTTTTTGAAATTATCAATGCTGCTGAAATCGATCAATTTTATTCCGGATGATGAAGTCAGCATTTTATAAAATTCCTCGTCCCAGGTCTTCATTATCAAGAGTTAAAGAAATATCTTCAAGAACTCTCTTATAATCAGCTTGTTCAATAGCGGGATTTAACTTAATAAGACTTTCCGAAAAAATATCAGTAAAAATATTTGTATTCTCATTTCTACTTGCATTCGATAATGAGAGATAGTTATATCCTAATTTGCAGAGGTGAAGTATAGCCGGGATTTTTACCCGTGTATTTTCGTTAAAAGACATATGGATAGCTATTCATTTAAGTCAGACTTAAAAATACGCATTATTAATTTATATTATTTTATCTAGTAATGAGTAAATGGTGGCCAGTTCATTGATCATGCTTTCCAATATCAAAGTAAAAACTTTTTGTCACAAGTTGTCGGACTGTTTTTTGCTGGTTTGCAAAAAGGAATTGATTATAGTTTTATGTTAGAGCCTGCGAGGAGCTTACCTAATTCGTAAAAAATAGGTTTCAAAATGTGAAACCAAAAAAACCTTTAAAACATGGTAATTGAGGCTACATATAGTTATGATTTAGCGAATCATGTTACTATTTAGGTTCTAATAAAAGAACTAACTCTGCCGATGCCTGCCTCGCAGGCCTATTGTCATTATTTCCACCAAGTGTGCTAAATTTCCCTTTAATTACCTCTTTTTTTACCTTAAAATATTTTTTAGAAATTTCCTTCACAGTATCCCCACTAAGTCCATTGCTACAATGGTCTGCAGGAAATGTCAAAATTGCTGAAGCCCGTTTACTGGCAATGTGTCGCAACAAGATTTCAATAGCATATCTTGATTTTCCTTTTAAACTATAATCTGAACGAGGTCTTTCATCAGGCGATGGGTATCTGCCTTTCCCTGTAGCGGCTATCTTCTGATTTCTTGAAATAGTTTCTAATACATGGTAAAATCGACTATAATGAACACTAGAATAAGGTGGATCTAAGAATACTAAATCTCCCTCACCGATTTCTTTTAAAAGATTATTTGCCTCACTAACTATTCCTCTACCAATATTGTTTGCATGGCGTTTGGATAAATTTTCAATTGAACGACTTATATAGGCAAGAGGATTACGCTTCCAAGCATCAAATATCGCTTTTAAGCCATTTTCTGTTGTACTAAAAGGTTGAGCGGTGTGACCAGGTGAAGCCACACATTGAGATGCTGCTTGGATAAGAGACGCTATTGCAATTGATTTTAATGGTTCTTCTTGAGGTAGATATTTTAATAAAATATCAAATGTTATTGCTTGATTAAAGCTAAAATAATGTCCACCATATGCCCTTGTAATATTGTACTTGCTTTGTACACTCAACTTTTTATTTTCTGCTACAAATTTTTTTGTGCATTTCATTGGAAGGTCAATCCTGTGTTTTAAAAGACACCTTATTGATTTTTCGATCCAATCTTGGAAAATAATTATTTCATTTCTGTCAATCTCCTTATTTCTTAGCAATACTGAATTAGCAAGATCAATAGAATATTTTTGCAAATCTCCTGCAATCACTTCCTTATTGGTATTTTCTGCTACAAACCATGCTACAGAAGCTGAACCGCAAAAGGGATCATATACTTTATTTGATTTGCTAGATTGCTCAAGAAGCATTTCACCTAGTCCATTTTTTAGCAATGCTCTTTTTGACCCCATGTATTTCATGCCAATTCTTTATAGATGGATGCAAATTCAGGTTGTGCCGCTTGAAAATCCATGAATATTGGACACCACGTGGGTCGCCGATGAACAGACCAAAACCTATTTGAATCACTTAATAATTGATCAAGAAATAATCTAAAGCGAATCATTCTATGATAAGCGATTAATTGTACACTCTCAATGTCTGGATATGAACCTACTCTTGGAATTGGAGCATCAGAAAGTGTAATATTCGATATTTTGTTTATTCGTTGTTTAAGATAAGCCTCATCTAACACCTGAAATTTTGGAAAATTATCCAAGTGATCTGAATAATTAGCTTTACTTCTGTGACTAATATCAGATTTGTCATTCTTTGAATTTAATTGAATTTCTTCATTATTTGTAAAAAAAGGATCATTTATAAAACTGTTGTATTGTTTCACAATTTTCCAATAATATTTATGTTCTCGATCGTTACCGTTTTTTTTAAGAAAATGATAATAGTATTTAGAACCATCTAATTCTAACTGTACAATACATTTTTTATTAAATAATTGGTAATAACCAAGAAGATGGGCAAATGCACGAACAGCATAATGACTTGAATAATATCCAGATACCGAAGACCATAGTGGACTTGATTTTGTTAATGAAGCTGAAATAAGAAGGCTATGAATTGATCTATGCCACATTTCTACTGCGGCTGTTGCAAAATACGAAAATGCAGATTGATTTATAGCTTTAAAATATTCATTTTTTGTTTTAAATTCAACAAGAGGGGATAACATTTCTGATAGCGCTCCTAGTTTTGGCCAATCAGCTGATGCTCCTTTTTTATTAAGACCATCGAACATCAATTTGATTTGTATAATTTTTTGGTCTTTTAGCATATTTAAGACGTTTGGATTCTTTTGTTTATAAATCTGCGATTATTATTTGCGCGTTCGGCAATCTGATCAAGGCGCAATCCTGAATTTGTATTTTTCCCAATAACTGTTGCCCAAAGAGAATCTCGAAAACGGCTAATGCCTCCACTACCAAGATATCCTTTCTTTTTAAATTCATCTTTGTTAATAAATTTCTCGTTTTCAAATAAATTAGCACGTTTTATGATATCTTTTAGCCAGCTTGTGAGTTTTATTGATGCGTCATCCGAAATAAGTTGAATTTTTTCTTCTTTTAATTTCCATATCATAAAAGGAATTAAATCAATTACTGAAACAAGAACCCTCCCTTGATATACAACATTTTGTGGGCTGAGTTTTTCTTCTTCGAATCTTCCTGATGCTGCTAACCAGGCTGAAAGACATTGAGCTATAAAATCCGTTTGCATTTCCAAACTCGAAATTCCTTGTTTTTCCATTATATCTAATATATCTTCTATTGCGGCATTTAGTGTAGATAAAGCTATTACATCTTTTACACCATAACGAATTCCAGGAATCTGAATCATTCCAACAAGAGGACCCGTCTCAAGCATTAATTTCCTTCCAATATCTTGAGTTCGTTCTTTTTGATCAATTGCTTCCCTTGGACCACGTGCCGTAGGAAACAGATCAGCTACTAAAGAACGATCTACTTTTTTCTGATAAAAGTTTACATCTATGAAAATTTGTGCTTGGATTTGCGGCGGGGAACCTATCGCATCAAGATCAAGAAATATTTCAGCAGGGATTTGCCATTTAGAATCTGGATTTTCTTCACGAAGTATGCATAATGCAAAATATGCTCCATTGATTCGGTGTTGGCCATCAATTACAGAAAAGTTCAATTTTTTGTCATTCTCATCAAAAACTAAATTTGCAGCACCTTCTTGATTATTAACTACTATTTCTTCTATGCTTGCGCCATTGACGTGAATAAGTACATTCGAAAATGTGGGAAATTCAGTTCTGTTAAAACCAATAACTTTATTAACTTTAGGTGGCCATTCTCGACCAGGTTCACTTTTTTTTGGTTGATATATTTCGCGAAAATATTTATCAAGTTTATCAGGAACATCAAACATTTCCTTTTGAAGAAGATAAGTTGCAATTTGAGCGACGCGCTTCCAATCAAGAGATCTTTGAATAGCTTTTACTTTATCTGGTTTACGATGCGGAGAGTGGGGAGTTCCAGGCCACCATTGCATTAGCTTGTCCACATCCAAAGCAGAGAGACAGTGAGATTTATTGCCAATAAGTGAAAGTGCAAAAGGATTTTCAGGAACTATAACTGATAGCCTCTGTATTGATTCTTTATTTTTATTCATAACACTATTGTTCTGAAAAGTTATGCATATCTAAAAAGTTCAGTTACTGTTTTCTAAGATTCAAAGGTATTAAAAGTTCTACCTTTTAAAAATTATAAAATTAGGGGGCGCTTGCGCATAACAGCACGGCAATAAAAAAAGTAAGCGTTACCCGACGTTGGCCACCGGTCACCTGTCCAGTTCTTTAGCCAAGAATTTGTACCGGTGGCAAGGAGGGTATGGCACGCGTTTTTGCCGACATGGCAGGGATTTGGTTGAGCTATATGAGTGTCGCTGTACAATTTTGATAAGTGTTCGGAATTTGTATCGGTTGCAAAAGGTTTGGAAATGAGTAGTGATGGGTATCTAGGTTTATCCACAATTGTTAAGTTGTATTGGCGGCAGGAGCAAAAGCAAAAACCGTGACAAACAACTTACCCATAGTCCGTGTTAGGTGTTGAAGCTTTTAAGATTTTTTAAAGTCAATTGTTAATAATGTACTATTGTCCTTACAAAAGACTTCTCCATCTTTAAGTTCAAATCTTTCTTTAATCTTGTCTCCTATATTATCAAATTCAAATCGCTGGGATAAGGCTTTGCATTTTAGTTCATATTTTTTTGCACTAAGCCCAACATGGAACCTTAGTGTACAATAAAAGAAATTAGCAAGAAGATCACATAATTGAATTATATAAGAATTTGACCATTTTAGAGGTTCAACCTTTTCAATTTCTTGTTCTGAATGAGACCAGCCTGGAAATTTCAGTATACCAATTACTTTAGCAATAGTATTCCCTAGGACTTTGATTAATTCGTAAAATTTTAAATCAGCACTTAAATTATGGAATCCGGTTACTAAGAATTCTTTTTCTTTATATGATAATATTTTACCACTTGAATCTGGGTATAATTCAAAATAGGTACCACTTGGGCCAAATCGATCTCGATATATAAAATATAAAAACAACTGATCAAGTCTATGGTACAATGCTGGATGATCGTCAAGTTTTAAACTACTGAACATTTCCTTGATTTTTGAACCTTCTTTCACAAGCTCCTTTTTTATTAAATCTTTTAGGAATCCAGTATTGTTATTATTTTTCTCTGCTGCTATTATACATAGTTTAACGTTAATCTCATTTTGGAGCACTTGTTTCTTTTAGAATATCTAATGCCTTTTCGAATTTTTGCCCAAGAGTATGCCAATTAGATTCATTTAAATTATGGGAATGTAATCCCTTGAATTTTTTGTCCTTTGATTCTTTGGGATGAATAACTAATTTTAATTCATCATTTAGTTCTTTTATTTTCTCGGGAGCTCCATAAATCAAAGAGTAAATCAAAAATGAATTATTATCAGCTTTTGTCTCATCTGAATAAACTTGGACTCTTGGCATAGTTTTATTTTTATTGATGATTATATTTTCAAGTCGGGACGGCTCTCTTTAACACCTAACTCATTTTTAAAGTTAGGTTTTTATGCTCTGAACCCTTCTCACAATCACGGTTGACATTCGGGTATTATCTCGCTAAAGAATATTTGTCATAGTAATAAGTCCCGGTAGACGGGCAGGGGCTGTCATGTTATAATGAATTTGTCAAGATGGTTAAGTCCCGATAAATGTGCAGGGATTGTCAAGTTATGATAAAATTGTAAAAGGAGTAAAGTCCCGGTAAAAAGGCAGGAGTTTTCGTGTCATGATAAAATTGTATAGATGGAGGAGTCCGGGTAGGCAAAAAAGCATGTGTTTTGCAGCGAAGGGACGGTTGCAGGGACGGGCTGCAAAACTCTTGCTTGTGCGTCGGAAGTCATGGTACAATGCGGACTTGCTCGCAATTTGCCTTACAGCTAACGGCCCGGCGGTTTAATTAGGTGGCGTCCGTGTCGGGGTGCCGCGTTTTTTGCCAGTCCCGGTAGGTGGACGATAAGTTTTGGGTCACGATAATTTGTCTAAACGGTACCAAGTCCGGGTGACGGGTGTGAGTTTTGGGTCACGATAAAATAGTCTAGATGGCGAGCAAAAAACAAGGCACCAGCGCGTCGGCCGGCAGCCCTATTGACTTTGTCTCGGCAGCAGGATTTGTCCGGGTGCCACAGAATTTTATAAGTTGAACTGAAATTAATCGCATAGACCTTGGGGGCTGATTACTAAGTAGTCAGGGCTGCCGAAGCCAATTAATTAAACCGACCGAGTTAGTGGTTAGGCATTTTAAAGTTCACTTGATTAAATCAAAGCTAACAGTATAGAAATGAAAATACCTTGCATCTGGTTCTTCTGTTCTCACTTCAATTTTGGAATCATTAGTAAAAACAATTAATGGGTCTCCGAATTGTTTATAAAATTCATTATCCTGAAAATATCTTTTGCTTTTATTGGGATATTTATTTTTTATAATTTCAAGGAAGGCCTTCATCTGTTCAGCATACTTTGAATCTTTTTTAACCATAATTCTGATCGTTTTTATAACGTCTGGTTGTGGTGCATGGTTTGGTTCCCATTCAAACATGTTCACAATAAAGAGATATTGATCCTGTGGATTTTTTGGTACCCAATTTTCCGATTTGAGAATTCTTAGATCAGGGTATAAAGCATTTGACATTGTACCAGGTGCGTTAAAATTAGATGCACCACTAGTAGAATATTCAAAATTGTGCTCTTTTAATATTTTGCTTAAGTGGTTGGTATTTGGTAGAGACATTTCAATGTCCTCAACTGTCAATGAAGGGTTACTTAAAAGTTGACAAAAACACGTATGACTATTCAAGTAAGTAAACATTAAAAGAGCCACTATTTTTTTCATAGCAGTAAGCATTTATTATTATTTGGTTATAAGTTTATTACACAAAAAGAATGCCATTTGAGAAAACTTCAATTCATATTTTGCAGATCATGGATATAATACTTGTTCACCTACGCGGAGGCTGGTGCTTACCACTAACGGCTCGCTGGTATGGGCAGAAAGCGGTGGCGGAGCAGCCCGTCCGGCCACTTGTCCCGGTTCTTTAGCCAGTGAGCTGTCCCGGTGGGCAAGCCGCCATGGAGCAATTTTTGCAAATCCCGATAAATGTGCAGGAGTTGTCATGTCACAAGTTATTTGTCAAGGTAATGAATCCCGGTAAATGGACAGGAGCTGTCTCGTCACTTTTTAATTTACTGAAAGAGGAATCAAGGTTAAATAAAAGAGAGAAATGTTTCTTGTCAAGATATAATTGTCTTGGTGAGTAGCAAAAATTGCGACAAGCTTTTTGCCTATACCAGCGTGTTTGCTGCAGTAACCGAGAGTACAGCGTCCCGGCATGCGATATGGAACAGAGGCTTGCAGAAGCGTTGGCCGATGCAAGCAGGGAGGAGCAAGCCGGGTAAAGTACAAATTAAAAAAAGAGTTGTTCTGACGGAACAAAATTTGGTGTCCAGATAAAACAAGCTTGCTAAGTGATGGCTTGTTTGCGGCAGTCAATGTAAACGAATTTGTCACAGGATACGAATATGTCTTGGATCAGTAATTTGTCCGGGTACAACCGCAAACAAAACTGGGGCAAGCGGGCAAATGGCTATAAAACGTTATTGCAGCATAACGGCCCGGCGGTTTAATGAGTTGCCGTCCGTGTCAGGGTTGGCATGTGTTTTTGCAAAGTCCCGGTAAGTGAGTAGAATATATTTGTCACGATAAAGCTGTCCAGATGGCGTGGTCCCGATTAGTGAGCAGGATTTGTCATGTTACATTTAAACTGTCCAGATGGCGATGCAAAAACCATGACAACTCGAGCGTCGGCTTGCAACCCTATTGACTTTGTCTAGGTAGCAGGAACAGTCCGGGTGCACAAAATTTGATAAGCTGAAATAAATTTTCTCGCATAGACTTTAGGGGCAATCTAGAAATAGTCCGGGTTGCAAAAGGCAATTAATTAAACCGTCCGTGTTAGGTTTAGGATTAATTTTAAAACTGTCAAGATGTAGGAGAACTCTGTCATCCAGTCCTTAATCTCGTCGACTGGCAGTAGAAGTCTGTAAACCTCTTTTGCTACCTTAGGCTTGTGCGCAAGATAGAAGCAACTAGCAAATGTGGTTTACAGAAAAGAGATGGCACCTCTGAAAATGTAAACCTTAATCACATCTGGCTATAGCAAATTAACCATTCATAGCCGGCGTTAAGCGTTTGTTGATAGGTTAAATATGTTAATTGTGACCGTACCGGCTATATGTGCTCAGATTTAGGGCTTTTACAATATACTATACTTTGGTTTCATTCATTTTCAATATTGCAGATAACTTTTAGGCTATACGTCGCAAGGGATTGCGTGGCTACGTTTATATCACCCGACATGAAACTTACTTGCGAGCAATGCACTTGGCATACCACTGAAACCCTTATGGCGTATGAGCCTGTGTTGACAACTGTTAATTATGTTCATTTCTATTACAAATAAGTCATTTGTCCTTAATAAGCCTAACATTTAAACCCGAACCTCGTGGTGTACAACAATCAGTATTGGCCCAATTATTATGCTCATTTTTATTATATTCAGTAGTGACAATTTCGAAATTTACTGCCAAATTAATAGTTTTGTAAGTTGATTTTAAAACTGTCTTATCGTTAGGGGTTGAACTCCAAAAGCAAGCGTGTGAACCTACACCATAATAAGAATCTTCTGATGATGACATGCGATATCCAACACGTAAAGCATTGAATCCACTGCTGCCATGTATAAGTAATTTTATAATTATACTATCCTTACCTAAGTATGCTACTAATAAATCCCATTCCTGTTCTGAAGGTAAATGCCATCCAGGTGGTGCAATTTTATTTGCGGTTTCCCAATCGTAATAGTATTCATATCTAGCTGATTTACTTTTATATTTCCAGTAAACCCCTGTATCAGGTTTGAAAGCAAAGTTTTCAGCTAACCATGTCTGAGTACCTATTTTCACAGTTTTGTATTCCTTACCGTCTCGTGGGTCTTTAAAAGTACTGTTCTCTTGTGAAAAACTTGTTAAATAGAAAAGAAAGAAAACGAAACCAATGAATAATTTTTTCATTTTATTGATTATAAATTAATGTCTATTTATTTATGCTTTTGTGGTTTAACTCAAAATAGTTGCCAACGATTGTGTAAACACCATAGTTGCGTTTATTTCTGACTTGGGTGTGGTGTTTTTTTGTTGTTTGCTTTCATGTAAATATATAAATATTTCGAATAAATAAATACTATAGTCAAAGATCTTTTGTGTCAAACTGGCTCTTTATCTGGTCTCAACCTTTGGTGGATATGTGGGTATAGACCTCAGTGGTCTTGCTGCTTTTGTATCCCAACTAGTTATCGAGATGGGAAAGTCTAGGAAAAGCAAAAAAAGCATGTGTTTGGCAGCTGTGGTGGCTGTCTTGGTGGCAAGCTGCCAAACTCTTGTTTGTGCGTCGGCTATCATGGTATTGTGCATGAAATCTTAAACCTAACGGCCCGGTGGTATGGGGAGTTGCCGTCTGTGTCAGGGTTGGCGAGTTTTTTGCCAGTCCCGGTAAATGGCCGGTAGTTTTCCGTCTCAGATAAAGCCTAATTACGTAAGAGTCCCGGTAGTGGGTACGGAGTTTACTTGTCAAGGTAAATTTTATAAACGGAGAGCAAAAACGCTGCCAACTGCGCGTCGGCCAGCAGCCCTATTGACTTTGTCTCGGCAGCAGGAATAGTCATGGTACCGAAAATTTAATAAGTTGGATTAAACATGATCGCATAGACTTATGGAGTTGATTACTAAGCTGTCCGGGCTGCTGAAGGCAATTACCCATACCATCCGTGTTAGCTGCTGGGCCCATTTTAAAACTGTCTCGGTTGCAGGAATTGTCATGTAAAACAGAATTAAAAGTCCAGGTAAACGGAAATGATTTGTCATGATGCACGAATTGGCAAAATAGCGAAATGTCTCTTGGTCATCTTGTTATAATACTCATTTTATTTCTTATAAAACATTGAGCCTTCGGATTTATGAGGGCTGGTATATGTAATAAGCGTTTTGGGTGTGTTTTCAAAATTGTCATGGTTTGGAAAGCTTATTACATGTACCAGTGAGTTAGCTGCTGGGCAAATTTTGTGTTTGTCTTGCTAAAACAAAGTTTTCTGCTTTAGTCGCCTGTCTCGCCGAGTGGTAGGGACGGGCTGGAAGGCTCTTTACGCAAACTCTAAATTATCTTAAAACCCGGATACTTAATTTTGCGTAATGTGCCTGACAGCGAAGGGACGGTCTCGCTCTGGTACTTGCCTCAATGATTAAGAAATTTAAAATCAAATTTAATTGAGTTTATGTTTTAACCATTTTAGCTGCAATCTATGAAGTTGATTAATCAGGCTAGCATATTGGCAATACATTGGGATGCTTATAAAAATTACAAAGACAATGTAGGTCTGGATTCTTCTGGAATAATTAAATCCTTATGATAAAACATTACTTCTGTTCCTCTCGTAGCATTTACTGCACAGTAATTTAAAGAGTAAGTAAACATTTTATTTTCTTTGTAAAGTTCTCTTATTTCATTATGGTTGTCATATGAAACAAGCCATTTGTGTTCAGATAATCCGTTAATCATTTGTGAAACTAAGAGATGGTCTTTATGTTTATAGTGATTTACATATAGTTCTTTTCCCTTTAGGTAATAGGGTGGATCAAAATAAATTAAAGTTTTCTCCGGTAACTGGTTGGATATTTCTTTTATAAGTTCAATTGCATCAAGATTGTAAAGCATTATTTTATTACCAATCTTCCCAATTTTTTGAATACGTTTTATTAATTCTTCCTTGTTGAACCTTGCATCAATTTTGTATTTTCCTTTTTGTTCATTACCACCAATTACACCCGCATTTATTATTCCTGAACGGTTTGTTCTGTTTAGAAAGAATGTTGAAAAACCTAATTTAAGAAGGTCAGTTTCTTCTTTTTGCTTTTGAATATCTTTCTGCAGGTTCCAAGATGCCAAGTTGACTTTAGTATCGATAATCATTTTGCAGAGTTCATCTGTGTTGTTAATAACAGAGTACCAAAAAGCATAAATAGACTTATCAATGTCATTAATGATTATTTTAGAAGCGTAATCATTGAATAATAGTGAAAGTGCAACTGAAGCTCCGCCAGCATACGGTTCGACATAATAACCATTATTAAGTGAGTTTCTTTCAAAAATCAATTGGATAAAGTTTGCAAGTTTGCCTTTCCCGCCTGGATACCTGAGAGGTGAATAAAACATAGGTGCTATTTTTTAGAAGTTGCTTTTTTATAAGAGTAATCCCAAAGTATTTGGAAAAACTCCTCAAGATTGTCCCACTTTAGTTTTAAGTCTCCAGAGGTTGGTTGTGTTTTATATGAATGCAAATAATCATGAAAATTTTGAATGCACAAGATATGGTTTTTATCTGTTGCTACTTTGCGAATATTGCTAAGTTGTTTTTTCACAGCAATGTTGTTGGTTTCTAAAATTTCGCAACATTTGGTGATTTTTCCTGAAAGTTTGGTTCCAAAAGGTAAAGTAACACCATCCTTTTCTAAGAAGTAATCAATGCTGATTTCTAAAAACACTCTGAATAAAACTCCAACTGCATTTGGAACTGCTTTAGAAGAATCATCAAGAAGCAGATCATTTCTAAGTTCCAGATAAATGTTGTTTATTTTTGTTTCATTAATACTAAGTCTACAACTTGCCGGAATTAAATAGTTTCTAATAGTTGATTTTGGCAATATTTTTTGCTTTTTGCCATTGGATATTGATACAATTTTTTCACCGAAAATATTTTCAGTTGTATTTTTCTTTATTTCTTCATCAACCTTAGGGACATCTTCTATTTTAACAGACTTTATATATTCTTCAATTTTGTCTGTTTTATTAAGAGATCGAGAGTCAACTTCATTACCTTTAAAATCTTTTTTATTTAGAACCTGATAAATAATAATTTTTAGTTTTTCTTTAAAGTTGGGGTCTGTTACTGTCAAGATACCATTATCATCAATTTCAAAGCCGAATTCTTTCTTAGATGGAGTTGTAGTTAGGATTCTGAAAAATGTAGTAACATAACCGCTTCCTAAGATTTGGTCTTTCATTTCATCAGGCAAATCAAGATCTTTTACAATTTTGGTTATTCCGATTTTCAATAATTCTATTTGGTTTTTACTCCCTCGTCTAACGTTATAATGTGCTCTTTCAGAATCTTGCCAATTTACTTCATTATTACCATTTGCATGTTTTCTGTCTATGTATCTAAACCCATCTTCTTTGATCTCTGTCAATAGACATTCAAGCGTAAAGTTGCCGTCAATTTTTATCTTACTTTTCTGTTCAATTAAATATTTCTTTAAAATTGAATCATCTGTTAAATCTGGATTAATTAGCAACTTATAAGCAGTCAGCCTTCTGTTCCCTTCAAGAACTACATACTGCTCTCTATTGTTCCAAACTATAAGTTTTTCCAATTGGGGCAAATCAAAATCTTTAATAATTGCCTCAATTAGTGGCTTAATTTTAAAGTCGGTCTTTGATAAAAAGTAGCTAATAAGTTCAGCTTCTTCAGTATTGAAACACTTATCGGGAAACCTTGCGTTTTCATCCCAAAGTTTCAGTTCTGCTATTGCAATGTCTTTAATCGTAATACTCATTGATGACTGGTTATATCTATAAATAAGTGCATGTTTGATTTATGTTGCTCTCTTTCTAAAAGAATTGTAGCCTAATATTATTTAAGGATTAATATTGCACAACAAGTTATGAAATAACTTTGATCAATATCAACCAAATAACAAAAAAATATTTAAAATGGTTGATTCATCAGCCTTTACTATAATTCCATGGATTGATAATTTGAGAATCACTTCTAGTTTTGTCTTTTACCAAAAAATCAGCATCTACAATTGATTAATGAGGATAAGAGGTTGACCGAGCAGTGAAGGCTCATTTGCAGCTTCCGGTTTTTAAGCTGCAAATGTGCCTTTGAAACTTTCTTGATGTACCTGTGTATTATCTTTGCAAACTCTTTCCGCAAAAGAGGATTAAGATTTATATCGTACTTATTATTTGCGGAATGTGCTTGCAAAGGATTCTATATTAAAAAAGAAAGATGGCATTCTTCGAAATCGGAGAGATCTCTTTATTCTCCTGCTGTGAAAGTCAATGTCTGCAATACAATTCTATGAAAGTGGGTGGAGAACGAATGCCATCTAATGTTTTAAATATTCAATTAAATTCCGAATTGTTTTGAATCTACCCAATCCATTCCGAGTAATGACCAGAAATCCAGAGCGAGGTTATTCAGGATATAATCATAAGGCATCCATCCATAACCTTTATCGCCCCATTCTTTTCCCCAGGAATTCCGGATCAATAGCGCACCTGTGGTCTCTTTGTTATTATTTGTGTTCTTGATCTTCTTTGTGTCATCATAACCAACGGCAACAATTGCATGACCCCATTCTGCTGATTCTCCTTCATCGGGATAAGGGATCCCGCCTTTTGTATCTGATTTATCGAATGAAGGAAATCCCCAGAAGCCAAACATTGATGGTATTCCGGCTTCAAGATATTTCTTTACGGAATCCAGAACTGCCGGATAAGGAATTTTGGCCCCTTGTGGATCGTGACAGAAATATTTGAGCGCTTCGTAATTTTTCGCAACTGAGTAGATGAATGCGTCCGGTTCATTATCGAAATCATCTATGTTGTACATCCAGTATTTCTCTAAAGGTACACCACAAAGAACAAGTGCCCCCATTGTGCATCTTAACCATCCTCCTGCATCGCCTGTTACCTGCATAAGGTTACGGGTCGTCTTGTATAAAAAGAGTCTGGAAGCCTCTAAATGCTTGTTAAAAGCTTTCTTTTCATAATATTCAACTATTCCAACACAAGCATTTGCGGTACATGAACCAAGACTGCCCTGATTTTCTACGGGTGAACACCATTTCCTAAGATCAATCGATGCCGGGAGTTTCATTTTACCTGAGGTTATTCCAAGTTTTTTGTTGAATTCCTTTAGCTCCTTCTGATGCTGTGTATAATCACGAAGATCAGGCCTTGGAGGGAGCCAGCCGGTACCGACAATTATATTTGTACCGGGCAGAATTAATTTACCATACAGTGTTTCCATATTTATTCCTCTTAGGTTTAATTATTGAACTTATTATTTAGCACGTAGGATGATATTCCATTAATTGTCATTAGGCAGAATCAGCATACCACCAAGTTTAAAAAACTTAACAGTTGCTTCAGTTCGGTTTTGAACTCGCATTTTTTCAAAGATGTGTTGCAGGTGTTTCTTGATAGTGCATTCTTCACATTTAAGTTTAACTGCAACTTCTTTGTTATACAGCCCACTTGAGACTAATACCATCACCTCAAATTCTCTATTGGAAAGGACATCTCTTATATTCATTGATTCCATGACACATTGGCTTTGAGTTTAACTTCATTCAGATGTTTGTTATTTAACTTCCATTTTCTTAACAGAAGTTATGCCACCAGTCATGATAATATCATAAAGCTCAGTAACAGTTGTTGGAGCAGCCGCCACTGGAATTCCTTTAAGTGTTGATAAATCAGTAATTGCTGTTGCTGTTTTTGAGACAAGTGCTGATAGAGCCGCAATAGACTCTGCGATTTTAGGATCTGTTTCCATACCGAATGTAGTGATTACACCATCGGCGAGTTTCAGATCAAGCTTTTTGGAACCAAGCCCGTCTTTCATTGCAATATACTGCGGGTTTTCAAGATCAGGCAGGTAGAGAATCGTTGCTTTTACAATAGTGTTGTTGACGGTTTCCCTTTCAACCTGCAGGAAGGGCTTAACTGTGTAGTACTTTAAACCGGATTTCTTAGTCAATTCTGAATTTGAATAGAATTGGACAGAGGTACAGCCTGTAAAAGTCAGGATAAAAACTCCTGAGATTAATTTTAAAAATGCGTTTTTCATAGCACAAACTGGTTTAAGTGAGACATATTTTAAAAACACACAAACTAGAACTAGCACAAAAAATGAACATAAGACAATCCATTCCGGAAACGCAGCAAATCTTCAAAAACCAGCGGGTCAAAACAGCTTTCTTCTTTTAAAACCGATTTACCCATTACAGGTTTAGCACAATCGTGGAATAAAATTAAGAAACTATTTTCTAATTGACAATGCACTTATATGATTATTTATATTATACTTAAGTGGAATTGACTTGTATTGATCGATAACATAATTTCGTAAGTGGAATTTATGTTTCGACTCGTGAACAGTACTAAAAACATCAATAACCTCCTTAGCCGGACAATACTGACCAGTATTCCGATAAATCGTTCCGGTAATTCCATTAATCAATTTAATCATCATGGATTGCAAACTCAAAATCATCAGACCGGAATCAAATTCCTTGTCAGAGGGAACGAATTCCGGGTGAGAGGGAACGAATTCCGGGTGAGAGGGAACGAATTCCAGATGAGAGGGAGCGAATTCCAGGTGAGAGGGAACGAATTCCGGGTGAGAGGGAACGAATTCCGGGTAAGAGGGAACGAATTCCGGGTAAGAGGGAACGAATTCCGGGTGAGAGGGAACGAATTCCGGGTGAGAGGGAACGAATTCCGGTCGAGAGGGAAGGAATTCTGGTCGAGAGGGAAGGAATTCTGGATCAGAGGGAACCAATTTGGTATCAGAGGGAATGATCACGTAAGTAGCGGCAATGAATTTTGTTTCAATAAATACCAACATAATAATAAAGTGTCTCCAATTATAAACCTTAAAAATTAATGACATGAACACAGAACAAAGAATCAAACTGAACATGCAATTGACAGTGCGCAATTGTGTTACACTAAATGAAGCGGTTGCAAAAACTATCCCAAAATTCATGGAGAAATATTCAATCCTTCAGAACACTACCAATGAGATCCAGGAAATTGGAAAGCTCCAGGGAACTGACAAAACAGGTGTTGCCAGCGATAAAAACAAATTGAAAAAGACGCTGATAGCTATGGCTGCAAAAAATTCTCGAAAAGTTGCAGCTCTTGCTAAATTCATTAACAGTGACAAGCTTCTCAATGAGGTCAGGTATAATGAAGCACAACTGGAAAGGTTTGCTGAAACAACCCTGATAGAAAAAGCAATGACTATTTATTCGAATGCAGAAGAAAATATCGGAAGCTTGGCTGAACATGGCATAACTCCTGAGACTCAAAAAGTTTTTATAGAAACAATAACAGCCCTGAACAATGTGTTGAAGACTCCAAGATCAACTATTGGAGAAAGGAAGAAATCAACTGAAAGACTGACTGTCTTATTTGAAACTGCGGACAAGGTGCTTGAATTGATGGATTTTGCAGTAGGAATTGTAAAGGATGAACAGGTTGATTTTGTAACTGCATATAAAACAGCCCGAAAACTTGTTGATACCAATACCGGTAATGTTTCCCTGAAAGCCAAAGCAACTGATGCAATAACCGGTACTCCTGTAAGTGGAGTGCTTTTCACATTTAAACATGAGAACATAAACATGGAGCTTGCCGCTGGAAACGGTAAAATGACAAAGAAAACTGCTTCAAAAGGTAGTTTTCAGGTCAAGAACATGCAATCCGGAACCTATAAAGTATTGGTACAAAAACCGGGATATAAAGACAAAGAAGTTTCTGTAAGCATTTCTGACGGAGAGAGGAGCGATCTCAATGTGGTACTTGAAAAGTAGTAAAGAATAGTTCATTTTAAAACCTGAAAAATGAAATCGAAGATTTTTACACTCGACTACAGGGATCTATTGAATGGTCTCCTAATTGCATTTCTGGCTGCATTGATCGATGGAATCATAAAAATACTCGGATCAGGAGTAGCATTTGACTGGCCCCATCTTCAGCCGGTTCTGATCGCAGGTATTAGCGCTGCATTGGCTTATCTTCTAAAAAGCTTATCTACGAATTCCCGGAATCAGTTGTTCACAAAAGAACCGGGATAATATTTATTTCTGTTCTTTAAGAATATTGTATATTTGCTTCTTAGGCGGTACATTTAACATTATTCCACTTAGCACGAGAGGAATCCTTTTTCCACACGGAGAAATGCAGCGAGACAAAATGTACCGCCTTCTTTATTTTCTTTAAAAAGCTAGCTTGCATAGGCTGATCGTTATTTCATATGATATTCTTCGAGACAAAAAAGGCAGGTTTTATATTTTAGCTGTTTACTGGTTTGTTAATTCATTCGCAATCAGTTCGGCTTGTTTCAACACTGTTTCAGTTGCCAATATTTGCATGTCAGGCGGATAACCATACTTGTCGTAAAATCCGTTTTACCGCTAACTTTCAGTTTGGCTTTTACACTTTCCTTGATTGTCCAGTCGATTGAAGCATTTTGTCTGATGGTTTCGGTAAGACTACCGCAAGTTCTCTTAATTTATCCTTGTCCATCAGTTCTCTTGCACTGTCATTGTCCGCAACTGCAGTATAAAAAGCATATTCAAAATCAGATAAATCCAATATGCTTTGGCTTCGTTATCCATTGTCACAATTCTTTGCTTAAGATTAATGAGTTCTTCAATAACTTCAGCTGCTGTCAGAATTTTGTTATGATACCTTTTAATGGAAGTTTTCGAGCATTTCCATCAACGATTTACTTTTTACAAGATTCTTTTTAGCCCTCGATTTTATTTCATCATTCAACAGTTTTTTCAGAACTTCAAGAGCAATATTCTTGTGTTCCATTCCTTTTACTTCCAGTAAAAATTCTTCCGAAAGAATGGAAATATCAGGTTTCTTTATTCCTGCTGCATCAAAAACATCTATGACCTGTTCGGAGACCAATGCCTTGTCAATTACCTGACGAATGGTTGTTTCAATTTCTTCGTCTGTTTTGCCTCACCGGTTCCGTCGAATTTGGCAATCCGTGCTTTTACTGCCTGGAAAAATGAAACTTCATCTTTTGCATCCATTGCCTGGTCATGCGGAATAGCAATTGCAAATGCTTTTGATAAAGCAGTTACTTCATTGATATATCTTTTTTTGTCCATCATCAATCCCAAATGTGTTCTTCGGCAGAAAGAATCAGCGATAGTTTTTTTGAATGTTCAGCCTCAAAATAATGTTCATATTCAAACCCATGAAACATCTGCGAAACTACTTCCAGTTTTTCCAGCATCAATTGAACAGCCTGTTCCTGTAGTAATTGTTGGATCGCCTTTACCACCGTGAATCTGAATAAAATGACAATGCCTTTTTCAGATCTGCGGCAATTCCAAGATAATCTACAATCAAACCGCCGGGTTGTCTTTATAAACCCTGTTTACACGTGCAATGGCCTGCATCAGATTATGACCCTTCATTGGTTTATCCATGTACAGAGTATGCAAACAAGGAACATCAAAACCGGTAAGCCACATGTCGCACACAATAACCAAGTTTTAATTCATCTTCTGGATCTTTCATCCTGTCGGACAATGCTCTTCTTTGATCTTTTGTAGTGTGATGTTTTGAAATTATCTGGACCATCCGATGATGCAGAAGTCATAACAACTTTAATCACTCCTTTTTCAAATTCATCGTTGAATGCCATTCAGGTTTAATCTTGATTATTGCATTGTAAAGTTCCGCGGCAATTCTACGACTCATGGTCACGATCATTGCTTTTCCTTCAAACACTTCCTGCCGTTGTTCAAAGTGGGTTACAATATCTTTTGCAATATGTTTTGTTCTGTTTTCACTTCCGACCAACGCTTCAAGTGTGTCCATTTGGCTTTGGCCTTTTGAGATCTTCTGTCAATATCTTCCTGGTCAAGTTCATCATCAAGTTCTTCAACTAAGTTTTTTCCCTTCTTCAGCTAAATTTACTTTAGCCAATCGGCTTTCATAATAAATACGACGGTTGCACCATCTTCAACTGCCTGGGCGATATCATATATGTCTACATAGTTGCCGAATACTGCCGGTGTATTTACATCTGTACTTTCAATCGGCGTTCCAGTAAAACCAAGATAAGTTGCATTGGGCAATGCATCACGCATGTATTTTGCAAAGCCGTAAACGATCTTTTTTACCAACAACATTCCCTTGTCCATCTTTGGCATCAATAGTTTTTGCTTTAAAACCATATTGTGTTCTATGAGCTTCATCTGCAATGACAACAATGTTTTTTCTGTCTGATAGCTTTTCATAAACATTGCCTTCTTCAGGTTGAAATTTTTGAATAGTTGTAAAAACCACACCTCCCGAAGCCACTTTTAATAATCTTTTAATTGGTTCTCGTTCGTCTGCCTGAACCGGTTCTTGACGCAGCAGCTGTTTTGATGATGCAAAAGTGTCGAAAAGCTGATCGTCCAAATCGTTTCTGTCTGTAATTACCAAATCGTTGGATTATCCAATGCCAAAACAATTTTACCCGTATAAAAAACCATTGAAAGTGATTTTCCGCTTCCCTGTGTATGCCAAACAACGCCGCCTTTTCTGTCTCCAATAGGTTGGGTTTTTTACCGTGGTACTCCGTAACTTTCAGGAGATTCCATTCGTCCATACTCTACGGCGTTTCGCTTATTTACTATATAGCCTGATGCTCTTAAGTGTGGATTCAACGGCTCTATTTACAGCATAGTACTGATGATAAGCCGCTAGTTTTTTTACTGTTGAAATAGTTGTAATTCCCGGTTTCCGAATCTTCCTTTTTTCGATTTCTCAAATACTATAAAATGACGGATTAAGGTCAATAAGCGTTTCTTTATTCAACATGCCTTGGATCAAAGTTTCCAATTGACTTACCAAATGCGATGCCTCTGCTTTACCATCCGCTGATTTCCAGGCCATATAACGCTAAAACCCTGACGATAATGACCTGCTTTTGCTTCCAGGCCATCAGAAATAATGACAAAGCCATTATAAGTAAACAGGCTCGGAATTATTGCTTTTTAAGTTTCAATTTGTCTGAAAGCCGAATTGATTGTTGCGTTTTCATCAGCTGCATTTTTAAGTTCAATAACAACAAGAGGAATCCCATTAACAAAAAGAATAACATCAGGTCTTTTGTTATTCCATTTTCCATAATTGTAAATTGATTGGCTACAACAAAATCATTGTTATTGTGGATTTTTAAAATCGATTAACCAAACTCTGTCGCCTCTGTCAACACCATCTACATCTTTTTGAAATAGGAATACCTTCTGTTAGCAAGCGATGAAATGTTTCATTGTTTGCTAATCAGTTCAGGTGTAGCAATACGCTGTATTTCTTTTATGGCTTCATTTTGTGCATCGTATGGAATAACCGGATTAATTTTTCGAATGGCAGTTTTCAACCGATTTATTAACAAAACCTGTTCAAATGAACCTCTTTCAGGAGAATGTCCATCGGCTGCTATGTCTGGCCCATACAGATAGTGATAACCTAACATTTCTATATGTTGGATTGCCAAAAGTTCTATGGCAGATTCAGTTATTTTAGTCATTTTCTGAGATTCCTATTTCTGCCAATCTTCTACAATTTTTACCCAATCAACATTGCGGATCACATCATTATCATTATTATCCTTTCCAGTCCAAACATTCCAGAAATCTGGGTCATCTGAATGAGGACGCTCTGCATCTGATAAATCATTCATTCTTACCATTACAGGTAATTCAGAAGCCCAACCTAATAGAATAGCTTGTTGTGAAGGTAAAGATGGTAGTTCTCTTAATAACCCTCGCAAATTATTGGGAACAAGCCTGCCAACCAATTCTTGATCTCTGTCGTTACTTAAACGATGTAGAATAAATGTATTACATTGAGAAAGTACAGTAGGCGATAGTTCGGATGGACGTTGTGATGATAAAACTAAACCAAGCCCAAACTTACGACCTTCCCTTGCAATTTTTTCAAAAATTTGACAACAGACATCAGCTGCATTATTAGTTTCGCCATCATCTTTAGAGCGTTTTATGAAGTTGTGAGCCTCTTCCATCACAAGAACAGTTGGTAATGCCTTTCCTTCGATTCTTCGATAGCGTTGCAATGCCTCAAAAGTTATTCTGGCAATTACAGCTGTGACGATATGAACTATTTCTGAAGGTACTAATGATAAGTCGATAACTGTAACACAGCCATCTTCTCCTTGATTTTTTCCTATATAATTCCCTAACCAATCTTCTAGAGTAATTCCAATATCGTCCCCTATGATAGTTTTCATTCGGGTGTCAGAAATAATTGTACGTATACGAGCTAATAAAAATTCAATGTATTGTTCACTTCCACTTTCTTTTGCTAAAGCTTCAATAAAATTAACAAAGACCTCAGCTGAAAATTTAATAGGAATATCTTCATTCTTTGGTAGAAGTTGTTGCTCAATTCCCCCAATAGCATGAAAGGCATCAACAATCATATTTTTTAAATTATCAATTTCCCCCAAAAGTGGAATCATAGTTAGGATATTGTCCACCTCTAGCTGCTTTATATAAATTTAATTGTTGAATAAGATCGTCTAACCTAGTATCGTCTTCAATTAATCTTGATTTAAAAAGTTCAATGCTTTCAGACCATATACATATTTTCAAATAAAAATTTTTGGGCTTTGGAAAAGATGCCCATGGGGAACCAATACTTTGTTCATGGCTAATGCTAATTATTAGTAAAGTGCCCAAAAAACGTCTTAATTCAATAATGACATTTTCATTTGAGTTCAAACTCTTCATTTCGCATTGCTCTTAAAGCCTTTTTTTAATCATGGAGCTTGAGCTCCTTTGGCCTGTGTAAATCAACTCCATTCCGAACTATTCGAACCAAAAAGGTACTGGTAATGGATTTTCATCTGAATTAACGGTAAAAACCCTACCGACACTTTTAAATACTTTTGAATATTCACCGTTCGGATCCAAAATTATAAATCTGGCATTTGGATTCTTGTTAGTTTTTGTAGCTTCTTTTAATGACCGTTGTATTAAACCTGCTACTGTACATGATTTTCCACTGCCAGTGTTTCCCAATACTGCTAAATGTCTTCCAAAGAGTCGATCTGGATTTACATAACTTCTGCGTTCGCTGCTAAGGGACTTGTTCCAATTTTAACACGACGGTTAGCTCCTGATTCAACAATTGCTCTAAGTTGATTATCCGTTGGTATTAGAACAGGTTCACCGATACTCGGAAAAGTCTGCACTCCTCTTTTGAAAACATATTGGTTTTCTTTATCACTCTTTAATATGCCTAAAGGATTTACCCTCATTTTTCTCAATGGGAAAGGTAAATCAACTAAACCAAAGTCTTGTAGGCCTTTGCGCTTTGGAAATGCAGACCGTTCTATAGCAATCCATTCTATTTGCCCCACTATATAGCCAGCCTCAGTTGCGATTAGTACGTACCCATTAATGCGAGGAAACGAACGAGGAATACCTGGATTTGCTGCGATGCCATCAGGCGCCTCAAGATCAATATCCAACCTTAATTTCATCAGGCGAAACAAATTCAACCGATCCAATTCTTAATGAAGCGGCATGTTCAATGGGACTATAGCTCATTGTTTTTCCTCCTCTTTAATGGGCTCAGCATTGTGATTACTTGGAGTATCCCATCCTCTGGCCTTTAGTAGTTCAGTCATGCGAATGGATGTTCTGTCAATTGCTGATTTGGGTAAATAATTTTTGACTAGTGATGCCAAATTTCCAAATTTCGTACCAACAAGCAGGGTAATTTGTGCTGGACGCTTTACTTTTTATAAAATCTATGGACTCTACCTGAATTATCGTCATAAGATATAACTACCAAATGTGTTGATGGTATTGAAAGCATATCCGAAATAATCCGATTAATATGCTCATCACCAAAACTATACCCATAAACAACAAGAGTTGAGTTTGGTCGGCAGATCGATGCTGCAAAATCACGAAATAATTCAACGTATGGATATTCTGAAGTCTCTCGGTCTTTGGATGAATTTGGATATATCATTAATACATCACCATCATCAGAATATCTTGAGATATCGGTTGCACCATAAGGTAATGCTATTCTTCTTACATATCCTTCTTTATATATCCAATCAACTGATCCGTGTAATTTTGTGATGTATGAAACACCTTCTAAATATCTGGGTTCACCTCGAATCCCTGGAGGATTATAATGGATATCAAGTTTCAATCTTGACGATCGGAATATTGGTGAAATTGTTCCTTCAAATCTATCTATCAAATGTACACCCGCTAATTCTGCACCAAATTCAATTACTCTATCATAATTTGTTGTAAATATATTTAATCGTTCTCTTGTTGCTGATCTGCTTGCAAAGCTCATTAAGAAACTCATCAGAGTTTCCACAGCTTTATTATCTGGATTACAAACAATATTTCTTTCAGAATCAAGAATCTTTTTTGCAAATAGTTTAATGCCTTTCTCTAAATCCGAACCTAGTATTTCTCTCTTTTTGTCAATTATTTCAAAATCAGTAATGGTTTTTAGTTCATCAACTTCAGATTCACTTTCAGGTGCATCAGCATCAGTTGCACTTTTAATACAAGTAAAAATTTCAAGTCCTCTAATTAACTCATTTGCAATTCGTATTTGGTCTTCAATATTTGCAGTTATTCGACCTGAATTTTCAGCTGATTCTTTAGCTTTCAGTTCTATTTGCTCTTTGAAATCAGAAAATTCCATGTTTGTCATCCCTGCTCCGAGATTGCCGGTAGATAAAAGGTGAGCCGCAGAAGAAAGACCAGCTCCTGTGAGAAGCGAAAGGTATTCACTTTGAAACAAGGCTGTAAGCCAAGGTTCAATTTCTTGTCGATAACTATTCTCATCGAAGCCTTCTTCCTCTATTTCACGAGGTTCTCTATCTTCTCTGATTTTTAAAATAAGTTTATCTTGCCAAGGGTGTTTCGTTTTTCTAGTTCTTTCCATTGTTCGTTTCTTTATAAATTTCTACACTCACCTCCCCACTCATCAACTTCGGCAACAATGTACCGCGCATTGCCATGAGAGTCCGGATTTGGGTTTGATTTCTAAATTGCTTTTGCACTAGTGGTTTAACTTTTAGAGAAAATTCATTAATCAATTTGTTTGGCGGTAATTTTAGCTCATATTCAGGTATTGCCTTTTTACTTAAATGCAAAACTGTTGAGCCATTTGAATAACCTAAGCAATGTTCTTTAAACTCCCTGCTTTTCATCAATAGATACAAGAATTCATTTGAATAATTTTGATCCTTCGAAATAACTTTAACCAAATCCATTGAAAAAATAAGGGTATCATACTTTGGATTTCCTATTACCATAACAGGATTTCCTATTACATCAGCTTCTTGCGTTATATCAGTATGTGCAACCACCAAATCACCTTCTTTCAAAATATGTTGTTCTTTGTATTTCCCTGTATATTCTTTAAAACCATCCATTCTGAACCCACCATTTCTATCAAAACTTTTTAATGTAACCATAGAAGTTTTTGAAGAGTTTAAATCATCGCTTTTGTAGGAAACCCCATTAATAATCTCTACTATACTACCAAGTCTAATTTCTTCCCACTCTTCCTTAGATTCCTCAACAAACCACTGCCTAAACAGCGTTTCAGCCATTTTTTCAAGGGTGGTGTTTTGGTGGTGAAGCAGGTCTATTTTGTCGTCTAAACTGCTAAGGACGGAGGCGATGGCGGTTTGTTCGGGGAGAGGGGGGAACGAAATAGGAATTGTTTTAAGAATACCAGTATTAATAGATGGCATTGTTGCACCCACTGAAATATTCAAAATATAATCCCTGAAACTTTTTTGCTGAAAAAAATAGGAAAGAAAGCGAGAACTTATTTCTTTATTGGGTCGAACTCGAAGCATTCTAGAAGAGAACATCCAACCATCTTGATTTTCATTCACATAAGCACTTAAATCGACTGAGCCAACTCTTGTAAAGAGAATATCTCCTGCTTTCATCAAATACTTATTCAAACGCTCCTTGTCTTCTTTGGTAATACTTGGATAAACAAAATTGACTATTCGGAAATTCTGAATATGTTCGACAGTGACTACCGGTGTACCACCCGTAATGTACTGCTCGTTTTTCAACTGACTTCCAAAAGGACCAGTCTGTACTTCTGCGACTTCTTGTAGTTCTGTTTCTTTCCACTCACTCATATTCGGCACCATTTATAAAATAACGATAAGTAGCTTCGTTTCTTCCAATTTGTACAAACACACCAATTAGATAATGGTAGTTGTCAGCTGGGTCGGTTAAGTCTTCCAGTTTTCTTATGTCATTATCTAAGTCATTATTCCACCAACCCTTATATTCAGCTACTAACTTGTTTTCTTCATTTGAATCTCGTCTGTGAATTATCAGATCGGGTCTTAATCCATTTGGAAATCTTCTGGATGTTTTTGCATTACCATGATTTTTATTATATTCAGAATCTAAGTCCAATGTTTCATAAGGAGTTCCGATAAGCAAATTGCTTAAATGTATTCCTGTTCTAAAAACAAATGCCTGTTCTAAACCTGCTCTATCTCCTTGAGCAAATCTTAATAAAAATCTTTCTTCCTGATAAACTGAATTAACCGCATCTTGTAAGACGCTTACTAAGTAAGTCTGCTCTTCATTCATTGATTTTAATCCTTAATAGGTTAGCGAGAATAATTTCATTCAGTTGTGTTTCTTCTTTTAGCTGTGTTTCCAGTTCTGCTTTTAATGTGGTAAAGCGTTCTTTAAAATCAAAATCATCTTCATCATCAGGTAATCCTACATATCTGCCTGGTGTCAGACAAAATCGAGTTCTTTTACCTTGCTAACTGGAGCAGAAGCACAAAAGCCAGCAATGTCTCCATAATTGCCATTAGGGTTTCTCCAAGTGTGATAAGTGCTTGTAATTTTATCAATGTCTCCTTTTGAAAGTTCGCGGGTTCTGCGGTTTATCAAATGCCCCAAATTTCGGGCATCAATAAATAAAATCTCGTCGCTTCTGTCTCTGAATTTCCCGTTTTTACGGTTGCGGCTCATAAACCATAATGCAGCTGGAATCTGTGTATTTAAAAACAACTTGGCTGGCAGGTTTACAATGCAATCAATCAAACCGTTTTCAACCAATGCTTTTCTTATATCGCCTTCGCCTGATGTTTTTGAAGTCAACGCACCTTTCGCCAAGACAACTCCTGCTTGTCCGCTTGGAGCTAAGTGGTAAATGAAATGCTGCATCCAAGCAAAGTTAGCGTTGCCTGTTGGCGGTGTTCCATATTGCCAACGGCCATCGGTTCGCATTAAATCACCGCCCCAATCACTTACGTTAAAGGGTGGATTGGCAATGATGTAATCGGCTTTCAGGTCTTTATGTGCATCATTAAGGAAAGAACCTTCGTTGTTCCATTTTACTTGTGAGCTATCAAGTCCACGGATAGCCAAGTTCATTTTGGCCAGTCGCCAGGTGGTTTGGTTGCTTTCCTGTCCGTAAATAGAAATGTCGTTTACTTTTCCTTGGTGTTCGGTTACAAACTTCTCGGAGTGAACAAACATACCACCTGAACCACAGCAAGGGTCAAACACACGTCCTTTGTATGGCTCCAACATTTCAACCAATAATTCCACAACACTTCTTGGGGTATAGAACTGCCCACCCTTTTTTCCTTCTGCTAAAGCAAATTCTCCAAGAAAATATTCAAAAACGTGCCCGAGAACATCGGCACTTCTTGATTTGGCATCACCTAAAGCTATATTTCCAACGAGGTCAATTAATTCACCTAAACTTGTAGGATCCAAATTCTGACGGGCAAATACTTTTGGCAAAACACCTTTCAAAGAAGTATTTTCCTTTTCAAGAGCATCCATTGCATTGTCTACAAACTTACCAATATCAGGTTGTTTTGCTTTTGATAACAAATCGTTCCAACGAGCATCCTTTGGCACGAAGAATACATTTTCTGCTTTATACTCATCTTTATCCTCCGGGTCTGCACCGTTTGCAACGTCTGCTTTTAGTTTTGCATACAATTCTTCAAAAGCATCAGAAATATATTTTAAGAAAATTAAACCTAAAACAATGTGTTTATATTCGGCAGCATCAATATTTTTACGAAGCTTGTCAGCTGTTTTCCAAAGTTGTTTCTCTAAAGGTTCTTCAGTCCCGTTTCCGTTTTTCTTGGCCATTTATAATAAAGTTTAGAATAGATCAAATTTAACAAATTAGTACTTGTGTACCAGCTCAATTACACTCTTTTACAATATTTGGTTTGTTAGTCGAAATCTTATACTGAAAATCTGCGGCATATGAAGTGGTATCTATAGTTGAACTTTGTGGCGTGCTTATCTATTAATAAGGATTGTGTTTTCATGAATAATTATCAATTTAATTATTCCGGATCACCTCCGCAATTTCTTTTGCAATTTCTTCAACTGTATAGGAAGAAGTATTTCTTGCTAATTTATCTGCAAGTGAAGGACTATAATTTATTACTTCTTGTTTCGTAATATTATGCCAAATTGGCAAAACAACTTGATCTCCTGTTGTCACTTTTGTTATGATTCCATCTAATTCATAATTTGTCCAGCCTTTACGAATAAAATCCTTTGATAGCACTACAATGCCAAACCTGCTATTTGCTAATCCTTTATCGATCTTTCGCCTTAGGCTATCTCCTATTTTTAATTCAAATTCATCATACCAAACAGATAATCCTTCATTTTTCAATGCTAGTGCAAGTGGACGTACTACTTCATCTTTGTCCTCTGTAGCGTGAGAAATAAACACATCATATTTTCTCTCCACTATTTCGGTGTTAATATCAGGTGGTATCTCTTTTTTACTGACAAGAGTAGGTACGGTTGATAATGCCGGTTGTCTAAGTTCTGGTAGTGCTCCAGGCAGCATTCTAATTGAAGACCGTACAGTACCTTGTAAACCTTGCATATCAACCGTAACATGCCAATGACCTGAATTTGGAATTTGTAACCTTATTGGTGATTGCTTGGCTAATCCACCAAAATATTTGTGAGCTCTGCCATTTCGATAGTTTTGAAGATTCGATGAGTCCATTAATCTAACATTAGCTGCACTTCCAGACAATATAATTTCTACAATGTCTCCTTTTGACTTATTTCCTAAGTCATAGTGTGTAAATTGCATATATTCAAATCATTTCGTTAATTAAATTTTGAAAAATAAGAGATCGACCACCTTTTAGCTGAAGTAAAATTACTAACTCTTATTTGCGAAAAGTTATTATACTCAAGTTATATTTGTAAAATGTAATCTATTTATCAAGTGGCGATAAGAGGTCTGGATTTTGCACCCCTAGCACCCATGCATTATTTATAGGTTTTATTTTCTTAAAGGAGATAACTCCATTTTAAGAGAGGAGGCAATTTTTTGTTTACTCTTGTAGTCAACATAATTATTGTACATATAAGCCCTGACTCTTGCTTTAAGTATTTTCAAAGCGACTCGGTTATTCTGGAATTCCTCCGCAAGTTTCTGAAGCTCCCTCACAGACATCCTATCATAATACGTCTTAATGCTAAAAGTCAATATCTTCGCTGCGGGTGTGTCAATTTTTTCGGCAACTTCATCGAATAGTTTTTTTAAATCTTTGTTGCCAACTGAGTGTATCATTTTTGAAAAAACTCCAAGGCATGCTTGCAATGTAATAAATTGGAAATAATCGTTAATCCTTTTTTCAATCATAGGTCGAGTTTCACGATCTTCAGTATTATTTAATAGTGCTTCAATAATTGCTTCTTTGGCTTCCAAAAGTGTCTCGCCAAAGTAGCTAATCGACCTAAATCCAGTCTGATATAATTCAGTTATCATCGAAACTAAGGATTCCTTTTCTAATGACCCTTTACGGTTTTTTATTATTTGACCTACGATCTCAATAGACCTGAAAGCTTGATAAAATGTAACTAATTCTTCTTGAATTTCAGTATCTTCATCATCTTCTTTGTTTTTATTTGAATTAGTCTTTTTTATATCTTTTTCTCGCTGTAAATGGTCTCTTTCTGATAATGCTTCTTTGCGCTCTTCTTTTGGGTTTTTATTTGCATCAATGACTTCGGTGCTGACTTCCTCCGCAATGCCCTTAATTAATTGATAAAACTTATCATTTTTTTCTAACGTAATAGCCTCAATATCTTCAAAAGTCACCATTGAAGAAAATGTAGCCGATTCAATTAAAAAATTGTCTTTCGAATGATGTGCAATGAATACTAAAATATTAGCGTTTTTTTCTCGTTGAAGGTTGTTGCATAATTGAATAACGATCTCTTTCCCTTTTTTTGTACTAATAATATCAGAGATTTTTTTAGCAACAAGAAAGTAGAAAATGTACTTATAACTGAATCGATAACTTTCATCTTCAAAAACTATAAGATTTGAATTGATAAGAGCTTCTTTCATCTTTTCGAGAGGAGGAGTAATAAATTTACTTGAATAATGGTCATAGAATTTTGAAAACTCTGATTCGGAGAATATTTTTTGTTGTTTTTCATATAATTCATATGAAAATTCAGTCAGAAAATTAAAATATGAATCTATTTCTTCGTTAATAACTTTAGCTTTGGTTGCTAAGGCTATATGAATAAGTGATTGGTAGCAATATCCATAGGAAGTTTGTTCTAAATCAATAGGTTTTGCATAAGATAAAGTTTGTAAAATTGAGAGTACAAAAACAGGAAATGAAGGCATAAGTTTATTTCCTAAAACAAGTTCAACTTGACTAAAAGAGAATTTTACCTTATCAAGTAATATTTGGTCATTAATTGTGAAAGTGGATTCTTGAATTTTATGATATAATTCAATCAAATCATTTCTTTTCACATATCCTAATGGTTTAATTGTAAATAAATTGGTTTGAGGAAATTCTGACTCTAAAGCTGACAGATAGCCATAGATTGATCCAATTGTAATTATGATTCTGTCAAAAAGAGGTTTAGTCTCCTTGATAAACTGGATAGTTGTAGGAATATTGAACTTAACTTTTTGAATATTGTCAACCAGAATTACTTTTTTATAATTGTCAAGTTGTAAATACTGCTCAAAACTTAAGTTATCTCGATACTGGTTTTTAAATGCTTTCTCAAGAAGATTATGAACATCCGGTTTATTAATGTCAGCACCATCTATATACAATGGGTAATATCCCTTTTCATAAAATCGCCTGTAAAGCATTTTTAATAAGCTAGTCTTACCTGATTGATTTTCTCCTTCAATAATGCAATCTTTAAAATTCTCATTATCCAGAAGTTCCTCGGAATCAATAAAATCATCAAGTTTTTTGTAGTCATTTTTAATTCTTTCTAAGTCTGGGAAAATAAAAATATCTGATAGTCTTATATTACTAACTTTTTCAAACTGTAGTGGAATAGAGATCTTATTAATATTTTCGAAAAATTCCGGTTTTATCTGAAAGCTTTTATGATTTACGGAAGATTGAATTAGTTTTAGATTTTCCTTCTTCTTCGGCAAATAATATGTTTCAGACCATGAGTAATGAGTTGTTATCGCTTCATTTTGTTCCAGATCAATGATAATAGTTTGGAATCCAGATAACTTCTTATTAGAATGATTTTGTAATGATTCTCCAGATATATAAATAGTTTCTTTTTGCAGATGAATATCTGTGATTTTTTTTTGTTCAACCTCATGCTCATGGCCATATATTAAAATATTTGAAACATTTTCAAGATGGTCTTGGAACTCCTTTCTATTGTTGATCTCAGTTATCGGACTAAACCAACCAATTGGATGATGGAAAACGGATATGTTTAAATCGAAATCAGAATTGTTTAGATTATGGTCCACTCTTTTTACTGGGAAGAATAGGGAACCAGAAGTTTCCTCTATCTGGGACATCCAAGCTGTATTGTAACAATTGATACAAATCTTTTTATTTCCCAGAGAGTCTTTCAATTGATAGAAGAGTTTGTTTTCGGGGACTGTAGTAAATTGTTTATAAAAATCCCAAAAGTCATTTTGGATTGAAATGCAAGAATTGATTACACTCAAGTCCTTGTCTCCAAGTGTTTTGTAATCCATTTTGACAAGAGAGTTTTTTCGTATTTGATTATCGTTGTCAAAGTTACAATCATGGTTCCCCGGGGTGTTTATCATCCCAATTCTTATATCTGGATTTATCCCTTTAAGGGCTAAAAAGATTTGTTTTAAGAAAGTTGTTGCCTTCGTAAATTCTTCCTTTTTCCCGGAATTTGAGATGTCACCAGAAAGAATTAAATATGCTTTATCTACCCCAGCATAATTACTTTTTATTGCATTTTTTATGTGATCGACTTTGTCAGAAATCCAATTTTCTGCCTGAAGGAAATGTAAATCTGTAAGGTGGAGTATAAAAATTTTCATTTTAAAATGTCTTTAGGTTCATTATTATTGAATAAGAATTGAAAAGAATGAGCTTTCTGAATAAATTTTAAAATCCAAAATTAAAAAGTAGAATATTGTAGCCTTAATCAATGCCAATTTACGATTAATCAAATGATTCAAAACTAAAATATTTGTAAAAATGTAAAGAATTAATGGTCTAATAAAGCAACTATGCAATTTTGACTACGACTTGTTTCTTGTAGGTATTAGCAGTCGCTAATGTGGTTTTTGCCAGTCCCGATAGATGGGTAGGGCATATTTCGTCATCGGTAATTTATCTAGGTGGAATTGCAAAAACCATTTATTTTTTTCAAGTCCCGGTAGATGAGCCGGTGTTATCGTGTCATGCAGAAGTTGTCAGGGAGGGATGGTCCCGGTAAAGGGGCAGTGATTTTCATGTCATGATGAAGTTGTCAAGATGGCAAAGTCTCGGTAAATGGGTTGGAGTTTTCGTGTCATGATTAAGTTGCTAAACGGTGGAGTCTGGGTAGGCAAAAAAGCATGTGTTTTGCAGCGACGGGATGGTTGCAGGGACGGGCTGCAAAACTCTTGCGCGCGCGTCGGAAGTCCCGGTGTAATGAGGACTTGGGGCAAATTTGCCTTGCAGCTAACGGCTCGCTGGTATAGGAAGAAAGCGGTGGCGACGTTAGCCCATCCGGCCACTGGTCCAGGTTCTTTAGCCAGGGAGTTGTCCCGGTGGGCAAGACGCCATGGAGCAATTTTTGCAAATCCCGATAAATGCGCAGAAGTTGTCATGTCATAAGTTATTTATCAAGGTAATGAATCCCGGTAAATGGACAGTAGCTGTCTCGTCACTTTTTAATTTACTGAAAGAGGAATCAAGGTTTAATAAAAGAGAGAAATGTTTCTTGTCAAGATATAATTGTCTAGGTGAGGAGCAAAAATTGCGACAAGCTTTTTGCCTATACCAGCGTGTTTGCTGCAGTAACCGGGAGTACAGCGTCCCGGCATGCGATATGAAATAGAGGCTTGCAGAAGCGTTGGCTGATGCAAGCAGGGAGGAGCAAGCCGGTTAAAGTACAAATTAAAAAAAGAGTTGTCTTGACGGAACAAAATTTGGTGTCCAGATAAAACAAGCTTGCTAAGAGATGGCTTGTTTGCGGCAGTCGAGGTAAACGAATTTGTCACGGGATACGAATATGTCTTGGATCAGTAATTTGTCCGGGTACAACCGCAAACAAAACTGGGGCAAGCGGGCAGATGGCGATAAAACGTTATTGCAGCATAACGGCCCGGCGGTTTAATGAGTTGGCGTCCGTGTCGCGGTGCCGCGTTTTTTGCCAGTCCCGATAGATGGACGAGCACTCACTGGTCACGATGAAACTGTCTTAACGGTAGCAAGTCCGGGTAATGAGTGTGAGTTTTGGGTCACAATGAAATAGTCTAGATGGCGAGCAAAAAACAAGGCACCAGAGCGTCGGCCGGCAGCCCTATTGACTTTGTCTCGGTAGCAGGATCAGTCTGGGTGCCACAAAATTTGATAAGTTGAGATGAATTTACTAGCATAGACTTTTAGAGCCGATTGAGGAGTGGTCCGGGCTGCCGAAGCCAATTAATTAAACCGACCGAGTTAGGTTTAGGGTTTTATTGTCTCGTTAGAACCAAACTGTCTCATTTTAACTCTGTCCGGATTTATTGGGAACTTTGAATTGTCAAGCTCTTTTGCAGCTTTTGATATAAAGGGAGGTATTAGCGAGCTGCAAATGTGCTCGACAACGGCCCTACTCTAGATTTTGTGCGTTGGCTTATCCGGAATCGGGCAAATACCCTTAACTCTAACTCATTTCAAAGTTTTAGGGATTTATATTTTCTGGATATTATCGATACTGTTTTAGAATTTTATTCTTCGCTCTCGTCATCATCAATTTCTATTGTTGTGACGTATTTTGTCAACTCATTTGTTGCGATGAAATCATAACGCTTAATATATTTCCCAAGCTCATTATAATCGACATAAAAGACTTTTTTCATTACTCTAAATGTACCAACACTTTTTATTTTTGCTTCAATTTCATCAAAATTGTTTCCATATTCTTTTTTCCCTACATATAATATTGAACAAGTTGCTTTGCCTTTTCTTCCTATGCCATCTGTAGTGCTCTCACTTAGTCCAAATCCAATTATGAATTTGTCAGTTGTATCAAATAAATAATCTTTACATAATTCATAAATAGAGGAGATATTTGAATGTCCATCTATTTGAATCACTCCAGTAAGGTCACCATAATGCGTACTAACATGTTCTTTAATTGCGTCAAAATTAACTTTTCTCATTTTTAGTAATTATTAGTTAATAATAAGAATTTAGTAATCAGTTAATAACCTTATCAAAAACAATTGTATTCTCTTTGTCTTCAGAATCAAATTTGTCAAATCTGTTACCGTCTAAACTAATTCTGTATTCTATTTTCGTGTCCGTAATGAATCTCACTATACCTTTTAACCGGCCTTTTTCTTTGGTTGTTCCTGATTCATAAATTACAATATCTAGCCAAATTGGATTTTTTGAATAATCAATTTCATATTTACATTCTGATTTGATTCCATTGACTTCATAATCTTTACCACCAATTACTTGATTTTCAAGTACAAATATAGCATGGTTGGACTTATCCAAAACCAAACTTCCGGTCTGTCCTTTGTCAGTTCCTTTCCATTCTCCAATGAGTCGCTTACTGTTGTTTGTACAACTGATAAGTAAAACCCCTTCAAGAATTAATAATAGGAGTAGGTTAAATTTAGATTTGTTCATATTATCTGGTTTTAGTTAATCTTAATGAAATGGGGATCCTTATATCGCACAACCCTTTGACCTGCAAATGTTCCTGCCATTTTAAACCAACCTATTTAGATCTAGAGGGTGTTTTCTTTCTTATTTTATCTATAGGCCTATCTACAATTTCAGATTGTAATAAATTTTCGACAATGTCAAGAATTTGAAATAATGTTTCTTTGTCTGGTTTGTACCCTCTATGAGCCGATGCATTTGCCGCTTCAATTGTAGTTTCTAAGACCTTTGCCTTTGATGAAGTTATTATACCTTCCAGAACCAGTTTGTCCATTTTTTGTTTAAAGGCGCCAACATCTCCAATCTTAGAGACTATAAATAAATCTAGGAGAATCCTTATTCCAGTGAGTGAAAGAATATAAAGACCTTCTTGAATTGATAAATAGATTTCATAAAATACTTCGCTATATTTATGTGGCATTCTCACTGTCCACTTGGGAAATTCTCTGACTATTTTTTTCGGGAAATAAAAAGTCTGATCAAAATCTTGAATCGGTGTTGTTCTGTAAATATGTTTGAAAGTTATTTTATCACAACCCAAACATTTAGATACTAGCCACAAGCTTCCAATAGGTGCCCAAGCAGATTTGCTTTCTTCTCCATCTTCAGTATGCCAAATAAGTTCTTCAGATATCATTTCAAATTCATCTAACAAAACTTTATGATTTGTCTCCTTTTGACAGTACCAGCAATGTGTTCTTTGTAATTTTTCTTTTTCCACTAGTTAATTATGTCTTATCTATTTAAGGTACAGAATTGTCTTTGTAAAGTGTCTAACCGGATTATAAGTATGTGTTAGGGGTCAACCAAACTCTTGCTTTAGTGCGTTGGCAGTCCCGGAATCTGGTCTATTAACTTAATCCTAACTTGTTTTTTGGTTTAGGGTTTTAAAATTGTCTCGTTATGAAGATAAATCCGGTGTAAAGTTCTGTGAATCTATTTATTTAATTCCTCCATTATTTTCCCCCATTTAAGTGATTCAAATAACATTCTCCGTTTAGTCAATACATTTGTAATCCTCTGAGAAATTAATCCACCGTACACCATCAATTCTTGTATATTCATGCTGCTTTGTATATGTTGATTGCATCGAGCTGAATATAATCCCAAATTTTCTATAATACTTTTATCGTTTACAGGATTTTGATTTCTGGACAATAGATGTCCCCATTCATATTTTATGTAATTGCATTCCCAGTTTTCAGGTCTGTTCCAACATAAAGGTAATTCCGTACCTTCAACGTGAAAAAATGGTCGATTGTCTTGTGTCTCAAAAATAAGGTTTACAATCTCTTTTAGAATTAATTTTTTTTCTCTGTTAAATCTGACAGTAGGAAAATCAACTTTTATATGATTAATCAATGTTTTAACTAATCTATCATCTTCCAAATCTTTTGAATAGGCAACTGGATTTTTTTCTATATTATTTCTATGTTCAAATAAGTTCATTTATCTTAATATAATTGGTTTCGACTACCTCTGATTCGTTTTTCCTAAATCACTTAAATTAAACAATGTTCAAAAAGATTAAAGGTTTAATCCATTTTATCATCCACTCATAAAATAATAAAGTTACAAAATCAATGTCATTAAGTAATCCAGGATTGGCAAAAAAGCATGTGTTTGGCGTCAGCCAAACTCTTGCTTTTGTGCGTTGGCCGTCCTGGTATTGCACGGTACCCTTAAACCTAACTCGCTTATAAAAGTATAAAAATTGCATGTTTGTGCATAATTAGTGTTGGATAGAAGCATGTTTTCTAAAACTTGGCAGGTTGTAATAAGAAGGTTTTTATAGATCAGATTCGAGGAAAATATCCTGCCAACTTAGGAGAACAAAAACCAGCTAACCTGAAATCATAAAGGGTAAAGGTTCTGAAAATCATCTATATGTCATTTGGAATTTTGTATTTTGCATTTAACACCTTTAATTCTGAATTGATTTTCTTACAGGTACTTTTTGCCCATTTAAGCAAAAAATAACTATTCAATTTCCATATCCTCAATCGGACTTCGTATTGAAAATAAATTACGCCGACTTACATGTGTATAGATCTCAGTCGTCCGGGTACTCTTATGACCAAGCAGTTCCTGGATGTACCTAATGTCTAGCCCACTCTCGTGCAGATGCGTTGCATAACTGTGCCTCAGACAATGCACACCTACATCCTTCTGAATGCCTGCACGCTTTAATGACTGTTTGAAAACTGAATATACACTTTCAACTGAATATCTGCCCCCTGCCTGACCTTCAAAAAGATATGCCATCGGATTATATTCTTTGGTATATGTCCTTATTTTCTCCCAGACTTTCTGAGATACCGGCACCATGCGATCAACGTTCCCCTTGCCTTCACGTATATGCAAAATACCTCTTTCCGTGTCAAGATCAGTGAGTTTTATATTAGTCACTTCACTTCGTCGCAAACCACAGGAATATATCAGCCATAACATCAATTTATGTTTGTTGTTCCTGGTGGCACTGAAGATCTTCATTACTTCATCTTTTGAAAAAACTTTAGGCAATGCCCTGCTGCGACGGGGCCGTTCAAGTGAATCAGGGTTAAACTTTCTCAATCCGCATAAAGTGAAATAGACTTTTATTGCTGAGATTACAAGATTCTGATATGAAGCAGAATATCCTAACCTTATTATATGGTCATCGATAAAAATGGAAATATCCTCCTCTATTATGTCACGAGGATCTTTGGTGTGAAAATATTTGAAAAACAATTCGAGGTGGGCAAGATAAGACTCACATGTTCGTTTACTGTATCGCTTATCTTCAAGATACCTCCTGACCATTTCAATGCATTTAAGAGCCTCTTCTCCCAAAACACGATTCCGTACCACAGAGCTTTGCTCATCGCGCAACTCTTTTAACATTCCGGAAACCTCGCGCTTTTTCACAATTACATCAACACCTCTTGAAGAAAAATAATCGGATAACGAATCAACTGCAAACTGGGACCACTTTAACAACCATTCCTTCCGGATACCATCATAATATGGCCTTCCAAATTCATTCAATTCCCTTATCCATTCCTTATCGTACCTGCCGGTGAACTGAATAACAAGCCGTCCGTCGGGCTCGCTGATAGTAAAAAGCACAGGAGAATAACCTTGATCATTTGTTTGTGAAACGATACTTTTTACTGCATCTGACATTATTTCACGATCAGTATGGGGCATCACAAAATCTTCAGATGTTTCGACATGAAGAGCTTCAGGTGCCGGTGCCGACTTCTCCTTCTCTGCTGAAACAATTGCTGAAATATCGATATCAGCCGACTCGCGAAAAACGGCAAGAATCTGTTTAAGTGTTTCTTCGTCAGAGTTGGCATACCAGCACATGTTAGTCTGACTCCAGGTTGCATTGTTAACTGATCTCACAAGTTCCGTCAGATATTTATCATAATCAAAAATGATTGCATACCTCCATTCATCACGATGGAACATCCGTTTAAGAATAACCTTCTTTTTTGTCATAGCAGCGAGAAAAAAAATAGCACACTAAAGAAACACAGAAAGGTACAGATTTTTCCTGAAATATAATCCTACTTATTTATTTTCCTGCCAGGAATTGTTTGTACCAAAACAAAGAAACATCAGCGTAACAATAATTCTCTGTCTTAAAAAGTTTTGTATTGAAGAATTTTTTATCAATCATGCTTTCTATCTGAGCGGCGGTTTTGTCAAATCCATAATTGTAAGCAGTGGCAAGAAAGCTTAGCCTGTCAATTTCATCTTTCCGGTTAGTTTTAAAATTCTTTTCACAGATCTTCAAAAACGCAACCAGGTAATTCATCTGAATTTTAGGATCTTCAAGGTCCGTGACAATAGATTTTCTGAAATTTTTAATATCATCATATTCAGATTTGTCTTCAAATTCAATTCCTGATCTCCGGCCCAATACATCAGGCGCCTGATCGCGGATCATCTCGGCAAAAGATGGTTTCATCTGGAACTGTCCAACAGAAAAGTTGGCGTATTCATCGCCCAGGTTAATATAGAGAGCCTTGAGTAATGTCACTTCCATCTTATCGCGTAAAGCTGAATAACGGACCAGCTCGGGGAAAATAATTGCAACAGCCAACGGATAAGAAATATGATTCCTGGTGAGAACAGGCTCCATCCAAACTCTGTTTTCCTTCTCAAAGGTCTGCGCCTTTACCCAGTCATCACCAAATAACTGCTGGTAATTTAGTGATTGTGAACAAATTGTACTAAAGGATATGTTAATAAGAAGAAAGGAAAATAATGTTCTTAAAATGACCCTTAAAGGAAGGAAATTATTCGACAAAATATATAATTGATAATAAGTGGTTTACAAGATGAAAGTCAGAACAGTATCTTACATTGCATTATTGCATTCTTCTTTGGAGAATAGTACATATAAGCTAAGTAAACCTGTCCATTCACCTTTATAAGGCGTGGGTTAAAAAGCTCCGAAAAGGTAGTTTTGTCACTGAAAGTAAGCGTCCCAAAATTGTAATATGCATACTTTGTATTGGCTGTATTGACAAAAAAATCCTTATTACCCAAAGCTTCCTGATTGTTAAGATTAAATAAAACATTTCCCTGAATATCCATTATTTTATTATATGTAACCAGCAGGATATCATCATATTTCATAGTGCCGTTAAATGTGGCACCAGGAGTTTTAACCTGATCGTAAGTTACATCGGGCATGTTAGTAACAAGCTTAGGCAGGATACTGGTCGGACCACCGCCCTGCATCATTTTCTGTTGCATTTCCTGGGCATATTGCATAGAGAGATCCATCTTCTCCTGATCGGTTTTTGCATTTTTCATTGCTTCTTCCATCTTCTTACTGTCATCTTCGTTTACAAGAGTGTTCTCAACCACCATAGCTGTAAACTTATCTTTCGATTTTGTAACAACGAAGCTGTTGATCTGGCCATAAGGGCCATAGCTTTTCCCTCCGAACGATATCATGTATTTCCCGTCGGGTTTAGTTATATATTCTTTGTATTTTAAAAGCCATTGATCGCTTTTATCTGCATTATTATCATCAACTGCCTCAAAAGCAGCGATTCTTGGGTCACCCGATTTTATCGGACCCTGGGTCACACCATCTTTAATAATATAATAATCATTTGTTCCCCGGCTTTTAACCAGGACACTTCCATCGTCCAGTACACTTATTGTAAGCTCTTTATAGTCGAGCTGCAATTTTCCTCCCATATCCATTACAACCTCGGCGGCATCGCAGGCACATTTAGGTTCTGGTTGATCTGCATTTTTGTTTTTCGGAGCTTTCTGGGATTTTCCGAGAAGTTCATCGGTCATTGACTTTGAAACCTTTTTTAATAAGCCCTGAGCACTGGCCGTATTTCCGAATATCAGGCAAATCGCCATGAAAAGTAATATTGATTTTTTCATCAGTTGAAATTTATAGGTTAGAGCTCTTTATTTTTCAGGGTATCAATATTTTTCATGAAAGAGGGTGAGTTATACCAGGGATCAAAATCAGGATTTCTGACAATTTCACCTGTTCTGTGGTTTACGTATCCTTTTATAAACTGTGATGAAAGCTGGTACATAAGATCGGAATTCTCATTTCGCTGCGAAGGCGATTCAGTGAGAACATTTTCAAAATAATAGTTTTTAATACCGGCTTTATCGAGTTCCAATGAATAGAAATTAACAATATCGTTCGATATGCAAATGATTATCAGATATTCTCCAAAAAATTTCCGGCTATTATGTTTGATTACCAGATCCAGCTTATCCTTTGAAACCGGCAAAGCAGTTTTGTAAAATGAATCGGCAAATTTAAATCCATCTTTAAGGATACTATTTGCATCAGCCTCATCTTTGGTATAATGCATAAATATTTTAAGATTTTTTTCATCCTCGAAGATAAAATTTATTGTATTGTCATCAAGTAATTTATCAGTAAAAAATGAACTGTACTGGTTTAATTTCTGAATTTCCTGAAGGAACGACATCATTTCGTCCATACTCCGGCTTTTTTCAATTCCTGATAATTTTCTGACAGTAGATTCAATGAATATATTCTTTTTAGCCAACTGAACATGCAGAAAAATAATATATCCAAGCAGTGCAACGATAAGTATTATCACCACAATTTGTACAGTCATTTTTTACATTTTTTGGAAAATTGAAATTTTCATATAAAGTTACATAGAAAGAGAAGAACAGCAATAATTAAAGGAACAAAAGTCGGCAAAAAAAAGCAATTGAATAAAATGAAAGGACGGATTACATCAATTTTAATTATACTCCCGTCCCGTCGGTCACATAAGTAAAAACTGGTTAATGTGTTGACAAACAAACTTATATAGTACTTATTGTCCGACTTATGCTTTCACATTTCATAATAAAATTAAACAAAAAATTAATATGACAGACCAGAAATCCCTTACTTTTTTAAGGTGAAGACAAATAAATGTTTAACCTGATAATTGCAGGTTGCGGATTTGGCTTCGCCGAGCTCGCGTTGCCCGGTTGTGATCAGGGATTAAAAAAATCCGGTACCGAAGAACGGATACCGGATGTCATAGAAGAAATCAGGAATGAAAAACAAGGAATTATTTTTGTATGAAAGATCTTTCGGCAGCAGGTTTCAATCCATCATCTGTCATTACCCACAGACTGTTACCAGATTCCCATCGCGATTCAGGAAATCTGTCAGGTTCATCCCTGAAAGATGAACGAATAAGAATCCTGGGTTCTTTTTCGAATTTCAAAATAGTACCTGCAGGAATAAACAGGTTTATACGTATATCATCGGCCGCCCATCTGCGTTCGGCAGGAATAGTAAAATATTCATCAAGAAGAAGAGTATCGCCTTTCATAGCATAATTGTATTTCAATTCTTCAGATTTTTTTTCTGCTTCACTCCAGGTACGGCCCGCAGAACTTTTTCTTATTTCTACCTTTGTTGCTTTATCATCAGATCTGTCTATAGTCAGACCCGGACGGATATACAATTCTTTCTTTTCATCATTAATATATACCGAATACTGTTCACGAGGAAGAATAAAATCTTTTTCAAATCGCAGGTCAGCAATCTTACTATCACTCCTTATGTGAAGAGTGTCAGGGGGATTTGGAATGACAATGTCAGTTGATGTGTTAGCGCTATGGGCAAAACTGATCCCCTCATTTAAACCGATTATAGTAAGAGCAGCCAATGCCATAACCCAGACGACCAATGCAACCAGGCTGACAACCCCATCCCTGGCTTTGAACCAGAATATCATTTTTACACCCCAGTAAATAAGGGCAAGCATGGGTAAAATAAGAACAATTGATGTTAAAATGGTTACCCATAAAACGGATGCGGGTCGCACAATATAATTGAGAAAATCGGTGAAGTTTACAAGATTGATCCCGGAGGAGTCAATTGAGAATACACCGGGGAACTTGAAGACGAAGACCATTACAAAACTTAAAATGAAAAGAAATCCTGTCAGTACCAGTACAATACCGATAAATATAAGTATGATACGTAATATGACATAGAAAATTTTTACGATAGCTCTGAAAACTTCATCGATAGCATTTCCGACCCTGGATGTGGTGCTATGTACGTTTGTATGGTAAGAGCTCCCATGCATTTCTCTTTTCTGGGTATCTGTTTTAGCTGCAGGAAGAGCGATCCATAAAGCCAGGTAAACAAAAAATCCAACTCCAAAGCATATTGTAAAGATGACAAACAGGATTCTGAAGAGCACGGGATCAGAATCGAGATAGGCAGCCAGACCACTGCAGACTCCGCTTATGATTGAATCGTCGGGATTTCGGTACATTCTTTTTTTCTCAGAAACATGATGAGAATTTTTTGTCTCAGGTTCAGTATGATAAAAATCTTCAGGTTTGCCTATAATTGAAATCATTGCTTCAACGTTCTCTTTCGTAATAACGCCGGCCATACCTTTCTGAGACTGAAATATTTCAGCAACACGCGATTCGATATCCTCTATTGTTTCATTTCCGCCCTGGACATCTCTGAAACTGTTATTTATCGCAAGAAGATAATCGCGCAGTATGCTGAAAGCATCTTCATCGATCTTAAACAGAATGCCGGCGATATTTATATTTATTGTCTTGTCCATTATTTTCAGTTTTAATAGATTAATAATTGGTTACCTGGTTCTTATCTGATTGACTGATCCGACAAGCTCCTGCCACGATTTATCAAGCTCTGTAAGATAGGCGCGGCCCTCTTCAGTAAGTTCATAATATTTACGGGGAGGCCCCTGTTGCGATTCTTCCCAGCGGTAGCTAAGCAATCCGGCATTTTTCTGCCTTGTAAGAAGAGGGTAGAGGGTACCTTCGACCACAATTACCTCTGCCTCTTTAAGTTCTTTTATTATGTCGCTTGCATAACAGGAATTCCTGGATAACACCGACAGGATGCAATACTCCAGTATACCCTTGCGCATTTGCGCTTTATTATTTTCTAAATCCATGATATTTAATTTTTAAAGTTTACACTTCAATTAGTTGTCAGAACCTGGTTGTTATATTTTCAAGTTCTTTCTCACGGTTTCAACTTCTTTTTTTACCGATTCTTTAATATTGTGAATATTGACCGGGGCACCTTTCATTTCAATCTTCTGGGCCGTTGTTTTAGCTTCAGGTATTACTATGTACAATATAAGATATACAAAGGCACCAATTCCTCCAGCAAGAATAAATACAATGAACAGTACCCTGATAATAACAGGGTCAATATCCCAATAAGCTCCCATACCGGAACAAACTCCGCCAATAACCCTGTGATCAGTATCGCGGTACATCCTGTGATAACCAGGCGACGAAAACTTTTCGTTTGCAGACGGGCCCTGGTTATCAGAAATATCTTCGGGAGTACCCAAAACAGATATTACCTGGTGTACATCATCCATGTTAATTACCTGTTTGTAGTTTGTAAGCTTTGAGCGGAAAAGTTCCGCCATACGGGTCTCGATATCTGAAAGGATCTCAGATGAACTTTCTTCTGCTGCAAAGTGAAGTTCAAGATTTTTAAGATACCTTTTAAGTTCGGCATAGGCATCTTCGTCGATGTTGAAAGAATAGCCGCCGAGATTAATGCTGACTGTGATTTTCATAGTTCTGTTAATTATTTACTACTATATAATACATGTAACATGTCAATGCAAAGATATATATAAATAAACATACTATGCAATACATAGTACTGAAATAATTCAATTATTTTTAAATTATTTTTTAAGTGGAAGATTAAAACCCCTCTGTCCCGCTGGAGCGGGACATCTCCCCTAAAGGGGCGATAAAGCGGTTTTATTTATCTGAATACTGAAGAAGAGCGTGGGGACAAAATAACGGGCAAATTCATATATTTATGCAAATATTTTCAGGTATGAAGAAGAAATATAAATGGGGCATACTGGCACCAGGAAAGATGTCAGCAAAATTTACAAGGGGACTTAAATTGCTGAAAAATGTTGAACTATATGCAGTTGGTTCACGCGATTTAAGCAGAGCGAAACAATTCGCGAATGAATTCGGATTTAAAAAGTATTATGGAAGTTACGAAGAACTGGCTTCGGATCCCGATCTGGAAGTTATTTATATAGCTTCACCACATTCGTATCATTGTGAGCATACCATTCTTTGTCTGAAACATAAAAAGGCAGTTATCTGTGAAAAAGCATTTGCTTTAAATAGTCATGAAGTGGATAAAATGATAAAAGAAGCGGAAAGACAGAAAGTGTTTCTGATGGAAGCACTTTGGCCACCTTTCCAACCGATCTATAAGAAAACGAAAGAAATACTGCAGGGGGGTGAACCGGGGAAAATAATTTACCTGGATGCACGTTTTGCATTCCAGCCTCCTTATAACCCCACCGACAGAAAATTCAATCTGGCTCTCGGCGGCGGCTCCCTTCTCGATATCGGAATATATCCTGTTATAGATGCTCTGTTTTTTATGGGAGTTCCTGAAGAGATAATAGCAAAAGCTTCCTTTACAGAGACCGGGTCGGAGGATTCTATAAGCATAATTTTTAGTTATGAAGATGGTCGCATGGCGACACTTTACAGCTCGTTCCGAACCGCAACCGGGATCGGATGCGACCTGCTATGTGAAAACGGAAATCTTTTCTTCTCACGGGGACGTGATATGTCGCAGCAACTGAAAGTTGCACTGAATGGCAGGGAGAATAAGGAATACTCTTTGTTGCCAGATGGAATGGGCTATCAGTTTGAGGCGATGGAAGTAATGAAGTGTCTTGATGAAAGGAAGCTTCAAAGTACTATCGTACCTCACTCTTTCAGCCGCGACCTGATGAAAACGCTTGACAGGATCAGAGAGGTAGCTGGGATCGTTTTTCCGGGGAGGGACTGAGATAAAGAGATAAAGAGATAAAGAGACTAAGAGACTAAGAGACTAAGAGACTAAGAGACTAAGAGACTAAGAGACTAAGAGACTGAGAGACTTAGTTAATTACTTTGTGCATAACTCCGTGTAACACCGTGGTTAATAATAATTTAATAATAAATATCAACGTATTAAAAGCAGTATTATAATGCATAATACCCAGTACCCGGCAACTAATAACCAACACCTGTTTTCATAATGTCAAAATCGAGCTCAGATATAACTGATGAGGGTGCTTTATTCAGGAAGAAACTCCTTCTGAGTATGATTATTCCGGGGATATTTGTTTTTTTGATGTGGCTGGTGAAGATTGTTGAAGTGCTTTTTGAATTAGATCTCACCCGTTTTGGAATTTATCCTTTGTCATTACAGGGTTTGCGCGGAATCCTGTTTTCTCCTTTTATTCATGCAAGCTTTTCACATTTATTCAGTAATTCGTTGCCATTGTTCTTTTTGTCAGTAGCCCTGTTTTATTTTTATTCGGAGGTAGCTGTAAAAGTTTTTACCTGGACATTCTTTCTTACCGGATTATTGGTATGGATCGCAGGAAGAGATGCGTGGCACATTGGTGCAAGCGGACTTGTATATGGTCTTGCTTCGTTCCTTTTCTTCAGCGGTATTATCCGCAAATATTTCAGACTTATTGCTTTATCGCTTCTTATTGTTTTTCTGTATGGATCGATGGTATGGGGATTATTTCCGGGAGTATACAAAAATGTATCGTGGGAGTCGCACATGCTCGGATTCTTCTCCGGAGTAGTTCTGGCAATATGGTACAGGAAGGAGGGCCCGCAACAACCTGTTTATGAGTGGATGGAGGAGGAGACTGAGAGACTGAGGGACAACTCAGTGAAACCGTAGTTAGAAAGGAGAAAAATCAAAATGCAAAACTCAAAATACAAAAACATGTTTTATACTGAACGAGTAAAAAAGTAACAATCAACATATTTAATTTAAAAGAGTAGTACTTTTATAGATATGACAGATCTTTCAATTATAATAGTTTGTTACAAAGGATGGGAACGGCTTAAAAAGTGTTTGTACTCACTGAACTTATTCACCGGGAAAAATTTCAAAACCGAAGTGATCGTTGTTGATAACAGATCGGATGATGATACAATATTCAAGATTGAAGAAGAGTTTCCTGAGTTCAGATTCATCCATAGCGAATTAAACGGAGGATTTGGCTACGGATGTAACCTGGGGGCAAAAAATGCTTTAGGGGAATTCCTCCTGTTTCTTAATCCTGACACAGTGGCATCTGAAATTGAAGTTGAAAAATTATTCATCTGCGCAAAACAAAATCCTGATTTTACTATTGTGTCGTGCAGACAGGTAAATGAAAATGGGAAAGAATGCATTGTGTCAGGTCCATTTCCCCAGTTTTACAATCTTACCGGATTTCAGAGAGCAATAATGGGAAGGCAAAAGGCAAAAGGCAAAAGGCAAAAGGCAGAAGGAAAATGGCAGAAGGCAGAATATGATAAGCAGGAGGCTGAAGGCAAGAGGCAAAAAGAAGATATCAGCTTTCCAGACTGGATCTCAGGCTCAGTTGTTATGATCAGGAGCGAAATGTTTCAAAAACTTAAAGGGTTTGATGAAGATTTCTGGATGTACTTTGAGGATGTAGATCTGTGCCGACGGGTCAGAAACATTGGTGGTAAAATTGCACTGTGCAGGAACATTATTATCGAACATAATCATGGTGGCAGTTCAAGAATAAATTTAAAAACAGCATCCTTGACAAAAACAGAGGTTCATATTTCGCGTCATATATATATAAATAAAAACAAGACTGGATTTGAAAGAGCTCTGATACATATTTTCCTTGTAATAAATAACCTGATTTCAGGTGGTTTGATGGGGCTTGCAGGACTGATATTCTTTTTTATTCCAAAAGTATTTACCCGCACATTGATTTTTATAAGATTAATCAGGTATTACGTTGGTTCAATTGTCAGACAATCGTGGATCGGTCCCCGGTCAGTTAATTTCCTAAGGGCGAAAACAAAAAGCGCACAAAGTTCATAACGAAATAACACAGTGGGACAGAGCGTTTTAATTTGATTTGTGAATAATTCCGGCAAGAATGTTGACGAAGTCGGGCAAATCACTACCTTTAAAACGAAATTTGCTCTAAAACCTGCTATACCCTTTACCTATGAATGATAAACCTGTTGCGGTTATTACAGGTGCCAGCAGAGGAATAGGAAGGTCGGTTGCAATTGCCCTGGCAGCCGAAGGTTATGATATTGCAGCAATAGCCCGATCGGTCGATAGCGAAGGGATGGAATATCTGAGTAAAGAGGTTGAAAAAAAGGGAGCTCAGTTCTTCCCCACAGGTCTGGATATCTCCTGCACAAGTTGTCAGAAAGAGGTTGTTTCAAATATCCTTGAAAGATACGGACGTGTTGATATCCTGGTAAACAATGCCGGGGTAGCTCCCCTTCAGCGCGAAGATATTCTCGACATGACCGAAGAGAGCTACGACCGGGTAATGAATATAAATCTGAAAGGGCCGGTATTTTTTGCCCAAAGGGTTGCACGGGAAATGATCTGGCTGAAACAACAGATAGATAATTATAAACCTGTTATAGTGTTCGTAACATCGGTTTCAGCTGTATGGTCATCGATAAAAAGAGCAGAATACTGTATCTCGAAATCAGGACTTAGTATGGCTTCGACAGTTTTTGCAGACAGGCTTTCAAAAGAGGATATTCTTGTTTTTGAAGTGCGGCCAGGTATCATACAGACCGATATGACCATAAAACTCAAAGATAAATACGATAAAATGATTCAAGATGGGTTTTTCCCTCAGAACAGATGGGGATTACCTGAAGATATAGCCAAAGCAGTAGCTTCGTTAGCCAGGGGCGACTGGAATTTTTCAACAGGAGCGGTATTTGAAATAAGTGGTGGGCTGAATATTCACAAACTCTGATATCCTGATAATCGCAAAGTAAAAATTTTAATGAAGGTTGAACAAAAGGGCAATTCCTGTTGTTTAATAATTAAATTTTAAATTAAACAAATATGAAAAAGGGACTATTATTTTTAACCTTATCAGGTTTATTAGTTATGAATGTCAGCGCTCAGGAAAAATTAAATGCCGACACAACAAAAACAAAATTATTCTGGCTGGGTGAGAAAGTTACCGGCCAGCATGCAGGAACTATTAACTTACAATCCGGTTGGCTGAACTGGAAGGATAATAAGATTGTGTCAGGTGAATTCAACATCGACATGGCATCGCTTAAAGATTCAGAGGATAACAAAATGTTACAAGGCCATCTGAAATCTGATGATTTTTTCGGAGTTGCCAAGTTTCCAATAGCTAAGCTTATTATAACAGGGAGCACTCCGTTCGATAAAGGAACAGGAACAGTGAGTGGGACACTTACAATAAAAGGGGTCACAAACCCGATTGAATTTAAAGCTGCCATGCAGAAAAAAGATGATGGAATCTGGTTTTTCGCTAATATTTCTGTGGACAGGACAAAATATAATATTCGTTATGGTTCAGGTTCCTTCTTCGATAATCTCGGAGATAAAACTATTTATGATGAGTTCAAACTGAAAGTGAACCTTTTGGTTAAATAAAAAGTACAGCAAAGTTTTGGTAAAGTCGTAAATCATAACAATCTTGTATTATCAAAACAAGATTGAAAATGACAAACGATTTAGCTGCAAACGGGAACAATAAGAAGCTTGTTTATAAGGAGTTTTTAATTCCTTTTATCCTGGTAACCAGTCTCTTTTTCCTGTGGGGTTTTGCCCATGGATGCCTGGATGTGCTTAACAAGCATTTTCAGGAATTACTTCATATGTCGAAGGCAAAATCAGCTTTTGTCCAATTTGTGTTTTACGGAGGGTATTTCCTGATGGCGATTCCGGCTGGTTTACTGATGCAGAAATCCGGGTATAAAAGAGGAATTATATTTGGGCTACTTCTCTTTGCCACAGGTGCGTTTTTAATGTTTCCAGCATCTCTTATTCAAACATTTGGCTGTTTCCTGTTTTGTCTTTTTATAATCGCATGCGGTCTGACATGTCTCGAAACTGCTGCAAATCCGTATACAACGGTACTTGGTCCTCCTGAATTCGGAGAAAGACGAATTAATTTCTCACAATCATTTAACGGGTTGGGATGGATAGCCGGACCGCTGGTAGGTGGGATGCTGATTTTTTCAGTCAGCGGGAATCCCAATAAATTCGCCTCCATAGCTCTTCCGTATCTGCTGATAGGATCGCTGGTCCTGATCGTTGCATTTTTGTTCTGGCGCGTTGCATTACCTGAAATAAAGGAAGAATCACATTTTGGAGTCGATGAATCAGATACAAACGGAGGAAGTCTGAAAGATCTTCTGAAATATCCGCATTTTGTTTTTGCTGTTATCGCCCAGTTTTTATATGTTGCCGCACAGACCGGTGTAAACAGTTTTTTTATCAATTATGTCACCGAAGAGTTACCTTCATTAAGCAATCAACAGGCTGCACAGATCCTGGGTTTTGGTGGGATGGGATTATTCTGGCTGGGAAGGTTTACCGGTAGCACGCTGTTCATGAGGATAATTCGTCCAAACCGGCTGCTTGCACTTTATGCGACAGTAAATGTGTTAATGATGAGTCTTGTTGTGGCAGGTCTTGGATGGATATCAGTTGTGGCCCTGTTCTCGACTTATTTCTTCATGTCGGTAATGTTCCCGACAATCTTTGCTTTGGGAATCAAAGGACTGGGTCCCCTGACCAAAAAAGCATCTTCTTTACTTGTGATGTCGATTGTAGGAGGTGCAATTTTCCCGATGATAATGGGCAGGATAGCTGATGTTTCCAGGATGGCCCTAGGATTTATTGTTCCGTTGCTTTGTTTTTGTTTTATTGTCTTTTTCGGGCTTAAGGGATATAAAGTCAAAACAACAAGAATTTAACCCTGACCCGGGATGTTAAATTTATTCCAGCCAACAATAGTAAGGGAAGATGGTAATTCCACCTTACATTTCTTTCTTTTTTAATTCAATTACAGTAATCTCAGGCAAAATTCCGACTCTCCCCGGGTATCCTATAAATCCCAACCCTCTGTTTACATATAAATACTGATTCTTTTCCTGGTACAAACCGGCCCATTCCTTATAGATATACTGGATCGGGCTCCATTTAAAACCAGGTATTTCCACTCCAAATTGCATTCCGTGTGTGTGCCCCGATAAGGTAAGGTTAATATCGGGATACTTTTTAATAACTTCCTTTCTCCAATGAGAAGGGTCGTGTGACAATAATATATTAACAGGAGTGTAGCTGATATTTTTAGTTGCTTTTTCCAGATTACCATAATTGGAAAAACCATGGCTGCTGCAATTCTGAACACCGATTACCCCAATTTTTTCTCCAGCTCGTTCAATATAAAGATGCTCATCCCAAAGCAGATTCCAGCCAAGCTGGCTATGAATTTTTCTTAGCTCCTGAATGTCATTCTCTTTAGCTTCCAGGTTTTTCCATTTATAGTAGTCACCATAATCATGATTCCCGAAAATGGAAATTACTCCGTGTTTTGCTTCTATTTTTTTCAGAATGTCTATGAAGATCAATGCTTCTTCATGATTATAGTTAACAAGGTCGCCCGTAAAGAATACTACATCAGGGTTTTGCTCATTAATGATATTAACGGCCCGGGCAAGTGGGTCAGTACTTAAAAAACTACCTGTGTGAATATCGGAAATCTGAACTATTCTGAAACCATCAAATGAACCCGGGAGGTCAGGTAAAATGAGTCTCAGATTTCTTACCTTGTAGTTATATGGATTGAAAGCCATTCCATATATCATGCTGAAGAATGGAATTGAACCGATAAAAACGCCCATCTTTATAATAAAGTCAGAGCGACTTATGGACCTCGATTGCCGGACAGCTTTTATTCGTTCCGGCTTTTTAAACCAGGATGAGATTTTTAATAATAACCAGCGGAAGAATCTTATTAAATCATCAACAAGAACGAATAGATCCAGAACAATTTTTGACGCAATCAGAATAATCAGAAGGGCGAAACCATAAGTCCTGAAATATATATTCCAACTGTGCCAGTCAGTATATAGAGTGAGAATGATTAACGCAAAACAAAAGCATGAAACAGACCAATAAAGAATTTTTATCCTACGAATTGCAGATTGCGAAAAGCGCCTGATCACAAACCGGAATGCCTGAAAGGCATATAAATCAATAAGCAATAAAACAAAAAAGAAGATCACGATATGTGCATTGATATAAATCATGGATGTTGGAATTAATTTTATCAAGATCATGTAGTAAGTTATAATTATAGTTCCCCTTTGTTCTTTTTATATAACGGTTTCCTGGAGGTCATTAGTTTCCTGTTCCAGGGAAATTTCACTGCAAGTTACGTTTAAACTCATTAAATAAAAAAATGTTGAAACCATGTAACCGGAATGAACAGAGCCGGCAAATATCCGAATAAAGATGATTTATATACAAGAACCACTACTGAGGCGTTTGATTTCAATATACTCGTGCTGCGAAGTGGCACAATCTGAATAACCGTGGGTGCAAACCCACGGTTATCTATAAACTGATTGTCACAGCCCTGAAGGGGTTGAATATTAGACTGGTAGAATGGATTAATTATTCAACCCCTCCGGGGTTGCCAGAGGGTTTTCTTGTCTTTACCGTGGGTTGCACCCACGGTTATTCAAATTAAACCCCTTCGGGGTTAACACATCAATTCAAATTAAAAAATCAATAAACACTTATATTATATTTATTATCAATAATATAAAAATATATTTCTCAAGTTAATGCATCATTCGTGTACAAAAACTATTAAATTTACAGTCTAACCCTAAAACACTTAACTCATGAAACAGATCATACTTATACTTTCATTCATCCTGATCACTACAGGATTTTCATTTGGACAGAAGACATCTGCGAAATCAGGTCAATCCGATACACAGACAGTAAAGGAAGTCCAGGTTCAGAAGGCTATAACTGCAAAAATCTACATAAAACAAGGTATGGAGGATGAGTTTATCAAATCGGCCCGATGGATCATTGATAATACACTTAAAGAGCAAGGATGTCTGGAATACAGATTATACCAGGATCCTTACAACAAATCGAATTTTTTCTTTTTCGAGAAATATAAGGACCAGGCTGCAATAGATGTTCATTTCGGGGCCCCTTACTTCAAGGAGTTCGGAACCAAAGTTGGCGAAATGACCAGTCAGCCGACAGAGATAAAGATTTATAATATTTCAGAAAGCAAATAGTACTTTAATGTGTGCTTCCTCCACATCTGGCGTTGAAATAGATGACCAGAGTAAAGGGGAAAAACCTTAAACTTAAAATAATACAAAATATGTATCAGCCTGATCCTGAAAGGTATTCCGGAATGGAATATCGCCGCTGCGGAAAAAGCGGAATAAGACTTCCGTTATTGTCGCTGGGTTTATGGCATAACTTCGGTGATGTGGATGTTTATTCCGGCTTTCAGAAAATAATATGGAAAGCATTTGATTCGGGAATAACCCATTTTGATCTTGCCAATAATTATGGTCCTCCTTATGGTTCAGCCGAAAAGAACTTTGGGCTGATCATGAAAAATGATTTCAAAAGCTATCGCGATGAAATAATCATTTCAACAAAAGCTGGTTACGATATGTGGCCCGGGCCTTATGGAGATTGGGGTTCGCGTAAATACCTGATTTCGAGCCTCGATCAAAGCCTCCGCAGGATGCAGCTCGATTATGTGGATATCTTTTATTCCCACCGACCAGATCCTGAAACACCACTTGAAGAGACAATGGGAGCGCTGGATCATGCGGTTCGGAGTGGAAAAGCATTATATGCCGGAATTTCAAATTATCCGGCTGAGATGACTGCCCAGGCTGCACAAATCCTGAAAGAGATGGGCACGCCATGCCTTATCCATCAGCCTAAGTATTCGATGTTCGAACGTTGGGTTGAAGGTGGATTGCTTGCCGTACTTGAAAAGTCAGGAATAGGTTGTATCGCCTTTTCGCCTTTGGCACAAGGGCTGCTGACAAATAAATACCTCAATGGAATTCCATCAGACTCAAGGGCCGGCAAGGCACATGGAGCATTAAAACCTGTGCAGATCACCAGGGAGGTACTTGCCAGAATTGAGAAACTCAATAATATTGCTGAAAACCGTAAGCAATCGCTTGCTCAAATGGCCATTGCATGGCTTCTGAAAGACAGCCGGGTTACCTCAGTACTGATCGGTGCAAGCAGGGTATCTCAGCTCGAAGACAATCTTCAGGCTCTGAAGAATACCAGTTTCAGTAAAGATGAGCTTGACCAGATCGGGAAGATTTTAAAATAAAAGGTTTCTTTGGATTAACTAAAAAAGCATAGTTTTGACAATAATTATCCATGTTAGACAGGATTAATCTTTAACAGAATATAAAATGGCACAACAATATTTGGATCATTCAAAAGCAATTTTAACTTCTAATCGTTCAAATTTTAAAGGAGGGAGCAAAGGTTCGGGGATCATCTCTTTATTTGGGTATCAAGATGAATATGATCTCAGAGAAGGGTATCCATTATTAACTACAAAAAAGATGGCTACAAGATCTATGTTTCATGAAACAATATGGTTCTTAAGAGGGGATACAAATATTAAATACCTTGAAGACAATAACGCTCCTGTATGGCGGCCTGATGCTTTTCAAGGCAATCTTCCCGGGATGCAAAAAGAAAGGATTTTTCCTGAAGGTATTGTGAAGTATACTCCTGACTGGGACAAAGCTATGGAAGAATATGGTCAGAGAATAAAAGAAGATCCTGAATTTGCAGAAAGATGGGGCGATGCCGGACCAATTTATGGGAAACAATGGAGAAGATGGGAATATTTTGATCATGACAAAGGGAAGTTTATTGAAATAGATCAACTGGGAAAATTGATAAATGGTTTAAAAAAGAATCCAACAGGGAAAAAACATATTGTTGATTCATGGAATCCGGGAGACACGCCAAAAATGTCTTTACCTCCATGTCATGTTCTTTATCAGGCAACTGCTAATGAAGAAGGCGAATTAGAATTGCAGCTTTACCAGAGAAGTTGTGATCAATTCTTAGGTGTTCCTTTTAACATAGCCAGTTATGCTGCTCTCACCCAGATAATTGCTCAGGAAGCAGGGATGGTTCCAAAAACATTTATCCACACTTTTGGAGATTCACATTTTTATGCCGGTATTGGAAAGAGAACTCAATGGCACAGAGATAATTTCAAGGAACTGCAAAAAAGAATAAGAAATATTTCTGCAAGAGAAGAATATTCAGAAGTTGTTGATTGGATTAATAAAAATGCTCCCAGTGACGGCAATGAAGAAAAATATGATCATGTAACTGCAATTCTTGAACAAATGTCAAGAGAGCCCAAACCTTTACCTAAATTACATATTACAAAAAAACCGTTTGATCAACTCACTATTGATGATTTTGTTGTAGAAGATTATAATCCTCATCCTGCAATCAGAAGGAGTATGGCTGTATAACGAGGTCGTACGGCTTGTGGTGTGCGGTGTGCGACTTGCTTAGAAGAGCCAGACAACTTGACCATATCTGACCAATTAGAGCCGGAGTTAAATCCTTGTAATACAGTTTTGTATATTAAAAACAATTTGGCTGGCTGAATATAATCATGCACCAGGACCTTTATAGTCAGACAGCACATTCATTAAGTATTACCAGCACTCTCAATTAGTACTATTAAGAAATTTTGAAAAGGTCGCAGCTTCAAGTTTGGCATATTGTTTCTGATTTTTATCCTGCTCCCGGAAGTATTGAAGAATTCCTCTTTTTAAATCAGGCAGGCGGAATAGATAAATATGCTTAAATTAACAGCGTTTTTAACGGGACTTGTTACAGAAACTATAACACTTTATTATTATAACCGATGGAATCACGGAACAGATATTATGTCATAATGAAGAGGGTATCTTTTCTCCTTTTATTTGTTTTTATTGCAGGATGTAATAATAAACCAGCTCCTTCAGAAAAATCTGCAAAGGCCGATTCTTCTTCAAAATATAAGGAAAATTCAACAAAACTTGCTGTTAATCCGTGGACTCTCAATTCATTTGCTCCAAAGCAAGGTGAATCTGCCGAGAGGAAATATGTCAGGTACGTTACCGACGGCAACTTTTCAAAAGATGACAGAACCAATGGTTATCTCTATGCCGAACTGCTTGTCGACAAACTTAAAGCCGGAATATTTCTTCATGAATTTCAAAAATCGAAACCGGTGGAGAAATTCAATGGTCCGGTGCGGATAACCATGAAAAACTCAGAGGGAAGGGAGTTGCAGTTGACCTCAGGCAGGGGATGGAACAAATCGGGGGGAATACTGATTGAGAGTAATAACAATGATTACAGTCAGTTCAGGATCTTCCTGCTTCAGAGTACCGGGATTATCAATGTGGAAATTACTGATGCCGCTTCGACATTATATCATTTCAAAATAAATGCCGACGGTTTCTCTGCTGTTTTCAGCAAGATTTAGGATTAGCCTCTGACCATCCGGTAGTTCTCAAACTTGAGCTAGTTTTGGAGAAAAAACTGATCCCAGGTTAGAGTATTGCTACTCTCATAACCTTTCGCTGTAACCTTGTAATTAAGCCCATTAGCATTCATTTCAATGTGAATTGTGATGTCAGCGGGTCCTATAGGTTTGTCTCTTCTTTCAAGCACCAGTTCATCATTGCCCTGGTCATTAATGTTTTTCAGGGCGCTTGCTATAATACTATTCCCAAATGCTGAAAAGGTAAGTACAAAATTGTCTCGACTCATCACACTGATGGGGCACGAAGCAGTGATTTTTACTTCCAAAGTATTGGCTTTTATCGCTACAACAAATCCATTTAATTCAGCAGTATATTTGCCATTTTCAATTTTCACAAAATCCTTGAATAATTTTGATTTAAGGTCTGTCTGTCCAAAAGATTGTGTCACGACAAGAACAAAGCTAATTAACAAACAGGTTCTGATTAAGATTGAATTTTTCATACTGATATGTTTAGATTTATAATTCTAAATTTTAATTAGGACTAATATAGCAAAAAAATAATCTTATTCTCAGGGGTTTTGCAGGATAAGCAGCTTAAATTTCAAAAAACCTTAATTTCAAATCAAATTACTGATTAAAAATAAAATTGTTATTAGTGTAAATATCTAATAAATTTACACATATACCTGTTTGACTATGTATGCTTATTAATTATTAAATATCTATTGAACATGGCTGCAATAAATGAGGACCTGATTCTGAAAGTATTTGCCGAAATGGTAAAAAGTAAACCTTCTCTTTCAAAATTCATACCTGAAAAAGATGAGGACGAAGAGATTGATTATCGCATTATCGGCGACCTGGTGATTAAAAATTTTCCTTGGCCAATCGGAGTGGAACTCAGGAGACTTTTTTCCGGTTCCATGCGACAGCCCGGCAGATTGAGACTCGACCAGATTTTCAAAACCATTGAAAGATCAATGCAGTTTGTAAGCTTCGTTATGGTGTGCCAGGTCTGGTACGATATTTCAAGCAAAAAAGTTACTCTTAGCGATCAGGTAAAAAGTGAATTTGCCGGCAGATTTCCTGTTCTGACCATGGGAAGCTTTTGCTGGCTGATCCGCGCTCTTGCGACAATATATACTGAGCAAAAGACAGAATGGTTTTTACCGGAGATGAATGAACAGTTCGATAAAAAGTTTTTTGCTGCACTCGATTTCTGGGTACCTGAGAGGAACGAGATAGGTCATTACCAGATAAACCTCGATGAAGGTGAAATAGAGAAAAGATGTGTTGAATATGAGGAGAAGCTTACATTCATTCTTGAGAGGATTGCCTTTTTCGCTAAATACAGGCTGGTATCGGTAAGAGATATAAAAGTTATAAAACCCCGAAGCCATGAAGCAAAGTTTCATCATATTGTCGAACTTCTGAACAGTTCCGATTCCGGTTTTAAAGGACAGGAGATTGATGAAACAAAATTCTCCGACAGTCAATCTGTGTTGCTTATGAAATCAATCAAGTCGTTCGATGACTACCTTAACCTCTCGCCATTGATTATTGATACCAATGCTGAGACAATTGATACTAAGGAAAAATTTGATATAAGGAAAGATATCTTCATGTACACAAAATACAGGAGTGGTCATCTTATGTACCTTGGAACAGAGGTAACTGAAAAGTGCGATCTGAGAGCGTTGAGTAACTATAATATATTGCTTGAAGAATACAAGGAGCTTATGTTAGCATTAGGAGGGGTTGAAGTGTGAAGTGAAGAATAAGACTCAAGACACTCGACGCATGGCACAAGGTAAAACAGCGAGTCGTGCGTCGTGTGTCGTGAGTCCTGAGTCGTATATCATTTGTCGTGTGCCATTAATAATATGCAAATCAGTAAAAGTGATAAGTAAATAAGAAAGAAAATTCACCATGATAAAATCACCGTTTAAATTTCTCGACAGTTATACCATCGAAGACCGTGAGATATTCTTCGGCCGTGACCAGGAGATAACTGAGCTTTACAGAAGGGTCTTTGAAAGCAAGATACTTCTTGTTTACGGTGCTTCCGGAACAGGGAAATCCTCACTCGTAAATTGTGGGCTTGCTTCCAGGTTTGATGACAGCGACTGGCTGCCATTGTATATACGAAGAGGCAGCAACATAATTGACAGCTTGAATGATTCAATCAATAAGCAGGCTCTGACTCCACTGAAGAAAGGCCAATCTGTGACAGAAAAATTACAGTCAATTTACCTCGACCATTTCAAACCTGTTTACCTTCTATTCGACCAATTTGAAGAAATCTTCATATTCGGGAACCAGGAAGAAAGATCAGGGTTCATTAAACTTATCAGGGAAATATCTGATTCTGCCAAACAGTGCAGAATTATTTTCATCCTCAGGAAAGAATTTCTTGCTGAAATGACTGATTTCAGATCAGAATTGCCCGACATCTTCACAAATTGTTTCCGTGTAGAAAAGATGAAGAGCACCAATGCAATCAGTGCTGTTGAAGGCCCATGCAGGGTAAATAACATTGAGACAGAGACAGGCTTTTCGGAAGAGCTTATTGATAAGCTTTGTCCGGAAGGTTTCGAGATAGAGCTTACCTACCTTCAGATATACCTAGACAGGATCTTCCGTATTGCAGAAGCTGGAAAAAACGAAAATGAAAAGCTGAGATTTTCAAAAGAGTTGCTCACAAAGGCAGGAAGCGTATCTGACCTGCTGGGGCAGTTCCTTGAGGAACAGATCAGGGAGTTTGATGATCCGGATACAGGTATGGCAATACTTAAATCATTTGTCTCAGTACAGGGGACAAAACGACAGATGAATGAGCAGGAAATTCTTGATGCAGTAAAGGCATTTGGAATTGAGATAGGTGCAACATATTTACTAAAAAACCTAACAAAATTTGTTGATCTCCGGATATTAAGGGAAAGGGACGAGGCAGGATATTTCGAACTGAGGCACGATGCACTGGCATCGAAGATCTATGAAAAATTTACGGCTATTGAAAAGGATATAATTGAAGTAAAACAGTTCATTGAGAACGCATTATCTGTTTACGGAAAGAGAGGGAAACTTCTTACTGATGATGACCTGAAGTACATTGCTCCTTATGAAGATAAATTGTATTTAAGTAAACCATCGGAAGCATTCATTAATAGAAGCAAGAATGAAATTACCAGAGCAAGGAGGAGAAGAAGAAATTTTGTAAGTGCTGCTACAATAGCACTGATTATTGTCTTATCAGGTTTTACGATATGGGCAATGAATGAAAGGGGAATTGCACTTAAAGAAAAGGTAATTTCAAATTTAAACTATCTGAAAGCCCAAGCAAATAATTTTAATTATTTATCGCAAAAAGTTGTCGAAACAGACCCAACTACTGCCCTTCGACTGGCAGAATATGCAAATAGTATTGATTCCATTAACCCTGATATAGTCCAAAATATCACCAGAATTTATTATGACAATAATTTTTACAAAATAGTTTCAAAGCATGAAGATAGAATTCGGTCAGTAGCTTTTTCTCCTGATGGTAAGAGTATTCTTATTGGCTCTGATGATAATACGGCCCGGCTCTGCGACCTTCATGGTAATGAACTTCAGATATTCATTGGGCATAAAGATGGAATTAAGTCGGTAGCTTTTTCTCCTGATGGTAAAAACATTCTGACCGGTTCCTCTGACAAAACAGCCATACTCTGGGATTTGAATGGCAACATTCTGAAAATATTTAAAGGACATGATGATGGAATTTTTTCAGTAGCTTTTTCTCCTGATGGTAAACGCATACTTACTGGTTCAGACGATAAGACAGCCCGGTTATGGGACCTTCAGGGAAATGAACTGCAATTGTTTAAGGGACATAAAAATAACATTTGGTCAGTAGCTTTTTCCCCCGATGGCAAAAGTATTCTAACAGGTTCACTTGATAGTACAGTTAGACTTTGGGATCTGCAGGGTAATGTACTGCAAGTATTTAAAGGGCAAAAAGACTTTTTCTTAGCAGTAGCTTTTTCACCTGATGGCAAGAGCATTTTAACAGGTTCATTTGATAATACAGCTTGTCTATGGGATCTGCAGGGACATGAACTCCGGGTATTTGTTGGACATAAAGGGGGGATTACTTCTGTTGCTTTTTCACCCGATGGTAAGAGCATTCTTACAGGTTCATGGGATAAAAAAGCCAGGATATGGGATCTCCAGGGGAATGTACTGCAAGAGTTTAAAGGTCATGAAGAAGTAATAACTTCAGTAGCTTTTTCTCCAGATGGCAAAAGTATCCTTACAGGGTCCTATGATAAAACAGCCCGTCGATGGAACATTCAGGGAAATCAACTTCATTCATTTTATGGACATGGGGAAAACATTACATCGGTTGCTTTCTCTCCAGATAACAAAAGCATACTGACCGGGTCAGGTGATAGAACAGCCAGACTATGGGATTTGCAGGGTAATGTTCTTAAAGTTTTCATAGGGCATAAAAGCAGAATTTCTTCAGTAGCCTTTTCTCCTGATGGTAAAAGTATATTAACAGGGTCATGGGATAATACAGCCAAACTCTGGGATTTGCATGGTAAGATTCTAAAAATATTTAAAGGGCATGATGATAAAATTAATTCAGTTGCTTTTTCTTCTGATGGTAAAAAAATTCTTACCGGGTCAGATGATAAAACAGCCATACTTTGGGATTTGCAGGGCAATGCACTTAAAGTACTCAGAGGGCATAAAGACGGAATTTCTTCAGTTGCCTTTTCTCCAGATGGTAAGAATATTTTGACCGGATCACAAGATAGTACAGCTTTCTTATGGGATTTGCAGGGGAATGCATTAAAGGTGTTTAAAGGCCATAATGATGAAATTACTTCAGTAGCCTTTTCCCCGGACGGTAAAAATATTCTTACAGGTTCCTATGATAAAACAGCCCGGTTATGGGATTTGCATGGAAATATACTTCAGATATTTCAGGGGCAAGAATCCTTTATTTATTCGGTTGCCTTTTCACCCGATGGTAAAAGCATTTTGACAGGTTCACAAGATAATACAGCTTCTATTTGGGACCTGCAAGGAAATTTATTGCAAGTCTTTAAAGAGCCTAATGGTTTTATTACTTCTGCAGTTTTTTCACCCGATGGTAAAAGCATTCTGACGGGCTCTTGGGATAAAACAGCCCAGCTCTGGGAGATAAAGAAACCGTTTAAAGAATTTCAAAAGGAGAATGCCTATCAGGAGCTTTCAATTGCACAAAAGATTAAATATGGCATAATGGAATTCAGCGATGTACTAAACCTTGATGATTTAAAATCTATTAAAGATGCTGCTGACTACTATTATGGGGAAATAAATTCTACGAGTAAAGGCAGGAAGAAAGAATACATAAATAATTCTGCAGATCTATATAATATTTTGGTGATTAAATACAAAAATTCCAATTTTATTTCAAAAAGGGATTCACTTAAAACTTTGGTAAAATAACCGAACGGTTTTTTAATGGCCAATATGCAGGAGAGGATCCATTGTTTCAAACCTCAAAAAGCCTCTTTAGATTTTTTAGAGGATGGTTATTTAATGTATAAGCCAGACATATTGGTTCTTCGTCAAATTTGGGGATAAACAATCAACATCTTATTGTTAATAACTATTTGATATACAGGAATATAAGTTATTCTTTTCCTTGGTAATGTGAAGCCTGTTTATTATCTTTAAGTAATTGATAAACAATTACATGAGATGATAAAACAACTAATCGCTATGCCTTTTCTAAATCTGAAAAAAATCGAATGCTCTGAGAGTACTATCAGAATCTATGCAGCAATTAAATCTCATAGATCAAAATGCCCTGTCTGTGGCAAATACAGCAAGAGAGTTCACGATTACTATTTCAGAACGATTTCTGATCTTCCGGTTTTCCAAAACAGAACTGAAATTCTATTGAAGACTCGAAAGTTCCGATGTGGAAACGATCGATGTCACCGGAAAGTCTTTTCGGAACAAACCCCCGACATAGTACCTTATGCTAGAAGAACGAAAAGAGCAGCAAAAATACTTGATTCCTTTGCTATTGAGTTAACAGTAAGGTTGGGAAGTATCTTGTCCAAACAGCTATCCATTGCAGTTAGTAGCTCGACGATTACCAGGATTGCTCACAGTCAACAACTCTTGGATATTCAGCAACCAAATGTGCTAGGTGTCGATGACTGGGCATACCGGAAAGGGGTAAGCTATGGGACGATACTTATTGATATGGAAACCTCCAGACCCATTGAGTTATTGCCAACGAGAGATGGCCAGGTATTAAAGGATTGGTTACTAAAATATAATGATGTCAAGATTATTACCAGAGATCGTGCAAGTTCTTATGCTGCAGCAATTATTGAAGTTTGTCCAAATGCTATTCAAATTGCAGATCGATTTCATCTATTAATGAATCTGTCAAATGCTCTAGATGCCTATTTCAAAAGTATAAGTAAAAGAATAAGGACTCTGATAGCTGACAAGACCAATGAGATCCTTGAACTCGCTGAAAAGAAGTCTATAAGCATAGAAGAAGAAACGAAAGAAACTCAACATATTACGATGGATCAAGAATCAATTGCCACTAAGGTTGATCAAAGGCTGGATACCTTTTTAAAGGTCAAGGAACTTCAGGTCAAAGGCACTCCAATCAAAAGAATCTCAATAGACCTGAAAATGAGTCGGAATACTGTTAAATCATATTTTAATCAAGAATCATTATCTCCCAGAAAAAGTTCTAAATCAACAAACATAGAAGTATTTACAAATCTTATTGTAGCCAGATTGAATGAAAAGGGGTATAGACTAATTGACATATTTAGAGAGATAAAAGAGCTGGGATATAACGGCGGTAAGACGCAGGGTTATTATAATATAAAACTCATCAAGGAAAACTGTAATATAGAAGTTATTGGGTATCCAGTAAACCATAAGCCTAAAATTCCATATATAAAACCACTAAGCTCCAGAAAATTAGCAAAATATATTGGTTTTGACTTAATGGACATATCCGATCACCATGAGCGATTTTACCTACAAACATTATTGGATAATATTACAGAACTAAGAATTGTCCGGAAACTGGTCCGGAATTTTAAATCAATGCTGGCAAGAGGATGCGGTAATATCAGAAAATGGATTGATTTTATTAAACACTCGAAATACAAACTAGCCGGACTGAAAACCTTTGCCAGAGGTCTGTTGAGCGATATTAAGGCTGTTGAAAATGGGATCAACATGAGCTGGAGCAACGGAACTGTGGAGGGACATGTCAATAGAATCAAAAGCATTAAGCGGCAAATGTATGGAAGGGCCAGCTTTGATCTATTAAGGAAGAAAGTGATATTGTCTCAATCAGGTTAAAACATCCCCAAATTTGACGAAGAACCGACATATTGACCACATCTGGCCGGTCAGATTATATCTGACATACATAATTATAAAGCATACACTTAACACCGGCTTCAGGTGGTCAAATTATTCCGGCCAACTTTGGTTAATGGCTCTGGCTTTTCCAATATATGCCAAAATAGACGCCAATATTGCATCCGGATTTATGATCCTTATAACCAATATAATATTCTGCATAAGGTGAAAAGACAAATCTTCCTATGTATTTATTAAGCTGTAGCCCTGAAGCAAAGGAGAATTGCTCACCTGTAAAAGTCGGATCTGAATAATTACTGAATTTATAAGCATACTTATAGCGAAGAAGACTTACATATGGAGAAATATCAAAATCGTAAGATGCAGGAATATGATATGATACATGTTCAAATGAAAGAGCCAATACTGCCACAGAACCCAGAAACTCTCCGAATGTATTATCCCCCTGACCCAGCACAAAAAAAGCAAGAGGGACACCGATAAGACCAGGACTAAGATGCGCATAATCACGACTGAAAACCAGATCTGCATCAAGACTGAATCTTTTGCCAAGGAAATACTGAACCTTTATTCCGCCTGCAAATTGTGTTCCGTTTGGAGTCTTATACAGTAGAGTAGGTGAGCCTGAAATGATAAATGACCGGTCAGTGGCAGGTGAATTGGCAGGAGTATATCTGGAAACCTGGGCACAAGTAAACTGGCAGATGAGTATGTATATCAAAATAAAAGAAATTTTTTTCATCCCTGTCGGCAAGTTATTATCAAACTTACATTCTGTTTAAACCAAAGTCATTTTTATTTTGACAATAATGGCAGGAAAGAAAAATCAATAATCAGGCCAGTTTATTTAACTATAAGAAAGAGAACTAATTATAATAAAGCAGAGATTGAGGCTGAATTAATATTGTAGCGTTTCGATACGATGCATTGAATCAGAATGCTACATTTATAAGCAAAAGCCAGAAATAATGACTCCTTTTATCCGGTCTGCTCTCACCGAACATACATAACAAAAACAACAGACATTTAACACCGGGTTTGGGTGGTCAATTTATTCCGGCCAACTTTGGTTAATGGCTCTGGCTTTTCCAATCTATTGTCAGTTTTTTATCAAGCATACTTTCCTCAATGACAATAATATTCTTTGTACCATACGTAGAGTTAAAGTCCCTATTAAAGTCTTGTGCATTTATCACTGTCATATTTGTTAAATAATCCCAATCCTAATAATTTTGAGAATTATTTTATCGGATAAACCTAAGATCTTTTCATGTATTTCGATAATAAATAAACCATTCGAAATTATGTACCCCATTAACCAATATTGGAGAAATGTAAAATGAAAGAATTAGTGTGATCGGAAAGTTGTTTTTGTTTATTATCTCTCCATTAAATGAGGTCTGAGTAAAGTAAAGAATTTAATAGTCAATTTGATCATATCGACGACTTAAGGATATAGCCAATTTGTTCATTAGCTAAACGTACTTTATAAAATCGTCCGAATTCACTGCTTAAATCAAGTAAATATTTTGACCCTGGTTAAGTTCTGACAAAATTCCTGAAGATTCATGTAATTTATTATAAACAATTAATTTTTCCTTTCCTACTATACGAACTTCTCCCGTAACTTCAATACTATTATTTTCTTCTATTTTACTTTTGTTTTTGTTATAATAACTTTTCCATACGCTATAGAAAAAAACAGCAAAAATGGCCATTTCAAAAACTTTGTTACTGAATCCTCCTGCTTTTTCTATTATTCTTACAATTAATAATGCAATGCTACCAAGTAACCCTCCCAAAAGAATTCCAATAAAATTTGCCATAAATGGAGAATGCACTTTTGAATACGATTTTATTTTGATTTCTTTTTCAGGGCTTATAATGTCGGCTCTGGTAGAATTAATTTTGTCTATTAATTCATCTGGATAATAATCTTCATTTTTAATGATATTTACAAATTCAATATCACTCAAATTTTCTAAACCTTTTTTATAAAGATTTTCAAATTCAATATTTCTGTTTTCAGATTCAGTTTTAGCAGCTGATACTGCCTCAGGTTGAAAATCATTTGGATTATTGATAATTTCCTGTAATTTCTTATAGGAATTATTTGACATTACCTCTTTAAATTTGTTTTCCATTTTATTTATTTTTCTATAATCTTTTACACCTTTATAATGAGAATTGAGTATCCTTCGAATTAATTCTCACTTTAAAGAGTGCTTAAACAAATTTATCAATTTTAATTTATTACTAAAAAATCTTTAAATTGAATTTTGAGGGTTTTGTCTGATCGGGTAAAGTAGTCCAGCCAATTATCGATTACCTGGGAAATAATTACTAAATTACTTCATTAGCTGAAATGTTTCAGTAGTAACAAATGAAAAAGCCTTGATATGTTTGTGTATCAAGGCTTTATTTGTTTATATTGGCTCCCCAGGTAAGACTCGAACTTACGACCCACGGATTAACAGTCCGTTGCTCTAACCAACTGAGCTACTGAGGAATTTATTTTTTATTCTATATAGCTTAATCAATCTGAGGATTAATCCCGGTAAGTCGGGACCGCTCTGATTGACTGAGCTACTGAAGAATCTTATCAAAAGAACATGCCCTATTTTAGCAGGCCAAAAATAAGGGCTTTTAGTGAATTAAGCAATATCTTTAGGGAAAATTTTCAAAATGAAACAAATCCTTGGTATTGGCAATGCATTAGTCGATGTAATGACATTTATAAATGATGATAGTTTCCTGGGAAAGTTCGCTTTACCAAAGGGAAGTATGCAACTGGTTGATGACAAGAAATCCGGAATGATAAAATCTGAAACTGCCGGTTTTAACCAGAGCCTGACTTCAGGAGGATCAGCAGCAAATACAATACATGGACTTGCAATGCTTGGAATAAAGACAGGATTTATTGGATCAATCGGGAAAGACGAGCTGGGTGATTTCTTTGAAAATGACATGAAACATGCTGGTATAAATACTATTTTATCGCGACGAAATTCTGTTACAGGTACATCAGTGGCTCTGATTTCTGCTGATTCAGAAAGGACGTTTGCAACTCACCTGGGAGCTGCAATTGAGCTTGAAGCGACCGACCTTGTTCCTGACAATTTTAATGGCTATGATATTCTGTATATCGAAGGTTACCAGATAATCAATAAACCACTTTTTGAGACAGCCTGCAGGATTGCAAAAGAAAAAAAAATGAAAATTGCCCTTGATCTTGCAAGTTATAATGTGGTTGAATCGAAACTGGCAGACTTCAAAGAAATGATTGAAAAATATGTTGATATTGTTTTTGCCAATGAAGAAGAGGCTCGATCCTTTACAAATCTGAAACCGGAGGAAGCGCTAAGTCAGATTTCCCTTAAATGCGAAGTAGCAGTTGTGAAGGCAGGCAATAAAGGTTCATGGATCAAGCGGGGAGACGAGATTATAAAGATCGATGCAGCCAAAATATGTTTGAAAGATACGACAGGAGCCGGAGATCTTTATGCCTCCGGTTTCCTTTTCGGTTACGCTAAAGGATTATCTCTTGAAAAATGCGGATTATTGGGATCACTTCTCGCAGGCAATGTTATTGAGGTAGTCGGAGCAAAAATGAATGAAGAAAGATGGAACAATATTAAAAGAGCTGTTTCAGAGATCATTAATGATCAGGGATGATTTAAATCCTCTACCAGCAATAATATGAGTCCACTTACAAGCAGGATGGCAATATATGAAACCTGCACAGACGTTTTTTTTAAATTAGAAAATCAGCGCTTTCCTGAAATCTACTTTTTACTTACAATATTGCCTTCGAGGAAGTCAAATTCATTTTTGTAAAGACCAGGCATCAGCCGGGATTGATCTCCGATTTCCATAACGCTGCCTGAAGACTTGTCATAAGCTGACCACTCCGGTAAACCTTCTCCATTCGGATCGCCTGTTTTGACAAAGTTCACCCAGTAATTATTCATTGTTTTCTCTACTGCAAAATCTATTTCACGCCAGGGCCTGTTCCATAGATGAAGAGTATGCAGGGCAAAAGGCACTTCAGAGGTATGGAATGCCCCGTAATTTGGGAATCCGGGTTTATCAACAGGTACATGAGTGAACTGGTATATATAAGCCTTGTTTTTGCTGAATCCGGCCCAGAGATGTGCTGGAAAGGCAGCAAATTGCAGCAGACCTAATTTTTTCAATGAAGCTTCAACCTGCTCAGTTGTTTCTCCGGGGAATAATTTCATATATTCTTCTGCCTTGTCTCCGTAATTTTTAATGGCCTGTTGGCTGTATTTTTCCGGGGACATTTTCTGTACTCCCATAAGTGATCCGTCTCCCATAACCCAGCCTGCCATAATGAAAACATCATTGAAGTGTCCGTCTTTAAATGCAGCAAACGCATCATCTGGAAGTACATATCCATCGGTAATCGGTCCAAAATTTCCACCTGCAGCTATAAGCTCCTCAGCTGGTTTATGACGAAGTTCTTCAATATCTGAAGCTTTCATTTTTTCCATAAAAGCAAGTCCGGATTTTTCAGCGTCAGTTAAATTCCTGGTCATACGGCTGTTTAAAATTCCACCGCTTTGGGCAATGGCACCACGGAAGAGACCTTTAGCGAGGGGCGAAGCCACCAGTGCGCATACACTCATCGATCCTGCCGACTGACCGGCTATTGTAACCTTATCAGGATCTCCGCCAAATGCTTCGATGTTTTTTTTGATCCAATTCAGGGCAGCAACCTGGTCGAGCAATCCATAATTACCCGAAACTTTATTTTCCGATTCGCTGCTCAGCGCAGGATGAGCCAGGAAGCCAAGAACTCCCACCCTGTAATTAATGCTCACAAAAACGATCCCTTTCTTTGACATTTCTTCACCGTCGTACACGGCGCATGCTGCTGAGCCAGATGAAAATCCGCCTCCGTAAATCCAGACAAATACAGGCAATTTATCCTTTGCAGATTTAGCCGGGGTCCATATATTCAGATACAGGCAATCTTCGCTCAGTTTATCGGGAGGTGTAATGAATTCTTCCGTCCACATCATAAAAGGAACGGGTTTACTTTGCATCGGGCTGGCAGAAAATGCATCGCATTTCAGAATGCCAGTCCAGTTTGTCACCGGTTGAGGAGCTTTCCAACGCAGATCACCAACTGGTGGTGCAGCAAAAGGAATACCCTTGAAGATGCTTATATCACCGCTTTTATATCCTGAAACAGCGCCGTTTTCAGTTTGAATAACAGGCTGCTGAGCTAATAATTTTATGGAACAGCAGGCAATAGCAGCAACTAGTAATACGCTGTAATTTATCGGTTTTTTCATTTCTTAATTTAATCCAAAAATTTTCATGTCTTCATCAACGGTTGTAATAGTCTGGACACCAAATTTTTCATGAACGATTTTAATAATATCTGGTGTCATAAAGCCAGGTAACGTGGGGCCTATATGAGTGTTTTTAATACCAAGGGAAAGCAATGCAAGGTGGACAATAATTGCCTTTTGCTCGTACCACGCAATATTAAACACGATAGGCAATTTATTAATATCGTCTAAATTCAAAACTTCTTTCAACTTTAAAGCAACTAATGCCCATGAATATGAATCATTGCATTGTCCGGCATCCAAAACTCTTGGAATACTATTAATGCTTCCCAGATTCAACTTATTGTAACGGTACTTTGCACAACCAGAAGTAAGAATCACAGTATCTTTTGGAAGTTGACGGGCAAACTCAGTATAGTATTCACGAGATTTTTGACGGGCATCGCAACCGGACATCACGACCATTTTTTTGATTGCCCCGGAATTAACGGCTTCAAGAATTTTTCCGGCAAGCTGCAACACCTGATTGTGGCCAAAACCGATGGTAAGTTCACCCTTTTCAATTTCAGCCGGCGGCTGACAAGTTTTAGCTAATTCAATAATTTCCGAAAAGTCTTTATCACCGCTGGGCAATCTTTTATCAATATATTTCCATTCAGGCATACCTGTTGCACCTGTTGTGAATATTTTCTTATTATAGGTTGATGATTTACGCGGTGGAACCAGGCAGTTTGTCGTAAAAAGAACAGGGCCGTTGAAAGTTTCAAATTCATCAAGTTGACGATGCCATGCATTACCATAGTTACCAACAAGGTGCTTGTACTTTTTAAATGCCGGGTAAGCATGAGAAGGCAACATCTCAGAGTGGGTGTATATGTCGATTCCTTTTCCTTCGGTTTGAATGAGTAGCTGTTCTAAATCTTTAAGGTCATGTCCGCTGATTAAAATGCCAGGATTTTTACCAACGCCGATATTTACTTTTGAGATCTCAGGGTTTCCGAAAGCAGCAGTATTTGCTTTGTCGAGCAGAGCCAACACTTTAACGCCATATTCGCCTGTACGAACTATCCAATCCAACATAGCGTTTAAAGACATAGGCTTTTTAATCATCACAAGACTTTCCTGCATAAAATCGTAGATGTCTTGCTGTTCATAACCCAGATTAAATGCATGTTCTGTATATGCAGCTATTCCTTTTACACCAAACAAAACATATTGTTTCAAAGCGCGAATATCTTCATCAGAATCGTAAGATAATGTACTTACCTGCCTGGCTTTTTCATAATATTCCTGTTCCGTTGAAGGATTCCACTCAACAGTATCTTGTTTTTCAGTCAAGCTAATTTTGTTTTTAAGATTATCCCGTAATTTAATACAATCCTTAATTGAATGAATAATTGATTCATCATCAAAATTCGCATTAGTTATTGTCATGAACAGACAATTTGTAATATGTTTACTTTCTTTATTAGTATCAATACCTTTCTTTCCGGCTTTGATAGTAACATAGGAAAGTTCCTGACAGGCATATACTAATAGATCCTGAAGGTTTGCGATTTCCTCTCTTTTACCGCAAACTCCATTAATAGTACATCCGGTGTTTTTTGCAGTCTCCTGACATTGATTACAAAACATACTCATGTAATTTATAATAATTATAATACGTTAATACTTTGGCAATGTCCACCCGTTGTGGTATTCTGGAACTATCAATCTGTTGGCGGTGCTGGTCTTAAACGATTGTTTTGCATCATCCCAGACAACTTTCTCGCCGGTACGGAATGCAATATTTCCCATCTGGGCGACAAGAGCCACATCTCTTCCTATATCGATACCTGCATTAAGTTTTTGAGGTGTATTGTTTATAAGACAATCGAGGAAGTTCCTTACATGAAGATCGAGGCCCACACCAACATTTTTCTGAACAGGCAGAGCTTCAATTCTTTGTTTTTCGGGTACTACTTCCCACCCGTTGCGATCAAGAACCAAGGTGCCATTTTCGCCGATATATGACATTCCATGGGGTCTCTTCCAGTTTCCGAGGCCGATACCAATGGTATGTTCCCATATCATTGTGAAATCCCTGAAGTCATATACAGCTGTCATTGTATCGGGTGTTTCCATAGCATCGTCGGGATAGGCATACTTGCCACCAATAGCCATAACAGATGCAGGAACAGATTTTCCCATACCATATAATATATAGTCAATAAGGTGTACGCCCCAGTCGGTCATAAGTCCGTTTCCATACTCCCAATACCAACGCCAGGTAAAGTGGAAGCGATTTTTATTAAAAGGGCGTTTTGGAGCCGGTCCGAGCCACATATTGTAATCAACACCTTCGGGGACAGGAGAATCAGGAACTTTTGGAACGGCACCTTTCCAGTCGACATACGACCACGCTTTACAGGTACGGATACGTCCGAGTTTCCCGGTTTTCAGATAATTAATCGCATCAACAAAATGTGGCTGGCTCCTTTGCCACTGACCTACCTGCACAATTTTACCATGTTTCTTAACGGCTTTCTGCATTATGTTGATTTCGGCGATCGAATTACCAACAGGTTTTTCCACATAAACGTGCTTCCCTGCCTGAAGGGCGTCGGCAAATATCAGACAATGCCAGTGATCGGGAGTTCCGATTATCACCACATCGATATCTTTGTTTTCAAGCATTTTACGATAATCGACATATAATTTAGGTTTTGGGAACCCAAGTTTCAGGAGGTCATCAGTGCGATAATTAAGAACATTACGGTCGACATCACACATTGCCACACACTCTATTTCAGGATTTTTCAGGAATGAGGTCAGATCGCTAAATCCCATACCATTTGCACCAATAAGGCCGACATGAATTTTATCGCCGCGAGATACACCTGATCTGGCTTTTGATAATGCATTAAGTGGTAAAACGCTTCCGGCTGCCAGAACTGATGCAGTCTTTATAAATTCTCTTCGTGTGGAACTCATAATGGTTTAATTTAATAAGGTTGCAATTTAAGATTATATTCTGAAAATTGTAAATTTCATTGTCAGTATGAAGATAAATTTCTAAATTTGTTTTATATATGTGGTGTGTATCCTTAAAGTGCTGCATAACAATATAATATTAATGTACGATTAAAAATAAATTTGTCTCTGACAGTATTAAAGATTATTAAAATGAAAAATCCAAAACATCTGTTTATTCTGGTCATTTGTGGATTCCTGTTTTCAGGTATTTCTGCTCAAATCCAGAATCTGAATAAGCCCATTCCGGCCGATCCGAATATACTGATCGGTAAACTGGAAAATGGGCTCACATATTATATCAAGCTAAATAAAAAGCCTGAAAAGCGGGTTGAATTCCGGCTTGCAATTAATGCAGGGTCCGTATGTGAAACAGAAGGACAGCAGGGTTTAGCTCACTTTTGCGAACACATGTGTTTCAATGGGACAAAAAATTTCCCGAGTAATAAGATGGTCAGCATGCTTGAAGAAATGGGTGTAAAGTTTGGTGAAGAATTAAATGCTTCCACGAGCTTTGACCAGACTGTGTATATGCTAAAAATACCAAGTGACAGCATTGAATGGATAAACCGTGGTTTTCAGGTTTTGGAAGACTGGGCGCACCAGGTAAGCATGGATGATGTTGAAATTGATAAAGAGAGAGGTGTAATAGTTGAAGAGTGGAGATTAGGGCTGGGCGCCGAGGACCGTATGCAGGCAAAATATATTCCTGTCATTTTGAAAGATTCAAGATATGCAGAGAGACTTCCTATCGGGAAAATTGATGTAATAAATAATTTCCCTTATGACACTTTGCGGACTTTTTACAAAACCTGGTACAGACCAGACCTGATGGCAGTAGTTATTGTCGGCGATATTGACCCGAAGCTTGCAGAAGGAAAAGTGAAAGAATATTTTGGAAGGATCCCAAAAGCAGTTAATCCCAAAACGAGAGTAGAATATCCAATCCCAGGCAACACTGAACCACTGATAAGCGTAGTCACTGACAAAGAAGCTCCCGGTTTCAGTGCGTCGGTATTTTTTAAGCATCCAAAATCTGATAATATTTCGTATGAAGATTACCGGAACCAACTTATGCGATCGTTATATACCGGCATGCTGAATAATCGCCTGCAGGAGATCTCTCAGAAACCTGATGCTCCGTTTTTATATGCCGGAGCAGATTATGGTCCTTTTATCAGTCGTTCAGCAGATGTCTACTCCTTGTCGGTAGGGGCAAAGGAAAACCAGATAGAAAAGTGCCTCGATGTAGTTCTTACTGAAAATGAAAGAGTGCGTCAGCTTGGCTTTTCGGCAACGGAGCTTGAACGGGAGAAGAAGGATATTCTTTCAATGTATGAGAAGATGGCAAAGGAATCTGATAAAACAGAATCAGCATCTTATGCTGACGAATTTGTAAGGAATTATATGACCAGTGAGTGCATACCGGGCATTCAGAAAGAATTTGAAATAACAAAAGAATTCCTGTCTGGAATTTCTCTTGAAGAGATCAATAAGCTCGGCCAGTCGTGGACCACTGATGAGAATATGGCTGCGCTTATCACCGCTCAGCAAAAAGAAGGAGTTGATGTTCCAACGGCACAACAAGTTGAAAATATAATTAAATCGGTTAAATCGAAAAAGATTGAAGCTTATATTGACAAGGTTTCAGATACACCGCTTTTATCGGAGATGCCGGTAGCCTCTAAAGTAATCAGGAGAACCGATGACAATACTTTTGGCTTTACAGAATTGACCTTTGGGAACGGTGTTCGCATGATTTTAAAATCAACTGAATTTAAAAATGATGAAATTGTTTTAACTGCATATAGTCCGGGTGGAACTTCTCTTTATCCTGATAGCGACGTAATGTCAGCGACTCTTGCTGCCTCAATTGTTACTCAGGGTGGATTGGGCACTTACGATTTTACGGGATTACAAAAGAAACTATCAGGAAACACAGCAAAGCTCAATCCTTACATAAATGAACTTCGCGAGGGGGTTAATGGCAATTGCTCACCAAAAGATCTTGAAACCATGTTTCAGCTTAATTATCTGTATTTTACGAAGATCCGGAAAGATGATAATGCTTTCAACGCCTATATATCCCGTATCAGGAACATGATTAAGCCATTGAAATCAACTCCACAGATGATTTTTGCCGACACATTATCAAAGATAATTTCACAGAACTCACCCAGAGTAATTGCATTACCTTCAGATGCCCAGATGAACCAGATTAACCTGGACAGAGCGGTCGCCATTTTTAAAGATCGTTTTGCCGATGCCAGCAATTTTACCTATTTCATGGTTGGGAATTTTAAAGTTGATGAGGTAATTCCTCTTCTTGAAAAATATATTGGAGGACTTCCTTCAATAAGAAGAAAAGAGATGTGGAAAGATGTATCTCCCGAATTTCCCAAAGGATTGGTTGTGGTTGATGTTCCCAAAAACTCAGAACCTCAGAGTACTGTGGCAATGGTATGGGACGGTGGTTTTAAATGGAAAGAAAAAGACCGGCAGAGTTTCTCCCTGTTAATGGATATACTATCAATAAAATGCAGGGAATCGATGCGTGAGGATGAAGGCGGAGTATATGGCATAAGCATAAAAGGGAGCACTTCAAAATTTCCCAAACCTGAATTTTCAATCAATATGACATTTGGTTGTAAACCGGAAAATATTAAAATGCTTACACAGACAGCTATTGATGAGATGGAGAAGATTAAAAAAGATGGTCCGACAGAAGTTGATCTGAACAAAGTAAAAGAAACACTGATCCGTGAGCGGGAAACAAGGGTGAAAGAGAATGGTTTCTGGTTGAATGCTCTTCAGAATCATTTTCTTTATGCTGACAGGCTCCTTTCCCTTGAAGATTATAAAACTTTTATTAATTCTTTCTCAGGAGGTGATATAAAAGCTATAGCAAATAAATATTTAAATACTAAAAGTTATGTGGAAGTAGCTTTAACTCCGGCAACAAAAACTGAGGCAAAATAATTGATTCATTTTGAAATATTCCGGGGAAGTTCTGATCAGACTTCTCCGGGATTTAAAACAAACCATGTAACTCGGCATTGATCTTGTCCATTACTTCACTGAGGTGATCCTTATTGTTAGGGAAATTATAATGGTCGGCTTCTATTATCAGAGCCTTGCCGAGTTTATAAGTTTCTATCCATGCCTCATATCTTTCATTTAATCTTTTCAGGTAATCGATGCGGATAGAACTTTCATATTCACGACCCCGTTTCTGGATCTGGTTCACAAGCGTTGGAACAGAAGCTCTGAGATAAAGAAGAAGATCGGGAGGCTTCACCAGCGAGCTCATCATTTTAAAAAGGGTCGAATAGTTATCAAAGTCGCGGGTCGACATTAAACCCATTGAATGAAGATTTGGTGCAAAAATATATGCGTCTTCATAAATGGTTCTGTCCTGGATAATGGTTTTATCAGATTTTCTTATTTCCAGTATCTGCGTGAAGCGGGTATTAAGAAAATAGATCTGCAGGTTAAACGACCAGCGCTGCATATCTTCATAAAAATCGTTAAGATAAGGGTTGTCGTCAGCATCTTCATAATGAGGCACCCACCCGTACTGTTTTGCAAGCAGCCCTGCCAGAGTAGTTTTGCCCGATCCTATATTTCCTGCAATTGCTATATGCATTGGTCTGAAAATTGTTTGTAATAGTTTATAAAATTAATAAAAATTGATACAGGTTTGACCCTTTTCGGAAAATATGTGCCTGAAGTTTTACCCCCCAACCCCCCTAAGAGGGGGCTATTGCTCTGTATATCAGTAGAATTCAATATAACCACAGAATTATTCCCCCTTTTGGAGAAGTATTGCTTTGGCGGGACATGGGGCATAACTTCCAAAACAGGGTTCAAACTTTAATTTCTATCCCGGCTATAAGATACAGGTCTTCAATATACTCTCGGGAATTAGAAAGCCTCGGCACTTTATTCTGACCTCCCAGTTTGTTTTTCACCTTGAGCCATTTATTAAAAGTGCCTTTTGGAACTGACCTGACAACCGGTTTAACAAGATTAAGATCTTTATGACGTTTAGCTTCGTAATCAGAATTAATCGATTTAAGAGTATCATCGAGAATATCAATGAACCTGTTAAGATCTGAAGGTTCTTTTTCGAATTCAATGATCCATTCATGTGAACCTTTTGAAGAAATATTCATAAACACAGGACCGGCAGTATATTCCTCAATTACAGAATCGGTAGCCTTACATGCCGATTCAAGAGCTTTATCTGCATTGTCAATTATTACTTCTTCCCCAAAAACATTAATAAAATGCCTGGTGCGACCCGATATTCTGAAACGGAAAGGATCAAGGGAGGTGAAAACGATTGTATCGCCCATCATATATCTCCACAGACCCCCGTTAGTTGAAATAATAATAGCATAATTTATCCCTTTTTCAACTTCACCCAAAGTATAAGCATGAGGAGACGCGGAATTGATTTCATCGGCAGGGATGAATTCATAAAAAATTCCATAATCGAGCATAAGCAGCATATCGCTGCTAAAAGGATCGTCCTGAATTCCGAAGAATCCCTCTGAAGCGTTATATGTCTCCATATAATTCATCTGATCACCGTCAATAAGTTTTTTATACTGTTCACGATAGGGAGCAAAGCTTATTCCACCGTGGAAAAAAACTTCAAGATTGGGCCAGACATCCAGCAGATTCGATTTTCCGGTATATGCAAGTATCTGTTTTATCAGAACAAGGTACCATGAAGGGACACCTGAAATACTGGTTACATTTTCATTGATGGTTGATCTTGTAATGAGCTCAAGCTTTTTTTCAAAATCTTCAAGAAGAGCTATTTTCTGTCTGGGTGTTCTGATTATTTCAACCCAGAAAGGAGCATTTTCGATAAGAATTGCAGAGAGGTCGCCGTATAAAGAGTCATTACTGAACTGGTTCATCCTGTGACTTCCGCCGAGTGTCAGATTCTTTCCCGAGAATATCCGTGTGTCGGGATTATGCATTGAATAGATCGCAATGATATCTTTTGCTGCTCTGTAATGACACTCTTCAAGCGCTTCGCGGCTCATTGGGATGAACTTGCTTTTTGTGGAGGTTGTTCCTGAAGATTTTGCAAACCACTTAATTTCCCCCGGCCATAAAAGATTTGTCTCCCCTTTCCGGAGCCTTTCAACATACGGGATAATATCCTCATAAGTCTGAACCGGAAACCTCGATTGATATTCCTTTATTGATGTAATGGACGAGTAATTGTATTTCTTTCCCCAGTAAGTTGAAGCAGCTTTTGCAAGGAGCCTGTACAGTTCCTCCTGCTGCGTTTCCAGCGGGTATTTTTTAAAAAGTTCAATCTGATTTATGCGCTTTAAATTAAGCCAGTTAATTATAGAGGGGATAATCGCCATAATGTGATCAATTTGACGTCTAAAGATATATAAAATACTTCAGGGTGATTATTTTTAAATCAGCTGAAAACCTCTTTCAGCACTTCAAGTGATTTTATTTTTTTCAGCCCCGGAAGGTGGAGCGAATAGTATCTGACCAGAGTTTCAAGAACTTCATTACGAAGGATTCCGGTAAGGGTGATTTTGCTTGCGGTGTCATAAGATGCAATAAAGAAATCCGCCAGTATATTTGAAATTTCTGCATTTGCGTAATTACCATGGACGGGAGGAACCGGGACGAATGTGCCATTCGTCATGTCAAAAAACAGATCATCGGTACTGTTCCGCTGACCTGGCTCAAAACCGAGAAAACTGCTTAATCCGGCAAGAAATGCCAGATGGAAATTTGCAAAGCCTTCTTTACATTTGTCGAAATAGATTATTGATTCTTCAATATAATCGAACATCTCATCATGAGGGCTTTCTTCCCTTAAAACAGAGGTAAGTACTTCTCCAAGAAAAATTGCAACACAGCTCTTTTTTATATTGGAATGAATATCATAGGGTGTGAATGAAACAGAGAATTCTTTCAGCACCTGCATCTCGCGCGATGCTTTAAAATACATTTCCAGATCGAGGATAAACATAGGCTGGAACAGAATATTGTGCTTTCCTGTTTTCCTGTTTCTCATTCCTTTAATAAGAAAAGATTGCCTTCCGAATTTCCTGGTATATAACTGGGCAACAATACCTGAGTCGGTATATTTTATCTGATGAAGTATTATTCCCCTGGTTTTCTCAAGCATAATTTCCAACAAGTTATTGAAGAATAAAGTTAAATGAGTATCAGAAATCAAGCACATAAAATCAATTTACTCCCCTTGGGGTTGGGGTAAATAAATTGATTTTCAAGCAATTTTGAATATTTAGTTTATAATTACCGATAGTCATTTAAAGTTAAATCCGTTTGCTGCAAATTTATTATATTTACTGATCAATCAACTGTGTTATGGCGGTAACTAATAATGAAGAGCTTGTAAAAAGGATTGCCCGGCTTGCGAAGCAGAACCAGGACCTTGACGAGAATATCAAGCGACTGGAAAAGTTAAATGAAAAGCTGACCAGGGATTATGAGAAGATCAAAGCTCTTTACGAAAAGGTATCACCTGAAGGTATTAAAGAAGCTGTTGAAGGAGAAAAGAAAGAGAGTTCCCTGAAATTCAATATGGCGACCGTTTTGTTCGCCGATATCCGCGGTTTTACAAAGCTTATTGAAGGAATGGATTCATCAGCTGTAATGGATGAGCTTGATGAGATACTTTTTGAGTTCGATGCTATTGTGACAAGGTTCAAAATAGAAAAGATAAAAACAATCGGAGATACTTTCATGTGTGCAGGGGGAATACCTGTTAAAAATATAACAAACCCTATTGATGTAGTGATGGCTGCTATGGAGATGCGTAATTTCCTTGAAAAATTTGAAAAAAATAAAAGAGGAGAAGATAACCGTATCTGGGAGTTAAAAATTGGTATTCATACTGGTCCCGTAACAGCAACTATTTCGGGTAAAAAGAAAGTTAATTATGATATTAAGGGAGATACGGTAAATACGGCAAGCCGTGTGGAAGCTGTTTCCGATAATGGAACCATTCTTATCTCAGTGATGACTAATGAACTGGTAAAAGAATTCTTTGACTGTGTGTATTCCGGTAAGCTTCCGGTGAAATATAAGGGCGATCTTCAGATGTACAAAGTGACAGGTCTCAAACCGGAATTCTCAGTTAACTGGGAAGGAGTTTTACCGAATGAATCCTTCAGGGTTAAACTCGGGCTGATCCAGTTTACTGACATACAGGAGATTATTCTTGATAAACTCGAAAAAGAATTACCCGATTACCTTTATTATCACAATGTGAAACATACAGTTGATGTGGTTACAGAGGTAGAGCTGATAGGGTGGGGTGAAGGTTGTACCGATGAAGAGATACTGCTCCTGAAGACAGCAGGGTTATTTCACGATGCCGGGCATATAGTTGCTTATGATAATCATGAATATTATGGAACACTGCTTGCAAAAGAGTTGCTCCCGAAATACAGCTATACTCCGAAACAGATAGAGCAGATATGCTCTTTAATAATGGCAACAAAGTTACCTCCCCGACCAACAAATCTGCTTGAGAACATTATTTGCGATTCAGATCTGGATTACCTTGGGAGGAGCGATTTCATACCGGTTTCCAACACACTTTACGAGGAACTTAAAGGTCTTAATAAGATTGGATCGCTAAATGACTGGAATAAGATCCAGGTTAAATTCATTTCAGGGCATCAGTATTTTACCAAAACTGCCAGAAGTCTGAGGGAAGTAAATAAGCAACTTCAGATTGAAAGGATACAAAGTCTGATTACAGAATAATTCTACTTTATTACCAGCATTTTTGTCACATACGATTTAGTCCCGTCACTGCTTGCACAGAAAACAAGATAGACTCCGGTAGAAACGCGCTTGCCATTATATGTTTTCAGATCCCATGTTGCCTGGCCCCCGTCAGATACCATTTCATTGACAAGGTTGCCGCTAATATCAGTTATCTTTATCCGGGAGTTGCTCATAAGACCTGTTATAGTGACATTACCTGTAAAGTTCTCTCGTACCGGATTAGGAAAGGTGTAAACTTTTGTAAATTTTTCCTCTCCTGTCGTGGCATCACCTCTCATGGATTGAATTCCTTTTGAAGTTCCAAACCAGACATCTCCGGTTTTATTATCAACGGCAAGGCTTACAATCGTATTTGACAGGATAGGGCTGTTTTGCAGATTAAAATTTTTTAAAAGTACTGTCCCGTCAGCTGAAACATAGTAAGCTCCTGAGCCAAAAGTACCAAACCATTTTTTGTTGGCCCCGTCAACAGCAATTGATGTAATTGTCTCTGTTTTGAGCAGGTAATCAGCAAGCCCGCTTCCATCATTTCGTGATATTTTTATGCGGGTGGCTTTCAGATCCTCATCAAATACTTTATCGGGATTATAATAGACAAGCGGTCCCTGATCAGTTCCAACCCAGATGTTGCCATCAAGGTCCTCGGCAATGGAATATACATTCGAAATTATATCATTGTCGGTATCCTCCACGAGCATTTTCTTAAACCTGTCGTCAGTGAAGATATAAGGAGTATTGTTGTCATCAAATACATAAAGTCCGTATCCCCGCGGCAATACTATCCATTTGTAGCCGGTCTTTGTAACAATTATATCTCCGATTGTTGGTACACTTATTGTTAAAGGATTAACAATCCAGGTGCCATCCGGCCTGAGCACTTTAATGGTTCCCGGCACTCCTGTCTGAGTGATCCAGAGGTTTTTGGATTTATCCATTGCAAGACCGCATATTCTTACATAAGCCTGGCCGGGAATTATTGTCTGTAATGGAGAATTTGCCTGAGTATATTGTTTTACAAGGTTGTTGCCAAGGTATTCAAGCACTCCTCCGCCCCAGGTTGATACAAAAAAATGATTACTATTATCCGGATCAATAAAGGCTCTCATTGCATCAATAATTGTTCCTGATGAAATGGAGGTCCAGTTATTATTTTCATAAATGGATAATTGCAGCGGTCTCCCGAGGTTGTTCCATGAAACATCGGCACCTCCGGCGCAAATAATTGTTTTACCATTATAAGAAGTGACATTATAAGCATTATTGGAAGCTGGTCCAGGGAGAGTCAGGGCTGTAAACGAAGACATATTTTCGCCTCTGATCAGACCTGAATTAATATCTGCAATCCATATATCCTGATTATATACGACTGCCTGTGAGATATCCGGAGTTCCAAATCCATAAGAAGAGATTGTATTATTAAGTGAACCGTTATTATTATAATACTTTACAGAAGAAGTTGAGGAAATAGTAAATCCCGAAGCAGCGGGATCAAATGAGGTATTAATAACACCCGGGACGTATGAAAAAAGAGAACTCAGAGAACTTGTTACATCAATGATATAAACTGAGTCACCGCCTGAAAAGGGATCTGACCTGTTGACATATAGGTTATTACCAATTAGAACCAGAGATGTGTATCTGCCGGTTGGATACGGAAGATTATTATTAAGGCTCCAGTTCCCAAAATAAGCCAACCCTGGATCAGAGAGGTTGGCAGAAAACACTCCGTTGTCTGTTGCAGCATAGATTTTACCATCTCCAATGGCTATGTCCCATACCTCCGGATTATCTGAATCAACTCCTGGCTTCCAGGTATCATAAATCTCATTTTTAATAATATCGAGGACGACAATCCCGAAGCTGCATGCCAGGTAAGCGTATTTTCCATTTGTTCTTCTCCTGGTAATTTCCTTTTTGCCTGAAATGAATTTCCGGTTGATATCAGGAATATTATAAATAGTATTGTTTTTTAAAAGGTCAAGATTTGTGCTTGAATAGGCAATTATAAGTGTTTTGTTTTCTTCGGACCAGGCTATGGTACTTATACCGGTTTCGGTAAGCCCATCGATACGCGACATTTTCTTAAGCTCTGCAAAAGATTTATTATAAACTATTATTGATGATCCTGTTGAAGCATATACTTCATCCGAACCTGCAGCGACACAATTGGCGGTATTATAAGTAAGATGGTCCGACCACGATCCGACAGGTGTTTGTCCCTGCAACTGAAAAAACAATAACAATAAAACTGATATGGCCGAAATTCTTCTCATAAGAAAATAAACAATTAAATGGCCTCATTATTGTTTGAAAGCACGTATTGATTTAAAAACTCTTTTAATTTTTCAAAGGCTCTTGCTCTGTGCGATATGGTGTTTTTCCCGGCCAGATCCATCTCGGCGAATGTTTGATTTTTGCCATCAGGAACAAAAACAGGATCATAACCGAAACCTTCTTTTCCTCTTTTTTCACTTATAATCGTACCATTAACAAGGCCTTCGAACAGGTACTCTTTTTTTTCAAAGATCAGGGCAATGACCGTTCTGAACCTGGCTTTCCGATTCTCCGTTTTACCCAGAAGGAACAGAACTTTTTCGATGTTTGCGGATGAGTTTTTGTTTTCTCCGGCGAACCTGGCAGAATGTACCCCGGGTAATCCATTCAACGCCTCAATTTCCAGACCGGTATCATCTGCAAAAACGTTCATTCCTGTAGCATTATAAATGTACCTCGCTTTGGAAAGGGCATTTCCTTCAAGAAGAGGCTCATTTTCAGGAATATCTTCATTGATGTTTATATCTTTCAAACTCAGAAGCGTAAAACTATTGCCAAGGATACTTCTTATTTCCTTTACCTTGTGTTCGTTGTTGGATGCGAAGATAATTGTCATAAAATCAATACCGGTTAATTTGTAAAAATACTCAAAATTGAGCTTTCCTTTTGACCTGATTTTTTTAAATGCTACATTTGGATTAATTATAAGCAAAATAATTGTTTATGTTTTTTTCTGTAAGGTCGAATTTTCTTTTAGCGATTATTTTATTTTCAGTTCTTTCAGGAGCTGTGACAGGTCAGGCCGTTAGTGGTTCAGATGAGATGCCGTCATTATTGAGGATTATAATAAATAGTGATTCAGTTCTTTTAATTCCATCGGACACGAAAGAGAAAGATATATTTTTTAAAAAAACTTTTGTTCTTGATTACCGGAATAATAATATCGCATTTGAATTGACAAAAGGAGATTCTTTTGAGTATCAATATTTTCTTATAGGATTTGACAGGAATTATACCAGCTGGGGCCATAACAATTATAAAGAATATACCAACCTTCCGGCTGGGAGATATCAGTTTAAAGTCAGGTTTATAAGTTCCGGGAATATCGCAGGGGAGATGTCTCTTCTGGCTATAAAAGTATTGCCTTTATGGTATTTCTCCAGGTTAGCAATAATATTCTACTTTATTTTATTCTCATTGATAATACGGGCCGTATACGTTCAGCTCGATTTGCGGTTTGCGCGTAAGCAGTATATGCTTGAGCAGATTATCAACAAAAGAACTGAAGATCTGATAATTGAAAAAGAAAAGACTGAAGCATTACTTGCAAACGTACTCCCGAAAAACACAGCTGATGAGTTGATGACAAAAGGGAAAGCGACCAAGATCAAATATAATTTTGTAACTGTTCTCTTCTCCGATATTCAGGGATTCACAAAGATTGCAGAAGAGACTAATCCTGAAGTTCTGATTGATGAACTCGATAAGTTCTTCTTCTATTTTGACTCCGTTGTTGAAAAGTTTGGAATTGAAAAGATTAAAACTATTGGTGATGCCTACATGTGTGCCGGAGGAATTCCTGAAAAGAACAGGACCAATCCGGTTGAAGTTATTCTTGCTGCACTTGAAATGAAAGCATACATGATCAGACTTAAGGCTACATCTGAACTTGAAGGGATGAAATACTGGGACATCAGGATTGGAGTACATACAGGAACAGTTGTTGCAGGTGTTGTTGGCCAGAAGAAGCTTTCGTATGATATATGGGGTGATACTGTAAATACTGCAAGCAGAATGGAATCATCAGGAGAGGCAGGGAAAATAAATATTTCAGGCACAACTTATGAATTTGTGAAGGATTTTTTCACCTGCGAATACCGTGGCAAAATGCCTGTCAAGTACAAGGGAGAGCTGGAGATGTATTTTGTGAATGGAATTGTTCCTGATCTGAGAGATGAAAATGGTGGTCCGAACAGAAAATTTATCGTTAAAATGCAGATGATCAAACTTCAGGACATTGAGGAGATGATAACAAAGATGTTTGATGATGAGGCACCACCAAACCTTTATTTCCACAATTCATCGCTTGTTAAGAATATCAGCAATCAGGTTGAGCTGCTTGCCACAGCCGAAAAACTTTCGGAAGAGGAGTATATTAATCTCGTACTGGCATCAATCTTTCTTCTAACAGGATTTATTTCTGATTATGAAAAACCGATGGAAGCATCATTACGCCTGGTTGAAGAGATCTTACCCAATTATGGTTTTAACCAGGAAAATGTTGAATCAACCAAAAAAATTATAAGGAACTCATTCACCGATCATCAGGAATCTTTGTCTGATAATATACTTCATGACGCCAGGTATGATTATCTAGGTCGTGTTGATTATTTAAAACTTACGGATAAGCTATTAAGGGAGAGAACAGAATATGGTAAACCTTCTGACAGTAAAACATGGTTTGAAATTCAGAGGAGACAATTATTGGATCATGAATTCATTACAAAAACTGCTAAGCTTCTCAGGAGCATTCCGATAGACGATCAGGTTGCCGGACTTCAGGTTTACAATGTATAATTCAATTTCTAAGTGAAAAAATAATTAAAATATGTTTTTTAAAATGTATTTTTACCGCATATTTTAATAGCCTGTATTATGGAAAAGTTTGATTGGAAAAATCTGCCATTCGGTTATATCAAAACAGATTATAATATTCGTTGTATTTATAAAGACGGGGAATGGGGGAAACTTGAGAAATCTTCATCTGAATATATTGATATCCACATAGCTGCAACAGGATTGCATTACGGACAGGAAGCATTTGAAGGGCTGAAAGCATATATGGGAAAAGATGGAAAGATCAGATTATTTCGCTGGGAAGAAAATGCAAAAAGGCTGGTTTCTTCTGCTTATGGTATTAAGATGGCAGCCTTTCCTGTTGAGATGTTCAGAGAAGCTCTTTTTAAAGTGATTCAGCTTAATAAAAAATTTATTCCGCCTTATGGATCGGGTGCAACGTTATATATCAGACCACTCCTGTATGGTAGTGGTGCCGAGGTTGGAGTTAAACCAGCTTCAGAATATACTTTTATAGTATTTGTAACACCTGTTGGACCTTATTTCAAAGGTGGAATGAAACCTGTAAATATGCTGATCTGCAGGGATGTTGACAGGGCCGCTCCGATGGGAACCGGCATTTACAAAGTTGGGGGTAACTATGCTGCAAGTATGAGGGCCATTATTTCAGCTCGCGATGGCGGATATGCCAATACGATTTTCCTTGATGCAAAAGAAAAAAAGTATATAGATGAATGTGGTCCCGCTAATTTCTTCGGTATAAAGGATAATACATATATAACACCAAAATCGGAATCAATATTGAATTCCATTACAAATATGAGTCTGATTGAAATTGCCAATAGCCTGGGAATGAAAACCGAACGGCGACAGGTACCTGTTGAAGAGCTTTCTGAATTTGTTGAAGCCGGGGCCTGTGGCACAGCTGCAGTTATCAGCCCTGTTGCAAAGATATTCGATCCTGAAAAAAACAAAATTTATGAGTATTGCAAGAATGGAGAACCAGGGATGGAATCAATGAAATTATATAATAAGCTAGTATCGATTCAAAACGGTGATGAACCTGATCCGTTTGGATGGGTCACTATGGTAGAATAAGTAAAAAGGCGAAAGTAAAAAGGCGAAAGTAAAAAGGCGAAAATAAATAGTAAGTGTGAAAAACAAAGAGACTGGATTTTCAAAAATACGGCTGAGGGGTTCTTACCTGACTCTAGTAATAAGTGTCTCACTGGTGCTTTTCCTCCTTGGTGTTTTAGGTCTCGTACTGATAAATGCCAGAGAATTGTCGGATTATCTGCGTGAAAGCCTTTCCCTGTTTGTGATGCTAAATGATGGAGCAAAAGAACCTGATATAAGAATGTTACAGAAGGATCTGGATGCAAAGCTTTATGTGAAATCAACAGAATATGTTTCAAAAGATGCAGCAGCTGCAAAAATGAAGAAAGATCTGGGAGAAGATTTTATTAGTTTCCTTGGGGACAACCCGCTTCCTTCATCAATTGACGTCTATCTTTATGCCGGTTATACAAGCCCCGATAGTGTGGCAAAAATAGAAAAGTATATCAGAGAATATCCGTTTGTTAAAGAGGTTTATTATCAGAAGTCATTATTGCTTCTTATTAATGAAAACGTAAAAAAAATCAGTTTGTTCCTCCTGATAATAAGTACATTCCTCTTCCTGATAGCTTTGACAATCATTAATAATACGATACGACTATCGATATATTCCCGAAGGTTCCTGATACGCACGATGCAACTTGTCGGAGCGACCCGGGCATTCATAAGGAGACCGTTTCTTGTTCAGAGTGCTATTCACGGTTTGCTGGCTGCACTTATTTCTATGAGTCTGTTAATGGGGCTCCTTTACTTGATTGAGAAGGAGTTTTTCCTGATGTTTTCATTTGAAAGCACAAAGCTATTACTCCTTCTTGGAGCTTCACTCATAGTAACAGGAGTTTTAATAAATATTATTTCGACATTTTTTTCCGTTAACAGGTATTTGAGTATTTCCGATGACAAACTTTATTATTAATAAAATCATGGGCACAAAAAAAGAGAATAAGGAAAAATTGAATTTTGCTCTTGGCCGCGAGAACTATAAACTGCTGGCAATCGGATTCGCAATAATAGTTGTAGGGTTCCTGCTGATGCTTGGTGGCAAATCCCCAAGTCCCGATAAATTCAGTAACAACATTTTCAGCTTCCGGAGAATAACTCTTGCTCCGATTGTTGTTCTGGCAGGATTTGTATTCGAGATATGGGCCATTATGAAAAAGCCGAAAGACGCTGATAAATGACAAATGTAACCGTCAAGTGCGTTTAAGACGGATGTCGCGAGTGGGGAGTACAAATAATCTCCGGACTTCGGTCTTCATACTCCGGCTCTCTGACTGATTTAAAATGAATAAACAGGAAATGAGCATTTTTGAGGAGGGGCAGGTTCTGTTGTTCAATAAACCTGTTTACTGGACCTCTTTTGATCTTGTGAACAAAATAAGAATAATCATCAGAAGTGTTCTAGGAATAAAAAAAATAAAGGTTGGTCATGCCGGTACTCTCGATCCTCTTGCAAGCGGTTTGATGATTGTTTGTACAGGAAAGGCAACCAAAAGAATTGAAGAATTCCGCGATCTGGATAAAGAATACGTGGCGACATTTCACCTTGGAGAGACCACACCTTCTTTTGATCTGGAAACTGAGACGGATAATAAATATCCGACAGATCATATTACTGTTGAACAAGTTAAAGAAGTTCTTAAGAGTTTTCTGGGTGAGCAGAGGCAGCTTCCCCCGATGTATTCAGCAAAAATGATTGATGGTAAAAGAGCTTATGAATATGCCCGGCAAGGAGTGCAAAAAGAGCTGGAACCTGTTACTGTTCATTTCAGGGAAATTGAACTCCTTTCTTTTGGTATTCCTGAAACAAAAATCAGGCTGATGTGCAGTAAAGGAACATATATAAGGTCATTTGCAAGGGATTTTGGGATGGCATTAAAAAGCGGAAGCTATTTATCTTCACTTGAAAGAACGGCAATAGGTTCTTTTAATGTGAACATAGCCTACAGCATAGAAAAATTTCAGGAATATGTTGAACAAATGCAACAAAACTGATATTTGTACGTATAAAGGACTTCTTAAATCACAATGATTATATTTTTATTATGAAACTATCGCAATTCAGGTACAATTTGCCACAGGAGCTTATTGCTCTGTATCCTTCTGAAAACAGGGATGAGTCAAGATTACTGGTTGTTAACAAAAAAAACGGGGAGTTTCAGCATAAAATATTTAAAGATATCGTCGAGTATTTTAACGAAAACGATGTACTGGTTTTTAATAACACAAAAGTTTTTCCAGCCCGGCTATATGGCAATAAAGAGAAGACAGGTGCAGAGATAGAAGTTTTTTTGTTAAGGGAATTGAACCGGGAGCAACGTTTGTGGGACGTGTTGGTCGATCCGGCCAGGAAAAATAAGAATCGGGAATAAATTGTATTTTGGAGAAGACGACCTTCTGGTTGCAGAAGTGATAGACAATACAACCTCAAGAGGCAGAACTCTGAGATTTCTGTTTGACGGCACTTATGAAGAGTTTAAAAAGACATTATACAGTCTGGGTGAAACACCACTTCCAAAGTTTATCAACCGGAAAGTTGAACCTGAGGATAGTGAAAGATACCAGACCATTTTTGCAAAACATGAAGGAGCCGTTGCTGCACCGACAGCCGGATTGCATTTTAGTCGTGAGTTGCTAAAGAAGCTGGAGATCATTGGTGTTGAATTTGCAGAGATAACTCTCCATGTCGGGTTGGGTAATTTCAGAAGTGTTGATGTGGAAGATCTCACCAAACACAAAGTTGATTCGGAGAGGATCAGGATCACCGATGAATGTGTTGAAATTGTAAATAAAGCCAAAGATAATAAGTACAAGATTTGTGCTGTAGGTACTACAGTCGTTCGGACACTGGAAAGTTCAGTTTCGACAGATGGTTACCTTAAGCCTTTTGACGGATGGACGAATAAATTTATATTTCCCTCCGTACGAGTTTAAAGTACCGGATATGATGATAAGTAATTTTCATTTACCCTACTCAACTCTTCTTATGATGGTATCGGCATTTGCAGGGTATGATCTGCTTTTTGACGCTTATAAAACTGCAGTTAAGGAGAAGTACAGGTTTGGTACTTATGGTGATGCCATGCTTATTATTTAAAAATTAGTTTGTTCTTCGTTCTGAATTCAAGTTACTCTTCACTGAGCGAACACTTATCGATTCAAAACATTTCCGGTTTTGTCTACGCACTTCAGTTCAGATATTTTTGCAGCAACTCTTTGTAACTATTTTATATAAATTGGAATAGTTATCAAAGAAATATTCCCTTTGATCAAAAAAAATCATAGATTTTTGAAATAATCTCTATCTTTAAATGGCAATAAACGGTTATTCCAGTGCAACCATGGTTTGCTTACGGAAGTCTTGGATTAAGATAGAGTAATTGTCCGTTTTGCATTCAGAAGACGGGCATTAAAATATAATTAACATTGATCGATCTTTAAAAAAAAAAGAGAAAAGATCGGACAGTAATTTTTTTGTATTATATGAAAACGGCGCAACGGCGCAACGGCAAAGGCATACGGCATACGGCGTAAAGACATTTAAGACAACAGGACATTAAGACATTCAGACAATATAGGAGGTATAGTATGAAAACGACACGAAACACATCTTCAGGAATTTTTAACCAGGGAAGATGGCAGAGAGGAAAACGGGCAGTTCTTGCTCCTTCCGGAATCGTATTGTTTATAATGATTCTCTTTGGGATCATCGGTAGCCAGAAAGCTTTCAGCCAGGGAGTGGGAATCAGCGAGGTCTCGATTTCGCCGGACCCATCCTCAATTCTTGAGCTAAGGTCAACGTTGAGAGGGTTATTAGCTCCAAGGATGACGACTGCTGCACGTACAGCAATTGTGTCACCGGCGGAAGGCTTACTGGTATATGATACTACAACCCAGTCTTTCTGGTATTTTGAAGGTACGTGGAAAACGATTGCTTCCGGAACTTTGGGATCAGGAAATCAGCTTCTTGGAATGAATGCGGCAGGAACTGCAAATGAGTACAAAACATTAGCCGGAACAACAAATCAGATTAATATTGCCTTTACACCCGGGAACATAGTGCTTTCATTGCCCCAGAATATTAACCCCGGAGCCACACCTACATTTGCAGGGTTGACAGTAAGCGGGTTAACGCCGAATGCAGGAGTATATACCGATGGCACCAGTGCATTGACCTCAACGCCACCGACCATCAGGTATCCTTGGATACTGGAGCCGTTTAGGTAATGTACTTTCTCCGACAACAGCAGGTGACTGGGTTACAACAAGTGGTAATATTTATACTCACGGTACAGGCACCATCACTTCAGCCGGGTTATTGACGGGTTCAGCTGGAGAGACAGTATCAGGTGGAATAATAAACATGAATAGCAATTCAAATTTTGCCACTAATATCAATACCGGAACTTCTTCCGGAGCAGTAATCATAGGTAATTCAGCAAATACAATAACTCTGCCTGCTTTTACAGCAGCTGGCTTAGTACACAATGATGCTACAGGGGTACTATCAACAGGGTTGTTGGTAAATAGTGACATAACAAATGGCACGATAGACCTTACGAACAAAGTAACCGGAATTTTGCCGGTACCTAATGGCGGAACAGGAACAAATACCCTTACAGATCATGGTGTTTTGATAGGCAGTGGTAATTCTCCTGTAAGCACTACAGCAACAGGAACGGCAGGACAGGTATTACAGAGTCAGGGCAACGCTGATCCTTCTTATTCAACTGCTGTTTACCCATCCACCACAATAATAAATCAATTGTTATATTCATCATCTAATAATAATATAACAGGATTAACAACTGCCAGTGGAGGAGTACTAAATACCAGCAGCAGCGGAGTTCCTTCAATCACTGCTACACCTACCCTGGGAGTTGCCGGGACAATAACAGGACAGTTGAAATTAGCTGATGGAATATCTTCAGGAAATACAATAACTATACAGTCAGCAGGGACCACAATATCCGATTATAACTTTAATTTACCCACAGGAGCGGGAACAGCTGGTCAGCCGTTATTAAGCGGTGGAGGTGGCGCAATCGCAATGACCTTTGGAACATTGGGTGTTCCTGCCGGAGGGACAGGATTAACCTCCGGAAATTCGGGAGGTATTCCCTATTTTAACAGTAGTACAACTATGCTGTCATCGGCACTGTTAACAGCCAATGGTGTGGTTATTGGTGGAGGAGCGGGAACAGCTCCATCCACACTTGCTTTAGGTGGGGCAAATCAGTTGCTCGGGATGAATACAGGAGCAACAGCAAATGAATACAAAACATTAAACGGAATTACTAATCAGATTAATATTGCTTTTACTCCCGGAAGTATTGTTCTTTCCACGCCACAGAATATCGACTTTGGAGCTACACCGACATTTGCAGGGCTAACCCTGAGCGGATTAACTCCCGGTAATGGCGTCTATACAACAACGGGCGGGCTTCTGACCACAACTCCTCCTAATAACGGTACTCTGGGATTCTGGAATCGGAACAATGTTACTTCTACTCTATCACCAACTACATCAGGCGATGCAGTGACAACAAGTGGTAATATCTATACTTCAGGTACAGGTACCATCACTTCGGCCGGATTGTTAACAGGATCAGCAGGAGCAACTATAACAGGTGTGACATCAATATCCGGAGGGATTATCAGTTTGAATGACAACTCGAATTTTGCCACAAACATAAATACTGGAAATTCTACAGGCGCTATAACCATAGGAAATTCTTTAAACACAATAACCCTGCCTGCGTTCAGCACTGCAGGTGTCGTTCACAACAGTGCAATAGGTGTTCTTTCCACGGGATTGATATTGAATAATGATATAACAAATAACACCATTGATCTTCCCACAAAAGTAACTGGAGTTTTGAAAGTATCTAACGGAGGTACCGGGACAGCTACAGCTCCAACACAGGGAGGTATAATTTTTGGATTGAGTACAACAGCATATAGCTCAACTGCAGCCGGTTCAACGGGTCAGGTATTACAATCAAACGGTTCAGGTATTCCGACATGGAGTACTCCTGCTTACCCCTCTCTGTCAGGTACAGCAGGTACAATATTAAGATCAAATGGAACAAATAATGTGTACTCCACATCAACATTTGCTGACACCTATGCTGCCAGCAATATTCTATATTCTAATGGAGCTAATTCAGTTACAGGGCTAGCTACTGTCAATGGAGGGATCCTGAATACAAACAGCAGTGGGGTACCCTCAATAATAACTTCTCCAACTATTGGGGTACTTAATACAACCAAAGGAACCATTTCTCTTACCGGAAACCTGAGTGGAATAGTTACTATTCAACCTCAGGCAACCGCAGGAACATATAATTTTAATTTACCCACAGGAGCGGGAACATATGGTCAGCCATTATTAAGCGGAGGCGGTGGAGCGACAGCTATGACCTTTGGAACATTAGGTGTACCTGGAGGAGGGACGGGATTAACCTCCGGAAATTCGGGAGGTATTCCCTATTTTAACAGTAATACAACAATGCTATCATCGGCACTATTAATAGCCAATGGTGTGGTTATTGGTGGAGGAGCGGGAACAGCTCCATCCACACTTGCTTTAGGTGGGGCAAATCAGTTGCTCGGGATGAATACAGGAGCAACAGCAAATGAATACAAAACATTAAACGGAATTACTAATCAGATTAATATTGCTTTTACTCCCGGAAGTATTGTTCTTTCCACGCCACAGAATATCGACTTTGGAGCTACACCGACATTTGCAGGGCTAACCCTGAGCGGATTAACTCCCGGTAATGGCGTCTATACAACAACGGGCGGGCTTCTGACCACAACTCCTCCTAATAACGGTACTCTGGGATTCTGGAATCGGAACAATGTTACTTCTACTCTATCACCAACTACATCAGGCGATGCAGTGACAACAAGTGGTAATATTTATACAACGGGTTCAGGTACTGTCACTTCTGCAGGATTGTTAACAGGATCAGCAGGAGCAACAATATCGGGTGGGGCAATAAATCTGAATGCCAGTTCGAATAATGCGACGAATATCAATACGGGTACAAGCAAAAAGGTGCAGTAACAATAGGTAATTCATTGAGTTCGCTGTATTTGCCAAAATTTACCACAGCGGGAATACTTCATAATGATGCCACAAGCCGGGTGACCTCCAGCCAGGCATCATCTAACAGGAGATGTCATTAATATTTTACCGGTACCAAACGGAGGTACCGGTAAATCTTCCATTACAACGAATAATCTTATATATGGCAATGGAGCAGGTGCAGTCAACTTATTAGCACCGAAAGTTACAACAGGAGCATTGCTTATGAATACAACTGCAGGTGCACCAAGCTGGTCAACATTGACAACTTTGCCATCAACAGCAGGTGTATTGCCGATAGCCAATGGAGGGACAAACTCAGGGACGGCACTTACAGGAGAATCGATAATGGTATCCAACGGGAGTGCGGTAGTGCAGGGGGATGCAGGGACAACAACGACAGTGTTACATGGTAATGCTGGTGGTGTACCAACCTATAGCCAGATAGTCAACGCTGACATCAGTAACACGGCAGCAATAGCCTTATCGAAGCTGGCTTTAGGGACAAATGCGCAGATTATAGTAGGTTCAGCTACGGGAGTACCGACATATGTAGATGCCACAGGAGATGTTACGATAAACAATGCAGGAGTTACAGCTATAGGAGCAGGAAAAGTAACGAATAGCATGCTTGCAGGAGGAATAGATCTGACTACGAAAGTGACGGGAATACTGCCAGGTTCAAACGGAGGAACAGGAGTAAATAATGGAGCAAATACAATTACTCTTGGTGGTAATATATCTACTGGAGGTACATTTACCACGACTGCTGGGAATAATCTTACATTGACCACCTCTGCTGCTACTAATGTCACGTTGCCAACCAGCGGGACTCTTTTGACAACAACAGGGAATGGTTCTGGATTAACCGGACTTACCGGTTCTCAGATTGCAGGAGACATCTCTGGCAATGCAACTAATGTAAATGGCATTGTTGCTGGTTTAAACGGAGGTACAGGAGTAGCCAATATGGGAAGAACGATAACTCTTGGAGGGAATATAAATACAGCCGGGGACTTTACTACCGCTGGAGCATTTTCTACAACACTTACTTCTAATGCCGCTACTAATGTTACTCTGCCAACGAGTGGTACATTATACGGGACACAAACAGGAAGTGTTACTTCATTACAATTAGCAACAACGCTGACAGATGAGACAGGGACGGGATCAGCAGTCTTTGCCAATACACCTACCTTGATAACTCCGATATTAGGAGTAGCAGCAGCAACCAGTATAAACAAGTTAACAATCACTGCCCCTGCTACGTCATCAACGTTGACAATAGCTGATGGTAAGACCTTTACATCAAGCAATACATTAACTTTAGCTGGGACAGATGGTTCGACATTAAATATTGGCACTGGCGGGTCATTAGGTACGTCAGCTTATACTAATTCAACTGCCTATGAAGTTCCATTGACTTTTTCGACCGGTTTGACAAGAACAACCAACACAATAACTGTAAATACAATCCAGGATATAACCAAGTTAAGCAATCTGACATCTAATGGTATTGTTAATACTTCTGGTGGAGATGGTACATTAGGAGTTACATCAACAACCGGAACAGGTAGTGTTGTATTGGCAAACTCACCCGCATTAATTACGCCAAATATTGGAGCGGCTACAGCATCAAGTATCAATGGTAATTCAATTACTACAGGCACAGGAACGTTAACATTAGCTGCAGGAAAAACACTGACTGCAAACAACACGCTTACATTGGCTGGTACTGATGGTTCGACATTAAATATTGGAGGTGGTGGAACGTTGGGGACTAATGCCTTCACGAGCACTACTTATGCCCCGATAGCATCGCCAACATTCACGGGAACAGTAACTATACCCACTTTAGATTTATCAGCAACCACCAACCAATTGATAATGCAAAGTGCTGGTGTAACTGGTACATTAACCTGGACACCAACAACAACCGCCAAGGTATTAACCTTACCAGATGCTACAGGTACAGTAGCACTTCTCTCCGATATTACCAATGGAACAGCGACTAATTTTTCAGGTTCACTTGTAGGTGATGTAACTGGCACACAAGGAGCGACAGTAGTCTCAACAGTAGGTGGTTCTACAGCAGCCAATGTTCATTCAGCAGAATTACTGGCCAATGCGGCAACAAATCTTAATACTGTAAGTACAATAGTAAAACGTGATGGTAGTGGAAATTTCACAGCTGGAACCATCACAGCAGCTTTGACAGGAAATGCAACAAGTGCCACCAATACAGGCATAACTGATGATTTAGCTTCGAACATAACTGTTTATCCAACCTGGGTAACAGCCAATACGGGCAATCTACCCCAAAAGGTAACTTCTACTAAACTAAGTTTTAATCCTTCAACAGGTATGCTGACTGCCACAGGATTTACAGGTCCTTTAACAGGAAATGCTACAACAGCAACCACAGCAGGAAGTTTCAGTGGTAGTCTTGTCGGAGATGTGACAGGCACACAAGGAGCGACAGTAGTCTCAACAGTAGGTACTTCAACAGCAGCCAATGTACATTCAGCAGAGTTACTGGCCAATGCAGCAACAAATCTTAATACTGTAAGTACAATAGTAAAACGTGATGCTAGTGGAAATTTCACAGCTGGAACCATCACAGCAGCTTTGACAGGCAATGCTACAACAGCAACCACAGCAGGAAGTTTCAGTGGTAGTCTGGCAGGAGATGTGACAGGTACACAAGGAGCGACAGTAGTCTCAACAGTAGGTGGTTCTACAGCAGCCAATGTACATTCAGCAGAGTTACTGGCCAATGCGGCAACAAATCTTAATACTGTAAGTACAATAGTAAAACGTGATGGTAGTGGAAATTTCACAGCGGGAACCATCACAGCAGCTTTGACAGGTAATGCAACAAGTGCCACCAATACAGGTATAACTGATGATATAGCTTCGAACATAACAGTCTATCCAACCTGGGTAACAGCCAATACGGGCAATCTACCCCAAAAAGTAACTTCTACTAAACTTAGTTTTAATCCTTCAACAGGTATGCTGACTGCCACAGGATTTACAGGTCCTTTAACAGGAAATGCTACAACAGCAACCACAGCAGGAAGTTTCAGTGGTAGTCTGGCAGGAGATGTGACAGGCACACAGGGAGCAACAGTAGTCTCAACAGTAGGTGGTTCTACAGCAGCCAATGTACATTCAGCAGAATTACTGGCCAATGCAGCAACAAATCTTAATACTGTAAGTACAATAGTAAAACGTGATGGTAGTGGAAATTTCACAGCGGGAACCATCACAGCAGCTTTAACAGGAAATGCTACCACAGCAACCACAGCAGGAAGTTTCAGTGGTAGTCTGGCAGGAGATGTGACAGGTACACAGGGAGCGACAGTAGTCTCAACAGTAGGTGGTTCTACAGCAGCCAATGTACATTCAGCAGAGTTACTGGCCAATGCGGCGACAAATCTAAATACTGTAAGTACAATAGTAAAACGTGATGGTAGTGGAAATTTCACAGCTGGAACCATCACAGCAGCTTTGACAGGCAATGCTACAACAGCAACCACAGCAGGAAGTTTCAGTGGTAGTCTGGCAGGAGATGTGACAGGTACACAAGGAGCGACAGTAGTCTCAACAGTAGGTGGTTCTACAGCAGCCAATGTTCATTCAGCAGAATTACTGGCCAATGCGGCAACAAATCTTAATACTGTAAGTACAATAGTAAAACGTGATGGTAGTGGTAACTTCAGTGCAGGGATAATAAGTGCTAGTTTAAATGGGAATGCAAATACTGTTACTACCAATGCAAATCTGACAGGTGATGTTACTTCAATTGGAAATGCAACTACTATTGCAGCTAATGCTGTTAGCTACGGCAAAATGCAAGCTGTTAGTACTACTAGCAAACTCCTGGGAAGCTCAGCCACAACTACTGCAGTGCAGGAAATTACTCTTGGCTCTGGATTAAGTATGTCGGGTGCAACATTAAACGCTACACAAAATTCTTTTGCTAATCCTTCAGCATCAATCGGCTTAACTGCTGTAAATGGATCTGCTACTACTGCTATGCGCAGTGATGCAGCTCCTGCAATTGATCAATCAATTGTACCTACATGGACTGGTACACATACCTGGTCAGCGCTTGGCACTTTTAATCTGGGATTAAATGCCTCAGGTGCTTCGGTAAATATAAATGCAGGTTCAAATAATACAACAAATATAAATACGGGAATATCTAGTGGAGTGGTAAACATAGCTAATGGTGGTACGGGAGGAAATGTAATAACAATTGGAAACACAAATGGTGCTACTTCAATTACTCAGAGAGTTGGTACTGGAAATTACAGCCTCGATGGAGTTGCTGGTTCTACATATTCAATAGGTGGAACAACTACAACTGGCTCCATAACTATCGGAGGTACTGCCCAAACAGGTAATCTGAACTTAGGTGTTTCCACAGGTGCTGAAACTGTTTATTTAGCAACAGGGGCAACTGGAATAAAAACAATTCATCTTGGTGATGATGTTACTGCAAATATTGTAACGGTAGGTTCTACAACTGGGGCTGCTTCAACAACAATAAATGCCGGCACTGGAGGTGTAACAATTATCAATGGACTAAAAGGGAATACTTCAGCACCGACTGGTGTTCTTGGAACAGGGGCCAATAATGGTGGTGGAGGTTCTAGCCAGACAATTATTGGGAATAATTTGGCTGGAAGAATAACTATTACTACATCCGCAACTGCACCAGCAGCATCGGCTACTGTAACTACAGTTACATTCAGTAATTCTTTATCGTTTCCTAATGGTTGCTTTGTTCAGTTGCAGGCAGGAAATGCCAACACTGCTCAACTTGCTGGGTCCGCTAAACCATATATTTCAGCAACTTCTCAGACTGGTTTTACAATTACATCGACCACTACGGCTTTAACAGCTTCTACACAATATGAATGGTATTATCAGGTAGTTGGATATTAGATTTTTAATAATGAAAAGCAAATTAAAAAACAAGGAGAAAGGTTAAAGACAAGATAAAAGACAAAAGTCACAATATGAAAGGTAAAAGTAAAAAGGCGAAAGGTGAAAGTGAAAGAAAGGCGCACGGCACACGACACGCGACGCAGGGAAGTTTGGCCGCATGCCGCGAGCCGGAAACCGATAGGAGACTGAGGGACTAAGGGACGAAGAGACAAAGAGACGAAGAGACGAAGAGACAAAAAGGCTGAGGGACTAAGGGACGAAGAGACAAAGAGACAAAGAGACGAAGAGACGAAGGGACGAAGAGACAAAAAGGCTGAGGGACTAAGGGACGAAGAGACAAGAAGTCAGTAAGGAGTAAGTAGTAAATAGTATGAAGAAAAGACAAAAGACAAAAGTACAAAGACAAAAGTAAGAAAATGGCAACAGGCATCGGGCGTCAGGCGACTGGAAGAATTTGACACTATGCAGATTAAAAGACAAAAACGAAAGAATAAATAATAACAAAATGGCAATAATCTCAATGTTTTATGGATTGATAGTTTCGATGTATTATATTGATAACAAGAGACATAACTTGCCTCATATTCATGTGAGATATCAGGAGAAGGAAGCTGTGTTCTCGATTGAAACGGGAGATATTTTAGAAGGACACTTGCCCCCAAATAAACGAAAACTTGTTGAGGCATGGATTGAAATTCATAAAGAAGACCTTATGGCTGATTGGTCACTGGCTATAGCAGGACAAACTATTTTTTCAATAGATCCATTAAAATAAATTACTATGAACCCACGCGTAAAAAAAGTTAGACCGAAAAGTAATTATCTCCTGGAACTCACTTTTTCAAATGGGGAAAAAAGAGTATTTGATGTAAAACCTTACCTGAATACAGGTTTGTTTGTGCAATTGAAAAATGAGACAATGTTTACTTCTGTTTTGTGTACTCTGGGTAGTATACAGTGGCAGAATGGACTGGATCTTTGTCCCGATACTTTGTACGAAGAGAGTGCTCCGTACAATAAAAGTTGTTTTAAGGAGAAAGGTTAAAGGCGAAAGTGAAAACAGGACACATGGCACACGACGCACGACACTGGGAAGAAGAGCTTAACCGCATGCCGCATGCCGCGAGCCGGAAGCCGAAGGAAGACGGAGTGACGAAGAGACGAAGAGACGAAGAGACAGAAGAAGAGACGAAGAGACAAAGAGACGAAGAGACGAAGAGACAAAAAGACTAAGGGACGAAGAGACTGAGAGACAAGAAAATAGTATGAAGTAAATAGTAAATAGTTTGAAGAAAAGACAAAAGTAAGAACAAAAAAAATGACGAAATGGCAATAATCTCAATGTTTTATGGATTGATAGTTTCGATGTATTATATTGATAACAAGAGACATAACTTGCCTTATATTCATGTGAGATATCAGGATAAGGAAGCTGTGTTCTCGATTGAAACGGGAGATATTTTAGAAGGACACTTGCCCCCAAATAAACGAAAACTTGTTGAGGCATGGATTGAAATTCATAAAGAAGACCTTATGGCTGATTGGTCACTGGCTATAGCAGGACAAACTATTTTTTCAATAGATCCATTAAAATAAATTACTATGAACCCGCGTGTAATAAAAGTCAAACCGGTAATAGATTTTCAATTGGACATTACTTTCTCAAATGGAGAAAGAAAGGTGTTAGATATGAAACCATATTTGAATACAGGTCGTTTTAAAGAGCTTAAAAATGAAGCAATGTTCGCATCTGTCGTGTGTACTATGGGTAGTATACAATGGCAGAATGGACTGGATCTTTGTCCCGATACTTTGTACGAAGAGAGTGCTCCGTACAATAAAAGTTGTTTTAAGGAGAAAGGTTAAAGGCGAAAGAGAAAACAGGATGCACGGCACACGACGCACGACACTGGGAAGTCTGACCGAATACTGTAAACCGGAAACTGAAGGAAGACTGAGTGAAGAAGAGACGAAGAGACGAAGAGACGAAGAGACGAAGAGACGAAGAGACAAGAAATTAGTAAGTAGTGAATAGTATGAAGAAAAGACAAAAGTTGAGGAACGAAGTGACGAAATCCCGCTTAGGCGGGAACAAAAGTATAAGGACAAAAGTGAAAGCAATATTAAATGAGAAACGCGAAACGTAAAATCGCAGAACCTAAAACGGTAATTTAATACAAATAGGATTTATGAGCAAAAAGTCAAAAAACGAAATTCTGATTCCTGCCGAACGCATTGCCAGTCGTATTATGCTCATGCGGGAGGAAAAGATTATGCTGGATTTTCATTTGGCTGAACTATATGGTATTGAAACTCGTGCTTTGAAACAGGCAGTTAAACGCAATATTGAAAGATTCCCTTCCGATTTTATGTTTGAACTTAATGAGGATGAGATAAATAGCCTGGTATCACAAAATGTGATACCTTCTAAAAGACAACTTGGAGGAGCTGTTCCTTTTGCATTTACTGAACCGGGTGTTGCAATGCTTTCCAGTATTTTAAAAACCCAAACAGCTATTAATGTCAATATTGCTATTATGCGAACTTTTGTAAAATTACGCAAAATGATGTTCAATTATACAGATATAATTAAATGGCAATCGGATATAGATAAAAAATTGGGAGAACATGACAGTAAATTATTGTTGATTTTCGAATATTTAAAACAATTTGAACAGAGTAAAATACAAGAGATGGAACAATATAATCGTACAAAAATTGGATTCAAACAGGGAAAGGGAAATAAGGAGAAAGGTTAAAGGCGAAAGTGAAAGAAGGACGCATGGCACTCGACGCACGACACTGGGAAGAAGAGTTTGATCGCATGCCGCATGCCGCGAGCCGTGGACCGAAAGGAGACGAAGTGACTAAGGGACGGAGGGACTGAGAGACAAGAAAATAGTAAGAAGTAAGTAGTAAATAGTATGAAGAAAAGACAAAAGACAAAAATGAAAACAATATTAAATGAGAAACTCAAAACGATAAACATAAAACGAATTAAAAAATGATAAAAACAAATTATAATCTGATAAACATGAAACACATGAAAACCATTCTTTTCGCACTTGCAGCACTGCTGTTCACTATCAGCATTTCTGCCCAGCAACAACTTGCAAAAACAGCAAGTGTAACACCGACACTTATTAAATTAACCTCTCCTGCAGATACCCTGCAGTACACCCTTGGCGCTTTTATCGGCCAATGGCTGGTAAAGAACGGATTTGCAATAAACAATCCTGTCCTGTTTAAGAGAGGTATGGACGATGTTATGCAGAACAAGCCGCTTGCTGTAACCGATTCTACAATTGTCAAACGTATAGCTGCTTACCAGCTTTCGACACAGAATGAAAGGAGCAGGCAGATGGAAGAACAATTGTTTGCCGCTTTAAAAGGGAAACCCGGCGTTGGAGCACTGCCCGACGGCGTCCATTATATTGTGGTGAAAGCGGGAACAGGTATACGCCCCACTACAAAAGATAGCGTGGTGATCAATGCTATCGGAATTTTCCCCGACGGAACCGTTTTTGAAGATACTTTCCAGAAAAAGAAAGCTATTACAACTTTGACAGGTTCTTTAATACCAGGATTAAATGAAACAATACAACTGATGCCCGAAGGTTCGGTATGGAGAATTTTTGTTCCATCTGCCCTGGCTTATGGTCCTGCCGGGCTGGCCAACGTGATCCCACCAAACACTGCCCTGGTCTTTGATATTACACTTATGGAAGTGAAGCAGGAGAAGAAATAAGGGACTGAGGGACTGAGGGACGAAGGGACGAAGGGACGAAGGGACGAAGAGACGAAGGGACGAAGAGACGAAGAGACGAAGGGACGAAGAGACGAAGAGACTGAGGGACTTAGAGACTGAGTAAAAAAGGGAATGATAGTTAAGGAAAAACATACATCGCCGCAGGGCAACAGAAAGACAAACTCTTTAATTAAGAGCATTCTCGTTCTGGGCCTTGCAGTGCTGTTTTTTCCTCAAAACAGATTGCTTGCCCAGGTCATTTCAAATACCGGTGCTGCTATTTCTCTTTCTCCAGGAGTGGTCGTTAACAGTAAAGATCTTTTAAATACTACCGGCACTTTTGGTAATAACGGCACCATAAATCTTTCAGGGAATTATAAAAATGATGTCAATGGTATAACTAATGGGAACGGATCTTATAATATAACCGGCAACTGGACGGATTATGGTTTGTTCAGTGCAGGAACCTCTATTGTGACATTAAATGGTACCACCAATCAGACCATTACACATGGTTCGACAGGTGAAACATTTTATAGACTGACTATAAATAACCCGGGCAAAATTATAACGCAGGTGGCAAACGCAGGAAGCACCTTAGGCGTGCTTAATGATCTGAACATTACTGCAGGAACACTTAGTCTGGGTTCAACTACGGCAAACCTGACTATAGGCGGTAAAGCCACGATAACCGGATCGCTTATATTTAATGGTGTTATTCCCCAGACAACATCAATAGGTGATATACTGAGCGGATCAGGTTTGATCGACATGAGCGGAGGTAGCCTTCCGCATATTCTGAATCTTGCCGGAGCCACAAATGCTATAGGAACATTTTTCACGAGTCCTGCGAGTTCAAGTATTGTCAATTATAATGGAACAAATCCGGCACAAACAATTTTTGCAGCAAATAATTACAGGAACTTAATTATTTCAAATTCAGGCATTAAAACCTTGCAGGGAAATTCCGCTGTCGGGTTAAATCTTAATATAAGCGGCGGCACTTTTGATTTAGGTACAACTGCCACAACACTTACGGTATCAGGTTCCACCACTATAGCCGGTTCATTTAGCTTTGACGGAACCTCAACCAAAACAGTTTCATTAGCCGGAAACCTAACCGGGAAAGGATCTATTGATATGAGCGGGGGCAACCTTTCGCATGTTCTTAATCTGAATGGTGCAATAGACAGTATCGGTACATACTCATCAGGAACCGGGAGTTCAGTCAGGTACATTTTAAACGGATCACAGACTGTATTTGCAAGCGATGATTACAGGAACCTGACAATATCAGGAACCGGCAGTAAAACTCTCCTTTATGGTGATGTCACGGCAAAAGGTATTCTTACCATGTCGGCAGGAGATATTAATGCCGACGGCAATACTCTGAAAGTAACGAATAGCGATACTGCAGCAATAGTGCGAACAAATGGAATGGTCATAGGTAAATTACAACGCGCCATCGGTATAACCGGAAGGGAATATCTATATCCGATCGGATCAGCAGTATATAACCCGCTGAAAATGACATTTCAGAACCTGACTTCAGGGCCGCTTACTGCACAGTTTGTACCGGATTCTATTGGAACTGCAGGTCTGCCGCTCGATGATAACGGGAATGAAATTTATACCACGTTTCCAACAGGCTACTGGTCATTAACTGCTTTTTCCCCAATGGCTTCTACCAATTTTAACGTAAATCTGAATTACACCGGCTTTGGGGTTGTTGATCTTTCATCCGGTATCATTAAAAGAACGGATGGAGGAAACCTCGAGATTGATGGTGTAAACGGAACTAATATAAATCCTGAAATAACACGAACCACTCTTGTAAACGGGATTTCTACTACCACAACTGACCTGGCAATCGGAAAAGGCAGGCCAAAGATACGTACACAACCCTCAAATATTGATATCTGCGAAGGATCGAACGCCTTTTTCGCAGTCAGTGCAAGTGGAAGAGGGACAATTACGTATCAATGGCAGGTTAATACCGGCGGTGGGTTTACAAATGTATTAAATGGTGGTGTTTACAGCGGAGCCACCACTAATACACTTACTATCACCGGAGCTCCTTACGGCATGAATGGCTATCTCTACCAGTGTATCATAACTGATGGCCAGGGAAATAAAAATACCACCAATACAGTTCTGTTGACTGTAAATAAAATTCCTGTTGCCACAGCTACTCCTTCTGCTCAAAATGAATGTACAGGTGTACCATTTTCAGATATAGTTTTAGGAACTAGTAATAATGTTGCCGGAACTACTTATGCATGGTCATTCGTTACTCCGGCTGGCATAACAACTTACCTTCCAAATACTGGTACAACGAGCGATAAAATTTCCGGAACCTTCAATAACTCATTATATTATCCGGTAACTGTTACTCTCACAATCATACCCACAGGTCCGTTGACAACATTCTGCGTTGGTAATCCTATTACGGTTACAGTAACAGTTAACCCGACACCAAGAGTCTTCACTACACCTGCTATCAGCACACAATGCGATAGTACCACAACCAGCATTAAGTTAACAAGTCCCAGCACATTTACCAGCGGATTAATATCTTTCAGATACACAGTGACCTCTACAGGAGCAGTTACAGGTTATACTACACCAACCACCGGGTTATCGAACAATGCCATAATAGCTGATAAGCTTGTTAATCAAACAGATGTTTATCAAATAGTTACTTACAGAGTTGTCCCAATCAGCCCTGTTGGTTGTGTTGATGGTCCTGCACAGAATGTCACAGTAACCGTAAACCCGACACCACGGGTAGTCCCGGTAAATCTTCAGCCTGATATCTGCTATGGAGACACTACCCAGATTGTTCTTACATCGCCTACAGTTATGACATCAGGTGCAATGAGATTTGATTATACTGTCGGTGTTACGGGTGGACCCGGTATTGTGGTTGGAAGTACATCTCCGGCAATAAATCTTATTCCCGGTTATTACATTAGCCTGCCGTATCAGAATAATTCGGATACTATACAGTCTGTCTATTATTCAATAACTCCCAAAGTTAGTAATGCTATTTGCGTACCCGGCAAAAAGGTCGTAAGTGAAGTAAAAGTGCATGCCCTTCCGCTGCAGAAGATAAATATTACGAAAAAATTAACATGTTCGGGAGGATCAGGTCTCGCAGAATTAAATGCAGTAACTTCCAAAGGAGCCAAGCCATACCAGTTTGTCTGGATAGGCCCGTTTAATTATCATAATGTTGGTTCAGATACTATTAACAACCTTTCGACCGGCATATATGTTGTTAGTGTGACGGATAATCTCGGATGTTCCAACAAAGACTCCATCCCCATTGTTCCGGTTTATGCAAACCCCTATATTACTGCCAGTATCATACCACCGGGCAATTATAACATAAGTTGTATCGGATCGACAGATGGAACTATACTTGTATCTGTTTCAGGCGGTATTACACCTCCGTACAGGTATTGGGTCATCAGGAACCTGACAACAGATGATGATACTTTATATGGCGGCATTTTTACTAATAATCTGAATCTGTCGGACCCGACAACTTACAAGTTTTATAATAATCTTGGTGCAGGCAGCTACACGCTTATTGTGGAAGATGTTAATAATTGCGGGAGAACCAATACCATAGTTTTCAAAGTGCCGCCTCCTATGGTAAGCACATTTAATAAATCGATTAAAACGGGAGGTTATAATATATCCTGCAAAGGCTATAATGACGGATATGTATGGGTTCAGACTACAGGGGGCCGCGGTAGTTATACATACAGGTGGTACACTTACAATGGAAATATTCCGGGCCCGGTTAATACTTACAGAATTGATAATATTACTGCAGGTAAATATTTCGTCGAGACCAAAGATTATTTAAGCTGTGTTAAAATTGACAGTGTTGTGCTTACTGAACCAAACGGGATGCAGTTATCAGGCTCTAATGTATCAAAATCGGCCGATGGGCATTTCAATATTTCCTGTAATGGAGGGAATGACGGATATATTAATCTTACAATAACAGGAGGCTCAGGAACATATAATACTTCCTGGACAGGACCAAATGGATATACGGCAATCTCTCAAAATATTTCCGGTTTGAAGGCAGGTGTCTATACCTGCACTGTAACTGACCTGAATGGATGTATTCTGACCCCTTCACCAACATTTACTCTGACTGAACCGGCTGCTCTTGCCATCGTCACTACGACATCAACTTCAAATGACGGAGCATATAATATAAATTGCTATGGAGGCACGGGTTCTATTTCAGTTACAGTTACCGGAGGCAGTGTAGGGACATATAACTACGAGTGGATCACAGCAGACGGATCGGGTATTAACGGCGGACTGAAGGATCAGAATGCACTTACTGCAGGAACTTACCACCTGGTAGTGACTGACACGAATTCCTGCCATATAACAAAAGACATAACCCTTAAACAACCTCCTCTTTTCGGGATACAGCTTTCTGTTACAAATATTACCTGCCTTTCACCAGGTTAGACAATGGGGCAGTTAATCTTACTGTATCAGGCGGCGTTGCTCCATATTCATATTCATGGTCAAATGGAGATACTACTAAAAACATTTCGGGTCTGACTGAAGGATCTTATATTTTAACTGTAACTGATTTTAACGGATGTTCCAAAACAGGTTCGGCAAAGGTGAATTTGCCCCCGTCATTGGCCTTTTACCCAAAATTGTCCGACTATAACGGATATAATGTCAGCTGCTACGATTTTACAGATGGGTATATCCAGATCACCCCCGTAAACGGATCGAAACCTTTCGTGTATAACTGGACAGGCCCTGATGGATTCACCGATACAACAAAGAATATTTCAAATCTTAAAGCCGGACAGTATAATTTAATGATCACTGACAGTAATTACTGTACTGCAACCGATAATATTAATCTCACAGAGCCCGGGAAACTTGATATGATACTCAGTTTGTCGGAAAGCAATGCAGGCGGTTATAATATAAACTGTGCCGGGGATAGTACCGGTTATATTGGCATTGAACCGGTTAATGAAGTTAAAAACGTCGAATATCTCTGGTCGGATGGTATTTTTGGTAAAACAAGGACAAATCTTCCTGCTGGTGATTATATAGTAATACTGGTAGATGATAATAATTGCCATGCTGATTCAACAATTACACTTACCCAACCTGATTCCATGAAGCTGGCTTTTGTTGTTTCCCAGCCGTTCTGTCCTGATAAACCTGATGGGGAGATAAAATTAAATGTTACCGGCGGTGTTATGGGAACTGATTATTCGTATAAATGGTCCGACAATTCAACCAGCAGGAATTTATCAGATATTCTTGAAGGATTTTACAAAGTTATTGTTATGGACATGAACGGGTGTTCAATAAAGGACTCTGTAAATGTTCAACCTTTGCATGAAACCTGTCTGATAATTCCGAATGCAATATCACCTAATGGCGACCTGATAAATGATGTATGGAACATAGGCATGAAAGAGTTATATCCGAATATGGAAGTAAAGATATTCAACAGATGGGGTGAAATACTGTGGAGATCAGAAAGAGGATATCCCAGACCATGGGATGGGAAGAGCAATGGATCTCCGCTTCCGATTGATTCTTATCATTATATTATTGATTTGCATAACGGATCGAAACCGATTCTTGGCAATGTGACTATAGTAAGGTAAAAAATAATAATTTTAAGATCTTGTGAGAAGACCGGCTTTTATATTGATCTTTTTTCTGATTTGCAATCTGACCTTCGGACAACAACTGCCATTATACAGCCAGTATCTTTACAATAAATTTCTTCTCAATCCTGCTGTTGCCGGTAGCGACGGTTACACAAGCATAAATCTGACAGCCAGAGAACAATGGGTTGGTTATGCAGGCGCCCCCCAGACCTTTTCTTTCAGTTGGCAGACCAGGATGCTTAAAAAGCGCTATATATTGAAACAGTCCCACGTAAAACACGAGGCTTACAGACCAAAATCAGATGGGAAAGTCGGTTTTGGGGCATTCGTGTTCAGCGATAAAAATGGATTGGTTGAAAGAACAGGTTTCCAGGCTGCTTATGCATATCATATGTGGGTACAAAAGAGCACTCAGTTATCTTTCGGACTAGCTTTTACAGGTTATTACTTTAAGATAGATGAGAAATTGATAAATTTTGAAGATCCGAACGAGCCATGGTTAAATAACGATCTTCGAAAGGGAATTTTTGTGCCTGATCTGACTTTCGGGGCGTATCTCCTTAATGCGAAATACAGCTTAGGCTTTTCTGCTGATCAGTTATCCCAGGCCGCTGCAAAAGTCGGAAGTTATGCCTATCAGAATTTTACAATGAGCAGGCAATATTATCTTTTCGGATCTTATGATTTCAGTTCAGGAAGTCGGACAGTACTACAACCAGCCTTCCTGCTAAAAATGTCAGATCAACTTAAACCTCAAGCCGATCTGGGCGTTACGTACATATATAATCAGGGTTTCTGGACAGGATTGGCTTACCGGACAAGCGGAGCTTTAATAGCTACGGTTGGCGTAAAATACCAAAATATTTTTATAGGATACGCATTTGATTACACTCTTCAGGAGATTCAGACAATTACTTATGGAACACATGAAATAACTGTTGCCCTAAAGTTTGGAGACAATTCCAGAAAATATCGCTGGCTCGATCGTTATTGATCATTACTGGAGATTCCCGAACTCAAAATGAGTGGGTCTTATTTTCGTAAAATGTAAATTATTGAACTGCTCTTTTCTTTTTTGAATGCCGATAAAAAAGCAAAAAGAGAAGCCTTTATCATCCCTTTCAAAAAGGATGGTTTTGATCCCTTGTATTTTTCACTCAGGATTGAAATGTAAAATACATCAAGAGGTAGGTTCATGATCTTTTCTGTAATGAACCCTGTTTTTTCAGAAAAAAGTCTGAATGTTGAAGGATTGAAATGCCATAAATGCCTTGGTACATCATAAGCGGCCCAGAACCGGCCATAATGTTCTGCGTCGTACGAACTGCAATTAGGTAAAGCAATTACGCACCTGCCACCGGGTTTTAATAACCGGAATATATCTGAAGCATATTTAAACTTATCGTGGAAATGTTCGAGAACGTGCCACAGGGTTATGCAATCAAAACTATTTGTCTCCAATGTTGATATGAGTTCAGGGCCAATTACTTCTAATCCGAACTGTGAGATTGAAAAATTGCAGGCCTTTTCATTTATTTCTATTCCTTTAACCTGCCATCCTGCTTTTTTCATAGTACCGGCAAAATGGCCGGTTCCACAGCCAATGTCAAGAAGACTCCCCTTATTCAGACCTGTCACATTTCTGATTATCCTTTTCTTCCTGTGTAACATTCTGGTTCTTACCAGGCGGTAAATCTTATTGGAAAGTCCCTTTGAAGTGTCGCTGTGCGATATGTAATCATCCGATTCGTAATATTTACCTATTTCAGTTTCTTCAGAATAATCCTGTGTAAATACGAAACCGCATACCGTACATTTATATAATTCAAAAGTCTCTTTGCTTATGAAATGATCGGTGCAACTGAATTGTAAACTTATCTTTTCAGATGAACAAAGCGGGCACGCCTTATTATGCACCATACTATTCCGTCTTTGATTTCATCTTAAACTCTGCCAGAAAATAGCCTGCAAACAGAAGAACCAAAACTATTGAGCTTGCAAGCGAAATTTTATTCCCGACGATATAAGAGGAAGGTTTAAAAGCAAATTTAATTTCATGATCTCCTGCCGGGACCACCATTCCTCTCAGTACCCAGTCGGTGCGGAAGTATTTGCTCTCTTTCCCGTCAACATAGCTTTTCCATCCTGCCGGGTAATATATTTCTGAGAAAACTGCCAGCTTATCTTCCCTTGCAGAATATTTATAAATCAGCTCATCGGGCTGGTATGAAACAAGTTCTATCTTTTCATTTTCCAGAACAGGGAAGGATGTTTTTGTGATCTGATCCTTGAAAATATTACCGATTATTGCCTCTTTTGAAGGATTAAACGAGTTTATTAATGAAATCTCCTTATTGGCATTTTCTGCCAATACCGGTTTCTCAACAAACCAGGCATTGCCAAGTGCGTTCTGATTTATCAGCGGGGGAGCTTCAGGATTATAAATAACATATTTGGTATTAAGCATATTGAGCGCTGAAGTGCTGTTGAAAACGACCTGAATATCTTCAATGGTTTTTGCCTTGCTGCCAACTGTCTGGATGAGGTCCAGATTATGTATAAGAGATGTATCAATGAGTTCCTGGTATCTCAGCATTTTAGCGCCATGATAACCTCCGATAGATTTATGAAAATATGATGTGGGTGAATTATCATTAAATGTCGAAACGGTAAGGTTCAGTACCCTGTAATCGGATTGATCTCTCAGGATAAATGCATCAGCTGTAGTAGGAGTGAAGGATTTTTGAATCAATAAAGGTCTCTCAAATCTGTCTGCATCGAGATATCTTTTATCGACTGTCCACAGATCGACAACAATTAAAACAGCAACTATCAGAATTGCATACTCCTTTCGGAGTTTATCAAAAATAAATCCAAGGATCACACCTGCTGACAGCAAAATAAAAGCAAGCGATCTGAAAGCATCGCTCCTTAGCAGCTCTTTTCTATCGGCTATCATGACATTTTTGAGCCATTCGGGATATTGAATCTCGTAATCTCCCAGGAAAGAACCTGCAATTCCGGGTATAATAAGAACCAATAAGATAAACCCGCAAGTGATCCCTGCAGCAATTTTTAAGCCTTTAATTATTTCACTTCTTGAAGTTGTACCATTAAAAATATCTCTTAATGCAAGGAATCCTAAAAGAGGAATGCAAAACTCGGAAATTACAAGGATCATTGTCACTGCCCTGAATTTATTATAGCCCGGGAAATAATCAATGAACAGGTTTGAAAGTGGCATGAAATTTTTCCCCCACGAAAGCATTACAGACAGTACCGTGGCTGCAAGAAGCCACCATTTTTCAGGGCCCTTAACCAGGATCAGCCCGAGAATAAAAAGAAAAAAGACAATTGCCCCGACGTAATGGGGTCCTTCAGTGCCTGGCTGGGTTCCCCAGTATTTCTGAAGCTGATTGGCAGCTTTCTGAGCATTGTTCTGATTAAGAGCTTTAATTGTTTCCGAACCACGATCAAATGGATGACTTGAACCTCCTTTATAATTTGGGATAAAAAGATTAAATGTCTCATCAACTCCATAACTCCAGAAGGTAATGTAATCCTTATTCAACCCCGGAGCAATTATTTTATTATTTAGAGTCAGATCTGATTTTCCCCTGCTTGAGTATCTCCCATATTCATAAGTGGTATAAAGGCTGGCGAAGTTTATGCCAATAGCAATGATAAAGGGTATTATCAGCAAGGCAGTTGTTTTTAGAAATTTTATTACAGATTTGTTTTTTAAAGCATATACAAATTCAACAATCCCGAAAACAAGTAAGCAGAGCATTGCATAGTACGATACCTGGGGATGATTGGCCTGGATTTCGAGAGCCAGGATAAAAGAGGTAAATAATGCTCCTTTCAATGCATTGTACCTGTAGGTGTAATAAATTCCTCCTATCATGGGAGCCATATAAGCCAGGGCTATTGCCTGCGTGTTGTGCCCTGCTCCAAGTATCTGAAAGAAAAATGAAGAAAGGCTGAATGCCAGAGCTCCTGTAATTGCAAGCCATGGATCAACGCCGAAAATCAGAAGTAAAATATAAAACCCGATCATAGACAAAAACAAAACTGACACCGGCATATCATACATCCTGAGAAATGCATCAATATGCTTTATAAGGTTCCCCGGATATCTGGTCGATATAAGATATGCAGGCATCCCGCTGAATATTGAGTTGGTCCACAATGGTTCTTTCCCGTATTTTGCCCTGAAGTCCTGAATCTCTTTTGAATTGATTTTCGAAACAGTGGAGTCATTGGCTTTTAGCACCTTCCCTTCCAGAACAGGATAAAAATATGCAAAAGAGATCACTGTAAATATTACTACCGCAACCAGATGAGGCAGAATGGGTTTGATTTTATTTTTTATTTGCATTGTAAGATTATTAAGGTAATAAACCTGAAAGAGATACAAAAATATGTATTTATCAGTTAAATTAGCCATAAATAAATCTGATTGATTGGATGAATGTTTTAATCCTGACAAAAACATTTCCGGAAACTGCTGAAGAGTGGGGTGGTATTTTTGTACAAGAGCAGGCAGAAGCTATCGCTACAGAACATGTTGTTACTGTTGTGAAATGCAGGGTGGATTATAAAAACTTCAATCCTTTTTTAAAATTCAAAATTAAATCAAATACCAGTACGGGTTACAAATATTATAATGTAATTGTCTCAAAATCATTTCCTGTATATAACCAATTTAATTTTATTGTTTCAGCTTACATTGCTCTTAAAAAGATCATAAAAGAGTGTCAGCCGGCAATTATTCATTGCCATTATTCATATCCCGCCGGAGTAGTGGCCTGGCTGGTCAGGCACAAAACAGGAATTCCATACATAATTACGGAGCATACCCGGATAGTATCTACTTTCAGATCAGTATTTCACAGATTTCTGTCTCTCATTGCTCTCAGGAAGGCATGTTGCGTGATTTCAGTTAGTAACTCTCTGAAAACGGAACTGTTGTCTGAGGGAATTGCAACCGTGGACGTGATCCCCAATGTAATTAATACTGACAGATTTTCTATAACAGAAAAGCGATCAGTTCCTTTTACAATAGGATTCCTCGGATCGCTTAATACGCATAATAAGGGGTTGGATATTCTTTTATCGGCCTGCTCGGAATTACCATTTGATTTTATTCTGAAGATTGGTGGTGCCGGAACGTATCTTGATTATTATAAAGAGCTTGCCAGGAAGAACAATCTTGAGCGCAAAGCTGTTTTTATGGAGGGAATAGCTTCACTTCAGAAAAGCAGTTTCTATTCAGACATTAATCTGTTTGTACTGCCCTCAAGATATGAAACATTTGGTATTGTTCTGGTTGAGGCTATGGCTTCAGGTATTCCTGTTGTTGCAACCCGTTGCGGAGGGCCGGACGATATTGTAAATGATAAGACAGGGATACTTACAGAAATTGAAGATTCTTTAATGATGCGGAAAGCCATAATAAAAATATATTCCGACTTTCCGAAATATAATGCTGAAGAAATCCGCGATTATGTTATTAATAAATTTGGTCATGAGCCATTCCTGAAACAAATCAATTTAATATATCAGACATGTTTATCAAAATAGGGAACCTGACACAGCTTGAGTACAAAGGTATTATGGAGATGGCAGCCCGGGGGTTACATCCTCAGGTATTTGAATTAGTAAAACCATTTCTTAAACCCGGAATGCAAATCCTGGATTTCGGCTGTGGTCAGGGTGCTTTTTCCCAGAGACTGATTGATGAAGGAATGATTGTAGATGCCTGTGATATTGACATCGACCAGATAAAGGCGCAGGTAAGAAACAAAATAAGGCTTGATCTTGATAAAGCAAATATTTCCGATTCTGTTTCACTCAAATATGATATGGTTATCGCGATGGAGATAATTGAGCATTTACAGAATCCATGGAAATATATTGAAGATTGCATTTCCATCCTGAATGAGAATGGCATAATTGTACTGTCAACTCCGAATATTTCAAATTTTGCATCAAGATTACGTTTTTTTATGCGTGGATCTCTTACAGCTTTTGAGAAACCCGACCTGGCTCATGGACATATAACTCCTTTGTCTTTCATACAATTGGAAAATATGTTTAGCAGCTATAAACTTGAGATTCTTAAAAAAGGGTTTGCCGGAGATGTCCCTATATTACATTTTTTTGGATTATCAACATTTTCACTTTTCAGAAACACAGTACTGCCTCTTTTATATCCCTTTATGTCCGGACCCAAAAGAGGAAGAGCTCTCGTATATATACTCAGGAAGAATGGATAATTTCGATTTTACAAAATTCTATGATCATCAGCTGGATTATGAAGCATTTCGAAATGATCCGGAGAAGCGACGTGAATACGAAATTGCTGTAAACTGGAAGGTTAAGAATCTTTGCAAACTTGTGGCCGGTTCTTTAAATTTTTCAAATGTTCTTGAAATAGGTTGTGCTTTGGGCATCCTTTTAAATAAAGCTGCTGACTCATTATCAATTAAGAACAGAACCGGTCTGGATATATCATCGGAAAACATTAAAATGGCAAAACAGCTTTTCCCTGAGTGTACATTTATTCAGGGTACGGTTGATAATATTGAGACATTGGTTTTAAAAGAAAATCAGAGGGGAAAATTTGATCTCGTCATACTGTCCGACATAGTTGAGCATATTCCTGATGATCTGAATTTCATGAAAAAGGTTTCAAAGATCTCATTATATGTCCTGTTAAATCTTCCTCTTGAGAAATGCTACAGGAACAGGAACAGAAAATATGGAGTTAATGATCCTTCGGGGCACTTGCGTAATTACGACAGGCATGATGCTGCACGACTTGCAGAATCGGCCGGTTTTGAAGTGATAAAGAGCTTTGTTGCAAATGCGCATTATAATAGAGAACTTTTTCAGGTCTATCAGATAAACAGGATCAGGAGGGTAAGTGAAAAGAAATTTTTCAGAAAGGTTTTCTGGACCCTTTTTTATTTTATTCAGGATGTAATAAGAATATTCACACCCCGGCTTTATATTAAAATATTCGGATCGAACTACTTTGCATTGCTGAGATCTGTTCCCGGATAGGATCAGGTTTATAGTTCCGTTTCATCGATTCTTGTTATCTTCTCCCGCAGATCTTCTTTTTTACTGGCAACAAAGATGTTTTTAATACTTTTTACCAGGGAACCAGCCGCTTCAATTTCTGAACGATTAATAACTTTCAGTACGAAAAGAAGAACAGGGAAGAAAATCAGGGCAATACTCTTCACAATTATTCTCATTTCCAGCGTTCTGTCATTAACGAGGCTCCCGATTAAATATATTATTATTCCGGAGAAAATTATTAATCCTACCTTATCTAACCTGTATGGTAGCGGATAGTATTTTTGCGCATAAAAGTATAAAACAAGAAAGAAAACAAGCTGAGAAATAAGGGAAGAGAAAGCTGCTCCGTATATGCCCCATACCGGAACAAGAAGCAGGTTTATTCCAAGATTGAAAACTGCTATAATTGTCAACATAAGGCCAATTATCCTTGTACGTTTTGTTATCTGCAAGCCCGTAATTGATACATCCTTAAGCATGCCAAAAGTTATCCCGAGGCATAAGATCGGTATTAGCTTATACGCATCCCAGTAGATAGTGGCTGTTGTAAAGACTTTTGTAACCTCCAGACCAAAGAGAGAGAGGAAAAGCGAAAAATATACCACAACAATAGTGAACCAGGTCATAATCTTTGAGTAGATCATTTTATGATCGGGGCGATACATAATCTTAAAAATTGCCGGTGCCAGAGCAAGCTGAACAGAGCTTATAATAAAGACTTTTGTTGTGTTGGCGATCTTATATCCCTGCGTATAGATGCCAACATTGAGGAGTGTGGATTTATAATTAAGAACATACCTGTCGAATACTACAAGAAGAACATTTGATAAAGATGCGAGCGCCAATGGCATACTGAATTTTATAATATCTTTCAGGATTGGAAACGAAAAGCGGAATTCGATGCTCCCTAAAATATACCTGAAAGTGATAAGAAGGAACAAAATGTTACCGATAATTTGTGCTTTATAAATACCGGTTAATCCACTATGCCCGTATTTCAGGAAATAAATTGTTGCTGTCAGAATTACAACCAGCCTGATAATATTTGTTGTAATATAGAAAACCGGTTTCTCTTCAACCCTCATCTGCGTGAGGGTGAAGTCAATAAGGGGCTGCATACTTGTTGCAATGACCATCAGCATAAGAGCTGACGTGAATGAATCCTTATTGAAAAGAAGCATGGAAACAGATCGTGAAGCAAAAACTCCGGAAGCTGAAAGGAAAATTGCAAAAACTGTCAGTGTTGAAAAACAGGAGAAAAAGATTCTTTTCCGGCTATCATAATATTCCTTGTCCCAGTACCATCTGGCGTAAGCTGCATACAGTGAGAGACTGAATACTGCAACCAGTATCTGGGCGGAGATATCCAGAAGCCCCATACCTCCATACTCATTTACTGAGAGAAGTTTGGGATTAGTATATAATGGTAAAAGAACAAGCCCCACCAGCTTTATGGACACGTTACCGAACCCGTAAATGATGATACTTCTTAACAGACTTTTAAATTCTTTTTGCATTTAATTTCTGTTTAAGCTCCTGTTCTTACTGCCTACAGTTTCAATTTTATTGTAAAATGATAATAACTGACCTTTAACTTTATCAGTATTAAACTCTTCTATTACTGCTTTGTACCCATTTAGTCCCATCTCCTTACCTTGTTGCTTATTCTCAAGGAGGTCAGTTATCGCCTTTTTCAACTCCTTATCATTTCTGTAAACAATACCACAATTGTGTTCCTCTATCAGCTTTTGCTGAGGCCGGCAGTCCGATGCAATAACAGGCTTCTTACCCAGCATGTAATCAAATATTTTATTAGCCACTCCCGATTCATGCTGTGGGTTTTTATGGAACGGAGCGATACAGATATCACTTATATCGAGATATGCCGGAAGTTCAGAAATATCAATCCACGGCAAATATATTATCCGTCCCGATTTATCAGATTCAAGGATATTATAAAACCTCTTTTTGTCTTTTTTGTCCACGGGACCAATTAAAAGAAATGTTATTTTATGACCATCTTCAACGATATCATTAAATGCTGAAAGAGTATCGAAAACGCCTCTTCTTTCTGCAATAATTCCAAAATAAAAAAGTATCGGAGCTTCTTTTACAAACGGAATTGTTTCTTTGTTCACAGTGAAAGAATTCATTTGAGAAAGATCAGGAACATTGGGTAAGACACAAAAATCAGATTCCTTAAGATCGGGATATTTTATTATAAGATCATCCCTGTATTCTTCACTCAATACAATAAATTTATCTGAACAGTGCAGGTATTCTTTTTCCTTTTTCAGCCATTTACCTGGTCTTGCGATCATACACCTCAGTAACCCTTTGGTCCAATTATAGGTTTTAACGGCAAAGGGATAATTCTCATGAAGATCCAGGATCATGGGAATGCTCTTTCTTGATTTTATAATCCCCACCCGTGCAGATCCTGACATATAAAGATCATGGACATGAAGAACCTCAATATTATTGCTTATAATGAATTTTTTTATCTTCGACGACCATAACCATTCATAGACAGGAATAGAGTTCAGAAAAAAGAATAAAATATTTTTAACCTTTTTGCTGATATTTATCCTGGTAATTTCAGTACCACTGATGGAATTGTAAATTTTCCTGTCGAACCCAAAACACAAGATGAATATCTCGTATCCATGTTTCTTAAGGATTTCTACCTCCCTGAGAACGCGTTTATCATTATTCAGCTCATTATCAACTACAATTCCTGCCTTCATGTTTAAGTTATTAAAGTTTCTCAAGCAGGGAAGCTACCTTCCTGGTTAACTCTCTTCTGCTGAAGACTTTCAGAGATATCTTTTTTGTAATAGATTTATCAGAAATAAGAGCCGACAAATAGTCCGAAATCCCGACAGAATCTGAGTAATTAAATGTTCTTCCATGTCCGGTTTCTTTTAATATTATGGCGGCATCACCGTCTGTCGGGCCAAGACAGATCACAGGATTTCCGGTAGCAATGTATTCAAAAAGCTTCCCGGTAATAATGCTTTTATTGCTTTGATGATCAGGTATGACAAGCAGAAGAACCGTGCTTCCGAGCATGTATCTTATAGATGCTGCATGGTCAACATTTGGTATAAACTCTGCAACCTGATCTCCAATATTCGAAAGGATAAGATCTTTTTGTTTAGGAGAAACTGTACCAATGAATCTTATAATAAGTTTATTCTTTTCTAGATTAAAGTTTTGAATTGCATCCAGAAATCCATCTATCGGGTATGCTTCAGAAAGCGTACCGATATAAGAAATAGTAAAAATTTCAGTGGATGAAGGTATGAGTCCCGTAAAATCATCTTCATCATAGCCATTTGTTATTACCTCTGTTTTTTCTGCAATCCCTATTATCTTTGATGAAAATGAAGTTTTCAGAGAAGCTCCTACAGTAATTATCTGGTTGGCTTTATTAAGAACACTTTTTTCAAATTGCAAATCGATGCGTCTTGAAATAAATGTGGGATAGAATTGTTTGTAATAATAAATGTTGGTCCAGGGGTCACGAAGATCTGCGATCCATTTTATTCCCGGATATTTCTTTTTGATTTTTATGCCGATCAGCTGTGTCGAGTGAGGGGGGCTGGTCGTAATAATATGATTAATCCCTTCGGCTTCGATTATTTCACAGGCTTTTTTAAAAGCAAATTTGTTCCAGCCTCTTCTTGGATCGGGGATGAAAAGATTGCCTCTAATAAAACGCAGCATTTTTCCTTTAAGTGTATTATCTACACTATTTGCAAAACCTGCCGTAGGGATTCTTGATTTATCCTTATAATAAATACTGAAATAATTGGTAGCCGGAGTTTTATGGACCTTTACAGATGAGGGAATTTGTTTGGTAAGTGAAAAATCCGTGACAGGGTATGCTGCATATTCCGGGTCCACTGTAAGAATAACTGGTTCCCAACCTGATTCAGGAAGATATTTTGAAAATTTGAGCCATCGCTGTACACCGGCGCCTCCGCTGGGCGGCCAGTAATAAGTGACTATTAGAACCTTATTCATTTTAAAGCTTTTTTAATAAGCTCTGAATAGATACTTTTTCTTTAATTATTTCTGTCAGCTGTTCAATATTTACTCTTTCCTGTTCCATAGAATCACGATACCTGATCGTGACGCTTTTATCTTCAAGGGTCTGGTGATCAATTGTTATGCAATATGGAGTGCCTATTGCATCCTGCCGCCGGTAGCGTCTGCCGATAGAATCCTTATCATCGTACTGGCAGTTAAAATCGAATTTCAGATCATGAACAATTTTTTCGGCAATTTCAGGGAGCCCGTCTTTTTTAACCAGAGGCATCACAGCCAGCTTGACAGGTGCGAGATACGAAGGCAACCTGAGTACGACACGGATATCTGTACTTCCATCTTCCTTTTTTAATTCTTCTTCATTATAAGCTGCAGATATAACCTGGAGAAACATTCTGTCAACACCAATGGAGGTCTCTATAACAAACGGTACATACGATTCTCCTTTCTCGGGATCGAAATACTGCATCTTTTTTCCGCTGTACTCCTGGTGTTGTCTAAGGTCATAGTCGGTTCTTGAATGAATACCTTCGACCTCTTTGAACCCGAATGGGAACTTGTATTCAATATCCGTAGCGGCATTTGCATAATGAGCAAGCTTGACATGGTTGTGGAAACGGTAATTTTCACTCCCGAATCCAAGTGCCTGATGCCATTTCATTCTTGTCTCTTTCCATTTCCTGAACCAATCCAGCTCACTCCCCGGCTGTACAAAGAACTGCATCTCCATCTGTTCAAACTCCCTCATCCTGAAGATGAACTGCCTGGCAACTATTTCATTACGGAATGCTTTGCCTATCTGTGCAATTCCAAAGGGTATTTTCATTCTCCCGGTTTTCTGGACGTTAAGAAAATTTACAAAGATTCCCTGAGCAGTTTCGGGACGCAGGTATATCTTATTTGCTCCCTCTGAATTTGACCCTATTTCTGTAGCAAACATGAGGTTGAACTGTCTTACATCGGTCCAGTTCCGGGTACCTGATATAGGGCAAACAATCTCATTATCAATAATAATTTGCTTCAGCTCAGCAAGGTTGGTTTCATTGAGAGCTTTTGAGAACCGGGCATTTAATTCATCTATTTTCAACTGGTTAGCGATGACCCGTTGATTTGTTTCCCTGAATTTATTTTCATCGAAAGCTTCTCCAAACCTTTCTTTTGCTTTGTCTACCTCTTTTGTAATCTTGTCCTCAATCTTAGCAAGATGCTCTTCAATAAGAACATCAGCCCTGTATCTTTTTTTTGAATCTTTATTATCAATGAGAGGATCATTAAATGCGTCAACGTGACCCGACGCTTTCCATATTGTCGGATGCATAAATATTGCTGAATCAAGCCCCACAATATTATCGTTCAGCAAAACCATGCTGTCCCACCAGTATTTCTTAATGTTGTTTTTCAGTTCAACGCCGTACTGGCCGTAATCATAAACAGCACTTAACCCGTCATATATTTCGCTTGAAGGGAAAACATATCCATATTCCTTGCAATGTGAGACCAGCTTTTTAAAAACATCATCCTGAGCCATAATTGTTTTGTTTTACTTTAGCGGAAGGCAAAAGTAATTTAAAATCTTCTGTTTTACAACGTTGATAGCTTTCATCTGCATTTTGTGCTTTTTGAACAACCTCATTGTGTTTTTCCCTGATCTCCTGAACTTACCACATTTTATTCCAGCATTTGTTTAATTTTTCGCAGGGCGCCCGGTCTGTTGATGAGGTAAACACCTGCAAGGATAAAAAGTACGGCGATGAACATTGTGGGTGCCAGGTGCTCATTATCTGAAAGTCCCCACATAGTTGCAACAATTGGTATGAAATATGCAACAACCGAGGCAACTATTGGTGAAGTGTCCCTGACAAGAAAATAATAAATTGCATTGGCAAAGGCGCTTCCGACAACCGATAAGATTGCTATATAGCCGAAGTTAAGAAGCCAGTGGGGGGTGAGAAATACAGCATGTATATCTGTACCCAGAAGCAGAGCCAATGCGAAGGGACTCACAATAAAGAAGGAAAGGGAAGTAATCTCCAGTCCGTTCAAACCTTCCACTTTGCTGACTTCATTATTGCTGAATCCGTTCATAAGTGTGGCAAGAACTACAAAGAGGCCATAATAATTAAAAGTTAATGAGCCGCTATAAAGTAGTCCTGCTGCTCCTGCAAACCCCAGGAGCACTCCGGCGATCTGCGACCTGATAGCTTTTCTTTTGTAGAATACAATGCCAATAACCAGAGTAAATGCAGAACTCAGTGAGTTCAGCATACCGGTAAGAGAACTATCTATCCTTGTTTCGGCGAGGGGATAAAGGAACGCAGGAATTCCGCTACCGAAGAAACCTATTATGAGAATAGAAAAGAAATTTCTTTTATTGAATTTTGAAAGACTGCGCAGCGATATGGGTAACAGACATACAAATGATATAAGTACCCTGAGTGAAGCCAGCTGATAAGCTGAAAAAGACCGGAGACCTTTTTTCATCAGAATATAACTTGTGCCCCATATCAGTGATAGAAGAGCAACTGCCAGCCAATGCCATATTTTACTGTTTTTGTTCATAACAACGAAATCAATCATGTGCGGTTCAATCAGGCCTTTATAAAAAAATTAAATATAGATGAAAATTTAAAGTCAAATTTATCTTGCTGGTAATTAATTAAACTGTTCATAATGGTTACGGGGTCTGATTTAAAAAGGGTACAGACAATTCACAATAAATCTATTTGTATCTTTGTCCTTCGTTTCTAATGATGAAATGATGAAAAAGAGAACTGATTTTCTTGTAATAGGTTCAGGAATTGCAGGTCTGACATTTGCCCTGAAGGCAGCAAAGTTTGGCAAAGTGTCTGTTGTGACCAAGGCAGGTCTTGAGGATTCCAATACCCGGTATGCACAGGGAGGAATTGCCGCGGTTTTCAGCGAACCTGACAATTTTGAAAAACATATAAAAGATACCCTGATAGCGGGAGGTGGTTGCTGCAACGAGGAAGTTGTAAGAATGGTTGTTCAGGAAGCTCCTGAAAGGATTAAGGACCTGATAGGACTTGGTGTTTCTTTTGATAAGAAAGAAGATGGAACCTACGACCTTGCAAAAGAGGGCGGGCATACAGAACACAGGATCCTTCACAGTAAAGATAAAACGGGTGAAGCTATTCAAAAAACGTTGGTGGAACGTGTGAGGAAGGAGCCGAATATTGAAATTTTTGAACAGCATTTTGCCATAGAACTTCTGACACAACATCATCTTGGTGACGTAGTGAAAAGAAATTATCCCGACATAAAATGTTTCGGAGCCTATGTAGCAGATCTTGTAAATCAGAAAGTCTGGACCTTCCTTTCAAAAGTTACAGTTGTTGCTACAGGAGGATTGGGTCATGTCTATCTCACTACAACAAATCCTGAAATTGCTACAGGCGATGGTGTCGCTATGGTTTACCGGGCCAAAGGGACAATTGAAAATCTCGAGTTTATTCAGTTTCATCCTACTTCATTATATGATCCCAACATAAGGCCATCATTTTTAATTACTGAAGCATTGCGGGGATATGGGGCAGTCCTGAAAAATATGTCGGGCGAAAAATTTATGAAAAGATACGACAGTCGCGGATCACTTGCTCCCCGCGATATTGTTGCACGGGCAATAGATAATGAGATGAAGATATGGGGTGATGATCATTTATGGCTCGATTGCACGCATCTTAATGCTGATGGGTTAAAGGACCATTTTCCAAATGTCTATGAACATTGTCTGTCGCGTGGCATTGACATTACAAAAGATATGATACCTATTGTTCCTGCGGCCCATTATTCCTGCGGTGGAATAAAAGTGGACATGGATGGACAGAGCAGTATCGACCGGCTTTATGCTTTGGGTGAGGTATCATCGACCGGACTTCACGGAGCGAACAGGCTGGCTTCAAATTCGCTGATTGAAGCTGCAGTATATGCTCACCGTGCTGCAATGCATTCGAAAAAGTGCATAGCAGATTTAAATTTTGAAGAAAAAGTACCGGATTGGGATTATAAAGGAACGACTCACCTTGAAGAGATGGTTCTGATTACACAGAGCCTTAAAGAGGTCCAGATGATCATGAACAATTATGTAGGTATTGTCCGTTCAGATCTCAGGCTCGAAAGAGCTATGGTTCGGCTTGAAATATTATATAATGAAACGGAAAGTCTTTATAAAAAATCCCTGATTTCCAAGAAATTGTGTGAACTGAGAAATCTGATAAACGTAGGATACATAATAATAAAAATGGCACAAAACAGAAAGGAAAGCATTGGGCTTCATTACTCAATTGACTACCCGAAAAGATCAATTTCAGAATTCTGATTAATCTCATAACTATGAACCATCTTGAATCAACATTTACCGGCAAAAACGGTCTCTGGAGGTATATCGTCATGTTCATTATTGTACTTGCCGTATCAAATACTATAGGGGCATTGCCACTTATTATCCAGATGATGTTGAGATCCTCTTCAAATCCTGAAATATTTTCCCAGCTTTCAGCAAATCCCAACGATTATAGTGTTTTAGGTCTCGAACCAAATATCGGGCTCATTATGATGCTTTTCCCGTTTATAGCAGGATTAGCAGCTTTTATTCTGCTGGTTAAACCCTTAAACAACCGGACACTGAAAGTTACAATAAACGGCACAGGGAAAATCAGGTGGAACCGGTTTTTTATCTCTGCATTGGTATGGATCGTACTTTCTGCTATATATTTATTTATCTATCTTAAACTTGATCCTGCAAACTTTACTTTGAATAATAAGACTACTTCTCTTATCATCCTGTCTGTGATATCTGTTTTATTCATCCCGTTTCAGGCAGCATTTGAAGAGGTTATATTCAGAGGGTACTTTATGCAGGGGTTCACAGCCCTGATCAGGAACAGGTGGTTCCCGATAGCGATGACCTCAATTATGTTCGGCCTTCTGCATGCTTTTAATCCTGAAGTCAAAGAATTCGGCTTCCTTACCATGATGCCTCAGTATGTACTTTTTGGATTGATTTTTGGCGTGATAACAATTCTCGATGACGGAATTGAAGCTGCCATGGGAGCACATGCTGCCAACAACATTTTCCTTTGCATAATGGTTACAAGTAAATCCTCAGCTTTACAGACTCCTGCGCTTTTCGAGCAGCAGAACATTTATCCCTGGACTGAATTTACAGCCCTTCTGGTTACCGGAATTGCTTTTATTATTATCCTTAAAGTGGTTTTTGGATGGAAAGATTTTTCGTTGCTCTTCAGTAAAGTGAAGGTCGAAAAAACTATTAGTCAGATCCCATAAACTGACGTTTTATCGTCCGTTCTGAAATCGCCCCATCTTTGCCTTATTTCATTAATGATGATTTTAATATCGTCAACTTCAACTGCAGTAAGAAGTTTCAGACGGGTTTCCTTAAAATGAGGCAATCCTTTGAAGTAATTTGAAAGATGGCGGCGCATTTCATATATGGCTCTTTTGCCTTCTTTGAATTCAAGCGATTTTTCAAGATGAAGTAGAGCAAGATCGGTTTTCTCATTTACAGTTGGCTCAGGTAAAAGTTCCCCGGTATTAAGGTAATGCCTGATGTCGCGAAAGATCCATGGTCTGCCCACAGTTGCACGTCCTATCATTATTCCATCAACACCATACCTGTCGAACATCTCCCTGGCTCTTACCGGCCCGTCGACATCACCGTTCCCTACAACCGGAATTTTCATTCGTTGATTATTCTTCACTTCGCCAATTAAAGTCCAGTCAGAGGTGCCTTTATAAAACTGGGCCCTTGTTCTGCCATGGATAGTAATAGCCTTGATACCTGTATCCTGAAGCCTTTCAGCAATTTCAACAATGTTTTTGCTATTCTCATCCCATCCAAGCCTTGTTTTCACAGTTACAGGAAGTTTTACTGATTTAACAATAGCTTCAGTCATTTCAATCATCAGAGGCAAATTTTTAAGCATGCCGGCACCGGCGCCTCTGTTGGCAATCTTCTTTACCGGGCAACCGAAATTGATATCGATCAGTTCAGGTTTTGCTTCTTCAGCTATCTGAGCTGCCACAACCATAGCATCTGTTAAATGTCCGTACAGCTGAATACCTATTGGTCTTTCAAAATCATAAATATCAAGCTTCCTGACACTTTTATGCCCATCTCTTATAAGGCCGTCAGACGAAATGAACTCAGTGTACATAAAATCTGCTCCATTAATTTTGCATACCATTCTGAAAGAAGGATCGGTGATATCCTCCATAGGGGCAAGAAATAAAGGATTCTCACCCAACGATATATTGCCTATTTTCAAGAGAGTTTTATTTGAACGGTTTTATAAATACCTTAGGTGCAAAATTAATAAAATGGCCGATAACCACAGCCTTTTCTCATTTTACGGAAAATCTCCTCTTTATCAGTTGCTTTTATCCTTCATTATAGTATTTGTCGTTGGTATTCTTATGATGACAGTTTTGTTATCGGCGGGGAATTTTATTTTCGGTGGAAATTTTGGGAATTTGCTCAGGGACACAACATCTGAGTTTAGTGAAAAGGATATTGCAGCTCTGCGATATATTGTTATTTCACAGGATATTTCACTCTTTATCGTTCCTGCAATAATCATACTTGCATTGATGAACTCTGGCCATCAAATCAAACTGATTAATATAAAAATACCCGTGATAAAAGAAGTTATCCTTGTCATTGTCCTTGCCTTTTGTCTGTTTCCGATAACCAGTTTTACAGGAGAGCTAAACTCAGGAATGCATCTTCCTGACTGGCTTTCAGGAGTTGAGCGATGGATCGTTGAAAAGGAAGACAAATCTGATCATTTAATAGATATGCTGATGACCGCTGATAAGTTTTGGGTCATGATTTTAAATGTTCTTATGATAGCCGTCATTCCGGCAATTGGCGAGGAATTAATCTTCAGAGGAGTTATTCAGAAGATTCTTTGTAATATCTTCAGATCAGGTCATCTGGCAATTTGGGTCACGGCATTTTTATTCAGTGCATTACACTTCCAGTTTTTGGGCTTTATTCCAAGATTCATACTCGGACTTGTTTTTGGCTATCTTTTTTATTGGAGCAGGACCTTGTGGCTGCCTGTAATTTCTCATTTTGTGAATAATGCTGTTCCTGTTATAGGTGCATATATTCAGGGTGCTGAAAAAGCTAATGCAATTCCGGATGTTTCTTTACGGAAACAGCTTCCTGCACTTCCTCTTCCGATAATAATCTGCATTGTAATACTTCTGTATTTCAGGAATAAAAGCAAGAAGGGTTCGGAAATGAGATTGAATCAGTCTCAGTTTACGAGTGTCTGATTTTGGCGGATAAGGCTCTGATATTCTGTCATATCAGTTTTGTCAAGTTCATTTTTCCTATAAAAATAAACAAGTCCGTAATCCTCACTTCTGATTTTTCTTATCTCTTCGGGAAGAGTGTTATGTGTTTTTTCGACCTCATTCCATAATTGGAGAATAAGATCATCGGCTTCTTTGCGCAGAGTACAGTTTTTTTCGGAATAATCGAAGGTCTTTTTTGCCAGAGTATTATGATAATTCCATGCTTCAATGAAATTTTCAAATCGTACTTTTACAACTGCAATTGTCGGGTTTGTTATAGGGCTGCCTCCCTTTCTTATCCTGAACTCTTCTCCTTCAATAATCCTTCTTCCCCAACTCATCAGTTCGTTTTCGCTGCTAAGTATGGGAACAGTAGATTCATCTTTAGCCAGTCCATAATAAACCCTGGTTTCGGCTGGCAGGTCACCACGGAATATTGCCATATTCATTACCCTGATAAAATGTGTAAGATAAATCCTTGCCTTCCTTAAGACTTCATTATAATCCTTGCTTTTTTTATTTTGCGATACTAGCGATTGTCTGTACAACTGGATATTGTGTTCAAACTGAGGAAGGAATTTCTGTAGCTTTATTACTGATTTTGAAGAAAATGCCAGTTTATGGGGCGGAAGTTCCATCCCTTTTTCAAGAGCAATCTTCATTGCTCTTATTCGGGCAGTGTCAGTGTTGGGCAATCTTCTATACGGCATGGCTGTTTTGAGATGTTAATAAACTGTTGATAACCACAGCGAATATAATAATTATTTGTTAATATCAAACTTCATTCGCATTTTAGGTTATTAATTTTAAAGATGGTTAAATTCAGACTCAATTTTTTTCCGACTTGTATAGGAATAAAGCGCTATGAATAGTAAATTAGTAGATTCTATTTAGTCATTTTAAAGAATATGAAAATGTTTAAAAGTGAGGTATATATTAAAAGGAGAGAAGAGCTCCATAGAAAAATGAAAACCGGTCTGGCGATTTTCATTGGAAATAATGAAGCTCCAATGAATTATCCGGATAACGCTTACCATTTCAGGCAGGATAGCGATTTCCTCTATTTATTCGGACTCGATCTCCCTGGATTTGTTGGTTTGATGGATTTTGATTCAGGCAAAGACCAGATATTTGGTAACGATGTCGAAATGGATGATATTATATGGATGGGACCTCAGCCGAAAGTTAAAGAGCTTGCTATGAAATGCGGGGTCACCGATACTGCTCCAATGGTCAATCTTGAAGTTACCATAAAAGATGCTCTTTCAAAAAAGAGGAAGATACATTTTCTACCTCCATACCGGGGAGAGACAAAAATGATGCTTGGTTCGTTCCTTAAGGAAAACCCGTGCCAGATGAAAACGCTTGCCTCCGTTGACCTTATTAAAGCTGTCATTTCAATGAGGTCGATAAAAGAAAAGATTGAAATTGATGAGATTGAAAAAGCCATGGATATTGCCTTCGATATGCATGTAACTGCCATGAAGATGTGCAAACAAGGGGTTAAAGAACAGGATATTTCCGGAATTATTGAGGGTATTGCTCTTGCAAAAGGAAGCGGTATATCATTTCCTGTTATACTCAGCATTAACGGGCAGACTCTTCATAATCACGCACATGGAAATATATTAAAGAAAGGAAAGATGATGGTCACTGATGCAGGTGCTGAAACAAACCTGCATTATTCCTCTGATATTACCCGGACAACTCCTGTAGGAGGAAAATTCAGTCAGCTGCAAAAAGATATTTATGAGATTGTGCTTAAAGCAAATACAGAAGCCATTAAGGCAGCAAAACCAGGCATATCCAACCTCGATCTGCATTTTATGGCTTGCAGGATCATTGTATCAGAGATGAAAGAATTAGGTTTGATGAAAGGTGATTCCGATGAAGCTGTTGCAGCCGGAGCTCATGCGCTTTTTATGCCTCATGGACTGGGCCACATGATGGGCCTCGATGTTCATGATATGGAAGCACTTGGAGAGAATTTTGTAGGATATAATAATGAAGTAAAACGAAGCGACCAGTTTGGCCTGGCATTTCTGAGGTTTGGACTTCCTTATAAAGCGGGACATGTCTTTACCGTCGAACCCGGGTGTTATTTTATCCCTGAGCTTATTGAAAAATGGAACGCAGAAGGGAAATTCAAAGAATTCATCAATTACAGTAAAATCGATAAGTACATGTCTATCGGTGGAATACGTATTGAAGACGATGTACTTATAACCGAAAAGGGACATAAGGTTCTGGGTAAACCGATTCCAAAATCCGTAAAAGAAGTTGAGGCGATATGTTCATAACGCCATAAACCGCATTTAAAAAGTATATTGTTTCTCTTGTGGTATCAGGTTATTTGATTTTTTCAAGAGTTTTCCAGCATTGATATAATCCGCGCGGAACGTGAAAACATCCTTTCCATTTTCCACCTTTAAGCTGAAGCAGTACTTCTCCCCGGCGGTTCAAATAACCGAACCATTCCGGGTATTCTTTATCTTTGAAATGATCCCATGTGTACTCATGTACGATTTCAAACCATTTAAGGCACTCTTTTGATTGTGTCAGCTGATATCCTTTTAACATAGAGATAAGCGTTTCAACATGAACCCACCAGAGTTTCTGATCCCACTCTAGTTGCTGGGGCGGGTATCCCTTCCTGTCGAGAAAATAATAAATTCCACCATATTGTTTGTCCCATCCGTATTCCACCATTTTTATGGCAATCGTGGCAGCACTTTCAATAAGTTCCGGCTTATTAAGACGTTCACCTAAATCCATGATGAACCACATAGCTTCTATAGCATGACCGGGATTGAGCAGCCGTCCTTCGAATGTATCTGAGAGTTGATTGTCTGTAGTGAGGTTTTCTACAACGAGCTCTAATTCGGGACGATAAAAGACATCCATCACTTCATGAATACATGTATCGATTGTCAGCTGAAGAAAATCTTTATCAAGAAGGTGCTCAATTTCAAGTGCTAAATTACAGAGGATCATTGGTAAAGCGAAATTTTTAAGATTCCGTGTTCCAGGATGTGATTTATCCCATTTTCCTTTTGGGTTATTCACCTTTGAAAGTATTATATCAAATGTTTTTCTGGCAATATCAGCATATTCCTGGTTCCCGGAAGCCTTGCTCAGCTGTCCGAATGCCATAGTGGCAAAGGTGTAGGAGAAAATGTTGTAAGGTTCAATAATCGGTTTCCCATCCTGTGTAAGTGAAAAGTACCAGTTTAAGTTTCCATCATGTCCGTATTTTTTCAGGAATTCACCTCCCTGTACGGCACATTTCAACCATTCAGGATTTTTCTCCAGATTGTTGTAAAGCATTGAAAATTGCCATACCTCACGACCCTGTAGCCAGACAAATTTGTCCGTATCGAAAACATTACCGGCCCTGTCGAGGCAGGTAAAATACCCGCCATATTTGGTGTCCTGTGATTTCGTCAGCCAGAACGGCATGACATTATTCAGCAATTCGACTTTGTAAAGCTTTGATAAATATTGAGGGTCCATAATTATAAGTTTTTAGTCATCATTGTCAATTTGATACAGAGTCAGCTATTTTTTCCCTTTAAGTATCCACATTTCTTCAATCTCCTCCAACGATTTTCCGGTTGTCTCAGGTAACAATTTCCACACTATAAGCATATAAGGAATGCACATAAGGGCAAACAGCCAGAAGGTTCCAGCCGGAGTGAACGTTGTAAGCATAATAGGTGTCAGCTGACCTATGAGATAAGTTCCTACCCAAAGAGATAATCCTGCTATCGACATTGCAGCACCCCTTACTTTCACCGGATACATTTCGGAAAGCAGAACAAAAATCACTGCGCAGATTGAAATTGCACAGCAGAAAATATAGAAAAGGAAAAAAATCAAAAGAAAAACATGCGGAATGTTTAATCTTACACCAAAGGCAAAGTAAACTCCTATAAGCACCAATGCAATAATCATTCCCGATACGCCCCAGTACACGAGCTTTTTGCGCCCTACTTTATCAATGATTATCAATGCCAGGATTGTTGTAAGCATATTGACCAAACCAACCAGAACCTGGTAAAATAAAGAATCGCCTGTTGACAACCCACTTTCTTTAAAGATAGTGGGTCCATAGTACAGCACCGCATTTACTCCCATCAATTGACCAAGCATTGCCAGTGCCACCCCGATGAAAAGAGCCATGCGGAAACCTGGTTGCAACAGCATGCGCCAATTTGTATTTGTCTCAATAGCGATCAGGTTTTTTACATTATTTATCTGAACATTTGCTTCTTTCTCGCCATAGATTTTCTTCAGAATTGATGCAGCCTTATTTTCCTGGCCATTTACTATCAGCCAGCGGGGGCTTTCCGGAATCAGAAACAGGACAATAAAAAACAGCAATGCAGGCAGGGCTTCCATTCCTAACATACCCCTCCAGGATTCAGTGGCGAAAATTTTACCATATAATCCGGCCGTTGCTCCACTCTTAAGCAGTGTTTCAGAATAATGCAATAATCCGTAGTTAGCAAGATAGGCACCCAGGAAACCGACAGTAATTGCCAGCTGGTACATTGAAACCAACCTCCCGCGAAAACTGGGAATTGAAATTTCAGCAATATATAATGGAGAGAGAACAGATGCAACTCCAATCCCGATCCCGCCAAGAATACGGGCGATTACCAGTTGGATCTCGCTTCCTGCAACCATGCATCCCAGTCCCGAGACAGAAAATAAAACTGCAGAAAGCAGCAGTACAATTTTCCGTCCGAATTTATCGCTCAGGGAGCCGGCAACCATAACACCTGCTATTGATCCTGCAAGAGCGCATCCGACGTACCATCCCTTGGTAATGTCAGTAAGATTAAACTGTGCAGATACGTGATCCACCGTACCGGAAATAACTGCTGTGTCATAACCAAAAAGGAATCCCCCCAGTGAAGCCACTATAGAAAGCCAGACAACATAAATTATTTGATTGGAATGTTCCTTCATGATTATTTAATATTAAAGTATTCTTTGTAACGGTCATAAAGATGCCCGGCCTGAATATAAGCAGACTGAGGGCTCATAAAATGTGAAAACTCAAAAGTGATGCCTTTGTCGTAACCTGAGCGTTTAGCAGCTTCTAGCTTTAAACGCAGTTTATCAAATTTGATCGGAAAGAACCTTATTGGCATGTCACGATCGAAGGTTTCAGCGTTGGTCCAGCATTTCATTTTGTATTTGTCTGCCAGTTTTTTATTTACTGAGAAGAACGCATCCAGTTCATCATAATCAATATCGCCATCCTGAAAAGCGCATGCATCAACTACATCGTGTATTCCATCGAAGATTTCATCCCACTCTTTTTCATGTTGTTGTACTGATACTGAATTCGCTTTTGTTAAATCTCCTGATGCGGATTCAACCGCTTTTTTCCCGTCAATCCAGGGTGAGATGAAAGTAGGTAGTCCTCCGGAAACGTCTTTGCATTGCTTGCCCATTTCGTGAAATGCCCCAATTGCTCCTTTTGTCTTACGGCTGATCTCACCACTGATATACCAGCCTTTAAAGCTTTTGTATTTACTTCCGTAATATTTCCAGGCTTCATCGATAACATATTTATTATCTTCTATTTCCCATGACATATCGCCGGTGTCCCAGTATTTTCCGGAATCATATAATCCGAAATAGAATTTCATATTGTAATTATCAGCCAGTCGCAGAAACATATCGAGCAGGTCAACTGAAGGCATGTAACACCCTTTTTTAAGAAGATAAGCAGAGGGATATGTGATAAATTTTCTGTAACCGCAACGGATCATTATTACAGTATCAATCCCGATAGCTTTCATATAGCCAAATTCAGCATCCCACTCTTTTTCTCCCCAGTTCTGATGTGGAATATCCTGAGATATCTCATCCAGAAATGTACCGGTAATTGGTATGGCATTGCCTTTTGGAACGATAAGTTTTGATTCCGGATAAACATCCGGAGAAATAAAATCTTTGTGATTGGATGCGTGCGCTACAACTGGAATAGCCATGGCCATTCCGGCTAAAGCTGATTTTGTAAGAAAATCACGGCGTGAATGTTCTGAGCTCATGGATTTATAAAGTTTTATAATTAAACGATTGGCGCCTGAAAAATTTTGATTTAATTTCTTTAAAATAATAGTCAATAAGGTCAATTGACAAATATACGATATCTTCAATTCGAAAGCTGCTGAAGAGATTATTTTTCGGGGAACAGGTCAGGAACCTGCAATTTATCTCATAACGTGATTTTACCTTGGATATTTGATTGATTTCTGGAGGATCTGGATAAAGATGGTTATTGTTTTGGCCAGCGTGTTTCGATTCCCTGCGAACGGATAAGATTCTGGAACTCATTCAGAAGATCTTTTTTTTCACGAACTGCCCTTGGTACGGTTTTTTTATTAAGGGCAAATGCTACCAATGAACCTGCCGATTCGCCGATGTTCCATTCTACAGGGTGCAACCTGTAACAGCCATTTGTAATATGAGTTGTGCCAATATTTTTATTTGCTGCTATCAGGTTTTCAGTTCTTTCCGGAATCAGCGCTCCAAGAGGTATCTGGAATGGGAGGGAGTCAACATCAATGTAATTATAGCCGGCACACGATGGATGAAGATCTATATGATAATATCCGATCCCGACGCTGTCATAAAAATCAGCAGCGGTATTATCCTCATTTTTACCCGTTATGAGAGATCTGTTTTCTTTCCCTACATGTTCTTCCAGAATTGTGAATAATGCTTTTATGCGTCTGGATTCCCTTATATATGGATATTTTGCCAGACCATCTTCGGTGCCCATAATATCATTACGGAGACGCAATCCGGGCCAGCCATAACCTTTATCGGGACGGGGCACTTCGGTTTGCAACCAATACAAAAGAGATAAACTTAATTGTCGGGCATTATCGGTATGTTTCCTGAATTCCGCAGGAGTTGCTCCGATAAGATCCCCCGACATATAATCGTTTTGTGGCCAGTTGACTATTGTAATATCACTAAGAAATGTTCCGGGTTTGAAGTTGTTTTTATTTATGATGCGACGATAGGTCCATAGGTTAAATAAAGGTGAAGTATCAATTCTTTCAGGATCGAAGGCAACCTGTCTGGGAGCAAGGGTAGAAGGATTGGAATAAATAAGATCCAGCAACTTTCCCGGCCAGGGCGGATTCAATTGTGGCTTAAAATTCCGCCAGAAATCATAATCGTGAGGCTTTTCAATAATGTGATTTTCACCATAAATATAGTCTATTGCGAAACACATAGTAAAAGCCTGGTTATTATCCCGATCAGCTATTTCCGGTGCATGCAATTCTCTTGTTACTTTTTTGGATTCTGTACCGGTAACAAACTCAGTTGCGGTCAACGGCAGCAGATCACCAAGCTCGGTAGCATCAATGAAATATGGCGCAGTAAGAACAATATTTTTCCCGTTAAGCTGATTGACTGCTTTTAATGCCTGAACTTTATTGCCGGTAACATCAGCACTTACAATTTTAAAGTTGGTTAATAAAACTAGTTTTTTTGAACTTATATAAGGTGAAAGCATATTCCGGAGCACAGCCAGCGCCACGCGAGGCTCATGACATAATTTGGAAACAGAGCCATCTCCGGGATTCAAATATTGATTTACCCTGGCACTTTCTGTTAGTGGATAATTGTCGCGGTAATACTGGCGGACAGATGTACGGAACTCACGATAAAGTCTGGTAGAACCATAATTTTCTATCCATTGATGTTCATCGGGTGGTACTCCCTGTTGGGCTATCTGTCCCCCGATCCAATCGGTCTCTTCCGTTAAAACAACGGTTAAATTGTTACGCAATGCTGCTAAAGCGGCCGCACAACCGCCGAGACCGCCTCCACAGATTACGACATCTGCAGAAAGTTCATTACTGTTTTCAGCGGGAACAATTCTTTTTTTTGAGATCAGAAAGAATTCTGGCAGACTTGAAAATGGAACAGCAGCAATTGCTCCTGTGCAAACAGTAAAAAGTTCAACGAATTTTTTACGATTCATAAAGAGGATTTATCTGCTGGGAAAATTATGTCAGAAGGCTTTAAAGAATTCTCTGTTAAGCCTTGCAATATTTGCAACTTTTATCTGTTTTGGACATTCTGCTTCACAGGCGCCAGTATTTGAGCAGTTCCCGAAGCCTAGTTCATCCATTTTTTCAACCATAGCTCTAACCCTCTCTTTTGCTTCTATTCGTCCCTGGGGTAAAAGAGCAAACTGGGATATTTTAGCTGAAACAAATAACATTGCTGAGGCATTTTTACATGCAGCCACACATGCTCCACATCCAATACATATTGCTGAATCAAAAGCATCATCTGATTTTTTCTTTGAGACAAGGATTGAATTGGCTTCCGAAGCAGCACCGGTATTTACAGAGATGTATCCGCCTGCAATCTGGATCTTATCAAAAGCCGATCTGTCGACAATAAGGTCCTTGATTACCGGGAATGGCTTAGCTCTCCATGGCTCGATCCAAATAGTTTCTCCATCCTTAAAGTATCTCATTGAGAGGTGGCAGGTGGTTATTGCAGGTACCGGCCCATGAGGATGTCCGTTTATATACATGCCGCACGATCCGCAAATGCCTTCACGGCAGTCGTGGTCAAATGCCACAGGATCCTTATCCTCTTCAACAAGCTTTTTATTGAGGGCATCGAGCATCTCGAGAAATGACATCTCCGGAGATACATCCTCCATCCTGTATTTCGTGAAATTTCCTTTTGCACCGGCATTCTTCTGCCGCCAGATCTTTAATGTGAGCTTCATATTCTCCAGAATTATTTTATCTTTATAGAGATAGTCTTTAATTATATTAGAAAATTGCTCAGGGCTCAGAGCTCAGAGCAAAAAGTACAGGAATAATCTTATTTGCCCTATTCCCTGTGCCCTGCGCCATTATTTATAACTCCTAACTTTCATCTCAACTTCTTCAAACTTCAGTTCCTCTTTATGCAGGATATGAGGTTCTCCTTCTCCGGTATATTCCCAGGCAGCTACATAAGCAAATTCATTATCGTTTCTTAAAGCTTCTCCGTCCGGTGTCTGAAATTCTTCCCTGAAATGTGCCCCGCACGACTCATTTCTGTTCAGAGCATCAGTTACAAGAAGTTCGGCAAGTTCAAAATAGTCTGCCACCCTGCCTGCCTTATCGAGTTCCATATTTAGCTCATTGACTGCTCCTGGAACATTAAGGTCCTTCCAGAATTCTTCTTTAAGATTTTTTATAAGAATGAGTGCTTTTTTTAGTCCTGCTTCGTTTCTGATCATTCCGCAATAATCCCACATAATCTTCCCCAACCGCTTATGGAATGATGAGGCGGTTTGTTTTCCTTTTATTGAAATCAGCTTATTTAATCTTTCTGCAACAGTTTTTTCAGTCTCTTCAAATTCAGGTCCGGTTGTGGATATTTTCGGAATACGTATCTCCTCGGCCAGGTAATTGCTTATAGTATTTGGAAGAATAAAATATCCGTCACCGGACGCTTGCATAAGGGAGCTTGCCCCAAGACGGTTTGCTCCGTGATCAGAGAAATTAGATTCACCTATTGCATAAAGCCCAGTTATTGTGGTCATCAGTTCATAATCGACCCATAATCCTCCCATTGTGTAATGGCCTGCCGGGTATATTCGCATTGGCTCCTCATAGGAGTCAATACCAGTTATGGTTTTGTACATCTCAAAGAGGTTCCCGTACTTGTCCTCAATAACTTTTTTCCCCTGTTTCTTTATTGAATCCCTGAAGTCAAGATTTACTGCAAGGCGTGTTTCCCCGACACCAAAACCTGCATCGCAACGCTCCTTGGCTGCCCTTGAGGCAACATCCCTTGGTACCAGGTTACCGAAAGTGGGGTATCTTCTTTCAAGAAAATAGTCTCTCTCTTCTTCAGGTATCTCATTTGCAGCTCTTGTATCACCTTTTGTTTTAGGAACCCATACCCGTCCGTCGTTACGGAGCGACTCTGACATAAGTGTTAATTTTGACTGGAATTCGTTCAGCTGGGGAACACATGTCGGATGTATCTGCACAAAACTCGGATTGGCAAAGAATGCACCCTTTTTATGAGTTTTCCAGGCAGCAGAAGCATTTGAATTTACAGCAAGAGTCGAGAGATAATAAATTGTTCCATAACCTCCTGTAGCAAGGACAACTGCATGAGCCGCATGTCTCTCAATTTCGCCTGTCAGAAGGTTGCGTGTAATAATTCCGCGTGCTTTTCCGTCAATCAGAACAAGATCGAGCATCTCACGGCGGGGATACATTATGACGTTCCCTTTTTTAATCTGCCTGTTGAGTGAAGAATAGGTCCCGAGCAAACACTGCTGACCTGTCTGTCCTTTGGCGTAAAAGGTTCTTGATACCTGAACTCCCCCGAAGGAGCGGGTATCGAGTGTACCGCCATAATCGCGTGCAAATGGCACTCCAAGTGCAGTAAAATGGTCAATAACATTATTGCTTACTTCAGCTGCCCTGTAAACATTTGCTTCACGGGCCCTGTAGTCGCCACCCTTAATCATATCGTAAAACAACCGATAAATACTGTCCCCATCGTTCTGGTAATTCTTTGCTGCATTTATGCCACCCTGTGCCGCTACGGAATGTGCCCTTCGTGGTGAATCCTGGTAGCAGAAATTTTTCACGCTGTATCCAAGTTCTCCAAGTGCTGAAGCTGCTCCTGCTCCCGATAATCCGGTACCTACAACAATGATTTCAAGCTTCTTTTTATTTGCAGGATTTACCAGTTTGACAGAAGCTTTATATTTAGTCCATTTTTGTGCCAGAGGACCATCGGGTATCTTTGAAATTAGTTTTCCCATGATTGTATATTTTTCTTTTCGATCTACCTGAAAAGCCATAAAGAAATTGAGATAAAAGCAAAACCTGCAGGGAGTACAATTGCATAAATCACGGCAACTACTTTAATTACAGGCGTCCATAATCTGTGATTAAGACCAAGTGTCTGGAAAGCTGAGATGAAAGCATGATAAAGGTGAAACCCAAGCAGGGCAAAACATACCAGATAAATGTAATTATATGCAGGTATCTTAAAAAGGTTGTGTGCGACAGAATAAAAATCCTCAGGATTTCCGGCAACAATACCGAGCTTAATAAAGTAAAAATTGAAAAAATGCAGAACCAGAAAAGTGAGGACCGTAGCACCGGTCCAGATACTGAACCTTGAGAAAAAAGAGGTATCAGATTTATTACCGCTTACATATCCAACCGGACGAGCGAGCCAGTTCTGAATCTGAAGATAAGTACCCCATGAAATATGAATAATTATAGCCCCTAACAGAACGATCTCCAAAATTTTTATTACCGGGAATGTTGCCATAAAATGCGCCGCCCTGTTGAAAGGCACAGGATCACTTTTCAGAAGCATAAGATTAATGACAAAATGAACTGGCAGGAACATCAATAAGAAAAGACCTGCAAGCGCCATTATCAGTTTTTTTGTAATCGATGAAAACAGGACATTATTCATTGGTTATGAAGTATTTACAAATAATTTCTTTATAGAGGGAAATCTGTTTATAAAAATATGGTTATTTAATCAAATTAACAATTATTAGGACTATCATAAAAATTAAAATACAATTAACTTTGTCTGAAACGGGCCAGTATGAAGAATTATTTTCATTTTAAATGGGGTAATATTTATTATACCGACAATGGAAGTGGGATACCAGTTGTTTTGCTTCACGGGTACCTTGAATCGTCTGAAGTGTGGAACGGTTTTGAAAAGAAACTCACTTCAAAGTTCAGGGTCATTTCCATTGATCTTCCCGGTCATGGTCTTTCGGATGTATATGGAGAAACCCATACCATGGAGTTTATGGCAACTGCGATAAAAGAATTGCTTGATAATCTGGATATAAATAAGGCTTGTCTTGTGGGTCATTCACTAGGTGGGTATGTTACTCTTGCATTCCTCGAACTTTTTCCCGATTATCTTTCAGGATATAGTCTCTTTCATTCACAACCGTTTCCTGATACTCCTGAGGCTCTTGAAAAAAGAAGGAGGGAAATAGCGATTGTCAAAGCTGGAAAAAAGGATTTGATGTATCCCGACAATGTGACAACCATGTTTGCAACTTCAAATCTTGCAAAGTTTTCTCAGGCGCTTCAAAGGTCAAAAGATCTTGCATCGAGGATAAACGGGGAAGGAATAATTGCGGTACTTAACGGGATGATGATCAGACCATCGAGGTCATCGTTGATGGAAGAAGGAAGGGTCCCATGCTTATGGATTTTGGGTTTAATGGATAACTATATCCCGTGCGATATTATTCAGAAAAAAGTCAGTCTGCCTTCTAATGCAAGAGTTGTTGTTCTTAAGAACTCAGGGCACCTTGGATTTGTTGAAGAAGAGGATATTTCATTTAAGGTCGTAAGTGATTTTTTAAATAAAATATCATGAAGTCTTATTTTCTCAGATAGTCAATTGCATACTTAAGTGTAGTATCTATCTCCTCCCAAATAGGATAGAATCCTTTATTATCCAGGATATTACGGGCAATATAAGCTTTAATTTGTGTATGAATGATATCTCCGGAAGTTTTTAATCCGGCAGGGTCCTTTTTAATACCGTTAGCTGCGGAATACTGTGCAAACTGACTGAGCAGACCCTGTTTGTCAAGGAACTTTTCCATCTCGCCCGATTCCGTAAATTTCTTTAATATCTGCCTGTTGCTTTCAGTATATTTCAGAGCAAACCGGTAAATAAACGATTTGACCTTAATGAAATAAGGTGATACTCCTGAAGTATCAACCGGTACAAACTTATCTGGCATAATACCTCCTCCGCCATAAACAATATGTCCACCGGGTGTAACAAATCTCAGAGAATCAGAAAAATGGATACTGTCAGAAACTTCAAATTCACCCCTTGAATATCTTTCATTCAGGTCATCGTAGTATTTATCAAATCCATTATTATATGGCTTTTGTATCGATCTGCCTGTAGGTGTGTAATAGCGTGCGATAGTAAGCCGCATACCTGAGCCATCGGCAAATGAAACAGGTTCCTGAACAAGACCTTTACCAAACGATCTGCGCCCGATTATTGTCCCCCTGTCGTTATCCTGTAGGGCTCCTGCAAGAATTTCGCTTGCGGAAGCACTCCATTCGTCAATAAGAACAACAAGATCGCCCGTTTCAAATTCTCCGTTGCCGGTTGCCCTTGCTTCATTTCGTGGCTGAGCCCGCCCTTTTGTATAAACAATAAGTTGACCCTTTTTCAGAAATTGATCGGCTATTTGTATGGCAGCTTCCATTACACCTCCCGAATTGCCACGAAGATCAAGAATAAGGCTGGTCATTCCCTGACCTTTAAGCTCCCTGAGCCCTTTCATGAATTCATCAAAAGTTGTCATTGCAAAAGTATTGATCCTGATATATCCTGTATGATCATTTACCATATAATCAACATCCACGCTGTAAATTGGAATTTTATCACGGGTTATCTCGAAAGGCAGAAGCTCTTTCTGCCCATGCCGGAGGATTTTTATTTTTACAACTGTGCCCCTCGGGCCCTTAAGCATTCCCATCACCTTTTCGTCACTTATATGTTTGCCTGCTACGAGAGAATCATTTACATACAGGATCTTATCTCCCGGGAGCAAACCTAGTTTTTCGGAAGGACCTCCCGGAATAGTGCTGATAACCAAAATAGTATCAGTAAGCATATTGAATGAAATACCTATGCCTTCAAAATTACCCTGCAATGGTTCGTTGGCTCGCGCAAGGTCTTTCGCCGGAATATAAACAGAATGCGGATCAAGCTTTTTAAGTATAGCAGGTATGGCGGTTTCTACAAGATCATTACGATTCACTGAATCAACATAACTCGATTCAATGATGTTCAGTATACTATTTAACTTATCATTTCTTGATCTGATATTTGAGTGTTGCGGTAAATAATTTTGTCCAGGAAGATATTTTCCAATAATAATACCGATGACAAGAGATAATCCAAGCATCAATGGAAGAAAAACACTTCTTTTTGGGTTATTGTAGTTCATAAATATTTTTTTCGGGGTCAATATATACCAACTCTATTCCGGCACGTTTCAAAAGCTCAAGTCCATCGGTTTTATGATAGCGGTTGCAATAAACCACCCTTTTTATACCTGACTGGATGATAAGTTTAGAACACTCCATGCAGGGTGATGTCGTAACATAAAGTGTTGAATCTTCACTTGAATTATTTGACTTCGCTACCTTTGTGATGGCATTGGCTTCAGCATGCAGGACGTATGGTTTTGTTAAATTGTTTTCATCTTCACAGATATTCTCAAAGCCGGCCGGAGTTCCGTTATAACCATCCGAAATTATCATCTTTCCCTTTACTATCAAAGCTCCTACCTGTCGCCTGATACAATACGAATTCTGTGCCCAGATAAGAGCCATCTCAAGATATCGTTTGTCGAAAGCTGCCTGCTTGTCGCCATATGGTTTAATTCCTTCTTTCCCTGACATTTTATACTGAAAGTTTTCCCGGTTATAAAAGCGCATAAAGATAATTAATTTCTGTCTGTTTCAACAATCAAACCAGAGGATGCAGATATGTTTTGTGCCCTTAATTTACGAATGATGCATTAACTTGAAATAAATATCTTTATATTATTGATAATAAATATAATATAAGTGTTTATTGATTTTTTGATTTGAATTGATGTGTTAACCCCGAAGGGGTTTAATTTGAATAATCGTGGGTGCAACCCACGGAAGAGACAAGAAAACCCTCTGGCAACTCCGGAGGGGTTGAATAATGAATCCACTATATCAGTCTAATATTCAGCCCCTTCAGGGCTGTGACATTCAGTTTATAGATAACCGTGGGTTTACACCCACGGTTATTCAGATTGTGCCACTTCGCGGCACGAGGTATATTGAAATCAAACACATCAGTAGTGCCCTTAATTATTAAAAACATTTAAAAAAGGCTATCATCAGGGAGTACTCTTACCTCCTGAAAGTTTTTAATTAATAGAGATGGTCGGTTAATAACATTCTTACTTTTCAACCGTTAAATATAAATGCATAACATAATTTTACAGTCAGTTATTCGGCATGGAATGAAATTTGAACGATGGGTGTTCGTAATTCTATAAATATTGTTTGAAAACAAGACAGATATGAAAAAGATTTTATCGATTAATTTTTTCTTGTTGATTTTTATCTGCTCATCAGGCCAGGACAAGTTAATTGATTCGAGGGATGGAAATGTTTACAGGACGATATCAATAGCTGGAATCACATGGATGGCAGAAAACCTTAAGTTTAAAGCAACAAACGGGGCATTTTATTTTGATAATGACACTAACAATATTCTGGTTTACGGTATATTATATGAATGGAAAGCAGCCAAAAGCGCCTGCCCGACGGGCTGGCATCTTCCCTCAGGGACTGAATATCAGACTCTCGTTAATCATTTTGAACAAAACGATACATGGGGGAAAATAGCATCTGAACCATCATCTTTTGGGATTCAGCTGGGAGGAATGCAGGATTACGAAGGTACATTTTCTGAAATGGACGAAAGCGGATATTACTGGACATCAACAGAGTATGATAAAAACAGTGCAGAATACTTCAGCTACCTCATTATTGATGATGACCCGGTAATTGATATTTCAAGGAAAGAAGATATTGCAGATATTCACGGGACAGAAAAGTCGAACAGATATTCAGTACGTTGCATAAAAAACTGACCCGGGATATATTAATTTTATATTTGAATAAAAACACTCATCCTGAATGTCATTCCACAAAATCAATCGTTGGAAAATACATAATATAAAAGGTATTAATTACCTGGTAATAATGTTTTTCGTTGTTGCGATCACAGCCGGTTGTGCAACTCAGCATAAATATAAAAAGTTCAAACCGGTTCCCTGCCCGTGCGAAAAAGAGAACAAAAAATAATATATATCTCTGCCTTTAGCAATGAAGATATTGATTTTATGCACCGGCAACAGTTGCCGCAGCCAGATGGCTAAGGGCTTTTTACAGTCGTTTGATAATAATCTGCAGGTCTTTTCAGCAGGAACTGAACCTGCAGACCGGATTAACTCAAAAGCTGTAAAAGTGATGAAAGAATCAGGGATCGATATAAGTCATGAAACACCTGAAAACGTCGAGAAGTATCTTAATGACGAATGGGACTATGTTATTACAGTTTGCGATGCGGCTAATGAAACTTGTCCTGTTTTCCATGGAAAAGTCAAACATCGGGTTCATATTGGTTTTGAAGATCCTTCACGTTTTAACGGAACAGAGGATCAGATAATCACAGAGTTCCGGAGGATCAGGGATGATATAAAAGTTTCATTTCATAAATTTTATAATATTACTTTGATCAGACATGAATAGCTCTTTCTTAATTGGTACTCTTCCAGTTCAAGGTAGTTCAATACCTCTTGTATCAACAGAATTAAATCGTTCAGATTTTCTTGGAGCAGTTAAAGTTCGCTGGGGAATCAATCGTGATAATTACAGGGTAGATCCGGGACTTTATGAAGTTGGCTCTCCCGGTCCGGCATCTGATGTTTTTGAGCTTTCAGGGAAGAAAGCTCATATTGTCAGAAAAGATTATTGTATGGAATGTGGTGCATGTGCTTTAAATTGCCCTGTTAATGCCATAAATGTCAATTCAGGTGTAGGATGTGCGGCCGGTATTATAAATGGGATCCTGAGAAACTCTGAACCAACTTGCGGATGTTCGGAATCGGGTTCAGTTTGTTGTTAAGATATCGCAAAACATGCACTCAGGATATCCATTCAGCAAGACAATTTCTACAGTTAGAAAATCTGGTTATATTTTTTTTACTAAATTGGAAACTTTTAGTATTTCTTATATATAGAAATTACATCAGAAAGTTTACTTTATTTTAAAAAATATTCTGACCTGCAAAAATAAACGGAAAATATTCTTTATTATTATTGACTTTTTTCCATATTTGCCCGACTATAATAAAGAGGAATGTCTAATTCACAACCTATGAATAACAAGAAAAATAATGTAATCTTTCTTGACAGGAACGAAAATCAGTATGGACCTTCTCCTGCCTGTTATAAAGCATTGCAAAAATCAAATGATAATATTCTTAATATCTATTCACGGGATTTCTCAAGAGGCGTAAAAAGTTTATTATCCGAAAGACTGGCTAAAGACTTCGGCATTGATGAGAGGAAAATACTTCTTGGCTATGGAAGTGAGGATATTTTAAAGCAGACTGTTCAATGTTATATAAATAAAGGTGATAAAATAATGATACCATCTTATTCATGGTGGTATTATAAAAAAATCGCTGAAGAAGCAGAAGGCATAAATATACAATATCCGATAGTTGAAGGCGAAAATACTTTTTATTACGACATAGAGGGTATGCTGAAGGTGTATGAAGAGCAAAAACCAAAATTGGTTCTTATCAGTTCACCAAATAATCCCACAGGTAATCGTCTGACAGTAGAACAGCTGAATCTTGTACTTGATAAAATGAAGGACACATGCGTGGTGCTTGATGAAGCTTATTCATTATTTGATGAAACTTATAACATTGATCCTGTAGGACTGGTTAACAAATATCCAAATTTTATCATTATCCGTACTTTCTCCAAATACTATGCACTGGCCGGTATCAGAACAGGATTTGCTTTTCTGGGCGACAATCATGACAGGATTTCATTATTAAGCGCCCGTTATCTTGGCTTTAACCGCCTGTCGGAAAAAATTGCCATTGCTGCTCTTGATTCGCATAAGTATTATGATTCAATGCGTAAAAAAATGGCTGCTGATATGGGAATGTTATATAATGAACTGAATCAATTGCCGGGATTTCAGGCTTACAGGTCGTATGCCAATTTTATCCTTGTCAAGATTCCACCTTCAATAAAAGATCCGTTAAAAAGATACCTGACCGAAAGAAATATAATTATTAAGTTTATGAATGAAGACGGGTTGAATAGTCATGTCAGGATTTCACTTGGAACACACCCGCAGAATTGCATGTTATTGAAGCTGATAAGATCCTTCCTGAATGAAAAAGACAAAGCATGAACTGGTTCTACGAGTATAAAAACTCTCTTAAAATGGCAGAGGTTGAAGAAGTAATCGATCTCATTTTCTACAGACCTCTTGCCTTCCTCCTGGTAATATCAGTTTACAGTACCAAAATCAAACCCGACCATCTGACATTAACAGCAATAATAATGGGGTTGGCGGGAGGATTCTTTTATTCATTCGGGTTACATTCAACTTGTATTCTCGGCGCGTCGTTTTATTTGCTTTTTAATATTTTCGATTGCAGCGATGGTCAGCTGGCACGACTTAAAAGAAATGGTACTCCGGTTGGCAGGCTGCTTGACGGTATGGCTGATTACATAGCAACCATTGCAATTTATGCAGGAATAGCTATCGGTTATTCTAATAGTCCCGGACAGCCTTCATCAATGTTGATTCTGCTTTCTCTGGTGGGGATAAGCATAATTATCCAGGAAGCTTTAGTGGATTATTACCGGACAAGGTTTCTTGATATTGTGCTAAAACGTAAAAATACTTTTAATGAGGGTATTGAGGAATATAGAAAAGAATTTGTGATACTTAAAAATCAGAAAGGAAAGTGGTTTGAAAAAATTATCATTTTCATTTATCTGACCTACTCAAAAATACAAAAGTATCTTATTGCAAGAAGGAAAAGAGGAATTTCCTGCAATACAACTTCAGAGGATTATTTCAAAAAAAACAGACTGATAATCCGCTTTTGGGTATTCATGGGACCATCAGCTAAGATAACCACTTTGATTCTTTGCTCTTTGTTTTGTCGTTTTGATATATTTTTCTGGATCGTATTAGTCGGATTTAATATTCTCGCTGCATCATTATGGATAATACAGCGCCGGCTTGACAAATCTTTCGAAACTCAGTTAAAATGAAGACTGTTATTCTTGCCGCCGGAATTGCTTCAAGGTTAAGACCACTGACTGATAATACACCTAAATGTCTATTGAAAGTTGGTGGGAAAAGCATCCTTGAATTAACTATTGAAAATCTGCTGGCAACAAATAATTCAGAAATAATAATTGTAACCGGTTATCTTGAAAATAAAATCAGGGATTTTTTTAAAGAGAGATTTCCACAATTAAATATTACCTTTATTTATAACAAGTTCTACGCATCGACCAATAATATTTATTCCCTCTGGCTAGCCAGGGATGCCGTTATGGGCGATGATATGCTGATGATGGACAGTGATATTATTTTCGATAAAATGATTATTACAAAACTTCTCAACTCGGGATATAAAAACTGTCTCGCCCTTAATCGCCATGAGGTTCATGACGAAGAGATAAAAGTTAAAACCGATTCAAAGGGGCGGGTTGTTGAAATAAGCAAGGAAGTTAAACCGTCCGAAGCTGCCGGTGAATCAATCGGGATAGAAATTTTTGGAAGAGAAACACTGTTTGAGCTTTACAGGATACTTGATCAAAAGGTTGTAACTGAAAAGAAGGTCAATCAGTTTTACGAAACTGCATTCCAGGAATTGTCAGATAATTACAATGATCTTTATATTGTTGATACTACTGAATATTTTTGCATGGAAATTGATACAGCAGAAGATCTGAAAACTGCTGAATCACTTATCCTGGATCATTTAAAACAAAGATAAAAAAGTTTCATGATAGAGAGCATTATAACCATGTCGGTTGCCGGTTTATTGGCTGGTTTCATTTTCTCAATGCCAATTGCGGGTCCTATCAGCATTCTTATCACTTCAAATGCTTTTAAAGGAAGATTGCGTTACTGTAACCGCGTGACTCTGGGTGCTTCTATTGCCGATTTTACTTACGTATTCATTGCTGTTTTCGGCCTGACAAACCTTTATTCCTTGTACAAACCTCTAATGCCTTACCTGTTTTTTGCAGGGTCATTATTCTTTTTATTCATGGGATATAAGATTATCAGGACAAAGATCGATATCGAACACCTTGAAAATAAAAGCCATCTTGCCGAAAAAATCAAAAACAGAGAAAAGGGGGCCTTTTATACAGGGTTCATGATTAACTTTCTTAATCCGACTTTATTTATCGGAGTGCTTACATCATCCTTTTTCGTGATAACATTTATAGCAGCTTTGGGATTTCATACCGGCGGACTGGCAACTAAAATCAATCAGAATGTAAATGAAATCAGTAATATTGAAGGCAGACAGATAGACAGCTCACAGGTTTTATCGCTTAAGCAATTTAACAATATTCAGATTCGCAAAAGCAAAGATCCTATGGAAGAACATAACAGCTTTCCGGAACATTTTCATTTGTTAATCAGTATTTGCTATGCATTCTTCCTATCTGTCGGAAGTATAATCTGGTTCTATCTTATGTCTTTTCTGATTGTAAGGTACCGACAGCGTATCAACTCAAAAGTTATAAATTTTATAATCAATAGTCTGGGTGGTATTCTCTGTCTTATCGGATTGTATTTTGGTTACCTGGCTGCCTGTGTCCTTCTGAAAGAAATTATTTGAACTCATTAATGTTGAGTTGCTGAGTATATGCTGAGAACCGGAATTTTTATACTAACCATGTTCTGTTATACTTTGTGCCATGCTCAAAGCGACTCGATTAATAAATTGCCCGATCGCCCTTATGAGCTTAAACTTTCTTACAACAGTTCTCTGATTTATCCCGGAATAAGTGCAGGTGTTGAGTTTCCAATCGGACTGCCAAAGGAACAGGAAGTTGGAAAACAATCACATCACAAATCAGTTATTAAAGACAAATACATTGATGGAAATTTAAACTGGTACCATCACCCGGGTTTTCATGATAATTTATATCTGACTGCTGAATGGGTAATGAGGAGGACCAGAATTAAAGGATTTTTTTCCGAGTTTTCCTCAGGAGCCGGTTACAGCAGGACATTTCTTGGAGGAACAACTTACAAAGTGGATGATAACGGGAATGTTTCAGTTTTAAAACTTGCAGGTTACAATTATGCACTGATAACAATCGGCGGAGCTTTTGGCTACGATTTTTCAGTGAAGAAGCAATTGCCGTTTTCTGCCTTTGCAAAAATGAATATGTTTGCAATGTTCCCTTATAACAGTACCATATACTTCAGACCGGTTCTGGAGCTTGGGATCAGAGGTAATCCGGGACAGATTATTAAAAAATTAAAGAAGGTATAAATAACAGGATGAAGACAATAATGGGAAAAGTATTTCTTTTTGTTTTTATGCTTCTTTTTGCAGGATGTCAGAAAGAGAAGATAACTATTTCTCAGAACGCTTCAGATACATTTTATGTTGAAAATTCCGGAGCTTCAATGCGTGTCCTGGTACAGGGAAATACGGCAAGCAACATCTATGTATTAATTATTCATGGAGGACCGGGAGTAAGCTCGTACGTATATAATACAGATTACGTCAGCCAGAATCTGGGAAACAAATGTGCGATGGTTTACTGGGATCAGAGAGATGCAGGAGCCTCACAGGGGAACATCAACGGTGAAAACCTTAATCTTGATCAGATGGTTGACGATCTGAAAAAAGTTATTGAAGTTCTTAAGTACAGATATGGACAGGATATGAGTCTCTTCCTGCTGGGACATAGTTTTGGCGGTCTTCTTGCAGCGGATTTCGTAACCAGGCCGGATTATCAGAATATGATAGCCGGACTGATAGATGTCGATGGAAGTCATAATTATCCATTGAATGATACCCTCACGAGACAAATGTTACTGACAGTTGGACAATATGAGGTTTCACAAAATAAGAATGCCGGCAAATGGGGAACGATCATTAATTATTGTAATGCCCATCCGGGCAATTTCAGCTTCGATGAATCCATGCAACTGGAAACTTATGCTTCGGATGCGGAAACCTACATTGACAGTGTAAAACAGGTTAATATCCCTTCTCTGATTTTGAAGTATGCTGTAAAAGAAGATTATCCGCTTACTTCGATGCTTGTCAACCTTCTCTATTCGGAAAACAAGGCTTTTAATACTGAACTTTCCAAAGAGAATTTTTCACCGTCGTTGTATGAAGTCAGTATTCCGGTATTGGTATTATGGGGTAAATATGATTTCGTCTGTCCTCTTTCACTGGGTGAAGATTTTTATGACCATATAAGTTCAACTGAGAAACGAATGGTTATTTCACCTGTCAGCGGTCATAATATGATTTTTCAGGATGAAAAGCTATTCTGTGATGAGGTTAACGCATTTATTCAGCAATACACTCCATAAGGTAACCGGAATAAGTTCACCTTTTATGCATAAGCCCGATCTTTCTTCGCAGTTCGTTTATCCTCCACAGAAGTGGATATTATGTTTATTGCAGTAATCATGTATTTTAAAAGCAGTAGCATTTTTCAAATCCGCAGTTCGTAATTTTAAGTTCGCAGTCAATATATACAAAACTGCAGTTGACTGGTGTTGCAACTGCAGTTCATACATTCAGAAAAGATGCAGATTATTTATTAATCTTAGCAGGCTACTTCAAATTATGCCCTTATAGTTCTGAATTCTAATTTTGATACCTGTTTATACAGCGGGCTGGTTGCACCAAATAGTGATTTAATATACGACTTTGTGTCGAGAGCAACGTCAACGAGGCCCGTATTTTCTTTGTAAAGGATTTCATTACGTGAAATGCGGGCGATCTTTAATGGAGTATTGGCAGTTATTACGTCACTGTTTTTGATTTGCAGATCATTATACATTGTTGTCAATGCAGCAACAGTCAATTCTTTTTCGTTAGGTACGTAAAGTGCAACACTCGATAACAGTTTTATAAGCTTATCGAAATTGTCGAGACGGCTATCATAGCTCATCTGGGAAGAGGATATTTCCTTTACTTCTTTTCCCTCTGCAGCGAGGTTTTTCTTTTCTTCTTCCGTCATTTTTGCCGATGCCCTTCTGCCCTGGATCTTTCTCACGAGCGTTCTTGCACTATCGTCAACCTGTCTTGAGGTATCGGTTGCAATGAGTGCATTTATTACCCGGGTAATCAGTTTGTTCAGCGGAGCAAATGCAACTTCCCTTGCCGCAACAGCGTTGGAATATGCAGGGAGTGCAGCATTTACTGCGGCAACTGCATCTTTAGCAAAGGTTGAAGTGTTTTGCAATCCAGGGAACATTAAAGAAGCTTTTGTAGGGTTATAAGCTGTTCCATAACCTTTGACAGAAGAGATTAACTCATCGAAATTGGCCACATTCTTTGAATGGCCGGTTTCTGACATACTTACCATAGTCTTAAAATTTAAAGGTTAATAATTTGTAATTTGTTCATGTTAGCGATAACATATATTACTACATGTCAGAAACATCACTTTTGTGACACGGATTTTAAGACTTTTTTTTAACAATTATGAATTTTTTTTAATAATTGTGATATACGAATGAGCATTAACCTGAAATATATATTTTTATATTATTGATAATAAATATAATACAAGTGTTTATTGATTTTTTGATTTGAATTGATGTGTTAACCCCGAAGGGGTTTAATTTGAATAAGGGGTTGTTTAAAAAGTCCTTTGTGTACCCTGGTGATGACCTTGGTGATCCTTAGTGGTAAAATTTAAAACATTGAACCACAAAGGATCACAAAGTTTACACGAAGTAACACAAAGGAAAAACCTACAAGTTTTTAACTTTTTCGACTGCCCCAGGTCTGTAAGCCTTTGGCGGCCAACAGTTATTCAGTGATAACTCCGTGTAACCCCGTGGTTTAAATAAAAATATTATATTTGGATAGGCATACAATTTAGCTGAACAAAAAGAGGGGAAACTATGACTATAAAATTAATTCTGCTTGCAATATTCGGAATTGCCATGGCTCACCTGGAGGGAGTAGTAGTTGTGTACCTCAGAAAAGCTCTTGGTTTAATCGATACGGAATCAAATAAAGAATCAATAGAGAAATTTCCGGATCGGTATCTAAAAATAGAGATGACAAGAGAAGCTGCAACAATTATTATGCTTGTTATAATTGCTTATCTTGCCGGAGGATCATGGATCGAAAAAGGAGTTTCCTTCCTCTGGACATTCGCTTTCTGGGACCTGTTTTACTATTTATCCCTTTATATTCTTATTAAATGGCCACCAAAGTTTACTACCATTGATGTTCTTTTCCTGATTCCAAAACCATGGATCGCCCCGGTATGGTTCCCTGTAGCCGTCTCAAGCCTGACAATACTGATCATTTTAATACTTGCATTATTTGGAATTTTTTAACTCTGCCTGCTACAGAATTTAATCCGGTACCTGAAGCAACTACTGATATTCCTTTGTTCCGGTGCATACTAAAATCAGATTAAATTTTGTTATGGATTTAGCTCATGGCAAAAATAGCAAGATTTTTTTACCACAGAAAACAAGGATTGACACGTAAATATAAATCTGTATTTTCTCCGTGAAATTCCGTGAAATCCGTGGTTAAGATCTTAAGTATACAGGCATTCAGAATTGCATTGATAAAAACTATTCCGTTATTTCAAACACTGCACTTGTAAGAGCTGCTCCCGAACCAACATTCAAACCAATCTTCATAAGATAATCTCCAGTATAGCTTTTACCGCTTTCAGACGGGCCGAAACGTCTTCCATCATTTGAAACATTTATTTCCTGGATCTTATAGGTTTTAGCCTGATCGAGTCCTTGTAATTTAACGAGGTTAAATGTTTCACCAAACCGCGAATTGAGAGTGTAAGCAAAAAGCACAGCTTTGTTTTTTGCAGGGTTGATATACATAAGAACGGCTCGGTTCTCTTCATAGGGAGAAATGAGCCTGTAAAGATCTCCATGCCATATCAGATCGCTTAATCTTTTATAATTGATAATTGCATCCTGACTGAATTTCAGTTCATTCTCAGTCATCTCATTAACCTTGATGTCATATCCCATTTTCCCCATCATTGCAACATCGGTTCTGAATTTCAGTGATTGTTTACCCCAGGAAGTAATATGATTGCAGACCGAAAACGAAGGAAAGAAATACGAATATCCCCACTGGATATAAATTCTTTCTACAGGATCTGTATTATCACTTGCCCAGAATTCAGTAAAATAGCGGAGAGCTCCATAATCTACTCTTCCCCCTCCACCTGAACACATCATTATGGGCAGATGCGGATATTTCTTCCGTAGACGGTCAAGCACTCTGTAAAGACTGTTCACATAATCAATGTAAAGATGTGATTGTTTGTCTTTTAAATAAACAGAATATGAATTGGTCATCATCCTGTTGCAATCCCACTTAATAAATGCAATGCCGGGATAGTTTGTCAGCATTCCATCCACAACGTTATAAACAAACTCCTGGACTTGCGGATTGGTAAGATCAAGCACCAGCTGGTTCCTGTAATAATGTTCCGGCCGGTTTGGAAGTTTCAATATCCAATCGGGGTGGTTTTCATAGAGTTCGCTTTTAGGATTAACCATTTCCGGTTCGATCCAGATGCCGAATTTAACTCCCTTATTTTCGGCTTCTTTAACAAGATAACCTAATCCATCCGGCAGTTTTGCTTTGTTTTCCTGCCAGTCGCCCAGGCCGGCGCGATCATTATTCCTGGGATATTTGTTGGCAAACCAGCCATCATCAAGCAGAAAAAGATCGAGACCCAGCTTTTTTGTATCATCCAGAATATCTGTTAGTTTCTTTTCATCGAAATTAAAACCTGTGGTTTCCCAGTTATTCAAAAGGGTAAGACGTGATTTTGTCCCGTCCAGTATGCCATAGTTCATGGCCCAATGGTGGAGATTACGGCTGGCCAATCCCTTTCCATGGTTCGAATATGTAAATATAAATGATGGAGTTTTAAAAGTTTTCCCCGGTTCAAGCGTATATTCCGATGCAAATGGATTAATTCCCGACATTACGCGCAGTGAGCCCTTTTCATCCACTTCAAAAAGGAACTGAAAATTTCCCGACCATCCAAGTGTCCCGGCTATAAGTTCCCCGTTATTTTCGTCAGATTTTTCATTCAGTGAAAGAAAAAATACCGGAGTCTGGTACATATGTGCCCGGGAACCCAGTTTAGAGTCTAAGATTTTGATACCACTGGTTAGTTCACTCTCCTGGATTTTCATCTCTTCGGCCCAGTCGCCATGAAACTGGGTGAGAAAGTATTTATTGGCATCAAAGTGAAGCATTGAAGAAGCATAATTATAAATTGTCAGAGGTTTTGCTTCCTTTTGTACAATTTCAACCCATTGTTCAATAACATCTTCTGCCAGGAATGATTTAATATTGAGAGTGACTTCGACCGGATATTCAGGATCTTTAAGAAGGATGCGTGTTATTGTTACATTGGCTTCAGGTTTTTCAATATTATGACTGACATACTTCAATTCAAGAGATGGATTCCCATCGTTGTGTGTCATACGGATTGCCGGTTCAAAAAGATTATCTGTTCCGAAAGTTGCATAAGCCAGATGACCCTTATCTCTGAATTGATTTAAGCTTGTGAGATCGCTGAGTTTAGGTCCCAGATAAACCTGATAGAGCCTCCCATCCCTGCTGTTCACTTTATAAACCAGATCGGTATTTAAAGTTCCTGCTGCAATAAATAGATCCGGGGTCTGATTGGCCTGAGGTTGTCCCATCGGAACTTGTGCCAAAGAGGCAGAACAGATAGTAAAAATGAAAATGAAACAAAAAAATAATTTCTTCATGTTATATCAGGTTATTGTTTTTCTAATAATTAACAATTTGCAATTTACATCGAATATATGAAGATTATTTTTTTGAAACATGTTCAATTATGAGTAATTCTTATAAATTTGAACTGAAAAATCTTTACAAACCTGCTATTATCCTCTAAAATGAATCGTTCTATAAAATTCTTTTCGTTTCTGCCTGTGTTTTCTTTACTTATTACCGGGCCCTTATATTCATCAACGTCATGTCAGACAGGTATATCTAAACAGGATACAATTCATACTCAAAATTCTCCTAAACAACCTGTTTATACAACTTCACGACTGGTGACGGCAAAACCGGTAATTGATGGGAAGCTTGATGACGAATGCTGGAAGAAAGGAACCTGGGCAGGCAATTTCCATCAATGGATCCCGAAGGAAGGGGCAAAGCCCACATATCCGACCGAATTGAATATTCAGTATGATGACAAGAACCTGTACGTTGCAATTCGTGCATTCGATGGAGAACCTGATAAAATTCTGCGGTTAGCCGGAGTCAGGGATGAACTTGTTGGTGATATGGCAGGTGTGAACTTTGACAGCTATCGCGATTATCGTACAGGTTTTGAGTTTACGGTAACTGCGTGGGGTCAGAAGGTTGATCTCGTATTGTTCAACCCCGCAAACTGGGATTTCAACTGGAATCCTGTGTGGAAGGTAAAAACCGGTTTGGAAGATTCTGCATGGGTAGCTGAATATGAGATTCCTCTCAGTCAACTGCGGTATAGCATAAAAGATGAACAGGTTTGGGGAATGCATGTATGGCGATGGATATCGCGGCTTCAGGAAGAAAGCGACTGGGAAATACAAAGTAAGACAGGTCCCGGAATGCTATATAATTTCGGGGAATTGCGAGGTATTAAAGGGTTAAAAAAATCGCATCGTCTCGAAATAATGCCTTACACGCTGGGCGATCTTAATACAATGGAAAAAGTTCCGCAGAATCCTTTTGCCGATAAAGGAAGGGCATGGGGAGGCAATGCAGGACTTGACGCCAAGATCGGGGTTTCAAGTAACTTTACAGTCGATCTGACAGTTAATCCTGATTTCGGCCAGGTTGAGTCGGACCCTTCTGTTATGAATTTAACAGCCTTTGAAACCTTTTATGATGAGAAAAGACCTTTTTTCCTTGAGGGGTTGACCATTTTTGATTATAAATTTGACAACAATATCCTGTTTTATTCACGACGGATTGGCCATTCTCCTTCACTTACTGTAAATTCTAACGATAGTCTGTTCGTAAAGTCACCTCCTAAGACAACTATTTTAAGCGCAGTAAAGTTCAGCGGAACAACTTCAAAAGGATTGTCTGTGGGACTTATACAAAGTGTGACTGCAAACGAATATGCCAGTATCAGCGATAAGTATGGAAACAGGAGCAGTCAGGAAGTTGAACCTCTTACCAATTATATGGTTGCACGTATTCAGAAAGGTTATAATGCAGGCAATACAGTGCTTGGAGGCATGCTGACCTCCACCAATCGTTTCATAAATGATAAAAGCCTTGATTTCCTAAGCAACGATGCATACACCGGAGGTCTTGATATTCTGACTCACTGGAAAGATAAAGAGTTTTATATTGATGCCAGGTTGATAGGCAGCTATATAAACGGCAGTAAGGAGGCAATCACCACTCTGCAGGAATCGTCGGCACGTTATTATCAGCGACCGGGTGCAAATTATCTGAAATTTGATACCACAAGAACAAATTTAAGCGGCTACGGAGGCAGGTTCATGATAGGAAAAGGTTCCGTAGGATTCTGGCGATATTCAACAGGTGCTACATGGCTTTCTCCCGGCCTTGAACTAAATGACCTCGGTTATATGAACATAGCTGATGAAATCAATCAGCTGAATGATGTTTCATTCTTTGTTAATCAGCCGGTCGGGATATTTCGTACATATAATATAGATCTGCAGCAATTCAACACATGGAACTTTGGTGGCACCTATCTTGGATCAGGCGCCAATCTTACATTCTATTCAGAATACAAAAATCAATGGAGCTTCACGGCTAATTTACTTTATCATACAAAAGCTATTGACACTAAGCTCCTGCGTGGCGGGTATGATATGATGATGCCCTACTACATCTCGTCGGCCGGCAGTCTGAATACTGATCAGGCAAAAATAATTATAGCCAGTCTTGCATACAGCTATAAATATACAGGAAATAATTCTGCAATAAATTATCTGATCGGACCCGGTATTACGGTTCGCCCTTTCAGGATTCTGAAGATCGGGATAACTGCAAATTATCAAATTAACCATGACAATCTTCAATATATTACTACAGTGGATTATTTATCTGAGAAACGATATATTCTTGGTACTATTAACCAGAAAACACTCGGGTTGACATTCAGAGTGGATTTGAACCTGAGTCCGGAGTTCTCAATTCAGTATTATGGCAGCCCTTTTGTTTCAACCGGCAGCTATTCAGAGTTTAAACGTATTACTGATCCTACGGCAAAGTATTATAACGACCGGTTTTCTGTTTTTAATAACCAAAAGCTAACCGGAAGTACATACGGACTTGACGAAAACAACGATGGTGTAGTTGATTATAGTATTGATGATCCGGATTTTAACTTTCATCAGTTCCGCTCTAATTTTGTAGCCAAATGGGAATACCGCCTGGGATCTTTTATCTATTTTGTATGGTCAAGTGAAAGAACTGAAAATACCAGTTTCTCAAAAGCTTCACTCGGGGATTCTTATCACGAGTTAATAAGTGTTTTTCCTAATAATATTTTTCTTATTAAATTAAGTTATTGGTTCTCACTTTAAAAATATATGAATAAGTTTAGAAAAGGTCTCTTTGTGATCCTTCGTGTCACCCTTTGAGCTACTTCGTGGTAAAAGACAAAACATTGAACCACAAAGTATCACAAAGTAATTCACAAAGTGACACAAAGGAACACGAATCAATGAACTGATACCGAAAATAAATGAGAAAAGCATGAATATAATTTTAAGAACAATTGAAAAGAGGGATAACAGGGAATTGGCTGATCTTATCCGGACAGTCTTCAGAGAGTTCAAAATTGACCGGCCGGGAACTGTCTATTTCGATCCGACGACTGATGATCTTTATACATTGTTTCAGAAATCAGTCGAAGCGTTTCCAAGTATCCTGAAATTATAAGTGACCATAAAAATAGGTTGTCCGAAAATTGACATCTGGTAACCTTTTACCTCTCCATCATCAACCTTAAAGAATATTGAATAAGGATTTTTTCTTCCAAGAACATTATAAACAGTAAATGTAAAAGAGGAATGGTTTAGTTTTTTTGCTTTTAGGTTCCCATTTATTGTTGCAGCAAGATCGAGTCTTATGTAATCAGGGATCCGGAACTCATTTCTGTCAGAATAAAAGACACGATTGACATTAAGAAAATCGTAATAAGCAACAGGATAGGTAATAGGTCTGCCTGTACTGTAAACAAAATTTGTCGTAAAATTGAACCTTCTGAAAAATTTTGCATTGGCCACAAATTTCACATCGTTAGGTTTGTCGTAATTTGCCGGGAAATAATTTCCATTGTTCACTTTTTCTTCTTCAAACGTGCCATCAACTTTCAGTAAAACTCTTGAATAGGTATAACTTATCCAGCCTGTAAGCATCCCCAATTGTTTTTTTATCATGAATTCAACTCCGTAAGCTTTCCCGATTCCATTTAAGATATCAGTTTCGAGATGATCGTTCATCAGCAATTGTGCACCTCCTTTATAATCAAGAATATTTTTCAGATTCTTATAGTAAACTTCCATTGAAATTTCAATTGCTTTGATGTTCAGGTTCTTATAAATCCCCAGAGAATACTGATCTCCTCTTTGCGGCCTGATATAATTATCGCTTAGCTTCCAGATATCGGTAGGGGTCATCGATGTTGTATTCGAGATCATTTGCAGATACTGGTAATTCCTCTGAATACCAGCTTTCAAAGATAAATCAGGAGTCAGGATAAATCGTGACGAGAATCTGAATTCCAGTCCCGGGTAGAATTGCATAATTTTCCCTTTTCCGTAATGGATCGTGTCCACAATGGTTCCCACGGATCTCGGGCTGTTGGCTTCGTAAACATATTCAGTCCCCGGGCCGATAGAAGTAAACAATGTGTAACGCAGCCCTCCTGAAATCAGCAGCCTGGGAGTTATTTCGAATTCATCGCTTGCATATAATGCTGGTTCCAGTGCTCTCTCGCTTTCAAGTGTTTTTGGCAGGATATCGGAATATTGTCCAACAGGATTCTGTACACCGGGCTCCAGGTAATAGTCTGTGGCATCCAGCCCGAAATCAACTTTATGATTTTCAATAGGTCTGTAAGTGAAATCTGCTCTCAGAATACGCTGTTCTAATTTGTAATCCAATGAAAAGAATGTTGATGAATCTTCTTTTGAGTCATACCGGTAATTGTAATTACTTATAATAGCAGAGAACTGGGAAGAGAATTTTGAGTTATAAGTATGTCGCCACTTCAGTGTGGAAGCAAAGTTCCTGTAGGTTATTGCCCACTCTTTATAATAATCAAAATAATCATTGCTTATATATCCTGAAAGAGAAAAGGAGTTTTTATCGTCAGGATCAAAAGTCAGTAATCCCTGGATATCGTAAAAACTTGCACTGCTTTTTTGTAACTGAATATCCTTAAGTTGTCTGAGTATCCAGTCGGAATAAGTTGTTCTTGAACTGATAATAAATGAAGCTTTCTTTTTTACAATGGGCCCTTCGACCATTAATCTTCCGGTGAGCGGACTTATTCCTCCGCTGACATTGATTTTATCCATGCTGCCCTCTTTCAGGGCAATATCCATCACAGACGAAACCCTGCCGCCATATTTTGCAGGAATCCCGCTTTTGTACAATGTGACGTCTTCAACCATATCTGAATTAAATGAAGAGAAGAATCCAAAAAAGTGTGAAGAATTTATTATCGGAGCGCCATTCAATAAGATCAGATTCTGATCGGCGCTGCCGCCACGTATATTATAACCACCTGAAGCTTCCCCGACAGATTGCACCCCGGGCAACATCAATGAACTTTTGAAGACATCCACTTCGCCCATCCCCAACGGGATCTGCTTCAGCATCTTGATATCTATTTTTTCAATTCCCATTCTTGCATTCCTGACAATATTTTCCCTGTTGGCCGATACAATAACCTCATTCAACTGATTCGTTCTTTCAGCCATCCGGACATCTAAATTTCCATCGGAATAAATTATAATATTTCTTATCGTTTGCCGCATTCCAATCATCCTGTATTCTATTTGGTATTGTCCTTTGGGCAATTCTATGGAATAATATCCGACACTGTTTGTTACTGCCCCCGCTTTAAGTTTCGCGACATAAACAACTACTCCGACCAGTGGAGCTCCGTTTTCAGGGTTGGTAATAGTGCCCGAAAGAAAAACTTTTTCATCATTACCTGTGCCGGAAGGATTTCCTATTTTAAAAACTTTATACTCATCATTTACTACAATCTCTTCTGTTATTGCTGTTGTCCGGGCGTAATTTGCAGTATCGGCTTTGGTAAGATTCTTTTCGAGATATTCAAGATATTCTTTCCTGAAGTTAGTTTTAATTGTATAACCTTTTGAAAGAATGATTTTATTGTCATCGGTTATTATAAAAGAAAGTCCATTATTTAATAGTGACTTATTGAATAAGCTGGTTACAGAATCATTTTCAGAACTGATATTCAGATAAAGACTATCGACCCATTTTTTTGAATAATAAATTTTAACCGGAATTGTTTTTTCAATAGTATCGGCCAGGTCCTTAAAAAGGATCTGTTTAAACTGGAAGGAAAGCTTGTTCTCCTGCGATTGGGCATTACTGACAGTGAATGCAAATATTAATATATAAAAGAATTTTTTCATTCAGGTCATTTTTCCGTAGTTACAAGGGAATCATAAAATTTCAAAACACTGACAATCTGGTTTTTATCAGCCTGCCTGATTCTTATCCTGGATAAATGCAGGAATCTTTTCACTTCACCCGATTTCTCTCCAAACAGGCGGAGAAGAGTTCTTCTGGATTTAATTTTATAAAATTTATCTCCCATGCTGATATAATTTTGCGGGGAATATTTGTATTCATTTAATCCTTCCCTGACATAAAAATAAGAAACATGTTTTATAACATATTTTGTTTTTCCCTGATAAGCTATCTCATAAAAGCCTTCTTTGAGATTATACGCAGAACATTCCGGAAGTCTTAGATATCTGAAAATAAGACTATCATCCTGAAAGTAGAGATTAAATCCATCTATATTATTTTTATTTAATGCTATCTGCGGAAACATGTTATTGATTGTCATGCTATGATCAGTATATAGTACTTTATCAAGAAAAGTATCATACTGTAAAGTGATATTATTATATCGTCTAGTTTTTGTGATTATTGAAGCGGTACGTACCTTGTCGGAATACAAAAGCGGTTTATTTTTGCTCTTGTTATAATATGATTCATATTCTTTTCCATTGATAATTTCCCTAGGGGCTTCAATTTTTCCGTAGTATGAGTTTCTGATATATTCAATTTGTCGGTCAATAAGAGAACTGACTTCTATGTTATCGGAATTTTTTAACGAATTAGTTTTTATAAGATTTCCGTTTTGTCCCCGTGATTCAAATGTAATCAGCAAAAAGCAGGCGGGAAATAAAAATTTCAGCTTAAAAGCGATGCACCTTAATTTCATGACCCGAAATAACAAATTTTTATGACCTGATTCACTTTTTGACTGTGATTTTTTTAGATGTAGTTTTTTCAATGAAGAGTTCATGCCTTAAAATTAATATTAGTTTTGTCATTCTGTTTGATTTGAACTATAAACGGATTTAATAATATGTTCAATTTCTTTGTGTTACTTTGCGATGAACTTTTAGATTTAATAAACAAACAATCGGGCCATGTTGAAAACAAGGCTTAAGGCAGGTATTGCTTTAATTGCAGTCTTTACACTTTTCACCTGTATTGACCCGTACACTCCAAAACTAAAAGGTAACGAGGCTCTTTTGGTTGTTGATGGTCTGATTACAGATGCAAATGCATCATATACAGTTAAACTGTCAAGAACATTTCAGGATCTGAATTCCACCCCTTTACTGGTTTCTGATGCAATAGTTTTAATAACCGATGATGCAGGAAACAGCAGTTATCTGATCAATAATGGTGGTGGAATATACACGACAGACAGTCTTGAATTTACGGGAACAGTCGGAAGAACATATACTTTAAATATTACTACTGATGATGGTAATGAATATGTTTCAGACGCATGTGCAATGCAATCTGTCCCGGATATCGACAGCATATATTTTAACAGGGTTCAGGAGCTGGTCAATAATAATTCTGAAAGTCAGGTAGGTATCATGATCTATCTCGATTCAAAAGCGGGAGATAATAATCAATATTATCGCTGGGATTTTGAAGAGGCCTGGGAATTTCAGATTCCCTATCCTAAAGAGTATGACTATATTAATTCTAACACAATAGTTCCTGTTGCGAATGTCAACGAAGTTTGCTGGAAATACAGTAAATCGGACGACATTCTGATTTATTCCAACTATTCAGGACAAGCCGGCCCCGTAAAGAAAGAACCGATATCTTTTATTGCCTCTGATCAATCCGACCGGTTTATGAATGAATACAGCATTCTTATAAATCAGTATTCTATTTCAAAGAATGAATACGATTTCTGGGATAATTTAAAACAGGTTAATGAAACAGGGGGTGATATTTTTGCATCACAGCCATTTTCAGTTATAAGTAATATCCATAATATCAATAATCCAAATGAAAAGGTTCTGGGCTATTTCCGGGTTTCAGCTGTAAAACGGAAAAGAATATTTATTTCATTCGATGAGATTGTCAAACTGCACATGCCGTTTTATAATAACAATCAGTGTGAACTAATAGAAGCTATTCCGGAACCTCCAATGACCTTTGATGATCTATATACCATGTTTTGTGTAACTTCAGATTATTATTTTGTAGAACCTGAGTATAATTCAGTAACAGGTGTACTTGAGAAGCTGGCATTTGCAAGGCCCGAATGTGCAGATTGTGAATTAACGGGAACTATGACAAAACCAGATTTCTGGATAGATATGAAGTGATATTTATAAATCTGAAATACTTAATTTCTGAAGTTTTATCAGAGATTCTTTTCAACCGGACATCATGTGGTACATAATTAATATTATTTTTGCTTCCCGATTCATTACACTTCGATAGGCATGATTATAAAAAAAGCAGAGGTTTCATGTTAAAAGTGGGGCCGAAATCTATAATTACAATAGTTACCGTCTTTACACTTTGCACCTGTATTGACCCTTATGTTCCAAAAATAAAAGGATACAAATCTTTGTTGGTTGTCGATGGTCTGATTACTGATGAAAATACTTCATGTACAGTTAAGCTTTCAAGAACATTCCAGGATCAGAATTCCACCGTTGCCATAGTTCCTGATGCAGCTGTTTCAGTTACAGATGATTTGGGGAATAATATTTCTTTGATAAACAGTGGCAATGGAATGTACAAAACTGACAGTCTGGAATTTTTGGGATCGGGCGGAAGAACATACACTTTACATATTACAACCAGTGATGGCAATGAGTATGTTTCGGACCCGTGTACAATGCAATCCGTTTCGGATATTGACACCATATATTTTGCTAAAGATCAGGAGATGGTAAACAATGGGACCCAAAACGAGGAAGGAATAAGCATTTATCTTGATTCAAAAGCAGGAGATGATAATCAGTATTATCGCTGGGTTTTTGAAGAGACATGGAAATTTAAGGTTCCCGATCCAAAGATGTTTGATTTTAATATGGTTGACAGCTCAATTACCTCGGTCCCCATCGAAAAGGAATTTTGCTGGAAAAGCAGTAAATCTACTGACATATTGATTTATTCCAAAAACTACGGACAAACGGGCCCTATCAAGAAGGAACCGATAACTTTCATTGCAACTGATCAATCTGACAGGTTGCTGATACAGTACAGCATTCTTATAAAGCAATATTCTGTTTCAAAAAATGAATACGATTTCTGGGATAATTTAAAACAGGTTAACGAAAGCGGGGAAGATATATTTGCATCACAGCCATTTTCTGTATTAAGTAATATTCATAATATCAATAATCCACAAGAAAAGATACTGGGCTATTTCCAGGTTTCTGCAGTAAAGCAAAAAAGAAAATATATAACATTCAACGAAATTGTCGGACTGAATCTGCCGTTTTATCATTATCCTTGTACCGTAATTGAAGCATTACCGAGAGATTATCAGAATGGCTTTGGGCCTCCTATTACATGGGATTGGATATATTCGATGTTTTGTGTAACTTCGAATTATTATTTTATTTATCCATTATATTATCTGGGGACGGATAGCCTTGAATATATGGTGTTTACAAAGCCTGAATGTGCAAATTGCGAGTTAACAGGAACTATAACAAAACCTGATTTCTGGGTAGATTTAAATTGAAATGGATAGTTTAAATAAAACATATATTCTGATAATTAACAACAGAAAGTATTCTCTGATCGACATCGTTTTAATATTAGTTGCAATTCTTTGTACTCAACCTCTCTTTTCTCAGCAGTTAAGCGAAAACGCTGAAGATTTCAATGTGAAAAATTATAAGGAGGAACTTTATCTAAGGACCGATCGTGACATTTATATTGCCGGTGAACAGGTCTGGTTCAAGGTGTATAAAATAAACGGATTGACTCATGCCCCATGTGATATCAGTCAGGTTGTTTACCTGGAATTACTTGATAAAAATAACTTTCCTCAAAAACAATTGAAAGTTAAAACTGAAGGCAATTCCGGTTCATCCGGTTTCATCCTTCCTGATAACCTGAGTTCAGGTAATTATATAATTCGCGCCTATACGAGCTGGATGCAGAATTTTACGCCTGATAAGTTTTTATATAAAACCATATCTGTGATCAATCCATTTGAGAGTATTGATCATCTTAAACTTCCTACAGACAACAAAGATGTTATTTCTCCCATTACTGACGGCCATCTGCAATCAATAATAACTGATAATAAAGGAAATCAGTTATACGGGAGGTTCATTTCCAATGAGAGTAACAAGAAAATCACTTATAAAATAACTCTTGAGAAATCCGGTTATAAATCAAGGGAACAGGTAAAAATTAATATATCGGCCACAGATGCATCAGGCAATCCTGTGGAGAGCGATTTGTCGCTTTCGGTTGCAAAATCTGCAGTGGTCAATTCAACAGGAAAAACAAGCTTTTACAGTTTCAACAGGAGCAATGATACTATCAGCAGAGTGGTAGGACCAGAGCATCTGGCAGAACTTGAAGGGCACATAATAAGCGGTTTGATACGATTAAAAACCACAGATGAACCTTTGAGAAAAATAGATCTGTCTCTGGCTTATGTCGGTAAAACAGCGAGGTGTCAGTTCTGCAAAACGAATGAGAGCGGGGAATTTTATTTTGTAATTAAAGAGCCGGGTATAAATGAGATAGTTATTCAGCCATTATCGTCCGAAATATCAGGATATTATGTCGAGCTTAACCAGCCTTTCTGCAGTACCTTCCGCACATATAAACCTGCTCTGTTTTATCTCGACAGCAATAAGATCAAAGAGATAAACAATGTTATTGTAAGCATGCAGATCAATAATATTTATGAGCCTTTCAGGCAAAAAAAGGCAGAGGAATCAAAAGCAACCATCCCTGATTTTTACGGGCAACCTGAAAACACAATAAAAATGTCGGATTATATCGAACTGACTTCACTGAGGGAGGTTGTAAAAGAAATACTTCCGAATGTATATACACTTAAACAAAACGGGAAGTACGACTTTAAACTCATAAATAAATTCAGAGGTCAGCCATTTGAAAATAAGCCTCTTGTTTTGGTCGACGGAGTACCTGTTTTCGATTTCGAGAAGGTTTTGAATATAAACTCAAAAGAGATTGAAAGAGCTGACGTAATAAATACAAGGTATTTTTATTCTGAAAATGTTTTTGACGGAATTGTAAGTTTCATAACCAAGAAGGGCAATTTAAGCGCTATGGAATTTGACAACTCAGTTTTCAGACAGGTTTATGAAGGATGCCAGGTTAAAAATGAATTTAATTCTCCTGATTATACTGAAGGTTTAATGAAAGATAATCGGATTCCGGATTTTCGTAATACTTTATACTGGAAACCTGATTTGCATACATTAAAGGATGGAAAAGCAGAAATCAGTTTTTATACTTCTGATGAATCAGCTGAATATACTGTCGTGGTGGAAGGGATATCTATTGATGGTAAAACAGGATTTTCCACCGCTTCTCTTACCGTAAAATAACCAAGAAACCTGTAAATCTGTCAGACAGGTTATTTTTTTCTGATATCCGATCAAGGTTTCAGTTTTTTGTAAATCAGAAATTATTTCTAGGGGAATGTAACTGTCGTGGTATTTCCACATGTTATCTGATCAGTAGAAGTTTCATCGCCGGATCCGTTCACTTGTATAACTTCAATATAATAAATGTCTTCAGGAATATAGGAATATGTGTAATCATATCCGCCATCGGCTGTAAGGAGAAGTGACCCGTCAACCATTACCTGGTATTGATCAGTTGATGTATTTATTAATTCCAGGGTTCCGGTATTTATTAGTGTAGATGTGACATACCTGGTCATGTTCTGATCTAATGCTTCAGTTGTTATAATGCCGTTAATATTGTTTTGACAACCTTTTTCAGCGAACCAATAATATACTTTTGGGGACAAATTGGTGAAAACTACTTCCCCGGTTGCATTTGAGGTCAGAGTGGCACCTATCTGATTAGTGTCGTTTTCCATGTCACTCTGAGACTGATAGAGTTTTACCGAGGCTCCTTCGATATATAGCCCCTGTTGATTGTCAATAAGATGAATATCTAAAACCGTTGAGGCTTCTTTATTCTTTTTACAACCGATAATTGAAAAAATCATAACTGCGGCTGCAAACAAAACATATTTTATTGATTTCATAAGACTGGTTTTAAATTTAACCCTGCAAATGTATGATTTTTTATAACTAAAGGTGTTCAGAAGTTGGCTTCAAATAGAAAGCCTGGTTTTTCTGCCAGGCTTCTTATTAAATATAACTATAAATTTGCTTGTAATTGAGTGGTACAATCAGAGTCTGAAATCTGCTATTAACGTCTCAATGCACCGCGAAAGAAGCCACCACCATGGAAACCTCCGCGAAAGCCTCCTCCATAGTATCTGTGCCCACTGAAGATAATAGCTGGTCCCCAGTTCCAACCCCATATACTGTAAGGCCATCCGAAACCGAACCCAAGGCCTCCGTAGTACAGATATCCGTCAACACCAGGCTGCCAGTAAGACGAATCCTGCATTCTCTGATTTTGCCTTACAGCATCGAGATGAGTCTTTTCCATATAGTTTATGACTGAATCCTGCACTCCATCTTTCTGGAGCTTTGCAAGCTGATCAGCTTCGAGCCAGTAAGCTGTATGCGAATTTTTTATTTCATTGATAATATCCTTGGAAGAAACTCCATCCTTACTCATTTGCACAATATCATCAACTGTAACGGATGGTTGGTAGACCGGATCGTTAGCCATCGGCATTCTATAAGGACTGTATACAATGCAACTCTGAAAGAGCAAGACACACACAACAATAAAAAATAAATAAATCGGATTTTTAAATTTTATCAAATTTTTCATTTCCCTTCCCTCCATTAATTTTTCATATAAATGTACTATAACAGTTCTTTTACAAATTTAATGCCAAAACATAGGTTACAGGGGTAATTTATCAATCATTGACCTCGGTTTATTCTTCATGAATTATATCTGTTCTTATCTGGCTTATGATAGAAATTAGGGTTCTGTTCTTAGCAATTACACACCTATTGAAAGCCGGTATAAAATTTGAGACTTTCGACAAACCTGCTGAAAATCCGATATTGCGTGCAGATTCTTTTGTTGGTGTGGCAATAGCTGAATAGTTCTGATTACAATAGTATATTTTGCATGTTGCAATTTATTTCATTCAATTTATTTTTTCATAAATTTGATTAATATATGTTCAATAGAAAACAGGAAGTTAAATTAATCTGTTAAAAACATGAAATTCATAGTTCCATTTATTCAAATCGTCCTTCTGACTCTGGTTTTTCCCGATATGCAGGCTCAGAACAAGCAGGATAACAAACTGCATGTTATTATAATAGGCGCACATCCTGATGATGCTGATAAAGCGGGTGGAACTGCTTATAAATGGGCTCAACTGGGTTATGATGTTTTATTGGTTTCAGTGACAAACGGCGATGCCGGTCACCAAACAATAAAAGCCAGGGAACTAGCAAAAATCCGGCGTGAAGAAGCCAGAAAGGCAGGTGAGGTAATCGGAGTCAGGTACATAACTTTGGACAATCACGACGGGCAGTTAATGCCGACCTATAAAAACAGGTTACAGATCATAAAAATTATCCGTGAGCAAAAGGCAGACATTGTTCTTTTTCCACGGCCTTACGATTATCATCCCGATCACAGGTACACTGGTGTTTTGGTCCTTGATGCTGCTTATATGGTGACGGTACCGACTATATTGCCGGAAGTTCCATTCCTGAAAAAGAATCCGGTATTTCTTTTTCTAAGCGACGACTTCATTCATCCCGAACCTTTTAAACCCGACGTTTGTATTGATATAGATGATGTCATTGAAAAGAAAATGGATATGTATCATCAGCATAAATCGCAAATGTACGAATGGCTGCCTTTTAACCAGGGAATACTCGATCAGGTTCCGGTATCAGATGCTGACAGGAGGATATGGCTCGGGAAGACCCGGAAACAAGAATCAGATGCTTCTCCTTATCGCGATAAATTGATTGAACTCTATGGGCAGGAAAGAGGTTCAAAAATTAACTATTGTGAAGCTTTTCAGGATTCCGGATATGGTACCAGACTGACCAAGGAAAACATATATTATTATTTCCCATTTTTAAAAACTAAATGAATAAATCAGGTTACAGGTAACCGTTTATTATATTTTGAGTTTTAAAAGGTACCGGGAGGCTGGTCATCCTGAATGAAAAATATATATAAAATTTCGGGAGTAATACTATTTATCTTTCTGATATACTGTTGTAAGAAAGAAAAGCATGTATATCCTATACTTCCTGATATCACAACATCAATTGTGACTGATATTTCCTACACCACTGCTGCTTCAGGAGGAAATGTTACAAATGATGGAGGAGCTCCTGTAACATCCAGAGGTGTCTGCTGGGACACTTCTTATAACCCGACTATAGAGAACAGCAAGACAATTGAAGGTAGCGGATCAGGATTATTTACAAGTAACATTTCTCAACTTGTTCAGAATACATTTTATTATTTAAGAGCTTATGCGATAAATAGTGCAGGGACAGCTTATGGCAATCAGGAAAATTTTACCACTCGCTGGCACGATCAGCCAGGAACAGTTACTGATGCAGATGGTAATTTTTATGACACTATAGCTATTGGTCCACAGACATGGATGAAAGAAAACCTTAAATCAACAAAGTACGAATCTGGTGAGCCTATACCAATGGTTACAGATGACCTGGATTGGTTTAATCTGACCAGGCCAGGCTATTGCTGGTATAATAATGATTTAAACAATAAAACTATTTACGGAGCCTTATATAACTGGTTCACAGTGGATCAGGCAAGCAACGGCTACAATAATTTATGTCCGACCGGTTGGCATGTTCCGACTGATCATGATTGGGATCTACTTATTGATCTATCTGGGTGGTGATAGTGCAGCAGTCTGCAAACTAAGAGAATCCGGATCATCCCATTGGCAAAGTCCTAATATCAATGCGACCAACGTAAGCGGTTTTACTGCGCTACCGGGTGGCTGCCGTGACTATGACGGGTGGTACTATGTCATTGGAAGCTTCGGCTACTGGTGGAGTACTACAGCTTTCGTTATGGGGGGTGCATGCAGCCGGTTCATGGGCTACGATGGCAGTGGTGGATACAGTTACGGAAGATTTGAACAGGATGGTTTTTCTGTTCGTTGTATAAAAGATAAGAAACCAGTTAAATAGCTTTATAATCTGAAAATAATTCTGCTGTCTTTGAGCAGCATTATATTGACTACATTTGAACGGACCATGTTGATTCCACCTCCATTTGTTTCACGGATAAATGAATAAATTAATCGCTTATTCTTTTATAAACTTCAGAGTGCCGCTATTTCCTCTATCCCTTTCAATGATTTTCAAAAAATATAAACCCTGGCTCAATTGAGCAGTATTTATGAGCAGTTCCTTTCCATTCAAATTGTAAGAAGAAACCAGCACCCCTGTTGAATTATATATCGAGACTGTTTTTTCTCCCCCAAAGGTAGTTACCAGGTTAATATGATCACTTGCGGGATTAGGATAAAGATTATAATAAGACTTTTCAATTTTAGGAATCACGTTGATGTCAGCGAAAATATTTCCTTCTACGGTAATATTATCAAACCTGTTATTACCTTTACTTCCCGTGTTTGGGGCAGAGAAGTTAATCCTGAAAACAAATTTACTATTGTTGTTGATGGAAGTGATAGAACGTAAATCAAGAGTTACTTTTTCCCATACAGTATCCGCAAAATTAGAAATAACTGGTAACCCTTCAGTTATAAAGGTTGAAGCGCTATCGAGGCTGTACGAAAAAATCTGTTCGTGCTGACCACTTTTCAGGCTCGATGATTCAGTCTCATATTTAATAACAATATTTTTATACATTGTTGTTGGCAGGTACCATAAGAATTGCATACTGTCACTTGGGTTACGGGTACGGACAGCGTTATTCACTTCATCACAACATCCGCTATATCCTGGTTGTTGATTTATTGTGTCTCCCACGAGATTGTCAATATATCCTGTATCGCTAACAACCCCCTGTAAAGGTTCATACACAATAGCTGCACTTGCACTTCCTTGTATTGAATAATCAGCCGGAATAGGATGCGGCCCAAATGCAATACCTCCGGAACCATCGGCCGGCAACGTGTTATTAAAATGCCAGTAATAAATCAGCTTTGATGTATCGGTATTTACAGCCGGGTTTGCCACATCTATATAAAACATTTGTGTGGCAGACGATACAATATTTGTTGCAGTTATTGTAACCGGACCAATTAATCCGGATGATGTAGGAACACCACTTAATACGTTGCCATCTAAATTAAGCCATGATGGGTTACCGGCAACTGTGAATACCGGTGCGGGTGTTCCTGTAGCAATTATATTATAAGTATAGGCTGAACCGGCTGTTCCGGCAGTAATAGCCGTACTTGTAATTTGCGGAACTGAAGAAACAATGATACTAAAAACTTGCTGAGTGCTGCCTTCAGAATTTGTAGCAGTAATTGTTACTGGTCCGAATGTTCCGATCGAAGGCGCTGTTCCGCTTAACGTGTTGCGGTCGAGTGTAAGCCATGACGGATTGCCGCTTACCGAAAGATCCGGCGCCGGGGTGCCTGAAACTGCAATAGTATAAGTATAAAGAGAATCCACTACTCCTGCAGTTACCGCAGTACTGGTTATCTGCGGAGCAGCTGGCACTGTAATGCTGAATGATTGCTGATCATTGCCCTGGATGTTGGTTGCAGTAATTGTGACCGGACCGAATACTCCATCCGAAGGAGGAGTGCCGCTTAATGTGTTTCCGGTCAATGTGAGCCATGATGGATTACCGCTGACAGAAATAGTTGGTACCGGAACCCCTGTACTTGTAACTGTATAGTTATAAAGGGAGTTGACTATTCCGGTGGTCGGCGCTGTACTTGTAATGGCCGGGGCAACAGGAGTAACGTCTGCGATTGTCAGGCTGAATATCTGCTGGGAACTTCCGGCCAGGTTGGTCGCGGTAATCGTGATCGGACCAAACGTACCGACCGATGGGGGAGTACCGCTCAATATATTGTCAGACAGGGTGAGCCAGTCCGGGTTACCGCTTACCGAAAAAGCAGGAGCAGGAGTTCCGGTTGTTTCGATAGTATATGAATAGGGTTTGTTAATTACACCGGAAGTCAATGCAGAGCTGGTAAATACCGGTTTTATAATTGTATCACCTTCAACTGTAATATTGTCAAACCTGTTGTTCCCTTTTGTACCCGTATTTGGAGGTGTAAAAGTCATTTTTAATATCAATTTGCCGTTATTATTCACAGCAGGTATGGAACTTAAATCAAGGGTAACCAGTTCCCATGTCGTGGCGGCTGAATAAGAAGTGATCGGTAAACCGGAAGTAATAAATGTCAATGCACTGTCAAGGCTATATGAGAACACCTGGCTGTACTGACCGCTTGTAGTACTTGATAACTCGGTTTCGTACTTTATAACAATGTTTTCGTATTTATTGGTAGGGATGTACCATAAAAACTGCATATAATCGCTGGGGTTACGTGTTCTTACCGCATAATTAGTTCCTCCGCAGCATCCGCCATATCCGGGTCTCTGGTTTATTGTATCGCCCGCCAGATTATCAATATAGGCCTGCACAGTGTCTGAACCTCCCCAAGGTATGGGTTTATAAATAACTGAGGCATTTCCCAATGTAGAATAATCCGCTGGTATTGCGCCCAAATGAATACCACTTGCAGTATTATTAAAATGCCAGTAATGAACTAGTTTTTTTGTTTGTGCCTGACTTTCAGCATTGAATAATAGTAAAACAGATGAACATGCCAGAATATAGAGTATTTTTTTTTTCATATTTCTTGTTTATAATAATACGATATCATTAAATAAAAAACAAATAAAGAAAAGAATAGAAAATATTAAAGTCAGTGTAAAATATCTATTATTATTCTTTATTTGTCCTTTTGTCATTATTACTTTCTTCTGGTTCTTTTAGACCAGGAGTTTTCCAGGTTGATTCAGTAGTAGTTTTTTAATTGGTTTTAAATCCTCTTGTTCTTCGTCTTTTTTCGTTTTATCATCTTGTTTATCTTCATAATTATTAATTAAAGTTTAAAGTTACTAATTTCTGAATCATAAAATTATCAAATATCAGCATTATTATAATCTATCAACATTTCTAATACTTCACAGTGTCCAATCAGGCAAACTACCAGATCATTCTCCTGATTTCCGGGGTGATTGGGTGTGGTGGTATGAAAAGAAGTGATTCTATTCTACAAATTATCTGATAAGGCTATTGTGCAAGTGGATCAGTTACCTTTCCCATAAAAATGATTGAATTGGTAGTAACTTCCCTTATGAGATATATGAACTGATGATTGACATCAATTGTAATTGATTCTCCGGGTCCCACCATTGTAGGTTCAAATTCGACCACAGTTGCAGCCGCAGCTTCTGTACCTTCTTCGTCGGTCTGAATGTATGCCTGGTGAAGTACTTTGCTTATAAGCAGCGGTATGTCAGAGATATTTGAGAAATCAGCTGAATCGGTGAAAGCTATCCCCATACCCATAAGAGAAAGAACATTCTGAAGGCTAATATTATATCCATATTTGAATTTTGGGAGGTAAAGATTTACTTTGCCTGAGGTCAACGAAGTTGTCCACGTAGTTAAACTGGCATCGGTCAGCGAGCTGGTGACCGCTGAAAGGTTGTTGTCATCAGGAAGAATGATATCCATTACATAATTCCCCTGCCCATATGGAATCTCCGCAACATAAAATCCATTACCCCTATATACTTTCTGGGTTTCAGACTGATACATTGTAGGAACACTCTCGGTTGATCCATCCGGCTTTGTGAATGTTCTGGAAGTCGTGGCAGAAGCATCAAATTTGGTTTTCCACATACCTTTAAAATAAATTGCATTAATAAGAAGCATTACAGTATTGGGGTCAAGCTGGCTGATCATATTATTTATAAGGCCATTGGTGTTATTTGAAATCCAGATGTTGACTTGTGTCGGGACCGTAGGATCCGTTATATCAAAAGATTTGGCCTGGGCATCATAATAGCTCGTAAGGGTATTTGCAAAAGGTGCTTTGACCGGAAAGTCCTTTTCGGTCCATACCGAGTTTGCTATATACATGGTGACCTTGCTGTCGACTGATAACAGTGATGCAGTAAGATCCTTGTACGATTTATTCAGGTCAGCCATCGAAGTATCACTCACCTCAAGTGCTTTAAGGATTGAATCCCTTGTGCCATTTGCTGCTCCATTCACCGTCATTGAAAGAGCATAAGATATGCTCAGGGGAGATATGATGGTATTGACATCTCCAGCCTGACTAAGTACCCTGTTGAAAAGATCAAATGAGTACGAGTTTTCAGAGCTGATAAGCGCGGCCTGGTTAAGTGTGAGATTGATCCGGACAGGCTGGGTTGGAGTTGTATCGTTATTCTTCTTGCATGAAGCAAGTACCAGGAAAAGAATAAGAGCCGGGGAAATAGCAAGTTTTAATATGTTGTTTTTCATAATATAATGATTTAAATATTGCCACAGAGCTAGTAGGTTAGTCAGTACATATTGTACTACCAAAAACCATGCCAATCCTGATCCTGCTGCTGCAATGCTGCAACATAACCCGCCCTTAAATTGCAGATCAACTTTTGATAAGAAAAAAGCCATTAATCAATGATCAGAATTCTGGATTTCATTTCACCGGTCTCAAAATATACCTTCAGGAATAATAAACCTTTAGATAAACCTGACAGATCTGCAGGCACTGAAAAAGCCCTTGAAGAAATCACTTTCATCAACTGACCTGTGGTTGAATATATCTCAACGCGAAGTATGATTTTATCTGATTCTATATAGACTCTATCCGAAGCAGGATTTGGAAATACCCTGAACTCTGAATCAGAAATTATAGTTTGGATTTTGTCGACAGAAAGCACTCTGCCAGGCATATTCTGGTCCAGCCATGCCAATCGTGTGGTTATCCAGTTTTTCATTTGCTGCACTGCTGCGTCGTAAGTGGCCGGCTGCGGATCCACCTCAGGAGAGCCAATGCTGACAACACCCAGTATTGGCCATTTAATATAATGACGGACCTGAGCCTGATTAACAAGGTCATGAATTGAATCCATGTAATGGAAAATATTTGTCGTATTAAGAAAAGTTTTCCTTAATTCAACATAGCGTGTCTTCAACGTATTGACAAAATTGGGATCCTGCATCATTCGGGGCGCCCAACCGGGGTAAGCCGGCGAATGCGGAGCAGGAATTGAATACACCCATCCTGAACCATCTGTTGTATTATATGACGGTGGTTCGGTAATATTCTTAAAGGCCCAGTCAAAATCCCATGCTGGTCCTGAATTCAGTAAACCGCCCCGGCTGTCACGGTCTTTATATAAATATCTGCTTTTTTTGTATGTATCAACATTTCTGGTTAATTCACCAAGAATAAAATAATCGACAAATGATCTCAGATTGATGAAAGGCAGATAACCTTTTACAGGATCTGTGAAATCAGGTCCATATAAAGCGGTTTCGAAAGAATTGATAAATGTCTTGATATAGGTTTTCTGCTGCGTTGTAAGATCATCGGATTTCGGGTCAAAAAATATAAATTGGACTTCCTGGACACCTTCCATTCCTGTTTCTGAAAAATTGCTGTACCATTCTCCTGTAGCTCCATTATCGTTTTTAAAGATATACCCTCCGGTCAGATTATCCCCGGTATTATCATCGGGAGTGAGTTTTGCAATATAGACTCTGTGTTTGTCCCGCCTGATCTTTTCGCCAAAGAAATAAATTCCCATGTAATTGTTATTCAGGAACATTTCACAGTACCTTGTCCTGGAAGCATAATGGCCCATATTGTTTGAAAGCTGGTATGCGAGTTCATTTCGCATCAGGGCCTTATCATTATAATGTTGTTCCAGCACCCAGTCATTTTCTGAAGGCATACCCAATATTACCACATTTTGCTGAACATTCAGACTGTCGCGGGTTTCAAGCCCATAACCCTTTTGTGGAAAGTACAGTGAATATGACCCTCTGAGTTCAATTCCAACTTTCCCGTTATAGCCATTGGCAGGATCGGTAACATGGTTCAAGTGCGAAGGACCATAGTCAATGATCTTCATATCAGCCACGATCTTTACACCATCTACTATTGTCTGACCGTTAGTATTTATAAGTACCAGTGGCAAGTTACTGGCAATGTTAACCGTATCAGGATTAACCGTCAGAACATTTTTTTCTGAGGTCATCACATGTTCAACGGATACCTGGTTAGTTCCTGCATCACTGGCAACAATACTATTATAGTTATCCTGGATTACTTCCTCATGACCCTGTTTCTGAGGTACCTGGGCAAAACTGTATATAGAGACCACAATCGCTGTTGTAATTGTAAGTATCTTTTTCATAACACTTCAGTTTCCAATTAGTATTTTTATTATGTGATTGTAGTCCATATTTAATTATTTTTTGGCAATGCCTGCAGTCATAGCGTGATGGTCACAATTACCTGATACACCTGGGAACATATTTCCTGTTTGCAACTCTTCAAACCAAAATGCGTCATTAAAGGTCATAAGCAAAGGTGTGATTCTGTAAAGGTATTTTAAAAAAATTCATAATTCAATCTCATTTTTATATTAAAAGATGATCCGGTCATTCGCTGAGTCTCTCATAAGAAGATTTAGGCTGATAGATTTTTTATATAAACCTATTATTTGCATATAACCCGTACAAAGAGTAAATTTGATTGAACACCTATCATGGCAATATTAAACTCTATATGGCATTATATGAAAAATGTTTTTAGAATTTCAGGAGTGCTTTTATTGATCCATTCATTCATGCTGATTAACTCATGTAAGAAGAGTAATGATAGTACCATAAAAGATGGTGACGGCAATGTTTATTCCTCCATAAAGATTGGCACACAGGAATGGTTGCTGGAAAACCTGAAAACAACAAAGTACCGCAACGGCGATTTGATCAGTTCGGTCTATCCCGCAACAACGGATATATCTGGCGAAAGTACACCAAAATACCAATGGCCTTATAATGGCGATATCCCAAATGCTACTGTCTTTGGCAGGTTATATACCTGGTATGCAGCTACCGACAGCCGAAATATCTGCCCGACAGGCTGGCATGTCCCTTCTGATGCCGATTGGGATACATTGACGACCTATTTAGGAGGGGAAAGCCTTGCCGGCGGAAAGCTGAAAGAAACCGGAACAACGCATTGGACAACACCTAACACTGGTGCTGATAACAGCAGTGAATTTACAGCCATACCGGGTGGCTATCGTTACTCCAATGGCACATTCCTTAACACAGGAAACTACGGCATCTGGTGGACCTCTACCGGGAGCGATAATACTGCCTTGTACAGGATCGTGAGCTACAATTACAATGCTGTGGTCAGGGGTTACAGTATGGAGAATTTTGCTTTTTCTGTCCGTTGTGTAAAAGATAATTAAACCAGGTAAAAGGAGTTCGGGTTGCTCTCATTATGTTGCATAAGCCTAAGATATACAACATAAATCGCAACCCGCACTAATGATAAGTGCTCTCCTGCAGCATCCAATTTTAATCGGCATTCGTGGGTTGGAAGAAATTATCTGCTTCTCGCGGACGGCGAGCGCCCAACTGAACTTGATTGAAGGTATTTGGTGTGCAACTAATTATACAAATGATATATCATCGGTTAGATAATGTATTGATTCCTTGGTAGATAGTTCATTGGAAAATAGTTGTTTTTCTATTGATCAAGTTGTAAATTTGGCATTGTCGAATAATTGAGAACCAACAATCAATAAAAAATTGTTTTAATTATTTGATTCAATGCAAAGTTGTACCTACGAATCTATGATATATGAAAAATCTTTTGATATTTATATTGATTATAACTATACAACTGATAAGTTGCTCGATGGGAAACGAATATATAGATCAACCTTATATTCAATTTACTCTTGGATCTGCCACTGAAGGATATACAGACCAATTAGTTCCATTTAAAAACCAATACAAAATTGAATCTGGTGAGCTGGATACAATAAATAAAATCAGAATTAGAATTGTAGAATACAACCTGGATATAGTTAATGGGTTTCCCCCGGATTCAGGCTTGTTTTTTAAGGTAGATATAAATACATCTAAAGATAAACAAGACTGCCTTACAGGATATAATTGCGGTTTAATTGGATTTGCTTATAGTGTTCAATCTTCGAAAGTTTCCCAGGTTTCATGTGTATTTGAATTTCCAATTAAGATTTCAGATAATGCTATTCCTGATAATGATACATTGGAGTTTAATGATGGCGATGATTACATTGTAATTTCCTATACATCAATCTATTCAAGATTATCTGCGAGGGATTCTGTTTTGATAAAGAAGTTTTAATATATAAAATAAATAACCAGAACAAGTCCAAAGAAGTCGATAAATCTGTCACAGTGTTTACAAATAAGACTCCCAATTCCCCGATTTTAGCCAATTGGATTATAATATTGTCAAATTATTGGGTTGATATCTGAACCCCCTAAAAAATAGCTTTGAGGACTCTTGTACGTTTGGATCTGAGTGGCATTATCTCCTACTGGCGGCACTCTGTCGGACAGATTCTCTCCAATATTTTTATATGGACAAATGGAACTGTTGCTCGGGATGTTTAAAGCGGAAAAGCTTGTTACTCCAAAACACAAACACACCGCTACTAATGTGAATGGTTTAAGCATTGAAATAAGAGGTGGGACGGGGTTTCAGAATACAAATTTTATATATAAACCATCCTTGAATAATATATATGTTATCTTTATTTGGTTTTGGTACTCACTCCAATAATAATAGTTAATCCTTCTTTAAAACCTGTTTTAAGATGTTAGCAATGAAAAGGATAATTGCATTTTTGTTTTTGGTTGCTGCTGCATCATGTATTGATCCATATGTTCCTAATCTCAAAAACTATAACTCGCTTCTGGTGGTTGAGGGTCTCATTACCAATGAAAATAATTCTTATAAAATAAAATTATGCAGGACAACCAGCCGGGAAGATTCTGTCCCGGATATGGTAACCGATGCCAGTGTTTACATCACTGACGGAGATGGAACAAAAACGAATCTTCTGAACTGTGGTAATGGATACTACAAGACTGACAGCACTTCATTTACAGGCGTTATTGGTCAGAAGTACACTTTAAATATCCGTACCAGTGACGGGAAAGAGTATAAATCTGAGGAATGCTCTTTATTACCTGTTGCTGGAATTGACACACTTCATTATGAAAAGGGTGAAGAGATTTCAGGAAACCCTGAAGAATTGTACACCGGATTAAAAATATTACTGAATTCAACTGATGCAACAGGAATGAACCAGTACTTCCGCTGGACATTTGAAGAAATGTGGAAATTTATCCTGATTGGCGCTCAGAGATACAATTATGTCGATATTAATGACACCACTTTTTCTTTTGAAAGTCTGCCTGATGTAAAAGACGTCTGCTATAAAAAGAATCAATCGGGAGATATAATAACAAATTCAATCATTCCCGGCGGAGCAAATTATATTAATAACCAGGAGATTCAATTTATTGCTCCGGTTAAATCGGACAGGCTGACACAGGAATATAGTATCCTGGTAAAACAGTATTCGATTTCAAAGAATGAATATGATTTCTGGAATAATTTAAAAATAGCAGGTGAGGCCGGCGGAGATATTTTTGCTTCACAGCCCTACACGGTCATCAGTAATGTTCATAATGTAAATAATATCAATGAAAAGGTTCTTGGTTATTTTGAAGTATCAGCAGTGAACCAGAAAAGGATGTTTATAACTGCACATGAACTTGATCCGCTGGATCTACCGCACTACCAGTCCGATTGCGTTTTAATTGCGAAGTCTCCTGATGATTGGCCTATGCCGCCAAGACCAACGTGGGATGGAATATATCATTTGTACATGAACACGGGTGATTATATTTTTGTGATGCCTGAATTAGCGCCTGGTACTATCCCTGAGGGCCAGGTTTTCGCAAGTAACCTGGTGAAACTTGTTTTTTCAACAAAAGTCTGTGCTTTATGTGAATTAACTGGATTTAGCACAAAACCAGATTTCTGGATCGATCTGGAATAATATGAATTCGCCGGGCTCTCCCGCTTAGGCGGGATCGGTTCACCTCTGCTTGCCGCTGGGTTAGTGAGCATAAAACAAAGCATGAAATATTACTTCCTAATTCCCCGATTTTATGTAAATCGAGCATCAATTGTGAGAGGTTAGCAATAGGATTTATATCATTATGTTATACAATATTATCGATTAAGGACTATGTGACTGACGGGGCGAAAGCATATCTGAAGCAAAGGAAAAAGTAAATAGTCGAATGGCGAAAGTAAAGAATGTATCTTCAATTCCACCTTCCATTCTTTTCAACATCTTCAACATTTCAACTTTTTCCTTTCTCCTTTCTCCTTTTAACTTGATTGACGGAGCTGTGCTGTGATGAGGCAGGAATAAGTTGGGGATTTGGGAAAGCTACTTGAGATAAGTGTAATATCAAATAATCCAGGGGTTAATCATCTTTGACGATTAGTAGTAGGTTTAATTGATTTGTACTCTTATATAAACAAGTTATAGGCAAGCTACTGATTACATGACAGTTCCTGCTTGACGACAAAAAAGATCCTGCTTCTTAGACACCGTATCTTGACATGACAATTTTCTGCTTTCTATCGGGACTTTGTCCGCGCGCAAAAATTTTAATATTCTATTGAGCATAAAATTGCACACATTTCCAAGCCGCGCAATCCTGCCCACAACCAAAGCTTGTAAAAGAGTGCAATCATGCGAACACACAAAGAAGTTCTATATTTACAATATTGATTAAATAAAGGCATTATGCTATTAGATAATAAAACTAAAACTGAAGACAGCGAATTTTATAAAGTATTCGACTACATTAAAAACTACACAGAAAAAGGTGGACTTGATATAGTTACTGGCTTTTTTTCAGTATACGCTTTAGCATTAATGAAGAACGATGTGAATCAGGCTGAAAAATTCAGAATGATTTTGGGAAACATTATGCAAGAAGAATCACAGTTAAATAAAGTTATTGACTTACTAAACGGAAACTCAGGAATTATTAGCACTTTAACATTAAGTGCATCAGCACAAAAAGCCGTTGAGTTCTTAAAGCAAGAGAAGGTCTTAGTTAAAACAATTCAGCGGAATTTTTGTCACGCTAAAGCATATATCTATAATGACAAAGAACCCCGTAAGAATTTTCATATCATTGGTAGCTCTAACTTGACCGATGCCGGACTTGGCATTAAGGACAGTAGTAATATTGAACTCAATACCGCATCAACCGGAAATGATAATGACTATAAAGAAATAAAAATGGTTCAAGCATCAATGGGAAAACATTGCACAAGAAAAGATTGAACTGCCCGATAAAACAAAAATTGATGTAAAAATGTATTTGATAGAACTCATTTCAAATCTTTGGAAACTATGGGAACCAATTGATTTGTATTATAAAGTCCTTTATAAATTATTCAAAGACGATTTACTTGCTCTTTCGACTGATGCCGAATTCAAGAGGGAAATAGCACACTTGGATAAGAGCACAGAAACAGTTGACAAAAGCATTACTTTTCTCCCAAGTTTATTGCATCCATTGTCACATCACGAAATAACATCTCCGATTTATAGAGGAGAACTGCAAGTAATTGAGACTTTAATTTCCAAATTTTTAGAAGAATTGAAATCATTAGATATACCGAATAAAATTAAATGTAGCTCTTTAGAAAGTAGAACAAGATTGAGAATCAGATACACTATTGATAATGCAACAGGGCATTTTAGCTTTTACTACTTGAGAACTATAGAACCATTGTTGTTGACAAGAGATAATGCAGGGAATGTTTTGATTTCTTCAACCAAGTGTTTTATTGAAGGTTGCCACGGTGAGAACAATGGGAATGAAGTTCCAAATTCGAGATACAATTTCACTGATGAACAAAAGTCACATTCTGACAATAACTTTAGCTCAATTTGGCAATCCTACAACATGATTCACAACAGAATAACTCAGTATCCACTAATTGGTATTTTTCCACAGGATGCAATCTATTTAAACGCCATTGACTTTTTAGACCAGCAAGGAATTTATCAACCTATAAACAATGCAATCGTATGGTAAACCCACACATTTTGCAAGCACATTGAACGCCCAACCGTGATTATTTCAATTGACCATATTGAATCATTCAAGTCCTTTTTTCGAGGCAGGCAGGATATCTATGCCGTTCGCTGGGAGAAAGATGGGAAGGCAGGTTATATGCCAGCCTATAAAGTTGATTGGACCGATTACAATATACACAAATCTAAAGGAGGAAGTTTTAAGGATTACTCAAAAAAAGAGTATCAACCACTTACTGATGAAGTATTAAACCGTCATTTTCAGGGAACAGAAACTATAGGAATCTACCCTCTTCTTGAAGACAATACCTCTTTTTTTATTACAGCTGACTTTGATGACAATAATTGGAGAGAATCTATTCATAAGTTGTATCTGGTCTGCACAAAGTATGAAATTCCAGCCTATGTTGAACGTTCCCGCTCAGGAAACGGAGGACATCTATGGATATTCTTTGAGGAGAACTTTCAGGCAGAGCAGACAAGAAAACTATTATATGAACTTTTAAGAGAAGCATCTATCATTTCGCACTTTGATAAAGAGCCGAGTTTTGACAGACTCTTCCCTAATCAGGATTTTCATGCTGGGAAAGGATTGGGTAATTTGATAGCACTTCCACTCAATGGTAATGCGATAATGAATGGCAATTCAGCATTCCTGGAACCAGAAAATTATGCCATACGACAACCAGTTTGAAATAATAAAGACCTTTCGTAAACTGTCCATGGATTGTTTTGAATCTATTTATAAAGACATTTTTAATGAAAAAGTTGGTGATTTCTTTAAATCAAGTTTTGACCGGGATTCCAGACCAATAATTGAGATACAGATTAGTGGTCAAATATATCTGAAACGTCTTCAGCTTAATAGAAAACTTATTGAGTTTATAAGGGAAAATCTGAATTTCATGAATTCTGATTTCCTGGTTAAGAAAAACATGGGGAAATCCATCTTTAATCTTGAAAAGTACTTCAGGTTGGTTGAAGAGACCCAGGAGGAAGTGATCTTACCACGAGGATTTGTTGCAAATTTAATTGCATTTTGCAGAAAAGAAGAACTACCTTTTAAGATCATTGATAAAAGAAAAAAACTTGCTTCGGTTGACTTTGAGTCAGAAATAGAATTGAGACCGGAACAGGAGGCTGCAATAGAAAAAACTCTGGATAAGGATTTCGGAGTTATTGTTTCGCCACCGGGATCAGGCAAAACAGTAATAGGTCTTGAACTAATAGCACAAAAAAGACAACCCGCTTTAATTATAGTTCACAGGAAACAATTATTTGACCAGTGGATAGACAGAATTCAAAGTTTCCTTAAAATTCCTAAAAAGGAAATTGGGCAGATTGGAAATCAGAAGTTTAAAGTCGGGGAAAAAATCACGGTTGCAATGATTCAATCTCTTTCAAGAAGCAGAGAAACTGAAAAAATTTCCAGCAACTTTGGGACAATCATTGTGGATGAATGCCATCATATTCCGGCAAAATCATTCAGAGAAGCAATAGTTAATTTCAATTCATATTATTTGTATGGACTTACTGCCACCCCTAAACGTAAAAACAATGATGAAAAACTGATACATTTTTACATAGGTAATATTTTATACAATGCACAACAGATTGATCAGATCAGACAGAAACAAATTAAGATCGAGGTAAATATCAAAGAGACAAATTTATATGCTCCTTTTGATTATAAGATTGATAAATACGAAACCATTTCAAGAATTCTGATTCATGATACTAACCGGAATTCATTAATATTAGAGGATGTTAAAAAAAATTCAGCCCGGTTCAAAACATTTCTAATCCTGACAGAGCGGAGGGCTCATGTTGATATTCTTAACCTTTATCTTAAGGACAAATATGAGACTATTACAATTCATGGGGAAGATTCCGAAAGTAGTAGAAAAAGCAAATTTGAACAGCTGAAACAAGGTCATTATAAAATAGTAATTTCGACTGGACAGTATTTTGGCGAAGGAATCGATTTAAATAATCTGGAATGTCTTATCATTGCATATCCATTCGCTTTTGAAGGGAAACTGATACAGTATATTGGTCGGATTCAACATTCAGAAAATCCTCCGGTTATTTTTGATTATCGTGATTCAAAAATTGATTACTTTGAAAAAATATTCAAGCAAAGGAACCGTTACTATAAGAAACTTACTAAAGAAGTAAATGTCTGAAAATCAAAATATAGAATCTAAGGAATCCTGGCGGGATGAATATCTGAAATGGATTTGTGGCTTTGCTAATGCTCAAGGGGGTAAGATTTTTATTGGCAAGAATGATGATGGAAAGGTCATCGGACTGAAAGATGGGAAAAAGCTCATGGAGGATATCCCAAATAAAGTGAAGGACATATTAGGAATTTTGGTTGATGTAGATCTACATAAGTCAAAGAATGGTGAATTTATTGAAATTACGATCGAGCCGTATCCTTATCCGGTTAATTATAAGGGTCAATATCATTATCGGAGCGGATCAACCAAGCAGGAACTGAAAGGTGCTGCTCTGGACAAGTTTCTCTTACAGAAAATTGGGAAACGCTGGGACGGAGTTCCGGTTCCCAAAGTCTCAATTAAAGAATTAAAACAAGAAACATTTGACTTTTTCCGTAAGAAGGCTTTGAAAAGCCAAAGGATTAATGAAGAAAGCCTGACTGACACGAATGAACAGCTGCTTGAAAATCTACAATTGAAAGAAGGCGAATATCTGAAACGCGCTGCAATTCTGCTCTTTCATCCTTTTCCTGAAAATTTTGTAACAGGTTCATATATTAAAATTGGTCATTTCCAGACTGATGATGAATTGATATTTCAAGACGCGATTCATGGAAATTTATTTGAACAAATTGAGAAAACTATTGATTTGCTTTTCACCAAATACATTAAGGCAGAAATCAGCTATGAAGGTATTAACAGGGTGGAGAAATATGAATACCCTAAAGAAGCAATAAGAGAAGCTTTACTGAATGCCATTGCACACAAGGACTACTCAGGTGGAGTTCCTATGCAGATTAGTGTTTACAGAGATAAAATCATTTTTTGGAATGAAGGACAACTTCCTGAAAATTGGACAATTAAGAACTTATTGGTAAAACACGCATCAAGACCTTACAACCCTGACATTGCTATTGCTTTATTCCGTAGTGGCTACATTGAATCCTGGGGGCGTGGGACAATTAAAATCTTAAATGAATGTAAACAAGCAGGGATACCTGAGCCTGTTTTTAGTTATGATTCAAGTGACATAACCGTTGAGTTTAGAAAAGACATTTATTTTGCTGAATATCTTGAATCTCTTGGACTTAATGAAAGACAAGTTAAAGCTGTACTTTATGTCAAAGAAAAGGGGAAAATTACAAATCGTGACTACCAATCTTTATACAGTGTGTCAAAAGCAACAGCTACGAGGGATTTGTCAGAATTAGAAGACAAACAATTACTGATGAATAAAGGAACGAAAGGATCTAGTGCTGTTTATGTTTTATATAGAACTTTATATGGAGATGCAATTGGAGGCGATTGGGTTTAAATATTTATGTTGGCTCAGAGTTGGCTCAATTGGCTCTTAATGGGCTCAAAGTTGGATCATATAGACAGCAAAAAGTGCGCCATACCCTTCTTGCACCGTGACAACTTTCTGGCTAAAGTACCAGAACCCTGCCCGGTGCTAGTGTCGGGTAACACAACCCCCCCATATTGCCGGGCCGTTATATTTAAGCCATTAATTCATCTGAGAGAGAGAGACATTTCGACTTCAATGGCCTAAATTTAGCTCTCTGAAGGCAATCAATTTATATCTTGATATTCTACGTGGCAATTATAAATTATTCTGTAACTATGTTCCCGCATTGGGAATTAACTACTATCTTTGCACCAAGATTGTAATATTTATGGAGAGAATATTTGCAAAAAGCACTCTAAGACAATACTGGGAAAAACATTCTGATTCCGAACAGTATTTAAAAACATGGTACGATACGGCTATGAATTCAGATTGGAAAACACCCAGCGATGTTAAACAGACTTATGCCAATGCAAGTATCCTTAAAGGCAGCAGAATTGTTTTTAACATCAAAGGCAATTCTTATAGATTGGTTGCAAAATTTAACTACGAGAAACAATGGATTTTCATTCGTTTCATCGGGACACATTCTGAGTATGAACGGATTGATGCAAACACAATTTAGAAATTTAAAGTCATGAATATAAAACTTATTAAAACAGACGAAGATTACCAGGTAGCTTTGAAAAGACTTGAAGTAATATTCGATGCAAAAGAGGGAACTCCTGCGAGCGATGAAGCTGATATTCTTGGATTAATGATTGATGAGTATGAAAAAAAACATTATCCAATTGAGTCTCCTGATCCTATTGAGGCTATTAAGATCAGAATGGAGGAAATGCAATTAAAGCAGATTGATCTGGCTGATGCCTTAGGTGGCAGGAATAGGGTGTCTGAGGTTCTTAATCGTAAACGAAAACTTACTGTTGACATGATTCGTAACCTTACATTAAGACTAAACCTTTCACCTGGACTTTTAATTAATGATTATCAGTTGACAGGACTATAAGGCAATCTATATCAAGACAAATTCGTTACGGAAGAGAGTTTTAACCCTGGCCTAAATATAACTCGGTTGGTATAGTTAATTGCCTTCGGCCAATACAGGGGCGTTACACAAAAGAGGGTTTCTTGATTTGGCCGGCCGACGCTCAGCTGCTATGGTTTTTGCAGTGCCACCAAGATAAGTATATCATGACAAGACAACTCCTGCCCTTCTATCGGGACTTTGACACCAAGACAATTCCATCTGGATGAGAAACCCCTATCCGTTAACCGGGACTTTTGCAAAAACCATTACAGCCGCGACGCTAACGGCAACTAACTATAACCGCCGGGCCGTCAGACTGTCTAATAACTAAAATGAAGTCCCTGAGAATCGAATATTTGAAATTTTTTGTGTATAGGTATCCAAATAGAAAAGTATATACAATAGGTTATTAGACAGACTGCCGTTAGGTGTAAGGGAGCAGGCTCCTAAAGAACATAAACAACCGTTCGATCTATAATTCTGCATCCATTACAATCTTAACACTCCGGTTTTACCACGGCGCTCCTTTTGCAATTATCTGTAGTCAGAATTTGTCATAAATCATCGAATTTCTGAATATTTGTTAAGTATAAAATGGGGTAATTACCATTTGAACGGTCTTATATAAAAAATTCAATGAAAAAATATGGTTTAGTGTTTTTTTCATTAATGGTTTCCTTATCAGTTCTTGCTCAGGATAAGTTGAACACTGGCCTGAATATAGGATACGTTTCATCGACTTTTATCGGGAGTGGCATACCTCATAAGGATTTAGCTCCGGTCTCCAGCGCTATAATTGGCGGATATTTTCGATATTGTTTAAATGACAAATTTTCAATTCAACCGGAAATAGATTTTTATACCAAAGGATCTAAAATAAATACCATTGATAATTTATATGAATATGTCTATTTAAACTATTTAGAAATACCTGTATTATTTGTTTTCAAGTTAAGAAATGAAAAGAAATTACAGCCGATAATTATTGCCGGTCCGGCGTTAAGCATTAATACAGGCGCATCAGGTTCCAGAGGGTATCTAAATGATGTAAAAAGGGTTGATGCCGGTTTTATTACCGGAGCAGGCATCGAGGTATGGAAACTATCTTTTCAGGTTCGATATGATTACTGTGTGGTAAGGTTTGATAAAAGCAGCCAGGATCTAAACCTCAGGAATTCAGCTTTATCTGTATTGGTGGGATTTAACTTTGTAAATAAGAAACAGCCATGAAATATTCTTATGTTTTGGTATTTGCTCTGTTCATCCAGCAGCAGCTTCAGGCTTGTTCAGCATTTTATGCAAAAGATAAAAGTAATATATATGTAGGCATAAACGTCGATTGGAAAGTTCCCGATTCTCAAATACATTTTTTCCCTTCGGCAAATAATAAATATGGGTATTTGAATTTCAATATAAGAGGTTATTTTGATAATTCATTTGGCGATACCGGAGGGATAAATGATCACGGATTATTTTATGAATGGACAGATAATTTATATCCGAAAGATTTCAGCTTTCATATACCCGGTACTGTTAACTACAATGGTTATATTATGGATTTAATAATGACAACCTGTACAACCGTCGAAGAAGCTGAAAACCTGTTTAAAACCTATAATGCTCCCTACTTCTCTTATGTCCATTTATTAATTGGTGACCGGTATGGGAATTCTCTTGTAATTGAGCGGGCTGAGGATGATAGTCTTACCTTTATCAGAAGCGGGAAAAGCTATCAACTCGTAACGAATTTTCTTATTTCTTATTTAGATAATCCCAAAACAACTGATTTTATCGGTTGTTACAGATATGAATATATTGATAAAATGCTTGAGGATAATAAAGATATTTCAATGGACCTGTTCCGGACTATTTTGGATGGAGCAGCAAATAAGGGACAAGAGAATCCGACTATTTATTCGATAATATATGATTTAAAGAGCCTGGATGTTTATACTTACGTTTATCAGAATTACGAGGAAGCTTTTAAATTTAATCTGGTTGATGAATTAAATAAAGGACAGCGTTCTCTTTCATTACCCCCGTTATTTTCCGGAATAAAAGGTATCTATCCGGTTTCAAATGAATTAATTAGCAGTTCATCAGTTAATTTATCATGGGTTGGTGTTGTTGATGATTACGAAATACTTCTTTCTGCAGATAAAGAATTTTCAGACTTGATAAATACTAAAATTGCAAATACCGGCTTTACAAGAGCAAGTCTGCCCAGTTTGTTTATTCTTATGTTGTTTTTCTCTTCAGCATTAATCCGGAAAAACAAGAAACTATTGGTTATAGGAATTTTTATTTTAATCGCTGCAGGTGGATGTGAGAAAAACAAAGTCGATTTACCGGATACCGTTTCAACAATAAAACATTCGAAAACGATAATTGGATTATTGCCTAACACTACCTATTATTGGAAGATAATTGCTTCGGCTAAAGATGGATATAAAACTGAAAGTAAAGTCTATAGTTTTCTTACTTCAGATTTTAATAACCATAAGAACTAGTCAGGTACATTGCGTTTTGTCCTTACTCATGAGATGATTTACTAAAACACGTAGACCTTTACAGCCCATTTCACATAGATTGAGCGAAAAAGAACCTCTGTACAAAATAACGTTTTATGAGACAATTTTTAAATTACCCTACACCTAAAAACAAGTTAGGCGTCAGAGTGTGAGTCAAACTCCAACCAGTATTCGCTAGAGTATTTATCATGACAATTTAGTTTTATTTGTTTTATTGTGCCTTGATTCAATCCTTTCCAGATTTATATTGACGTGACAATTTTCAGCCGCTTATCAGGACTCTACCATCTGGACAATTTTGTCTTGGCATATCAACGCCTGCCCATCTGCCTGGATTTGAATACTCCAGCGCCTTACGGTTGAGAGTTAAATTTGTTTTTAGAATTGAATATTTGCAGAATTAAAAGAAGCTACTTATCTTTGGCGTTAGTAACGCTACGCGGGAAATGATCACTTCTTTTGGGACTAAGAAGACTGAAAAAATATGGAATGGGGATAGAGTAAAAAATCTACCTCAAGAAGTACAACAAGTTGGAAGAAGAAAATTAAGGATGCTTAATAACTCACAGAATTTAATAGACTTAAAGGTTTCTCCATCAAATAAGCTTGAGAAACTTTCAGGTAGGATGAGTGACTTTTATAGCATCAGGATTAATGACCAATGGAGAATTGTTTTTAAATGGGACGATGGAAATTCAAGTGATGTTACTATAATGGATTATCATAAATAGAATTAAATGGAAAAGCTTTCAAATATTCACCCGGGAGAAATTCTATTTGAAGAATTTCTTAAACCATTAAATATTTCTGCTTACAGACTTTCAAAGGAACTTGGAATCCCCCAGACTAGAACGTATGAGATTATTAAAGGGCACAGAAGTATTACTGCTGACACTGCAATTAGACTTAGCTGCTATTTTGGAAATTCTGCTAAATTCTGGCTTGGACTTCAGAACGATTTTGATCTTGAAGAAGAAAAAAAGTCAAAAGCACCTGAGTTCAAACATATTAAAAGGTTAAAAGAACACGCTGCCTAGTAATTGAGAATTCTTACATAAAAAAACCTATTCTGAGACAAATTACTGTAACAGTGGCAATTTTAACCTTACTCCGGCGCCTGACACGGATGGTATGGGTAATCGCCTTAAGCAGCCCGGACAACTTCGTAAGCGATATAAAATATTTGTGAGTAAATTCATCAACTCATATCGAGCTACTGGCACCAGGACTACTCCTGCTCACTTATCGAGACTGTGCAAAAACTCATGCCAACCCTGACGCAGACGGTAACTCCCCATGCCAGTGCGCTGTTAAGCCACATAATACAGCCACAAACAAAATTAACTAACAATATTAAATTATGGATTTAGAACAAGAAAAATTTAAAAAATCGAATCAATAAATTGAGATAATTATGGAAACTACTAATTACACTAACATGCCATCTTCACCTGTAGAACATCAACCGGCATTCGCACCTTGGGGGTTCTTGTTAGTAATTAGCTGGACTATTTGGATAATACCTATTCTAATGCATTTTGGTATTATTTTTATTGCTGATCAAGCGTTATTAAGCAGTATAACAATGAGTTTTGTGATTCTTGGAGCTTTTGGACCAATGATGGGTGCTATAGTTTTAAGCCGTTATGAATCTGGCAAGGGTGCAATTCGAAAACATTTGGTTCGAATATTCAAGATAAATAATTCCTGGAAATGGTATTTTATTCCTTTTATATTATTTGGAATTATTCAATTTGCCGTTTGGGGAGTTTCTTTATTTTGGGGAGAATCTCCTTTGAAATCATTTTTACCTAGCCCATGGATCATACCAATATATACGATATTAATGATGTTTTTAGGTGGTGGGCAGGAAGAGATTGGATGGCGAGGTTTTGCTCTCGATCAGTTGCTTTCGCGGCACAATGATCTCATAGCGAGTTTGATTCTGGGTACAATATGGGGTTTATGGCATCTTCCACTTTGGTTTATGACCGGCACTGGAAAGGTATACATTCCTTTTCCAGCTTTTCTTTTATGGACTATTTCTATGTCGGTAATAATGACATGGATTTATATAGGAAGTAAGAGATCGTTGTTTATCTCTATGTGGACTTATTGATTATCCAATTCGTTAACTGCGATTTTCCCTGTATTGATTTTGATGATATCTGCTAACCAGTTTAGATATTGGATTTATAGCTGCACTATAGCAATTACATCATTAATAATTACATTTATTCGAGGTTTTAATCGACGTTCTGGATCAATATAGGATTTTTATTCTATTCTTTATCTCCTGTTTTGTGTGAAAGACACCCAAAATAGGTGTCATTCCTAACGTATCCGCTGGCAGGGCGGAGAAGTGAGGAATCTCACTGAATTGTGTTATTGACTATGGCGAGACACCTGGATTTATATTATTCAAATAATCTATTTAGTAATTATCAGATAGTTACATTTTAATGAAGCTTATAAACCGCTCAAAACAGGAAAAAGAAGGCGACATTTAAAAAGTAAATGTCAAATGTCTGCTATATTAGAGAAAAGGTTACTGTCTGATAAAAGAATAGGTGTCGCCTGGAGAATCATTATATATTAAAGTTATTACACTTTTTAATACAGTATATCAAATTTATGTTAATTGAATTTAATTTCATAATTTTATTGAAATAACCAGATATTCTTTATCTATTTAAACTTATACCCGGATGAGCCAACATTTTAAACTAAATTTTACATATATGAGTACAATAATGAATTTTCGGATTTTAGTTATGTTGTCATTTCTCCTTTTAGCCCCGGTTATCACCCACGCTCAAACGGATAAAAAGACAGCCGAATTAAAGAAACTTGAAGCCGGCATCGCTACAGCCAAAGTCAGGGTTGCTCTGAATGAACGACAGCTGACTATTTCAGATTCCCTGATTACTTTGGGAACTCAACAGATAGCCGAATCAAAAACAGAAACTAAAGCCATTGAATCAGAACGGAAGAAACTTGACAAAGATTATACTACCAAACAAAAGTCCCTGACTAAGCTTTCAACTTCAAAAGATAAAGGAGAATCTGGAAAGGCTAAGACCGATCTTAAAGCTCTGGATGTACAATATAAGTCGGATTCCAAAGCTCTTGGCACACGTTTAAATGAGGCGACAAAAAAGTCGACCACAGGAAATGCGAACCTCACAAAAGGGAAAGCAAATAAAAAAAATGCCCAGGATGCGCTTAAAACTTCACGGTCTGCTCTTGATGCTGCTCAAGCGAAATATGATGTTGCCTCTGCTTCAGGAGAAAATACCACCTCAAAAAATAAGAAAAAGAAATAAGTTTAGGGATTGACTGTTCACCCCAATATGGATCTTATTGAGGAAAGCTGACTAGAAAAAGTATACAAATCTCTTAATTTACAGACTTGTCTGATCAGGTGATGGAGGTCAGACTATTATCGGATTACTTGGAAAACAACTAATAAAAGCTTTAAAACTCAGAAATGTTACAGCTGTGTTTCAGCCATAGCAAACAAAAAAGCCTTGATGTCATTGTTTATCAAGGCTTTTTTCATTTGAAATAGTACCCGGAGCCGGGATCGAACCGGCACAGCATTGCTACCACTGGTGTTTGAGACCAGCGCGTCTACCAATTCCGCCATCCGGGCATAAATAATGGACTGCGAAAATATAAAAAACTTTTGTCTTTATCCTTTTGTCTTTTGTCTTATTTATCCTATTCTCCCCTTCACCCACTCACCTGTTCACTCTTACAAGAATCTCCCTTATCGCAATTTCAATCCCCTCTTCATCAAAACCACATTCCCTTCGGAGCTCATCTTGTGTCCCGTGTTCAACAAAATAATCAGGAATACCAAGCCGTCTGACTTCGGAACTATATCCATTGTCGGACATAAATTCGATGATTGCGCTTCCGAAACCTCCTTTAAGAACTCCATCCTCGACTGTAATTATATGGGTGTAATTTTTAAAAAGTGTATGAAGTACACTTTTATCGAGAGGAGAAACAAACCTCATGTCGAAGTGTGCAACAAAAATATTTTCTTTTGCAAGTTTTCTGACAACTGAAGCAACTGAATTTCCGGGATGCCCGATACTTAAAACAGCAAGTTCAACTCCTTCACTTATCTGACGGGCCTTTCCGATTTCAATCTCCTGAAAAGGTTTTTTCCAGTCTGAAAACATACCATATCCCCGCGGATAGCGAATTGAGAATGGAAATTTGTTTTTCTCTAATTGTGCAGTGTACATAAGGTTTCTCAATTCAATCTCATCCATTGGAGCGCTGACAATCATGTTGGGAATGCTGCGCATAAATGCCATATCGAAAAACCCATGATGTGTTGCACCATCAGCACCGACTAGTCCGCCACGGTCGATACAGAATACCACATGCAGATTCTGCAATGCTACATCGTGTATTATCTGATCGTAAGCCCTCTGAATGAATGATGAATAGATATTGCAGAAGGGGATCATCCCCTGGGCGGCGAGTCCTGCAGAAAATGTTACGGCATGTTGTTCGGCAATTCCCACATCAAATGTTCTTTCTGGCATCTCCTTCATCATAATATTTAAAGAGGAGCCTGTCGGCATAGCAGGAGTGATGCCCATTATTTTATTGTTTAACTCTGCAAGTTCAAGAATTGTTTTGCCGAAAACAACCTGGTAAGAAAGTGGAACATCATTATCCTTTGAGCTGATAATCTCTCCGGTCTCCTTGTCGAATTTTCCGGGAGCATGGAACGTGGTCTGGTTTTCTTCAGCCTGTTTAAATCCTTTGCCTTTTACTGTGAGGCAATGAAGAAGTTTTGGTCCCGGGATCCTCTTCAGATCCTCGAGCACTTTAGTCAGATGAAGGACATCATGACCGTCAATAGGTCCGAAATACCTGAAATTAAAACCTTCAAAAAGATTGCTTCTGTCGAGGATTGTGCTTTTTGCGCCTGCTTCAAGCTGGGCAGCAAGGGTCCGTGCATTCGGTCCAAGTTTTCCGAAAACTCCAAGGATGTTCCATATCTTATCCTTGAACCTGTTGTACGTTTTACTTGTTGTTATGTCAAGAAGATATTCCTTCAGAGCTCCAACATTGGCGTCAATGGCAATATTGTTATCGTTAAGTATCACAAGGATATCTGATTTGCCGATACCCGCATTATTGAGACCTTCAAAAGCCTGACCCGCCGTCATTGCACCGTCGCCGATAACTGCAACAACATGCCTTTTTTCTCCTTTATTACGTGCAGCCAGAGCCATCCCAAGGGCCGCTGATATAGAGGTTGATGAATGGCCAGTTCCAAATGAATCATACTCACTCTCAGACATCTTAGGAAAACCGCTTATACCTTTATATTTTCTGTTAGAAGAAAAAATTTCCCTTCTTCCTGTAAGAATTTTATGACCGTAAGCCTGATGCCCCACATCCCAGATGATCTTGTCATAAGGAGTATTGAATACGTAGTGAAGAGCAACAGTTAATTCAACAACACCAAGGCTGGCTCCAAAATGTCCGGGGTTGTTGCAAACAACATCAATAATGAACTGACGGAGCTCCGAACTGACCTGTATAAGGTCGGCCGGATCGAGCTTCCTGAGGTCTTCAGGAGTTGATATCTTTAAGAGTAGATTCTCTTTCTTGTCCATTTAAAAGAAATATCGAGCAAATATAGTAATTATTATTCCCGGGTGTTTGCTGAAGCTTACCGGGGTTTTTCTTATTTTTGTTCAGGAATTCATTGTTCTGATTGCAGTTTTTTAACTGTAGGTTGATATATTTAAATAAGTCCAAGATCATGAATAAATCATTTTTTTATATACCGTGTTTTATCGTATTGATAATATCCTCAATATCGTGTGTCTCAGGAAAAAAGTTTAATAGTTTGCAGGACACAAGCAGGCAATTCATGAATGAAAGAGATGCTTTAAAGACGGTAAACATCGGATTGGAAATGCAAAATAAAGAGCTCGCTGCAAAGCTTGACACACTTGAAATGGAAATTGGATCTGTAAAGCAGGAAATTGCAACCTCGCAGAGTGAACGGGAGAAGGCAGTTGGAGAGTACAATAAAATTTCTAAACAATACAAAGAATTACAAAATGCCCAGGAAGAACTGGTTAGAGGGAACGGCAAGGAGACTCAGAAATTGCTTACCGAACTTCAGACAGCACAGGAAAACCTTCAGAAGAAGGAGGATCTTCTGCATCAGCTTGAACAAACCCTCGACACAAAGAAAGCATCACTTGATGAACTTACTGATGAACTGGAAAAGAGAAACGCAAAAATGGCAGAGCTTGAAAAGGTACTGGATGCACAGAAAAAGATTGCACAGGATCTCATGGCAAAAGTATCTGAAGCTTTACTGGGATTTGAAAACAAAGGACTGACAGTGACCATGAAGGATGGTAAGGTATATGTTTCTCTCGATGAAAAACTTCTGTTTAAATCGGCAAGCTGGGATATTGATGCCACAGGAAGAAGTGCCCTGAAAAAACTTGCAGCTGTGCTTGAGAAAAATCCGGGTATTCAGATTTCCATCGAGGGTCATACCGATAATGTTCCATATAACCCGGGGAACAACCAGCTCAAAGATAACTGGGATTTGAGTGTCAAAAGAGCCACCACTGTTGTACGGGTGCTTCTTGAAGGATCGAAGATTGATCCCAAACGTTTAACCGCATCAGGAAGAAGTGAGTTTTTGCCTGTGGATGACAGCAATACTCCGGATGCACGACAAAAAAACAGAAGGACTGAGATCATACTCACTCCGGATCTGACTGAATTATACCGGCTGATAAATAAGTACTAAGGATTTTGTCTTGAGAATTCCTGCAACTTCACACTCATATTCCTGAGTGCCTGGAGAAGATTGTCTTCCGGTCTTAGAAAATCCTGATTCCCCCAGAATTGCGGATCATAATTGGTTATAGTCTCCGAGAATATTGCATGTATCGGTGCAAGCTCTTCCCTGTCGAACCTAATTGCGTTTTTTAACTCAATTTCAGTAATTGCCAGTTCAAAAAATACCTTGAACTGGGTATGGAAAAGCTTTTTCTTTTGACTTGAAGAGAAAACAAGATCGCCCCTTACATGGCTTAAAAAATACCGGTCATTCACTTTCCTGTAAGTGACGGAATATTTCACCGAGACGGGCCAGGTATTAAATTCATGTGACTGGTTGTAAATAAATGAATCTTTCATTTTATGAATCAATGACTGATTGAGTTCAAATTCAGCATTTAAAATGCCGTAATCTGCTGTATTAATATATATTGTTCCATTGTAAAGCGGCAGATCAACATTTTCACGTTGTTCAAACTCAATTGCGTATGCTTCCTCATTATCATAAGTTACAATATCTGTCATCCTGTAATTGTATTCCGGCATATATTCCGGTGTGAGAAAATCAAAAATATTTTTTGCTCCGTCAAGTTCAAGGCAAGTGCTTAAACCTGCTTTCAGTCTTACGGCAAGTGTATCGGTGCGATCGGTGTTTTCAATTTTTCTGCTTTTATAGACTTTAATCTGATCCCGAAGCAGAGATCCTGAATATGAGCTTTTGTAAATTTCCAGAATTGCTTCAGAATAAGTCTGGAGTTCAGATTTTTTCAAAACGCCTTCCCTGTAAAAACCAGTCATTAATGCGGGAGTGTTTCCATAATTATGACTTATTGCTGCCCTGGCTTTGGAAATGATTTCCTGTGGAACTTGGTTTTTTATCATAATCTCGGGAATAGAGATGAATTCTCTTTTCATGGAAACAGTGAAGTTATTTCTCAGAGCTTTCTTTACAGGTATTTCTCTGCCCTGATACCCGAGATAGGAGACTGAAAGAGTATCCTTTTCAAGATCAGATGTAATTCTTAACCCGAATTTTCCATTATTGTTCGATACGGTTCCTTTTCCCGTGTTTTTTAATGCTATTGTGGCAAATGACAGCGGGGTGCGCGTTTCATCGTCAATAATTACTCCTGTTATATAACTTACATTTCCTGCTGAGATTGAATCTGCCTTTGAAGGAAGAAGCTTTTTTGCGTGCGAAATAATTATATATCTGTCAATAACAGACAAAACAAGGGAATCATTAAGCAGAATATTATTAAGAATAACTCTCAGCTTTATATCTTTGAAAGTCAACTCTGTTTTTTTCTCTGCGTTAATGAGCCTGTTGTCGTAAGTAAAATTATAACCTGTTCTCCTGGTAATAAGGTCAAGAGCATTGCCTGTTTTTACTGTACCTGCCCTGAAGGTAAAAGTTGAATCAAGAATGCTTACCTGACAACATGCTTTCTTTGGCAGAAGCAGCAGAATAAACAGTACAATGGCCGGGAACAGTTTATATTTAAAGCCATTGACAGATGACATTTTTCAGTACGGAAGCTATTTTTTTAAAAGATGGTAAACACTGCCATCCTTCGTATAACTCAGGTTAAAGCTAGCACAAATCAGGTGAATTATTGTATCCTGTGGCAGATTATCAATCGGGGAATGCCACGGATATTCGAGGATATGAGGGTCATCAGCAACAATATCCATATTATAAACTCTTTTAAGATCGTTGAAGACAACATTCAGCTTTTGACCGTCATATACAAGCAGACCGGTTTTCCACGACATATAGTTTGGGTTTTTATTGATTATCTTACCCGACTTTTTTGAGTCCATGGTTCCCACAAATCCTGGATCGAGGAGAAGGGAATTCGAACCTGTATTATCTGTAAGCATTACTTTACCTGTTTTTACATACACTTCAACAGCAGATTCACTGTTTTTAGTAATGATGTTGAAGGATGTTCCCACAACTTTTACTTTAGCCTTTCCGGCATCAATAATAAATGGTTTTGAAACATCTGGTGATATTTCGAAAAAAGCTTCACCTGTAAGTTTTACCTCTCTTTTTTGTTTTCCAAAATTTGCATGGTAATGGAATTCAGAATTGCGGTTCAGAAATATTTTACTTCCATCGGGAAGCGAAACCTCATAATTCTTTTGATCATTACCGGTAGCCATAGTAATATTCTTACTGAAGGCATCATTATTGCTAAGATAAATTCCCGTTGCACCAAGGCATAAGAGAATAAGAGCCGCTGCTGCAACCCTGATAAGAGTGCTTCTCATAAAACTGATCCTGACAGGGGCATTATCTGTTTTAAGCCCGTTCTCATTCATCCTTGAATAGACACTATTCCAGGCTTTGTCGACATTTATTTCCTTATTGCTGCTCATATTCCTTAATTCTTTCCACCGGTTTCCTGTATTATAGATATCTTCAGCCATAAACCGGTTGAGGAGATCTGTCTGTTCACCTTTTTCTTCTGAAAGGAGCGAAGCAATTTTCTCCCACTCCCTGTCAGTAAATTTCTCTATCTTCTTCATCTCTTTCATAATTATGTCAATTCTTTCCGGAATTCTTTAAGCGCCCTGCCCATGTTAGCCTCGACTGTTTTTACTGAGACAGATAATTTTTCGGCAATTTCGTTATATTTAAGTCCTTCAAACCTGCTCATATAAAAAATCTTCCCGCATCGTTCTGGCAACCTTTCGAGTATTCCGGCTATACTGGCCTGAAGCTCTTTGTAATGAAGTATATCAGCAGGGCTTTCCTGAATTTCGGAAAGCTGGTGTGACATCTCTTCTGCATGTCGCTCGACAACCTTGGAGTGTTCGATAAAATGCAGGCATCGGTTGTGAACCGATCTGAATAGATAACCATTTAAAGAACTTTCAATCTTAATTTTTTCTTTATCCTGCCAGATTCTGAAAAACAGATCCTGAACTATTTCTTCAGCAGTATCGTGATCTTTAATCAGCGTCTTCGCATATCGTACCAGGGAAACATAGGAGGATCTGAAAAGCGATTCAAACTGTCCCACATCGCCTTGCCGGATCCTCCTAACGATATCATTATCCCTGATCATAGATTTATCTTTGTCTATTGCTCCTGTGGTCTGTCACTGAATTTCAGTCTTCTGCTGAGTCTGCGAATTGCAGTTTCTATGCTCTGATCGGGTTCAATTATATTATAATCTCCCCAGAATTCCTTATCGGTGAATGCGCTGACTTTATCAGAAAACACATCTGAATATTTAATTTTGTCTTTACCTGTAAATTTAATGACTTCCTGATCAGTACGGTCAGTTATTGCTATTTCCGACATGGTTGTATAAAATGTCTTGAAGAGTTTCTTGTTCCACGCAACTTTGAATTTAACTTCGGCGCGTGAATAGGCAAAGTACCACTTCCCATCCTGTTCCCGAAATTTGGTTCTGTACGTTGCAACCTCTGGTGTTACTTTCACCCCTAGTGGTTTCTTCCTGATAAAAATCGATGAGGCTGCCTCTTTATTTGCAAGGTTGAATCCAAATTCGGCTTCAGTAATAGCGTATGAATCCATTTCGATATAGAGACTACCCATAAACAATGGCATTTCTACTGATGGCTTTTGTATAAAGTCAATTACATAATGAGGTTTTTTGTCGATTTCAATCACTCCTGACAAAGCATAGTTGTAATTCTTCATTGCATCCAGAGTCAGAACGTTTTCAGAGTTTTTAGCTATGTCAAGATCCAAAACACTTACAGGGCCACCCTGCAGTTTAAATAAAATTGTGTCCATTCTTTCGACATCAGTGCTTTTCCTTCCCTTATATATTCTTGCACCGTCAAACCGAAGATCATTATTGTATGGTGCTTTAAAAATCTCAACAACAGCTTCTCCAATTGATACATAAGTACGATTCTTCCTGATAGTTTCCCTATAAAATGCTGTCATAAGGTTTGGCACCGAAGCATAGTTTTTACCTATATTATTAATAGCTTTTTCAACAATGGCAATTGGATCCAAAGGTTTCACAATAATCTCCTTGATGGGTATAGGCGCTGTTTCGAGCAAGATGACATTTTTGGAACCATTATCTTTCAGGTCAATTATAGGAACTGTTTTGTTCTTATATCCTAAGAAAGAGATCTCAAGATTTTTTGAGCTTACCTGATCACTGATTTTAAGAGTGAATTCTCCATCAATGTTAGTTACAATTGCCACATTTGATTCTTTAACGGCAACAGTCGCAAACACCAAAGGAGTTCTGGTCTCTGCATCAATAACCTTTCCTTTGATTATTACAATATTCTGCTGGTTGCTTTTCTTCCTGCTGAAGAAATTGCCTGCAGTTGCAGTCTGGGCCGTGAAAGCCAACAGTAGTACCGCTGCAATAAGCGAAAAGTGTTTAAACGTTTTCATGGCATTAATTTATTAAGTTAAAAATACATTTAATTTGACTATCGAATACAGTATTCTTTTCATTTCAGAACTATGACCTCTTATTAGTCGTGATACCCTATTTATTATTTTCTTATCTTACTTCATATTTTATAAAACGGATGACAAGAAACCTTATTAAGCCTGTAAATGTTTTTACGGCAGTATATTCATATCTGTATAGCTCATTCTCAGGATATGCAACCGTTAAAGGTATGCCTCTTTCGATCAGTACAGAACTGACGAATAATTGCAACCTTTATTGTCCTGAGTGTTCGTCAGGATCAGGTATGATGAAAAGAGATCGGGGCTTTATGGAGATCGATCTCTTTAATAAGGTAATAAAAGAACTCAGGACCTACCTTCATAACATAAATCTTTATTTTCAAGGCGAACCTATGTTGCATCCCCTGTTTTTTTCGTTTATTGAGAATAGCAGAACAACACACACTATTGTTTCGACAAACGGTCATTATTTATCCTGCGGGAATTCTGAGAAAATTGTGAAATCAGGATTGAGAAAACTGATTATATCTCTTGATGGGATTGATCAGGATACCTATTCTGCTTACAGGATAAACGGGAACTTAAATACTGTTCTTGATGGGATAAAAAATGTCACAGAAGCTAAAAGACGAAATAATTCATCTATCAAAATTGAGATTCAGTTTCTTGTAAACAGGTTAAATGAGCATCAGATTCCTCAGATCCGGCAGTTGGCCGCAAAGGCAAAAGCTTCAATAAGTTTGAAATCGATGCAGATCCTTAATAAAGATGCCATTGAATCATGGATACCATTTCAGGAGCGATTCAGGAGGTATAAAATAAAAAACGGGGAGTACGTTATAAAAAATTCTCTGCCGGACAGGTGTGCAAGGCTTTGGTTTAACCCTGTTATAACATGGGATGGCAAAGTCGTTCCATGCTGTTTCGATAAGAATGCAGAATATGTAATGGGAGATCTTAATTATGATTCTTTCAGGGATATATGGTATGGTCCCAAATACATGATCTTCAGAAAAAATATTCTGTCGGGTCGTCACGCGATTGATATATGCAGAAATTGCAGCTCCGGGGTAAAGGGTGTCAGATATTAACTTTGAAACCCCCTGTTCCGCTGAAGCGGGTGGGTTGGGGGAGATCATACAGTCATCACATCCTTTTCTTTGGCAGCCATTACTTTATCAACTTTGGTATTGAACGAATGGGTAATTTCCTGAATTGTATCAGCTGCCTCTTTTTCAAGATCTTCGGGCAGGCCGTCTTTAAGCAAAATCTTCAGTTCATCGTTAGCCCATTTACGTGCAATACGAATGCTTATTTTTGCAGTCTCTCCTTCGTTCCTTACCTGTTTAACAAGCTGATGTCTTCTTTCTTCTGTCAGAGGCGGGATATTTATACGGATAACTTCACCGTTATTTACAGGTGTGAGACCAACATTTGCAGCCATTATGGCTTTTTCAATTGTTCCCAGCATATTTTTTTCCCAGGGCTGTATCAGAATTGTTTTGGGATCAGGAGTATTAATATTTGAAACCTGGGTCAACGGTGAGTTAACTCCATAATAGTCAACTGTGATACCATCGAGCAGGGCAGGATTAGATCTTCCTGCACGAAGTCTGGCAAGTTCATGTTCCAGATGTTCAAGGGCTTTTTCCATTCTTTCCCTTGTCTCTTCTATTATCAGTTCAGTTTCTTCGTTCATGTCAGGCAGGTTAGATAATAATAACTTTTAACTATGTACCTGTTTAATCTAATTTATATTTTGTTACAGGTAGAACAAAAATAGTAAAATAGGCGGAATAGCAAAATTTCTTTAATTACTGATAAGAGTTCCGATTTTGTCTCCATAGACCAGCTTATTCAGATTGCCGGATTTATTCATGTCAAATACTATTACGGGCATATTATTTTCCCTGCACATAGTAAAAGCAGTAGAATCCATAACTTTCAGTCTTTTGCTGATAACCTCGCCGAAGGAAATCTCATCAAATTTTTCAGCTTTAGGATCTTTTTCAGGGTCAGCAGTATAAACACCATCAACCCTAGTTCCCTTTAACAGGACATCTGCTCCGATTTCAACAGCTCTGAGGGCTGCTGCAGTATCTGTTGTAAAAAATGGGTTGCCTGTGCCTCCCGAAAGTATACAAATTGTATTGTTTTTCAGTGCTTCCAATACTCTGTCCCTGTTATAAAGTTCACCGACAGGTTCCATCCTGATAGAAGTGAAAACCTTAGCTTTCCCCCCAAGGCTGAAGATTTTGCTCTCAAGGGCGAGGCTGTTAATTATAGTCGCCAGCATTCCCATCTGGTCGCCTTTTACTCTGTCAAATCCCGATTCAGCGCCACTCTGCCCACGGAATATATTTCCGCCACCAATTACTATTGCAATCTCACAACCCTTTCTAACCACCTCTATAACCTGATTTGCATATTCCTTTAAAACAGAATCGTTTATTCCATGATTCCCATTTCCCGCAAGTGCCTCACCGCTTAGTTTAAGCAGAATTCTTGAATAACGCATAATATTTGAGATTAAGGTAAAACATATTTCTCCGTTGTTAATAACAGAAAAGATTAATCTGACGAATTTAATAAAACAGAATGGGAAAAGAGGAGATAAGAAAAGAAAAGTGGCCCCGCTTTAGTGGGGCCACCCGAATATTGAAATATGAACCTACGTATTATAAATTAAGAGTAAAGCGTTTAAATTCAGTTACTGTAAGCTCTTTGTTGACAGATTTCAGGTATTGCCTGATAGTTATCTTATTATCTTTAACAAAATCCTGGTTAAGTAAGGTATTCTCTTTGAAGAATTTGTTAAGTTTCCCCAGTGCAATTTTTTCAAGCATTTCTTCAGGTTTTCCGTCGTGTCTTGCCTGTTCTTTTCCGATCTCAATCTCCTGGGCAATAACAGTTTCTGGCACAAAATCCTTATCAACAGCAACCGGATTCATTGCAGCTATCTGCATAGCAACATCTTTATAAACCTGTACATCAGCTCCTGATTTTGTAAAACCAACCAGGGTGGCAAGTCTGTTTCCGGGGTGGATATATGCCTGAACATGAGCAGCTTTGATTTTTGCAAAATATGAAAGATCAAGTTTCTCACCAATAATTCCGATATATTCAATAACCTTATCTCCAACTTTACCACCATCCATTGGAAGTGATTTAAGTTCTTCAATATCTGCCGGATCTTTTGCGACTGCAACTTCAAGTATTTTGTTTGCAAGAGCCAGAAAATCGGTATTTTTTGCAACAAAATCAGTTTCGCTGTTCAGAACGATCATTGCTCCGGTTTTCCCGTCAGATGATACTTTTGATAAAACAACACCTTCAGAAGCTTCTCTGTCAGCGCGTTTGTTGGCAACAGCCTGTCCTTTTTTACGGATTATCTCAATTGCTTTTTCAAAATTACCTTCAGATTCTTCAAGGGCCTTTTTACAGTCCATCATTCCGGCTAACGTAACTCTTCTTAATTTGGCAACATCAGCAGCACTTATAGTAGCCATAGTATTTTCTTTATAGTTATAAACAATAATTTCTATAATTCTTCTTCAGTATTGTTAATTACTTTAGCGATCTCATCATCTTCTTCCGATTCATCAGTGATAACATGAACATCGTCATCAGTTCCAACCTCTTCTTCCTCTTCTTCTTCAACGATAGCTTCAATTATAGCGGCAGGAATATCTTTTGTTTCAAGTTCTTTTCTTATTATTCTTTTATCTTTTTGCTGAGGTTCTTTGTCTTTTTCAATTTTTCTTTCATTAAGACCTTCCTCAATAGATTGACACAGAATTCCGACTATCAGTGAAATCGACTTTGAAGCATCATCATTTGCAGGAATCGGGAATTCAATATCAGAAGGATCTGAATTGGTATCAACCATTGCAAAAACAGGGATTCCGAGTCTTTTTGCTTCTCTGACAGCTATATGTTCTTTACATACATCAACAATAAAAAGTGCTGATGGGAGTCTTGTAAGATCAATAATACTTCCCAGTGTTTTTTCGAGTTTGGCTCTTTGTCTTGTAACCTGTAGTCTCTCACGTTTTGAAAGGTTCAGAAAAGTTCCGTCAGTAGCCATTTTGTCAATAGAGGACATTTTTTTAACAGCCTTCCGGATTGTCGGGAAGTTGGTAAGCATACCACCGGGCCAACGTTCTGTAACATAAGGCATATTAACAGCTTTAACTTTTTCGGCAACTATTTCTTTTGCCTGTTTTTTAGTAGCAACAAATAAAACTTTTTTTCCCGATTTGGCTATATGTTTCATCGCTGAAGCAGCCTCATCAAGTTTTACGATTGTTTTTTCAAGATCAATGATATGAATACCGTTACGTTCCATAAAAATATAGGGAGCCATAGCGGGATTCCACTTTCTTTTAAGGTGTCCGAAATGAACACCGGCATCAAGCAATTCTTTGAAATTTGTTCTCGGCATCTTTTTGTTTTTTAAGTTTACATTCTTTCAATCAATTGTAAAGTAGTTCCTGACGGAAGTCTTTACAATTTAGATACTAAACTTGCATCTATTATGACTGTTTTATTAATTCCTAACGTTTACTGAACTGGAATCTTTTACGTGCTTTCGGCTGACCGGGTTTTTTCCTTTCAACTTCACGTGGATCGCGTGTGATAAATCCCTCTGCTTTAAGTGCAGGTTTACATTCAGCATCAATCATGATAAGAGCTCTTGTGATTCCCAATCGAAGAGCTTCAGCCTGACCTTTAACCCCACCTCCGTCAAGATTAACATTGATGTCATACTTATCAGTAGTATTCATAAGAACAAGAGGCTGGGTAACAACATACTGAAGTGTTTCAGCTCCGAAATATTCTTTATAATCTCTGCCATTAACAGTAATTTTCCCCTTGCCATCACTTAAATATACCCGGGCTACGGCTGCTTTCCTTCTTCCAAGAGCATTGATTGGTTCCATATCTGTCGCTTAATATTTTTAAAGTTCAATTTTTTTGGGTTTCTGTGCTTCATGAGGGTGTGCAGTTCCAGCGTAAACATGCATATTTTTGTATAGTGCACTTCCAAGCCGGTTCTTCGGCAGCATGCCTCTTACAGCATGTTCAACCAACCCTATCGGATTCTTTTTCAGCATAGCCTCAGCAGAAGTAAACCTCTGACCTCCCGGATATCCTGAATGCCTGACATATAATTTATCTGACCATTTTTCACCTGTCAGATCTATTTTGTCAGCATTGATAACTATAACGTTGTCACCACAATCAACATGTGGAGTAAAGTTAGTTTTGTGCTTTCCTCTGAGCATAGAGGCCACAACCGATGCAAGCCTTCCAAGAACCTTGCCTTCAGCATCTATAATTACCCACTCCTTGTTTACAGTAGCTTTATTTGCTGAAACTGTTTTATAGCTTAAGGTGTTCACTAGTTATTATTTTTTAATTGATACACTTAATATTTAATGTAATTACCCCTATTTTAGGGTCTGCAAAAATACAATATATTTCCTGAAAAAAAAGAATATTAAGTAGAATTTATTCATCTTATCTGAAACTAGCTTATTTTTATATCCTTTAATAAAGAAGAATTAATGTCAATTAAAGCCTGATGGGTTCATTATAGCGAATATACAACTTGATTAAATGGTCCCCGGAAAAAGATTAACAAAAGAGTTTTTTATCCGCGATGTGCTTGATGTCGCACCTGAACTGCCAGGGAAAATCATGGTTATCAGATTAACCGATAACACACACGGTGGATTTCAGGTTACTGAAGTTGAAGCTTATCGTGGGGCCGAAGATAAAGCCTGTCACGCCTGCAAGGGAAGAACTACCCGTACTGAGGTTATGTTTCACGAAGGAGGGAAGCTTTATGTTTATCTGGTCTATGGAATGTACTGGATGCTGAATGTTGTTACAGGTGAGGAAAACAACCCTCAGGCTGTGCTGATAAGAGGTGTGAAAGGATATTCCGGTCCAGGGAAAATAACAAAATCATTTGGGATCGATAGAACATTTTACGGTGAAGATCTGGAGACTTCGGACAGAATCTGGTTTGAAGATGCCGGAATTATAACAAGTATCAAAACGGGCCCCAGGATTGGAATAAATTATGCGGGCGATATCTGGAAAGCAAAACCATGGCGATACTTTATTAATGATATTGGAATTGACTGATTATTGCGATTTTCAGTGCTTAAGAGTAGCTAATTTTATAAGTTTATCGAAATCAAGGTGCAGTGTCAAGGCGTAATCCAGCCTCTTCTGGCACACATCGTAATAAGATTCAAATCCGAATAAAAGCGTAAGATAGCTTTCCGGCAAATATGTAAGGAATATGGAATTTGTTATTACTTTTCTGTCAGGAATCACATAAGTTTCATATGTATTAATTACGCTTCCATAAATTGAATTACCGTTTGGAGCAAAGAAATCATGAGCTTTCCAGTAAGCAGCTCCGATATACAAAGCTTTATATGTATAATGAAATCTCCACCACGATGCATTTCCTTTTGTTATTCCGGAAGGAGGTATATTCGCGAACGTTTTATTAATAAACTGAAGGTATTCAAAGCCAACCTGTCCGAATCTTTTCTCGTCAATATCTATATTAATCCTTATTCCGGTTGTAAGATTAAAATAGGTTTCCATGTGTTCAGGATAGTTATTGATCTGTCCGCCAAAGTGTTTAAACTGAATCTGGAACGGAATCACAAACTGGAAGATTTTTGCAACCGGAGCTGAGGTATATCTGAATGATTCAGCAAAATTTATTATTTCACGGGTCGTATCGTTTTCAAATACAAAATTTTCCCAGCTTAAGTATGTGTCATTGAAAAAATGATTAAATGAACTTGTTAGCTGAAGTCCATCCTCTGCATAATTGGTGTACAGTCGTTCATTAGAAAAAGTCGGATCAAAAAGTTTGTGACTGTCACAACCTGCAAGAGAACCCAGTGTTAAAGTGGTGCTTTTTAATAGTCTGAGAGTAGTTGAAAATACAGGACTGACCTGTGTAAATTTACCTGTTCCTGAATATTTTAAAAGATAAATGCCTGCCCGGAGAGTTATTTTATCTGAAACTGTCCAGACCAATTCGGGCTGTACAAAATATCCCAGCAGAGTGTACCCTTCGTTCCAGACTGATTTATCAAAATACCCAGAGATACTTGATATTAAAACAAATTTTGAAGGGCCGATATTATTGAAGTATTCGTCATCTTTAATGAAGTTCAAGTTTTTTATTCTTAGTGACAGATCTCCGGGTTGTGTTCCGGTATCTTCGATGACTTGTCCAGATACGTTCCAGTTTGTTAATAAAAGGGTAAGAAATGTGATTGCCAAATATCTCATTGTAACTGAGGATTTGGACAAAAATAGTATTTTTCTCCTAGTTAAAATGAAGTTAAATAGAATAGTATATGTGGGCTTATAATTTTTTTTTCCGTTCTTTGTTCATATATAAATCAAAAACAATTCGTTTATGGATTCAATATGGGGCAATTACCGCCGCTGGAATAATCTTACTGGCTGGTTTATATTTGTCTTTTCAGCGATAGTCTACTTATTGACTCTTGAGCCAACTGTAAGCTTTTGGGATTGTGGTGAATTTATTCTTTCAGCCTTTAAGCTGCAGGTAGGTCATCCACCCGGGGCACCATTGTTTTTAATGATGGGAAGAGTAGCGATGCTATTTGCAGGAGGTGATACTTCCAAAGTCGCATTGATGATGAATATTCTGTCGGCTCTTTGCAGCGCATTTGCTATTTTGTTCCTTTTCTGGACAATTACACATCTTGTCCGCAGGGTGTTAGTTAATGGAAAAACCCTTGAATCGAAACATATACCTGCAATCATTGGCAGTGGAATATTAGGCGCACTTGCTTATACTTTTTCTGACACATTCTGGTTTTCAGCTGTTGAAGGTGAATTATACGGACTATCCTCACTCATAACCGGACTGGTTTTCTGGGGTATGTTGAAATGGGAGGAGGAAGCGGACGAGACATATTCAGGGAGATGGATAATCCTGGTTGCTTACATGATGGGCCTTGGGATAGGGGTACACCGTTTAAACCTGCTAGTGATTCCGGTTCTTGTTTTTGTTTTCTATTTTAAAAAATATGAATTCTCAACCAAAGGGTTGCTTAAAACACTTTTATTAGCAGGGCTTCTCCTGTGGCTAATGGTCTTTGTTTTAATGCCGGGAGTGCCAAAGGCAGGTGGTTGGTTTGAATTACTTTTTGTGAACTTTCTTGGATTACCATATAACAGCGGACTACTGTTCTTTATCATAATTCTTTTTGGCGGATTGGCTTACGGAATATATTACTCTTTAAAGCAAAAGCGGATAATTCTTAATTACATATTTACATGTTTAACTGTGGTAATGATTGGCTATTCATCGTACGCTATGATCATGATAAGATCATCTGCCCGTCCGCCAATGAACCAAAATAATCCGTCGGACATATTTGCACTTTCATACTATATTAATATGGAGCAGTATGGCAGTGCACCAAAATTCTATGGGAATTATTATAGTGCTCCTGTGATAGATGTAAAGAAAGTTATTGCCGGATATAATAAGATAAATGGCAAGTATAAACCATATTACCGTCCTGAATATATTTACAATAATCAGTTTGAAACAATTTTCCCCAGGATGTACAGTGCCGAGCCCGATCATATAACCGCTTATAAATACTGGGGAAAGGTTACAGGCAGAAAATACTCAGCCGGTTCAGGTAAAGAAGCTATTGTCTGTCCCACTTTCGGCGAAAACCTCCGTTATCTCTTCCGTTATCAGATTGGGTTCATGTACCTGAGATATTTTATGTGGAATTTTGCAGGCCGGCAGAATGATATAGAAGGGAATGGGAATCCCATTTATGGTAATTGGATAAGCGGAATGAAATTTATTGATAATGCACGTCTCGGGAACCTCGATAAACTTCCAGAAGATCTGAAGAAAAACCCTGCTAATAATAAATATTATTTCCTTCCGCTTCTGATCGGACTCGCAGGATTATACTGGCAATACAGGAAAAATTATAGTGGCTTCTGGCTTGTAATGATATTCTTCATTATGACTGGCATTGCGATTATTTTTTATCTGAACCAATATCCTGATCAGCCCAGGGAAAGAGATTATGCGTATGCAGGATCATTTTATGCCTTTGCTATATGGATAGGAATGGGATTCATGTTCGTTTATGAAAAGCTTCAGAAGTTACTTGGAAACAGAGGATCTGCAGCTGTTACTTTTGTGGTCCTTATGGCTGCTGCTCCGGTTCTTATGGCTTCACAGAACTGGGATGATCATAATCGTTCAGGTCGTTATACGGCAAGGGATATAGGAGCAGATTATCTGAAATCGTGCGCTCCAAATAGTGTTTTATTTACCTATGGTGACAACGATTCATTCCCGGTATGGTATAATCAGGATGTGGAAGGAGTGAGAACTGATGTACGAGTTGCTAACCTGAGTTATATACAGGCAGGTTGGTATATTGAAATGATGAGGCAGAAAGCTCTCAATTCTGACCCGTTACCGCTGACACTGGGACCTGATAAATACATTGAAGGCGTACGAGAACAACTTCCTGTAAATAACAGGGTGGACAAACCAGTCAATCTGAAAGAGATTGTCAATTTTGCAGGGCTTGATGATAATAAATACATGGTTGACCTCAGTGGCAGAGGCGATTATCTGAATTATCTGCCTGCAAACAAATTTATTATTGATGTTGATTCAGCAAAGGTACTCTCGAATGGCACAGTAAAGGAATATTTTAAGGATAGACTGGTTTCCCCGTTGATATGGGAATATTCCGAAACAGATGCTTTCAAAGGCGATCTGGCAATTATGGACCTGCTCTCAACCAACAAATGGGAAAGGCCCATTTATTTTTCAACTACAGTTCCCTCGACCCAGTATAAAGGACTGGAAAAGTACTTTATCCAGGAAGGACTTGCTTACAGGGTGGTCCCCGTCAGAACTGATAAACCTGAACAGGGAGAATTCGGAATGATCGATCCGACAATAATGTACGATAACCTGATGAATAAGTTTGCATGGGGAAATGCAGGAGCCCCATCAGTTTATCTGGATGAAAATAACAGAAGGATGTTCAGCAATTTCAGAAGAATTTTCGGAACCCTCGGGAACGATCTGCTTCTCAGGGGAGATACTGTAAAAGCTGTCGAGGTGGCCCATCGCGGCCTTGATATAGTTCCGGATGCAAAGATGCCAAATGACTTTTTCTCTGTTGAACTTGCAGAAGTGCTTTTAAGAGCCGGAAAGAAGGAAGAGGGGAATAAGTTAATTAATGACATAATTGAATACTCAAAAAAATATCTTGACTATGCAATCAATCTGAGACCTGAAGACCGGTTCGGACTCGAATACCCGATAGGGATCAACATGCAGGGATTGCTCGATATTTATAATATGTCGATAAGGTTGAAAATGCTTTCTCTTACAACTACTCTTGAACCCGCAATAAACAACTATTACAGTAAGCTTTATTCTGCAAAATAATTTAATATGCGGCTCTTCAGGCCTTGCTTGATATCAGGTTGGCTTTATCCTGAAGCAATATTCAGGATAAGGACAATTGAGAAGTTATTGTATCTGACTTTTGATGATGGCCCTGACCCTGATTCGACACCTCAGCTACTTGACATTCTTGAATGGCATAATATAAAATCCTTGTTTTTTTGCAATGGAAAAGCTGCTGAAAAACATCCTGATCTGATTGCGCTGATAAAAACAAAGGGCCATTTGATTGGCAATCATGGGTACGAACATCTTAACGGGTGGAAAACTTCAGGGGAAAAGTATATTGAAAACGTTGCAATCGCTGCTCCTTATACATCTTCGGGTTTATTCAGACCACCATACGGTCGATTACGGTTTAGCCAGTACAGGAAATTAAAGAAAAAATATAAAATTATTTTCTGGGACATCATGCCTTATGATTTTGACACGTCGTTCGGAAAGAAGAATTCCCTGCGAATTCTTAAAAATAAGATCCGCCCGGGTTCTATAATTGTACTTCATGATACTTCAAAATCCGTAACGAACATGATAATTGACGAATTTTTATTCTTTGTACACAAAGGAGGTTATAGATTTGACCTGGCACACTTTCTAGAAAACAAATTAATAGATTAGCAATCAGTGCATTCATCAATAAAACTAAAGTAACAACCTCTAACCAAGAAATAAAGTTGCTTCGGAGAACACTCTTTCGAACCAATAGTCTACCTTTTTTGAGAGAGGAAAATCAAGAACAGGGAAAGGACTTTCATGAGAATAATTGTAAGGGAAATCCCAAATCTTTACATTATCTCTCCCGGCAGAGTAGTTAAGGGTTGCAACTACTCCATCGGAAGGAATAATGATATCTTTTATCAAAGTGATAGATTGAATCTGATACCTGAGATTTTTTAAGATATTCTCCCTGAATTTTTTAAACCTAGCAAGGTCAATCATGGACCTGAAAGCCATTCCAACCTGACTATTGCGCAAAAAATCGACCAGAGGACTTTTACCGGTTATGGTTTTTTCAAAATCGTTGAGATAATAACTGTATACTCTGTCAAATGCAAGACTGTCCATTATTAATTTAGATGAGCCCCTCATATTACTAAAGACCGAGCCGCCACAGAAAATAAAAAGTTTTGATTCGGTGAACAGATTTTCAGGATTTCCCATTAATAAAATTTCAGCCAGAAAAGCTCCTATCGAATATGCAAAAATATTAATATTACTTGTTCGCGGAATAATGCAATGCTCTCCATTCTTAACAGTCAGCATCAGATTTATAATATCGGCTGCAGTCTGGTACCCTGAATTGAAAAATCGCATGGGATCTTCGGTAAGACGGTTGCTGAGGGCAATATTAGCGAAACTCGACATATTTATTTCTCCAAGGGAAGAATTCCGGTCCTTCATAAATGGAATCATTGCTCTGGGATCTTTCCAGGAGAAGGGTGACCTGTTTATATGAAATGAGATAGGGAAAAGAATAACATAGCTGTCGGTGTACATTGCAAGATAATATGCCCAGACTAAATATTTTACCCAGCTTCTTTCATTCAGACCGTGAAGCAGCAGGATCACTTTATTACTATCGGCATTCAGGGGAGTAAAAACAGGATAGGAAAAGGAATTATTTTCAGTTATCAGAGTATCTCTTTTATTTGAAAAGCCATTTAATGAGACATCCGATCGGAATCCGATATTATTTATTTTAATATCTGAACCAGGGATAAGGATCACATCTTTATCGCTATTGAATAACGATTTAAATTCATTAAATTTTTTTGTGTACTCCATCAGTCTTTTGATCCGATTCTGGATTTATGTACAAAGGAAGCTGAGATATTCATGGCTGGCAAATTTATGTCGCAGGAGACGGAGTAAAGTGATAGAATTTTAAAATCAGGGATATAATCCTCTTATTTGTGATGGAATTCTTGTTCTGGTTAATTATCAACGATCCTTTTAACTGGATTTAAAGTGAGAAAATAACTAATTTTACATTCAATTGACAGAATTACTATGATCGAATTTCAAAAACCGATACCTCCATATTTGAATGAAAAACAGAACATTGTCCGTCTGATATTTTTTACTTCACTCTTTGCATTGGTTTTTATAAATATCTATTCACCATTCGGTGCCGACAGATGGTTCAATCTGACCCGTTTCGAATTTTTCACATATTCAAGCCTTACAATTCTTATCGGGGTCCTTGTTGTGATAATTAGCCGGATTATAATGTACAAGGTAAGCAGAAGATATTCTATTATTTTATGGCAGTACTTGTTATGGATAGCCGCCGAGATTTTTTTTATGGCTCTTTCGTATGCCTTGTTTGAAAAGTTTTTCCTTAAAGATTCCAGGATATTTTCAGATCTTATCAGAATCTCATCGCGCCATACTGCCCTGGTCCTTTTATTGCCTTATTCAGTTTTGTGGCTTTATTTTTCATGGATAGATAAAAAGGAACAAATTGAAAGACTTGCAGATGTCCAGGCATTTCCGGCTAACTCCAGGAACATGATCCCTTTTTACGATGATAAAGGAATCCTGAAGTTTTCTATCAAAATGGAGAATCTGCTTTATCTCGAATCGGCTGAAAATTATGTAAGCATTTGCTATCTCAATAACAACAAAGTATCAAAATACCTTTTACGCGATACTCTGAAAAAAATAGAAGAGAACTTTTCAGGAACAGAGATAATCAGATGTCATAGGTCGTATATGGTTAATTTCGAAAAAGTTAAAGTAATAAGAAAAGATAAAGATGGTCTGAAACTCGAATTAGATAACCCTTCTGTAATAGATATACCTGTTTCGAAAACCTATGTTAACTCAGTGATGCAGGTTTTCTCGAGATATTGTCAGACAAATGATTCCGCTTGACCGTTTTCTCTTTTACGATTTTGTTTTTCAGAATGAAATGTTACTTTTGAAATGGTAAAAATATTTCTTTAAAAATGAATATTCTCATTCTGGGATCAGGCGGCAGAGAGCATGCGCTCGCATGGAAACTTGCACAAAGTAAAAAAATCAAAAGAGTTTTTATTGGTCCGGGGAATGCCGGTACATCTGATCTTGGAACAAACCTGCAGCTGGATCCGGGAAATTTTCTGGAAGTAAAAAAAGCAGTTTCAGATAATAAAATTGATATCGTTATAGTTGGTCCCGAAGCTCCTCTTGTTGCCGGGATACATGATTTTTTCCTCAACCATAGCATGCTCAGAAACATTCCGGTTATCGGTCCGGATAAATCTGCTTCGCGCCTTGAAGGAAGCAAGGATTTTGCAAAAGACTTTCTTACCAGGCATAAAATACCAACAGCAGAATATAAAACTTTTAACAAAACAAATATAAAAGAAGCTCCTGCTTTTCTCAGATCTCTTACTCCTCCGTATGTGGTTAAGGCGGATGGTCTTGCTGCCGGGAAGGGTGTACTTATAATTGACGATATCCATGAAGCAGAAAATGAAATAAATGCTGTTCTGGGCGGTAAGTTTGGTGCTGCCGGACAAAAAGTTGTTATTGAACAATTTCTTAAAGGCATTGAGCTGTCGGTATTTATAATTACAGATGGAATCTCATATAAGTTACTACCTGAGGCAAAGGACTATAAAAGAATTGGAGATGGTGATACCGGGCTGAATACCGGTGGAATGGGAGCGGTTTCTCCGGTTCCTTTTGCCGATCACATTTTTATGGAAAAGGTAAAGACAAGGATAATTGACCCGACCATGAAAGGATTGTCTGAAGATGAGATTCTTTATAAAGGTTTCATTTTTTTCGGTCTGATTAATGTTAAAGGAGATCCTTATGTTATTGAATACAATGCCCGGCTGGGAGATCCTGAATCGGAAGTAATCATTCCAAGAATAAAATCGGATTTCTTCGAACTTATTGAAGGAGTGGCTAAAGGGGACCTGGCTGATAGAAGTATCGAGATTGATGAAAGATTTGCTGCAACAGTAATGCTGGTTTCTGCAGGTTATCCGGGTGATTACGAAAAAGGGAAACCAGTTAATGGATTGGGACTGACAAAAGAAAGTGTGGTATTTCATTCCGGAACAAAGAAAGCAGATGATAAAATTGTTACTTCCGGAGGGCGTGTTATTGCAGTCACCTCCCTGGGAACTACAATGAAAGAAGCTCTCAATTTATCTTATCGAAATGCACGATCGATAAACTTCGAAGGAAAATGTTACAGAAGCGATATAGGATTTGATTTATAAAAACAGATGCTGTTACGTTTATTCAAAGGGACCGGTCCGGGAGTAATATTACTGATTATAGTTACACTTATAGCTACATGGATCAGTGCATTTCTCGGTACGCCGGCAGACTCAACATTCAGTTATGAACCCGATCCTATGCCGCTTTATGGTCTTTTAAAAATGGTTATTGGGAATAATCACCTTTTGGGTGTGTTTTTTTCTTTTTCGATAGTTTCCATAATGGCATTTCTTCTGGTAAATTTCAATACAACAGGGTTTTTTATTAATGAGAGGACTTTTCTTCCGGCAGTGATCTTCATTTTATTTGTCGGTTTTTTTCCGCAATACCAGCGTTTAAATCCGGTTCTTCCGGCATCTCTTTTCCTGATGCTGGCAATTATAAGAATAATGGATGGATTCCATAAGCAAGAGATTGCATATAATTTTTTTGATGCGGCTATTATGATAAGTATTGGAAGCTTCTTTTATGCCAATCTGATCTGGTTTGGGATATTGGTGATAATAGGTATTGCATTGCTAAGAACGGGTAACCCGGGCGAAATTGCAATTTCCATCCTTGGACTTATAACACCATATATAATTATTTTTGGTTTGTATTATGTGATCGGGAAAGATCTTGTTGCGTTTTTATCGCTGGTAAAAGATAACCTGTTTGGTAGATCAGAAGTTTATTTTTTCCCAAGATTGACGATAGTAGCTCTGATTTTTGCCGGAATAATTATATTTGTCAGTATTGTTTTTCTGATAATGGTCATGAATACAAAAAAAATAAAATCGCGTAAAACTTTTTCTCTTCTGTTCTGGACTTTTTTTATCTCGTTGGGAGTCTACTTTGTTCTGCCTTCGGTTTCAGTTGAAATAGTCTGGTTGACAGGTATTCCTGTCAGCTATTTCCTGGCGCATTATTTTGTGTTTGTTAAGAAGAAACTAGTACCTGAAATATTTTTTTCTGTCTTTTTTGTTCTGGTTTTCCTGATACAGATTTGGTACCTGAAAGGATAGGATTATTTTACCATCGAGACAACCCCCACACCCGATCCCTGTTGTCCATTAGTGAAATCATAACTAAGCTGATATATTCCGCTTTTTTGACATAAAAAATCAACGGTCTGATATGTTTTACCTGATTTTTGATCGAACGAAGACAGGATAACCTTATTGGCATCATCTTTAATACGAAGAATAAGTTGACCTTTTGAATCCCTTGAATTGCAAAGCGTGAACCGATACTTGGTATTTTTCCAGAGCGACATATTAGCTTTATATCTGAGTTCACTTTGGGGAGTGGCTTTCCCAAGCTGGATTCTGAAATCCTTGACATATTTGGCATCTGCCCCGGCGTTCATGGCGCAGTTACTGGCAAGCGGATTTGTTGTCTGTCCAAAAGACAGAACCCCTATTGCAAGTAAAAACCCAAGAGTGATAATGTTTTTTTTCATACTAATTATTTAAAATTAGCCTGTCTCTTATGTTTTTGGTTATCTCAATAATGCCTTCAAGCTGTTCTTTAGACATTTCAACAACACTTGTTTCAGTTTGAGTAATAACAAGTCTTCCTTCTTTTTCGGTGCTTATCGGATCGCCTTGTGTATAAGTGATTCTTATGTCGCGGTATTTATCTTTAATATCCTGTAAGTTTTTACACAGGCTGGTAAATTCCGGATCGCGGTTGCAATAAGGGCTTACAAGAAGAAGAAGATCATTAAGAATAATTTTCTGTTCACCAATCCTATCGCTGAGCCTTTTATCCGGAACCTGGCTAACAACCTGGGTTGCAAGATACTGACCTTCAGTCCATACGCCTATTATCATAAGGGCTGAGAGTTGCCCCCGATCGTTGCTCCTAAGGTAATTATCTATCTGGTTATAGGAGTCTATTGAAATGAACAACAGGGAATCAAGGTTAGATTTATTCTGTGATAATCTTTTAATTGATTCAAAATTAAAAAATTGCCCGACTTTAATATCCTCAGCAAGCTTTCTGATTGAAGAAAGAACATCCAGAGAAGAGCCGGTTTTTTCGTACATATTCAGGTATCCGAGATCAGCACCCAGAATACCAAGTTTAAGAGCTTTGTCAAAACTTGTACTTTGTTTATTGGCATCAATTGAGGCCGCAAGATAATTTTGTGAGAATGGAACCTCTAATGTCTGCAACAGATTTGCTATCTCAACTGGTGATGAAATATTTTTGGAAATGTCAGCTATTGCCTCAGGGCTTAGTTTTTCAGCTTCTGATACAGGTACTGAATCAGCCTGGGGAAATACAAACTCAGAAGTTTTACTTGATGAATTTCTGCAAGAGAAACCAACAAACACAACAACTAACAAAAAAAATACTCTTCCTTTCATTCAGGATGATGTATAAGTTAATACAAAAGTACAAAAAAACAGTTTAAAAATGTATTATATATTTATTTTAGAAATTTTAAACTTTCAAAAAATCGTACTACCCTTCCAAGAAGCTCATAATAAAGTGCCAGATAAGATAATAAGGTGCTTAACAGGACTAAGGAAATATTGAATACAAAAGTGTCTGTTTTCATTCCAAAGATATATTTTGCCGGTGCATAAAAGTGTGTTCTGAAATCAAGGAATCCTTTCTTATAAGGATCGAGGTATATTGGATCAGTATTCTGAACAAGTGAGTTATTATATAGAAGAATTTTTTTACGTTCGTAAGGTTTTGTAACAATATCTTCAAGCTGGTAATTATAATAGTCATTTTCCAGCTTCTTCAGCTTCACATCATTCATGCTGTAAAACCTGTCTTTTCTGTCGCTTGCTGCATTTGAGATTTTACTAAAAATTTTGTCAGTCCGGTCGAGATATTTTGAAAGAGAATCAGCGATTCCCGGATTAAATTCATAAGGTGTCAGATCATTCATATAGTTGAACTCAGGAACATTATAGAGAGTGGCCATTTTTGTCAGTTCATTTTTAAGAAGCTGAAGTTTAGTAAATTGACGAACAGGTTTCTTAAGAAGAAGATCCTCGTTGTTCCCATTGTTTTTTGGGTTACTCCTGTACTCGAAAAGTGTGGTATGAAGTGCTTCACGCAATGCTTTGATTCTGTAGGTTTTATTGAAGTCAGCTTCACTGATCTTCTTTTGAAGCATGTAGTATGTCTCCCCTTCTTTATTATATTTAACTTTACTGTACGCATTGTCTTTAAACTGTGTCACAATAAGCGCTTCATAGGTCCACCTTGTAGGCATCAGTTCAGCAATAAAAGGAACTTTTTCAACATTGCCGATTTTCCTGTTTAGCTTGTCAAATGGAAACATTGCACCACTGAGAACCATCATGGGTATTATAAGAAGAGGAATTACAATGTAGATTGTTATAGCTGAATTAAAGGAGGCAGATATATTCAATCCCAGCATATTGGCACAAAAAGCAGTTGTAAACAATGCAAGCCAGTAATGGAAATACATACCTTTTATCCCCAGAATTGGGTTTGCAATCAGGACAAACAGAATTGTCTGTAAAGCCGAGATAAAAATCAGAATTGCAGTTTTGGAAAGTAGATAGCTTGTACGACTAAGATTAAGAAAATGTTCTCTTTTAAGAATTTTCCTGTCGCGGAAGATCTCTTCTGCACTGATAGTTAATCCAAGGAATAAAGCTACTATCAGGCTCATAAAAATGTAGATGGGTATATTTTCATTCTCTGAAAATATGTAAACATTTGAGTCTGGGTCAGGGATATACCTGATTATAAAAGAGAGTATAAATCCAAGAATCGGTGCTTCCAGCAGAGTGAGCGCAACATATTGACTATTTGCAATTTTGCTTTTAAAATCTCTGGTAAGATAAATCCTGAACTGCTCAAAAATTCCCGGTCTTTGCAGGTTTTTAAGAGGTGCCTCTTTAACTACAGGTAACTGTCTGAAAGGATGTTTAGAGTTAAAGGCATTTGCCCATTCCTTTGGCTTGACTTTCCGTTTTTCAGTATATTTCCCGAACTCATCAACAACCTGGGTTTCAATGATATTAAAAATGGTTTCAGGATTAACATTTCCGCACGAGGGGCATTCTCCCTGGTTTGAATTGATCTGTACATCTAGAGTTTTAAAATATATTACAGAATCGACAGGATTACCAAAATATGCCATAAAGCCGCCCTGATCGAGTATTATCACCTTGTCAAACATCTTGAATATCTCAGAAGATGGCTGGTGAATAACTGTAAAAACCAGTTTCCCTTTCAGAGTAAGATCACGCAAAAGGTCCATAAGGTTCTCGGAATCTCTCGAAGAAAGTCCTGATGTAGGCTCATCAAGGAACAAAACCAGTGGCTCCCTGATAAGCTCAAGTGCAATATTCAGCCTTTTTCTCTGCCCGCCGCTTATTACTTTGTTAAAAGGAGAGCCAACCTTAAGTTCCCTCTTTTCAAACAATCCGAGATTTGAAAGAGTATGGTCAACCAATGTGTTTAATTCCTCTTTTGTTTTGTCTCCGAAACACTGACATGCAGCAAAATACAGATTTTGAGATACAGTAAGATCCTCAATAAGCAAATCATCCTGAGGCACATATCCAAAAACCCCCTCCAGCGCATTATTATCCTTTATTACATCCAGTCCGTTAATTTTAACGCTTCCGGAAGTTGGCTTCTGAATACCGCTCATCAGGTTCAGTAAAGTTGTTTTTCCCGAACCACTTGCCCCCATTATTCCTATAAGCTTTCCTTCTTCAACCGAAAAACTGACATTGTCAACTGCAGAATGGCCTTCCCTGAAATTAAATGAGAGGTTTTCGACAGTAAATGAAATTTTGTGGATAATAATATCCGACAGAAAGCTTGAACTGATATCACTGTAATAAATTGAATGTCCCTGCCTCGATTTTATAGAACCTCCTTTTGCAAAGGTATAGACAATACCTGATCTGATTGGAAGGCCGTTAAGATACAACTGGTCAGGCGAAATATATTTTATAAAATAGAGGTCAACGCTTGCAACTCTTAATATGAAAATTTTTGTATCCTGGTAGCCGGTGAGCATTCTTTTACACAATTCACATTCTTCCTCTCCGGGGCTAAGAACGAGGATCGCAGGATTTTTAAGGTTTTCAGGGTCATCATTTTTTACAAACTGTTCTGTTGCTGCAAATTCATCGGGTGATATTTTGAAAACTTCAGCAACAGTGTTTATTATGTTCATTCTCTGAAGGGTGAACTGGCGGTCGGCATTTACCAGTTCATATAATCGCATCAGAACTACCACTTTTTGTACCTGGTTAAGGGTCCTGTTGATTTTTTTGCATATTCCGAGTATCTTAACAGAGTCTTTTACTGAAGGAGCAGATGGCAACTTAATAGTTGACTTTTGCATAACCGGACCTGCATGCTCATCAAAAAGAGCAAGGTACTCGTAAACTGTTTCTGTGGTTAACTGTTTGTTCAGAAAGCCGGAAACATACTCGCGTTCATTCATAAGTATTCCACCGTCCTGTTTGACAATCAGGGCAAACAATTCCATCAGTGCTTTTAGAATTTCCTCACTCATATGTCAGCTGTGATATTCAGCATTCCGAAGAAACGAAGGTAAAAAAAAACTGGTTCTTTTAGTAGTTATTTTTCAGTATTTTTGAAATTATCTAATAATAAAAAATGTGATTATGAAACCCGGAAGTATTGTTTACATTCTCTTAATGTTTACAATGGTAATATCAATAAACAATAAGATTAACGGACAATCATCAGACAGGGAAGTTCAGAATTTCAACTTCGGATGGAAATTTTTCAAAGGAGATATATCCGATGGACAGAATCCGGGGCTAAATGATTCCGACTGGCGCACACTAGATTTGCCTCACGACTGGAGCATTGAAGGTCCTTTTGACAAAGAGTATGCAAGTGGTACCGGATTTTTACCTGCCGGTATCGGATGGTATCGCAAATCATTTATAATTTCTTCAGATGAAAAAAACCGCAAAGTATTTATCAGTTTTGATGGAGTTTACAATAACAGTGAAGTATGGATTAACGGATTCTGGCTTGGTAAGAGACCAAACGGGTATATTTCATTTCAGTATGATCTGACACCTTTTTTAGTAATTGGGAAGGAAAACGTTATCGCGGTAAAAATTGATCATAGTAAATTCGGAGATTCACGCTGGTACACCGGTTCCGGTATTTATCGCGATGTAAAACTTATCTTCACTCCACTATTGCATATCAGGCAATGGGGTGTTTTCGCATCAGCAAATGATGTATCGGCCGATAAAGCTAAACTCGATATTGAAGTAAATGTCATTAATGAATCAGGAAAAGAATCTGATGCAACAGTCACAAACTACCTTTTATCTGGGACAGATACTGTGAAAAAATTAACAGATAAAATAACAATTAATCCTTCTTCAACACAAATGATAACTCAGAAAATGGAGATCAGTAATCCAAAACTCTGGGATGTAGATGATCCATATCTGTATTCATTGATAACTGTTGTGAAGGGGAATGGAATTCAGGATAGCCAGACTACCCGTGTTGGATTTCGCAATATAAGGTTTGATGCTGACAAAGGGTTTTTTCTTAATGACAGGAATCTCAAACTGAAAGGGATATGTATGCATCATGATGCCGGGACTCTTGGATCGGCAGTTCCCCGAAAAGTTGTCGAACACAGGCTTGACCTTCTCAAAGAAATGGGATGCAATGCTATACGTACGAGCCATAACCCGTTTTCTTCCGATTTTCTTGAACTTTGTGACGAAAAGGGATTCCTTGTGATAGGTGAAGCTTTTGATGAATGGGAACTCCCCAAGAAAAAATGGATTGAAGGATGGAATATCGGGACACCCGGTAAAGAGGGATATTCAGTAAATTTTAAAGAATGGGCAACAAAAGATCTTAAAGATATGATATTAAGAGATCGCAATCATCCTTCAATAATCATGTGGAGCATCGGGAACGAGATTGATTATCCAAATGATCCGTATACACATCCGGTGCTTAATACTGAAGCAAATCCTCAAACCTGGGCAAAGTATGATGAGAAATTACCCAATGCCAACAGGTTGGGTGAAGTTGCAAGGGAACTTGTTTCTGTCGTAAAGCAACTTGATACAACCAGGCCTGTAACTGCAGGGCTGGCTTCAGTTTTAATGTCAGACGAATCGGGTTATGCCGATGCACTTGATGTAACTGGTTATAATTACCAGGAATTCCGCTATGCTTCTGACCATAAGAAATATCCTGAACGCATTATTTACGGAAGTGAAAATGGTATGACTCCGGATGCCTGGAAGGCAGTTACTGATAATGATTATATTATCGGACAATTTCTGTGGGCCGGGTTTGATTATATGGGAGAGGCCGATCAGTTCCCGAGCCGTCACAGTATTTCAGGTACATTGGATCTTGCCGGGAACAGGAAACCTGAATTCTACTTCAGGCAAAGCCTCTGGAGCGATAAGCCAATGGTTTTTATTGGTACCACCGATCATTTAACTGGCGATACTTCAGCCGGTTTATGGGCTCATAAAATGGTCGATCCTGTCTGGAACTGGAAACCCGGCCAACTAATAAGTGTTAGTGTTTTTACAAATTGTGAAGAGGTTGAATTATTCCTCAACAACAATTCTCTGGGGATTAAGAAAATGGCAGATTTTAAGAACAGGACAATCACATGGGAGGTGCCTTTTCAAAGTGGAACTTTAAAAGCTATAGCGCGATCTTCCGGTAAAGAACTAACATCTTATGAGTTGAAGACAACGGGGATACCTGTAAAATTAATTGCAAAAAGTGATGTATCAAATATCCATGGAGACAAACAGGGCCTGGCTAATATCTTTGTAACCCTGTGCGATGAAGCAGGAAATCCTGTCTACTCAGCTGAGAACGAGATCACTTGTGAAATAACGGGACCTATAAGAATTCTGGGAATGGAAGATTCAAATCCCGTGAATATTGAAAATTATAAAGATAATAAGCAAAAAGCTTTCCATGGGAAGATATTAATCTATGTTCAATCGCTCGATAAACCAGGCAAGGCTGTAATTACCTTATCATCACCAGGATTGCAGGGAACAACTGTGGAATTGAATGTAGTAAAATAAATTCCTGGAAGCAGGATAAACTAATCATAGGATAAGATCAAAGTCTGTCACTACAATCGCGGTTAAAACATCATAATTTACTGTACAGCATAACATCTCTGCCACCCTGCATATTATATTTTTTTTTGCTCCTGTCTGCTTTTTCTTTGATGTTGAATTAAAATATAATCACAAAAATTAAGACGATGAAAAAGAAATTGAATTCAGTTTTTACGGGATTACTGATAAGCCTTTTAATTATTCTGCCTTCGGTGTCAAAAGGTCAAAGTGAAAAGACAGTTGTAAAAAAGTACTTAAGTGCATTGCCGAAAATCGAGAGAAGTAAAACACTTCAGAAATACCAGATGACCGCAGTTTACATAAACCGCGACCTGTACGGGAATTTTACAGGAAAAACAAAGGTTTCAGGCGATTATACATGTGGGTTGCCGGGAGACAGCTCTATGTGGAATAATGTTTATATCTCAGCCTCAAACAACTTTTCAGATCCGTTTCCAACCGGAACAAAACAGGAATATATGGAAAACTTCAGATATATTCCTTCAGAAAAGATGATGGAAGAGAAGGCATTTAAAAGTTTTCCCAAATCGGTTGAAAACGTGTTTGCACGGAACCTGATATGGGATATGATGGCGACAGATATATTTGCGTGGAAATATTTTGATTCATTGAAGCTGAATGTACCTTATATATTATCTGACATAAAAGGCCAGTTTAATATGGCTGATATCGGGAATTATTCACATAATAAAATTTCAGTCTGCTGGAAAGGGATATCAGAAATAAACGGACAATTATGCGCTTTGATAGAATTTAATGCTATTGATAATAAACTTGAACTTAGTATGGACATGATCAAAACTAAAGGAACTGAACAATACTGGGGATCTGTTCTGGTATCTGTCAAAACCAGGAGTATTGAACATGCAGATATGTACAGTGGAACTATACAGGAGATTGAGGTTAAAGGGATGAAGGACAAATTTCTTATGAAGACCATAAGAGAGCTTGAAATTAAGAAAATTCAATAAGGGTCATTAAATTTATAAAGATGAAAACGACTGAACTCTATAGTGTTCTCAACCTGCGGAAACCAATTTCGCACATTACTTTTCTTATTTTTTCTTTACTGGTGACTCTGATTATTGGCTTAACAGGGAAATATGGTAACACTCCCGGGACATTCTCATTTGGTATTTTTATCATGTTATTTGTCCAGCTTGAAGTCTTCATATATTTGGGTTACAGGTTATTTGCAGATTTAAACTTTGACAGGAGTCCCGGGGAAATTACAAGAATCGTGCTTTTCAGGTTTTTGATCTTTCTGGCAGGTTGTCTGATAATTTCAATGATACTGTTTATCCTTTTGCAATATGCAGGATTTTGGATGAAAGGAGAAGATCTTTCAATGGTGGTTTATAATTTTATTCATTTTGGTATCCGTAGTTGGTTCAAATCGACAATTTCAGGATTATCTTTCGGTGCTGTAATATTTATCATATTATTATGGCAGGCTTCTTTAAAGAGAGAACAGAACCTAAGAGAGGAGAACCTGATTTTTCAGAATGAGACATTAAAAAATCAGATCAATCCCCATTTCCTTTTTAACAGTTTGAACACACTATCTTCATTAATCAGCACACAGCCCGAAACAGCTGAAAAGTTCATAAGCAGGTTATCTTCAATCTACAGGTATATTCTGGAGAATAGCCAGAAGAACAAAGTGCCACTTGAATCTGAATTAGCATTTATTAACGATTATTTTGATCTTCACAGAGTCAGGGACGAAGAAAAAATATCACTCTCCATCGATACTCCCGGTGCAGACAGTTTTGAAATTATCCCGGTATCGCTGCAGATACTGATCGAAAATGCCATAAAGCATAACATGGCTATGAGGGAAAGCCCGTTACGGATTTCAATTTTTATTGAAAATCGGCATATTGTAGTAAAAAACAATTTGCAAAAAATGTCGACTCAGTTGAAGTCGACTAAATTCGGACTTAAGAATCTTGCTGAACGCATAAGGCTTGCGACAGGAGAAGCACTGATTATTGAAGAAACGAATGATTATTTCATTGTAAAAGTACCTTTAATAAAATGAACATACTGATAGTTGAGAATGAAATACCCGCCGCCGACAAGCTTATAAGGGTACTGAAAAAGATTGATAAATCCATAACCATTCTGGGTGTAGTTGAAACTGTAGAAGAAACAATAAACCGGTTACAGGAGAGGCCCCAACCGGATCTGATAATGATGGATATTCAGCTCGATGATGGGCTTTGTTTTGAGGTTTTCGAAACAACTAATGTAGACATCCCGGTTATTTTTCTTACGGCTTATGACGAATATACACTTAAAGCCTTCAAGGTCAACAGTGTTGATTATCTTCTAAAACCACTTGATGAGGAGTTGCTTAAATCAGCTTTGGCTAAATTTAAGAAACTCTATGCTGATAAAGATCCTTTTAAAAGAGATTTTAAGCAGCTTCTGTATGAGTTCAGGAATCAATATAAGTCAAGATTTCTAATTAAGATTGGTGAAAAATACAAATCAATACCAATCGGAGAAATCAGCCATTTTCACATAAACGAACGTAGTGTATTTCTGAATGATAAGCAGGGTAAAGATTATGGGGTTGATTATTCTCTTGAACAGTTAGAGAGTATGCTCGATCCCCGTAAGTTTTTCAGAATCAACCGCGAATGCATAATCTGTATTGATGCAATATCGCTGATGCATAGCTATTCTTCCAGCAGGTTGCAGCTGACCTTAAAGGGTAAAGAAAAAAGTGAACTGTTTGTTGTGAGTCGCGATAAAGTTGCTGATTTTAAGCGATGGATTGACCGTTAGCATTCAGTTACTGTGCTTAAGTGATAAAGAAACATGGACACGATATTATTTATTGCCCGATCCCAGAGCTTCGAGTTCTGATAAAACACCAGAATCTGTTTTTGAACCAAAATATGAAAGCCTGTTATTGCAGGTTAACCGATGGCATGTTGTCATTTCTTTAAGGTAGAAAATAGCTGGTTTTGTTGTAACATCAATCCTTATCGAGGCATTGGCATCTTTACAGTCAAGGGTTACAGGCATGCTGAACCCATCAGGAACATTGGTCCACTTTGCAACAACAAACGGAATATTTTTTATAATTGAGCTACCCGGTTCCTGGTCAGTTTCATAAAAACCAAAGTACCAGTGCAGAACAGGCACTTCCCGGCTATAAAGATATGTCTCAAAGAATTTGTTCCAGTCTTTTCCTGTTTTCCTTTCAAGAACCTCTTTAAAATCGGAAGTGGTCACATGCGATCCGGCAGCATGTTCACGGTAATACGTCTGCAAGATATTAAAGAAGAGCGTGCTGTCATTCACAATATTGCGTATCGTATTCAATATCAGTGCTCCCTTACCGTACACATCACCGTCTTTATAATCCCAGTAGTCGACATTGGCTGGACCAACTACCGGCAGTTTATTTTTTATCGAACCCGCTATCAGTAGGCGGGCATAAAAGAGAGAACTGTCATAGCCTAATTTTTTTTCCGCGAAGATCATTTCAGAATAGGTAGCAAAACCCTCCTGCAGCCAGATATCACTGAAATCGCTGACCGATACGGCATTACCCCACCACTCATGTGCCGTCTCATGAACAATAATATAATCGCCACCAAGCCAGTGGAGATTGGTATAACCGCTTCCATAAGCTATTGCTGTCTGATTTTCCATTCCTTCGTAGGGACCTTCAACAAGCTTGAAGCCCTCTTTTATCCATGGGTAGGGCCCGAACTCTCTGGAATATATATTTATGACATCTTTTACCTGTCTGAAATGTTCTTTTGCCTTTTCCAGGTTTTTCGGCATAACGTAATAATCAAGCTTAAGGATGCCTTGCCCGGTTTTTAGCGTATCGCTGAAATGGGCAAATTTTCCTGCAAAGAAAGTAATATCGTATATATTAATAGGGTAGTGGGTGCTCCAAATAAAAGTTTCCTTTCCGGGTTTTGATATATGGTTCTCCATAATACCATTTGAAACAACCTGCAATCCTTCAGGGACGGTCATACTGAGTCTCACACTGTCGGGTTCGTCAGAGAGATGATCTTTACATGGGAACCAGATACTTGCTCCTTCCGTTTCACATGTTACTCCATCCCATGGATTGCCATCCTTGTCTTTTTTCCAGACCAGACCCCCTTTCCAGGGTGGATTTTTTGCTTTTACCGGACTGCCTACGTAAACAACAACAATTGAATAATCTTTACCTATATCCAGCGAGTCAGGAAATGTAGCAAACACTGCTCTGTCTGAACGTTTGAAAGGTACCTCTTTTCCTGAAATTTTAAGACTGAAAATATAAAAGTTCTTGTAAAGATCGAAACGCAAAGTCCTCAGTTTTTCAATAACTCTGAAATGGATAGTAACTTCACCCGAGAGCTTTTTTTTAACCGGGTCCAGATTAAGGTTGAGGTCATAAAAAGTGACATGATAGCCGGACCGATCTTTATCAAGACGGCCCTTTAAATAATCTTTTTGGGTGAAATGCGGGTACCGGCCGGGTTTCCTCGGAGTCTCACCAAATTCATGATATCTGAAGGGAGCACAACTGCTGAGCAAAAAAATTACAGGTATTACAAGCAGAATTTTTTTCATTGGAATTAAATGTAATCAGGATAAGGTCAAGGGTTAAGAATAAGACCCTTTTAGATCAGGCAGTTACTCTTTAAATAATTTAACCTTCAACGCAGTCGGCCCTTTAGGACCTTTGCCTATTTCAAAAGTGACAATATTATTCTCTTTGATAGTTTCCAGAAGATTGTTTACATGGATAAAAACACTCTGTTTTGTTTCCATATCACGGATGAACCCAAAACCTTTCGATTCGTTAAAAAAGGAAACCACTCCTTTTCGAATGTAGTCGCTCTTTTGTAAAGGAGTATTCTTTGTTGCACCTAATTCGATGCCTTCTGCTTCAACAACAATCTTTTTACCGGGATCAGGAGGTGTGGAAGTTATCATTCCGTATTCATCAACATAGGCAATCATGTCGTTGAAGCTGCCTTTTTTTCCTGTTTCTTTCTTTAATAGCTTCTTTTTTGCTTTTTCTTTCCTCTTCTTCTCATTATTATTTTTTACTTCCTTTTTATTGGATGTTTCCTGTGATCTGCCCATTGACTGATATTTGATGTGTTAATTATTACTCTGTTTGCTGGTACCCGCTTATCAGTCCGCTTATGAAATCCCGAAATTAATGGACTATTGGTTTTTTGGACTGGTAAACAAATGCACAAAATCTCAAACCCGATTTCTCCTCAAAGGTAGGGTTTTATTTTCAGGAATACTATTATGTTGCTGGTTGCCGGATACTTGTTGTATATTACCCCTGAATTCTTTCAAACAGGAAGCTTCCTAATATCAGCAGAGTAATAGTTACGCAGATAAGCACTGAAAGATCACCAATTACTCCGAAATGAGTCACCGAAATTAATGTTGCACGAAGTCCGTCAATTCCATAGGAGAGAGGGTTAAACTTTGCAATATCAACAATGAATGAGGGAGCATCCTTAAGCGGGAAAAGCGCACCTGATAAGAAAAATATCGGCATTACCAGAAAATTCATTATCAACTGGAAGCCCTGCATGTCTTCCAGGAGAGATGCAATAGCTGTCCCCAAAGCCGTAAAAAGCAGTGCTACAAGAAATACAAATATTAGTGCAACTGGCAGCAGGTAAATATTCTGCGGCTTAAAGCCTACAATAAGAGTGAGAAAGAAAACTATAATTCCCTGGATTGTTGCCACAGTGGCGCCTCCTACTGTCCTTCCCAGCATTATCTGCAAACGTGACACAGGGGCAACCAGTGTTTCCTTCAAAATTCCGAATTGCCTATCCCAGATGAGATCTATTCCCGAAAATACTGCTGTAAACAGGACGCTCATTAAGATTATTCCGGGTGCCAGAAATTGAATATAATTACCTTCACCTGCTTTCTGATATATTGAACCGAAGCCAAATCCAAAAACGATCAGGAAAAGTGTCGGCTGACCCAGCGAACCGATTATTCTTGATTTGGAGCGAAAATATTTTTTTACCTGTCGCAACCAGAGTATATAGATGGTACTCATAATTTATCTTCTCCTTGCTTTTCTCATCATTCTTAATCTGTCAATACTTGATGCTTCATCATCTCTTATGGTTTTTCCGGTCAAGGCTAAAAAGGCCTCTTCGAGAGAATTGGTTTTTGTTTGTGCCCTAAGCTCTCCGGCTGTTCCCAGAGCAACAATCTTTCCATGATCAATTATAGCGATCCGTTCTGCAATCCGTTCAGCTTCTTCCATATAATGTGTTGTAAAGAAGACTGTCATCCCTTCATTTTTATTGATTTCTTTTATGAAGTTCCATATATGGTTCCTAGTTTGCGGATCAAGACCGAGTGTGGGCTCATCCAGGAAAAGGATCTTTGGATTATGCAGCAAGCCCCTGGCAATTTCCAGTCTCCTTTTCATGCCACCTGAGAAAGTTTTGACAAGATCATCTTTACGTTCATCGAGTTCTACAAATTTCAAAAGCTCCAGTATCATTTTCTTCCTGATATCTTTTGGAACTTTATACAGAACGGCATGAAAATACATATTCTCCAACGCTGTAAGATTATCGTCAATACTGGCATCCTGAAATACAATTCCAAATGATTTCCTGACAGCATTTTTATTTTCAACAGGATCATTCCCGTTTACTATTATTTTCCCGCTGGTTGGATTAAGCAGTGTTGTCAGTATTTTTATTGTAGTACTCTTCCCGGCTCCGTTTGGACCAAGAAAAGCGAAAATCTCACCTTCTTTTACTTCAAAAGATATATCATCGACAGCCTTGACTTCCTTAAATTTCTTTACAAGGTTTTTAACGATTATTATACTCGATGTGTTTTGATTCATAAAAACTAAGTAAAAATTATTAAGTAAACAATGAAAACCTGCTATTGTTCCTGATATAACAATAAATACACATAACTATTCATCAAAAAAGGGAACACAAAAATAATTAAATCTTTTATTCCTCTATCTTTTTGTGCATAATGACAATTACTAAATACGTTTTATTCTGATTGTTGATTAAAACCTGACACATGGTCTTGCTGTTATGCAATCTTACAGTCTTTATAACAAATCGTATATTGCTATTCCTTTTATAAATCAAATCACAGACATAACAATATTCAGTACCAATATAAATCAGTTTTTATGTATAAATTACGGGCAATTAGCACAAGGTGAAATAGAAATATTATGAAAGTACTTAAATTCTTCCGTCTCGTTTTCTTATTGGTAATCGGTATGCTAATGAGTTCATCGTGCACCAATAAAGTAAAGAGTTTTGAATATTCTTCAAAATTCTACAGGATTCAGCTGGTCGATACTGCACCGTTCGTGAAGTATTTTTCAGTTGATGCACTTGGTAAGTCTAAGTTAACTCATAATCCAATTCTATGGAAAAAGTCACCGGATACTGAGGAATATGAGTTGCATAAAATCTCCGGCTCAGAGGTGAAAATTTGCAAAAAAAGATTTTCCGGCAAAGCAGACTGGGAGTTTAAATTTGATGAGAAAGAGTTTATTGTAACATCAAACTCCAGGAAAGATAATGCTGCCAGGGGCATTGATTTGAGATTCAGCAAAAATGAAAACCATACAACTCTTCTGGGTGTGATGGTTGATAAGAAGAAAACAAAGTTACCGGCAGTGCTTCACCTTCCGGATATGGGAACATTTAAGCTGGTAGCCAGCAAGCCGGATGTTATTATTGACTATGATGCAAGTCGCAAAGAGGGAGAAAACTATATTTCGGTACTCTTGCCAGTGGCATCTGTACAACAGAATGTTATAAATTACACCTTCACCATCACATCTGTTTATCCCCGGTTTCAAGGTGTGGAACAGGAAAAGTATGCCGGTTTCAGGCGCAATTATCTCAACCTGTTTCAGGTAAATCCGAAGTTGCAGGTTTTAGCCAACAATTCGTGTAGTGATCCCTGTGCATTTACTCTGTTTCTTTCATCAATGTTAGCGCTTAAAACTCCTCCACTGGTGGATTCCATTACTGCACTCGGTCTTCTTAAGATGTCAGTTGAGCGATACCTGAACGGGATGAAGGCGTATGGTATGTTTGGCTACAATGATAACTGGGAGGATAAAGATATTGGTGTTGACAACAGTAAATCACAACCATACGACTACCTTGATACGTACCCGTCGCTGGTAATATCGGCCTGTAATTATATCAGGGGTTCAAAGGATATAATATGGGCGGATTTGTATTATCCAAAAATTAAAGAATGGATGGACAGGCAAATGAAAAGGGATTACAATAATAATGGACTGGTGAAGTATGAGCTGAGTGGTAATTCAGGCTCCTGGGACGGAGTGGTGAGACCTGCCAACTGGTGGGATACAATAGGTTTTGGCTATGAGGATGCTTTCGGCAATGCACTTACATACGATGCCCTGAACCTCATGGTTATAGTGGCAGAAATGACAGGTAAAAATGAGGATGCAGAACTTTACAAACACCTTGCAGAAAAGATGAAGGGGGTTTACTTTAAAACCTTTTACAACCCAAAAACAGGGGTTCTTGCAGGGTGGAAAAGCAAAGACGGAAAACTGCACGATTACTACTTTGTTATGGTGAACAGTATGGCTGTTTATTACAACCTGGTGCCGGAGAATAAAATAAAAGATGTAATGATGGCTATATGGAACAAGATGCAGGAGGTAGGGTATAAGGATTTTTCTCTTGGAATTCCGGGCAACTTAGTATCCGTCAGGAAAGAGGATTATACAGATCATAATCCGCGTTGGGGAGGAGGCGATAAAGAGGATGGCAGCGATGCATTTCAGAGATATGAAAACGGGGGAGCATCTCTCAACTGGTCGTATTTTACATTAAAAGCTTTTAAGAAAGCCGGCCTTGATGAACAGCTTCAGAAAATAACCGATGGCATACTTAAAGCCGTTGATGATGGCGATTTTCAAGGTTCCTGTGCCAAAGATGGTATGACCAGGGACTGGAAAACATGGAATGGTGAATGCTGGGGTTACGAAGGTTTCCTCTGCGATGGTTATCTTGTGCTGCTGGCTTTGAATCCGGAGGATAAATAAACCATTATGTTTGAAACACAATTCTATAATTTAAATGTATCAAAAAGATTACATACTGCGCATGATTGATATGCTAGGTGACCTGATAGCAGGAATAATTGGATTTATAAAGAAAGGAGAATATAAACAGGCCTCTGAGAAACTTGGGAAGATATATTATGATATGCTGAAAGAAGATGCCGGTTTCTTCAGGGTAATACCTAAAGAGGATCTTATTTATAAACTACTGCATGAGCATAATTATACCAACGGTCATCTTGAAATCCTTGCTGAACTCTTTAATGTTGAAGCTGAGCTGGCTCTGGCACAGGGGAAAAAGTCAGTCCGTCTTGGATACTCAGAGAAGTCACTTGTACTGTTTGAATATATTGATGCTGAACATCGGACATACTCATCTGAAAGGTTGAAAAAAATGGCCGCAATAAAGGAGAGGATTGAGGTGTCAAAAGCTCCTGATAGTGTTGCCAGATAGGAAAACCGGCCTAAACCGGTTTTCTTGCTAAGCCTGTTCCGGAGTGATGACCTTGTCATCCTTCCTGCAACCGGGTCGGAATTTTCCATCATATTTCTTTCTCCAGCCACTCCGGCCTCGGTCGTGCGATCCGGGAGCTACTCCTGTAAGCAGTATTTTTGACAGTAGAAATAGTCCGACAGTTTGCCAGAATGTCAGGACTGGTCCATGAAATAATGCAGGGATAAGGCTATTCCAGAGGCACATTACGACATATACTGTCAGTCCTATAAAGCCGAATGCGAGTATTCCGATACCTACAAACTTCAAAACTCTTAATGTTTTCATACTAATTGATTGTTAATAGTTTATATAATCCGTTCAATTTCTCCCTGAGGGCAAGTACAGCATAACGTTTCCGCGAAATGAGGGTATTGACTCCTGTACCGGTACTTTCAGATATCTCTTTAAAAGTCATATCTTCAAACTCGTTTGCAACAAAAACGCTTCTCTGCTCTTCTGGCAGTTCTGCCAATGTATCTTCGATGGCTTCCCATATCAGCTCCTTAATCTCCTCATCTTCACGAGTGGATCCAAGTGAAGGAAGTATCTCTTCCAGCGCTAAGGGACCATCGTCATCATTACCGGCATTATCGCTGTAGCTGATGCTTATAGGTTTCTTTTTGCGGAAGAGATCAGTGATACGGTTGTCGGCCACTCTGTAGATCCATGCTGTCAGATTATCAATCCTCCTGATATCCCTGAAGCCGATGGTAAGCTGATAGAAGACATCCTGCAGAATATCTTCAGCCTCCACCTTGTCGGAGATCCTGTTTCTTATATATCCAAGCAGACGATTCCGCTCGTCTTTATAAACAGTTCCTATTTTTTCTGACTCTTTGGGACTCATTTATGAGGTTGTTTAACTCCATAGACGAAAGATGGAGCCTGATATTTTAAAAAAAGCAGGATATTTTCTATTATGTATTCAAAGTTGAAAATAAAATACTGATCCGTAGTATATAACTGAACTTATTTTGAACCGGGCTCCGGCTGCTTTAAAAAAAAAGAAACGCTCCTTGCGGAGCGTCTGACCAATGCACCTAACTCATTCAGCACTTACAATTCTCCCCTGTCATCGGTTATTTAGATTTCGCAGAATCAGATTTTGTATTCCCTGTTCCGGATTCAATAAACTTTTTTTGTTCATCTGTAAGCAGGTTCATCATTTTTTCCCTTTCGGAATCCCTGATGGCTTTCATTTTTACTGACATTTCATCACGCAGTTTTTTCAGCTCTTCCTGCTGATTCTGCATCAAATCCTTAATCTCTGTCTTTTGTTTTTCTGTAACGTTCGGAATACTTTCAAGTATCATCCTGCCGGGCCCCATAGGTCCCCGACCCATTATATCCGTAGGCATTTGCCCCATGTGGCCCATTCTTCTCATGCCCCAGCCGGGCCTCATGTTTCTCTTTATCATCGGATCTGAATTGGATCCGGTTATCTGATTATGACTGAAATTATAGCCCATTTTCTTTTTGTTCATCCATGAAGACCCCATTCTGCCTCTGTGATGCGCATTATGGCATCCATTGCCTGCTATAAGAAGCAGAAGCAATATTCCCATTAATTTCCAAGAATTTTTCATTTTGTTTTTTAAATTACCTGTTCTCCTTTTTGTATCGTACCACTGCCGGATTACGCCTGCAGATACCTTTTTCTTTTACTATTAGACAATTGAAAATGGGAATTCATTCTGAAAATTAAGGTTTTTAAATTTTTTTATTCTTCCGGGAATTAAATACGAAGGTTAAGAGTATCCCAATCTATTAGCTGTGAAAAGCCCAAAATATTTTTTATAAAGAAAAACCGGAAAAATCAGGAGCGTGAGGGAACAAAAACCTCAGTTAATTGAAAGATCAAATAAATTGACGCATGAGTTTGTGGAGATTAGGGGAATCGAACCCCTGACCTTGTGACTGCCAGTCACACGCTCTAGCCAACTGAGCTAAACCCCCAATAAATGTTGATCAAATGTATGAAAAAATTGAAAATAATAAAACATCGTTCAATCCTTCAGTTTATAGTTTTGGCAAAAAGACACTATTTTGTAATTTTGCCGGACATTTAAAGGTAAGGGTTAACTTTTAATTACATTTACCCTGACGGAAAAAAGATGGGATTTAATATTCATTTCAGGTTTCTGAATTTTATAATTTCCCGGACAGTATAATAAGGGATCTTATGAAGCAGAAATAATTAGCCGGAAGAATGAACAATAATTTAAGAAAGGTGCCCGATTTTGATGATCTGCTTTTTGAATTGCGGAATAAAGATTATGGAGCCTATCAGCTGAGAAAGAGATACAATTCTGTCGTTATTGCTGGAATTATTCTGGCATCATTGCTTGTAAGCACTGCTGTAATTATTCCTTTTATAAACACAGCTCATTCCGATTATATTCTAAGCGGCCGTGGCAGCTATGTTCAGGTTAATATGGAGTACCTTAAACCTCCCGCGGAAGAAATCGTGGTCCCGCCTCCCCCTCCGCCACCCGAAGCTGCACATATTCAGGAGATCGTGAAATATGTGCCACCCGATGTTGTCGATTCGGTACCTAAGCTTGAACCAAAAATGGCTTCAAATGATGAAGTGCTTTCTCAGACATCAGGTGATAATACCGAAGTTGCCGGTACAGGTAAAGGTGAAGATCTGTTAATGGGGCAGGGTGGTTCAGAGACAGATGATACATTTTTTCAGGTGGAAGTAATGCCCTTATTTAAAGGAGGTGATTTAAATAAATTCCGGGAGTGGATAATGAAACGGACCAATTATCCTCAGGCCGCAATTGATAAGAAAATAAAGGGGAAAGTATTTCTGACATTTATAGTCGAAAAAGATGGCTCTGTAAGTAACGTTACTGTTGTCAAGGGAGTAGACCCTTTGATAGATGATGAAGCGGTGAAATCTATTTCCGGATCACCTAAATGGACACCAGGACTGCAGAGAGGACTTCCGGTAAGAGTGAGGTATTCAATTTCTCTTAATTTCAAACCTTGAAGTTCAATAATCGGTAAAATTGTAAAGAGGTATTAGCAATTGTTTTGATTATATTTTACCTATTTTTATTAACCTGTACATTTAATCGTAGTAATATGAAAAGAATTGTATCTTTTATTTTCATCCTCACAATCATCCTATCGGGATGTAACTCCTCTAAAAAGCAACTTCAGAAAGGAAACTATGATGCTGCTATTGAGAAATCGGTAAAGCAATTGAGAAAAGATCCCAAAGATGTCCAGCAGATAGCTATAATGGAACAGTCGTATAAAGTAGCAAATGAACAGGATAATGAAAAAATCCGGATACTGAAAATGGAGGGGCGACAAGACAACTGGGATCAGATATATTTGGTTTACAAAGCATTAAACGACAGGCAATCACTTGTAAGAACTGTAACTCCTCTGAATGTGAACGGAAGATCTGTTGATTATCCTTATATTGATTATGTGCCGGACATGGTTAATTCAAAACATAAAGCAGCAGATTTCTATTATGCTCACGGAAATGAACTGATGAAGAGTGGTTTAAAAGAATCTTACAGACAGGCATTTGCTGAATTCGTGAGAGCTAAAGAATATGTGGGTGATTATGAAGGGATTGATAATAAAATTCAGAATGCAAAACTTCAGGGTATAAGCAGGGTATTTGTTTCAATTCACAATAGCTCCTTCATTAAATTTCCCCAGGATTTTGAGAATGACCTTCTGTCACTTGATCTGTCAAATCTTAATTCTCAATGGGTAGAATATTATACACAGGATCTAAATGGTAATGCACAATTTGATTTTTTTATTAACGTGAATATCAGAAATGTTGCAGTCGGCCCTGATCAGACAAGGCAGAGAGATTCAGTTATTAAAAGGGATGTTGATGATGGTTTCACTTATGTACTTGATAAGAATGGTAATGTTATGAGAGATACTCTCGGGAACGATATTAAGCTTAAAAAGTACAAAACTCTTCAGTGTGCGCTTGTAGAAACAATCCAGTCAAAAACATGCCAGATTAATGGTGACGTTGAGGCGATACAGTTAAATCCGAATAAAGAACTTAAAAACGATCCAATAGGTGCCCAGTCAAATTTTAAACATATCTCCTCCCGCGCCCTGGGAGATATTCAGGCTCTTAATGCAGAGCAGTTTGAAAGAACAAAATCAAAACCAGTGCCATTTCCTACAGACATTGAAATGGTAGTGAGATGCTCAGAATCGCTCAAAAAGGCAATAAGGGACGCTATACAGAATGACAGAAGGTTTATTTTTTAGAAAGAATTTGTAATTTTTTCAATTCAAAATAAAATGCAGGCGGAGGCTTTCAATGAAACTTTAATTGCTCTTTAGTTTATTTTATGACACTTGTGGTTCAATGAATTATAATCAACCACTAAGGTTTACAAAGAATTATACAAATTCATACAGAGGATTTTTTAACAGCGCCTGCTTTTATAACATTATAAATATCATATTCGGAAGATGATTGAAACAAAAATACCCGTGGAAAGGGCAATCCTTATCGGAATAATTTATCCTAATCAGGACGAGTGTGAGATTGAAGATTTCCTGGATGAACTATCATTTCTTACTGAAACAGCAGGGGCAGAACCTGTGAAAAGGTTTATACAGAGGCTTGATGTTCCAAACCCGCGAACATTTGTAGGCTCTGGAAAAATAGAGGAGATAACTTTATTTGTAAAAGAGAACAAAATCGATATTGCGATATTTGATGATGAACTCTCCCCAAGCCAGATAAGAAATATAGAAGATACACTTGGCTGCCGCATTCTCGACAGAACAAATCTGATTTTAGATATTTTTGCACGCCGGGCAAGGACATCTCATGCTCGGACACAGGTCGAACTTGCCCAGTATCAGTATCTTCTTCCGCGACTGACCGGTATGTGGACCCATCTCGAGCGGCAAAGGGGAGGTATCGGCTTAAGAGGACCAGGTGAAACTGAAATTGAGACCGACAGAAGGATCATAAGAGATAGAATATCCCTGCTTAAATCGCAGCTTAAAAAGATCGATACTCAAATGGTTACCCAGCGGAAAAACCGGGGAAAAATGGTCAGGGTGGCGCTTGTAGGATATACAAATGTCGGCAAATCCACCATAATGAATCTGTTGAGCAAATCGGATGTTTTTGCTGAAAATAAGCTTTTTGCGACTCTCGATACGACGGTTCGTAAAGTCGTTATTAATAATCTTCCTTTCCTTCTTTCCGATACCGTAGGATTTATCCGTAAACTGCCGACCGATCTGGTTGAATCGTTCAAGTCAACCCTCGATGAAGTGAGAGAATCGGATTTGCTGGTTCATATTGTCGATATCTCTCACCCGAATTTTGAAGAACAGATTAAAGTTGTAAATGAAACTCTCCGGGAACTTAAATCTTTCGATAAACCGGTAATAATTATTTTTAATAAAATTGATGCATTTTCATATACTGTTAAGGATGAAGATGATCTTACTCCTTTATTGAAGGAAAACTATTCATTGTCTGATCTTAAGAAATCATGGATGGCTACAGATATAATTCACAAAACTGTTTTCATTTCAGCAAAAACAAAAGAGAACGTGGAAGAGTTGCGCAATCTTCTTTATGATGAGGTAAAAATAATACATCAGAAGAGGTATCCTTTTAATGAAATTTTGTATTAAGAACCCTTGACTCTAAGAGAAGGGGAGTCAGATGGTCAAAATAAACTGTTAGCCGCCATATATTCAGCAATCTGAATCGCATTCGTTGCAGCTCCTTTTCTGATGTTATCTGATACTATCCAGAGATTCAGGCATTTTCCCTTCGACAGATCTCTCCTGATCCTGCCGACAAAAACATCATCTTTGTTATGCGCATGAATAGGCATTGGATATATGTTTTCTGAAGGATTATCATACACCACACAACCCGGAAACTGACTGATAAGCTGTCTCACATCATAAATATCGAAATCATTTTCAAACTCAATATTTACTGCTTCCGAATGGCCTCCCACTACAGGAATCCTGACCACTGTTGCTGTTACCTGGATTGTTTGATCTTCAAGTATTTTACGGGTTTCATCAACCAGTTTCTGTTCCTCTGTTGTATATCCATCGGGCTGAAAAGTTCCACCATGAGGGAAGCAGTTTTTATCAATAGGATGAGCATAAGCCATCTCTCCCTTTATACCCATTCTCTCGTTCTCCATCTGGTTAACAGCTTTTACACCTGTTCCGGTAACCGATTGATATGTTGCTACTACAAGACGTTTAATCTTATATTTTCTGTGAAGCGGCGCTAAAGCCATAACCATTTGTATTGTTGAACAGTTTGGATTGGCAATTATCCTGTCACCTTTTTTAATTACATGACTGTTTATTTCAGGAACAACCAAAGGGATGTTTTTATCCATCCGCCAATACGAAGAATTATCAACTACAACAGTCCCGTTTTTTGCAAAAAGCGGCGCCCATTCTTTTGAAGTTGATGCACCTGCTGAGAATATAGCAAATACGGGTCTGGCTTCAACAGCTTCCATAACGCTTACTACTTTAACAGCCTTTCCTTTAAAGATGACCTCTTTACCTATCGACCGCTCCGAAGCGGCAGGTATCAGTTGTGAGACCGGGAAATTTCTCTCCTCCAGTACTTTCATCATTGTCCGGCCAACCATTCCGGTGGCTCCTACAACAGCTGTTTTCATAGTTTTTTTTTGGAATAATTTAAGTTATTATTTATATTTACTCTGACATTTAAAACTGTCAAAATTAACTTTTTTTTTAATTCGTCGCGCTGCATGAAAAAAGTAATTTTGCTGGCTCTATTTATGCCATATATGGCGTATGGCCAGATTGTGGAAAATTTCGAATCGGGAAGTATCGTCAACTGGGTGCAAAGTACAGAAGGTCGATGGAAAGCTGACTCTATAGCAAGTATCTCAGGAAGATTCTCATTGCATCATATATTTGATAATCCCAACGCCGGAACTGACAGGATCGGAATCCCGATTAAGAACCTGCATCCATCACAGAGTTTAACCAGGTGGTCCTTTCTTATCAGGCATGGTTACGATCCGTCATCATCAAATAACTGGTCGGTATTCCTGATGTCCGATGCTGAACCTTCTTCTATGTCACCCGATGGAGGTACCAATGGGTTTGCCATTGGTGTCAACCTGACAGGTTATGATGATACTCTTCGTCTCTGGAAAGTAAAGGATAAAATAATTACTACGGTTATAGATTGCCGGATAAACTGGCAGTCAGCTATCGGGACAACTGATGCCGTGAAAATTGTTGTGGAAAGATCACAGGAAGGGAACTGGAGTGCATCAGTCTTCCGGTTGAATGGGAATCCTGTAGGCACAGCTTCAGGAACCGACAATGAATTGTTCATTCCCGGATGGTTTGGAGTCTATTACAAATATTCATCCACCCGTGACAGGCTTCTATGGCTCGATGATATAAATATTGAAGGTAAGTTTTATGTAGATAATGAACCTCCGGTTGTTACAGGTTGTAAAGTTACAGGAAAGAATTCAGTTGAAGTAACTTTCAATGAAGCACCGATCGATGAATTAATAGTTTCGGGTAATTTTTCATTAAATGATAATGCTGACAGTTCGGTGTCTGTTATAAAGAAAAAAGATCTGACCTACGGGATTGAATTTGCAGTTTTGTTCAATAATAAATCAATAAATAATTTGATAATCAGTAAGATATGTGACAATTCCGGTAATTGTGCGCAAAATATCCTGATCCCTTTTACCCCCGTATGGGCAGAAACGGGGGATGTGATAATCTCAGAAATTATGGCTGACCCTTTACCTGAAGTCTCTCTTCCTGGCAAAGAATATCTTGAAATAACCAACAGAACAGAATATCCATTCAATATGAAAAACTGGAAACTCTCGTCAGGGGACCTGAAGGCACTTTTCCCCGAGACTATTATTCAACCTTCAGGAACTATAATAATCTGTTCAACACAGGACACATCATTTTTTACAAAATATGGAACGGTTACAGGACTAAAACAATTTCCTTCACTTACTGATGCTGGCAGGATATTGTGCCTGTCAGACAGTTCTGACGATTTGATTCATGGTGTGGAATATTCTTCTGACTGGTACGGAGATGAATTAAAATCCAATGGAGGTTGGTCACTTGAGATGATAGATACCCGGTTCCCTTTTTATGATAAAGGTAATTGGATCGCATCTGTTTCACGCAAAGGGGGTACTCCGGGGTCGGTTAATTCTGTGGCGAAAGACAATCCTGATAATTCATTTTACGGAGTTCAGAACGTATTTCCTGATGACAGTGTGAATATTACTGTAAGGTTTTCCGAGCCGGTTTTTAACTTTTCTGCAGATATTCAAAATTTTAACATCGGAGGAAAAGGGATAATTGATATTTATCCGACTGACCCTCTTTTTCGGGAGTTCTCGATAAAACCGGCAGAACCTGTTCTTGTGAGAAAAGAATATCAATTTGATATTTCCGGAAATATTAAAGATTTTGCCGGTAACCAGATCCAGAATGGAAGTTTTAATTTTGGATTGCCCGAATTACCGGGAAAGGGTGATATACTGTTTAACGAACTTTTATTCAATCCGATGCCGGGAGATCCGGATTATCTGGAACTATATAACTGTTCAGAGAAAATTATTGATGCCTCACGCCTTCAGCTTGTTTCTGTAAATGATGGTTCGGGAGACACTTCCCAGTTTTTTTTAGTCTCAGATGAGGGGAGATGTATATTGCCCGGTTCTTACTATGCCATAACCATTGACAAACAAAAAATCTCTGAAAGATATTTTTCTGCAATCCCCAATTTTATCTTTGAGGTCAATTCTATGCCATCAATGAATGATGCTGCGGGCCATCTGATTCTGTATAACAGGGAACTGGACAAAATTGATGAGGTTTATTACAATGAAAAAATGCACTATTCCCTTCTGTCGGGATATGAAGGTGTTGCACTTGAAAAGACAGGGCCACATAATAAATCTGAAGTAGCTGCAAACTGGCATTCTGCATCGGAGAGTTCGGGGTGGGGAACGCCGGGTGCTCCGAACTCGGCGTTTGTTGAAATACCGGCAACTTCTGACAGAGTGGTTTTTTCATCATCGAAAATTACTCCTGACAACGACGGTAATGAAGATTTTCTGGTGATCAAACTTATCCTGACAGGAAATGGAAATGTAATTTCAGTGATGGTTTTTGATGAAGCCGGAAATTATGTAAGGAAGATTGCTACAAACATGTTAGCAGGGCCAGGGGTATCTCTGATCTGGGATGGGACTGCTGATGATGGTTCTCTTGTTAAAACGGGAATATATATTGTTTTCATTTCATTGTATGATGATACAGGTAAAACAAATAAATGGAAAAAAGTTTGTACAGTTATAAGAAACTAAGTATGATTTATTAATAAAGTAAAAGTGTTTATTTTTTTAACCACAAAGTATCTCAAAGGAATCCACAAAGTAACACAAAGGAAAATTCAATAATAATGGATATAGAAAAAGTATTTAAGAAAGTTTTGGACTGTTCCTTTCAGGTTCATACGACATTAGGCCCTGGTTTGCTTGAAAGTGCTTATACTAAATGTTTGTATTTTGACCTAATCCAATCAGGATTGAAAGTTGAGAAACAAAAACCTCTTCCTTTAATATATAAAGAGGTTCAACTTGAGGCAGGATATAGAATAGATTTATTAGTTGAAAGTTGTGTAATTGTAGAAATAAAGCCTATTGAGGCGTTGACTGATATACATATTGCGCAAATTCTTACCTATCTCAAACTGTCAAAATGCAGATTGGGCTTATTGGCAAATTTCAATGTCTTGCATCTAAAGGACGGGATAAAACGTATTATTCTTTAAACCTTAGAATTCCTTTGTGATGAACTTTGTGGTCTTTGTGGTAAAAATACTATAAAGATGAAATCATCTCTGTCATAATCGTTGTCATACGGGCTTCGGTTTTAGCAGCCTCACTCAGAATAGATTCCTGTGTTATATATTCGATTTTACCTTCGACGCCGAGATCTGTAATAATGCTTACTGCGAAACAAGGCAGATTCATATGGCGGGCAATAATTACCTCGGGAGTAGTCGACATTCCTACTGCATCGGCACCGATTATCCTGAAAAATCTGTATTCCGAAGGTGTTTCAAAAGTGGGACCGCTTGTTGAGAGATAGACACCTTTATGTATCCTTATATTATTATCCTGTGCGATAAGCATAGCTTTTTTGACCAGGTACCTGTCGTAAGCTTCACTCATATCGGGGAATCTGGCACCAATGCGATCATCATTCGGACCAATAAGGGGATTCGGAAGTAGATTTATATGGTCAGTTATTATCATTATGTCACCGATCTGAAAAGAAGGATTAACTCCGCCGGCAGCATTTGAAAGGAATAGACATTTAATACCAAGATATTTTAAAACTCTTACAGGTAGAGCTACCTGTTCGGCTCCATATCCTTCATAATAATGAAATCTCCCCTTCATGGCTACAATTTTTTTCCTGCCAAAGTCACCGTAAATTAATTTTCCTGCATGGCCCTCAACCGTAGAGATTGGAAAATTGGGAATGTCTTTATAGTCTATCTCAATCCGATTTTCAATTTTTGAAGTCAGTTCACCCAGTCCGGTACCCAGAATAATACCAGCATCCGGGTTAATTATCCCTTTAGCTTTCAGAAATTCTGTTGTTTCGTTTATTTTTTCTAACATAGTCAAATATCAGGTTATTAAATTCTTCACTGTCATTATTTAAAAAATGTATTCCAAGAGGGATATAAAAAAATGCCGATCTTATAGGCTCTGCAATATTAGTAAATTCGCTCAACCTTACAGCATCTTTTTCAGTTGTAAACAGATACTTTGACGGAGACTCAAGCTCATTAAACGCTGAGGAAATAGAAATTATGTCCTTTTCTTTGAAATTATGATGGTCGGGAAATGAAAGATGGATAATCTCGTCGAAGGCTCCCTTAAGATACTCCTTAAGCGGCAGGGGATTGGCTATTCCTGTTACGAGAACTATCCCGCAGCCGGCACATTGCGATAAATCCAAATATGTTTCTTCGTCTTCATTGCTGTCAAACAGGGGCAGAGGATCTTTATATGTAAGTGAAGTAAAATAGAGATTCTGATAAGGAGCTTTATCAACCTCTTTTACGATCAATCTCCGCTGCATCGGAGAAATATTTTCAGGAGATTTGGTTATCAATATAATATCGGCTCTTCTCATATTCCCTTTATCTTCTCTGAGATTGCCATAGGGTAACATGTGATCCCTTACGATAAGCCTTTCAAAATCAGAAAGAAGAATCGAAAAACCGGGTGTGATACTTCTATGCTGGAAACCATCATCCAAAATTATTACATCTGTCTCAGGATTTCCCTTCATAATCTTTTTTACGCCATGAACCCGGTTTCTGTCTACTGTCACCAGTATATCGGGAAACTTCCTGAATATCTGTAAAGGCTCATCACCAATTTCGCTGACAGAAGATGACGATGAGGCTATCCTGAAATCACGGGTCTTCCTTTTGTAGCCCCTGCTGAGAACAGCCACTTTGAAACTTCCCCTGAGCAATCCTGCAAGATATTCGGTATGAGGCGTTTTGCCTGTTCCTCCGACAGTAATATTTCCGACACAAATAACAGGAAGATGGAATTCCACTGAGGGAAGGATACCGGTATTATATAAGAAATTCCGTAACCAGGTAATCATTCCGTATATCAGAGAAACAGGATATAAAAAAATATTTTTATCGGTTGCCATATATTAATGGATATCAATAAAATAGGGGAGACGAGCCTGTATTCCTGACAGATCTTTAATCTCCTGGATCATATTATAATACCTGACTGATTCTCCTAACTCTCTTTTTAAAATATTCATCCTTATTTCACCAGTAAACTGTGAAAGAAGCCTGGTATAAGGGTCCTCGATCACCGGCAGTTCTCTGACGGACCAGGTCTCAATGCCTGCAAGATTTGCAGCGCCTTTGATGGCATCTTTCAATCCTCCAATTTCATCAACAAGTCCGATTCTCTTAGCGCTAGTGCCACTCCATACTCTTCCCTGCCCTATGCTGTCAACCGATCGGGCAGTCATTTTACGTCCGGCTGCCACTTTGTCCACGAAATCGCTGTATATCTTTTCAATATTCTTCTGCATAACTTCTTTTTCATAGACATTCATAGGTCTGAATATTGAAGGAAAATCGGAATTTTTATTTGTTTTGACAATTTCTGTCGTAAGTCCGAGTTTCTGATCCAACAATTTTTCTGCATTTGGTATCAGGCCGAAAACTCCAATGGACCCTGAAATGGTAGTGGGGTCAGCATATATTTTGGTAGCCGGAGCCGAAATGAAATAACCTCCGGAAGCCGCATAATTCCCCATTGAGACCACCACCGGCTTGGCTTTTGCAGTAAGAGCCAGTTCGCGCCACATAATATCTGAAGCCAGCGCATTTCCTCCGGGCGAATTGACCCTTAAAACTATGGCCTTCACTGTTGTATCGAGCCTGACTTTCCTTATTACCTCGGCATAATAATTTCCTCCTATGTTATTTTCATTTCCTTTACCCATAACAATCGATCCAGATGCGTAAACTACAGCGATTCTGTTTTTTACGGAAACACTTTTTTTAAGATCAGGTACTCTGCTGTATTTGGTCATGGATACAAGATTGAGATCTTTATCCTTACTGATCCCTGACAAGGATTTTAGTGTATCAATTAATTCGTCGCGATACATGAGCCCGTCAACAAGCTTACTTTCAAGGGCACCTAAAGCGTTGTTACCGGCCAGATTATCAGCAATCAGGTTAAGCTTATCAGCAGAAATACCTCGTGATTCAGAAATATCTTTAATGACCTGATTCCATATTGATCCCGCGTAATCTTTAATCTGTGTTTTGTTTTCTTCACTCAACTTGTCCAGAATAAAAGGTTCAACAGCACCTTTAAACTTGCCATGACGGGTCACCTGGACTTCAACTCCCAGTTTCTCCAGCGCTTTTTTGTAGAACATAACCTCACTGCTCAACCCTTTGAAATCGACCATTGATCCAGGATTTACATATATTTTATCTGCAGCTGTTGACAAATAATAGCATTCCTGTGTAAGAACATAATCGGAATATGAGATAACGAATTTCCCATCCTTCCTGAATTTTTCAAGAGCGTTTCTTATTTCGCCAGTTGTCGCCCATCCGGAAGGAAACAGGCCGTTTTCTATTAAAATACCTTTTATTTTGCTATCAGTTGAAGCTTTTTCAATATTTTGTAGAATTTCATTCAACCCGGGAGCTGGAGTAAATGCCAAATTAAACAGGTCAAATCCCGCAAACGGATTCTGATCTCCTCTGTCAGGAATTTCAACGCCGGCTTTCAGAACAAGTATGGAACCGGCATTTATTGAGGCAGGTTTGTTGCCTGAAGCGACAAGGGCACTAAAGCTTGCAAGCATTACAACAAAGAAAAGGATTAAAGCAATTATTATCCCGGTAATGGTCGCCAGAGTGTATTTCAGGAAGTTTTTCATCTTTTTAACGCTTTAATGAAATGAATTTTAAATATATAAAAAACAAAATGAATTTATAAAGGTACGTATGTATTTAATACTTTTGATGACAGATTGATTTGATAATGAATGTAGTATTTCTTGGCTTAGGAACTAATCTTGGAAACAGAGAACGTAATCTGAAAGAAGCAGTAAACAGGATTGAAGAATCTATCGGTAAGGTATTGGATTTTTCGTCTGTTTTTGAAACAGAATCCTGGGGTTTTCAGTCAGGTGATTTCCTTAATATGGTATTGAAGGTTGAAACAAGACTGACGCCTTCCGGACTGTTAGGAAGGATTCTGATGATAGAATCTCTGTCAGGCAGATTAAGAGGCGAAAAGCAATATTTATCAAGGCTTATCGATATTGATATTCTTCTTTATGAAGATTTAGTACTGGATGAGAAAAGTTTGAAGATTCCTCATCCTTTAATGCATGAGAGGAAGTTTGTGCTGGTACCCTTAAGCGAGATTGCACCTGAAATAATCCATCCGGTATTTAAAAAATCAGTTACTAAGTTGCTGGAAATCTGTAATGACAATAGCAAGGTACATAAATACGATGAACCCTACTCATAGCCCCTCCCGGTAGAGAATCCTTTCAGTTTATGCAATCTGTGAATCGACAGGAACGTGAGACTGCCAGACTGTAAGAAAATCAGACAATTACAGTAACCCATTATCCGCAAAACTATAATATTCTTTATCAGAAATTATCAGATGATCAAGCAACTGGATATCCATCATTGTGCCAGCCTCTTTAATTTTCTGTGTTATTTTTGTATCAGATTCACTTGGATTAAGATTTCCGGATGGATGATTATGGCATACAATAATGCCTGAGGCAAGATATTCAATTGCCTTTTTCATAACAATCCGTACATCAGTAACAGTACCGCTAATACCACCCTGGCTCAGTTTCATCTGGTTAATCACTTTGTTTGACCTGTTGAGGAACAATATCCAGAACTCTTCATGCAAAAGGTCCGAGAGAAGAGGCTGAAATATATCAGCTACATCTTTTGAACATTTGATCTGAGTCACTTCAGGCATTTCAGTCAGCTTCCGCCTTCGGCCCAATTCCAGTGCTGCAGCAATTGTTACTGCTCGTGCAGTGCCAATGCCGCGTAATTTCTTAAAGTCAGCTATTGTAAGTTTGCCGAGACTATTCAGGTTATTGTTTACAATACCTAATAATTCGCGACCAAGATCAACAGCCGATTTTTCCTTTGTTCCGGAGTTTATCAGAATTGCCAGCAATTCGGCATCGCTCAGACTGGCTGTACCTTTCTGAATAAGCTTTTCTCTGGGTCTGTCTTCAACAGCCCAGTCAGTAATTTTAAGTGACATGCAGCAACGATTTAGAAATGCAGATGCAATATAATAAAATCACTCCAGATTAACAAGTGGAAAAAACGACACACGGTATACGGCACAATACATACGACTCACGACAATTCATTCATCGTTTATATAAACCGTGCGTCGTGCATTGGGAGTCGTGAGATGTTTAAAAAAAAGCCGTATCATAAAATGATACAGCCTTCTTATTTATAGTGGTATATTATAAGCTGCTTACATGCTTAACAATTGAGGATTTCAGGTTTGAAGCCTTTTTCTTATGAATAATATTTTTCTTTGCCAGCCTGTCGAGCATAGATGTTAATTTTGGAAGCATAACTGCAGCTTCTTCTTTATTTGTTGTTCCACGAAGAGTCTTTAAAGCATTACGTGTTGTTTTAGCATAATACTTATTGTTCTCTTTTCTTACATCAATCTGCCTGATCCTTTTTTCTGACGATTTATGATTTGCCATACTTTTGTATAAATTATCTTCAAACTCATGAAATTGTAGTCCATAGGAGAATCGTAAATTCCTACTAAACGACTTCAATTTTTTTCATGTCGCAAAAGTAAATTAAAAATTTACATTAGCAACTAAAAAAAGACACAATTATTATATATTGATTCTCCTACCAGATTCCAGGAATTAGTTTTTTCGTTTTCATTTGGTAGGCTTCATATTCAATCCCTATTCCCTGGACAAGTGCTTCTTCTTCAATTTTAATTCTGTATAGTATTGCGATTGTTGGAAGCGAAACAGCAATAATTAATGAGAGCCAGTTTTGAACTGCGAGGCCATAACCTATGCAAAACAGTATAATTCCACTATATGAGGGATGCCGTATCCATTTATAAGGACCTTTCTGAATAACTTTTTGTCCTTTCTCTATCTCCACTGTTGTTCTGAAGTACTTGCCCAGAATATTGATTGACCAGTAACGCAAAAACAGCCCAAGAAATAGTATTAAGATCCCTATCCAGAATACAATTGATGTCCTTTGATTAAACTGGAATACCGGAATCCAGCTAATAATAGCTGCCAAACTTATTGCGATTATTAAGGAAATGAAATTGTAATTTCTAGTCGTTCGATCTATTGTAGTTTTTCCTTTTCCGTGAACATTATCCCGTAAAACTAAATACACTTCTGCTGTGATCCACACTACCGTTGCAATTATTAGTATAATTATATCAAGATACATAATGCTGTCTCTACAATATATTATTTCTACGAGTTATCCCTTTGAATAGCAAAGATATCTAAATTGATCATAAGAATCAATGCATACTTTTATGACCTGCTAACACAATGTCTATGCTGTTAACATATAAAATCCCGGCAGATTGGAAATATTCGTTTCGGTTAAACAATTTTGCTTATTATGGGCAGTTTTTTTAAGGATCAGTTTCTTAAGGCTCAATAAATTATTTGCAGGAATGATAAGGAAAGTCTGGCCGTTCTAAAATTTATAAATCGCCCCAACTGTGATAGCACCAATTGAAACAATATTACCAAGTCCAGCTCCAATATTAAAACTTGAAGTGTTGTCTGTATAAGTGTCAGCCTTATTTGTGACATAGATATAACCGAAACTTAATATATTGAGAGTTGTCTCCAGTGATAATTTATCATTTAAATCATAAGAAAGACCCGGATAAAAAGTTAAATACACGTTGGTGGCTTTTGGTCCGTTAGTGGTTGATCCCCCTGATTTTGTGCTTGAATTGGAGAATGTCAAACCAATATTTCCCTGGCCAAATACCGAAAACTTATTCCATTTTATTGCATAATAACGCAAAAAAAGACTACCTCCCAGGGAAGAAGATTTAGATATGGTTTCCGGATTGACACCTGCAGTGTTTCCAGAGAGAGAAATATTTAAAGCAAAACCAATTGCAGTTTTTTCAGATAGAAATTTTCCTATCTTAGGCGAAAGGCTTAAACTGTAATTAGATGATTTATTTATAGTTGCTCCTCCATCGTTGGTCTTATCATCGCTGATATTGAATCCAAAATTCCCTCCAATAAAAACCTGTGCATTTAAACCTATACAGAAAACAGAAAATAAAACAATTAAAGAAACTCTACTTGATTTCATAACTTAATAATTTAAAATAATACTTACTCTTTGGTTTTTCGGCTTACACCAACATATATTGAAATATTTTTGGAATTTAAAAATCACATTGTCCAGGTGGCTCTGCAGAACCATGACAACTGTACCCCTGCCCTCGCTGAAGACGGGGTCAGCCGGTAGCTCTATTGACTTTGTCTCGGCAGCAGGAACAGTCCGGCTGGCACAAGATTTAATAATTGGGTTAAATTCTTTTCTCATAGACTTTTGAATGTGAAGATAAAATAGTCCGGATTGCAAAAGGCAACCGAGGACAGCTTCATCTGGCCGAGCTCACGGAAGGTAATTAATTAAGCCGTCCGATTACGGGCAGTTTTTTATTTTCTAAATCTATATTTTAGTCCAATCTGGAATTCTGTAAATCCTGATGCTCCTGAAAATACCGGAGTTCCACCTTTTGCGAATACCCCATCGGTTACTATTTCAGGCCTGATTGTAAAACAAAGTGATAACTGAGGAGAAATGAAATTCTTGATTTCAATCTTAGAAATTAGTCCAAGTCCTATTTCTTTTGTTAAGCCATTATTTTGAGTACTGTTCAACATATTTGAGGGTTGTCCCTGTCTTTCCTCAATTTGATCTTTCCCCCATAAATAATTATAACTAATTTCCGGGCCAAGAGAAATAGATGCATTTTCGTTATTTTTAAGCAGCCATTGAATATTTAACCGAATTGAGAATCTTTTAGACTTTGAGTGAATCTCCTCAGCAATAACTAAATTAGGATCACCATCAACATAAGGAATTTCATCAAATTGTACGTTGTTAAAATTATAATGAACTCCAAGTCCAACTTTAAACTTACTTCCAATATTGTGTTGATACTGAAGCCCGATGCCATAAGCATTTTGAAATCTATTTTCTGTTGAAGTATTCAATGAACTGCAAAATTCAACTTCTTGTGAAAAACAAGTCAGTCCAATAAAAAAGGCTAAGATTCCAAGTAGTGTAGTTTTCATTTTAAAAGTATATTGTTTTTTTCCCGAGTTCAGCAATCGAAGTGACATCTCAACTATTTCAATCTGGCTTTTATTACATAAAGCCAGGTATAACCTGGTCCACGATCGGTACATGCTCCAAGTTCAGAGGCATTTGGTTTTCTTATATCCAATACGATTACCAGACCTGTTGTTTGTAATTCAACTGGTAAATTCTTTGCAATATATATATTATCTGAAACGGAGGTTCCAACGATATCCACTACTTTGTCAAGGTTGTTCGTAATTTTAATTCCAAACAATCCACAATCCGGATTATTCCCTAGTACATCAGCTTCAAAAGGATATTCCTTAAGATTATCACTTTTGTCACAAGAAAAATAAATCATTGTGACAATTAAAAAGAGAAATACAATAAATGGTTTCACGGTTGTCAGGTTATATGGATTCATTTGTATATATCAAATATTAAGTCAGCTTGTGCTTTTTATTTTTTGTCGAAGTGAAACCGACATATATAGATCAAGATATCTGAGCCCTCAACCTGGTAAACTAATCTGTGTTCCAGGTCTATGCGTCTGGACCAATAACCAGCCAGATCAAATTTTAAAGGTTCTGGTTTGCCTATGCCTTCATAAGGAGTTCTTTGTATATCCTTGATTAGAGCATTAATCTTTTTGAGAATCTTTTTTTCTTCAGTTTGCCAGTAGACATAATCTTCCCATGCATTTTTTGAAAAAACAATTTTCATCATTCCTCAATCAGGTTATGTTTAACCCTTTTTCCGGTTTTCATTTGCCCGATTGATTCAAAGAGTCTTTTTGCATTCTTCTTCGAACTTAATAAGTGCAACGTCTCTATGATGGAATTATATTCGTCAAGTGATATTAATACTGTCCCTTTTCCAGAACCTCTCTTGATAATTAAAGTCTCGTTGTTATTTTCGACATTGTCAAGGAAGTTTTTAAGTCCGGTTCTGAATTCAGTATAATTTGCTGCTATCATCTGAGTGTTATTAAGTATTTAATTAAGTACAAATATAAGTACTTTATTATACTACTCCAAATATTTGCAGAAGAATGAATTTCGGCAAATACACTTTAGTAATCATATTATTCTATAGGATATATCTTCCTTGCTATTAAAACATGATAACAGAGATTGCTATTCTGTTAACCGAGAGGAAAATATCTGCAGCTTAATTAATGGATTGCGAATGACCGGTAATGATATTCCTGTTTTTAAGAACAATATTCCTGATTTGCGAAGCAATATTTCGGATATGGGGAGCATTATTTCGCACCTGCGAAGCAATATTCCGGATTTCCGGAGGCATATTTCGGTCTTGGTAGCCATATTCAGGATTTGGGAAGCCATATTCGGGATTTGCGGAGGCATATTCCGGACCTGGGAGCCGTATTTCGGTTTGCGGGAAACGAATTTCATTCCGGAAATCTTGTTCTGGTATCAGGTAATGAATGTGATAGACTGTCATTGCCGGTAGCCATATAATTAAGCATCATATTTGTATCCAGCTGATTAGTATGTTTGACCACCAATGGTTGCATTCTTTCATATAATTCGATCAGACACCTGCATCCGGCTTTTTCAAATATTTTTTGTACTTCCTTATTATCTTTGATATCGGAATCCATGAATGTACTCAGCTTGTCGATTGCGAGATATTTCTTGTCAAGCATTTGAAGTCCTGTTATTTTCCCTAACTTCTGGCCCTCAGGAGTACCAGTGTTTGTGATGAATAGAAATGTTCTGATAATTATCATTCCTTCTACAACAGTTACCCTGAAATAGCCAGCTTTGGTATCGAAAAACCTGAATTCTATAAGAATATTATTTTGGTGATCGAAGACAACTTCAGGGTCTTTTATAGACAGGAACATGTTATAATGTACCAAACCGGTTTCAAAACAGTCTATCCGTTCAGACAATCTTTGAAGAGCATGTGACTGGATATAGACATTTAAGGGAATTCCGGCAAAAGGACCTTTGATATTCAGAACTGAAGGTTTAATATCAATCCATGTTGGACCTTCTTCAGGAAAAGCAAAGCCAAGACGTTTTGCGGGCCGGGAACTACCATTTATCTTTACTGAAACAGATTCTGATTTGCAAGAATAAAGAGTTATTATATTGTCGATTCCTCGTCTGGGCTCAGGAGTTTCTACCATATTATAATCTGCCCAATACAGTTTTTCACCTATATCGGAATTAATCATACTCATTATTCTGAGAGCCCTGTAAAGATGATTGTTAGCCTCGTCATAAATACTTATAAAGTTGTCGACGAAGTTCTGAACACCTTTTTTAAACCGGGGAACATAAGTTATACTTTCGTCTGTAAGGGCATTATTTAAAAGCCAGATGGTGAAACCTACCGTATAAAATTCTTCAAGTGTGATATCTAGTCTGTCAGGGATAATGGTTAATTTATTTTTCTTTATCCACTCTGGTAAAATGACCCTCATATCGCGCATTACCCCTGAGGAAATCTTGCAGCCATGCTTAACAATCACTTTAAAGGAATGTGGACGCTCATTATAAATAGTTTCTATAATGATCTGAGGTATACCGGAATAAATATCTTCTCCGCTTATGGTGTTGACCATATATTTTAGTTTGCGGAAAAATTCTTTTTTATGAAGTGTTTTCGCAAGCTTCTGTTTTTGAAAGGAGGATGGCTTTTTTTTGTGGCGGGTCATGGGAGGTATTTGAGAGTATTATCTATATCTAATCACAAGGGAAAGAGTATTAGATAATTAGAATGTTGAAATTTCTGTTAACCTACCAAGACGATTTAGCAAATACCTTGATAAACAAATTATTCCAACTATGTTTAATAGAAAATTACCTATCCATTTGCCAATGAAAAAGTACTAAAACATGTAACAGAAGTTGGTTTTTGGTGCAGTAGGTATCACAAAATTGGCCGGGAAAGCTGATCAAGAAGTAGTCCGGATTTCAAAAGGCAACCGAGGACAGCTTCATCTGACAGAGCTCACCGGAGGTAATTAATTAAACCATCCGTGTCAGTTGACAGATGATTTTAAGAAGTCCCCAGGAGTCATGACTGGCAGGCCTGAATTCTTATAGTCTTTTGTATTTCTGGTAATTATAGCTTCAACTTTTTTACAGTCCAGAGCGCAATAATATTGAATACTGTCCTCAAAATCAGGAAATCCTGAATCAATAGCATCTCTAATATTTTGATCATCAACTTTAAGAACAGTTAAGAGTTTTGAAAGACTGTCAAGTTTTGAGATTACTTTTTTTTGTGGTTCAATTTTACGAAGAACGTAGAATAAATTACTAAAGGTCAAATATGAAACATATCCTTTGAGTTTTTTCTGATCAATCAAAGTAAAGATAATCGCAGCCTCTCTGGAAAATGGTTTCCTATCAATCAGGAAATCGACAATTATATCTGTGTCAATGAAAAGATTAGTCATCTTAAAGATATTTTTTTGCTATAGTATCAGCAAGTTCTTTTTTATAGTCAAAGTCTTTTGGTAAGGATACAGATCCAAGTAAAGCCCTGACTCTGGGAGTATACTCTGAGTTTTCAATAGATGAGTTCTTTGTCAAGAGCTTCAAATAGTTTTCCACCAGATCTGAGAGACTTCTACCTTCCTTTTTTGCATAAACCTTAGCTTTACGGACTATCTCTATGTCTATGTTTAATGTCAATTTTGCATCCATCTTACGTAAGTATTGGATCACAAAGATACGTATATATTATTATTAACAAGATTTTCTCTTTGTTTTATCTATTGAAGTTCGCTCAAATCTGACAGCTAACTTGTTTTTAGAGTTATTTATCAAGATCTAAAATAAAATAGTTACAGAATTGTCGTCACATAGTAGTCCATATTGGCAAAAAAGCACCCCTATAAATCGGGACAAGTCGTGTTTTGCTGCGGAGGGACGGATGCAGGGAATAAAGCAAAACCGCGACAAACAACTTACCTTTATTGTCCATATTATATGCCGTGCTATTTTAATTTTTAATAAGTTTGAACGTTTTTATCAGACTTTCTTGTCCAGAGTCATTGGTCACAAGTTTTAAAATGAATATCCCTTTCCCAATTGAAGTTAAATTTATCCTGTGAGATTGTGGTCCGGCATATTCTTCCAATGATTGACGGATCAAATTTTTACCGCCCAGATTGTATAAACAAATGCCGATTTTTAAGGATCGTGTCAGAGTATACTCAACCGTTATTTCATTAGTTGCAGGGTTTGGATAAATCAAAATGGCAGTATTTAAAATAATGTCATTTATCCCGGTGACTATCCTCGTATTGAATTGTCCTGTGTTGCTTGTTGTAAATTTCTTTCCATCATCTTCAGTTATTGTGTACTTGTATGTTTTTTGCGGTTTTAGGAATCCTTTTGTCAACGTGTATGTCGTTCCTGTTATATTGTCTATTGTCGTATCTTGCTCTGCATCCCATATTCTTAGGCTGCCTGTCAGTGTATCGTTGTCTATGTCTTTTGCTTTCCAGCTGAATGTTAATGGATCATTTATATTCGTACTGTCAGTGCTTGCTGGTTTGTCCGTGCTTACTGTCGGTGCATTATCATATGTTGTGAATGTATCTGTGCTTGACCACAATCCTTTTACGTCGCTGTTCTGTGCTTGCCCTTTTATCTTGGATGTCCTATTTCCTGGTAGCTTGTTGTATGTGAATCCGTTTGTGTTTACTATTGTATCTAGCACTATGTTGTTATTTGTGTCTGTTATTATGTATTCGTATGTTTCTGCGTCTGTTGCTGATGTGCTTGTGAAGTTTATTGGTTGAATTACTTCAGTTGCATTGTTTTATGGATTAGTCATGACGATACTGCCTGGAGTATTTTTTATTATTGTGAATATGTTTTTTGCTGATATGTTTCCGTTTTGGTCGCTGTTTTGTGGTTGTACTGTTACACTGTACGTTTTTCCTGGTGTTAGTTTGTTGTATGTGAATCCTTTGTCGTTGTTTAATATTGTGTCTAGTACTATTATTTTGCTTATAGTATCTTTTATCTGCCATTCATATTTTTCTGCATTTATTGACGTGCTGTTTGTGAATGATACTGGCTGTGATACTTTTGTCGCGTTATTTGCTGGAGTTAATACGTTTGCATCAGTCGGACTTGCTTTAGTTGTAGTATACATTATTATAACTGAACCTGGACCAGTTCCGTTTGCATTTAACCCAAATACTTGACTAAATATTGGTGTTCCATAAGGTAAAGGTATGTTTGGATTATTAACTGTTACAATAGTATCTTTCAAAACTTGCAAGAGTCCTGCATCTCTTTGTTTTCTTAAGAAATTCTTGAGTCTGCTATCATGTTTTATTTCATTATCTGTGATAGTCTCGAAAGTGCACATATCAAATCAGAGTCAATAGGTTAAATAAAGATAAGAGACAAATTTAAATTATCAATCTGTTTCGGTGAAGGATTATAGATATTTGCAGTCATGCATGTCATATAACTCGTTCTTATAATAATAAAATCAATTGAACCTACCACTAGTCGTCAGTGATGATTATCCCTGGGACTATTTAATATGATACTTTTCTAAAAATGTCTTCCAAAATCTCCATCTTGTTTCTCTCATATCACGGCACAGCCCCGTCAGTCACAATAGCATTCTGAATTTAATACATTGAAATACACAATTATACAATGCTTTTCCTGACCTTCACTATTCATAAATCATACCTAAGTTAAACATAATAATTGGATTGGTTTATATTGTCCCTTAAATTTCCCCCTTTTAAGGGTCTTAAATATTAAAAGAAAAGGGCTGGTTTAATGACAAGTATCCTGATGGGATTAATTATTTAATGCATAATCTTATAGAACTTGTAAAGTGTCGCAGAGTAAGATTATTCTACATGAATTTTTCCCGTTTCTGCAGGTTATAAAGAGCGATCAGTAAAAAGAGGATTGACCCGGTAATCAGGATTATCCGGTTTTTAAAAGTAATGATCGCCCAGGTTGTCTCATTTACGTCACGCGGCATATCGAATGGATTAAGGAAAACGTTCCACTGGCTCTTGCTCAACGTCTCACTTAAGACAAGGAAGATTAATCCAAACACGATCATTACGACCGCTGTTCCATTTCCATTTCTGATGACTGTAGAGAGCATAAAAGCCATTATGCCAAGAAAAATAACAGGCAACATTACCTGCAAAGTCATATTTGCAACCCGGAATCTAACGATAAAAACAGATGACAATAATGTGAAAGCAAACATGATAAGGAAAGAAATAACAAAAATCAATAATATTCTTACAAGCCATACTTTGTACCTGTAGTTTGGTATTCCAAATATTATTTCAATAGTCCGGGCATCCTGATCATTCTGAACACCAAAAACCGAAGGGTAAAAGACGAGAAGTATCCCCGAAAAAAGAAAAATTCCGTATAGGTCTTCCATCTTTGAAACGTCGTTTGAGAAAACATAAATTACTGAGAGTCCGAGATAAAACAATATTGATCCGGCAAGGAACCAGATGAACTTATTCGCAAAGATTATCCGTAAATTATAGATGATCATCTTATAAATAAGTATAAAACTATTGTACAATTGTGTTCCTTTCATTTGGTTGATATTAAACCGTCAATTTTAAGAATTAGTTGCGACTTTCTTCCTGAGAAGCCAGAGATAAGCATCCTCAAGATTCGGAGTCACACTAATTGCATCACGATGGGGCTTATCTTCAGATATACATCTTACTCTTACTTTTTCTCCTTCTGCCATGTGGTGCACTACCAAGTGACTGTCAATAAAATCTGTGAAATCATTTGCAGGGATGTTGAACTGCCAAACATGACCTTCTGCTTCTTTTGCCATATCAATTGGTTTACCAAGATACATCAGAAGTCCCTTGTTAAGCACTGCAACCTTGTAACAGGAGCTTGAAACATCTTCAATAATATGAGTTGAGAATATAACTACTCTGTCGCGGCTTAGTTCTACAAGAAGATTCCTGAACCTGATCCTTTCTCTCGGATCAAGTCCAGCTGTCGGTTCATCAACAACAAGTATACGGGGCAGGTGAAGCAGTATCTGCGCTATACCAATTCTTTGCTTCATTCCGCCCGAAAATGAGCTTATTCTTTCATGCCTGCGATCCTCCAGATGAACAGCCTGAAGAACATACGTGACTCTATCCTCCCTTGTTCTGACATCAATAATATTTTTAAGCATAGCCTGGTAGTGAAGATATTCATGAGCTGTCATATTTTCATAGCTTCCAAATTCCTGGGGAAGGTATCCGATAAGTCCCTGCAGCTCTTCTCTCTTTTTTTGAGTATCCATTCCATTTATCCAGACCTTACCATAACTCTGTTCAAGGATGCCGCAAATTATCCGCATTAGCGTCGTTTTACCTGCACCATTTGGACCGAGAAGGCCAAACATACCATTCCCAATATTCAGTGAAATACAGCTTAATGCCTTGAAAGGCTTTTTCTTTCTGCCTATCAGCGGTACTGAAGCAACTATCCTGTAAAAATTCTTTCGGATGTTTTTAAACCTGCCCTCCAGCCGGAATATATCTATATTCTCTGAACCCATTTTTATTCCTGCCTTGTATATTATGAGGCCAGAAAACCACAGGACCCCCAGTATTATCACAATAGCCAGGTTATGCCACCTCATCTGAAACAGATAAAAATTTCCCGCCGGTATGAACCAGAAAATCAGTGGATCAAGGATCTTTATAATACCGGTATATATTTTCTTCTTTCCCGATGATGAAAAATTTGTCAATAATTTTTTGAAAGGGAGCCAGATTCCAAGAAGAGAAAACCAGATACAGAGACTGAACACAAAAATCCAGAAACTGTTATCAAGATAGAAATATGTAAAATAGACAAAAAACCCTATCAATGGAAGTTGCCATACAAGATGGTTCATGTCGTTCCATGATGTATAGTTTTTTGCAAGACCCAACCTTTCCCTGATTTTTGCACCACCGTTCCATTCCCTTATAAGACTGCTATCCCTGTCGTATATTTTGACAAGACTCTGAATATAGATATTAACCGGTTCATCAGGAGCGATCACAGTTTCTCTTGCTTTTCTCAGGGTATTGATAAAGAACCATGTACCTGCGGGTACAATAACTAATGATAGTATTGTTGTTATCAGCTTCCACAGGAATTGATCAATATAGGTGTATATCACAAGTACAAGTAAAACAAATAAAATGAACTGAATAATTTTTGTCTTCCAGGTAAGCGAGTATATCCAGTTAAGCGAGTTTTCAAGACCTGAATACAATGTTGGAATAAAGATAAGGGTCAGCATTGTACTGAGAGTAAGACCCCCGATAACAGTAATTGCAAAGGCGGCACCAATAGAAGCTACAAATTCTGCCTGCCCAAGAGCAAGCGGAAAGAGAGCAATAACAGTTGTTGAAGCTGTGATAAGGATAGGTCTTACCCTGGCTATACCGGCTGTCATTAGCGCGCGGGAACGCCTGTAGCCTCTCTTCCTTAAAATATTGGTATAATCAATAAGGAGAATTCCATTGTTCACAACAACTCCCAGAAGTATAAGGAATCCAATCAGTGTATTGGCATTAAGAAGAGAATTATCCGTAAGAATAAGTGCGATAAGTGAACCGAGAGCAGCAAGCGGTATGCTGAACATAAGTACAACCGGTGTAGAAAGTGATTCAAAAACTGATGCCAGGATCATATAAATAAGCAGGAATGCAATACCGATAAGATAATAGAAATCTTTCATCGGGTCCTCCTCATGAACAACCTCAACAGCTATTCCAGAAGGGATATTGATATTTGAAACAATCGATTCTATTTCTGCCCTGGCACCTTCAAGCAGATCTTTTGACCCGGTAATATCTGAATTGAAGCTGTAGGTAACTGTAATCTTTTTTTCACGATTTTCCCTGTGTATGTTGCCCATACCTGACGAAAATATAATATTTGACAACTCCTGCATTGCCATTAAATTGGAGTTGGTCCCTGTCACTTCAAGGTTTTTCAGATCATCAATTGTTTTGTCAGTGTTTGTATTTACCTGCCCTGATTCATCAGCATATTTCAGAGTAATATCGTAGGTTTGTGTTCCCTGAAGGAAGGTAGCACCCGATGAATATTCTTTTCCAAAGGTGGAAAGAGCTGAAGAAATATCATCAAGTGTGAAGTTGTTACGTCCGATATAATCCATGTCGAATTTTAAATGCACCTCAGGAGTATTATCCTGGACATTCACATTTACACTGCTGATTGTTGAAAGATCCTGTATGGCTGCCTTAATATCATCTGAAATATTTTTCATCTGGTTGAAATTCTGACCTTTTATTATAACACTTTCAGTGGTTGTTCCAATACCCAGAAGGTTCATGAAGCTTGCTCCCGGATTTACGGCCCCTGAACTTCCGGCTGAACCGGTATAACCACCACCTGAAGAAATCTCATTCATTGTGATTTCGCCTGTCTTAAGGTTCCTTACTTTTTCCAGAATGTCATTTTTTATTTCTGGGAGAGTTCTTTTACTTGTTTCATCCCAATTGTCAGCAAGATTTACAATAATTGTTGCGGTTCCTTCTTCCACCCTGCTCATGATATCTCCTTTTTCCGGTATTCCGCTTAGAGTACGTTCAATTTCTGTGACGAAGGCATCTGTTTTGTCGAGTGTAGCTCCTGAAGGCATCGTAACTGAAAGTCTGAAGCTTGAAGTTTCCACTTCCCTTGTTGTACTGACACTTAAACTCAGACTGATCAGAAGTGCAGCAAAGAATACGACAAGCGTACCTAATACGGTCCCTGCCGGATTCCTCATACTGGCTTTAAGGGCAAGATAATAACCCTGTATCAGCCGGTTATGAATTGAAAGCTTTTTAAAGATTCCCAGGTCAGATCCCTTTGCCATTTTAAGAAAAAAATGTGTTGCCATCGGGATAAACAAAAGAGCAACGGATAATGAAATGATCAGGGTTGAGACTATAGAAACGCCTATGTTCTTTCCAATAATTCTGATCATGAAGTTGTCTGAGAAAAGAAAAGGCAGGAAAACAGTCACAGTTGTTAATGTCGCTGCAAAAATTGATCTCCATACCTCGCTTGTCCCCTGCCTGACAGCCGTATCAATATCCGTTCCCTGACTCACAAGACGATAAATGTTCTCAAGGACAACAACCGAATTATCCACTAGCATTCCAATGGCAAGAGCCATTCCGACAAGAGTAAGGCTGTTTATAGAAATATTATATGCATAGAAGAAATTAAAGGCTGAATAGACCGAGATCGGAATTGCAAGTGCGATTATAAAAACCAGCCGGATATTACGTAAAAAGAACCATAATATGAGTACTGCAAGTATTCCTCCAATTACGGCAAGATGAATTATCTGGTTCAGATTGTCTTCCATGATCTGGGCCGTGTTGTTCTGAACGACTATTTCCACACCCTGCGATTTCAGATTGGCATTGAGAGTATTAATCACCCCGAGGGTTTTGTGCGAAAGATCGATCAGGTTTACCTGGTTATCGTTTATAAGAGTAACCGTAACTGCATCGAGCCCATTAATGCGGCTATATGAAGTCTGCTCTTTGACTCCAAAGATAATTTCGGCAATGTCTTTCAGAGTCACTGATCCGTTTTGTTTTACCGTAATATCTCCAATATCTTTAACGTCGGTATATTCGGAAGTTACATTTACGAAATATTTTTCTGATCCCTCTTTCACTGATCCGACAAAGGTTTTATTTGTACCATTGTTGTTCAAAAGGTTTGTGACCTGTGCCATGGTTATACCGTACGCCAGACAGGCTTTTTCATTTAACCTGACCTCAATGGATTTTTGCTGACCCCCATAAGCCTGAACACCTGCAATACCGGTAATATTCTCAAGCTCATTTGTTATTTGCTCATCTGTTATATTCCGGATCCTGTCAACTCCTCCTTCACCTCTGACCTGTAATTCCATGAACTGACTTGTACTCTGTGTGAGATCGACCTTAACAACTGTAATTTTGAACGCGGAAGGAAGGGTTGTCTTCACCGTGTTTATCTTCTCCTGAAGCTTCAGGCTGGCATATTTCATATTGGCATTCTGATTGTAAAAAATATTTATCGTCCCGGAGCGGGATGTAATATTTGTTTCAATCTTTTCAATTCCTTCAAGAGTGCCAATAACACCTTCGAGGGGAATTATAGCCTTACTTTCAATATAATCAGGATCCAGTTCAATAGAAGTTGAAACCTGGACGATAAGAGTAGGAAGCTGTGAATTAGGAAAAAGCTCAATGGGGAGTCTCTTATAGGAGACATAGCCAAGCATTGTGAGCCCGATAAAGAGCATACAGATCAGTACTTTTCTCTTTATAATGAAATTCATTTTACTTACTGTTCTCAGTCATCTTAAATAAACTATTCATTCACAGGCTTCTTCCTTGTAATTATATCGCTGAAAGAATCAAAAACCCAATAAACACATGGTATCACTATCAACGTGAGGATAGTTGAAGTGACCAGTCCGCCAATAACTGCAAGCGCCATCGGAGATCTGAGTGATGCACTTTCGCCAATGCCTATTGTAAGTGGAACCAACGCAAATATTGTCGTCAGACTTGTCATTAGAATTGGTCTGATTCTCTGCGATCCTGCTGTTATAATTGAGTCTTTTTTATTTAATCCGGTCCGACGAAGCTGATTTATACGGTCAATAAGAATAATTGCATTGCTCACTGCGATCCCCCCAAGCATTATGATACCAATATACGCCATCATATTAAGGCTTTTTCCCAGCAGGAAGAATGTCAGGATAGTACCTACAGCTGCAAGAGGTATTGTTAATAAAATAACAAAAGGCTGAATTATTGATTCAAATTCAGCCGCCAGTACCATAAATACAAGTATAATTGACAGAATAAGGGCAAATGTCAGGTCAGCCATTGATTCTTTTCTCATCAGCTCTTCACCTGTAATCTGGATCCTGTAATTAGCCGGTAATGGAACTGATTTCAGCAATTCTCCGGCATTCATTACGATCTTGTCAAAAGGTTTGGATTTATTGATCATTGCATATAGGTAGCTTGTCCGGCTCTGGTCGCGACGGGTGATTTCCCTGGGTGAAATAACTTTGTTAATGGAAGCCAATGAGCTCAGCGGCACCTTTACCGTTCCGGCTGTAATCAGAAGGTCTTCCAGCTGATGAAGCGAGAGATCTCCAAGTTTAATTACAATGTCTTTCTCTTCGCCTTCTTTTTCCATTGTTCCTGCTGAAGCGCCGGAGAGATAACTTTGTATCTGGCTTATTACACTTGCAACAGAAACGTTGTAATAGCTGGTCTTAAACCTGTCGACTGCCACATCTATTTCGGGGGTCCCCTCATCAAGCGAGGTAGTAATATTATAAAGACCACTGTTATTCAGAAGCACTGCTTTTGCTTCACCGACTATCTTTTCAATTTCGGTATAGTCCTGCCCTTTTACTTCCACGACAAATGGTGCCTGGTTGGTTCCCAGGGAAGTTTGCAGTGCTGATTCTTCCCGGGAGAAACTTACCTCAAGGTCAGGAATGGTCCTAAGGTATTTTTCAATTGTTCTGATAGCTTCTTCTGTAAGAGATGCATATTCATTTTTCAGAAATATTTTAATGTTTCCGACATTCTCATAAGTCGAAGTTGCTGATTGGGTTGTTGTTGTGTTTACATCACCGCCCGCCTGGCTGTAAATCATTTTTATTTTGTCTCCCAGAAGTTCTTTGACAATTCCTTCTGTTTTTTGGATCGTGCTTTGGGTACGGTCGAGATTTGTACCTTCAGGAAGCTTTAATCCGATTGTAAACTCAGGGGAAGCTGATTTTGGCATATATTCACTTCCAATTTTTGGAATGAGAAGTACTGCCAATCCCATAAACAGAATGGACAGAATTATCACGATCCATCTCTTTTCTATGATTTTTGAAAGAAATTTTGGATACCATCTGAATTGCATCGGGCTGCTAAGCTGAATATTTTGTCCTTTCTTTTCACGAAAAAGAGTACTCATAAGCATCGGAATAACCAGCATAGCAACGAATAAGGAAGAAATCAGGGCAAAAGCCACGGTCCATGCCTGGTCCTTGAACATTTCACCGGAAGCTCCCCTTAGATAAACGATAGGCAGGAAGACGACTATAGTTGTAATAGTGGAAGCTGTAATAGCTCCACCGACCTGGCCTGTACCAACTATTGCTGCATCGTTCAATGACATTCCTTCGTCTCTGTTCCTGGTAATATTCTCGAGGACAACTATTGCATCATCAACCAGCCTTCCGGCTCCCAGAGCCAGCCCTCCCAAAGTCATTATATTTAATGTCAGGTGATTGAAATACATGAGGTTGAATGTTGCTATTATGGAAATTGGAATGGCAACACTTACCACCATTGTTGTACCTATCCTCCGAAGGAAAACATAAAGGACAATCATTGCCAGGAAAATACCGATAAGCCCCGAATTTTTTACCTCTTTGATGGCATTGTCAATGTATTTTCCCTGGTCATTTACAACTACAAATTCATATCCGGGAAGAGCTTTTGCAAGATTACCCAGGGCAACGTTAAGGTTCTTAACGGCTTCAACGGTGTTATATTTGGGCTCTTTGTATATTGACAAACCAATGCATCGTTCGCCATTAAGCGTGATGATATTCTGAGGATCTTTATTTTCATATTTTATGGTTGCAATATCACGAAGATATACAGGAACTTTATTGGTCGATGTAGTAGCGGTTGTGGTCCCTGTAGTTGTCACAGTCTGAATAGTAGCCTGTTTGAAACCAACTACTATGTTTTCAAGATCTGTTAAATTGCTCATGACACTTACGCCTTTTACCACATACTTAAGCCCCAGATCAACTATGGAACCTCCCGATACATTCTTGTTATAATTTGCTATCTGTGTTGCAATAACATCAGAAGTCAATCCAAAAGATTCAAGTATATATTTGTTGGTTTCAATTACAACCTGGCTCTCTTCCTGTCCTGTAAGTTTCACATCAGCTATGCCTTCAATTCTGATAAGTTCGTTCCTGATATAGTTTTCTGCAACTTTCCTTAATTCATCCATATCAGTGATTGACTTATTTTTCAATCCAACAATCATTACAGGTGCGGCGTTGGGATCGTATTGAGAAATATCAAATTCTGTGAGGTCAGTGTTCTGGCTGTAGGAATTCAATGCTTTTTGCAGGTCGAGAAATGCCTCGTCCATATCTTTGTTCCAGTTATATTCGACTGTAATTTCTGCTGAACCTACCTGAGAAACAGACGATACGTGGATGACATCACTCTGCCGCATGCAAAGCGATTCTATCTGATCGACATAATTTTTTTCGATCTCTTCAGGTGGTTTTTCCCCGGCTGTAAGTTCAATATATATCTTCGGATTGTTCAGGTTCGGGAAGAGATCGGTTCCCAGTTTTCCAAGAGAGATGACACCAAGAAGGACTATGCCGAGTACGAGCATTAAAACTGTAACCGGGTATTTTACAGCAAATCGGGCGATCCTGTTCATGACATTTATTTAATTATTTTAACCTTCGACCTGGTGCTCAGCGTTTCAAAACCAACGGTTACATAACGTTCATTTTTTGACAAGCCTCCCGTTACTTCAACATCAGTCAGGTTTTCGAGCCCGGTCCGGATTATTCGTTCAGAAGCTGTGCCACCCCTGTCTATGACAAAAATTGTTTTTCCTCTTTGACGCGCCAGGATTATACTTTTAGGTATTATAATAACAGAGTCTTTATGGTTCGTTACAATATCAGCTTTAACAAACATTCCCGGCAAAAGAAGATATTTTGGATTATGTATCATGATAATTCCCGGGAAAGTTCTTGTATCGGCATTTATTGCTGGTGACAGCTGTGTTATATTTCCAATTAAAGTGTCCTTTGGAAGTGTGTAATTTGTCAGCTTGACAGACTGATCAGGTTTAATTACTGAAACATATTTCTCAGGCAACTGTACATTCATGTACATCATCTGATAATCCATTATCTCGACTATATCTGAACCGGTATTAACCCTGGTCCCCTGAGTATAATAAGGCAACTCAACAATAACGCCGTCAATAGGAGCGGTGATCCGTGTTTTTGCCATCGAAAGATTTGCACTTACCAGAGCCGATTTAGCATTCGCCTTATTAATTTCAGCTGTTTTCAGATCAAAAAGTGTAACTCCTCCCTTTTCGTATAACGATTGTTGCTGGGTAAGCTGACTAGCTGTGAGCTCGAGATTAAGCTGGGTAGTCTCAAGTTTAATATCATTAATATATTGTTGATCTTCCAGTCTGGCAATGAGTTCTCCTGCTTTTACTTTATCATTCAGCTGCCATGGCTTTCCGGAGCGGGGATTTTTTTCAAGAAAATAATTGGCCGTAATTTCCGATTTTACAAGAATCTCACCTATCGGGAAAGCTGTTCCCGATGTACTGACATACTCTTCAATTGATTTAAGAGTAGCATCCTGTACTGAAACCGGGATTTCAACATCAACATTAAGACTCTGATTCTGGTTGTTACAGCTGATAGCCACAAAAGCCAGAGCTAATATTGAGAATAAACTTGTTTTCATATTTGATTTATTTATTATTTTAAGGTTTTCACCGGGATAACAGGTTGTTTCTTTTCAAAGTCGTAAAGTGTAAGTATTTTCATGTTCAGAAGTTCCAGTTTATAAGATATTAAAGAATTTGTATAGGTAAGCTTGTTTTGAGAAAGCTGGTTCTGATAAATGCTCAGATCCATTCCTGTCAGATCGCCGTTTTTGTACTTTTCAAGATTTAAGTCGTAAGTCAGTTGTGCATTATTTACTGACTGACGTGCAATTTCAATCTGATTAATAAGGTTTTTAAGATTTCTGTAACTCTGTCTTATTGCCAGGATTATACTTTTCTGCTCTTCACCGAGATCAATTTTATTTGACGAAATAGTCGCCTGGCTTGCCTTTATTCTTGCTTTTTCTGCTCCCCAATCCCAGACCGGGATTTGAAAAGACAATGCGACATTTTGATTATTTACCGGGTTTGAATAAATATCTTTCAGATTTGAGTTATTCCCATTATATCCAAATGAAAGGGAAAGATTTCCCTGGAAATGATTAATTGCTTCGGTCTGAATAAGATTAAGCTCAGAAGTCTCAACTGTAATCTGATTTTCCCTTATTTCCATCCTGGTCTTCAGACCCTGATCAATTGCAAAGGCTATGTCGATCTTTACAGTAGTATCGACTGAAATGTTCGGTATTACTAGTATATCTTCGTACAGGTCCATTCCCACGAGATCTTTAAAAGCATCCTTGGCATTTTCAAAAGTAACCTGAGCGTTTTCATAATTTGACTTAGTGGTAGCAAGGTTGAGTTCAGCCTGGAACTTTTCTGACTGAGCGGAAATTCCTGCATCAGCTTTATTCTTTGTTATTTCATAGCTTTTCATCATATCCTGATAAGCCTGGTTAGAGATATCCATGCTTTGTTGCGCCTGGTAGACAGCATAAAATGATTGGGAGACACTTTGTTCCATCGCCAGGAGTTGTATTGCATAGGTAAGCTGTGCAGTCTCAAGCTGCAACTGAAGCATTTTAAGATTGAGCTTGGTATGGTTATACGTGAATAATGGCTGATTCAGTTGAACAGTAAGATCATTATTAAAGGTTTTCCCGGAAGTTTTGAAGAGTTCATCGTAGATGTTATTCGTATAGCTGAAATTATCACTTAGTGTAATAGTTGCATCGGTCGGTAAAACCGGTTGTACAATAGAAATTGCAGCTGCACTTTGCAGATCCTTAGTGCTGTTAAAATTTGTAATACTGGTATTATATGCCCTGTCCTGAGAATAGGTTATAGGATTGACCGATAGAGAAAATGTGGATTTTAATGCATCATTCTGGGCATTCAGGTTTTCCTGGCTCCTTACAAGGTTGAGCCTTGTTTTTAATATAGTCGGGCTGTTCGATTCAGCAATGGAAAGAGCCTGTTCTAGTGTAAGTCCCGCCTGGGAGAATCCTCTGAACATGCAAAGGTTCAGCAGTATCGTTATTAATGGAAGAATATATATCTTCAAATTAAATTGTTTTTTCATTCTACTATAATTTAAACTCTGATTTTACTTTAACATTTAACCTTTTTTATTTTCTACTTTTTACTTTTGTCTTCTGTCTTCTTACTTCTGTCTCACCCATTTAATTGCATCTCCGATCACGATCCTTCCGGTTGAAAGATTTGAAAGAACGACTTTCGCTGTGTCGGCCGAAAGATAATACGTACCAAGTTTGTTCCAGCCGCTCTCAGCATTTTCATAATCAAGAGATATGTCCTCCTTCCCTCCATCATAATATACGCGGTAATGGAATTCTTTGAAGGGCTGGAAAGCTTGTCCGCCTCCACCAGTACCACCGGTTCCGCCTGGTACCCTGGGCTCCTCCGGCTCTGGCGCCTCCTCCTGCAGTTCTGCCTGCCCCGAATCCTCCGGCTCTGATCATCATTCTATCGGCTGTTTTACCAATATAAGTGAAAATGTCGTAATAACCCGGTTTGTCAATAAGAGTCATCCAGGTAAGTGTTTTGTCGCCGGTGCCGCTCCTGGTGTAGACTGCAGAGCGTACATATTTCCCAAAAAATGATGACTGGACAACAGGTTGCCAATATGTTGGGATGCTCATTAAGCTTATCTGCTGATAGCTGTTCCCTTTATTATTCTGAATTCCAAGAAGCTTTTTCAGTCTGTTCGATGTATTCTGTTTACTGATTATAAAACCGGGATCCTCATTATCAACTATGATTTCAGCAGGATCAGAAGATGCAGAATTTGATGAAACAATTTCTTCTCCTGAAAATTCCTTTATGACATCTTTTGACTTAATTATTGCATCAATCGGCAGTGTGATTTCACCGGGGATATTCTTTGCAAAGAGAGTATTTATCATCATTGCTCTTGGCTGCGCATCGAGCACAATACCAACTTTTTTTGTCTCTTGAGGCCCTAAGTAAACAATTTTCGAAATATCGGCTGCTTCCATACCACGTCCCTGAACAGATATCTGGCCACGCCCCTGCACAGCCATCTGAAATGTTCCACCGCCACCACCAAAACCACCTCCACCGGGAAAGCCTCCTCCTCCACGTCCACCGGTTCCGCCTGTGCGTCCGGTTCCTCCCGTACCCCCGGTGCGGAATGAAATATTAAATAACCCCCCGGTTGCCTCAGGATTGGATGCAATAAATGTGACCTGGTATCTTGATCTGTCACCAACTAAAATTTCATTTGCCAGTAAATTTGTAAACAAAAATCCTGGTTGTTCCTTTCCATTAAACCAGTCATTCAGATAAGGATAAAACTCAAATCCGAACTTAGTTTTAATATCATTATTGAAATTTTTAATATCGACTCTTTTAAACCGATGTTCATCAATATAATTAACAAACCAATCCTTAAATTCATCAATTCCTGCTTTTGATCTGATGAGGTTAAAGAAATAGTCGCCTTTTATAGTCAAAACTGTTTTTAAAGTGTCACCACCCGGATTTTTTGCAAGCAGATCTTTAAAACTTATATTCTTCAGGATGATATTTGCCCTGTCATTTTCAGAAAGATTGCCGGAAATTGCCAGTAGTCCCGGGAAACCCGGAGAATTAACTTTTTGAAGATGCGATTCAAAAATTGCATTAATAACCGGATACTTTGATGAATAAAAGTTATTCTTAAAAAAGTAAAAGCTTGGCCCCAGAAGGTACCTTGTCGGTTCATTTGCAGCAACCCCGTTTACGAACCTGAAATTCTCACCACTTATGAAGGTGCTTCTCATGAAACTATTAAAAAGCCTGACCTGCAACTCTTTGTCTGTAATAACCTGGCCATTTCGTGTCATCCTTTTCTTCTGCTGTCTGAATTGCTTATTGAAACCGGCCTGGTTCAAAGTGGAAAGCCTTTCGGGAAGCAGAACCATTGATGGCTGCACTTCTGCGCGGGTTTGAGTACTTTCTTTGGGATAAGAATGAAATTGCACCGGAACCTCAAGCAGGCTAAGTGTTTTGAAAGGATATTTTGTAGAAAAGTTCGATTCAAGATCTTTCATAAGACCTGAAACAAGTAAAGGTAACGTGTCTTTAAGCGCTTCAAAGTCTTTCTTATAATAATCGTTCCCCGGGAAATGATAAGAAATATATTCGATGGAATCGACCTTTATTCTGTCAGTCAGGTAATTACCTATCGCAAGAGTAAGTCCTGTAAGCGGCGATTCAGGCTTAAATAAATAATATACATCCTCTTTGCTCATTTTGCCCTGTGAAACAGCCACCAGATTATTATTGGTTTTGACTTTCAGGGAATAGTTAGTAAAATCAATCTTTATCTGTGCAGGATTGGATGGATAATAATTGAGCCCTGCAACTGGATACCAGTGAGTCTCAGGAGTAAGCAACACATAATCACTGGTGAGGAAAGCCTGCCTTTTATTCACATTAACCATTGAAATTTTGTAAGGATTATCCTTGATATTATCACTGTAATTCGGATAACAAAATGATTCATTGATACTTCCTGAATAGACAAACTCTATATTGTCGCTCTCTCCCGGATTAAGCGGCTTCCCCGGGTTTATTTCGATTATATGATTTATTCTTTTGAAATTCAGGTCTTTTCCTCCCGAAGATATTTTTGTCACAGTTAATGAAGGATTAAGGGAAAAGTAATATTGACTTATAGGATCACTATTGTCATTCGAAATTGTCAGAACAGCATTTGCCTCATAAGATTTTCCCCTATGGATAAATTCTATGGACGCATCAGTTACACTGGCAAATTTTTTGTTTTCAAACTCTCTGTTAGTTTCTATTACAATTCTTTTATCATTCACTCCTTTTCTGTAACTGGTATATGTATTTATAGCACAAATTACCGAACCAGCGAAAAAAACGAACAAGAATATTATTGTGAGGATCCTGTGAAATTTAGATTGAGGCAATCGCTTAAATAGCAGAATTGTTGCCATAATCAGGAAAAGTCCGGCAAAAAGGTAAATAAGTCTTTGATTGATTATTGCATTTAAATTATCAAAACCGATTATGCCTGATTTAAAAACCGGGAGGCCAAACGCCATATAGTCGAAAATTGATCCTGCCCTGAAATAGAGATAAAAAATATCCAGAGCTGAATAACCGAGCAGAATTAAAAATGTTATAGCCTGGTTTTTTATTAATGACATCAGGGTGAAAGCCAGTCCGAGGCTGAATATTAGTGTTGGTATGCTTATGATGAAAAGATAATAGAAGTACGCAGCAATATTTACTGACATACTCTTTGAAATGATATTAATTACCAGGCATATTGCAAGAATCAACAAATTCAGACTAAGGAACAGCCTTAGGATTCCCCACGATTTTCCAATTATGTATTCAAAATTCGACATCGACCTGGTATAAAGGACTTCATTGGTATCGAGCTTTTTGTCGCGTTTAAGAAAATCTGCTGCCAGAAAAATAACCACAATTGACTGGGCGATATTCAGCAGGTAAAGATTAATAATTGGCATGGAGGAAGAAATTGACACTACTTCCCAACCTTCGGATCCGACTGGTGAAAACATTCCAATGTTCATCAAAGTGAAGATCAGCAGGGCACCAATAGAAAACAGTCGGAAGAACCAGCTCCTCCTGAGAGTTTTTGCCTCGTACCTGGCAACTGTTCTGATATTTAGCAGAGATGTCATCATCTCTTAACGTCAGTCAATTAAAGAAGTTTTCAATTTATGTTCCATATAATATACATAGGCATGCTCAATGTCAGGATTAATGCTTATTGCATTGTAATCAGGAACTTCATCCGATACAACCTGAACTTCCCATCCGGTCTCATTGGGTATTGTGGAAATGACATTGTAAATCTCTTTAACCTTTTCATATTCAAATGGAGTAAGGTTAAGTTTGAAAACATGTCCTTCAGCATGTTTTATGAGGTTTTCGGGCGAACCGTAATAAACCAGTTCTCCCCTGTTCAACAGGGCCATTCCCTGGCAGGTTGAAGAAATATCCCCGACAATATGAGTTGATAAAATAATTATTACGTCATGCTGGCTCAACTGTGAAAGAACATTTCTGAATTTTATTCTTTCGTCAGGATCCAGTCCAGTGGTTGGTTCATCAACAATTATGATCTTTGGATTTCCAATAAGAGCCTGTGCAATACCTAATCTCCTTTTCATGCCACCCGATAACTTGTTTGCACGCCTGTCGCGGGCTTCAAGAAGTCCTACCTGATCGAGCAATCTGTCGACTTCTGTCATTCTTTCTTTTCTGTTATTCAGACCTGCAAGAGAACCTGCATAATCAAGAAACTCCCAGGTTTTCAATGCAGTAAAAAACCTAAAATCCTGGGGAAGATAACCAAGCATGCTTCTGAGTTCTTTCCTGTGTTTCTGAATATCTTTTCCATCAACTTTTACCACACCTGATGTTGGTTTCATAAGAGTAACCAGTATTCGCATAAGGCTTGATTTGCCGGCACCATTCGGACCAAGCAAACCGAACATCCCTGTACCGAATTCAAGGTTGATATTCTTAAGGGCGTGATTGCCATTTGGATATATCTGATTAAGATTCTGAATTTCAATTTTCATTAATATAAATTCTGATGATAACTTTCAGCAGGAATAGTAATTATATATAGACCTTTAAAAGAATTCAAATATTCCATTTAAACTTAATTATTCAGTTTCTTTTAATAAGAATACTGTTTACTTATGAACCCAATGGATTGATATTGGAATAACCACATTGTAAAACTAATTCCAGTAAAATTTCTGAAACAAAAATAACCTGAAATAAATTTAATTTGTTTTGTACTTTTCTTTGGACGGTACCAGGTACATCCCCTTATGAGAATAATTCCTATTTTTGTGAATTAATATTTTCCAGTTGGTTTATCTGACAAATAAGCGAAAAATAATAAACGATCCGGTTTATGGATTTATCAATATTCCCGGTGATTTTATTTTTGACCTCATTGAACATCCGTGGTTTCAAAGGTTAAGGAACATAAAGCAACTGGGATTAACAAGTTTTGTTTACCCCGGAGCAAATCACAGCCGGTTTCAGCATGGCCTTGGATCATTACATCTTATGGAAATGGCTATCGCTACACTTAGAAGCAAGGGGGTTGCAATTTCAGAAGCTGAGGAAGAAGCCACCCTTGTTGCAATCCTGCTTCACGATATCGGTCACGGTCCATTTTCACATGCTCTTGAGAATTCAATAATTAATGGTATTACTCACGAAGACATTTCTCTTCTCTTAATGAGAAAGCTGAATGAGAGATATAACGGGAAACTCGATCTAGCAATAGAGATTTTCAGAGGGACTTATCCGAGAAAGTTTTTGCATGAACTTATTTCCAGTCAGATGGATATGGACAGGCTGGATTACCTTAGAAGGGATAGTTTTTTTACAGGAGTGATAGAAGGATCAGTCGGATCCGATAGGATTATCAGTATGCTCAATGTTGTGGATGATAGTCTTGTTATTGATGAAAAGGGGATTTATTCGCTCGAAAAATTTCTTATTGCACGACGACTGATGTACTGGCAGGTTTATATGCATAAGACAGTTCTTTCGTCAGAGAGCCTGCTTGTTAAAATACTTAAGCGGGCAAAGGAACTTGCTCTTGAAGGCTGTGACCTTTATGCAACTCCTTCTCTCAGATTTTTTCTGTACAATAAAATAGGCATTTCAGATCTTACCGGTGAAGATAATTTTACTCCCGGCATGGTAGCTGCAAATTTTACCCGACTTGATGATACAGATGTACTTGTATCAGCCAAATACTGGGCAGATAATTCCGATAAGGCTCTTTCGGATTTATCAGTAAGATTGCTGCGAAGAGATCTGCTTGCCATTGAATTGCAGAATGAGCCGTTTCCTGAAAACAGAGTAGCAGAACTCAGAGGCAAGGCTGAAAATTTACTGAAGATATCTCGAGATATGGAAGATTATTATGTCTTTACCGGCAGTATCTCAAATCTGGCATATACGCCTGAAGCTCCTGAAGTCAAAATTCTGCTCAAGAGTGGATCAACTGCTGATATTTCAACTGTTTCAGATATGTTCGACCACAGGTTCCTGTCCGAAAGAATAACTAAATATTTTCTTTGCTATCCAAAAGAATGTCGATAACTAACATATAAATATTATGGAATTTACCGCCCTTACACTCGCCGGATTTTTAAAAGGCGAAATAGTAGGCAACCCCGATACCAAAGTCAATACAGTTGCCAAAATAGAAGAAGGTCATGAAGGTGCACTTTCATTTCTTGCAAATCCAAAATACGAGCATTATATCTATTCAACAGATTCTTCCATCGTATTGGTGAATAAAAATTTTATACCGTCAGGGAAAATAAAGGCAACCATGATAAGGGTCGAAAACTCTTATGAGGCATTTGCTTCCCTGCTTCGTCTTGTTGATCAGGCGCGGCCAAGAAAAAAGGGAATTCATGCAGCTGCCGTTATCGAAAGCAGTGCCAGGATAGGTTCTGATGTTTACATTGGACCGTTTGCCTATATCGGTGAAAATTGCATAATAGGCGATGGATGCGCCGTTTATCCCCATGTTTATCTGGGGGACAACACAAAGCTGGGGAAAAATTGTATGATAAATCCGGGAGTGAAGATTTATCACGATTGTATTATAGGAGAAGGGTGCATAATTCATGCGGGTTCAGTTATAGGAAGCGATGGATTCGGATTTGCTCCCCAGTCTGAAAGCGAATTTATGAAGATCCCCCAATTGGGGAATGTTATCCTCGAGGACCATGTTGAGATTGGAGCAAATGTTACTATAGATAGAGCCACGATGGGATCGACAATAATATGTAAAGGTGTTAAACTTGATAATCTGATTCAGATCGGACATAACGTTGAAGTGGGAGAGAACACTGTTATGGCGGCCCAAACCGGTATTTCAGGTTCATCAAAAATAGGTAAGAATTGTATGTTTGGCGGACAGGTGGGTCTGGTTGGACATATTAAAATTGCAAATGGGACAAAAATCGGGGCACAAGCCGGCATAATGGGAAATATTAAGGAAGAAAACACAATTATTATCGGTTCACCCGCATTCGATCTGAAGCAGTTTCTTAAATCTTCAGTGATCTTCAAAAAGCTACCTGATCTGAAAACAAAAATTGATTCGATTGAAAAAGAAGTAGAGTCTCTGAAAAAGAAGTAGTTTTACATAATATTCATATCTAAATAAATAGTTTTAATTTTAGTTATAGGACGATTTTTTAGATTGTTCGATTTTTTTTTATTTTTTTTGTAGCCGGAATTTAATATCTGACATCTATGAGCGAAAAGCAGAGGACACTTGCAAAGGAAATAAGCCTTACCGGCAAAGGATTGCATTCCGGAATAAGTGTAACAATTACATTTAAACCGGCTCCGGTAAATCATGGATATAAATTTTGCAGGGTGGATCTTCCGGGGAATCCTCTGATAGATGCATTGGCTGAAAATGTTGCAGATACATCGAGGGGAACAACTCTTGTGCAGAACAATGTTTCAGTATCGACCATTGAACATGTTCTTGCAGCATTTTATGGTCTGCGTGTTGATAATGCGCTCATAGAGCTAAATGGACCTGAGGCCCCGATAATGGGAGGGTCTTCATGGAAGTTTGTTGAAGCAATTAAAGAGGCAGGTATCGTTGAACAGAAAGAGGATAGAAATTATTTTGTGGTCAAACAGAAAATCACTTTCTCTGACGAAGAACACGGAGTTGACCTAATAGTTTATCCGGATGATCATTTAAGCATCAATGTTCTGATTGATTATAATTCAAAAATTCTCGGGAACCAGTACTCAATTCTTGATAGTATTGACGATTTTGAAGAGAATATCTGTAAAAGCCGCACCTTTGTATTTTTTCATGAACTTGAACCGCTTTTTAATAAGGGACTTATAAAGGGCGGCGATCTCGACAATGCAATTGTAATCCTGGAAAAAGAAGTTGATCAGTCTGAAATAGATCGGATTGCCAAACTCTTTAACCGTCCGGGTATCAGTACCCACAACGCGGGTGTGCTCAATAATACCGAGTTACATTACCCTAACGAACCGGCTCGTCATAAGCTGCTGGATATTATGGGCGACCTGGCACTCGTCGGTCATCCTGTAAAGGGCAAAGTGGTTGCAACACGTCCCGGTCATTATGCCAATACAAGGCTGGCAAAATTAATGAGGCAGGAGATGAAGAAAACTCTTCTGAAACGTGATATACCTGTCTATGATCCCTCACTACCACCTGTTTTTACGGTTGAAGATATTAAAAAACGTCTACCACACAGGTTCCCTTTTTTGCTAGTGGATAAAATAATTTCCCTTGATGAAACTTCAATTGTGGGTATCAAGAATGTTTCAATAAATGAAGCATTTTTTCAGGGCCATTTTCCTGATGAACCTATCATGCCAGGAGTACTTCTTGTCGAAGCGCTGGCTCAAACCGGTGGTTTACTTGTTCTGAGTACAATTGAAGATCCTGAAAAATATTCAACTTATTTTCTAAAGATTGACAAGCTTAAATTCAAGCATAAAGTTGTTCCCGGAGATACTGTAATACTGAAGATGGAACTGGCTGATATTATGCGAAGAGGCATAGTCACAATGTTCGGGCATGCTTTTGTCGGAAACACACTTGTTTTGGAAGGAGAAATGACTGCCCAGGTAGTAAAAAATAAATAATTGGATTAATGATTTCAAATTTAGCTTTTATTAATCCCGGGGCCAGAATAGGCAATGATGTAACAGTGGAACCATTTGCCTATATAGCCGGGAATGTCGTCATTGGTGAAGGAACGTGGATCGGACCGAATGCGACAATTATGGATGGCGCCAGAATTGGAAAGAAATGCAGGATTTTCCCTTCTGCTGTTGTTTCCGGGATCCCTCAGGATCTTAAGTTCAGAGGGGAGGAGTCAACCGCTGAAATCGGAGATAACACAACCGTAAGAGAAGGTGCCACTGTAAATCGTGGTACTGCAGCGGTTGGTAAAACAGTTATAGGGAACAATTGTCTTTTGATGGCTTATGCCCACATTGGTCACGACTGTATTATAGGGAACAGTTGTATAATCGGAAATTCCTGCTCTCTTGCCGGTGAAGTAAACATTGATGATTGGGCCATTCTTAGCGGAGGTACACTGGTCCATCAATTCACACATATCGGAGCTCATGTAATAGTTGGTGGCGGTTCGAAAGTGAGAACAGATGTTCCCCCGTTTATCAAAGCTGACCGTGACCCTTTGTCCTATATGGGAATAAATTCAGTAGGACTTACCAGGCGTGGATTCGAAAAAGTACGAATTGATGAGATTCATAATATCTACAGAGCTATTTATCAGAACGGCATGAATGTTTCTCAGGCACTCGATCATGTGGAAAAAGTATTCAAGCTTTCGCCTGACAGGGATTATATTCTGGAATTCATAAGAAAATCTGAACGAGGAATCATCAGGGCCCGATAAATCCCTTTCTTATTTCTGCTTCATCATGTCCTGCCTCTTACCTGACAAACTTTAATACAATGTTTATCATATATTAACTATGTCTCTACCAAAGGGGCTCAACGCAATTGCTGTAAGTTTAAAGTGCTGCAAACCAAACGGGATCCCGATTATTGTTATACAAAGAAGAATACCGAATATCGCATGAGTTATTGCAATCCAAAATCCCCCTGTAATGAGCCATAATATATTCATTAATATGTACAGACATCCTGAAGCTCTCGTATGTACACGGGTGTCCCTGCCAAAAGGCCAGAGAGCAAGTGAAGCCATCTTTAACGTCTGAATCCCAAAGGGAATTCCGATAATTGTTATCATTAATATCAGACTTCCGATGAAATATTCTATCGCTATTATGATACCTCCAAATACCAGCCAGATTAGATTTCCCAGTAAATTCATTGATATACAATTATTTATTCAAGAATAACAGTTTTGTCTTTCGGATATTTGACTGAATAGGTCAGAACTATTTGTTTGGTCTCCTGTTGTTTTATTTCAAGATCCCACTTTAATTCACCTGTCTGTGTGTTGTATCTGCCACCAGACAATTCTATAGGTTCAACGGTTATGCCACTGTTTGAAGAGACCGGGATCTGATCGTTCAGAGTAATATTTATAGAGGTAGTTTTATTATTTCTTACTGTCAGCAGAAATGAATATGTCTCGGTTTTATTGGTTCCGATTACTTTTTTGCTTGTGAAATCTTTACGTTTCTCCCTTTTAACCAGGATACTGTTATCAGTTCCAAGCGACAGAGCGAGAGTATCTGTTAACTGGTTAACAGTCAGGTTTGATTTTCCGACAAACGAATTTTCGAAATATAATGTTGCCTCTCCGCTCTGAAGGCTCAATTTTGCCCAGTCGGTAATATTTGCTGTCAGAAATGCAAGCGGCGACAATTTTGGCAGGGTAACATATTTATAATCAGCAGGAACTGTAAGCCGCTGAATCTCAACAGTCTGTATTTTATTGTCAGAAGGAACAGAATAGGGGACAGCTATGTCGAACATGATTGTAGTTTCACCAACCTGTTTCTCGACTGATACCGGAGTTGCTTCCATTACTTTGCTGGTTACAGCCATATCTTCCATCATTACAGGAGCATTGCTACTATGGTTTATATCTGCAATCTTACGTTTGAGCATAGCAGGAGCAGGATAATAATAATCAATAAACCAGGGATTTAATACAGGTATATCCCCGGACAACCATGGTGTGGCATTTGAGAAACTTAACTTAACATCATTCCATGCTACTCCTGAGTTCTGAAAAACATTGGCTTTATAAAAGATCGTGACAGGATTTTTTATATCATCCACCCTTATATCGTACGAAGGATACCATCCGGCGTTCGAGGTAACATAGCTGAATGAGAGCTTTCCGGAAACCTGTTTTTCAGAGGAGATAGTAACTGATATTTCCCCTGACGGAAGCTGTTGTTTGCCAAGTTTCTCGGATATTTGTTGCTGTAGCGCAATTATCTGCTTTTCATAATCTTTTATCAAACGGTTTTTTTTAAGTTTTGTCACGGTGATCTGATCCATATTATTGGTGTACAAATCCATAACATTCTTAAGCTGCTCAATTGTAAATGTTGTCTCCTTAACAAGAATAGCCCTATTGGCAACAAGAAAATCTTCTTTTTCGTCAAGAATATGGATGGCAGCCTTCTCATCTTCAACTTTAGTCTGAAGAGCCTCAATCTGACTCCTTATACTTTTTACTTCAGGGGCATCTTCAAGGTTCTGAAGATAGTTATTCTGATGATTTACAGATAAAATAGTGAATTCACCAAAGCCCTTTACCTGAATACTTTGTACGTCAATATAAGGCGAAAGCCCTGTAAGTCTCAGGACTGTCTTCCCGGGTAAAAGCGAAACGGTTGTTTCATGATCAACTTGTGCCCTGTCGGGAAAAACCGTTACGTGCTTTATTTCAGCTTTTATCTCCTTTTCTGTCTGGGCTGAAATATTTAGAACAACAATTACAATTACTATTGAGACTATAAAAATACTTCTCATAATTACAATATAAAATTTACAGTTTAAAGTTAAGATTTTTTTAATTATATGTTAAATATGTAATTTACTGTCCCTGAATGGTTTTTTAACATACCTTTGTCAAAATATAAAATTCAGAATGAAGGGATTAAGAATCGGGAATCTTGCAATAGCGGTTCCAATTATACAGGGTGGAATGGGAGTGGGCATTTCTCTTTCAGGGTTAGCTTCTGCCGTTGCAAACGAAGGCGGAGTTGGTGTGATCTCCAGTGCCGGGCTCGGACTTTTGTACAGGGGATCTTCTGAAAACTTTCTTGAGGCCAGCATTCTCGGACTTAAAGAGGAAATACGGAAAGCACGAGAGAAAACCCGCGGTATAATAGGTGTTAATGTAATGGTTGCCATGACAAACTTTGCAGATATGATAAAGACTTCAATCTCCGAAAAAGTTGATATCATTATTGCAGGTGCGGGACTTCCGCTTGATCTGCCGTCTTTTTTGAAGAAGGACAGTATTACAAAGCTTATTCCAATTGTATCATCTGCAAGAGCAACAAAAATAATCTGCGAAAAGTGGAAAGCCAATTATGATTATCTGCCTGATGCCGTCATTGTGGAGGGCCCCAAGGCAGGAGGACATCTTGGCTTTAAAGAGGAGCACATAAATGATGTTGATTATTCGCTTGAAAAGCTTGTCCCGGAAATAGTCAGTGAACTGAAAATATTTGAAGATAAATATGATACTAAAATTCCTCTTATTGCTGCAGGTGGTATTTATACCGGCGAAGACATTCATAATATAATGAACCTGGGAGCTTCCGGAGTTCAGATGGCAACGCGTTTTGTTACGACTAATGAGTGTGACGCTTCGCCTGCATTCAAACAGGCCTACATTGATGCTGAAAGTTCTGATATTGAGATTATTAAAAGTCCGGTAGGCATGCCGGGAAGGGCAATCCTGAGCAACTTTATTAAGAAAGTCAGAGAGGGTAAAAAACAACCAAAAAAATGTCCTTTCAAATGTATCAAGACATGTGATATTTCAAAAAGTCCCTATTGCATTATTATCGCCCTTATAAATGCTCTTAAAGGAAATTTCGAAAACGGTTATGCATTTGCCGGGGCGAATGCCTTCAGAGCAACTAAAATATCTTCAGTAAAGGAAATCTTCCAATCGCTGCTTAAAGAATATAAAGAGAGCAAAAAGGTTTGATCCGGTTCCCTTATTACCATCCTTTTCTCAATATGGCTGCCATGACTATATTCACTCAGGAAGTTATATAGTTGTATCTATAGGATTTTTATAAAATTATTTTTAGATTTCAACCTGTAACAGGAGAGAAACAATTTTTAAAATATATAGAAATGAAAACAGTCTGTCTATTACTTACACTGATGATGATTACCATTAGTTGCAGCGATAAAAAATCTGCCCATAAAAACGGATCAGAAGTTGTTGCTGAAACAATGGAAAAAGATTCCGTCTTTAATGCTTCTGCGAAACAAAATAGTTTTGTCTCTGTAGTCCGGCCCCGGTATCCGGAACGCACTATTACTGTCGGAGGAGATAATGCTGAAGTTAAGGGATATACATCCCAGGCTATCCAGACTGCAGTCGATGCAATTCATAATCTGGGTGGTGGCACTGTAAAAATTCTTCCCGGAAATTATGATATTATTGCACCTGTCAGGCTTTTTAGCCATATTGCATTAATAGGCTCAGGATCTGCAACTGTGTTGAAGAAATCAAAGGGATTTCATACAAAATTTATTATTGATGCCGGCTATGGCGAACTACGATTAACTGTTGCTGACCCATCAGGATTCTCCCCCGGAATGGGAATTGAGATATCTGACTCGGAAAGTAAAAGCCCCTGGGATGTCACCACTGCAGTAATTACTTCCATAGACGGGAATATTATTTATATTGATAATTACCTGATACGTGATTACACGGCCGATAACGATGGTACTGTATCGAACGCATGTTCAGTTATTTCTGCGGTTGAGGCAGAAAATGTAAAGATATCTGACCTTACGATAGATGGGAACAGGGAAACCAATGATGCTCTCAACGGATGCCGTGGTGGAGGTATTTATCTGCATAAAGTTCATGGGGCGCTGATTGAAAATGTTATTGTCAGAAAATTCAATAACGACGGTATCAGCTGGCAAATCACCGAAGATGTGATCGTGAGGAATTGTGAAATATACGGTTGTGCAAATGCAGGATTGCATCCGGGAACAGGGTCGCCAAACACACTTATTGAAAGCAACAACAGCCATGACAATGACAACTTTGGCCTTTTTGTCTGCTGGCGGGTTCGCAACGGGATAGTTCGCAACAATCTTTTCGTACACAATGGTCAGAATGGAATCAGTACCGGTCATATGGACACCGATATGCTTTATGAAAAGAATCAGATTTCTGATAACGGGAGTGATGGAGTGATTCTCCGGGGTGAGACCGGACCTAATTCTCCACATCGTAGCATATTCAGAAACAATATTGTAGAAAACAACGGATGGCGGAACGGAGGCTATGGATTTTCTTTCAATTGCCCGGCCGAAGGAGTAGTTCTTGAAGACAACACTATTCAAAACACTAAAGGTAACTTTCAGAAAGCTGCCGTGTTTATTGATAAAAACGGCATTCCTGTCATACTTCGGAACAACAAAATTATCGGTGATGTAGAGTCAACCACAGAAAAAATCAAAATGTAACTCCGGAGTATTTAATAAATTCAGCTCCCTCTTTTCTTCTGACCTAAAACTGGCAGGAAAACGTCCCCGGGTACATTTCTGGAACCGGCTTATTGCATCCCTGATTTCAAAAAAATTGCTCAGGATCTTATGATTTTTTTTAATAATTCTTCTGCTTATTCTATTTTTTTATATTTTTGTATGTTTATTTAGATTAAATACAATTAGTGTAAATTTGTAAATAATAGATACTCAGTGTGTTGATAATCAAGGAAATTGAAATTGCTCTATATCACTCCCTTTTGGGTAGGGGTAAACTAATAAAATCAATTCATACAATAACAATTGCAGTTAACGCTTGTTAGTTTATCGGGAGAATCAGACTGTTGAAATTAATTAAATGGAAAAAGACCAGGATAAAATACTAAATGAAGTAACCTCAGGTGAATATAAGTATGGATTCTATTCCGATATTGAAATGGAACGGATACCAAAAGGGCTGAGTGAAGATGTAGTAAAAATTATTTCAGCAAAGAAAAATGAACCGGAATGGTTACTCGAATTCCGCCTGAAATCATACCGCCATTGGCTGACAATGAAAATGCCAACATGGCCAAATCTTAAAATACCGCCCATTAATTACCAGGAAATTATTTTCTTTGCTGCACCAAAACCAAGGGAAAAGCTTAGCAGCATAGACGATATTGATCCCGAACTGAGAAAGACATTTGACAAACTTGGAATTCCTCTGACTGAACAAAAACATCTGACCGGTGTGGCTGTTGATGCTGTTATTGATAGTGTTTCGATAAAAACGACTTTTAAGGAGACACTTGCCGAAATGGGAATAATATTCTGTTCTTTCAGCGATGCCGTAAAAGAATATCCCGATCTGGTTAAACGATATATGGGTTCAGTTGTCCCATATACCGATAATTTTTTTGCGACTCTCAATTCAGCTGTATTCAGCGACGGATCATTCTGTTATATCCCAAAAGGTGTAAGATGTCCTATGGAACTTTCAACATATTTCAGGATCAATTCAGCAAATACAGGGCAGTTTGAAAGAACGTTATTAATTGCCGATGAAGAAAGCTACGTCAGCTATCTGGAAGGATGTACCGCTCCTTCGCGTGATGAAAATCAGCTTCATGCCGCTATTGTAGAGATAGTAGCTGAAAAAAATGCCGAAGTGAAATATTCCACGGTTCAGAACTGGTATCCAGGCGATAAGGAGGGGAGAGGCGGCGTTTTCAATTTTGTGACTAAAAGAGGGATGTGCAAAGGAGAAAACTCAAAGATATCCTGGACCCAGATTGAAACAGGATCGGCTATAACATGGAAATATCCTTCCTGTATTTTACGGGGAGATAATTCAACCGGCGAATTTTATTCGGTTGCAGTCACAAACAATCACCAGCAGGCCGATACCGGGACCAAAATGATCCATATAGGCAAAAACACAAAGAGCACAATCGTCTCAAAAGGGATTTCAGCCGGCAGAGGTCAGAACAGTTACAGGGGATTAGTTAAGGTTCTAAAGAATGCCACTAATGCAAGGAACTATTCGCAGTGCGATTCTTTGTTACTGGGCGATAAATGCGGAGCTCATACCTTCCCGTATCTGGAGGTTGACAACCAGACGGCAATCGTGGAGCATGAAGCCACAACATCTAAAATCGGTGAAGATCAGATTTTTTACTGCAACCAGAGAGGTATTTCAACTGAAGATGCAATAGGGCTCATTGTAAATGGTTATGCACGTGAAGTGATTAATAAACTGCCAATGGAGTTTGCTGTTGAGGCTCAAAAACTTCTTCAGATAAGCCTGGAAGGCAGCGTTGGTTAAAATAATATTTTTATACAATAATATATTATTATGTTGATTATAAATAATTTAAGAGCCTCAATTGATGGCAAGAATATATTAAAAGGAATAAGTCTTAAGGTCAGGGCCGGAGAGATCCATGCCATAATGGGACCGAACGGATCAGGGAAAAGTACACTTGCTGCAGTTTTGGCAGGCCGTGAGTTTGTTGAAGTTACTGAAGGTTCAGTTACATATTTCGGGAAAAACCTGATGGAAATGACACCTGAGGATCGTGCAAAAGAAGGTATATTTCTTGGGTTTCAATACCCGATCGAAATACCGGGAGTAAGTATGGTTAATTTCATGAAAACAGCTGTTAATGAACATCGTAAACATAAAGGTCTTGAACCTCTTTCAGCATCGGATTTTCTTAAAATGATGCGCGATAAGAAAGAACTGGTTGAGATCGATTCGAAGCTGGCAAACAGGTCAGTAAATGAAGGTTTTTCCGGTGGAGAAAAAAAGAAGAATGAGATTTTCCAGATGGCAATGCTCGAACCTAAGCTGGCAATACTCGATGAAACTGATTCAGGTCTCGATATAGATGCATTGCGGATTGTGGCTAATGGTGTCAACAGGCTGAAGCGTCCCGATAATTCATTTATCGTTATAACTCATTACCAGAGATTGCTCGATTACATTATACCTGATGTTGTTCACGTTCTGTATGATGGAAGAATAGTTAAAACCGCCGGGAAAGAACTCGCCCTTGAGTTGGAAGAAAAAGGATATGACTGGATCAAAAAAGAGGTCGAAAATAATATCATAGCATGAACGGTAAATCTGAAATAACAGAAAAATATATTGGGCTTTACAGGGAGAATATTACTAAGATTTCCGGAAATTCTTCTGAATATATTAATTCTTTCAGGGAGCCTGCTTTTGAGAAATTCAGAAAACTCGGCATCCCGACTAAGAAAGATGAAGCTTATAAATATACTAATCTGAATATTTTTTTCGATCACGATTACAAAAGTTACTTTATGCCTGTAACTTCTGATTTCATCAAAGCTGAAGAGTTCAGGTGCGATGTAACTGAACTTGATGCTCATGGAATAGTACTGCTGAATGGATTTTATCCGACAATTAACGAAAAACTTCATCAGCTACCCAGCGGTGTCTGGATAGGAAGTCTTAATGAAGCAGCAGTCAGATTTGCTGACAAAATTGAAAAGCATTTTAACAAATATGCAAAAAGTGAAACTGACGGCCTGGTCCATTTAAATACTGCGATGGCTTCTGATGGTGTATTTGTGTATGTGCCGGAAGGTGTTGCCCTCACCAAACCTGTTCAGGTTGTAGATCTTGTTCAGTCAGATGATGATATGTTCAATCAGCACAGAAACCTTATTATTGTCGAAAAAAATGCAGAAATATCCCTAATAATCTGTGACCACGCGCTCTCGCCACAAAAATTTCTGACTAATGCGGTAACTGAGATTTTTGTCGGAGAAAACTCACATTTCGATATAATCAGAGTTCAGAATGAGCATAATAATGCCTGTAAGATAACTCATACTTTTATCCATCAGGAAAAAAACAGTGTTACTTCTTCGAATAACATTACGCTTCATGGAGGACTTATACGTAATAGCACATATCATTACCTGGGAGGAGAAGGAGCAGAAAGTTATTCTTATGGCTTATTTCTTGCTGATAAATGGCAACATATCGATAATTTTGTAAATGTTGATCATGCCTTTCCTCATTGCACAAGTAACCAGTTGTTTAAAGGTGTTCTTGATGATATGTCAACAGGTGCTTTTAATGGTCGTATTCTGGTCCGACAGGATGCCCAGGGAACGTTGGCTTACCAGAGGAATAATAATATCCTTCTGACCAACGATGCAAAGATGGATACCAAACCTCAGCTCGAGATTTTTGCAGATGATGTAAAATGCAGTCATGGGGCGACAATAGGACAGCTCGATGATGATGCTCTTTTCTATCTTCAATCGCGTGGTATAGATAAACGTGAAGCCAGGCTTATGCTGATGTTCGGATTTGCTCATGAAGTAATTCAGAATATAAAAATAGAACCTCTTCGCGACAGGATGGATAACCTGGTAATGCAGCGGCTGAAAGGGGAGCTTTCACGATGTGCAAGTTGTTTGGTCAAGTGCGGATAATTCAGAAATCAGGTGAAAGATATAGAAGATATAAGGGCAGATTTTCCAATTCTGAGCCGGAAAGTTTACAACAAGCCACTTGTTTATTTAGACAATGGTGCCACTACCCAAAAACCACACTGTGTTCTTGATGCAGTAGATGAGGTATATAAGACCTATAATGCCAATATTCACAGGGGTGTCCACTTTTTAAGCGATATCTCCTCTCAGGCTTATGAAAATGCCAGGGAAAAAATAAGAGTATTCATTAATGCCGGAAAAAGAGAAGAGGTTGTTTTTACATCAGGAACAACAGGTTCAATAAATGGCATTTCATTCTCTTTCGGTGAACGATATATACAACCTGGTGATGAAATAATTATAAGCCATCTTGAACATCATGCCAACATTGTCCCATGGCAGATGATGTGCGACAGAAAAGGTGCTGTTTTGAAAGTTATCCCTATTAATGATGCAGGAGAAATTGACCTGGAGCAGTACCTTAAGTTGCTGTCACAAAAGACAAAACTTGTTTCAGTCGCACAGGTATCAAATGCTCTGGGAACAATTCTTCCTGTAAAAGAGATAATTGCTGCTGCACACGCTGCTGATATCCCGGTTTTGATTGATGGTGCGCAGGGTATTCAGCATGGAGTTACCGATGTGAAAGAAATGGATTGTGACTTTTATGTTTTTTCAGGTCACAAAATATATGGTCCAACCGGAATCGGCATACTCTATGGTAAAGAAAAATGGCTCTCCGATCTGCCCCCGTTCCAGGGCGGTGGTGACATGGTAGATAAAGTCACTTTTGAAAAAACAACATATAACGAGCTCCCTTTTAAGTTTGAAGCTGGAACAATGAACTATCCTGCTGCAATTGGTATGGCCGCGGCACTCGATTATGTCGACAGTATCGGCCGGGAAAATATCGCAGCCAGGGAAAATGAACTGCTCTCTTATGCAACTGAACGACTGTCATCAATCACAGGATTGAAAATATATGGTAATTCTGAAAGGAAGATTTCAACAATTTCTTTTCTCCTGAAAGATATACATCAATATGATACCGGGATGATCCTGGATAAAATGGGAATTGCAGTCAGAACCGGGACGCATTGCGCTCAGCCTGTTATGGATAGATACGGCATTGATGGAACAGTGAGGGCATCATTCTGTTTCTATAATACAAAAGAAGAAATTGATATTCTTGCCACCGGAATTGAAAAAGTGAAAAGTATGTTCTCATAAAAAGATTATATGACAATCAACGAAGTACAGGATAAAATTATTGATGAGTTCTCAATTTTTGAGGACTGGATGGATAAATATAACCTTCTTATTGATCTGGGAAAGGAATTACATGTAATTGATCCAAAGTTCAAAGTAAAAGATTTTTTGATTGAGGGTTGCCAGTCGAAGGTATGGCTTCATCCTGATTACGATGGTAAATATATAACCTTTACTGCCGACAGCGACGCGATAATTACAAGAGGAATTGTGGCTCTGCTGATTAAAGTATTATCAAATCGTACTCCGCAGGAAATAATATCTTCCGAACTCTATTTTATCGATAAGATAGGACTGAGACAGCATCTCTCACCTACACGTTCCAACGGACTTCTTTCGATGGTGCGTCAGATAAAACTATATGCAATGGCGTTTGAAGCAATAAAAAAAAAGTAATTTATTATGGACCCTACTGAACTACTGGAAATGGAAACCAGGGTTGGAGAAGCACTGAAAAGTATTTATGATCCGGAAATACCGGTGAATATTTATGACCTGGGACTCATCTATGAGATAAATATTGATGATGACCGTATTGCCCATATTACCATGACTCTCACTGCTCCCAATTGTCCCCTGGCAGAAGAGCTGCTTGAAGAGGTTAAATACAAAGTAGCTGGTGTAAAAGGGATAAAAGATTGTGACCTTAAACTTACTTTTAATCCTCCATGGGATAAAAGCATGCTCAGCAATGAGGCAAAGCTTGAACTTGGATTCCTTTAGAACTGAAATATCGTGATCATGACCGAAAATACAAAGCTATCCTTGTTCATAAAAGAGAAAGCATCGGACCTGGGTTTCAGTCTGTGTGGCATAGCTCCTTCAAGGATCCTTACGGAGCGCGAAGTCGTTTTAAGAGAGTGGTGCTTATCAGGCATGAACGGTGAAATGAGCTATCTCGCTAAAAACATTGAAAAAAGAATCAATCCGAAATTCCTGGTTCACGGTGCAAAATCTGTTGTTGTGACTGGGCTGAATTATTATACTGAAGAAAAACAGACGGAAAAGAACGTGCCGATTCTCTCTAGATATGCTTATGGTGCTAATTATCATGATGTTATTAAAAAGAAGCTCGACTTAATACTGAACCTGATCAGGAACGCAAATCCCGGAACGGATGGACGTTCAATTGTCGATTCAGCTCCAGCATTGGAAAAGGCATGGGCAGTGGAAGCGGGTTTGGGCTGGCAGGGACGTCACTCAATAGTAATAAACAGGGAAATTGGTTCATTCTTTTTTATAGGAATAATCGTATTAAATATTGAGCTTGAATACGACAAACCTGATAAAAACAATTATTGTGGAAATTGCAGGTTATGTATTGAGTCATGCCCTACCGGTGCGATAAATGAAAATGGAACCATTGATGCAAGAAAATGCATCGCCAATCTTACCATCGAAAACCGGGGACCAATTCCTGAAGAGATTATTCCCAAAATAGAAGGAAGAATTTATGGTTGCGATAAATGTCAGGAAGTCTGTCCATGGAACAAAAATGCAAAGACAAATAATACACCTGAGTTTGACATATCCCCTGAACTGCAAAAGCTTACCCGAAATGAATGGCTCTCTCTTTCGCAGGATCAGTTCAACATGCTTTTTAAAAAATCTTCTTTGAAAAGGACAAAGTATGAAGTCTTTATGAGAAACCTTAAGGCAATTACACGAGAAAGCAGTTTGCAGTAAAATTAATCGCTGCTTGTAACTGTAACAACGATTTCTCTACGTTGTCTCGGTCCGTCAAATTCACAGAAAAAGATATTCTGCCAGGTCGAAAGGCCAGGATTGTAATCAATTATCGGGATCGTTTCGGAAGGGCCAACCAAACCGGCTTTAAGATGTGCATCTCCGTTGTTATCCTGATGATCATGTTCCCAGATACCGCGGGGAATCATTTTATTAAGAAGAGTAACAACGTCATTCTGAACAGATTGGTCCCAGTTTTCCTGGATCATTATAGCAGCTGTTGATCCCCTGGCATAAACAGAAGCTGTACCTGTTTTAACTTTGCTTAATCTGATTACAGATACAACTTCGGTGGTAATGTCGTACAAACCATTCTGCCTGTCAGTACTGAGTGTGATTATCTTTTGCATGACTATCGTTTTGAAAATTTATCCTAAAAGCTATTCTCTCACTTATTAAATTGTGATACTTTAAGTTTTTAATTCGCGCACCTTTGTGGTCAGGTAAATTAATCATAACCACAAAGGAACACAATGGTTTTCACTAAGGTATAAAGAGCTTTTTGAAAATATTGTACATAAAATTACAATATGTTTTTTACCTTTCAGATAAATAGTCGTCTTATTAATACAATACATAAAGTATTTTGATAGATATAAGCCTTATAGAAGAATGTAAAGGAGGAAATTTTAATAATTTCAGTAAACTTGTAGGATTGGCATCTCCATTTGCATTCTCGGTAGCTTTCAGGATGCTAGGTGACGAGGATCAGGCAAAGGATGTTGTACAGGATACCATGGTTACTATCTGGCATAAGCTAAACAAGATCAAATCGGCCGAAGTTTTTAAAACGTGGATGTACAGAATTGTTGTTAACAAATGTTACGATCAGTTGCGAAAAAAGAAAAGAAATCCGGAGTTTGTTGCAGATGATAAGACCTGGATGCTTATTTCTGACACAATTTTCGAAGATCCATCTTCTGAACTTGAAAATAATGAAACTGCACAGATTATTAATCTTCTTACAAACAGGTTGAGCCCAAAACAGAAAGCTGTTTTTATTTTGTCCGATCTTGAAGATATGTCTGGTGACCAAATATCTGAAATAACCGGAATGAATAAATCAGGGATTAAAGCCAACCTGTATTATGCCAGAAAGAATATTTCTGAAATGGTTGAAAAATATTTATAAAAGGAAAAATGGAGAGCGAAAAATATAATAAGGTTTTAAATATCCTTAAAAAATCTAAACCTATACTGGATACTACAGAGGATATTGAAAAAGAAGTGTTTAAAAGAATAAACAGAGTTCCCGGATCAAGGTTTAACTTATCAGAAGTTATTGATTTCCTTTTCGGTTGGGTTTATATCGGCTGGGTGAGAAGAAGCTTTATAGCCGCTTCGGTTGTCTTGGTTTTAGTTTTTATTTATCAGCAAAGTGTCATTCTGAAACAGATTAATTACTTAAACAGACAGATTGTCATTACAGGCGGCGAAACCACATCCTCTTCAGTAGGTGATATTGAAAAGGGGATTATGATGTACAAGCTTTCGGGCAGACGATTTCCTGCAAAAAGCATAACAATATCGGATAAGCAGATGAGACAATTACTGGAATCAGTAAATGAATTGCAGACTGAGAACAGGGATCTATTAAACATGATTGAGGGAGATCCTGAACTAAAAACGATAATTGAAAAGAAACTGATTGAAAATAGTCGTACAAAAATTAAATTATAATATCATGAAGAGAATAAAACTTATTGCGTCATTGATTCTTATAATGATTGCCTCGTGCGACGAGCCAGAAACAGTAGTAACAAATTATGTCCATCCTGATGGCTCCGTGACCCGGAAAATTGAAATGAGAAACAAGGAAAATAGATTTAAACTTTCTGATTTGCAAATCCCGTTTGATAGTACATGGTCAGTAAAAGATTCATGCGAGATAAATAAAAAAGGAGATACGACATGGATAAAAAGAGCAGAGAAACTATTTAAAAATGTGGATGAGATCAACTTAGCATATAAATCTGATTCAGGAGCAAACAAGGAGATTTCGAGACGTACAGGGTTCAAAAAAAGATTTAAATGGTTTAATACCGAATTCCGCTTTTCAGAAACAATTGGCAAAAAAATGGAATTTGGCTATCCATTAAAAGATTTCCTGAATAATGAGGAACTCGTATATTTTTATTCTCCTGAAAATTATAAACACGGAAAGGAGAGTGGTCCTGATAGTCTTAAATACAGAGCTCTGAATGATTCTATCAAACACAAAACTGACAAATGGACATCAAAAAGTCTTGTTTCGGAATGGATTGGAGAATTCTCAAAGCTTACTGAGGGAAAAGAAGGGAATGATATGACACAGAAAGCGTTAAAAGCACGTGAGGATGAACTTGTGCATATTATTGAGGCTAATAATGATAAATTCGACAGTTTGTGGTCAAATGGTATTTTACTTCGAAAATTCATAGGTGAATCCAATGCCCTGAAATATAAGACTGAAGCTGATAGCGCTATTTCAACCGTTACCAAAAGCTTTTGGATAAATTTCAAAGAATATTCAGTAAGAATTGTGATGCCGGGGAAAGTGATGGATACAAATGGTTTTATTGACAGCAGCAAAGTACTGCTCTGGCCGGTTAAATCTGACTTTTTTTTAACGGAACCTTACGTTATGTGGGCTGAATCGAAGATCCCAAACAGATGGGCATGGATTGTCTCAGGATTGTTTCTGATTTTTGTGGTGACCGGTGTCATAATAAAGGTTATAAAAAAAGGCTGAGTTGCTCAGCCTTTTTCTTACCCTGAATTAACTAACTATCTAACCAACTGACTAATCTTATACCTTTATATTATTATCGTACATAGTCCTTTAACATCAGCATCAATTTTTGGCGTGTGAAGAAGATCCTGCTTTTAACTGTACCGATTTTTAATCCAAGTTCCTCGGCAATCTCTTTGTATTTGTAACCTTCTATGTGCATCCGGAATGGAATCCTGAACTCATCACTTAAAGAATCTATTGCTTTTTCAATTTCACCTTCAGCATAATTTGATTCGGGAGAAATAAAACCCTTGTCGTGAGGCTGGTTAATGTAATATAGATCTTGAGTGCCGTCGATAATGGTATTCTCTTTTACATTTCGCCTGTAATTATTGATGAAAGTATTCTTCATAATTGTAAAAACCCATGCCTTGAGATTTGTATAATCAGCAAATTTATCTTTGTAGGTAATAGCCTTAAGATAGGTGTCCTGCACAAGATCCAGAGCTGTATCACGATCGGATGTAAGACTCATTGCGAATCTTTGAAGATTGGTCTTCATTCCTATCAGATTATTTGTAAATTCAAATTGTGTCATAGCTTTTAATATTATTATTGTTGAGACAAATATATACAAATAAATTAAGATATACAAATCTTAATATCTTAAAATCGTTATATTCTATTGATTTTATAAATAAGCGATACTTGTAATAATAATATATACAGTTATTTATAGCCATTCTGTTTAGCTTTTTCTAAATATTATATAAATTGAAATTCTGGTATTATCATTTTATATGATTTGATTTTATTCGTCACCGGGCAATTATTGTGTATTAATAATTAATCAGTTACAAATTTACACCATGTTTAAAGGAGAAATGTTAAGTTGGGATTAATGTTTGATTAAGAATAAATTAAAATTCCATTTCAGGTCGATATGGATTATTTGATCAACTTTCGTATTTTTAAAGAAAAATAATTATGGATTTCAATATTAAACTTAGCAACGGACAGGTTTTACGAGGAATGATTCAAAGCCCCGGGGAAAGACAGAGAGCCGTAATAATCTTAGTACATGGTATTGGAGAGCACATTCATCGTTACGATGATTGGGCTGCGCTTTTTAATAAGGAGGGGATCGGTTTTACAGGTGTAGATCTTCCTGGTCATGGCCGTTCTGATGGGACCCGAGGTGATATTAAAAGTTACACCCTGCTGGGAGAAATGATAGACATACTGATTAAAAGCTGCGATCAGACTTTTCCCGGATGCCCGGTTTACCTTTATGGACACAGTCTGGGTGGAGGAATGGTCCTTGATTATCTTTTAAGAAGAAATCCAAAGATAAAAGGAGCGATTGTCAGCTCTCCATATATTCGTCTTGCATTTAAACCTCCAAAAATTAAACTCATTTTAGCTTCTGTAATGAAAAACATCCTTCCCGGGCTTATTCAACCTTCAGGGCTTAACGCAAATCATATAAGTCATGATAAAAATGTTGTTGAGAAATATAAATCCGATCCCCTTGTTCATGGAAAAATATCAGTCAGACTTTTTGATGGGGCAATGAACGCTGGAAATTATTCACTAATGCATGCTGCCGAATTAAAAATTCCAACTCTCCTTTTGCACGGAAGTGATGATTTGCTTACATCACCCGACGCCAGCCGTGAATTTGCACAAAAAACGAATATGGTTGAATTGAAAATCTGGGACGGTGGTTATCATGAACTGCATAATGAACCATTCAGGGATGAGGTATTTAAATATATTATTAACTGGATCAACAGGCAACATTCTTAAAGTATTGCAATTCCCGGAAATATGGAGCTCCGTACAACACTGAATATCGAACCATCTTCCTCAAAGATCACTTATAACGACCGGGTAATGTTCATCGGCTCATGTTTCGCTTCCTCAATCGGATTACAGATGAAGATGGGTCGAATGCCGGTGATGATAAATCCTGCAGGAGCAGTATTCAATCCGGTCTCTGTTTGTAACACAATAGATACAATCACGGCTGAAATAGAATTTGTCCAGGACGATTTATATTGCCATAATGGCACCTGGCTCAGTTTTTATCATTACACAGATTTTTCATCAGACAGCCCGGGAAAAGTTATTGAAAAGATTAATAAAAGATCAAAAGAAGCTTTGATTTTTCTGAAAAATGCCCGTTTCCTTTTCATTACTTTCGGCACGGCCAGAGTTTACAAGTGGAAGAAAACCGGAATGATAGTATCAAACTGCCACAAGATCCCCTCCGTCCAGTTTGAACCTCAGCTTCTGACTATTAATGAGATAGTGACTTTGTGGTCAAAACAGCTCGACATTTTGAATTCTCTCTTCCCCAAATTGAAAGTTGTATTTACCATAAGCCCTGTAAGGCACTGGAAAGATGGTGCCCATGGTAACCAGGTAAGCAAATCGGTTTTATTACTCGCAGTGGAGGAGTTGCTTAAACATTCAGTTTCTCCACAATATTTTCCTGCTTATGAACTGGTTATGGATGATTTGCGTGATTATCGGTTTTATGACGACGATATGCTTCATCCTTCAAATGTGGCTATCGATTATATATGGGATAAATTCTCGGGATGCTATTTGGATAACAAAACAATGAACACATGGAATGAGGTAGTAAAAATAACCATGGCCTGCAACCATAGTCTCAAAGCCGATACAGGTTTCAAAACAAATTTATTTGCTGAAAGGATGCTTAAAAAGATATCAGAAATTGAAGGCAAAGTTCCTGCAATAGACCTTTCGTTTGAGCGCAATTACTTTTTTGAACTGCTTAAAAAGTAGTGCGATTATAATTATTTGACTGAATAATAACTTTTAGTTTATTAACAGCATATAAATTAGCGAAGATTCTCTATAGCCTTAATAAAATCGTTCGGATCTCTTGTTATAATAAGCTTGTCATAAGATTTTTTTGTTGTATATTCTTCAGGAGAATCGGTAAGGATTATTTTCTTAATCATTAAAGATTTTCCTATACTGCTGAAATAACCGATTTTCTTTTCGGCAAAATCAAAAGCACTTGAATTTACAAGCAGATATTCAAAAGGTTTTATTTTATGAATCTCAACAACCTCGGAAGCTGGTAGTATTCCTCCAGTAAAGATTACATCAAATCCTCTTTTCTTCAATGCATATTTATAAAACAGGAAGTTGTTATCAGTAAGATTATCAGATGTATTAATCATTGCAATTGCAGGTTTTAATTTACCTGTTACTGGTTTAAGAAGGTTATCTTCAATGATAATAATCTGTTTTATTGTATTTCTAACAAATTGTTCCTGCGCTCTCGAAAGGCTGCCTGTTTGCCAGAGAATCCTTGCCTTTTCGAGAAGTGGGTACAGATACCTCGAGTACGCTTCTTCAATTCCCTGGTGTTTAATAAATGGGAATAGGGCCTCCTTAAACAAAACCTCATTAAACCTGATAGCTGACATAAGGATTTTTCCAGGCTGGAAATCCTGAGAAAGGTCATCGTGTTTGCTGCTAACTGTCATTACCTGCTGGGTAAGCTCATCTTCATTCAGCCTGGCGATTTTGGATATTTTCAGTCCATTACGGTTAAGATATGCCACATTGAGGATCTTCTTTAGCTCCGTCTCACTGTAAGTTCTTATATTTGAGTCTGTTCTGTCAGGCTCAAGTATTTTGTACCTTTTTTCCCAAATCCTTATGGTATGAGCTTTTATGCCTGAGAAATTCTCAAGGTCTTTAATCGAAAATACATTTACCCCGTCTTCCATAGCATATTTAAACATTAATTAAGCACAAATAGTCATTAGCTGTAAATAATTAAACAATCATAAAACAGGATTGTTTATCAAACATTCAATAATATTTTAATTAATAAGACTTAAAACTGCGGAAATTTTCCCAAATAATCCGTAACATGTGGTGAAAATAACAAATTTCTTTTATTCAGATTCTTCAACCATTATTTTTTTTACCACTCTTGTTCCGTCACTGAAAAGAATTGTTACAAGATACATTCCTCTTTTTGGATTATTGAGCACGATCCTGTTTAATTGTTGCGGTACATTATATTGAATTCTGAAAATATCCTGGCCAATGATATTTGTGATTCTTACAAATGAGACATCCTTGTCGGTTTTAATCGTAAAACTATTTTCCCTTACTGGTATAGGATAAATGGTAACATTGACATTCAGAGCATCTCTTAAAATATCCTTTTGAGGAAGAGCAGCAATAACGTTAATTGTATCCTTCTGGGCCTGAAGGGTTAATGTAAAAATTAAAAATAAGATAAAGAGTAAACTCTTCTTCATAAATGCCTTTTTAATAATCTCTATCAAAAATTGTGCTAAAGTTAATAATTTTTAATGAAATTGTTCCAAAAACTGTCTGGCTTTCTCCAGATCATCAGGTGTATCGATACCTATATTCTCCCATAAAGTAACCGCTGTTCTTATCCGGAAACCATTTTCTATCCACCTGTTCTGTTCAAGAGATTCAGCAATTTCAAGAGGACTGCGGGCTAAAAGTGTTATCTTTTTCAATGTTTCGGTCCTATATGCATAAAGGCCAATATGTTTATAATAGACATTTTTCTTCGACCATTCACTCTTTTCAAGGCCTCTGATATAGGGTATAGCGGCCCGGCTGAAGTATATAGCGTCTCCTTCACGGTTTAGAATTACCTTTGGTTGATTCTGGTTAAAAATATCCTCCCCCGGATCAGTTCTTCTTATCAATGTTGCTATCTCAACTCTTTCCCCTGCAAAGCATTTCATTAGAAGATCGATCTGTTCCGGTTTTATGAAGGGTTCATCACCCTGGATATTAATAACTATGTCGATCAGTTTACCTGTTAAACCTGTTATTTGGTTAACAGCTTCTGCACAACGATCAGTCCCGCTTTGATGATCGGGTGAAGTCATTATAACTTTACCTCCGAAATTAATTACCGCATCGTATATTCTTTTATCGTCGGTGGCTACATAAACGAGGTCGAGCGATTTACTGGCTTGTTCATATACTCTTTGTACCATGGTTTTATTCCCTATCAATGCCAGTGGTTTTCCAGGGAACCGCGATGATGCATATCGTGCAGGTATTATTCCGGCAAAATGATACTGTGAATCTTTTCTCATTTTGCGAAATTACGAAAAATGCATTTCCCAATGTTTTAAAAATATCTTAAATTCGCAGGATTGTTAACAGGAAATGAAAGATCTGCAAAATATTAAGCAAAGATTTGGCATAATTGGTAACTTTGAAGGACTTAACCGGGCAATTGATATTGCTGTTCAAGTTGCTCCAACCGATCTTTCAGTGCTAATTACAGGTGAAAGTGGAACCGGGAAGGAGATATTCCCGCAGGTAATTCATAATTATAGTGCCAGGAAGCATGGTCAGTACATTGCAGTAAACTGCGGAGCTATACCTGAGGGCACTATTGATTCTGAATTGTTTGGGCATGAAAAGGGGTCCTTTACCGGAGCTACGGAGAGCAGAAAAGGTTATTTTGAAGTTGCCGATGGTGGAACAATCTTTCTTGATGAAGTGGCGGAGTTGCCATTATCAACTCAGGTTCGTTTGCTCAGGGTGCTGGAAGCAGGTGAATTTATAAGAGTCGGTTCATCAAAAGTTCAAAAAACGAATGTCAGGGTTATTGCGGCAAGCAATGTTGAAGTTCCAAGGGCGATTGACAATGGAAGATTCAGAGAGGACCTTTTCTACAGACTGAATACAGTACCAATAAAGATACCGGCTTTACGCGAGAGGGGCGAAGATATATTTCTTCTTTTCAGGAAATTTGCGGTTGATTTTGCGGAGAAATACAGGATGCCTGCAATAAGACTAGATTCTGAAGCAAAAAATGTTCTTCTTAATTATTCGTGGCCCGGGAATGTAAGGCAGCTGAAAAATATAACCGAACAGATATCCATAATTGAAAGCGAAAGGGAAATAATTGCTCTGACCCTTAGCAATTATCTTCCTGATCTGGGGGGAATTAAGCTTCCTGCAATTATAAAAAAGAATGAAGAAAAATCATTTTCTTCTGAGAGAGAAATATTGTACAAGATCCTTTTCGATATGAAAAGTGATATGAACGACCTTAAGAAACTTGTTTTTGATCTCATCAGGCATGGCGAGGTTGATGATACTTTTCATGAAACGAATTCGAGAGTTATTAAGAATCTTTTCAGGCAAGCTGAGGGAATGGAGAATGATCCTGGTAAACCCAAAGCTCCATCTGTGGATTTCTCACCACATCAATCCAGAGATAATATACAGGACACTGAAGCAATAATTGAAGAATCGCTTTCACTTGCCGATAAAGAGGTGGAAATGATAAAGAAAGCTCTTGAAAAATACAATGGTAAAAGAAAAATGGCTGCGAATGAACTTGGTATCTCTGAACGGACACTCTACAGAAAAATTAAAGAGTATGGAATTGAATCTTAAAAATAGCAATGTCAATTTTCCTGTTAGAAATTACTTTTTGCTTCTGTTAATTATTTGTGCTACAGTATTAACCGGATGCAAAGTGTCATATTCATTTACCGGGGCAAGCATTTCTCCTAAGGTAAAGACATTTAGCATACAATATTTTCAGAACAGGGCCCCCATTGTGCAACCAGGATTGAGTCAGTCTATAACTGATGCATTAATTGATAAATGCAAGGCACAGACTAATCTCAAATATACTAATGGAACCGGAGATGTGAGTTTTGAGGGAGAAATAAGTGATTACACTTATCGCCCGTTGACGGTGGCTGCCGATGCCAGAGCTGCCATGAACAGATTTACAATTTCAGTAAAAGTTAAATTCACCAACTCAATAGAACCTGAGTTAAACTTTGAACAGACATTCTCTAGATATGAGGACTACGACAGCAAATTTGACATTAATCAGGTTGAAAGTGACCTCTCAACCCAGATTATAGCAATGATTGTCGAAGATATTTTCAATCAGGCTTTTGTTAACTGGTAACGGTCATGAACAGAAATGACTTTTTAAATATGATTGAGGAAAAAGGTCCGCTTAATCGCCAGATAATAAGCGAGATTAACGAATTGATAGATATCTTTCCATATTTCCAGAGTGCTCATCTGCTTCTTTTGAAAGGTTTACAGGACAATTCAGATGTAAAATTCGAAAGTCAGCTCAGAAATTCTGCCATACACGTTGCCGACAGAGAGGTGTTGTATTATTATTTAAAGACCAAAATTCCACCCAAAGATAAAACTGACGAAAATAAACCTGGAAAAACCTCAACAGAAGATCTGGTTTATGACACTCAGCAGACTGTTATTGAATCTGCAAAAAACAGTGAATATCTTATTAATGAAATTGAGAAAAACTCAGGGGAAACAGAATTGAACCAGCAGCAGGATATCATAAATCGGGCTTCCGGCCATTCTATATTGATATCAACGGAGCCGGATAATGAAGAATCCTCCGGAGTTATGTTTCTTTTAGATGAAGATGCTTCTGATAATGAAGATAAGATCTTTTATATGGATCCCGGATTTTCAGCTCCGGATCGTAGTGACCTTCTGGAACTCGATCTTGATGAAAACGCAACAAAGAAACCTGATGAAACAGTCATTGTCTTTGAAAAACCGGATATTGAGGAGACAACTTCGAAAAAGCAGTTCCAGTCCGAGCTTATTGATAAATTCATAATTGCCAATCCAAGGATTGAGCCTAATAAAGAAAAAACAGACGTGCCCGGAGAAGACATTTCTAAGCCATTTGTTGAACAAGAGGGAGGTCTTATCACTGAAACCCTTGCAAGAATTTATGTTAATCAGGGCTATTATTCAAAGGCTATAGATATTTATGAAAAATTAAGTTTGAAATTTCCGGAAAAAAACAGTTACTTTGCGTCTCAAATTGAAAAGGTTAAAGAGTACATAAAAAAGTGAACAGATGGGAATTTATATTTTTGTTTCAGTATTAGTAATTATAGCTTGTTTTCTCCAGATTCTGATCGTTCTTGTTCAGAACTCGAAGGGTGGAGGACTGGCTGCTAATTTTACCTCGGCAGGTCAATCAATGGGCATCCGTAAAACTGCAGACTTTCTTGAGAAGTCAACATGGACACTTGCTGCTGCAATTTTGATTCTTTGCGTAGTTGCAACAGCTTCTATACCTCGCGGAACAAGTTTAGGACGTTCCAGGATAGAAAATCAGATTCAGAATGCTGTTGACCCGAATGCAATTCCGACACTTCCTACAGCTGTTCCTCCCGCAACAACTACTCCTGTGGGAAATCAGGAAAAACCTGCAAAATAGTTTGATTGGATTTAATATTTTACAAAAGTGTCAGTTTGTCACATACTGACACTTTTTTATTAGGAGGAAACACAAAATGGCATTTTTTTTATTTTGGCATGGTATATGATAAAGTAGGAAGTCGATAAATGATGTTTAACTTTAAAACTAGATAAAATGGCACAATTGAAAGGAAAAATTTTAGCAGGCAAGGTTCTTGTGAAACCTAATGAAGCTGAAGAAAAAACTGCAAGTGGAATAATTATCCCTGATTCTGCAAAGGAAAAACCCCGACAGGGTAAAGTAATTCTTGTTGGCGCAGCCAAGAAAGATGAAGAGATGGAAGTAAAAAAAGGCGATGTTGTTCTTTACGGTAAGTATGCAGGGCAGGAACTTACTATTGATGGTGAAGATTACCTCCTCGTTTCTCAGACTGATATTCTTTTTATAATTTAAATTTTCGCAAACAAATGTAAATCATAATAATATGGCAAAAGAGATTAAATTCAATATCGAAGCACGGGCCCTTCTTAAAGAAGGAGTTGATCAGCTGGCTGATGCAGTTAAAGTGACACTTGGTCCTAAAGGACGTCATGTGGTTCTCGAGAAAAAGTATGGAGCTCCGCAGATTACTAAAGATGGAGTTACTGTTGCGAAAGATATCGAGCTTTCCGATCCATATAAAAATATGGGTGCACAGATGGTTAAAGAAGTAGCATCAAAAACAGGTGATATCGCAGGTGATGGTACTACAACAGCCACGGTACTTGCTCAGTCTATTATCAATGTCGGGCTGAAAAATATTACTGCAGGTGCAAACCCGATGGATATAAAAAGAGGTATTGACAAAGCAGTTGAGAAAGTTGTGGCACATCTGAAATCACAGGCTAAAGTAATTGGTGACGACCTTGGTAAAATTGAACAGGTGGCAAGAGTCGCTGCCAATGATGATCAGGAAATAGGAAAACTCATTGCTGAAGCTATGAGTAAGGTTCATAAAGAAGGTGTTATTACAGTTGAAGAATCAAAAGGGACCACAACCTCTGTTGAAGTTGTTGAAGGTATGCAATTCGATCGCGGATATATCTCTGCATATTTCGTAACTAATGCTGAGAAAATGGAAGCAGAACTTGAAAACCCATATATACTTATCTACGACAAGAAGGTTTCCACAATGAAGGATATGCTTCCAGTTCTGGAATCAACGGCCCAAACCGGACGTCCTCTGTTAATAATTTCAGAAGATGTAGAAGGTGAAGCTCTTGCAACGCTTGTTGTAAACCGTTTACGTGGTTCTTTAAAGGTATGTGCAGTAAAAGCTCCCGGATTCGGCGACAGAAGAAAAGAGATGCTTGAAGATATTGCCATCCTGACAGGTGGTACGGTCATTTCAGAAGAAAAAGGTTTGAAACTCGAGCACACAACTCTCGAAATGCTTGGAACTGCTGAAAAGGTTACAATAAATAAAGAGAATACAATAATTGTTAATGGAGCAGGCGATAAAGAGATGATCAAAGCACGCATTGGCCAGATAAAACAGCAAATGACCACTACTACTTCTGATTATGATAAAGAAAAATTACAGGAACGCCTTGCTAAACTTGCCGGTGGTGTTGCTGTTCTTTATATCGGAGCTTCTTCCGAAGTTGAAATGAAAGAAAAGAAAGATCGGGTTGATGATTCACTTCATGCTACACGTGCTGCAATTGAAGAAGGTATTGTTCCGGGTGGAGGAGTTGCTTATATACGTGCAATAGCTTCGCTGGTGGGTCTCAAAGGTGAGAATGAGGATCAGACAACAGGTATAGAAATTGTCAAACGTGCAATTGAAGAACCATTACGGCAGATTGCTATCAATTCAGGCAAAGAGGGTGCTGTCGTAGCCCAGAATGTAAAATCAGGGAAAGGAGATTACGGATACAATGCACAAACCGATAATTATGAAAAACTTTATGTATCAGGCGTTATAGATCCTGTTAAAGTTGTCCGCGTTGCGCTCGAAAATGCTGCTTCAGTTGCAGGTATGTTCCTTACTACAGAAGCTGTAGTAGTTGATGAAAAGGAAGAACATCCTGCAGGTCCGCCTCAGGGTATGGGCGGTGGTGGTATGCCGGGAATGATGTAGAATTAATTTTATTGTTATATTCAATTGATATAGTAGAGACAGGTCTCAGACCTGTCTCTACGTGTTTATGCCCGTTTTAATATTTGTATATTTTTATATATTTGCACCTGATTTAAGCAACCTTGTTCAATGGACAATATCCGGAATTTCTGCATAATAGCTCATATTGACCATGGCAAAAGTACACTGGCCGACCGGTTACTTGAGAAGACCAATACAATTACTGAAAGAGAGTATCAGGCACAGGTGCTTGACGACATGGAACTTGAAAGAGAAAGAGGGATTACAATAAAGAGCCATGCAATTCAGATGGAATATTTCCATGAAGGCAAAAAATATTTTTTGAATCTTATTGATACCCCAGGGCATGTTGATTTCTCTTATGAAGTATCACGATCAATTGCAGCTTGCGAAGGTGCTTTGCTTGTAATTGATGCCACGCAGGGAATACAGGCACAAACGATCTCCAATCTCTATATGGCCATCGAGCATAATCTTGAAATCATCCCTGTATTGAACAAGATGGATATGGCTAATGCAATGCCTGAAGAAGTTAAGGACCAGATCGTTGATCTTGTCGGCTGCAAAAGGGAAGACATCATTGAGGCGAGCGCTAAAACAGGCATGGGAGTAGAAAGAATACTTCGTGATATTGTTAATCGTATCCCCCCTCCGGAAGGCAGTCCTGATGCTCCTTTACAGGCTCTGATATTTGATTCCATATTCAATTCATTCAGAGGTATTATTGCTTATTTTAAGATAATTAATGGGACAATATGTAAAGGCGATAGAGTGAAATTCGTCAGTACTGATCAGGAATATAATGCTGAGGAGATTGGTGTATTAAAACTCAGGCAGGACCCACGCGACAGAATGGAAACCGGCGATGTTGGTTATATAATATCAGGAATAAAAAACTCCACGGAAGTAAAGGTCGGCGATACCATTACACATGTCAAAAATCCCTGTGATAAAGCAATTTCCGGATTTGAGGATGTCAAACCTATGGTGTTTGCCGGGATGTACCCTGTTGATGCTGATGAGTATGAGGACCTGAGAATCTCTATTGAAAAACTGCAGTTGAATGATGCCTCATTAACATTTATTCCGGAATCATCAGCAGCACTGGGCTTTGGTTTCAGATGTGGTTTCCTTGGGTTACTACATATGGAAATCATCCAGGAGCGTCTCGACAGAGAGTTTGATATGGACGTAATTACGACGGTGCCAAACGTGTCATATAAAGTATATACTACAAAAGGTGAAGAAATTGACGTTCATAACCCTTCCGGGTTGCCGCCGGTTACCAATATCGATCATATTGACGAGCCATATATTATCGCACAGGTCATTACATTATCCGAATATGTAGGCTCAATAATGAAGCTCTGCATCGACAAAAGAGGGGTTCTTAAAAACCAGGTTTACCTTACAAGAGACAGGGTTGAAATAACTTTCGAAATGCCTTTGGCAGAAATTGTATTTGATTTCTATGATAAACTGAAAAGCATTTCAAAAGGATACGCTTCCTTCGATTATTATTATACTGCTTATCAGAAAGCCGATCTTGTCAGACTTGATATTCTTCTGAACGGAGAGATGGTAGATGCTCTTTCAACCTTGATTTACAGAGGGCATGCATACGATTTCGGGCGTAAGATGTGTGTTAAGCTGAAAGAGCTTATTCCCCGTCAGCAATTTGACATTGCAATTCAGGCTGCGATAGGAGCCAAAATTATTTCCCGTGAAACAGTGAAAGCAGTCAGAAAAGACGTAACTGCAAAATGTTATGGCGGAGATATTACCAGGAAAAGGAAACTGTTGGAGAAACAGAAGAAGGGGAAAAAACGGATGAGGCAGATAGGAAATGTGCAGGTTCCTCAACAGGCATTTCTTGCAGTACTAAAACTTGATTAACCCAAACTTTTTAAAATCTTCTCAGCAGATAAGTTTATATCCTCTTCCGTGGACATTCAATATTTTTACTGCAGGGTCTTTTCTCAGATACTTTCTCAATCGCGTAATATAAACATCCATACTCCTGGCATTAAAATAGTTATCGTCAATCCAGATAGTTTTCAATGCAAAGTTTCTTTCAAGTATTTCGTTTTCATGGCGGCACATCAACTCAAGGAGTTCAGATTCCTTTGTCGTGAGCTTAATTGATTCGTCCTTGTATTTAAGAAATTGATTCAGAGGATCAAAGGAATAATTTCCAATTAAGTATAAATCCTCCTTTTTGTTAACGGAAGTACCTGTCATCCTTCTCAGGATAGCTTCGATCCGATAAACCAGCTCCTCCATTGAGAATGGTTTTGTAATATAATCGTCAGCTCCCGATTTGAATCCTTCCAATATATCTTCTTTCTGATTTTTAGCTGTCAGAAATATTATAGGTATTGAAGGGTTCATAATACGAATCGCTTTTGCAAGTGTCAATCCATCCATTTCCGGCATCATAATATCAAGTATGCATAGATTGAATGATCCTGCAGCGAATGCTTCAAGCGCCAGAGTACCGTTAACGAAAAGGGTTGTTTCATAACTCTTGGCAGTAAGGTAATTCTTTAACAAAATACCCAGATTGCTGTCATCTTCAGCAAGAAGAATTCTGATTTTATTCATTTTAATCCGTTTTGTGGAAGAAAGATAGTGAATTTTGTTCCTTTATTAATCTGGCTGTCAGCCTTAATTGTTCCATTATGTTCTTCGATAATCTTCCTGACATAACTTAATCCCAGGCCAAAGCCCTTAACGTTATGAACATTTCCGGAGGGGACACGATAGAATTTATCAAAAATCCTTTTCAGGTTTTCTTTGCTGATCCCGATACCTTTATCTTCAATAGTGATCAGAATGCCTTTCTTATTATTACGGGTTGAGATAATTATGTCAGGTCTATCTTTTGAATACTTAATTGCATTATCAATGAGGTTGGAAATTGAATTAAGAAAATGAATTTCATCGACCGTTGCCAGTGACATTGTTGCGCAAAGATCTGTCTTAATCTGGCCACCACGGTTCACGATCTGAAGAGCAAAATTTTCCACAGCTTTATCAATTATCCCATGGACATCTGACTCAACCATATTCAGCTTCATTTTTACTTTTTCAAATATTGCCATCTGGAGAACTTTCTCAACCTGGAATTTGAGCCTCATACTCTCATCGGAAATAATTTTAGCCAGGTTGTCGATATTTTTATCTTTCTCGGAGATAGTTTTATCGGCCATCATCTGTGAAGCAAGAGATATCGTGGAGATGGGCGTTTTAAGTTCATGAGTCATGTTATTTATAAAATCGCTCCTTATTTCCGACATCTTTTTCTGCCGGAATATTACAATAAAAGTTCCGGTTGAGAGGATCAGGAGCAGCAAGGTAAATAGTAAGGATAAAAATCCAAGGTTTCCAATCTTCTCAAATTTGTATTGTTGTTCCTGAAGGCAGTACAACACAATTTGATTTTGACTGGGAACAGGATCGTTCGGGAACAGCTGAATGATGAACTTATTGGTCCCGGGCTTATCGTTAAAACCAGGCGTTTTCCATATATTTCCCAACCGTCCGGAACGAATTGAGAATTCAAAATCGAGATAGATTCCGACATTATTGAGAGCGGTTCGGAGTTGCTTTCTAAGATCTTCAGGATCAATTCTTTCTCTGATATCAGGAGTATTTAGAAGGATTCTTTTCATCACGTTTTCAAGTGAAATGATCTTTTTGTTCACTCTACCCGATATTTCTGAATTTGAAATTTGTGGCGATGGTTCAGTCGTTTCTTCAGTAGGGAAAGGAGATATATTTTCAGCAGAAATAAATATTTTATGGCCTGAGCTCGTAATTGCTATCGGTTCATCAGGATTATTAAGTCCATACATTTCAAGAAGCTCAGAATTGGATTGATGTCCATGAAGTTTTCTGGCCAGGGGAGAATTTGCTGGGACATTTATTGTGACTGAATCTGTCGATTGCAGATCAACATCATCAGCGATATTTTTAATTAATTCCTTTTCCTCAAGATTAAGAACAATAGATTCAAGGGCCTTGTTTGCAAGATTACGAAATTGCTGGTCAGTAATTGCTATAGCGTTTCGGATCCAGTATAATTGAATAAGGATAAGACCTGAAATAGCCAGAAAAAAAAAGATGGCCAGCAATACTATGACTTTTCGATTCATCCTGATACAAAAATACTTGTATATATTCTATATATCCACTCTTTAACTTTCTTTAACAACTGTTGCTGTTTCACTTGATTCTTACATGATTTAGAGTGTTGCCAGAAAATAAAATATTTTAACATATCATTAAAATATTGTTAATATTCAACTATTTACATAGAAACATTTTTTTATTCTGATAACTGATTATATATTTGCAAAGGATTTGGCATGATATTTGAAACAAAAGATATAAGGTTTTTTTCATAGGTTAGGTTAGTTTTAGGGTTATCAAAACTGTGAGCCGCGTTCGCGGCTCACTTCTTTTTATAGAGGGTTACAGCAAAGCTCGCTAACCAAATGAATTCTGTCCGAAGATAACTGTCGAATCAGAAAATCAATCTTTTTTTGTCAGAACCATTACCTTTATTACATTAAGATTCTTTTCTCTGGCAGCATGGAAGATATGCTTTCTTATATGACTCGATTTTTTCTTTTGCATCCATGTAAGATCAATTAAGAATGATGATCCATCAATAAAAAGCAGTTTGATTTTTTTCTGTTTATGGGCCATAACAAGCTCTTTAATATCAATCCACTTGAATGAATGTGTAACAGGTTTGATCATTCCAAACTTGTATTCTATTTTATCATCATCTATTGAAAAAAACAGATCAGTTCCTTTGAAAGTCGCCAAAGCAGCTATTATCGAAACCACTAAACTGATACCAAAGGGAGCTAATGAAATTATCACTGGAATGCTTTTATGCCCTAATCCGAGGTTTTGTATCAGAATGAACACTCCTGCAAGGAAAAACAATCCGGCAAAACACCAAACTAGGATTTTTCTTCCTTTTGAGAACTCCTCTTCTGACAAATTATAGTACAAGGTTTCCATACTCTATTAGGTTAGATATTGTATATTTTTATCCGTAATTGCATTTATATCGATATTGAAAACCGCTGTCACAGTGTCAATTCTTCTCAGATTTTCAGTTATCTTACTGATATTATTTTCATTATCAGAGTCTTGTATCTGGAAAAGATAGTCAATGTTTTTAAGTTTTTTAAGAAGGAAGTGCTTCCCGCACCTGTTGGAAATAAGGCTGAAAACCATTTCGGTAGAACCATTTGTATCTGAAAACCTGCTGAATGTCAATTCAGATCCATTTTCATCAGGAAGTTTAACTAATGAGATGTTTTTAAGAGAGATTCCGAGTTTTTTATTTAATGAAAGGGAAAGTTTATAATCAGGTTCCGCAGTAACGAGGCCAAAAAGGATGAAACCATTATTCTGGTTAATTTTAAGTCTCAACTTTGTCACTTTTTGTGAACTCTTCATCTTCCTTTAGCTGAACTGATAAAGTTAGGAAAAAAAGAGATACCAATTATTTATCTGCCGGAATTATCTTTAAGTCTTATCCAAGCCTTACTTGCAGCTTCCTGCTCGGCCTCTTTCTTTGAGTTTCCGTGTCCTTCCCCTAATTCTTTTTTATCAATGAAAAGGGTCGTAGAGAAAACAGATTTCTTAAGATTAAAATCGTATTCCTCTTTATAAGTGAAAATGAGATTGGATCTGTTTTTTTGCACCCATTCAAAAACAAGACTTTTATAATCAGTATCTGTATTAACTATAACATTCATATCCAGGTATTTATTTAGAACATTCCTGATGAATAGTTTTTTGGTTTTTCGGAACCCTTTGTCCAGAAACACCGATCCGATAAGTGCCTCGAAAGCATCCCCATACAGGTTTTTTGTAGGATGGACTAAGCTTACGTTACTGATAAGGATTTTATTTATGCCCATAGATATTGCAAGCTGATTAAGGACATCCCTGTTTACTATTCTTGAACGGATTTTTGTCAGGAAGCCTTCATTTGCATCAGGGAACTTTTCGAAGAGATAATCGGAAAGAATTGCATCAAGTACAGCATCTCCAAGATACTCAAGCCTCTCATTATTGACCTTTTTACCGTTGGGTAGCGTAAAAGAGGCTGACCGGTGAATGAAAGCTATTTCATATAATTTAAGATTTCCGGGATTGAAGCCTAATATCTTTTTTAAACCGGAACCGAATTCCCGTTTATCAAGAATATATGTACCATTTATTCTTTTCCTGAATAATGACACTAAACCTCAGCTTTTTTTATAACGACAGAAGCATTGTGACCTCCAAATCCAAAGGTATTGCTTATGGCCACATTAACTTTCCTGTTCTGAGCTTTGTTAACTGTCAGGTTCAGGTTCTGATCAATACCAGGATCTGGAACACTGAAGTTAATAGTAGGTGGAATTATGTCGTGTACTACAGCCATGATGGCAGCGATTGCTTCAATTGCTCCTGCTGCACCCAGAAGGTGTCCGGTCATGGATTTTGTTGAACTGATATTAAGCTTATATGCATGTTCCCCAAAAACATTCACAATAGCTTTTGCTTCAGAGATATCACCAAGAGGAGTGGCCGTTCCATGTACATTAATATAATCGACATCTTCAACCTTTAGATTGGCATCGCTGACAGCAAGTTTCATTACATTGCGTGCACCAAGGCCTTCAGGATGCGGAGCGGTGAGATGAAAAGCATCAGCAGTAAGTCCTGTACCAACCAGTTCGGCATAAATTTTTGCACCTCTTGCTTTGGCATGTTCATATTCTTCGATAATAAGGGCTCCTGCTCCTTCTCCAAGGACAAATCCATCGCGTGTCAGATCAAAAGGTCTTGAAGCAGATTGAAATTCCGCATTGTTGGTGGAAAGAGCCTGTAATGCATTAAAACCACCAATTCCGGGTTCATTGATACTTGCTTCCGATCCGCCGGTAACAAAAATATCAGCTTTTCCCCAACGTATGTAATTCACTGCATCAATAATTGCATTTGTGGAAGAGGCACATGCTGAGACCGTTGCGAAATTTGGCCCCATGAAACCGTATTTTATGGAAATTGATCCGGAAGCAATGTCTGCGATCATCTTGGGGATAAAGAATGGACTGAATCGGGGCGTTCCATCCCCCAGAACATAATCTTTGATAGTAAGATAAAAGGTTTCAATTCCCCCGACACCTGAAGCCCATATCACACCAACTCTCTCTTTATTGACTTTATCAAGGTTTAACCCTGAATCAATTATCGCTTCATCTGTGGCAATAAGCGCATACTGAGAATACAAATCAAGTTTGTTGGCTTCCTTCCTGTCAAAATAATTTTTAGAGTCGTAATCCTTTAATTCGCATGCAAATTTGGTTTTGAACTTTTCAGTATTAAAATGAGTGATCATCACTGAACCACTTACCCCGTTTTTAAGTCCTTCCCAATAGTCATGTAAATTGTTACCTAAAGGAGTAAGTGCTCCAAGGCCTGTTACTACAACTCTTCTCATAAAATGTTTATTAAAAATGCAAATTATTTTGCATTTTCCTCAATGTACTTGATTGCATCACCAACTGTGCCGATGGTTTCAGCCTGATCATCAGGAATTCCGATATTGAATTCTTTTTCAAACTCCATGATTAACTCAACTGTATCAAGAGAGTCTGCACCTAAATCGTTAGTGAAACTGGCTTCCGGAGTTACTTCTGATTCGTCTACTCCTAGTTTGTCAACAATGATCTCCTTTACTCTTGTGGCAATGTCCGACATAATAATAAATTTTAATTAATATTAATTTTTGAACCATGCAAAGAAATATATTTGTACCATATTTTTCAAGAGATTTGATGTTTTTTTATTTATGTCGCAGTTTAATGTGTTGATAATTAGAAAAATAATCTTATTTTAAGGAATTATTAAAAATAGTTGACAAATATGCTAATTATCAAAATATGAGGAACATAGCAATTTTAGCTTCTGGCTCCGGCACCAATGCTGAAAATATTATTAAATACTTTTCGAACAAAAAGACTGCTAAAGTAAGTCTGGTTTTATCAAATATGCGTCATGCAATGGTTCTAAAAAGGGCAGAAGCAAATAACATACGCACCGTTTTTTTCGAACGAAAGGAATTCTATGTTACGGGTAAGGTACTTCGTTACCTCGCATTATATAAAATTGATTTTGTCGTTCTGGCAGGATTTTTATGGCTCGTACCCGAAAGTATCATTGATCAGTACTCCGGGCGAATTATAAATATTCACCCGGCACTGTTGCCAAAGTATGGCGGAAAAGGTATGTATGGGGAAGCTGTTCACAAGGCTGTTATTGAAAATCATGATAAAGAATCAGGGATTACAATTCATTATATTAATAAATCGTATGACAAAGGAGATATAATTTTCCAGGCACGTTGCAAAGTTGATGCTTCTGATACCCCCGACTCACTTGCTGAAAAAGTACATGCTCTTGAATATCTGCATTATCCAAAGATTATTGACGACCTGGTAGAAAAACTACCTGATTTTTTAATTAAAGGTCCCGAGGAGGCTTAAAACAACAGTTTTGTTTTTTTCAAACTTCACCCTGTTCTCCTCTGATACAGGTTTTACGGATGGGGCATCGACTTTCAACGGATCTATCGGCGATCCATTCTGATAAAACCTGAAATCGAGATGTGGCCCGGTAGCAAGACCGCTGCTGCCTACATAACCAATAATATCACCCTGTTTAACAAATTTACCTGGTGCGATTCCTTCTCCGAACCGGCTCAGATGCGAATATGCTGTTGCATATACACTATTATGCTGTATTTTAACCATGTTCCCCGATCCGTTTTCAGTAGCTGAAGCTGAAATAATTTTACCATCGCCCATCGCATGAACCGGAGTTCCTACAGGAGCGGCATAATCGACTCCATAATGGGGCCTTATTATTTTAAGAATCGGATGCATCCTGGCTGAAGAAAAGTGAGAACTTATTCTTGTAAATTGCAGAGGCGCTTTCAGAAATGCCTTCCTCAGGCTTCTCCCATCAATTTCAAAATATGATTCTTTCCCATCCTGAATAAAGGGTATTGCAGTAATTGAGGATCCTTTCGTGTTAAACTGTGCTCCGTAAATCCTACCAGTACCTAATGACTTGCCATCAATGAAAAGTTCTTCATAAATAACTTTAAAATTGTCTCCTTTCTGTAATCCGAAGAAATCAACTGTCCATGCAAAAATGTCTGATAATTCAACATCCAGTGAAGGATGCAGACCTCCTTCAATCATAGCATCCCACAATGAAGTTTCAATAGTACACGATGAATATTTAATTTCGCTTTTTGTCACCTTCCTGAAACAGGTTATATTCAGAGAATCGTTAAAACTGAAGACATAACAAGTCGTTGGATCGTGTTCATAAACAAAGTACCTTGCCCTGGATATACTGTCTTTGTCGCAAAACAATAAATAGTTATTCCCCGACCTGATTGTTCTCACGTCAAAAACTGCTTTTGAATTTTTTATTGACTGATCAATCTGTTGCGTACTCACGCCATGTTTCAGGAGAATTTCTGACAATAAACTATTTGGCTTGATAATGCCGGAAACTAGTTTGAATGAATCGGAAGGTATACCGTACATTAAGACAGTACCTTGGATTTTTTTATTTACAAATGTATCTGATTCATTTACAGCAATCTTATAATTGTTTTTTACATGGTTTTTGCAGGAAACTGACAGAAGCGCAAGTGAAATTAATACAATAATTTTCCACCTTAAAAACATATTTTTTGTCAGATTAGTTTTTAATGACTATGTTAACTATACGGTTTTGAACAACTATAATGTTTGAAGGAGTGGCAGTTCCGATCCATTTTTTAGCTCTTTCATCTGCAAGAACAATTTTTATGATCTCATCTTTTGATATACTGACAGGAAGTTCGATTTTAAATCTCATTTTCCCATTAAATGAAACCGGATATTCAAAAAGATCCTCTTTCAGATAATTCTCGTTGAATTCAGGCCATGGTTCATACGCAAGAGATTTTTTATGTCCCTGGAGCTGCCATAATTCTTCTGCAACATGTGGTGCAAATGGAGAGAGGATCTTTATAAATGAGCAGGCTGTGTCAACTGTCACTTTTCCCTTTCTGGTAGCAAGATTAAGGAATATCATCATCGCAGAAATAGCTGTATTGAACCTCAGGCTTTCAATATCCCCTTCAACTTTCTTTATGACATGATGAAGTCCCTTGAAAACTTCAGCATCTTCCTCTCCATTCATTATATTCTCTGCATTTGAAAAGAATCTGAATGCCCTGGCAAGAAACCCGGATACTCCTTTGACTCCCTTATCATCCCATGGTTTTGTAATATCGAGAGGACCCATGAACATTTCGTATAATCTGAGGGAATCGGCCCCATATTTTGAAACAACATCATCAGGGTTTACGACATTCTTGAGCGATTTTGACATTTTTGCAACGATCTGTTTCAGCCTGACTCCAGTTTCTCTATGGAAGTATTTTCCTTCATGTTCTTCTACCAGGTCACCCGAAACCTTCGACCCCGATTCGGTTTCATAGGCAAAAGCAAGTATCATTCCCTGGTTGAATAATCTTTGATACGGTTCGTCAGTTGATACGATTCCCAGATCAAATAATACTTTATGCCAGAACCGGCTGTAAAGCAGATGAAGGACTGCATGTTCTGCACCGCCAATATAGAGATCAACAGGCATCCAGTATTTTTCTTTCTCTTTATTGAAAATCAGTTTATTGTTTTGTGGATCAATAAAACGCAGGTAATACCAGCACGATCCCGCCCATTGAGGCATTGTATTTGTTTCCCTTCTTCCGGTCCGTCCATTTTTATCAGTTACCTTCAACCATTCAGTCGAATTCGAAAGAGGTGATTCACCCGATTCTCCGGGAAGATATTTTTCAAGCTCAGGAAGCTCAAGGGGAAGCTCATTGTCGTTCATCACGGTAATTTCTCCATCTTCCCAATGAATAACAGGAAATGGTTCACCCCAGTATCGCTGCCTGCTGAAGAGCCAGTCGCGGATCTTATAATTAATTTTCGATTTACCAAGATTTTCAGCCTCCAGCCAATCTATTATATGAACTATTCCGGCATCCTTGTTAAGGCCGTTTATATCAATACCGGTCGATTTATCCGAAGAGTTAATATATTTCCCGTCTTCGGTCCAGCATTCCTCTCCATTGATTATCCTTTTTTTCTGTTCAGGATCAAAAATATCAGGATCCTGAATGCATACTATGGGAAGAGCAAATTTCTGTGCAAATTCGAAGTCCCTGGTGTCATGAGCAGGTACCGCCATTATCGCCCCTGTACCATATCCAGTCAATACATAATCAGCGACCCATATTGGTATCTGCTTCCTGTTTACAGGGTTAATTGCATATCTTCCCGTAAAGACACCAGTTTTTTCTTTTGCCAGATCTGTCCTGTCGAGTTCCGACTTGAGTGAGGTAGCTTTAATATAAGTGTTAACAGTACACTTATAATCATTTGTTGTAATTAAATCGGTAAGAGGATGTTCAGGTGCAATTACCATATACGTTGCCCCGAACAGCGTGTCGGGCCTTGTTGTGAAAACTGTCAGATTTTCATTCAATCCTTCAATTTTAAAATCAACTTCCGCACCGGTTGAACGCCCTATCCAATTGCGTTGCATATCTTTTATGCCTTCGGGCCAGTCGAGTTTATTAATGCTTGTCAAAAGCCTTTCAGCATATAGAGGAATGCGAAGCATCCATTGTTTAAGGTTTTTCTTTTCTACCCTGTTACCGCATTTTTCATGTGAACCGTCGTTTAGAACTTCTTCGTTAGCGCAGACTATCCGGCAGCTCGGGCACCACCATACCTGGGCATTGTCGTAGTATGCAAGTCTCTTTGAATCAATATATTTAGCTATCTCTTTCTGGCCATGGCCTGCAACGATTTCCGGTACTTTCAATTCAGAAACAGGTCTGCCTATCTGCAGCTTTTCATCGAACCATGTGTTATAGAGACGTATGAAGATCCACTGTGTCCATTTAAAGTAAGACGGATCAGTGGTATTGATCTCTTTATCCCAGTCATAGCTTAGCCCGAGTTCTTTTATCTGTCTTCTGAAGGTGTCACAATTTTTGTTTGTAATGATTGAAGGATGAGTTCCTGTCTGAATAGCATACTGTTCTGCAGGAAGACCGAATGCATCCCAGCCCATCGGGTGAAGTACATTGAAACCCTTCATCCTCTTATACCTGCTGAAGATATCTGTTGCTGTATATCCTTCAGGATGACCCACATGCAGACCTGCACCTGATGGATAAGGAAACATATCGAGCACATAACACTTTTTCGGATTTGTTAAATCTTCAGGAGTTTTGAAGGTTTTATTCTCCTCCCAGAATTTCTGCCACTTCTTTTCAATTTCGTGGAAATTGTAATCCATCTTGATCTATTCTTGAAAATTTATAATGCTGAGTATAAGTTTGCGAAAATAGAAAAACTTTGGCAAATATCATTCATTATTCCCGCTTAACCACTGAGTTTCACAAGGTAAAAAAGGAGTAAAGCCGCTTTAATATCAAAAAATTGTATATTTCATTAAATTTGAGATATTTTCCTTTCGACAACTCTGTGCAACTCCGTGGAAACTCTGTGAAATCCATTGTTAATTTTTTACCACAGAAACGCGGATTACTACAGATTAGAATAGTAATACAATAATATGCGGTTCCAGAATACAGACTACAGATCATCAATAGAAAAGCCGAGTTTGAGAAGATTTCCTGGTTGAAGAATGGAACCAAGCTTCGTTTCATCAATTAGTTTAAGGATGCTATTGGCTTCGAAGATGTTGATTTTCTTATCCTTCATAAAAGAAGCAATTTCTGCCGCTTTGTGATATCCGATGTAAGGACTCAATGCAGTTGTGACCGATGGACTGTAAATAAGCGCTTTATAACCTGAAGCTTCATTTACTTTAAGGCCTGCAAAGAGATTATTAAGCAGAGTGATATTGCATGATATCAACAGGTTTATGCTTTCAATAACTGCTGAACCAATAGCCGGAAGATATGCATTAAGCTCGAGAGTGCCCTGCCCGCTGAGTGAGCTTACAAGGACATCGTTGGAATATATTTTGTGAGCTGAGGAAATGACAAATTCAGGAATTACAGGATTAATCTTCCCTGGCATAATTGAACTTCCAACCTGCTGTTCCGGTATTGAAATGGTTTTTTCGCCGGAAAGATCAGAAGCAAGAAGCCGGAGATCGGATGATATTTTTTCAAGATTTACGGCATGTGCCTTCAACGTAGCATGTATCTCAACCCATCTGTCAAGGTTAGAGGTAGCATCAGAAAGATTTTCGCTGTGTGCCAGGGGAAGACCCGAAAGATTCCGTAATTCGGGAACAACTTCCATTATAAAAAGCCGTGGCAATGATAATCCCGTTCCGATTGCTCCACCACCGAGATTCACCTGCTTAATTCTTTCAGAGCACTTCGATACCCTCCACCAGTCGCGCGATAGAGCTTCATTATAGGTGCTGAACAGTAATCCATAAGATGAAGGTACGGCTTCCTGCATCTGCGTATAACCAGGACGAAGTTTTTCCCTGTTACTCTTTTCGAACTCTTCTACTTTTTGCCTCAGTGAATTAATCTGCTCTTCAAGCGATTGAAGAAGTTTCATTACTGCAACAGTAAGAGATGTAGGAATTACATCGTTCGTCGACTGGTAAATATTTGCATGTTCTGTAGGATCAATTAAAGTGTATTCGCCACACTTATTTCCTGTTTTCAGCAAGGCAAGATTTGTAATGATCTCATTTACATTCATGTTTATGCTCGTTCCAGCGCCTCCCTGAATGGCTGGAATTATGAAATTATCAAAATGATCCCCTTCTGCAACTTCTTTTGCCGAGGCGACCAGGGCATCAAGCACATTGTCATTAATTATTTTTATCGTAAGATTTTGTCCAGATTTTTCAATAGCAGCATTACGGAACTTCCGATAAGTTTCATAACATGCAAGCTTGGTCAGGCCTACAGCCTTATACCATTCTGCAGGAAATTGAGTGGTCCCCGGAAAATTCTCTTTTGCCCTTACCGCATGAATACCATACAATGCATCAGCAGGTATCTGTTTCTGGCCAAGACTATCTTTTTCAATCCGGTACATAAACTGATTCTTTTCTTTCTTTTTTCCCCCAACCCTAAAGAGGGTATTAATCCATCCTGATTATTAGTCCACTTTCTTCGCTTTCGCATAGCTTCAGCGAAGCAAAGGAGGGGGCATAAGATAAAGAGTTATATATTATTATCGGAAACTGGTCTTGCATAAGCAAGTACATCATTTCCGGCAATTTCATTAGGACATAGGATAATCAGTCTTTCAAGGACATTTCTGAACTCCCTTACATTTCCGGTCCACTGGATTTTCTGAAGTTCCCTGATAGCATCCTTCGTGATTATCTTCTTGCTCATGCCGTATTCGTTGCAGATCAATGTGTTAAAGTGTTCTGCAAGAAGCGGGATATCATCTTCTCTTTCATTAAGTGTAGGAACATGAATCAGAATTACACTGAGCCTGTGATAAAGATCTTCCCTGAATCCGTTCTTTTCAATCTCATTTTTAATGTTCTTATTTGTTGCGGTAATAACTCTTACATTAACATGAATATCTTTATCAGAGCCGACCCTTGTTATCTTGTTTTCCTGGAGAGCTCTTAAAACTTTTGCCTGTGCTGACAGGCTCATGTCGCCTATCTCATCAAGAAAAAGAGTTCCTCCGTTTGCCTGTTCAAACTTACCAATTCTCTGTTTTATGGCCGATGTGAATGAACCTTTTTCGTGACCAAAAAGTTCACTTTCAATTAGTTCTGATGGAATTGCGGCGCAATTGACTTCAATAAAAGGACCTTTCGCCCTGTTGCTTTTTTCATGTAACTGATGAGCTACCAATTCTTTGCCAGTTCCGTTGGCTCCTGTAATAAGCACTCTGGCTTCAGTTGGAGCAACCCTGTCGATCATGCTCTTAACCTGTTGGATGGCTTCTGACTCACCAACGATCTCGTACATCCTGTTGACTTTATTTTTAAGAACCTGGGTCTGAGTGATAAGAGTTGACTTATCCATAGCATTACGGATCGTAATAAGGAGCCTGTTAAGGTCGAGTGGTTTCTCAAGAAAATCGTATGCTCCCTTTTTTATGGCTTCCACTGCCGTATCAATATTGCCATGTCCGGATATCATAATAACAGGTGTATCGGTCGAGACTACTGATATTTTACCAAGCACCTCAATGCCATCCATTTTAGCCATCTTGATATCGCAGAGAATAATATCATACGAATTTGAAGAGAACATTTCAAGACCTTTTGGTCCGTCTTCAGCAAGATCAACCTCATACTTCTCATATTCCAGCACCTCCTTAAGAGTATTCCTGATTGCCCTTTCATCGTCTATGACCAATATTTTCGACATATTTTTTATTTTCTCTTTAACCAGAAGTCACAGAGTTTCACAGTATTAATTCCCATCTTCTACCAATCTCCCTTTCTCCTCTTTAGTCCATCACTTTTGTCTTTTCACTTTTATCTTTACCCATTGTACCTTAGCCACTTCCACATTTCCTTCCAGGATGTTTTTTTACCATACATAAGGATACCGGTACGGTAGATCTTTGCAGCCATCCAGACAAATCCCATAAAAGTGATCAACATAATAAACATTGACACAGCTATCTGCCAATATGGTACTCCAAACGGAATTCGTGCCATCATTACTATGGGAGATGTAAGTGGGATGAACGAGCACCAGAAGGAGAGTGAACTTTCAGGATTTTGCATCGTACCAATCGCCACCATCAGTGCCAGAATTATAGGTATTGTCACGGGAAGCATAAATTGCTGTGTTTCAGTCTCATTATCAACCGCCGATCCGATTGCTGCAAAAACAGATGCGTATAAAAGGTATCCTGTAACGAAGTAAAATATAAAACATATTATTATCAAACCCCATGGCTGATTCATTGCGCTGTCAAACATTTTGGAAAATTCGGCAAGCTGTGGCGATACATTTGCAGCTTGTGCTGTTCCAGCTGTAACCTGATTACCCGACATTAAATTCTGTGGACCTTTTTGAGTGATCTCGGTCATATTGATCTTTTGCAGAACAGTAGTTTTAAGTACCGTGGCAATCCCTATGGTAAGGAAGATCCAGATGAGGAACTGTGTTAGTCCTACGAGAGCAATACCGACAATTTTACCCATCATTAACTGCACTGGTTTTACCGAAGATATAATTACCTCGACAACCCTGCTTGTTTTTTCTTCAATAACTCCCCTCATCACCTGGGCCCCAAAAATAAAGACCAGCATATACATAAGGAAACCAAGCAAGTAGGCAAGGGCCATTGCTATACCTGTGCTTGTTTTTTTTACTTCTCCCGAGGAATCAATTTTTATTGTCTGAACTGAGACACTTGTCTCAATATTCTTCATTATTTCATCGAGATTATCAATCTTGTAAGTCAATAACTTTTGTCTTTCAATCTCCTTTTTCAGGGAATTCTCAATATACTGGAGGAGGCCGATGGGTGGTTGATGCTTTGAAATGAGCTGAACAGCATTTGGCGTATTGACCAGTTCGGGAGAAATATACAGAATGCCATAATATCCTGCAGTTTCAAAGGTCTTTTTAAGGTCCTCAACATTTGTATTCTGAAGGTAAACAAATTGAGCATCTTTTGTATCGTGAATTACACCTTTAAAAAGATCGGATTTTTCTTCAATAACTGCAATCTTTTTAAATTCCCCATTCTGGTTCATCATCAGCACAGTTGGAAGAATTATAATGGATGCCATAAGAAGTGGAGCAAGAACAGTCATTATTATAAATGATTTTTTTCTTACTCTTGTAATATATTCTCTTTTAATAATAACGGATATCTTGTTCATAATATGAAGGTTACTAGGTTTCTGGTATTTATTAATTACGGGCCTCAATTACTCTTATAAATATTTCATTCATCGATGGAAGAGCCGGATTAAATGAGATGAGGTTCCCCGATGTCATGACTGTCTGAAGAATATCATTAGTGCTTATATTGCTGGTTGTCTTTAGCCTTATAATACTTTTATTATTCTCTTTTTGCTGATTCAGGATATTATAATGACCGTTGCCTTCTATTTTCACATCTCCGTCGAACACAAGATCATATTCATTGGCGGCCCATTGTCTCCTGATCTCATCCACACTGCCTTCGAGTATTGTTTTCGCTTTATCGATAAGTGTGATATTATTACAAAGCTCTTCGACGGATCCCATATTGTGTGTCGAAAAAATTATTGTGGCTCCCCTTTCTCTCAGGAAAAGTATCTCATTTTTAACTATATTGGTATTCAACGGGTCAAATCCTGTGAAAGGCTCATCGAATATTAAAAGTTTAGGCTCATGAAGGACAGTTGTTACAAACTGAACCTTCTGCTGCATTCCTTTTGATAATTCTTCAACTTTTTTGCCCCACCAGTCTATAATGTCAAGTTTTTTGAACCAATACTTCAGCCTTTTCATTGCTTCAGTTTTTGAGAGTCCTTTGAGCTGGGCAAAGTACAATGCCTGTTCACCCACTTTCATCTTTTTATATAATCCTCTTTCTTCCGGCAGGTACCCGATAACTTGCACGTCTTCAGGCATAAGTTTTTTCCCGTTAAGGAATAATTCTCCGGAGTCAGGACCTGTTATCTGATTGATGATCCTTATCAGTGTTGTTTTTCCGGCACCATTAGGTCCGAGGAGCCCATAAATGCATTGTTCCGGTACTGAAATACTGACATTATCGAGTGCCAGCTGGTTCCCAAATTGTTTCGTAATATTCTTTGCTTCAAAAAGTATCATAAGGAATATTTTTATAATATTTCAAAAGAAGTGTAAATATAGAAAAAACTCTTGAAATTAAGAGTTTCTGGTTTTAGTTTGGGTCAATTTATGTTTGTTGCAGCAGAAATCTCTTAAGCAATGAATAACTTCAATTATTCAACATTTAATTATTCAAAGTATCCTTTCATCCTTTCGAAAAAACCTTTATCGTTTTTATCGGGATTTGGTGTGAAAGAGGGAGAGTCTTTAAACTTCTCGACGATCTTCATTTCTTCCTTGCTCATACTTTTGGGTATCCACACATTAACATTTACCAGCAGGTCGCCTCTGCCATATCCGTTAACCTCAGGCAATCCTTTTCCCCTGAGTCGCAGAATCTTACCAGGCTGAGTACCCGGCTCTATCTTTATTTTAACATTATTATCGACCGTGGGCACTTCAATGTGAGTACCTAGAACTGCATCAGGAATGCTTATAAATAGATTATAAATGAGATCGTTACCTTCTCTTATCAGTTCGGGATGATCCTCCTCATCAATTACTACCAGAAGGTCCCCGTTAACTCCGCCTCTTCTTGGGGCGTTCCCTTTGCCACTGACAGTCATCTGCATTCCTTTGCCTACTCCGGCAGGGATATTGATTTTTATTATCTCTTCTTTCTGTACAATACCTTCTCCATAACATGCTGTGCATTTTTTAGTTATGGTTTTACCTTCGCCACCGCACGATGGACATACTGAGGTAGTCTGCATCTGCCCAAGCATTGTATTGGTCAGTCTTGTAACATGCCCTAAGCCACGACATGTTGAACAGGTTGATAAACTTGACGAGTCGGCTGCACCCGTTCCACCACAGGAGTTGCAGGTATCGTATTTGGTGACCTTGATTTTTTTCTCTGCCCCTGAAGCAATTTCATGGAGATTGAGTTTAACTTTGACCCTGAGATTACTTCCTTTATTGGTCCTTCGTCCACTTCCACGTCTGCTTCCTCCAAAAGCACCAAACCCACCGAAAGCATCACCGAAAATATCACCGAATGATGAGAATATATCATCCATTGTCATTCCCTGTCCTGAGAATCCCCCTCCATTACTCCCCATTCCGGCATGGCCATACCTGTCATAACGGGCTTTCTTTTCATCGTTACTCAATACCTCGTAGGCTTCAGCGGCTTCCTTGAAATTTTCTTCTGACTTCTTATCGCCGGGGTTCTTATCGGGATGATATTTCAATGCCTGTTTCCTGTAAGCTTTCTTTATCTCCTCTTTTGTGGCCTCTTTGGATACTCCAAGCACTTCGTAATAATCTCTTTTTCCCATCCTTTTTAATTATATTTTATATAGCCACCTATCAAAAAATTATATTACTGAGGAATTTATTCGCCAACTATCACTTTCGGGAACCTCAGGACCTTATCTTGCAGATAATAGCCCTTGAGTATAACCTCCACAACTTTTCCTTTTTTATCAGCGTCTTGTACCTGAACCTTTCCGACAGCTTCATGAAGATCAACATTAAAATTACTGTTCAATGATTCAATTTCAGTTATTCCATTTTGCTTTAGGAATTCTTTGAACTTACTATAAATGAGGTCAATTCCATTTTTCATTGAAGCTCTGTCAGCTGTTGTATCCATAACTTTCAGAGCTCTTTCAAAATCGTCAATAAGAGGAATGATATTCAGGAGTAAATTTTCCCCTGCATATTTTGATAAATCCATTTTCTCGCGAAGGGTTCTCTTCCTGTAATTATCAAACTCTGCAGAAAGACGGATATATTTATCCTGCATGTCTGCCAGTTTTTCTTCAACAAGCTTTACCTCAGATACAAATTTGTCAGAATCGGCCTCAGGTCCGGATAAAACTTCCTCAGAAGATTGTGCAAGATAATCCGGCATCAGGATATCCTGTTTCTTATCGTCTGAATTCTCTTGTTTATGAGTATTTTCTTTATTTTCAGTTGTTTTGTTGGTGTTTTTTTGCTCAGCTTCTGGCTGGATATGTTCCTTCTTCTTCATTATCACTCTCTGTATTTCAGGTTTATATCGTTATTTATCAAATTACCTGCCAAGCCATGGAAATTGACAAATTGGCAGGGAATTTATGATTAAGAGATTAAGAGACTAAGAGACTAAGAGACAAGAAAAATTTATGATTAAATCATATTGGTTCTAATTCCTTTTGTCCCTAAGTCCCTAAGTCTCTTCGTCCCTAAGTCCCTAAGTCCCTAAGTCTCTTCGTCCCTAAGTCCCTAAGTCTCTTCGTCCCTAAGTCATTCTTATTGTACTCTTTGGATATCTGCACCTAGTGAATTAAGCCGTTTGTCAATATTCTGATAGCCCCTGTCTATCTGTTCGATATTATGAATAACACTTTTCCCATCTGCAGATAGTGCAGCTATAAGAAGTGCTACTCCGGCTCTGATATCGGGTGATGACATTGTGGTCCCTTTAAGTTTAATCATCTTGTCCTGACCTATCACAGTTGCCCTGTGTGGATCACAAAGAATTATCTGGGCTCCCATATCAATCAGTTTATCAACAAAAAACAGACGGCTTTCAAACATTTTCTGATGAATAAGAACGGCACCTTTTGCCTGTGTAGCTGTCACCAGAAATACGCTTAGCAGGTCGGGAGTTAGTCCTGGCCAAATAGCATCTGAAATCGTCATGATAGATCCATCGATAAATGTCTCAATTTCATAATGTTCCTGATGTGGAATGAAGATGTCATCACCTCTTCTTTCGAGATTGATTCCCAGCCGACGGAAGGAATCAGGAATAATTCCAAGGTTGTCGTATGATGTGTTTTTAATTGTGATTTCCGATTCCGTCATTGCAGCCATCCCTATAAAGGATCCGATTTCGATCATATCGGGCAGGATAGTATGAGTAGAACCATTCAGGCAGGTAACTCCATCAATATATAGGAGATTGGAACCTATCCCTTCGATTTTTGCTCCCATGGAGACAAGCATCCTGCAAAGCTGCTGAACATAAGGTTCACAGGCAGCATTGTAAATTGTAGTTCGCCCCTTTGCCAGTACTGCAGCCATAATAATATTAGCTGTACCGGTAACTGAAGCTTCATCGAGATGCAAAAATGCACCTGTCAGTGACGGAGCTTCAACTTTAAAAAACGGATCGGATGTATCAAAATCGAAATTGGCTCCGAGTTTTTGAAAACCAGTGAAATGAGTATCAACCCGTCGTCGTCCTATTTTATCTCCGCCAGGTTTCGGCATGAAAGCTTTTCCGTATCGGGCAAGGAGCGGACCGACAATCATTATTGATCCTCTTAAACTGGAACTCAGAGCCCTGAATTCACTTGTCTGAAGATAATCTAGATTAACTTTTACAGCTTCGAAACTTGTTACCGAATCGGATTGTTTTGTTACTTTAACACCCATACAACCAATCAGTTCAATCAGTTTATTGACGTCGCTGATATTGGGAATATTTTTAATAGTGATTTTCTGTGAGGTTAGGAGAGTCGCACATATAACCTGCAAGGCTTCATTTTTTGCTCCCTGTGGTATTATTTCTCCCTTCAGTTGTTTTCCACCATTAACTATAAAACTACCCATTAATGTCTGCTGTATCCTTTTTTCTTAACGTACTGTTTATTCTGCTGTTTTCCATGTGGTTTATTCATCGGTTTTCTTTTAACCGGGGGTATCAGATCTCTTATTTCAAGAATTTTTACCCCGTCAGTCATCTTAAGCTTTCCTCCTGATAATAGTTTCATATCACCTATAATCACTTCATCTGCAACCTGTCCCCTGTTCCAGGTGATGTACGATTTTTTCATCTGATTTACTATAAGTGTGGTAAAATACTCCTTCTTCTCTCCATCCTCCATTTCAGAAGCAGCGTCAATCATCATTTCAATTATGCGTCCATAATGAAGATATCTTATATCGCCCTGCTTGTAAGGTACCTGTTTGGGCTTTTCAACAAACTTCGAGGGTTCCGGAATAGGATAAGGTGAATCAATATCCAGCTCAAAACGGGCTATCAGGGCAAGATGATCCCACAATTTATGCTTAAAATCAACGATATCACGGAGATGAGGATTAAGATTGCCCATTATCTGAATAATTGTCTTTGCTGCACGGTTTCTCTCATCCCTGTCTTCTATGGTCTTAATATGATCGACCATCTTCTGAACATTTCTTCCGTATTCAGGCAGAGCCATTTTTTTCCTCTGTGTATTGTAATCGTAACTCATCTTTTTCTCATTATTTTATGCAAAGCTAATAATTTAAAGTAATTCACGAAAGTGGCTGAATATTCATATCTCTTTTCATTAGTGTTCCAAAGATAAATTTCCAGCCCAGCCAGCAATTCTTTTAATAATTAAGATTCTCAGGGATAGGATATCTTTTAAACTCTTTTGTTCTGTCGAAGAGATACCTGTAAGTTATATAGTTCTTTACTGGAACGGTCCCCACAGAAATAAGAATTCTTCTCATTTTAGGGTTGAAGTCAGCAACCCACGAGAATTCAACTTCAGTATAATGAGGCTTCCTTTCAAGTACTTTTTTAACATTGCAGATAAGAACCGATTCGATTCCCAGCCTGTGATACTTCGGGATCACACCCATTAAAAGACCTTTTGCTCTTGTCATTGTTTTTTGTTTTTTCAGGTAAAGAAACTTTATCATGCTGAAGAGATTCAGTTTTCCATTTAGGTGTTTAAGTATCTGATTGAGATCAGGAAACATAAGATAGATCGCTATCGGTTTTCCTTCAAAATAGGCATACCATATAAATTCTTCATCTATAATTGGTTTTGCTTTCTGCATCACTCTTTTGATATATTCAGCTCCTATAGGTTCGAACCGGATTTTAAAAGAGGGCCATGCTTCATTATAAACTAATGCGAAATCCCGTGCGTATTGTTCCTGCTCTTTCCATGTGAAGTGACGGAATTCATATCCCGGTTTAGCTGCTACCCGTTCTGCAATTTTCAGGAATCTTTCCGGAAGTGGGTTTTTTATGTCAAGATGAAATCCTTCCATTTTATAATATGTCTCAAAACCATACGATTCGAAGAGATCCTGGTAGTAAGGATGGTTGTAAGGAACCTCAAAGGAGGGATGGGTAAAACCTCCGACGAGCAAGCCCCAGTATTTATCGGTTTCACCGAAATTAATGGGCCCGTCCATTGCTTCCAATCCTCTTGTGATGAGCCACTCCTTTGCTGTATCAAAAAGAAGAAATGCTGAAGGCTTGTCGTTAATACATTCGAAGAATCCAATTCCTCCTGTGGGTTGTTCATAGGAACTTGCAATATTATTATCTACGAAAGCAGCAATCCGGCCAATCAGATTGTCATCATCGTCTGCCAGTATCCATCGTTCAGCTTCACCATGTTTATAATAGGGATTTTTCCCCGGATCAAAGATTGCCTCAATTTCATTATCAAACGGGCATACCCATATCTTATCATTTTTGTAAATGATCTTTGCTACATCGAGGAATTTTTTTCTTGTTTTCCTGTCGGTTACCCTGAGTATTTTCATCAGTGAATAATTTATTTGTTTAAAGTTCCCCTTTTTCTTTATGTTCTGTTCAAAAAGATTTGTGACTGCAATGTAGAAAAATTATATCATTGCCGATGTGTGGTTCAGAGAGAAGCTTTTTACCGGCTCAGGCTATTTATATGGAAACGATTCAGTAACTTTAGACGTTTAAGGCAGATTTTACTTCGTACATGATGAAATTGCTCTCATAAAAAAATCAGATGAACGCCGGAATTTATAAATGGTTGAATATTAAATATCCTCAAAATTATCTATTCAGGAATCCATTTCAGGGATCCTTAATAATTTCATTGGTTTGTTTTGGATTTTTAGTCTTATATAAACCTTTGAACACTCATGCTTCAAAAGCTCTGAGCTATGAAGCGACAATGGCAATTTATAGCTTTTTATCCGGGATAATTATATTTTTGTCTATAGTGCTTTTGAAGACTGTCAGATGCTTATCAAACAGTAAAGACTGGACCATCTTTAAAGAGTTGTTTTCAGTTTTTTTTGTCTTATTCTCCTTTGGTGTCGCTATATATCTGCTGGGTTTCTTTATGGAAACATCGGGTAATAGATGGAATATTTCAACTTTTCTTGATTCAGTAAGAGGCGCTTTTTTAATAGGTATTATTCCATTGGCTTTTTTTACACTAATAAATTATCGCTATCTGTTTCCAGAGAGATCTGATTATGATGAAGGAAACATAGCTAAAGCAGGTGACGAAATCCAACCTTCTGAAAATCTTGTACAAATCAGCTCTCAGCTGAAAAAAGAGGAATTAAGCTTCTACCCGGGTGAATTCATATATGCCGAATCGGATGGGAACTACGTGGTTTTTTACCTGAACAAAGATAATGTGATAAAAAAAGAGATCATCCGTAATTCGATAAACAATATTGAGAAGCAATTATCCGGAATTCCCTACTTCTTAAGGATACACAGGGCATTTATTGTGAATCTGAAAAAAGTCAGGAGCAAACAGGGGAACACCTTAGGTTACCTGATAAAACTTGCCGGACCTGAATATAAAATCCCTGTTTCACGCAAAAATACCAGGATTTTTAATGAAATGTCTGCCCGTTACCATACACGGTAAGTTACCATTCATCACAAATTATTGCATTTTGTAACAGGAATTTTCCGGATTTCTTTCCTGTAATTACAACTGAAAACAAATATGTGCCATCTATCCCAATTACTTGGAGTGGATTGTCTTAATGCCTCAATTTGCAGAAGTAAATTTTATGCAGGTTATTAATCAATAAACAGAATTATGAAATCAATTTTAGGAAAAAAAGAAGGTAAAAAGACTATCATGCTGATTTTTGTCATTGCAGCAACTCTCTCCATGTTACAAGGTCAGGGGCAACAGAAATTTTCCATCAAAGGGCAGTTAAAAGATAAGCAGAATATGCAGGCTGTGGCTTATGCTACAGTGGCACTGCGCAAGACCTCAGACTCGACCCTGATTACAGGAACTTCAAGCAATCCAGATGGTGAATTTGATATAGAATCCGTTCCTGCCGGGAAATATTGCCTTATAATAAGTGCAATAGAATTTGAACATGTCACAAAAAACATTGACCTGGTAAATAACTTTAATACTGGTCCTGTTCTTTTGCAGGGAAAATCTGTAACCCTCAGTGAAGTAGTTGTTGTGGGTGAACGGATAAAAGCGAAAACAGAACCGGATAAAACCACCTATTTTATGAGCAAAAAGATGTACGATGCTTCAGATAACGGGGTCGATTTGCTGAGCTATATTCCCGGAGTACAGGTAGACATTATGAAAAATATTTCACTCGAAGGAAGTCAGAACATAGTTATCATGGTGGACGGGAAAGAGCGTGACAGGAATTATTTAAGCCAGTTGAGCCCGGATCGGGTCGACAAAGTGGAAATTATCAGCACCCCCGGTTCAAAATATGATGCAAACATATCTGGAGTTATTAATATAATTCTCAAAAAAGAAAAAGAATCAGGATTGAACGGCCACGTTCATTTGGAAGTGCCAACTTCCCGGTCGGAGATATATGCTTTTCCTGATTACAGCTTTAACTATAGCTACAACAAATTAAATTTATATACTTCTTATAATGGTGAATACAGTTATTTTAATAACATTCAAAGCAGCAATCGTAATTTTCAGGATACCCGGGGAACGACAGAAATTCTGAATAATCAGATTCTGAAACAGGAAGACTGGTCGCATAGGTTTCACTATGGATTCGACTATTTGTTGAACGAAAAAAACCAGATTAACTTTTATGCCTTCTTCAATCCTTACTCAAACGAGCTTAATGGTAATGTCGCAATGCAGGTCACGGGAGATAAGAGCGGTGATCAGAACTGGTCAGCTTCGAAGAAAGATGCAGATATTAACCATTCATCATTCTACTCTCTTTATTACAAGCATATTTTCAATAAACCAGACAGGGAAATTGCGTTCGACTTAAGCTATTTCAATTTTAAAGCGGTAAACAGCACAACCTATATCACCAAAGACAGTTTAGAGAATAATTCTTCGACAAATCAGGTAAATACTGTAAAACCAAACCAAAACTCGGTAAGCTTTAAAATTGATTATACTTCTCCAATAAATGACAAGCTTAAATTTGATGCAGGGATTAAGGTCAGATCGCAATTACTTCAGGACAGACAGTCGGACGATTTTAAATATGACGAAAGTATTTTTGCTTTATATGGAACAATAACCTATAATATTTCAAAATTCACTCTGAGCTCAGGGATACGGGCCGAAGAATCAACATCGGGTTTAACAGACAGCTTTAATAATAAGGTTTTTGCTTTATTGCCGGATGCAACTCTAAACTATAAATTCACTTCGAAACAAAACATAAAACTATCATACAACCGTACTGTTTATCGTCCTAACATATATGAGTTAAATCCTTACACTTCCATAGATGATCCCTATACTACAGAGAGCGGAAATCCTGAACTGAAACCTGAATTCCAGCAGAATTTATCCATTGATTACTCCCGTACGATTGGTGATAATTATATTTCTATGAAGATATACTATCTGGAAAGGAGCAATGCCATTAATCATTATACTTTTGTTGACGGATCCGGGATCATTGAAACACGGGTAGCAAATCTGGGCTATATCCAGGGGTATGCATTTCAGACGGAAGGAGCCCTGAAGCTTAATAAGGCAATTGCCATAAACCCATTTCTAAATCTGACTGATATTTTTACTACAGGTAACAGCCTCGCAAAGCAATACGCTATAGACGACCGGTACAGAATACAATTCCAGTCCGGCCTTTCAGCTATCGTAACCTTTAAATATGATATTGTTGCATCGTTCCAGTTTCAATATAACAGTCCGTTAATAAATATCCAGAGTACGTCGTTCAGTGATGCGCTATATTTCGTTTCACTCGAAAAAACCTTCCGGCAAAGATTCAAAGTAGGTATAACAAGTGGTATCCCATTTGCAAAAACTTTCACTTACCAGGGGGAAGAAATCAGGGGCACAGATTTTTATAGTCATTCAGTCGGAAATATAAGAATGTCTGCGATCCCTGTCTGGTTAAAATTCACTTACCAGTTTAATTCCGGTAAAGGGGTAAACAAAATCAATGGCACTAAAGAAGAAATCGATAATATGCCAAAGAAAGGATTTTAGATTTGTCTCGTTCCGGCTTTTTTCAAAGAATGTTTGTCATGGAAAGGAATTTTGGATCAAAGGTATCTGGTGCTCTGAACCTACAGAGCCATGCAAACAGCCTGGAGAATGTATGAGAAAATTGGTTTTAAAAGATCTGTAGATCTCGATTTTATGCAGGTAGAACTCCCTGTTTTTGGATTTACTTTGACACTTTAGATTATTCTGTCAGGTTACAAATTCTAGAAATAAATCTGACATTGACCTAAAGGAAATGAAGTATTATTGAATTCTCTTTACCAGACTAATAAGAAATCCATTGACCACTGGTTAACAGTGCGATACTAGAAGTAAAGTACTCAATTAAGCCGGAACCACCGAATCATATTATTCCTGCTGAATTTTCTGGTTTTATTTAACAGTGTTACCGTGGAAACTCTTCGTGGAAACTCTGTGACATCCTGTTGTTAACGGATTTTATTTTAATTTTTTCAATTAGTTGTAAAACCGACCTTTTGGTTATACTTTTGCTGTATTGATCCGGTCCCGTAGTTCAATGGATAGAATGGCAGATTCCGGTTCTGTTGGTTGAGAGTTCGAGTCTCTCCGGGATCACAAAAGGCGCTCAGGGGCGCCTTTAAAGTAAAAAGGGGGAAAGTTGAATTTTAAAGTGCAATCCGAACACTTTTTTACCTGTTGAATTAATCTTTAATACACCTTACTGAACTTCCTGTTGTTTTAGGATTGTCAGTCTTTGTTATTAGTGAATTGAAAAAACTGCAAGTCCTGAGAGATGCCTCTGTTGTCGTATAACTTGTTGTACACCACCATGTTCCAGTTTGCTGTAAATCAAGGAACGATCCAGTGGAATCGCGATATCCTCCTGGGCGAGCTTTAAACCCACTTTCGTTTGTAGCTCCCTCACTGGGATATTCCCAATATAAAGCTTCTTTCATTTTTCCACCAGCCACCGATTCTCCTCCCAAATAGTCAATTAAAACGGACCACTCACTATCATCAGGTACATGCCATCCGACAGGACATATTTTTCTGCTATCAGTAACAGCGTACCAGGTATATAATCTTCCAAAAACAGATGCATTAGTTTCATAATAAATAGATAAATAACCATCCTCCCCATTATAAGCCCATTGGTATTTTGGATTAGTTTCAGACTGAATGTTTAAAGTTGCAGGAATAGTAGTTCCAATTAAATCACCATTATTGTATCTTGTAACTTTAAGATTATCAGTTATCCATTCCTGATTTCCAATTAGAACGGAATAATACAGGTTATTGTCAATATCTGTTGCAGAACCATAATAAGTTTTAAATGAACATTCATCCCCATATATTATACCAGTACTGTTTTCAACATAAGATCTGACATAATATGTCGTTTGCGGAGTCAATCCGGTAAGAGTACTTACAAAATTTCCGGTTCCTGTACCATCGAGTGTTTTTAAACCGTTTGTTGTCGGATCTGGGGTAGTTCCCCAGCAAACCCCCTTTGCTGTAATTTGTGTGCCTGCATCTGCATTAATATTACCTCCTGAGACAGCTGTAGTTGGCGTAATAGAATAAATTTCAGTGGTTGTTAAGTTTATCCGACTTTGACCTGTAGTATAAGTAGATTCATATCCATACCCTGTACCTTCTTTATTTGTAGCATAAGCTCTGATATAATATAATGTATTTGGCAGAAGAGGGGTCAACGTACTTGTAAAAGGTCCGATCAGACCCTTTTCACTAGATTTTCCATCTGCAATTGTTGGATTTTTTGAAGTGTTCCAGCAAATTCCCATTGTCGTTACCGGCGATCCGCCATCGGTGAGTAGATAACTCTCTGCAACTATGCTGGTGGATGTTCCTCCATCAATCAGGGTTGTTCCAAGTACAGGTGTCGTAGGTTTCTTCTCACAAGAAACTATTTGGAGTGTTATAACAACAAATAATATTCCTAAGGATTTAATTTTGTTCATATCTTTTACATAAACAAATCTCTGTCCGACGGAGAATTTCTCAAATTTATGAAAATTATCCTGCTTATTCAAATAAATTCTTTTAAACTCCTCTGATCCTGGATCAAAGCGTAATAAAAAATCAATCCGGCTTCTTTTTCAGATATTCAGGAATGTTTCTCAATCCCTCAGGATTTCTATCATTTCCAGAATTGCTTCAGTGTCAATTGGATCTTTCACAGCCGACAGGCCTAACAGGGGTCTAACATTATTCAGATCATCACTGGTAACCAGGTCTTTACCAATTAATATATTGTAAATCAAAGCTGATTTTAATGTATTCGATTTTACCCTGAAGGAATGCTGACTGTTTCGTACAGGAAAAATATGTACGTATCGCTGATAGTTGTCGTGAAATTTCAATGTCCATTGCGAACCATCTGTCAATGAAATTATTCTGAAGCGATCCACTCCTTTTCCGACCCATACGGCATATAGCTCTCTTTTAAAAATATCCTTCCCGTTAAGAAATTCCTCGACTTCAAAGCAAATTTTACTGATCGATAATGTGCCCGTATAGATATCCATTACCGATGTTCCAAGATATTTAATTTCTTTTGTCAGATCCTGAATATCAGACCAGGATTTATCAATTTTAAGATTGATAAATTCTTTTATAAATCCAAGATGGTGTTTTAATGGATTGAATAAAAGAGGCTCAGGTATTTGATAATCAGGGTTCATAGTAACAACAGTAAAGATAAAAAAAATAAAAGTGAATAATAGAAGAATGATTTAATGCAGTTATCTTGATAATCAGAATTGATTATCTTTAACCGGGGTTACTGATAAACCTGGTGAATCTATCTGAAACCCTTGATACGGCTTTGCTGTTAAACTTTTACCGTATTGACGGCACAGAATTCATCAAAGAGTAAAACAAAGAGACTAAGCGATTTAATCAGATTTAATTCAGAATAAGGAAGCTTGAAGAAATATCATTTGTTGCCTTTACATAAAATTAATTTTATTAACCAAAAGAATTATAAAATGAAAACATTCACACTTAAAATTTTTCTTGGTATGATGGCTTTTGTCATTATTTGTGGAGCGAAATCAAGCGTGAGAGATCCGCTTGCTCTTTATGCAGAACTTGATAAAAAAGCGCCCGTTAACACATTGACTGCCAAAGAAAAAGCTAATGGATGGCAATTGTTGTTCAACGGTTCCAAAACTACCGGGTGGCATGGTTTCAATATGAAAGTTTTCCCTGATTGCTGGAAAATCGCCGACGGAACTTTTACGACAACCAATTCAGGAAGTCAGGAAGGTCTCGACATAGTTACAGATAAAGTGTATCGTAGTTTTGCATTCAGTGTAGACTATAAACTGGATACTGCAACTAACAGCGGAGTTATATTCCAGATCAAGGAGGACCCCAAATATAAATTCCCATATGAAACAGGCCCTGAATTTCAGATTATTGATCATGAAAACTGGAAAGATAAACTTGAGGACTGGCAGATCAATGGTGCAAATTATGCAATGTATCCCCCGATGGCAAAACCATATAAACCGATCGGGGAATGGAATCACCTGTTTCTGGTAGTTGACGGGAATTTTGTCACCCAGATGCTGAATGATGTAGTAGTTGTGAGATACGAAAAAAACTCAGAGGAGTGGAAGAAACTCCGCAACAGCGGTAAATGGGCAAATTACCCTGATTGGGGGAAATTTGACGAAGGACATATTTCACTACAAAACCATGGAACCAAAGTATGGTTCAGGAATATTAAGCTAAAGGAACTGTAAACAATTCTGAAATACTTATAGATATGTCATATTCAGACAAAACCAGGCGGGGCTTTTTAAAAAAAGCAGGACTCGTCACTGCCGGGATGACAATTATTCCTGGAAAAGTGATGAGCGGTTTCGGACATAAAGCGCCGAGTGATAAGCTCAACATAGCCGGTATAGGTATTGGAGGGAAAGGACACACTAACCTTCATGGGATGGCAACTGAAAACATTGTTGTTTTGTGCGATGTGGACTGGAAATATGCAGATACCTGTTTTAAGGAGTTTCCATTGGCAAAGAAATATTGGGACTGGCGTAAAATGTTCGACGAAATGGCCGGCTCAATTGACGGAGTGATGGTTGCCACAGCTGATCATAGTCATGCTCTGATAGCGGCACATGCTTTGACTCTTGGGAAACATGTTTATTGCCAGAAGCCGCTTACCCACTCGGTATACGAATCGCGTCTGCTTACAAGGCTGGCTGCGAAATATAAAGTTGCAACCCAGATGGGCAACCAGGGATCTTCAGGCGATGGTGTGCGTCAGCTATGCGAATGGCTGTGGAACAATGAAATAGGTGAAATAAGGGAAGTTCATGCCTGAACCGACCGGCCAATATGGCCGCAGGGTATTCCCCGCCCGGCAACGATGATGCCGGTTCCAAAAACTCTTAACTGGGATTTATTTATTGGTTCGGCACCCGTGCGTCCATATAATGAAATTTATACTCCATGGAACTGGAGAGGCTGGTGGGATTTTGGCACCGGCGCTTTCGGTGATATGGCTTGCCATGTTCTGGACCCGATATACCGGTCGTTGAAGCTGGGTTATCCCGATAAAGTCCGGGGCAGTTCAACCAGTATCAATACTGAATCTGCTCCCCAGGCTGAAACAGTGGAATTTTCATTCCCGGCAAGGGAAAATTTGCCAAAGCTTGCCTTGCCCGCCGTTAAAGTCCACTGGTACGATGGAGGTCTGCTTCCGAACCTTTCTGATCTGCTTCCGTCTGGTGAGAATTTAATGGCAGACGGTTTGGGAGGTTGCCTTTTTATTGGTTCTAAAGATACTCTAATGTGCGGTTGCGGCGGGTATAATGCCCGTTTGATTTCAGGAAGGGTACCTGATGTAAAGCCTTATCTGCGAAGGATTCATGGAGGATCTGTATTTTATCCTGATGGTCCTCATGAGCAGGACTGGATACGTGCCTGTAAAGAATCACCTGAAAACAGAACGGAAGGAGCTTCAAACTTTGCTTATTCAGGACCTTTCACAGAAATGGTAATGCTTGGTGTTCTGGCTATCAGGCTACAGGCGCTTAATAAAGCGCTGGCTTGGGATGGAGAGAACATGAAATTTACCAATATATCTTCATCAGAAGAGCTGAAAATTGTTAAAAGCGATGATTTCAAAGTCGTTAACGGGCATCCGACTTTCGATAAAAAATATGATACTTTCAATGCTCTGGAAAGTGCAAATGGATATATCAGGCATAATTACAGGGAGGGTTGGAATTTACCTCCAATGCCTTAATAATCAAAAATTAAAAGTACTTAAATACCAGAGTGACATTATGAAAAGAAACTCGCTGTATTTGTATTTTATCTGCCTGATTGCTACTATGGGTGGTTTGATGTTCGGTTTTGATGTTGCAATTATCTCAGGAGCTGTTCCTTTTATTCAACCATACTTTGGCTGGAATGAACTGCAGTTGGGATGGGGAGTAAGTTCGCTGCTGGTAGGAGCTATAGCAGGAGCGTTCGGTTCGGGTGTGCTTTCAGACAAATATGGCCGTAAAAGTGTTCTTATTGTGGTAGCATTGTTCTTTGCTGTTTCCTGTACATTTACAGCGCTCGCCACTTCATCGGTTATTTTTGTTTCAGCCCGCTTATTCGGTGGTTTGGCTGTCGGAGCCGCCTCGGTGCTGTCGCCTATGTATGTGGCAGAAGTTTCTCCTCCAAAGAACCGTGGGATGCTGGTGTCCATTTATCAGCTGGCCATTGTCCTGGGTATATTATGTTCCTACACCATAAACTATGGGTTGCATAATATTGACAACAACTGGCGCTGGATGTTTGCAACAGGGATTGTTCCGTCTGTACTTTTTTTTATGGGATTATTTTTTATCCCCGAAAGTCCCCGCTGGTTATATAAAGCCGGACGGAAAGCAGAATCGTTGAAAGTTCTTACGAGAATAGGAGGCGAGACACTTGCAAAAGTTGAGATTTTGGAAATTGAGGAATCTCTGAAAGGAAATTCAGCGTCTGTTTCTATAGGTGAGCTGTTCAAACCATCTGCACGTAAGGTAATGATAGTTGGATTCCTTCTGGCTGTATTGGTTCAGATCAGCGGCATTAATACTATAGTTGATTATGCACCAAAAATACTACTGGCTGCAGGAGTGCAAATTAGCAATGCATTGCTTCAAACCTCTTTGGTGGGTCTGATTAATTTTATTTTCACCTTTGTGGCAATCCTGTTCATTGACAAAGCAGGAAGAAGATCACTTTATCTTATTGGTTCAATGGGAATGGTTATTACATTATTGATGTTGGCTGTTTCGTTCTATTTTAAAATGGAAGGTATATTCACATTGATATGTATTTTATTGTTCATTGCCTTTTTTGCCTCATGCATAGGACCGGTATTCTGGACACTTGTTTCGGAAATTTTTCCCAACAGAATACGTGGTAAAGCAGTTGCCTTTGCGTCCTTTACTCAATGGATATTTAACTTTCTGGTTGTATTGCTTTTTCCTCACTTTCTTGCATCTGTCGGTGGCACTAAAACATTCCTTTTCCTTGCACTGATGTCATTATTGCAGTGGTTATTTACATTTTTGTATGTGCCTGAAACAAAAGGAAAATCACTGGAAGAGATAGAGCAACTATGGAACAAATAATCCTTTCCCAAAATTGCCTGATTATTGATATTTAATAAATTAATTTTTAAAATCTCAGGTTATGCTTTCATTATCCAGACAAAATTTTATTAAGACAATTAATCATAAACAACCTGATAAAGTTGTAGTGGATTTTGGTTCAACAGGGGTGACAGGTATACATGTACTTATTGTTGAGAAGCTGCGCCAGTATTACGGACTGGAGAAGAAACCTGTTAAAGTGATCGAACCGTATCAGATGCTTGGCGAGATTGATTCTGAGTTGATTAAGGCAATGGACATTGATGTAATAGGATTGTTTTCTGCAAAAAACATGTTTGGTGTCCCGAATGAAGGCTGGAAAGTTCATAAGACACTCTGGGGTCAGGAAGTACTTTTCCCCGGTACATTCAATTACACTTTTAATGATAATGGAGATATTTTAATGTATCCTGAAGGCGATACTTCAGTGCCTCCCAGTGGCATGATGCCGAAATCGGGTTACTTCTTTGATGCACTTAACCGACAGCAGCCGATAGATGATTCGACTCTTAAGGTGGAAGATAACCTTGAAGAATTTGGTTATGTCACGGAACAGGAGCTAAATTACTGGAAAGATCAGATCGCTTCACTTGAAGATAATTCCAAAGCAGTGGTTGCATCGCTTGGAGGAACTGCTCTGGGCGATATAGCTCTTGTCCCTGCAATAAATATAAAAAACCCGAAAGGAATCAGAGGTGTTGAGGAATGGTATATTTCGACACTCGTCAGGGAAGATTTTATTAAGGAAATATATGACAGGCAGACAGATATAGCTATAGAAAATCTTAAGTTATTATATAAAGTTATTAAGGACAAAATCGATGTGGTTTTCACCTGCGGAACAGATTTTGGTACCCAGAATTCGACTTTCTGTTCACTGGAAACGTTCGACAGGATATGGTTGCCATATTATAAAAAGGTAAATGACTGGATCCATAAGAATACAAACTGGAAAACATTTAAACATTCATGTGGTGCTGTGGAACCGTTAATGTCTCACTTTATCGAAGCGGGGTTTGATATTATTAATCCTGTACAGATAAATGCTTCAGGTATGGATCCCCGGAATCTTAAAAAGAAATATGGAGATAAGCTTGTTTTCTGGGGTGGGGGTGTTGATACTCAGGGAGTTTTTGCTTTTGGAACCCCTGTACAGGTAAAAGATCAGGTTAAATTGCAGTGCGAAATACTTAACAATAATGGCGGTTTTGTTTTTAATACTGTTCATAACATCCAGGCCAATGTTCCTTTTGATAATGTCATTGCGATGATGGAAGCGTTAAAAGATATGTAATGCACAGAGCCCAGGGCGCAGGGCATAGGGCACAGGATTCGGGGAAACCTGTTTTGTATTATCGGTGAAAAGCGAGTTGAGAAAGATGGGGAGAAGAGGTGAGTGGGAGAAGGGGTGAGTGGGAGAATGGGTGAGTGGGAGAATGGGAGAAGAGGAGAATGGGAGAATTAAGAGGTGTAACTCTGTGTATAACTCTGTGTAACTCCGTGGTTTAGAATGGTAAATAAAAAGTCGGGATTTATATGATTGATTTGAAATATAACTGGAGATACCTCATAAGCATTTCCCTCATATCCGCCATGGGCGGACTTCTTTTCGGGTACGACTGGGTCGTTATCGGGGGAGCAAAGCCGTTTTATGAACCGTTTTTCGGAATTTCCAGTCATCCGTTTTTACAAGGCTGGGCAATGAGCTGTGCTTTGACCGGATGTCTGGCCGGAGCAGTTATATCCGGATGGCTGAGCGATAGGTTTGGCAGGAAAAGATTATTGGTTCTGGCCGCAGGATTATTCGTAGCAGCTTCACTGGGAACCGGAGCTGCAGGTTCTTTTAGTACATTTGTGCTGTTCCGTATTTTAGGTGGTGTCGGAATTGGTCTCGCATCGAACCTCTCACCCATGTATATTGCTGAGATAACCCCCGGAAATGTCCGCGGACGATTTGTTTCAATTAATCAGCTGACAATTGTTATCGGGATTCTTGCGGCTCAGCTGATTAACTGGAGGATTGCCAGACCGGTTCCTGCCGGAGCATCCTTAAATGATATTCTGACATCGTGGAACGGACAAACAGGTTGGCGATGGATGTTTTATGCCTGCTCAGTACCTGCCTGCATCTTTTTTATTCTGATGTGGTTTGTGCCGGAAAGCCCCAGGTGGCTGGCAAAAAGCAGTTTCAACAGGATTAAGGCCCATAATATACTTTCCAAAATCGGTGGTAATGATTATGCAGTTTCTGAACTTAGTTCTATTGAAGAATCTTTTAACGCGACAGTTGAAAAAGTCAATCTCAGACTTTTTAAGCTACCGGGAATATCGAAATTGCTGATTCTGGGAATCGTTATAGCAGTGTTCCAGCAATGGTGCGGGATTAATGTGATTTTTAATTATGCTCAGGAGATCTTTGCAAATGCAGGATATAGTGTATCAGATACACTATTTAATATTGTAATAACAGGGAGCGTAAATCTGATATTTACATTTGCAGGGATGTTTACTGTAGACAGGCTGGGACGAAAAGCGCTTATGCTTCTTGGTGCTGGAGGACTTGCAGGTATCTTTGCAGTTATCGGAACCATGTATTTTTTCCATATCCAGGGATTACCCTTACTGGTAATGGTGGTTGCAGCGATAGCCTGTTATGCAATGTCTCTGGCTCCGGTCACATGGGTGGTACTTTCCGAGATTTTTCCAAACCATATACGCGGTATTGCAATGTCAATAGCAACTTTTGCCCTCTGGACAGCCTGTTTTGTTCTGACATATACATTCCCGTTATTGAATCAGTTTTTAAAAGCATCAGGTACATTCTGGCTTTATGGCATTATTTGTTTACTTGGATTCTGGTTCATCTTAAAAAGACTCCCTGAAGCAAGAGGCAAATCGCTGGAAGAAATTGAACACGAATTTACAATACACTGAATAAAACTTCACAAAATGATAAAGATAAAACATAGAAAGAGATTCCTTGCCATTATTTCCTTAGTTATCTTTTTTTCTTTTCTCACAAATGCACAAAATGTCTTAATCATTGATGCTTCCAATGTAAATAGAGAAATTAAATCGGGCCATTTGAAAATGGGAAATCCGGGTTTGCCGGGTCATGAACTGCTGGTAAATACTCAGTTTATAACAATCGGAGGGAAACCGGTTATACCTGTGATGGGCGAAATACATTTTTCAAGATACTCGAAAGAGCAATGGGAGGATGCTATTTTAAAAATGAAAGCGAATGGGATCAATATCATTGCATTTTATGTCATCTGGATCCACCACGAGGAAATTGAGGGACAATTTGACTGGTCGGGTAATAAGGATATACGCAGTTTCATAAAGTTATGCCATAAACACGGCTTGCTTGTTTATCCGAGAATTGGCCCCTGGGCTCATGGTGAAGTAAGGAACGGTGGCACACCCGACTGGATCCTTAAGAAAAAATTCCTTGTTGACAGGTCAAATGACCCTGTATATCAGTCTTATGTTGACCGGTATTTTAAAGAACTGGCAGGTCAGATGCATGGTTTGATGTACAAGGATGGTGGCCCGATTATAGGTGTACAGCTTGAAAATGAATATAGCAGGGGCAAAGCTGGCGAAGAACATATTTTATGGTTGAAAAAAACAGCTCAGAGATACGGAATTGATGTTCCTCTTTACAGTGTTACAGGATGGGACAATGCCTCTGTTCCCGAAAATGAGGTTATTCCATTTTGGGGAGCTTATCCTGGTGCTCCGTGGAATTCAGATATAGAAAAAATCACTCAAAATTCCTCTTTTGAATTTGATCAGGATCAGAAGGATAAAAACAACTATCCTTACTTCACATGTGAACTGGGTGTCGGGAATCAGATTACTGAACATCGGAGGCCGGTATTTAATGGGTTCGACGGTTTAACAATTGTTACAGAAAAAATCGGTTCAGGAAGCAATCTGCCTGGTTATTACCTTTTTACAGGTGGATCAAATCCGATCGGAATATTGACCAGTATGGAAGAAAACCGGGAAGAAACAGGTGATTGGAACACCTATCCGAAAATCTCTTATGATTTCCAGGCAGCTGTTAAAGAAACCGGGGAGCTGGCTCCTTCATATTACCAGGTTAAAAAAATTCATTATTTTCTAAATGAATTTGGTGAACTCCTTGCTCCAATGATTCCTGTAATAGCTAAAGTTAAAGATCCGGCAAAAGACCTGCAATATTCTGTAAGAGTAAAAGATAATTCAGGTTTCCTTTTTGGCATCAATTATTACAGGGGAACTCAAAAGCCTGTACAAAAAAATGTTCAGTTTAAAATAAAACTTGACCGGGAAACATTATTATTCCCTTCCAGACCAGTAGATATCCCTGACAGCAGCACTTTTATATGGCCTTTTAATTTCAGGATGAATGATATTATTCTTAAATATGCCACAGCTCAGCCATTATGCAGGATTGACCAGAAAGATCGCATCGACTGGTTCTTTATCCAGAACTATGGTATACAGCCGGAGTTATGCTTTGACGCTGCTTCATTAAGAACAATTGAATCGAACAGCGGTAAAATCAATAAAATCAATAACCAGTATATTGTTACCGGATTAATTCCGGGCATCACCAGCTTTATTAAACTTGTGAATACAGATGGGAAAGAGCAACATATTATTGTTTTATCATACCAGGAATCAGATCATGTCTGGCTTTTTAATTTAAAAGGCACCAATCAATTTTTTATAAGCGATGCTAATTTGTATTTAGATCATAATCAGTTACATGTATACGGTCCTGAAAACATTATTAAGTTAATTCAGTTAAGCGATAATTCACGTCTTGATGTTTCTGATACGGCATCTAAAAGGGTCGGTAATTATAAAAAGTATGATTTTAGGATAACTGCAAAAAGCTATGTTCCTGAAATTACTCAGCTGAAAGTTCTTGCAGGCGCTGAATGGCTTAAAGCTTCAGTTAAGAGTGCAAACGTGTATAATCAGTTGTTTAACAAAATTTTTATTAAAGAGTTTAGCCTCGATAATCCCTCAGCTATCAGATCTGCAAAATTAATTCTGGAACCGGATATCAGGTGTAAGATTGAAATAAATAATCTTTGGCTGAATCAGGAAATTGTACCATCAAAAATAAATCAGCTTGATATTACCGGGTATATACAAAAAAGTAATAACCTGATTATTATTGACTTTCCTTTTACAGAAGGTGATAAATCATTTGCTGCAAAAATAAAGGTGGAATATATGAATTCGGATGAAATAGCTATCGCTACAGATCAGTCGTGGCTGACAACCGAACAATACACAATACCGTCTTCAATGGTGGACCTAAAAGGATTATCCGGACCAGAAATTATGCCGGATAAAACGAGAAATGATATAGAGTTCAGTCAACAGTCTTATGAATATTTGCTTAAAATTCCAGATAACTATCTTACCGGATTGAATCAGCTCTATCTGCACGTAAATTATAATGGAGATAAGGGTGAATTAAGGTTTGGGCATAAACTGTTAGCTGATAATTTTAATAATTTTACTCCGTGGCAGATATCGCTGAAACAATTTGGGAGACAGATTGAGGGCCAGCAGCTAAAATTTGAGATTTTTCCCTTTAAACCTGATTTCAAAATATATTTTGATAAAGAGTTAAGTAAAGATGAAAAAGAAAGGACAAATATCAGGGATATACAGTTTGTTCCTGAGTATAGTATTGATCTGTTGCTTAATAATTAAAATAAGAAACAAATAAATGATCCGGATTTTAAAAATCAGCTGGCTGATTCTGTTGCTTGCTGGCTGCAGTGTCGGGCAAAATGAAAACAGGGAAAGGCTCTCCCTTTCCGGAGAGTGGAAATTCAGGATTGATTCACTTGATCAGGGTATTAATAATAAATGGTATGAAAGACCTGCAGATGAGACTGTAGTACTTCCAGGATCGATGGCAGAAAACGGGAAAGGTGATGAAGTCACTCTGAAGACCGACTGGACCGGAGATATTGTGGATAAGTCATATTTCACTGAAAAAAAATATGAACGGTATCGTCAGCCAGGGAACATAAAAATTCCATTCTGGCTGAAACCGGTCAAATACTATAAAGGAGTTGCCTGGTATCAGAAAGAAATTGATCTCCCTATAGGTTGGAATGGAAAGGATGTTATTTTATTCCTGGAAAGGCCTCATTGGGAATCAACAGTTTATATTAATGGTAAAAAGGCGGGTACAGAAAATAGCCTGGCTGTTCCTCATCAATTTGATATTACTGATCTTCTTGTAGCAGGCAAAAACCTTATAAGTATCCGCATCGATAACCGGGTTGTAATACCTGTTGGTGTAAATTCGCATAGCATCAGTGATCATACCCAGTCGAACTGGAATGGCATCGTTGGAGATATAAGTCTTAGAGCAACATCAAAAGTATTCATTAGTGAAATTAAAGTTATTCCTGATATCCGGAATAAAAAAGCAAAAATAATTGTAGGATTAACCAACAAAACCGGGACTTCGTTTAAAGGGAAAGTAATACTGCACGCAGAAAGTTTCAATTCAGATATTTCACAAACGCTGAAAAGTATAACTGTTTCGGCAAATACTGCTTCAAATGATCTTCAGCTGGTTATTGATTATCCTATCGGAAATAAAATGCAATTATGGAGTGAGTTCGCACCTTCATTGTATAAACTTTCCGTAAGCCTGAAAGGACCAAAAGGAGAAATTATTGATCAGACATCAGCGGATTTTGGAATGCGTGAGTTTAAAGCGAAAGGAACAAGATTCGAAGTTAACGGGCAGCAGATTTTTTTAAGAGGGACACTTGAATGCTGTATTTTCCCGCTCACAGGTTATCCTCCGACAGATGTAAAATCGTGGGAGAAAGTGCTTCAGATATTTAAAGATTATGGATTGAATACGGTAAGGTTTCATTCGTGGTGCCCGCCTGAAGCTGCTTTTACAGCTGCTGACAAGCTGGGGTTATATTTTCATATCGAATGTTCTTCGTGGGCCAATCAGGGAACATCAATCGGCGACGGTGGAGTTATTGATGAATATATTTATAAGGAGGGTGACAAAATTCTGAGAGCCTTTGGAAATCATCCGTCATTCTGCATGATGGCTTATGGTAATGAACCAGCCGGAACGAATCAGAATGCATATCTTGGAAAGCTTCTGACATATTGGAAAGCAGAAGATAATCGCAGAGTATTTACATCAGGTGCCGGTTGGCCGGTTATCCCTGAAAACGACTATAACCTTATTGCTGATCCACGGATCCAACACTGGGGCGAGGGTTTGAAAAGTATTATAAACGGGGAACCGCCGCAGACAATGTTTGATTACCACGACATCATTTCAAAATATTCCATTCCTATTGTTAGCCATGAGATCGGACAATGGTGCGTTTATCCCGATTTTAAGGAAATAGCAAAATATACCGGTGTACTCAAACCTACAAATTTTGAAATTTTCAAAGAGTCATTGACAGAAAACAATATGGGAGATCAGGCAGAAGCCTTCCTGATGGCCTCGGGAAATCTTCAGGTATTGTGTTATAAAGCTGATATCGAGGCTGCGCTCCGCACACCTGGTTTTGCCGGATTTCATCTGTTGCAGTTGCACGATTTCCCAGGGCAGGGTACCGCACTGGTTGGAGTTCTGAATCCATTCTTTGAATCGAAAGGATACATAACTCCTGAAGAATTCAGGATGTTTTGCAATGAGACTGTTCCTCTTGCCAGGATGCAGAAAATGGCTTACACTAATAACGAATCTTTTAAAGCCGATATTGAAATAGCTCATTTTGGTGCAAAGCCGGTAGAAAAGGCAGAAATTATCTGCCAGGTCACTAATGAGACGGGTGATGTCATCCGCAAGGAAATACTTACCAAAGACAGGATAGAGATTGGGAATTGTATAAAAATAGGGTTGTTTGAGATGGATTTGTCTGCATTGGAAAAAGCCCAGAAGCTGACCCTTGAAGTATCCTTAATGGATACCCCTTTTAAGAATTATTGGGATTTTTGGGTGTACCCTGGGAAACAAGAGGTTACCAACAGTAATGTCTTAATAACAGATAAGCTTGATAACAATGCCGAGGTAACTTTGAAAAAAGGAGGTTCTGTTCTCCTGCTTACCTATGGCAAAGTCGGGAAAGAAAAGGGAGCAAAGATTGCAATAGGATTTTCGAGTATATTCTGGAATACAGCCTGAACCAACAACCAGCCGCCGCATACTCTTGGTATTCTGTGCGATCCCAAACACCCGCTTTTCAAAGATTTTCCAACTGAGTTTCACAGTAACTGGCAATGGTGGGATCCGGTTTCCCACTCTCAGGCAATGATAATCGATGATTTTCCGGCAAGCCTAAAACCGCTTATTCAACCTGTTGATACATGGTTTGAAAACCGCCGGCTGGCTCTTGCCTTTGAAACTAAAACCGGTGGAGGCAAACTGATGGTATGCAGTGTTGATCTGAAGAGTATTTCTGATGACAGGATAGCTTCAAAACAATTAAAATATTCGCTGTTAAATTACATGAACAGTGAATCATTTGATCCTCAGATTGCGATTGACATAAATAAAGTGAAAGGGTTAATGACCAGCCCTCAATAATAAAGAGGACGCCTCTTTTTTATAAGATGTCCACTTTTTAGCTTACTAGAGATGCAGTTTTGAAGGTCTAAAACCCGGGAACGATAATTCATTGAACTGTTCCTAAGAAATAATCCAGAAAAGCAATGCAGGAAATCCTTTGCGTATCGGACTAATTCCGTTAATGGTCTGTGATGTATGGGAACATGCTTTTTATCTCGATTTTCAAAACAGACGCGCTGATTTTTTAGAAGCTTTCTGGAACCTGATTAACTGGGAAATGATAGAAAAACGATATAATGAACCTGTTTTATCAACTGGTTAGTCCTGTCAAAGTTAAAACTATGTTAAAATGGCATTATGAGAGAATAGTATAACATTTAAAAATGTCTTATTAAAACACTAAAGAATGATTTTATGGAATACTTCTAAGAGATTGTTGAGGAATAGGATGGAGTAACTATTATTAAACTAATTAATTATGAAGATTTACATAAAAAATATGGTATGTCAGGGAACAAGGTTCTTTGTATTTCAGGAACTCGAAAGACTGGGTTTTAAGCACAGTAAATTTGAACAAAGGACAATAGACTTTGAGAAAGATTTATCATTAACAGAAATAAAAAGATTAGTGAGGTCCTTGCATAAATACGGACTTGAACTGACATTTGGGAAAAGCAAACTTGTATCTGAAATTCAGTTTGCTGTTATTGACTTTGTAGAAAATAACACAACTCGCAGAACAAGTTTTTCTTATTATATCTCCCAGCGGGTTGGATATGATTACGTTTATCTTAAAAGGTATTTTAAAAAGGAGACAGGAATAACAATTATGGAATACTATTCGGAAAAGAAAGATGAAAAAATGAGATTAGCTGAACCAGTATGGTCCGATGCGTTACATCCTGTCGGGAAAAGCGCTTAACAGTTATATCTACTTACTGTAAAAGCAGTTAATTACTATTTATTATATGACTATTGGCAATTATGAATAAGAAATTGAAAACCCTTGAAAATCAATTGGTATTTATGCTTGATTCCTGATACTCATTATTTATCAAATAATAAGATACTTAGAATTAGGCCGTTAGAAGCAGTGTAATATCTTTTATTATTAAATAACAGTAGTCTTCATTTCTAAATTTTATAGCTATGGAAAATTCAATTATTAAAACAAGAACAAGAAGAGAAGTAAGGTCCTCAAAGCCTAAGACTTCCGGGAAAATGATTACCGATGAGGATATTCGTAGGAGAGCTTATGAGATTTACCTGGAGAATGGTGATGATTATTCAGATGATCTTGATAATTGGCTAAACGCTGAAAGAGAGTGACCAATAAGATGATCAGTAGACTATCTTATTTGAAACTTTTGTCCATACGGTTTTCAGTTCGCTTTTCCGATTCGCAAGGCTTATATATTATCGTTGTACCTGCCGGGATTCAATTTACTAAACATCCCGGCCGTAAATACTGTAATTTTTAATAAGTATAGCAATTGCGAAGATAATCTGGACGGGTATATCCAAAGAAATTTGAACTTTAAGAAAAACTAATTATATAATCATTTAAGGTCAGGTCTGTTAATCGATTCCCGGCTAACTGAAATAATATGTTAACGATAAACGGGCGTAATAAAATAAAAATTAGCTATATTCAAATAATTATTTTTATATCAATATGCTGGGGGCATTATCAAATTAAAGCTGTTCCGAAAAAATGAATTCTGAAAGTGAAAACAAAAAAGTTATAAGAAAGTATATAAGCTATAACAGGTTAATGTTAAAACGTTCGTTTTTTGTCATTGTAAGCTTTGTCAGTATATTTCTGGGTGCCAGTGCCCAAAATATTAATGCAACAACTGATACTGTTCAATATTTAAATCTCGACCAATGCATTGTATATGCTCTGCAGCATCAGCCTGGTATAATGCGATCAATAATTGATGTATCGATTGCAAGTAAAACAAATGCAATAAATATATCAGCATGGTTGCCACAGGTAAATCTTTTCGGCAATTTTACACATTATTTTCAACTGCCTACAGTTTTTTCGGTTAACTCACTTAACCCCGGGGGGCCTTTAATTCAGGGGCATTCCGGAATTATTAATACTTTTACTCCCCAATTGTCAGCAACACAAACCATATTCAGTCCCGACGTTTTATATGCAGCCAGAAACTCACATTTATACGTACAACAGGCTCGGCAATCAAACGACAGTACCAAAATAAATCTTATTGCGAATGTAAGTAGGTCTTTTTACAGCCTCTTGCTTACACTGGAGCAAATGAACGTATTAAAGGATGATACGACACGTCTTGGTAAAAATCTCCGGGACGCTTACCATCAATATGTAGGTGGTATTGTGGATAAAACTGATTATAAGGAAGCTTACATTTCGTTGAACAATTCTAAAGCACAATTAAAACAGGTGAATGAAAGTGTAAAGCCACAATATGCTTCACTTAAGCAATTAATGGGCTTTCCTAGGGAGAAACAACTCAGCGTGAGTTTTGATACGATACAAATGATGCAGGAAATAGCTTTTGATACCACACAGCAATTACAGTATGAAAAACGTATTGAATATCAACAGCTTCAAACAGCAAAGAGTTTGCAGCAACACTCTTTAAATTATTACAGGTCTCAATACCTGCCTACACTCTCTGCCTTTTATAACTATGTATATGAATATGAGAACAATGTTTTTTCAAGCTTATTTAACCAGGCTTATCCGAACTCTTATATAGGAGGGTCACTGAGTATCCCTTTGTTTACAGGTCTGAGGCGAAAAGAGAGTATTCAGAGAGCCAGACTGGAGGGTCAAAAAATAGATTGGGCAGAGGCTGGCCTTAAATCCAGCATATATTCTGAGTATACAAATGCAATGGCAAATTATAAAAGCAATCTGTATAATCTGAATATTCTGCGTGATAATGTGGAAATGGCAAAGGATGTGTACGGAGTTGTTTCGCTCCAGTACAAACAGGGAGTAGTAGCATACCTTAACGTAATAACTGCAGAATCAAATTTAATTTCCTCCGAGATCAGTTATACAAACGCCTTGTTCCAGGTACTGCTGAGCAAAGTAGATCTTGAAAAGGCAATGGGTATATTATCAAAATATTAATTAACACATAAAATTATCTCCATGAGAATAACATTTGTAGCAGTATTGATCAGTTGTCTGTTATTTGTTGCCTGTAAACAAAAACAGCCTCTGCCTGCTCCTCCTGTACCTGTCAATATAATTACAGTGAAAAGCCAGGAATGTTTTTTACTATGATGAATACCCTGCCAATATTACAGCGCTGAGCCAGGTTGATCTGCGGCCGCAGGTACAGGGTTATATAACCGGCATAACTTTTACCGAAGGCGATCATGTGCATAAAGGACAGCCATTATACGAAATTGATCATCAGCTGTACCAGGAGAGTTATGATCAGTCCAAAGCAAACCTGGAAGTGGCAGAGGGTAATCTGAAACAGGCGCAGCAGGATGCTGACCGCTATACCTATCTGAATTCTTACGATGCAGTAGCCAAACAGGTTCTTGACCATGCTGTTATCGAATTACAAAACGCAAAAAGATTAGTCACAGCTGCCGAACAAACTTTAAAAATGGCATCAACTAATCTGAACTACTCCACTATTTCTGCTCCGTTTGATGGAACAATCGGATTTAGTCAGGTTAAGTTGGGAAATATGGTAACCATAGGACAGACTGTTCTTAATACTATTTCAACTGATGATCCGATGGGAGTTGATTTTTTAATTTCTGAAAAACAACTGGCACATTTCGAGGATCTCAAAAACAACAAGAAACAGATTACCGATTCTCTATTTACTATCAGACTTCCAAATGATATGATCTATCCTTATTTGGGAAAAATCTCAGTGATAGACCGTGCGGTTGATACTCAAACAGGAACGATCCGTGTCAGGGTCGTGTTTCCAAATTCAGATAATTCATTAAGGCCCGGAACAAGTTGTGTTCTACGTGTGCATAATCAGGAAGCAGGTCCAAGACTTTTAGTTCCAAATAAGGCCGTTGTAGAACTTATGGGAGAATATTTTGTGTATTTAGTAAAGGATACTCTGGCTTTTAATCATGGCGATTCAACAAAAACATTTCCTGTACAGATGGCTATTCAAAAGAAAGTTCAGTTAGGACAAATAATAGCGCCTGATGTAATCATAAAAAAGGGGATTAATGCTGATGACCGGATAGTTGTTGACGGAGTACAATCATTACATACCGGTTACTTGATAGATACTTTCAAAAAAACGGAATCCGGGAAAATAAAAAAGGAAAAGAATTAATAAGGTAGTTTCCGGAACAATACGGTTCATAGGGATAACAACAAAAAAGCAGATATTGATTTTTTATTCTTTAAAGCTGATTGACTTATGATTGCTGATACATTTATTAAAAGACCGGTTACTGCAATTGTTGTTTCGCTTGTTTTGGCTTTCATAGGTGCTATTTGCATTTTTAATCTCCCGGTTAATCAATACCCTGATATTACGCCCCCCGTCGTTCAGGTCACCGGTCAGTATATGGGTGCTGATGCCACAACTGTTGAACAAACCGTTGCCACGCCTATTGAAGAGCAGGTAAACGGAACACACGGCATGGAATATATGCAAAGCAATAGCGCTAATAACGGGCTAATGACAATCAACACAACCTTTAAGATTGGAACTGACATTGACATTGCCACACTCGATGTACAAAACAGGGTTAGTATTGCCACACCTTTGTTACCAGCAGCAGTAAGCCGTTTGGGACTGACTGTCAGAGCTTTAAATCCAAGTCAGTTGTTGCTGGTGGCTCTTTATTCCCCTAAAGGCTCGCATAATATTACCTTTCTGGATAATTATACCAATATTTTTATTATGGATGCTTTGCTCCGTGTATCAGGTGTAGGAGCAATTACCACTATCGCTGACAATTTCAGTATGCGTGTGTGGCTGAATCCGGATAAAATGGCCGCTTATTCGTTAACCCCGACAGAAGTTATCAATGCTTTAAATGAACAAAATTTACAGGTAGCTGCGGGTTCTGCCGGTGTACCTCCTCAGCAAAAAACACAAACTTATGAATTAAGTATTCTTGTGAACGGTCGGTTGAGTAAGGTTTCTGATTTTGAAAACATCATTGTTAAGACAATACCGAATTCGGGACAAATGGTTTATCTCAAAGATGTTGCCAGGGTAGAATTAGGAAAATTCACTTATTCCAGCAACTCTTATGTAGATGACGAACGCGCATCCATTCTTACACTTTATAAGACACCTGGAAGTAATGCAATTGAAACCGCCAGCGGGATTGTTAAAGAACTTGAAGAACTGAAAAAATCATTTCCAGCCGATGTAGATTACAAAATACCCTTTGAAACGGTAACTGTTGTAAAGGTTTCTATGAGGGAAGTAGTACAAACCTTGTTGATAGCTCTTTGCCTGGTAGGTTTGGTGGTATTTTTATTTCTTCAGAATTGGCGCGCCACTCTGATCCCTGTTCTGGCTATCCCTGTTTCCATTCTTGGAACATTCATATTTTTTGTTCCATTAGGATTTACAATAAATACCCTGACTATGTTCGGTTTTGTACTGGCTATTGGAATTGTTGTGGATGATGCCATTATTGTGGTTGAAGCAGTACAGCATTACATTGATGTGGAAAAAATATCTGTTAAAGAAGCAACCATCCATGCGATGAACGATATTTCAGCTCCCGTGGTTGCTATTGCATTGATACTGGCTTCTGTATTTGTGCCGGTAGGTTTTATCCCCGGAATTGTAGGACGATTGTACCAGCAATTTGCTATAACTATAGCGGTATCAATAGTTCTTTCAGCATTCATAGCATTGTCATTAACCCCTGCTTTATGCACATTGCTTTTAAAACCACGTAACATAGATGAAAAAGCAAAAGGGGTGAATAAACTTTTTTTCAGGTTCAATATCTGGTTCGGTAACATAACTGATCGTTATTCCAATGGAGTACAGAAAGGCATTCGTAAATCAAGATATGTTATTGTTTTACTGTTATGTATTGGGATTGCTACCTACTTCCTGTTTAAGCATAAACCTTCGGGATTTATTCCTAGCGAAGATGACGGACTTATCTACGTCACTTATGAATTATCTGAAGCGTCAGCAACCACTCAGTCTGTGGATGTAATGACTAAATTAATGAAGGTAGTTTCCAAAACACCCGGAATAGATCACTATGCTGCTTTGGCAGGGTTTAATGTGGTAACTGGTGCAACAAAATCCAGCAGCGGTACTATATATTGTCAGCTTAAGCCCTGGAAAGAACGTAAGAAATCCAGTCAGCAAATACCAGATATTATTGATGTAATGCGCGATCGCATTTCTAATGCAAACATAAAAAATGCTAATATTGTAGTTATTCCTCCTGCTCCAATTCCTGGTATCGGACAAACTGCCGGATTCAGTTTCCAGATAGAACAACGTAACACCAACGACGATGTTCACGCCTTTGAAAATGTAGTGAACAATTTTGTTACCGAAGCAAACAAAAACCCCGCCATTTCTCATGCATTCACTTATTACTCTGCCCATACACCGAGTTATAATGTGACTGTTGACAGAGAGAAATGCAAAAAGATGGGGGTTAGCATCTCAGATGTATTTACGGCTATTCAAACATATATGGGTAGTCTTTATGTCAACGATTTCACCCTTTATAACCGTACATTTCATGTGGTAGTTCAGGCAGATACAACATATCGTAAAATGATATCGAATATGGATAAGTATTATGTACGTAACCAGGCTGGAGAGATGCTGCCATTAAGTTCGCTTATCAGCTATAAGCCAACAGAATCAGCGCCGCTATTATCGCATTTCAATATTTTCAGGTCGGCTGAAGTTGACGGCTCATCTTCTGAAGGATTTAGCAGCGGTCAATCTATAGATGCATTGAAAGAAATTGCTGCCAAAGTATTACCTCAGGGTTATGGATATGATTTCTCAGGATTGAGTTATGAAGAAATTACTGCAGGTTCGTTAACTATTTACATTTTTCTGTTTTCATTGACATTTGTTTTCCTGTTCCTTGCAGCCCTTTATGAAAGTTGGTCAGTTCCTTTTTCTGTGTTGCTTGCAGTGCCTATAGGCGCCTTCGGGGCTATTCTTACACTTACATTTATACCAGGACTTACCGACAACGTATATGCACAAATAGGGCTTATAACATTAATCGGACTAGCCGCCAAGAATGCGATTCTGATTGTAGAATATGCTAAAGTCCGTGTGGATAGCGGGGAAGACCTTATTCAATCAACTATAAAAGCTGTAAAACTGCGATTGCGTCCTATTATAATGACTTCAATGGCATTCATTCTGGGAGTGATGCCCCTTGTGCTGGCATCAGGTGCCGGCGCTGTTGCCCGTAGGACCATAGGAATTACAGTACTTGGTGGAATGATTGCTGCTTCATCTATTGCTATATTCATTGTTCCCGTACTCTTTGTAGTAATTGTCAGAATAGCTTATGGTAAAAAACAGCTTGAATACCTTGTCAGTCATCGAGATGAATTGAAATTAGATACGAAGGTTCCTAATTGAAAAGCAGCGCTTTATGAATGAGATGCGATGCTAATATGAGAGGCGAAAGAACAAAAACAAAGGTAATTATATATGATTGCTGATACATTTATAAAACGACCGGTTACTGCAATCGTAATTTCTCTTGTAATAGCAATATTGGGTACTATCTGCATTGTTACACTCCCTGTTAACCAGTATCCTAACATTACCCCGCCCGCTGTTTCCGTTTACGCTACTTATACCGGAGCTGATGCCATTACTGTAGAGCAAAATGTTGCCACTCCTGTTGAAGAAGCAATAAATGGCGTAAGTGGCATGGAATATATACAAAGCAACAGTACCAGTACAGGGATGATGTCAATTAACACTACTTTTAAAGTTGGAACAAATATAAATGTTGCCACTCTTAATGTCCAAAACAGGGTAGGTATAGCTAAACCTTTGTTGCCATCATCTGTGAGCCGTTTAGGACTGACCGTAAGAGCAAGAAATATAAGCCAATTGATGCAGGTAGCCCTCTTTTCCCCTAAAGGCACGCACAATATTACCTTCCTGGATAATTATACCAATATCTACTTAATGGATGCCCTTCTTCGTGTACCGGGTGTAGGTGATATCAGTTCCAGATCCGATAATTTCAGTATGCGAATATGGATGAACCCTTATAAAATGGCATCCTATTCTTTAACTCCGCAGGATGTTATTAACGCACTAAATGAACAAAATGTTCAGGTTGCAGCGGGTTCAGTAGGAGTTCCTCCTCAGGAGTCAACACAAACCTATGAATTAAGTATTCTTGTAAACGGGAGGCTGAATAAAGTTGCCGACTTCGAAAAAATTATAGTTAAAACTATACCTGCCACAGGTGAATTGGTTTATCTAAAAGATATTGCCAGGGTAGAATTAGGAAAATTCACTTATGCGAGCAACTCTTATGTAGATGGTAAGCGTGCATCAGTTCTTATGGTCTATTCCTTACCGACCGCTAATGCCTTAGACGTGGCAAACGGTGTTTATGCTGAACTGGCAACACTAAAAAAATCTTTTCCTGAAGATGTAGATTACAAAGTTCCTTTTGAAGCAGTTACAATTGTAAAGGTTTCAATGCAGGAGGTGTTCCATACGCTTTTAATTGCTCTTTGCCTTGTGGCGCTTGTAGTATTTCTTTTTCTTCAGAACTGGCGCGCCACGCTAATTCCGGTTTTAGCTATACCTGTTTCTATTCTGGGAACATTCATCTTTTTTGTTCCATTGAATTTTACAATAAATACGCTGACTATGTTTGGTTTTGTATTGGCTATTGGCATTGTAGTGGATAATGCCATTATTGTGGTTGAAGCTGTGCAGCGTAACATTGATGAAAAAAAGATATCTGTCAGGGAAGCAACCAAACATGCCATGAACGATATAACGGCTCCTGTTATTGCCGTTGCATTAGTTTTAGCTTCAGTATTTGTCCCGGTTGCTTTTATTCCAGGCATTGTAGGACGATTATACCAGCAGTTTGCAATTACCATAGCCATATCTATGTTAATCTCTACTTTTATTGCATTGTCGTTAACACCCGCATTGTGTACACTATTATTAAAACCATATCATATTGATGAAAATTCAAAAGGACTAAATAAATTTTTCTACTGGTTCAATACCAGCTTGGATAAAATTACTTTTCGTTATTCCAATGGAGTAAAAAAAGGCATCCGTAAGTCAAAATATGTCATCATTTTATTATTATGTATTGGTGTCGCTACAATCTTCTTATTCAAACATAAGCCATCCGGGTTTATACCAAATGAAGACATGGGAAGATTACAGGTTACCTACGAATTGTCTGAAGCTTCATCTACAATTCAGTCTGTTGAATTTATGACTAAGTTAATGAAGGTAGTTGCCGAGACACCAGGAGTAGGACATTATATAGCTTCATCAGGATTTAATGTGACAAACGGAGCACAGAAATCTAATAGTGGCACTATTTTCTGCCAGCTAAAACCCTGGAGCCAGCGAAGCGAAGCCAGTGAGCAAGTGCCGGGCATTATAGAAGTAATGTTCAAACGTATTGCTGAAGCGGGTTTAAAAAATGCTAAGGTTGTTGTAATGCAGCCTGCTCCGATTCCTGGAATAGGGCAGTCAGCCGGGTTCAGTTTCCAGGTAGAACAGCGTAATACATCAGATGATGTTCATGCATTTGAAACCGTAGTACGCAAATTTGTTACGGAAGCAAATAAGAATCCGGCCATTTCACGAGCTGTTACCTATTATTCGGCGCATACTCCCAGCTATAACCTGACAGTAGATAGAGAAAAATGCAAAAAGATGGGTGTTAGTATATCAAATGTCTTCACAACCATTCAATCTTACATGGGCAGTTCTTATGTGAACGATATCACACTTTACAATCGCACTTACCATGTGGTGATACAGGCAGATACTATTTTCCGCAGGCTGGTAACTGATATGGATAAATATTATGTGCGTAACCAGTCGGGAGAAATGCTTCCGTTAAGTTCACTTATACGATATGAGCCAATTGAAGCCGCTCCTGTTATACCTCATTTTAATATCTTTCGCTCGGCTGAAGTTGATGGTGGTCCGGCAGTTGGCTATAGCAGCGGTCAGGCAATAGATGCGATTAAAGAAGTTGCTGCTAAAACATTGCCACGGGGATATGGCTATGAATTTTCGGGTTTGAGTTATGAAGAAATAATAGCAGGTTCACAAACTATTTACATTTTTTTGTTATCACTGATTTTTGTTTTTCTGTTCCTTGCAGCATTATATGAAAGTTGGGCAGTACCTTTTTCTGTAATGCTATCAGTGCCTATTGGGGCTTTTGGAGCTATACTTACACTTACATTTATACCTGCCCTAAGCAATAATGTGTACGCACAGATAGGACTTATCACTTTAATCGGACTGGCTGCCAAGAATGCGATATTGATAGTAGAATATGCCAAGGTCCGTGTGGACAGAGGGGAAGATCTTACACAATCTACAATCGATGCAGTCAGTTTACGTTTACGGCCTATTATCATGACTTCACTGGCATTTATTTTTGGTGTACTGCCATTGGCTTTTGCAACCGGAGCAGGTGCTGTGGCCCGCAGAACAATTGGATTTACGGTTTTGGGCGGAATGATAGCAGCTTCATCATTGGCAATATTCATTGTGCCTGTGCTGTTTGTAGTGATCATTAAAATAGCTTATGGGAAAAATCAACTCGACTATCTGGCTCAACATCGAAATGAATTTAAAATGCAATCATAAAAATCAAAACAGAGCAGTAGCGGAGATTATTTATGAAAGGATTGCAAATAGCAAATAACACTTCACTTAACCTTTTCTTAATCCTTACTTAATTTGAACTTAATTCATCAAGCTGTTTTAACAAATACATTTGTAATGAATAAATACAGAATAATTTAAAAAACATGATCTAAATTAAATCTTATATATCTAAGTTACCAATCGAGCAATTAAATAAAAAGAATTATGAAAACAGTAAAAAAAATCGGAGTAACCACTGCGCTTGTGATACTGTTTACAGTGTTAAATGGTTTTGGCAATTCTTCTTTACAGCCTCAGCGTGTTCAATATGTAAATCCTGGCTGGGCGCCGGCTTATTTTCCCGGGGTAAGATATTATTATATTCCTGATATTGAAGCCTTCTATGATTTATCAAATCAGGATTTCGTATATCTTGATGATGGACAATGGTTATTCTCTTACGGATTACCCCCTATGTACAGTGGATTTGATTTGTACAACGCATTTGTAATAGCTCTGGATGCGGACGTTTTTCAACCATGGATGCATTACCAGTTTTATGTTTCGAACTATCCTCGTTACTACTATCGCAGTTTGTACAAGGAAACTGAAGTTGTAAATATCCGGGGGTTCAATGAAAACGGAGAAAGGCCAATTTCCTGGACTCAGGCTGACAGGAACAGGATGGTTGAATTACGTAAAAGTGCAAGCGTAGAAAAAAAGACTGGAAATTCGAGACCACCGCAAAAGTCGAAGTATTACGGAACAAATATCGGAAAACATGTGACAGTTCTGCCTGAAATGAAAGAAAACAGGGAAGAAGGGCATGACAGGCGTTAGTTAATAGTCAAATATCCCAGCATAGGAAAAATTATTATACCTGATAAAGGGTTCTTATTCAGGTTATTTAGTTTATTTTTGTTCATTCTAAAATTGACTAAAATGCTGAAACAACCTGAAAGAAGAGCTAACTTTACTTATGGAAAGTGTTATCTAATTGTGTCTTATGTTATTATTTTCTTTGGTTTATTTGCATGCAATCATGAACCGCATTCGGAAAACTCTGGAAGGCAGGATAGCGATACGACCTATGCGATAAACAAGATAGATTTGACAAAGATTAAAGTCGGATATTGTACTCCATCGCTTAATGCTCCTTTCTATGTTGTGCTTTCGCAATATATTAAAAAATATACAGAAGGATTTGGAATGAAATTCGTTTCAGCAGACGGGCAAGATGATGTTATCAAACAAATTACTTCAGTTGAAGATCTGATTTCAGAAGGTGTAAATGTATTAATTGTTAATCCACTCGATCATAAAGCCCTCGTACCTGCTGTAAATGCTGTTGTTAAATCCGGTGTACCGGTATTTATTGTTGACAGCAATATTGATCCAGCAGCAAATTATGTTACTTCCGTTCAGGCAAACAACATGGGTAACGGGGAATTGATAGGAGAATGGATCGTGAATAAAATGGGCAGAACAAAAATTAAAGTTGCCCTTATCAGCGGTAGTCAGGGTAATCCTGTAGGAAAGGAAAAACGACTTGGATTCATTCGCGGATTTTCTGAAAGACAATTAATGACTCAGGGTAGTGTTGATCTGACTATCGTATCACAGGGCTGGGGTAACTGGACTAATAATGGCGGATTAAAAGCCATGGAAGATATATTGGTTGCAAACCCTGATATTAATTTGCTGGTAGCTGAAAATGATGCTATGGGTATGGGAGCCCTTAAAGCAATAAATGAATCAGGTAAAGCAGCAAATATTACTGTAGTAGGTTTCGATGGACAAAAAGAAGCCTATGAATTTATAAAGGAAGGGAAAATTGGTGCAACTGCACTTAACAGTCCTGATGAATTAGCAAGATTGGTTGTTGATGCAGTAGTTAAATATCTGAATGGCAAGAAACAAATAGATAAAGTAATCTATACTCCTTCTGTACTAATTACAAAAGACAATGTTGATAAGTATTATGACCCGAAAGCTATTTTTTAGCTGGGAAAGTCTGTGAAACTGCCTTATCTGGATTTCCTAAATTTAAGATTCAATTATATTTTGATAGAGTATAATTTGAAATTAAAAATTGTGGTACTGTGAACAGGGTTGAATTAAGAAATATATCAAAGTCATTTGGTGGAATTGCAGCATTAAAGGCTGTAACATTAAAAGTTCTTCCGGGTGAAATACATGCACTGGTTGGTGAAAACGGTGCCGGTAAGTCTACCCTGATGAAAATACTTTCAGGCGCCTATACAAAAGATTCGGGTCAGATATTTATAGATGGCACTGAAGTCAATATTAAAAATACTCATGACAGCAAGAAACTGGGAATTGGTATTATTTATCAGGAATTTTCAATAGTTCCGGAATTATCGGTTGCAGAAAATGTACTCTTGAATCAATTGGGAACAACAGGTTTCTGGCTGAGGTGGGGTAAAATGAAGAAGAAAGCAGAAAATCTTATTAATAGCATTGGATTCAGTATAAATCCTTCCGAAAAAGCAGGCGACCTCAGCATTGCACAGCAGCAGATTGTGGAAATAGCAAAAGCACTGTCTGAAAATGTGAATTTACTAATCCTCGATGAACCTTCCGCAGTATTGGGAATACAGGAGATTCAAAAACTTTTTGACACATTGGGAAGACTTAAAAAAGAAGGCGTAGCAATTATTTATATCTCGCATCATTTAAGTGAGGTTTTTCAGATTGCCGACACTATAACTGTCTTAAAAGACGGAACGTCCTGCGGTAGTTTGCCTGTAACTGAAACCGATAGAGATTCAATTATCAGGCTGATGTTAGGCAGATCGCTTGACACAATGTATCCTTTACGCGATACAGTTATCGGGAAAGAAGTATTAAAGGCAGTTAACATTCAGTTAGCAGGTAAGGTAAAAGATGTTTCGCTTTCCGCAAAAGAAGGTGAGATAGTTGGTATTGCAGGTCTGGTTGGTAGTGGTCGGAGTGAAACTGCGAAAGCAATCTTTGGCGCTGTTAAACGAAATAAAGGGAACATTTTTTTATATGGCAAAGAACTTCATGTCAATTCTCCCCGAAAAGCAGTAAGAAATGGAATAGGCATGGTGCCGGAAGACAGAAAACAACACGGCGTGATTCTTTCAATGAGTGTAAAACGGAATATCAGTTTAACCGGTTTTAAAAGAATCTCAAATCGTTTTGGTTTTATCAACGGGAAACTGGAAAGTTATAATACAAATGAATTGATCAGGAAACTGGCTATAAAAGCAGAAAGTGAAAATCAGGATGCAGGTAAATTAAGCGGAGGAAATCAGCAAAAGGTTTCTCTGGCGAAATGGCTGAACCATAACTGCAAAGTACTGATTATTGATGAACCTACCCGCGGCGTTGATGTGGGTGCCAAGGTCGAGATTTATAATCTTATCAATGAACTTTCGCAGAAAGGTGTGGCAATAATTGTGATTTCTTCAGAAACTTTAGAACTAATGGGTATCTGCGATCGGATTCTTGTGATGCGGAAAGGACAAATTCAGAGAGAACTGGCTAAAGAGGAATATTCCGATGAGGAGATCTTGCGTCTTAGTATAGGTGCAAGCGAAATTGCAACGCCTTTAAATTAGGTCATTTGATGGTTTTAACCTCATTTTTAATTTAACTATTTTATGATTTATAGAAATGGGCATAAGAAATAGTTTAAAAAGGTATTTACAATTTGTAGTAAAGTATAATACGGTATTTATTTTCCTGATTATGCTTCTAGTTTCAGCATTAGTATCTGATGTGTTTTTCACTTCCGCTAATTTGTTTAACCTGATCAGACAGGTAACGCCAGTCGGTATCATCAGCATGGGCATGCTAATGGTGATCCTGACAGGGGGTATAGATCTTTCAGTGGGTTCAGTCGTTGCCATGGTTGGCGTATTGTGCGCTTTATTTACTCAAACAATGCCATTGCCTCTGGTAATAATAACATCCCTTGCTTGTGGACTTCTGGTTGGCAGCTTATCCGGTTATCTGGTTTCAGTTCATAAGATCGCCCCTTTTATAGCAACTCTTGCTCTGATGTCAATTGTAAGAGGACTTGGTTTCATTTTTTCAAAGGGTGCCCCGGTTCTTGTAGCTGATAGCGCTTCGGCCTTAACAGATTTTGGCAGTGGCAATTCTTTTGGAATTCCCAACCCGGCACTGGTACTGGTTTCAATATTTGCCATCACCGCAGTATTACTGAGATATAATGTTTTTGGACGTATTATTTTAGCAATCGGGAGCAATGAAGAGGCTGTCCGTTTATCGGGTATAAATGTTTCTGCTTACAAGTTTAGTGTATATGCAATTGCAGGAGGATTATCTGCTGTTGCAGGTATTATAACAACTGCAAGGACAGCTGTCGGCTCTCCGGTTTTGGGAGTGGGTATGGAACTGGACGTAATAGCCACAGTCGTGATTGGAGGTGCAAGTTTAAGAGGAGGGAAAGGATCAGCTATAAATACTCTTTTGGGAGTGTTGATATTAGGCATGATTGGTAATATAATGAATCTGATGAACATCCCGGCCTATTCACAGCAGGTTATAAAAGGGTTGATAATTGTCTCCGCTGTATTATTGCAGCAATTTCAGAGAAATAACAATTAATTGTTTATGAAGAGGATTAGAAAATTAAATGCAGAGAATCTGTCGCTGTTTTCTAAAGAAGTGGCTGTTCCTGCATATGACAGGTCAAAAATAAAAGCTGGTATAGTACACATCGGTATCGGAGGATTTCACAGGGCGCACCAGGCTTTTTTTATTGATCAGGTTCTGCAACATCAGCATGGAAATGGCTGGGGAATATGTGGCGTGGCATTACTCGATACAGACAGGAAGATAATTGATACTTTGGCGAGTCAGGACGGTTTATATACGTTAATGATAACTGAATCTGACGGCACATTATCTACAAGGGTTATCGGTTCTATTGTCGAATATCTTTTTGCGCCTGAAAACCCCGAAGCTGTACTGGAAAAAATGGCAGATCCTGATATTAAAATCATTACACTTACTATAACAGAGGGAGGTTATAATTTTAATGCAGCCACGGGTGAATTCCAGATAAAAGAACCATCAATACAAAGGGACCTGAAAAATCCTGAAAATCCAAAAACCGTTTTTGGTTATATTACACAGGCATTGAAACGCCGGAGAGATAGGGGAGTAGCAGGATTGACCATTCAATCCTGTGATAACGTCCAGAAAAATGGTGATATAGTAAATAAAATGCTCATGACCTACGTCAGAGCAGCAGAACCAGAATTGGTTGAATGGATTCAGAAACAGGTTACTTTTCCTAATTGTATGGTTGATAGAATTACACCTGTAACAACATTATCAGATATCGGGAAACTTAAATCTGTTTACGGCATTGCAGACGAATGGCCGGTTGTATGTGAGCCTTTTATTCAATGGGTTATTGAAGATAATTATTCAAATGGAAGACCGGATCTGGAATACGTGGGAGTTCAATTTGTTCCGGATGTGGAGCCGTATGAAAAAATGAAAATAAGATTGCTGAATGCAGGCCATTCTTTATTGGGGTTTTTAGGAACACTTTATGGCTGTAATACGGTAGATGAAACGATCAGAATCCCTCTTTTCAGAAATTTCCTCCATGAATTCATGGATCATGAAGTAACACCTGTTTTAGGAAAAACTGAAGGAATAAAAATAGAAGATTACAAGGATAGCCTGATTCGAAGATTCGGAAATCCGAACATCAAAGATCAGCTTTTCAGAATATGTCTTGAGAGTTCAGCTAAAATACCTAAGTTTTTATTGCCTACTATAAAAGAACAGTTGAAAAGTGGAGGCCAGATTAAACGGAGTACTTTGATAGTAGCTGCCTGGTGTCGCTATTTAGAACTGGCAGGTAAAACAGGATATAATTACAAAATAGTGGATAAGCTCGGGATTATTTTACATGATAGTGCAATAGCTTCAATCAGTGGTGATCCACTTGCATTTCTAAAAAACGAATCTGTTTTTAATGATCTGGTTTACTCAAAGCGTTTTGTTGATACCTATTTGTCCATTCTTGATGGTATCCGTAAATATGGGATAGATGGAACAGTCAGGAACCTGGACCAAATCGTTGGTTGACCCGATTAATAAGGTGGTATTGACATTTTCAAATACTCATTAAGATAATATGAACAATTGAAATATGTAAGATATGAGGCAAACTATTATGATCTCTCCCGGAGTAATTGAACATCGTAATATTCCGGAGCCTGGCCAGTTACTGGGGAACGAAATCTTATTGAGAATAAAGAAAATTGGAATTTGTGGTTCTGATATTCATGTTTATCATGGCAAACACCCGGCGACACCTTATCCTGTGGTTCAGGGCCACGAATATTCGGCAATTGTTGAGGCAGTAGGTGAATCTGTTGTCAAAGCCATCCCGGGTATGAAAGCGACAGGAAGACCACAACTGGTATGTGGCGAATGTGTACCGTGTAAAAGAGGACAGTATAATGTGTGTGAGAAACTAAAAGTTCAGGGTTTTCAGGCTCCGGGAGTTGCCCAGGATCTGTTTGTTATATCTGAAGACAGAATTGTGATATTACCTGATAGTATGTCATTTGAACAGGGAGCAATGATTGAGCCTGCGGCTGTAGGAGCTCACTCAACCAGTCGTGTTTCCAGCCTTAGTGGGAAAAATGTATTTGTCTCTGGTGCAGGAACTATTGGAAACCTGGTGGCACAATTTGCAAAAGTCAGAGGCGCTGGGAAAATATTGATAACAGATAAAAGCGAATATCGTTTGGATATAGCTAAACAGTGCGGGATCGAAAGTGTGCTTAATATAAATAAAACCTCATTTGAAGAAGATATCAGATCATTTTTTGGGAACGAGGGTTTTCAAGTGGGATTTGAGGCAGCAGGAGTTCAGAGCTCACTGGATGTTCTTATCCATAATATAGAAAATGGCGGAGAAATAATAATTATTGGAGTATACTCTATGAACCCGCAAATAAACATGTATTATTTAGGCGAGCATGAATTGAATGTATATGGTTCCATGATGTATCGTCATGAGGATTATGAAGAAGCTTTGACAATGATTGCATCAGGTAAAATCGTTACAGCTCCACTGGTTACAAAAACTTTTTCTTTTGAAGATTATATAGATGCATATAAGTACATTGAGAAACAAGGTGATAAAACTATGAAAGTGATGATAGATCTTTAACGATGCAATTTCTGTTTCTCACTAGCGCGTTATTAACTTTGTCAGACTTATTAATCATGAAGTGGTTCATTTAATCTTTTTGGGATCAGGTGGATAAGCAGCCGTTTCATTTGTTTCAGCTTCATCGTTAATTTCAAACCTGACAAACGGAAGAGGTTTCCTGAACCACGATGTTCTGTATGCGCCATAAAGCACACCTGCTGAAAGCCAGCATAATCCTGTGATTTTGGCTTTATATCCCAGACTTAGGAAAAGATAAAGACAAATGGTAAATCCTAAAACCGGCACAATAAAATTGGTAAAGGTCTTGCGTTCGTTACGCAAAAAATAGAGAGCAAATGATGATGCATTAACTCCCATGAATGCAATCAGGGCTCCAAAATTGAGCAATTGAGCGCCTAAAGGATAGGTAAGAAGGAAAGCTCCGGCAAGTATTATTATTCCAACCAGAATTATATTGTTAGACGGGATATGTGTTCGTGGGTTAATAGCTGAAAAGAACTTTTTTGGAATTGCATTGTCCCTGCCCATGCCATAAAGGAGCCGGCCGGCTCCAAGGTGAGCTCCCGAACCGGAACCAATAGTGGCAACGAGTAAAGCAAAGTTTATAACATGGAATAACCAAATACCACCTGCCTTGCCGGCAATATAACAGAAAGCTGTGTCCTGATCGGGAAAGGTCGTCCCTGGCCACACAAGCTGTGCCGTGTAAACCTGGATAGATGCGAGTACGCCTGTAATAAGACAGACAAGTACAGTTGCCAACAGGATATTACGCCGGGGATTATGTACTTCTTCAGATAAAGTTGAAATGCCGTCAAATCCGATATATGTAAGAACAGCAAGTGAAGCGCCTGCGGACACAGACGAAAATGAAAAAGTTTTTGGGTCATAAAATGGTCGTGTCCATTCTGCTGCATTTACCGGTGGATGTAAAAAAAGATATCGCGCTGCAGCACCAAGGAACAACACTATAACCACTCCAAGACCAGCTGCTATAATGGAATTAGTGCGCGAACTTGATTCGATTCCGCGTAAATTCATTCCGGTAAATAGAACAGTAAAAGCAACTGCATAAACTGCGAAGGGTATTTCGGGAATCATATTCATCGCAGCTTTGCTTATCCAGATAACACAAATAATAGGATTCATGATATAGTCGAAAATCATACCCCAGCCAACAAAGTAACCAAGAGCGGGATGGATTTCCCTGCTGACATAGGTATATGCCGAACCGGCACTGGGATAAGCATTAGCCATACGACCGTAACTTATGGCAGTGAACAGCATCGCCAACATGCCTATCAGAATTGTTGTAACAACATGGCCCCTGGCTAAACCAGCAGCAGCACCAAATAATGGCATTGGCGCCGTTGGCTGAATTAGAATTATTCCGTACAATACAAGTGATGAAAGTCCAAGAACGCGTTTTAATCCCGGACCCGAGGATGATGAAGTATGTGTGTCACTCATATTTTTTACTTAGAATAAAGGTAATATTTATAATTAAATTTAAACTAATTAAGGATATACAAAGGAAAAAAAGGAAATGGAATAGTTGTTAAACCTGTCAGATTATTTTACTAACTTTAATACTTACAACATGGATTTTTCATCAACTATTAAAAACCTGTGATATGAAAACACCTATTGTCTTCATTCCCATTGTATTCACCCTCTTCTCCTTAAAAAGTCCTTCACAGACACCTGAAGGTGGGAAACTTCTGCTTAAAGATAACTGGGCAATCCAGTCTTCCAAAGAAATAAAATCAGATGCCAGAACTATTTCATCTGCCGGATTCAGGACAGATGGATGGTATCCCACTTCTGTTCCTGCAACTGTTCTGGCCACATTGGTTGCAAACAAAGTTTACCCCGATCCATATTATGGGACAAATTTCAACAACCTTCCGGGTATGATTCCTTATCCGAAAAGAGATATGCCTGATGGAAGTCCTTTTAAGGTTGCATGGTGGTTTCGTTCTGAATTCAAAATTCCGGCCGATTATAAAAAGATGCACACATGGCTTCAATTTCATAGCATTAACTACAAAGCGAATGTCTGGCTGAACGGAAAACTTATTGCCGATACAACAGAAATTGAAGGTGCTTACCGTCTCTTTAACCTTGATATTTCCAAAGCAGCTTTACCGGGCGAGAATAATTGTCTGGCTCTGGAGATATTTCCTCCGAAAGGAATGGATCTTACTATTACATGGGTAGACTGGAATCCTACTACTCCCGACAGGGGTATGGGTATATGGTATGATGTATCAGTTCATGCGACCGGTGATGTGGCAATTGAAGACCCACATGTGGTAACAAAGTTAAATCTGCCATCGAACGATCAGGCAAGACTCACAATTACAGCTGATCTGAGGAATGCGGAAGAGAAACCGGTAACAGGAATACTGAAAGGTACTATTGAGAATATCGCTTTCTCACAGGAAGTAACGCTGGAAGCCGGGGAAACAAAGACTGTAAATTTTCTTCCTGAGAAATTTCCCCAACTGGTAGTTGCCAATCCAAGGCTCTGGTGGCCTCATACTGTCGGACCCCAGAATCTTTATGACCTCAACCTTAGTTTTGAGACTTCCGGAAAAACAACTGACACTAAGAAAGTGCGTTTTGGTATTCGTGAAATCACTTCATGGATGAACAATTTCGATAAACAGCAGACAAAGGTTTTCCAGATAAATGGCAGGAACATTGTCATCAGGGGTGGCGGTTATGTGCAGGATCTGATGCTGCGTCCGTCAAATGAAAGGATAGATGCTGATTTAATGTACGCGAAACATATGAACCTCAATGCTCTGAGGATGGAAGGTCCTCGTGGATCGGATTATCTTTTTGAAAGATGCGATGAGGAAGGCATTTTACTAATGGTCGGCTGGTGCTGCTGCAGTTCATGGGAAGGATGGAAAAGATGGACACCTCATACAGGAGATGTCGCTGAAGCAAGCTGGAAAGATCTCATTGTCCATCTTCGAAATCATCCATCGGTTTTTACATGGCTTTATGGAAGCGATAATTTTCCGCCAGCGGAAGTTGAAAGGAGGTACTTAAAAGTACTTGATGAATATGATAATACAAGACCTTATGAGTCATCTGCAACCCAAGCCTCCTCTGCAATTGAAGGGTTGACAGGTGTCTGGATGGGACCTTATCCAAAGGTATATGCTTATTTCCCTCCGTCTTACTGGTACACAAAACTTGAATTCAACACCGAAGCCGGTCCCTCAGGTGAACAATTGCCTCCGATTGAAACAATGAGAATTATGATGCCCGAAAAAGACTTATGGCCCATGAGTCAGTCATGGGATCTGCGTCTGCATAAAGCGTTTTATCCTATTGCAAGGACAGCTCTTGAATCACGTTATGGTAAACCTGCCAGCGTGGAAGAGTATTGTGTAAAGTCACAGGTGTTTCAGAATGAAGCAACAAAAGCTATGTTCGAAGCTTTTGCAGGCAATAAGTACCGTTCAAGCGGGATTATTTACTGGATGTACAACTCCGCCTGGCCCAAAATGTACTGGCAGCTGTATGATTATTACTTTAATCCCAATGGCGCTTTTTATGGAGCAAAAAGTGCATGCGAACCCCTTCATATCCAGTATTGTTACAATGATAATTCGATAAGAATTGTGAATAGCTTTTATCACGATTTTAAAGGATTGATTGCTAAAGTGTCAATCTATGATTTCAATATGAAAGTAGTTTCATCCGCCATGATGGATGCTAAGGTTGATGCTGATGGAAGTGAGAAAATATCTACTCTGGATATTCCTAAGGATATCACAAAGGTATTTTTTCTGAAACTGGAACTGGATGATTCTTCAGGCAAACAAGTCTCATCCAATTTTTACTGGTTAAGCTCAAATGGTGATGAGAAAGCTGATTTTGCAGATCTAAGCAAACTTCCAGCTGCGAATATAAATGCAACTACATCTGCAATTCAACAGGAAGGTAATAAATGCAAACTTACGGTAACAATTGAAAACCCGGGAACAGGACTTGCTTTTGCAGTTAATCCAAAGATATTAAAGCTGACTTCCAAAGAGCCGGTGCTCCCGGTTTTCTGGGAAGATAATTATATCTCTCTGCTTCCAAAAGAAAAAAGAGTGCTGCATGTTGAGTATGACCTGAAAAATCTGGATGGTGAAAAACCTCTTCTGAAAGTCGACGGGTGGAATGTGAGTGCAGTGGAGAAGGATATCAAATAGATCTCGATTATTTTACGCCATCAATATACCTGTTATTAACAATTAATTTCCGCATTTCCAACATATTTATTGTACCCTGGGTCCTGTAAATCACGTTCCCTCCTTGTTCTACGAGTAAAGTGTAAGGAAGCGCGCCTGACCACTGAGGGTCAACAGCTTCAACCAGATCGGAGTTATTATCACTGTTGAAAATATAGTTTTTGTTCGATGCTTCATTTTTTTGCAGGAACTTCAATACATTGTCTTTTCTCGACATTTTATCAGCATTTATTGTAATGAATTCAAACTGTCGGCTGCGATATATTCTGTCAAGAATTACTAGATCCGGTAATTCATGAACACAGGGGCCGCACCATGAGGCCCAGACATTAATGAGCCTCAATTTGTCAGATTTGTTTCTGATGAGCTCTTTTATTCCGGAAGTATCTATTTTTTCTATAGTTACAGGCAGCAAGGACCACTCATTATAGAGTTTTTTGGTTCCTTCTGTTTTCCATAACCATTTTGTAGAACATCCGAACACCTTTGTCACGGGTTTTTCTATTATTCTTCCTTCCAGGGTTGCATCTATGGCATTCCGTAAAAGCTCTGCTTTACCCTTTTCCATAGATTCATCAATACAACCAACATAGCAGAGTTTTCGGTTATTATCGAAAACAAAAGCATGGGGAGTGGCCATCGGGCCATAAACAATGGCTGTTTTTTGATCATCTCCATCGTAGAGGTAAGGGAACTTAAAATTTTTGTCTTTGGCACGAATCTTCATTTCTTCAAATGTATCGCCCAGATCGGACCATCCCTGTTCCCATAAATTGAGAGATTCAGGACTGTTTGATGATATTACCACCAATGCTACTCCTTTTGATGTGTAGTTATTGTAGATATCAATCAGCCTGTCCTGATAAGCCTGTGCTGTAGGACAATGGTTGCAGCTGAAAACAATAACCAGTACTTTGGAGGAAGAAAAATCAGCCAGTGAGTATGTTTTATCATCCACACCTTTCAAACTGAAATCAGGAGCCCGAGATCCTATTTCAAGAGTTTTGGGTTCAGGATGCATCTCCTGGCCAAATAAGCTATATCCGCAAAAAACGAAAAAACATAATGGAAGAATTAATTGTTTGACATTCATGTTGTTATTATTAAAATTGATCGTTGTAATTTCTGATTTTTAAGTTGTTTTTGGCTTTTTATTTGAGAAGCCTTCCCAAATTAGTAATAAATTACAAGACTGAATTTAAAATATGGTTTGTTTAGAAAATTGGCTTTCATTTGTTGGAAACTTTCGTTAGATTTTAACACATTTCGATAGATTGAAGCTAATAATGTACGTTTATTTGTATGATATAAGATCTATATTACATACATAATTTATTATGAAAACCAAATGTAGTGTAAAATTTTATCTTGAAAAACGTATCGACAGGAAATCAGTGACCACATTTGGCCGGTCAAATTACATTAGCTTTAATTGCATATTGCAATATAACTCTTACATCTGTTACTGTTCCATTTATTCCACCTTTTGATATTGATGCAACACCCAGGACTTTATTTGACCTGGTAGTAGCTATAATATCAGGAATAATCCAGTTATAACAACAAAGTAAAATTGTCTATAAAATAGTAACAATGGTTCGCTTATTTTTTCAAAGTTTTAAGTGAATCCCTTTTAGTATAACTCCTGCAGTAGGATGCTTCAAATAGTGCTCGTCCATAATTCGCATGATCTCGAGATTATCTTTTTTCTCTCCCTTGGGCTTATAATACAAACCACTTCTGTGAACCGATAAAATTTCACATTGCCTCCTGGTGCTCAGAACATGTTCACTATCAATAATATCTAGTCGCTCTCTCACAGTCCAATTTTCCTTAGATTTTTTTTTAGAAAATCATTCTCTATTTCCAATTGGCCGATCTTTGCATAGAGCTTATCGATATCAATCTCTGTTTCCGTTTCTTTTGATTGCTGGTCGAATACATGAGCGGAGTTCTCTAAAAATTCCTTCTTCCATTTACTAATTATGTTGGGATGCACCTCAAAATGTTTTGATAACTCAGCAAGTGACTCACGCTCTTTGAGCGCTTCAATTACAACTTTAGCCTTAAAGGCCCCGGTAAATTTTCTTCTCGTTTTTTTCATGATACACTGGTAAATTTAATTTATAATTTTCAACTTAACCAGTGGTCCGAATTTTAGGTAGTATTATATACGCATGCAGGACCTATTGTTGAGTCTGGGTATGATAGTTAATCGATCCTTAAAATGTATTTAAAGTGTTGATTATTAACAATTAGTGTTAATAACTTGGTTTAATAATCTGCAAGGGAATATGTAAATTCGTTAAAAACCTTGCAAAATGAAAGGCAAATTTATTAAACATGAGCAGTTGAATGTATTTCAGACTCCACTTGTAAGTGTCATTAATATGGATCATGAGATAGTTCAGTTGGCACAGCGAATAGACTGGAAAACAGTTGACAAGGAGTTTTCCATTTATTATCCATACATGGGAAGAAAAGCAATACCGGTAAGAAAGATGGTTGGGTGTATGATACTGAAACAGATGTATAATCTTGGAGATGAGACTTTTGTAGAAAGGTGGATTGAAAACCCTTATTGGCAATACTTTTGTGGAGAGACCTTTTTCCAGTATGAACAGCCGTTTGATCCGAGCGAGTTTGTACATTTTCGTAAGCGTATTGGAGAAGTTGGGGCGGAGAAAATTTTAAAACTCAGTATAAGCCTGTTTGATTCTAAGGAAGTTAATGAGAAAGAAGTACTTATTGACACAACAGTACAGGAAAAGAACATTACATTCCCGACCGACTCCAAACTTCATAAGAAGATAATTGAAGGATGCCGGAAGATCGCTGAAAAAGAAGATATAGCATTGAGACAAAGTTACAAGCGTATAGTCAAACAATTAATGATAGAGCAGCGGTTCAGGGAGCATCCAAAGAAGCGTAAAATGGCCAATGCAGCTGCTCGTAAACTTAAGACAATAGCAGGTCGCTTGGTAAGAGATGTTGAACGTGGACTTGATGACAAAGATCGTTTGAACTGTTATGATGAACAGCTCTGGTTATACTACCGTGTACTTGGACAAAAACGAGATGACAATAACAAGATATACAGTTTTCATGCCCCTGAAGTAAAATGTATCTCAAAAGGCAAAGAACACAAGAGGTATGAATTTGGCAACAAAAGTAGCTTTGCAATCACCAAGAAAAGTGGAATAGTAGTTGGGGCGATGGCATTTGAAGATAATATTTTCGATGGTCATACTCTTGAACCGCAACTGGCACAGGTTGAAGATCTTTTAGGTCGATTGCCTGAAGCTGCCTTGGTTGACAGAGGCTGTAAGGGGCGAAAAAGCATCATGGGGGTTAGCATTAAAATACCAGGCTCAGGAAAAGGTAAAACCGCTTATCAAAAAGCCAAAGAGAGAGAGCGGTTCCGAAGAAGAGCATCAATAGAACCAATTATAGGACATTTAAAACAAGACCACCGGTTACTCAGAAATTACCTCAAAGGTGTTGAGGGTGATATGATTAACACTCTTTTGGCAGGTGCAGCGTTCAATATGATGAAGATGTTACGGAAAATCCGTAAGTCTATTATCTGTGTCTTAAATGAATTTATCAAAAAATTGACTCAGGAATATAAGATCCTGGTGAATTATTGTTAAAACAGACATTTTAAGGATCGACTAGTTAATCATAAACGAGTTCGCCGGCTTCTTCGCCAGATGGGTATGATGGCGATATATCCCAGGAGGAATCTGAGCAAATTGGGGCTTATAAAATATATTCGTCCTTACTTGTTAAAAGGCATGAAGATAGAACGGTCCAATCAAGTCTGGGCCATCGACATAACCTATATTCCCATGAAAAACGGTTTTCTATATTTAACGGCCATAATAGATCTGTACAGCCGCTTTATCGTCGGCTGGGGGATATCTAATACTCTTGATGCTGAAGCTTCATTATCGGTAATGAGACAGGCTATTAAGGATCATGGCAAACCGGAGATCATAAACTCTGACCAGGGCAGTCAGTTTACCTGTGAAGACTGGATTGAGAGTATGAAAAGAGAAGGCATCATTGTAAGTATGGATGGTAAAGGCAGAGCCATTGATAATATCTTCATAGAGAGGTTCTGGAGATCTTTAAAGTATGATTATGTATACCTGCATCCGGCTAATGATGGTCTGGAACTGTACCAGGGATTAAAGGACTATATCAGCTATTACAACTACGAATTGCATCATCAGGGTATTGGAAGAAAAACTCCGGCAGATCTGTACAAGAAGGAAGCATAGATATTAACAGAAAATGAATTTATCAACAAAAGAAAGAAGTAGGCAAAAAAGAAAAGGTGTTAATAACCAGAATAACTCTGCGAGTTATTTCCGGTTAATTAACACGTATTTACATCATCATAAGAATGATTTTAATCAATTAAGAAAAGTAAAATAGTAGTCCTAAGAATGGGGAGTAGTTTATTCTTGGTAGACCAGTTGGATGGTTAGCTGGACTTACAACCAAAAGTAGTGATTATTTGATCTTTTCGACATTCGAAATTGATTTGCTTGGGGACAAGTACACTTATATAGGGATTTTAAATCATTTTATTCAAACGAAACCCTAAGTTTGTCATTTTTATTGCAAGTACGAACTCAACATGACTTTTATATGATTAACTAAACAAACACAAGATAGCCATCAGGTCTAAAAATTTATTATTACGGAAACAACAGCAGAAAATGAAAAAACAATTCATGTAAATATCAAAGAGATGAATTTTGATCAATTATTTAAACAAATTTCTCCAGAAAAGATATGCGACAATGTATTTACGTTGGTAGGAAAAGTTTTTCCGGTTATTACTGCGGGCAAGGAAGATCATTATAATTCCATGACAGCCAGCGGAGGTGGTTTTGGAATGCTTTTCATGAAGCCCACCACTTGGTGTATTCTTAAAGGAAACCGTTATACGCTTGAATTGATTCAAAAAGAGCAAACCTATACGATGTCTTACTTCCCGAATGAATATAAAAAACAAATACTCTTTTTGGGAAGTAAAACAGGAAGAGATAGTGAAAAAATGAAAGAAGTTGAATTGACAAGTGTTCAAACTCCTTCCGGAGAGATGTCTTTCAAAGAGGCCAGACTAATTATTGAATGTAAATTAACGCAAATTACTACCGCCAATCCCGATGATTTTTACTCACGAGAAGATATAGATGCAATAAACGAAGCTTACAAAGAAGGAAACGTTTATCGTAAATATGTATTTGGGGAAATCACCTGTGTTTGGATAAAGAAATAACAAAAAACCAGAATTAACGAAGAGAATAATTAGTCATTCACATCTTTCATGTGAGACCTTCGATTTAAATCCTGACATCTGGGATCGTTTCGTATTAAGGGCACGCGCCCAAATGCTAACACGGTCAGTTGTGGTAATTTGCTTGTCACAATATTTGCAAAGTAACCTTGACAGGATACCAAACACTAAAACATTCGAATCATCTAATAACCATTTATTTGTAACGCGATAGCACCAAAACCCACGCACACCATGACAGCAAATATTGCGCCATACCAGCTTGCTACCGGGACAATTCCCTGCCAACAAACGGGACAGTAGGCCGGATAGCTGCGCTGGTAACGCAAACTACCACAACTGCCGTGCCGTTATGTTTAAGCAATCTGGAGGTGTGACCAGAGAGTTAGATTCGATTTGCCTAAATATAACAGATAAGGCTTCGATTAACCAACAAAGAACACTTTTTAGTATCTTTGCCCTATTAAATACAAGATCATGCTGACAAAAGACAAAGTAAGAAAAACAGTTGACAGGTTACCTGAGAATTTTACCGTTGACCAGATAGTTGAAGAACTTGTGATTCTTAACCGCATTGAGGAGGGACTTAAGGATATTGAGGAGGGTAGAGTTTTTACAACTGATCGAGTTAAGAAAGAGCTCAAAACATGGTTAAAATAATCTGGACGCAGAGATCCCTGACCGATTTAAAATCTATTGCTGAGTACATCTCCCAAGACTCAATAAAATATGCTTCTCTCACGATAGAGAGATTAATTAACGTAACTCTCTATCTTGAGTCAAATCCTAGGATTGGTCGGATGGTCCCGGAAATGGGAAGAAAAGATAAATTCAGGGAGATTATTCATGGTAATTACCGAATCATTTACAAGATTACTAGCTCACAGACTACTCATATATTGACAATTCACCATTCTTCTAGACAATTGAGACAAACAGCACTCAGAGGACTTGCAAAAAACATCTAAATCGTTCCCTAGACAATTTTGTGCATAAAGACAAATTACAATGCCGAGACAGTTTTAATCCTTGCCTAAATATAACACGGATGGTATGGGTAATTACCTTCGGCCAGTACCAGCATTAAGCACAAAAGAGAGTTTTATAATTTGGCCGGCCTACGCACAGCTGTAATGGTTTTTGCAGAACCACATTGATAATTTTATTATGACGAGACAACTCCTGCCCTTTTATCAGGACATTGCCACCAAGACAGTTCAATCTGGACGAGAAAACTCTCGTCCATCTACCGGGACTTTTGCAAAAACCATTCCAGCCACGATACAGACGGCAACTCCCCATACCACCGGGACGTTATGTTTAAGCCGTAAGCACAAAACCGTGACAGCAACACCCTGACAACCAAGGCCTAAACATAACTAAACAAGAAGGGTTCTATCGTTGATTAATTGCTTATTTGACTTTAATATAATAATATTTGTTTCCTAATAAAGAAACATTTATCTTTGCAGAAAACAGTAGAAGGTGACAAAAAAATTCGAAGTTAAGTTTTTAGAAGAGGCTAAGGAATTCCTTGACAGTCTTGCTGATAAACCAAGAGAGAAAATAATCTATAATATCCGTAAGGCCCAAGAAACTCAGGATAAAGAACTTTTCAAAAAACTGAATGATGAAATTTGGGAGTTCAGAACTTTATATAACAAAACCCATTACAGACTTTTTGCGTTTTGGGACAAAATTGACAACATAGACACTATTGTAATTTCTACTCATGGACTAATTAAGAAAACGGATAAAACTCCTTCAGGGGATATTGCTAAAGCAGAGAAATTAAGGAATTTTTATTTTAAACAAAAAAAACAGAAATAATGAAAAGCCATAAATTAAAATTATACAGCTTAGACGAGATAACCGATGAATTTATCGGTAAAATCGGGACACCCAAAAGAGATGCTTTTGAGTATGAACTTCGTCTTGACGTGATAGGTGAAGCAATAAAACAAGCTAGAAAAGAACGACACTTGACACAAGACGAACTCGGACGACTTGTAGGTGTAAAAAAAGCACAAATTTCAAAAATTGAGAATAGCCTGACAGACGCACGATTTGAGACAATTATCAAAGTCTTTAAAGCATTGAATGCTAAGATCAATTTTAATATTGAACTTCTTGATCAGAAAATGACTCTTGCATAAAGTTTTGACTTTGACGGAATCTAAAGCAATGTAACAGATTTGATACATTTCAATATATTCAGAATACCATGACAAATTCCTCACGAAAGAGAGTTTTAATCCCGGCCTAAAACATAACACGGATAGTATAGGTAATTGCCTTTAGCAGCCCGGACAGCTTAGTAATCAGCTCCATAAGTCTATGTGATCAACATTAGACCCACTTATAAAAGACTAATCCTGCTACCGTGACAATGTCAATAGGGCTGTCGGCCAACGCGCCGTTGTCACGGTTTTTTCAATTCATCACCCCAATTCCCCAATTATCACCTATTGGATTAAAATATTGGGTTGATACCTGAACCCCCCTTAAAAGTAGCTGTACGTACCCCTATACGTTTGGGCTACAAGGCATTATCTTCTACTGGTTGGCACTCTGCTATTAACTCAGTATCAGAAGAGCTCCCAGGCTCAACGTATTCCTTACGTACAAGTTTATTTGATAGCTTATTAAAATGCTTCAATGCATTATCTAAACTCCTAAAAGCACCACTGCCATCTGCATAGAACTGATCATTGCTGGTTATTATTTCTGATTCCTCAAAGTCAACCCCAAATGCTTTGTGTTTATGCATTATATATATTCTACAGACCTCATAACCATCCGAGTCTGGTAATTGACCTAATTGAAATAATGCAATTTTATCGGTACGTTTTAGTAATGTATAATCAAGATCATTCTTCCTGAATTTTGTTTTCAGTGTTTTCATGTAATATGTTTTATGATTAATCCGGTCTGAATTGACACGAATTCTGATTTACTATTGTGTACGTTGAAAAAACAGAAATGTTACATAAAACACTATAAAACAATACATTAAATATCAGATTTCTAGTTGCAATTTAATTTAATACTATATAGGGAAGTATCAATTCTGCAACTCGACTACCTGGGATTTTGGGAAGAAATTTAAATTTGTTTTCAGAAAGTCAATGAATTAATTTTGGAAGATAGTAATGATGCAACGAATAATTTAACTATGATTCACATAATTGTATTTAAACAAAGAGTAAAAATTATAATCATGTTTTTACTGTTTGTAATGTCAAATCTAATTAATAGTCAACCTTTAAGCAATAATTTTTCAATTGGTAATTACTTAGATATATTCAATAATGACAGTATAAAAATATATTATAACTGTGCAGGTGGTATAGTTGATAAGAGGTGTGCAGATTTTTTCAGAATTGGTAAAATGGATTCTCTATTTTGTAATATCACTGGCAATTTTAAAGATTACTTTATTACAGGAGAAATTGCATTTAAAGGGATAATGAGATATGGTAAATTAACTGGAATCGGTACCTATTTTTATAAAAACGGGAAAGTTTCCGAAATAGGAGTATATTCTAATAATATAAGAATTGGAGAATGGAGATATTTCTATCCAGATGGTAGGCTCATGAAGACCTTTAATTTTATTGGAGGGGAGACCTTAGTTATTAATTATTATGATGCGGCTGGTATCGAAAGAGTGAAAAATGGGAATGGATATTATGTTGGATTTTTTAAAGGTCACAATGGATGCTTCCCGTTTATAATATCAGGTAAAATATATGAAGGGAAAATAGACAGTATTTGGACTTTTTCTGGAAGAAATAATGAGGTGTGGGATAAGGGAATATTTATAAATGGTTCAACTTATACCAAAGATAATAAACAATATCCGATGATGCGTCTACAAGGATTTGTTGGTGAGGAAAATTGCTCAATTGTTGAAATTTCAATTGGCTGCCCTGGGAATATTATATTTTTGGCGAAATATAAAGGAGATGATTTACATTCTACTTTTTATCCAAGTCTTGAACGAAAGCTAAAAAGGGCAATCAACTATAAGATAGCTAATCAGTGGATTATAGTAGGTATTGAAATCGATAAAAATGATAAATTAAATCAAGTCAATGTACATTCATCAATAAATGATACTTTAGTTGAAAATATAATATTTGATTTAATTAATAAATCGAATAAAAGTTGGAAGACAATGATAATGAATCGAATGAAGGTTGAAACGGATCTTCTTTTCACTATAATTGTTGAAAATAATAAAATCCAAATTCAAACATATTACTAAGTAAATGTTTTAAGATTTTAAGATATACACAAATAAAACATCAGCTATAACGGGTAGCTGAAATAAGTAGCTCGACTTCTAAGTATATTTGCAATTCCCAACCCCAATTCCCCAACTATCATTCATCATTGTATAATTCTATACATCAATCATATACATCAATATCACAGGTACTTATAAGATATTTCGCAACTTTCACTTTCCCTATTGTATTCTGCAATGCGAAACGCAACTTTGTCTTTAAATCGCTTTAAAACAGCCAATTAAGGTATTGTTGCAGTTGCACTATATCCTATCTATTTATATACCAGCATATTAATTATGCAACTATTGAGTCTGGGACTTTGGGACCAGGCTTTCTCATTTCTATTTAATCACTAATCAAACTTATATGAAAACAACACAGACAACTATATCTGAAGTACGACTTGTCTATAGGACTAAGATCAAAGCTTCAGAGAGACTACAGGTTAAATGCTCAAAGGATGCCTTTGATATATTTATGGGAAGTTGGGAACTGGATTCCATAGAACATATTGAAGAGTTCAAACTCATGCTTTTGATACCGGAGTTAAATGCTTATCAATTAATAATTTTCACCAAAAACAGCAGTATCGGCGAAATGTGATCAGTTTGTCCGACTTTTGAATATAACCTCAATTAACCACCCCAAAACCGGTCATCCTTCACCGAACATTCAAAACAAAACAACAAGGATTTAACTCCGGGTTTGGGTGGTCAAGCTTTTAAGGCTAACAATGGTCAAGTACTCTGTATGTGGGTTATGACTCTCTCGTCCTAGAAAAACCTTAAATTTTTTGTTAGTAATCCGGGATGAAATCTAAGGCAATTGAATTCATACAATATCTCTTACCTGTCGGTGGAGGTCCATCATCAAATATATGTTCTAAATGTCCTCCACATCTCCCGCAAATGACTTCAGTCCTTTCCATTCCCAATGATTTATCATGTCTAAATACAGTACTATTATTATCTTCCTGTTCAAAAAAACTTGGCCAACCACAAGTGCTTGCAAATTTGGCTTCCGAGCGAAATAATTTTCTGCCACAAGCTGCACAGTAATAAGTACCTTTTATGTCTGCATTCCAATACTTACCTGTAAAAGGTCTTTCTGTAGCTGCATGTCTGGATACTTTATAAAGATCTTCAGGAAGTATCTTCTTCCACTCATCATCAGTAAGTTTCAATTTTGTTGTATCAGTATGAGAATAGTAAGGATTTTCTGGTTTACAAATAGCATTCATTTTTAAATCCGATTGATTAACGTTTCTACTTTGCCCTCTGGCACTTAAAGTAAGTGCTATAATCAGGGATAATATTAATATGATTTTAACAGAAACCGATTCAAGAGTTTTCATAAGAATTTCTCCTATCTTATTTTTATATCCAATATAAATTCCTTTGGTAATTATCCATAAAAGGAATAATCTGATTATCTATATTTACGGTATGCGCTATTATTTTTTTAACCTGTCTTTAAATAGTTTTTCAAATTTTTCTAATTTAGGTTGTATGACCATTCTGCAATAAGGTGCCTCTTTGTTCTGGTTATAATAATCCTGATGATAATCTTCCGCTTTATAAAAATTGGTGAATGGCTCCAATTGAGTAACAATTGGTTTTGCATACACATTATTATTATTTAAATCATCAATAATACTTTTGGCAATTTTTTGCTGGTGATCATTTCTATAAAAAATTACTGACCGGTATTGAGTTCCGACATCAGCACCCTGTTTATTTAAGGATGTTGGGTCGTGAACCGTAAAAAAGACTTTCAGAATCTCATCGATAGAGGTCTTTGAGTTATCAAATATAATTTGTGCAACTTCTGCATGTCCTGTCCTGCCAGTGCATACCTCCCGATATGAAGGATTTTTAACTGTACCTCCTGAAAAGCCAGATTCAACCTTTATTACGCCATCCAGCATTTCATAAACTGCTTCCACACACCAAAAACATCCACCCCCTAAAGTAATAGTATCAATTGATGATGGATTGCTAGTCAGTTTTGATTCATGCGTTATTGTGGTCAATTTATTTTCATTTTTCATCTTTTTCCCTTTATAAGTTGAGGCACCATATGCACTTAACAACAAAGTGAATATTGTGATTAATTGAAGCAAAATTACAAAGGAGGTCCTTTTGTTTGTTTTTATGATTTTCATTTCTTTTATATTATAGGAAAATATTAATCTATATTTTTTCAGCTAGAGCAAAATGTCTTTAATGTATAATCAGTTCCTTTGTCCGTAAGCATTCGGCGAACCACGGGTATGCAGCAATCTGATGCAAGGCTATCTTGGAATGTTTAATTTCCAGTCAGGTCTGTCCAAAATAAGTAAAATAGAATAAAAAAAGAGCGGTTGGAAAACTAAGCATTTACTGCTAAGTTTATTATCTCTCAAAAACCAAACCGCTCATGAAGACAAATTTATCCATTTTCGCCCAGATAATCCGATTAATTCCAAGGGATATTATTCATAAAAATGTTGATGACCACGATTCTGACTTTAACTGTAAGGGGATAAATGCCTGGACACATCTTGTTTCAATGTTATATTGTCAATTTGGTAATTGTCAGAGTATTCGCGATATCAGTTTTGGATTAAGAAGCGCAACCGGCAACCTGAACCATCTGGGTGTAAGCAGAGCCCCTTCAAAATCTTCAATAAGCTACATTAATGCTCACAGGGGTTGGACTTTTTTCCGTGATGTTTACTTCAGTCTTTTTAAAGAGTTTAAAGTCAGGGTTAACAGAATAAGACTCAATCGGAAGCTCTTTATACTTGATTCCACTCTCATCCCATTATGCTTAATCCTGTTTGACTGGGCTTATTACAGGAAAATGAAAGGAGCCATTAAAATACATACAGTCCTTGATTACGACAGCTGCCTGCCTGTTTTTATACGAATGACAGATGGGAAGACCAGTGATATTGAAATCGCTGAAAAGCTGGCTTTCCCCAAAGGAAGCATACTGACAATCGACAGGGGATATATTGATTTTAATTTTCTTCATAATTTGGACAGCACAGGGGTATTTTTTGTTACAAGAGCCAAAAGCAATATAGATTGCGACATTGTTAAGTTGCTGGCACTGCCGAATGAATCTGAAAACATTGTCAGTGATTATCAAATTGTGCTTCTTGGACAGCAAACTAAGGAAAAGTATAAAAAAAGATTACGACTGGTTAAGGTAACAGATCCTGAAACAGGTGAGATCATTCCATTATTAACCAATAACTTCTTCTGGACGAGTAAGACTATAAGTGAATTGTACAGGTATCGCTGGGAAATAGAAACTTTCTTCAGAATGGTAAAGCAGAATCTCAAGATTAAATCATTCATCGGGACCTCTGAAAATGCAGTTCTAATCCAGATATGGTCAGCGCTGATTACCATTTTGTTGTTATCTGTCCTGAAATCAAAAGCTTTGTACAAGTGGCATATGTCTAACATGGTCGGGTTTATCCGGCTTAACCTGTTTGTCAAAATTGATCTGTTTGAATGGCTAAACCATCCATTTTTACAAGATAATGCGCCACCAGGCCAAATGCAGTTGGAATTATTTTGAAAATCTGAATGGGATTGTTTTATGTTTTTAAAGCTTTTCCCTGTTAATTGTCTGATTATCTGAATCAGAAATTATAGATATTTTTTATCTTGGACAGCACTGATTTCCAGTACAAGTTTGTTAGAGTTCTTTGAAATTCTTTAGAAAAATGATTGGATAGTTCAATCTTTTCCAATGATCTCCAATAATTATTGGATTTCTACTGTAGCATTAGAGAGCTCACGGGCAACCTTCCAATTATGAGGCAGGAGATCTGCCAGGTCAAGGCTGTAATCGTTGTTATAGTAAGGTATCCTTGTTATCACATCAGTCAGCCACTCACGGGGATTTACATCTGTTGCAGCACAGCATCCAAGCAATGAGTACATTATTGCAGCATTCTCTGCCGCATCATGATTACCACAGAACATGTAATTCTTTCTGCCAAGAGCCAGTGGGCGAATAGTATTTTCAACAAGGTTATTATCTATCCGGTACCGGCCATCAAGGTGATACCTGGAGAGTCTGTGGAACAAAGAGTATGTATATGTTAAAGCCTGACTCATTCTGCCTTTTGGTAACGCTTTGGGCATGTAACTTACGATCCATCTCTCAAAACCAAATAGTATTGGATAAGCAAGTCTTGCTCGAAGCTCTGCCCTTTTCTGGTAATCCAGTTCCTGGTCATCTGCCATGGATTCCACTGCATATATTAACCCGATTTGTTCAAGGGCATACTGAGCTCCGGCCTTGTCTTCCTTCAGGGCTTCAATAAATTTTCGTCTTGCATGTGCCCAGCAACCAAGAAGCAATACACCCTTTTTGTTCTCATATATGGAATATGCCTCATAGCCGTCTGTCTGTACAGCGCCCTTAAAATTATGAAGAAGTTCTATTACTACTTTCTGTGCACGTGAGCCTTTATCGTAATAAAAAAATACAAGTTTCTTCATTACATCACGAACCACCCACAGATATGCCTTTACTGCCCGTTGCTTTTCATGGTTGATAACCGGGACGGTACTTTCATCGATCTGTATATAGTCGCACTCAAGTACAATCTCTTTTAATCTGTAATACAAGGCCCTGAGTAAATCACTACAACCAGCGAACCAGTCATTTACAGTTGATGCCGGTATTCTTATTCCCTCAAGCTTAAACAGGGATATCTGCCTGTGAAATGGAAGATGATACATGTATTTACCCATGATTAGCTCGGCCAGCAAACTGGCTCCGGCATTACTCCTGGGAAGAGGTAAGAGTGGAAGTAGAGCAACCTTTACAGTTTTATTAAGACTGCCATCCACTTCCAGTTCCTGCTGCACCTGTAAATACTTTTTCAGGGCGTATTTCGGGCGGATGATCCGCCTTACATAGATCTCTCCGGGTTTATGCTCCAACTGTTCGGTTACCTCTTCACCTATACGCACCCAATTCTCATCAATGCCTTCGGGCTCGATGATCTCTTCCTCACGGCGGAGATCCTCCGGAAGTGTCAATCGGACAGGTTGTTTCTTAGTATGCTCAGGTTTATTGTGTTTATATGTGTCTATTTCACTGGCGGCATCCTTGATTGTTTCCTCCTCTTCTGGAAGTACGTCAAGGCCATCAAAATCAATCTTACGCTGAGCAGGATCTACAGGTATGTACTTTTCACTGGAGGCTTTCCAGAACTTACGCCTGAGCCAGGCCAACTGATCGGTTAATTGTTTGATCTTATCTTCAAATTTTTTTACTTTCTCATCTAAACGACTGATCTTGTGATCCTTTTCTCTGATTAACGCCTCATAGTGCTCTATAACCCCTCCATCCATTTGTCTTAGCCTGGAGAGTTCCTGATAAAGCTCATCACGCTCCTGAAGAAGGGTCTCTAAAAATGTATCTTTATCAGCTAAATTATCCACAGGTTTTTTTCGTTCTTACCTGTGTCAAAGATAACAAAACAAAATAAACTGGCAAACTAAAAAATGTTAATAACTATCTGAATAACAGATTTTTATTAACAATTTTACGAGGCTTCACACTCCTGATTCGTACACTTTGCACCATAGCCATCAGATCCTGCCAGTTTATGGTTATCGTAGCGGTATTTTCATCAAAAGCCGGCAGCTTAAACCGGCCTGATTCTAATTTCTTATGATAGATTACAAGTCCAGCATATTCCATGTGCAGGATCTTCATCACATTCTGGTGGCGGTTCATGAAGATGAAAACTCCTCCATCACGGACATTCTGGTTCATCAGTGAATTTACAACACCACTCAGTGTGTAAAAACTTTTTCGCATATCTACCGGAAGAGGATATAGATAATACTTCAGTGAGCTGTGAAGATGGAACATAACCTTAATCCAGAAGGCAAACAAGCGTACGAAGATGGTCAAAGTCAGGGTCGCTTTTTATCCTGAGCCTGGTCCCGTTTGGATAAAGTAGCTCCAAAAGATATTCATCGCCCGATTTGGGAAGTTCATCAAGTTCCCGAGTGTACCTCTTAGAAGATCCACTCATGGTTGCTGGTGTGGTATTAACAAGAAGTGGTATAAAACCCTTTCCTGGTACCTTGTTGAGTCTTTTTCGCCAATAGTAGTATGAAGATTTGGGAATGCCTTCGTTGACGCAAAAGGCGGTGATGGTGAGCCCTGTCTCCTTTTGTCTTTTGATCAGCTCCAGAATTTTTGATTCGTTTATCATCTTTAAATGTTTGGCTGAAAAATAATCAGCCGCAACAACAGGTAAAAGATGTGCTACGCCGGATGCTTACCTTTGTCCGGGGTAAGAATGCCACCGTATTTTGATTCTATTATGTTGGCATCACCGCCCTTAGATAAGGTGCAATTTGATGAACACTGAACCTATTGACATCATCTTCTCTTTTGCTGATATTCATTTTATTTAATGTTTAATACATTTAAGATTATATATAAAAACAAAAAATATTAACTAATGTTTGAAAATCAGGTTAATAGTTCATATCTTGATTTTATATATTCAGGATCGTTGAATCTATTTGTTTTAGTTTATTTTGATTTTACAAACCAAGTAAGATGGAGAAAAGAATAAAACTTTATCTCTACACATTTTTAGGAGTCGGACTTTCGATTTTTATAATAGGATTCTTCGGAATAAATATATCACTGAAGTACATTCAGCGTAATTATATTCAACTTCAGATAGATGTAAATAAAAGACAGGCTGAACGCATGGTATCTACCATTAAAAGTGAAATTAAAATGAGTATTCCTTTGGATTCGATCAGAAATGCGTTCCAATCCTCAATACAAGGAACTGAATTTGACAAAGGATTTTTATGCATGTACGATACCAAATTAAATCAACTTGTATGTCATCCCGATGTAAATGCAATAGGGGTTAGTTTTAATAAAGATTTTGTTTTCAAGTATCAGAATTCGAATGCAAATGTCTACATAACTGATGTTTATAGCAAGAAGAAACCGGCTGGAGGTATTTTTGTACAAGGTAAGACACGGACAGACATAATATATACAATACCTATAGAAGGTACTGACTGGTTTGTTAATGCTCACGAAAATATTAATGCCATATCAAAAGAAATCATGCACTTACGATTCGTTTATATCTTAGGTTCTTTGATTTTTGGTTTTATAATCTCTATTGCAGCCTCATTGACAGCACGCCGTATAAGCATGAATTATGAGAATAGAATAGAGCAGAAAAATGAAGAATTACATATTCTGAACAATGAAATAAATCAGCAAAAAGATGCAATCTCAAGCCAGCTTAATGAAATTGAAAGAAAGAACAAAGAAATTACAGACAGCATTAATTATGCAGAAACAATTCAATCGGCGTTGTTGCCACCGTTGGCACTTATAAAATCCTATTTTCCCGAAAGTTTTGTTCTTTATAAACCTAAAGACATTGTTAGTGGCGATTTTTATTGGTCATACAAGATTAATAATAGCATACTGGTTGGTGTTTTTGATTGCACCGGACATGGAGTTCCGGGTGCTTTTATGAGCATGCTTGGCATTACTTTGTTAAATGAAACAGTAATCAGGGAGGGGATTGAAGCACCTAATTTGATCTTTAACCGATTAAGAGAGAAGATAATCGAAGCTTTAGGACAAAAAGGAACAATGGCAGAGGTGAAAGATGGCATGGATGGGACTCTGATAAACTACGATATGTTAAATAAAACGTTGACTTATTGTGGTGCATACAATCCATTGTACCTTATTCGTGACAGTGAGATTATTGAAATCAAAGCTGACAAGATGCCATTATCGCATTTTGTAAAAATGTACGATTTTTCTGGTCAGAAAATTGAAGTCAAACGGGATGATCAGATCTATCTCTTCACAGATGGATATATTGATCAGTTTGGTGGTGGTAAAATGAAAAAAATCAGTTCGGCACAATTTAAAGAAATCCTAATAAAAAATCATAAAAACCTGATGGAAGACCAGAAACAAATACTTCTTAATACATTTTACAGATGGAAAGGGGATGAAGATCAAATAGATGACATAACCATTGTTGGCCTTCGAATTTAATAACCTTAGACTTATTATCGTTTTTATACAAATAGTAGATTTATTGCAGACATTTATCCGGTCTGCTTTCACCGAACATTCAAATCAAAACAACAAGAATTTAAAACCAACTTTAGGTGGTAAATTCAATCAGAACAGCTATGGTAAAGTGTAGGAGATTCCCTTTTACGGATTCTCAGTCAGGAATGAAATGCCTATCATATAATATAAAAACACGGGACTAGCGACCCGAGTTTTTTATTGAACCTGCATGACAGTATTGCGGATAATCAGTTGGGCTTGACGAAAATGAACTGGTCCCAGCTCATATCGTTGCTTCCTTCATAACCTTTGGTTGTAGCTTTGTAACTTATTCCGTCGTCCTTCATTATTATATTTATTGTTATATCGGGTGCTTTCACTGCCACCTCCCTTAAAACGAGATGAAGATCCTGGTTCCCTGTCAAATTATTTAGCTTCAGTGTTGAAGCCAGTATTCCGTTAGCTAGTGATGAGCTGATATTCAGGAAATTGTCCCTGCTTATCATGTTTGTGGGAGTAGTCGAGGTAATCTTAACCTCTGGAATGTTGGCTTCAATTGTAGAAGGTTCAATTAATAAATACCATCATGAAACGGTTATTATTTTTAATTCCCATTTTTGTGCATTAAATGTAAATGCATAGACCTATGTTATCACTTTTGCCGATACTGGTGCATCAACTTCTGTAACAACTGTCAATGTTGAGAACTTGACAGAAGGTACATCTCTTTCTTTAAGCGGGAATCAAACTTTAAATCTGAATTTATTAACTACAGGTATTAATCAGATTGAGAACGAACAATCATCTGAAATTAAGATTTATCCGAATCCGATGGCCAACAATTCTATTTTGCAGGTGTACATTATACCGTTACAATAGTCGCATCTTTTAGCGACATTTTTTTCACTCGGAATTCTTCTTCTGTCGTTCATAATCAGTTATATATTTAATATTGATTAATAATTATTTTTAAAAATCCTATTTTTGGAAAATTAGTAACTTTGATTAACCTGTATTTAAAATCATGAAAGTATTTAAAATTGACAAAATAGTTTTTGACAGCTGGGCTTTATTCCTTTATTATCTTTCTAACTTCAACTGTCATGTCAGTAATTAGTTTTACAAAATAAATTCCGCTTGCTAAATTGCTAATGTCTATCTGTGTCTTGCTGTCTTTTACTTGTTGTCTTATTAGTTCTTGCCCGTTTAAATTCAAAATTGTCAAAGTACTTTCTTTTGTCAATTGTGGTGTTTCTATTGTCAATTTATTGTTTGCAGGATTGGGGTAAATATGAATTTCACTTGAGATATCTATATTTTCAATACTTGTCGTAAAAATATATTCAAATGCACCAATGTCGTATTTTTCACCTTGTGGACGTGCAGTTTGGTTATAGTCATCAGTAACAAAAACTGTAGTCGTACCTGTATTAATACATGGTGAATTCTTCGCTAACGTATAATCGGGATTTAATAAAGGGTTTGCATGAATAGAATGCGCATCCTGCCCACTGGCATTTTGATATTCTGTCCACTGTGAAGCATAATCATAATATGTACCCGCTATCAATGCTAAGGAACCTGATGATTCGTACCAGCAATTATAATCGACAATCATTTTAGATAAAGTGCCAATATCGTCATAACGAGAGCCGTAATTTGCCGATTCATAAAAAATATTATTTCTTATGTAAATATTTTTAGTTTGTTCATCCTTATATTGCCAGAACATCAAATGTGCACCATTTGGGTTTGGACGTTGAGCATGACTCCAGCCGAACCCTGCATACAGACAAGTATTGTTTTCAAAATAAATATCATGAAGGTAAGTACCTGCAGGATCTCCCCAAAATTCGTACGAATATTCACTGTTGCGTACAATATTATTCCTAAAATAAATATTATATGCTTCGTAGGGAACACCACCGCCTTGTGCAGTTAGCGCTGCATCATATATCTGGTTAAAAGTACACCTCTCCACAATATTATCATGTGCAGCAGCCAGAAATGATATACCATTACCAAATCGAACTTTTTCAGTGCCGCCGTATTGATCTCCGCCCCCCATATAGGAAATATCCACATCTTTTATACAGATGTGATGAGTACTTATACCTTGCACTCCATCACAGGCCCCATAGCGAAGATCAAGATTCTCGAAAACAACGTAACTTTTATTAGTAATGTCGATAATATTTTCTCTCAGAGCAAGCTCTATATCTGAATAAAATGATGCAGGGTTTGAAATAGAATACAATTTAAGTATTTCATTGTTTTTGTCATACCAGAATTCGCCCTGCTCGATTAAGTCGGTTTCTTCCCATACTTTTACCCCGCAAATATCCTCATTATTAAAAATAATATTCCCAACATCCATGGAAAGCAATTCAGGATACCCGGAAAGCTCTTTAAAACTTAATGAATCGAAATAAAAGGTAGTACTGTCGGGAATAACATTACCAAAATAGAAAGTAATTCTGGAATCACTTGTGGTCACGTTTGCTTTGTAAAAAAATTCATAAGTACTCCATGTGTTTGTAAAAGTCACATCTTTTACTGTTTGGGAGGCCGAATAGTTAGTCCACGGAGAAGAATCCTTCATCAATTCTACTAATGTAGAATTCATTGTAAACTGTTTCGTTGACTTAGCCTTAAATGTGAACTTATACCATTTTGAACAGGTCATTGGCCAAGAGGAGGTGAAAAGCTGAATATCCGATTGAGTCTGTCCATGGTTGTAGCATGTTAATTTCCCTCCTGCGGGAGCCGAGAAGTATTCATCGGTATTTGTAGTTCTAATTAACTCCGATGAAGAACCATTTTCAGAATTAAAAGCTTGATTCCAATTGGACATATCATTGTTAAAATCAGGATTTGGTAAAAGCTCAGGACCATTTAAGGATATAGCAGGATTAGTCATTTGCCAGATATTTTTACCTTCATCGATCCAGTAAGATGTGTCATGGCGATTGTAGGATCCAAGGATTTTGGGTTTATTTCCTGTCCCATAAGCACCATACGTTATATTCCCCAAAGTCGATCCACTCATGGGGATAAGGTTTCCCCTGAAGACTTCTCCTCTTTTAAATAAAACAGAATCACCAGCAACAAGAAGTGCACTATTAACTCTATCAATTGTTTTCCATGCAGTTGATGGAGAAAGGCCGTTAAATGCATCCGAACCATTTGTGGCATCAACATAATAGTTTATTGCAAAAGATAAAGTTGCAATAAAAACAAAAATTATTGTGAATAAGATTTTTTTCATATTACCTCCTTTATCTTATTGTATTAAGTTTTTTAGCCTTGCCCCTCGTTTATATAATAATAAAAATCAACAGGTCTGTCCAAAATAAGTAAAATCGATTAAAAAAGAGCGGTTGGAAAACTTAGCAATTACTGTTAAGTTTATTACGCCTCAAAACCCACCGCTCATGAAGACAAATTTATCCATTTTCGCTCAGATAATCCGACTAATTCCCCGAGATATTATTCACAAAAATGTTTATGAGCACGATTCTGACTATAATTCTAAAGGAATAAACTCCTGGACACATCTTGTTTCAATGTTATATTGTCAGTTTGGTAACTGTCAGAGTATCCGGGACATCAGCTTTGGATTAAGAAGTGCTACTGGGAACCTGAGCCATTTGGGAGTAAGCAGAGCTCCTTCAAAATCTTCAATAAGCTATATTAATGCACATAGAGGATGGACTTTTTTCCGTGATGTTTACTTCAGTCTTTTTAAAGAGTTTAAGGTAAAGGTTAATAGGATAAGACTTAACCGGAAACTGTTTATCCTTGATTCTACTCTGATCCCGCTGTGTTTAAGCCTGTTTGATTGGGCATATTACAGGAAAATGAAAGGTGCCATTAAAATACACACTGTCCTCGATTACGATAGCTGTCTCCCTGTCTTCATTCGAATGACCGATGGGAAGACCAGTGATATTGAAATCGCTGAAAAGCTGGCTTTCCCCAAAGGCAGCATACTGGCAATTGACAGAGGATATCTTGATTTTAATTTTCTTCGGGAATTGGACAGCACCGGGGTGTTTTTTGTTACAAGAGCCAAAAGCAATATAGATTGTGACATTGTTAAGCTGCTGTCACTACCGAATGAATCAGAAAACATTGTTAGTGATTATCAAATTGTGCTTATTGGACAGCAAACCAAAGAAAAGTATAAAAAACGATTACGTTTGGTGAAGGTAACTGATCCGGAAACAGGGGAGATAATCCCATTATTAACCAATAACTTCACCTGGACGAGTAAGACTATAAGCGAATTGTACCGATATCGATGGGAAATAGAGACTTTTTTCAGACTGGTCAAACAGAATCTCAAGATTAAATCATTCATCGGGACCTCTGAAAATGCAGTTCTTATAAATATGGTCGGCACTGATTACCATTTTGTTATTAACTGTCCTGAAAGCAAAAGCGTTGTACAAATGGCATATGTCTAACTTGGTCGGATTTATCCGGCTAAACTTGTTTGTCAAGATTGATCTGTTCGAGTGGTTAAACCATCCATTTTTACAGGATAAAGCACCACCCGGACAAATCCAGTTAGATTTATTCTGAGAACGATTAGTGGGATCATTCTATGATTTTTGAACTTTTACAAGTTAATTGTCTGATTATCTGAATCAGGAATCAGAGATATTTTTTATCTTGGACAGCATTGAAAATTCAATTAAACCTATTACCAGTTGTCAGATATGGTTACCTGGTACTATCTGATATCATACTTTTCTTAAAATGTCTACCCAAATCCCTTATTCCAATCTTATCACAACACAGCCCCGTCAGTCACATAGGCCATAATCAACAATATTGTATGACATACAGATATAAAGCCTATTGCCAACATTTCACATTTGATGCTTAATTCACATATACTTGGGGAATTGGGAAGCAATATTTCATGACACAGCAAGGCCAAGCCCAGTGGAAAAGAGGACACAGTTAAGAATTGTTATGTAATAACTGTATCCTTTTCTGTATCCTTGTATTTTTTGAATCTTCTGAAACCCCTGTGGGGCGTACTGGAATCGAACCAGTGACCTCTTGCCTGTCAAGCAAGTTCAGGAGTGGAGAATCCTAAGTGCAAAGGCAGAGAATAAAAGACTTTTTTATAATTATTTAAGAAGGTTAATAACACCCCTAAAAATGCAAATTGTATGCAAATAAAAAATCCGCTTACAGTTATGTCTTGTAAGCGGCTGAATATAAGTGGGCCCAGCTGGGCTTGAACCAGCGACCCCCTGATTATGAGTCAGGTGCTCTGATTGTCAGAGCAATGAACGCTCCCTTTTAAAAACATTTAAAGATTCAGATTCCTAAAAAATATATGCAAACAATTATAACAAAAAAGATCTATTCCAGATTTGTAAGATTCAATAAATCTTGTTCAAAAAAGTTCAATTTTTGTTTGCCCAGCTCCACGTCCTTATTTTAATGCTTTAACATTAACAATTGACCTTAGGTTAATTAAAATTGAATTATATCGCCGCAAATTGAATTTATAATTATTTGCTATCTAACTTAAGAGGTATCAATTCTTCTATCGGTTCTATAGATACTGGAACTTTGTAAAGCTGATGAATCTTTTCCATTTCATTTATTATAAGTGTATCTACAATTCGTGCATATTGTTTTGTAGTAGAAATATTTGAATGTCCAAGCATTTTTGAAACGGCTTCCATTGAAACTCCATGAGTAAGGGTTACGGTAGTTGCAAAGGTATGCCGGGCAGTGTGTGTTGAAAGATTCTTTTTGATATCACACAAATCAGCAATTTCTTTAAGATAAGCGTTCATTTTTTGATTACTACCTACTGGTAATAGTTGCTCAATCAAACATATCGGATCATTCTCGTATTTTTTAATAATGCTAATAGGTACATCCAATAAAGGTATCTCACTTGGATTGCCAGTTTTTTTCCTCTTTGTTCTCAGCCATTTCTGATTATTTATACCTATTGTTATATTATCTTTGGTTAAACTCTTGACATCTGAGAAAGCCAGTCCCGTAAAGCAACAGAAAAGAAAAATGTCTTTCACCCTCCTTAAGCGTTCGTTGGAAAATTCTTTATTGATAAGTAATTTTAATTCCTGGTCTGTAAGATAAGCTTTGTTAACCTCCTTAAGATGATAAGTAATATTTCTGAAAGGATCTAATTTGAGCCAATCGTTTGAAAGAGCTATGCGTATGATCTTCCTTAAATTGCGGATGTATTTAACCGTTGTATTATGACCACAATTACGAACAGTCTTTAAATAGTGTTCAAAATCTTTAATAAACTCATGGTTAATGCTCTGCAAAGGTATATCCTGTTGCCTGTACTTTGTCTGAATAAAGCTTTTTACATGCATCAGAGGTTGTTTCGTACCTGGTAAGGGTAGCTGGAGCTATATCTTTCCCTACCAGCTCTCTGCATTTTTTATTGTGTTCCTGGAACAATTCCACAAGTCCTTTTCGTCGTGAACTCTTGCCCTGCAATAAATCGCCCAAAGTCCTTGCAGTAATCTCCTGGTCATTACTTTCAAGTTCCTTTTTGTATTGGTACACCTTTAATTTGAGGTGCTCAAGGTAATCGTTCACCTGTTTTGAGGAACTAGAGACACCCTTAACAATCCCTTTTTCTTGATTCCATAGTTGGGGTACAACGCTTTGATGTGTTGAAACCTCGACTCTTTCACCATTAACAGTGATTCTCATAAAAATCGTTAACTCACCGTTATTTAATGTTTTAGTCCTCTTTAAGTAGAATAAGATTCTGAAAGTTGATTTTTCTGTTTTCATCGCCACCAGTTTTAAGTTAAAAACTCGATACAAAGTTATTATACTAATAAGAAGAACACAACTGCATAATACAGCAAATCAATGCATTATAATTATTCGGTGGAGTTGGGATTAAAAAATCATGTCCACCGAATAAGACACCGGGGAGATGCTTTTTTCTGCATTAGGTTGCACGGTGGTAAAATAAAAACGTCCTGTAAATCAATCATTTTACAGGACGTTGCTTTTATTTGCTTTCAATTTTGCGGAGAGAGGGGGATTCGAACCCCCGGTACCCTTTTGAGGTACACACGCTTTCCAGGCGTGCCAGTTAAACCACTCCTGCATCTCTCCAAATAATTCATGTAGTTTCAAAAACAGGGGCGCAAATTACAAAAATATTATTACAATTAGTCCCGTCAGGTGATTTCTCCTGCCAGCGACCGGTTCAATGATTGTACTACTTTTTCTCTCGATGAGTACCTTCCAAGCAGATGCATAAGTTTGGTAACGGAAGCTTCTGATGTAATATCTTTACCGCTTACCACTCCGGCAGTAAGCATCTGACGGCTTGTTTCGTACAAACCCATTTCAACACTGCCTCCATGGCATTGAGTGACATTGAGGATAATTCCTCCATTATCTATATATTGTTTAAGATCATCTAAGAACCATTGATATGTCGGTGCATTCCCTGATCCGAAGGTCTCAATAATCAGTCCCCTTAATCCCTCAGTATTAATTACAGACTGAACAAGTTTCCTGTTGATACCAGGGAATAACTTCAAAATAGCAACATCGGTATTGAATGTTTTATGAACTATTAGTTTTTTGTTTTTTGCAGGATATCGGATCAGATTATTAAAATATTTCAAATGTAAACCTACTTCAGCAAGAGGATGATAGTTGGGAGAATAAAAGGCATCGAAATGCTCAGCACTCATCTTGGTTGTACGATTACCTCTTGTAAGCTTATTATCGAAATAAATACAAACCTCCGGTACGGAAGGATGCCAGTTTTCCTTAGCAGCAGCAATTTCTATAGCAGTTATCAGATTCTCTTTCCCATCAGTCCGAAGCAATCCTATTGGCAATTGTGAACCGGTAAGAATAACAGGTTTTCCCAGATTTTCCAGCATAAAGCTTAACGCAGATGCTGTATACGCCATAGTGTCAGTGCCATGTAATACCACAAAACCGTCAAAATCATTATAACCTTCCACAATAATCTCAGCCATTTTAACCCAGACATCCGGATCAATGTTAGATGAATCTTTTACCGGGTCGAAGGAAATTGAGTGAAGATCGTATCCAGACTCACGGAGTTCCGGGACATGATCTGAAATGTGCCGGAAATCGATAGGAATAAGCGATCCGGTTACAGGATCCTGAACCATCCCGATGGTTCCGCCGGTATAAATTATCAATATTGAGATTTCTTTTTTATTTTTTTTCATGCTGTTTTTTCAGAAATTGAAAAGTCCGGTAGTGTTTGTGAATGTAATAGAAGCGATCTCCTCTTCACTCATCCCGAAAATCTCTGCAAGTTTTTTATTTATTATGCAAATATATGAACTCTCGTTCCTTTTTCCTCTAAACGGTACTGGTGCCAGATATGGAGAATCGGTCTCAAGAACAATATTCTCCGGTCCAATCTCTTTTACTATTTTGTCCAGACCTGAGTTCTTAAAAGTTACAATACCTCCGATCCCTAGTTTAAATCCCATGCCTATAGCATTTTCAGCATCTTTGATATTCCCGGAAAAGGCATGAAAAACGCCTTTTAATCCTTTCCTCTTAAATTCATCAAGTACTGAAAAAACTTCAGGGAACGACTCCCTTGAGTGAATGACAACAGGTAATCCTTTATCAATTGCAAACGCAATCTGTCTTCTGAAAGCAATTATCTGTTCTTTCAGGAACGTTTTATCCCAGTAAAGATCGATACCGATTTCCCCGATTGCAATGAATCTGTTTTTTTCGAAGAGGCTTTCAATTTTATCCAGTTGAATAAGATAATCCTCTTTTACTGATGTAGGATGAAGGCCAATCATTGGAGAACAGATACCAATATATCGATTCTCCAATGATAGCATAGAGGCAACAGACTGAAGATCAATGTTTGGCAACAACATCTTCACGACGCCGTTGTTTACAGCTCTGTTTACCACTTCATCTCTGTCGGCATCGAATTCCGGAAGATAAAGATGAGTGTGAGTATCAATAAGATTCATTAAACGACTCCCTGAGCGATCATGGCATTAGCCACTTTCACAAATCCTCCGATATTGGCACCGTCAACATAATTAATGAATCCGTTTCCTTTGGTGCCGTATTTCACACATGTTTTATGAATATTTTTCATGATCGTCTGAAGTTTCTCGTCAACCTCTTCGCGCGACCAGGGCAGTCTCATTGAGTTTTGTGTCATTTCGAGCCCTGATGTGGCAACGCCTCCGGCATTAGCTGCCTTCCCCGGGCCATAAAGAATCTGTGCATTCAAAAATACTTCAACGGCTTCAATAGTTGAAGGCATATTAGAACCTTCAGATACACAAATGCAACCATTCTTTACAAGCATCTTTGCCTCATCTGCATTTATTTCATTCTGAGTTGCACAGGGCATTGCTGTATCGCACTTAATGATCCAGGGTCTTTTCCCTTCAAAATATTCAACGCCATATTTTTCAGCATATTCTTTAATCCTACCCCTTCTTATATTTTTAAGCTCCATTATAAAATTAAGTTTTTCAGCATCTATTCCCTTTGGATCATAAATAAATCCATTTGAATCAGATGAAGTAACCACTTTTCCACCTAGTTCTGTAATTTTTTCCGTCGCAAACTGGGCTACATTACCTGATCCTGAAACAGATACTATTTTTCCTTTTAAACTGTCGCCACGGGTAGCCAGCATCTCCTGGGCAAAATATGAAGCTCCATAGCCTGTTGCCTCCGGACGAATAAGCGAACCGCCCCATTCTATGCCTTTTCCTGTAAGTACTCCGGTAAATTCATTTTTAAGCCTTTTATACTGACCAAACAGGAAGCCAATCTCGCGGCCACCTACTCCGATATCACCTGCAGGAACATCAGTGTCAGCGCCAATATGACGAAAGAGTTCTGACATAAAGCTCTGACAGAATCTCATTACTTCATTATCAGATTTTCCTTTCGGATCAAAATCGGAACCACCTTTTCCACCGCCCATTGGTAATGTTGTAAGGCTGTTCTTAAACACCTGTTCAAAGGCGAGGAATTTAAGAATACCAAGGTTTACTGTAGGATGAAGCCTGAGGCCACCTTTATAAGGTCCTATTGCACTGTTCATCTCAATTCTGTAACCACGGTTGATTTGAACCTCACCTTTGTCATCTAACCAGGGAACCCTGAAGATAATTGTCCTTTCAGGTTCTGCAATCCTTTCAAGGATTTTTGCATGTTTATACTTTGGATTTTCTTCAATAAAGGGAATCAGGGATTCTGCAACCTCCTGAACTGCCTGATGGAACTCATTCTCACCAGGATTCTTGGCCTTTATCATTACCATGAATTGTTGTACTTTCGGATCCATAATTGAAAAGTTTTAATTAAAAGATTAATTGGTGAGCCAAAAGTATAAAAACAATGGCAGATATCCTCTGATTTTTGCTGTATTATGTCATGAAAAACTCATACGGAAGCCCAAAGTCAGAAACCTGAAGTTCAAGGTATAATCTTTCGATATTAATCTACTGATTTATGCCTTAAATTCATACAATGCGATACATATTTCCCGGTGAGCACTTTAGGATTCCTTTAAATTCCATCTGAAGGAGCAATGATGATAACTTGTAAACAGGTATGTCGAGCAACCTGCAAATATTGTCTATAGAAAGTTCCTCATGTTTCAGGAGTAGTTCAAATATAAGTTTTTCCGTTTCGTTCAGGTCCGAAAACAATGTTCTCTGTACAGGGGCTTTTGATTCTTCAGGCTTCCAGTTTAGAAAGTACTCGATATCATCAGAGCATTCTGTAAGAGCTGCTTTATTATTTTTGATGAGACTGTTACATCCGGCTGACCATTGATCATCAGGTCTTCCGGGCACAGCGAAAACATCGCGGTTATATGAGTTGGCTATATCGGCTGTTATGAGGGCCCCTCCTTTAATTCCTGATTCAACGATCAGGGTAGCATCAGATAATCCGGCAATTATCCTGTTCCTTTTCAGAAAATTATTGCGCTCAGGTAATGCATCTGAAATGAAATCAGTCAGCAGTCCTCCTTTATTTACCATCGTTTTTGCTGTCGATGTATGAACAGCAGGGTAGGTGGTTTTAAATCCGTGTCCTAAGACTCCTATGGTCAGCAGGTTATTTGCAAGGGCTGCTTTATGTGAAGCTATATCAATTCCATACGCCAGACCACTAACGATTATCAGATCAGGATGGCCTGCTGCCAGATCTCCGATAATTTTGTCACATATTTCTCTTCCCCGTATAGTGGCATTACGTGTACCAACTACACTTAATATTTTTGCGGCATTCAGATCGCAATTTCCCATAAAGAAAAACACTACAGGAGAGTCATCACATTGTCTGAGCCTGAATGGATAGTCATTATCAAGATAGAAATAGGTTCTGATGTTATTTTTTGTGACATATTCAGCTTCCTGGCTGGCTTTATTAAGATACGATCTGTCGCTGATATATTTTGCAATGCCTGAACCAATACCGGGTATTTTGATAAGATTTCTGTATGGTTCCTGAAAAATAGATTCCACGCTTCCGAAATATGACACAAGTTTTCGCGCATTTATGTCTCCGATGCGTGGAATAAGACCTAAAGCAATTTTATGCTTAAGAGACACTTCTGACATAGCACAAGAAATTGAGACATACAAAGATAAAAAAAAGAGCCGGATAACCAGCTCTTCTCTTTCTTAAAAATATCTCAATACTCATAATGTCGTTTTTTGCTTGTTACTGGTTCATAACCTTAACCTTAATCTCACGCCTCACATCTCATGACTGTTCCTAGATCACACCCATATCGAGCATTGAATTCGCTACTTTAATGAATCCTGCAATATTTGCACCTTTCACATAATCTACGTAACCATCTACTCTCGTGCCATGTTTAACACACTGTTCATGAATATTGCACATGATCTCATGCAAACGGCTGTCAACTTCCTGGCTGTTCCAGCGAAGCTTCATTGAGTTTTGGGTCATCTCCAGGCCAGATGTGGCTACCCCGCCTGCATTAACAGCTTTGCCGGGAGCGAATAAAATCCTGTGTTTATGAAATTCCTCAACAGCTTCCGGTGTGCAACCCATATTTGATACTTCAGCTACAAGGATAACTCCGTTTTTGATAAGATTTTTTGCATCTTCACCGGTAAGTTCATTCTGGGTTGCACACGGGAGTGCAACATCAACTTTTATTTCCCATGGGCGTTTCCCTTCATGAAATTCAACGCCTTCAAATTCGTATGAATAAGGTTTTACCACATCTTCATTTGAAGCACGAAGTTCAAGCATGTAATCAATTTTCTTCCCTGATATTCCGGCCGGATCATAAACATATCCATCAGGACCTGAAATCGTAATAACTTTACCTCCCAGTTCAGTGGCCTTAAGGGCAGCTCCCCAGGCTACATTGCCAAATCCTGATATTGAAATTGTTTTGCCTTTAAGAGTTTCATTTTTAGTTGCGAGCATTTCCTTGGCAAAATAGATGCCTCCAAAACCAGTGGCTTCCGGACGTATAAGCGACCCACCCCAGTTACTGCCTTTTCCCGTCAAAACCCCTGTATGATCTCCTGCAAGACGTTTATACATACCATATAAAAAGCCTATTTCACGACCACCAACACCAATATCACCGGCAGGAACATCGGTTTCAGGGCCAATATATTTCCAAAGTTCAAGCATAAAAGACTGACAGAAACGCATAACCTCGGCATTCGATTTCCCTTTTGGATCGAAGTCTGAACCACCTTTTCCCCCACCCATTGGAAGCGTGGTAAGCGCATTCTTGAATATCTGCTCAAATCCCAGAAACTTAAGAATTGAAAGATTTACACTCGGGTGAAAACGAAGGCCTCCTTTATAGGGGCCAATAGCATTATTAAACTGAACACGGTATCCAAGGTTTACTTTTACATTTCCTTCATCATCAACCCAAGGAACTTTAAAAGTTATTGCACGATCAGGTTCGATGAGACGCTCAATAATGTTTGAAGATTCAAACTGAGGATTTTCGTTATAAATCTCTTCGATTGATTCCAGTACTTCTCGTACGGCCTGTAAATATTCAACCTCTCCCGGATGCTTCTTTTCGAGGTTAATCAGGATTTTATCTACGTTCATTACTTTGATATTTTAATTAGTAAAAATGATCTAAAATAAAGTGTTCAAATTTGAAGTTGTTAAAAATCATTTAAAATGATAAAACTCATGTTATCAGATGATAACCTTCACGACTTCGGGGCATATAGATTCAGAGATCTGAAAATTTTTGCTCTCTCCTCCCTCGACAAAGCACTGATATAAACCGGCGGGTATTTTGCAACTCCTTCGTTAAACTTCTGGAAAAGGGTTATGCTTTGTATAAGACCAAAAAACCTCGATTCTGCACTGAACCCTGAGAATGTTTTTTTATTGATCTCAACTGAATTCTTTTTTCCTCCTACAATTCCTGTTGTAAAATACCTGAATACAATTTTTTCACCTTCATCAGAATAGCTGATGAATTGATAATTCAGAAACATAGGCAGAAATGCAATAAAAAGAAAAATTCCAACCAGAATAAGTGTCCAGGCAGTATCGCTCATTCCCAGAAGAGGGAATTTTATAAGCTTTGCAAAGTACGTCAGGACAATATAAGCAAGAAAAACAATTGTCGCAGTGAATAGTTTAATCCTGAGGCTAATAATTGTTTTACTGTTGTCGAGAGTCATTATAAGAAATTTTTGTAAAATTAAACTGTTTTTTTCACTAACGCCTGATTTTAAAGAATTTCAATAATAATTCCCTGCATTCTTTCTCAAGAACACCCGACTTAACCTTGGTTTTTGGATGGAGTAATGAATCTGAAATTGATCTGTACCCTTTCTTTTCATCACTTGCTCCATAAACTAGTGTGCCAGTCTGGCTCCAGCCGATAGCCCCGGCACACATAGCACATGGTTCAAGTGTCACATAGATAGTACAATCTGTCAGATATTTGCCACCAAGAAAATTTGCTGCAGCTGTAATTGCCTGCATCTCAGCATGGGCTGTGGGATCTTTTAATGTTTCGGTAAGATTGTGAGCCCTGGCAATAATCATATCATTGTAAACAACTACGGATCCAATTGGTACCTCTTGTTTATCAAGCGCTTTACCTGCTTCAGTAAGGGCCGCCATCATATACTGCTCTTCTTTCTTTTGAGCCATAACTTTTCAGGCAATTTCAAACAGGCAGTTAATAATTCTGCATACAACGAATTGACCAGCCATTTTTTTCATCGTTGTAGCTTTTATAAACATTGCTGCCATCATAGTCGAGGTAACGGCACCAGGCGTATTGAGCAAAGTACTCGGTAGTTGTCCACCAGAGGCCGATGTCGCCAAAACTGTAAAACGACCCGGTTAAAGTACGGGCACCACTCGGAAGAGCCGTAAAACCACTGGTGTTATTGCTTGAAAGGTCGTTACCTATATTACCTGCTGTTTCATCAGAAGTCCAGTTCGTTGTGGCTGCCAATGACATGGCTACTTCGTCTCCCGAACTCTGGTAACCAAAACCATTGTCAGTAAGGTAAGTTACCAAAGTTGTCCATTCTGCATCGGAGGGTACGTGCCACCCCGTTGGGCAAACACTCCGACCGTCAGTTGCAGCATACCACGTATATAATCTCCCGTAAGTTGGAACATTGTCTTCATTTCCGTTAGAGGGCCATTGATATTCAGGTGTACTTTCTCCTGATATATCGAGAGTTGCTGGAACTGTGGTACCTATTATGTCACCATTGCTGTACCTGGTTGTTCTCAGGTTATCTTTCAACCAACCTGGGTACCTATAGTGACAACATCATAGAAATTGCCGTCAATATCGCTTACTGCTCCCATAAAAGTCAATTCATTACCATAAGCTGTACCAGCACTGTTTGTAGCATAAGCTCTTAAATAATAAGTTGTTACTGATTTTATTCCGGTTACTAAGCTTACAAAAGTTCCTATTCCTGTACTGTCTGAGGTTTTACTGTCAGCGATTGTTGGGTCAACAGCTATGCTCCAGCAAACGCCACGTGCCGTTATTATCGCTCCTCCATCATTTGTTATATCTCCACCACTTTTCGCTGTTATTGAAGTTATATTTGTGACTGCTGTAGTGGTCAAAGTGGGTAAAGCTGCTTTATCTTTCTTACATCCGGTTAAAATAGTTACTGTTAGAATGACCAAAATTGTCAGGTAACTATAAACTCTTTTCTTCATAATTATTTTATTTACTTAAGACCCCAATTATACTATTTATTTTAACAATCTCTTTAATTAATAATTCAGAATCTGGTCCTGCTTCAGTAAGTTTCAGTGATTCTGCATTATTCCTTCTTTTGACTTTTAATAATTCATTAATCGGATATTCTACGATATTATCTTTAATTCTACTATATGAACGTAGAAATTATTAAAATGTTTTAAATACAGCAGAACTAATAGCACTCTTCTCGAAATATAATTGAGAAACTATTGCAATGAATGGTTAAAAAAGGTCGTCAGTTAATTTTATGGCCAATTGATTATTAAACCTTTGAAATGGTTTTCCAATAAACCGCTTGTAATTTTTTATAATTAAACTCCTTTAATGTATAAAGCATTGTTAAACAATAAATTCTTATTTTTGCTGAAATTTAAAAAGAAAGAAATGTACCGGACACACACATGCGGCGAATTGACCATTAAACACACGGAGAGGGATGTTATTTTAAGCGGCTGGGTTCAGAAATCGAGAGATCTTGGCGGAATGACTTTTGTTGATCTTCGCGACAGGTATGGATTAACTCAGTTGGTATTTAACATGGAAACGAATAAAGAGCTTTGTGAAAAAGCACGTAAACTTGGAAGGGAGTTTGTTATTCAGGCCAAAGGGAAGGTTAAAGAACGCAGTAATAAGAACCTGAAAATCTCCACAGGCGAAATTGAAATAGATGTTAATGAACTGAATATACTTAACAGGAGCGAAATTCCCCCTTTTACAATTGAAGAGGAGACTGACGGAGGTGAAGAGTTGAGAATGAAATATCGGTATATCGACCTTAGAAGAACATCTGTTAAGAATAATATAATACTTCGTCACCGGGTTGCTCAGGAAGTCCGTAAGTATATGGATTCCATCGGTTTTATTGAAGTGGAAACTCCTGTTCTTGTTAATTCAACTCCTGAAGGGGCCCGCGATTTTGTGGTTCCTTCAAGAATGCAACCAGGAACTTTTTATGCTTTGCCACAATCGCCCCAGACTTTGAAACAACTTCTGATGGTAGCTGGGTTTGACAAATATTTTCAGATCGTTAAATGTTTCAGGGATGAGGACCTGCGTGCTGACCGGCAACCTGAGTTTTCCCAGATAGACTGTGAGATGTCATTTGTTGATAGAAATGATATCCTGGATACATTTGAAGGTCTTGTCAAATACCTGTTCAAGGTTATAAAAGGAATTGAATTCAATGAACTATTTTTAAAGCTTCCCTATTATGAAGCGATGGAGTTTTACGGTTCAGATAAACCTGATCTTCGCTTCGGAATGAAGTTTATTGAGATAACCAAAGCTGTGAAGGGTCATGATTTCGCCGTATTTGACACTGCAGAATATGCAGGCGCGATCTGCGCAGAAAAATGTTCAGAGTATTCCAGAAAACAGCTCGATGAGCTGACTGAGTTTGTCAAAAGACCACAGGTGGGAGCAAAGGGACTAATTTATATAAAGTATAATATTGATGGCACCCTGAAATCGTCGATCGATAAGTTTTATTCATCTGAGGATTTGAAGAATATAGCAAGTGCCATAAACGCAAAACCGGGAGACCTGATTTTAATTCTGGCCGGCAAAAAGAAAAAAACATTGACTGCACTTTCTGAGTTAAGGCTTGAAATGGGTAACAGGCTTGGACTAAGGACAAAAGACAAATTCTTTCCGTTGTGGGTCGTTGATTTTCCGCTTCTTGAGTGGGACGAAGAAGAAAAGAGATTCTTTGCAATGCATCATCCGTTCACTTCACCAATTGCTGATGACCTCCCATTGATGGAAAAGGATCCGGGCAAAGTCAGGGCTAATGCTTACGACCTTGTAATAAACGGGGTGGAGATAGGAGGAGGATCGATCCGAATTCATAATGCAGAAATTCAGAAACTCATGTTCAAAGTTCTTGGATTTACGGATGAAGAAGCAGTAAGGCAGTTTGGATTTTTAATGAATGCATTCAAATTCGGTGCCCCTCCGCATGGTGGTATAGCATTTGGTTTTGACAGGCTCGTCGCTATGTTCGGCGGTCAGGATTCGATCCGTGATTTTATAGCATTCCCTAAAAACAATTCGGGCCGTGATGTTATGCTTGATACACCGTCGCAGATATCAAATAAACAGCTTGACGAACTTCAACTCATTATAGGAAAGAAAAAATAAAAGGATTATTTATTACTCGTTTCCTGATTTGGTTTTAATAACGATTGCTCCACCATACCCTCTGCTTCCGTAAATTGCTGCTGACGTACCTTTAAGCACTTCAATTGATTTAACTGTTATAGGAGGTATATCCGGGAGAGCATCCATATATACACCATCAACTATAATAAGAGCAGGAACGTCGCCAAAAAAATCCTTCGACTCCTGAATTATAACGGATCCATTTGAAATCCGAACGCCGGAAACTTCCCTTTGTATCATGTCAGTCATTGAGGAGTAAGTAGCATATCTTTTGTCGGTTCCATCAATCTTATTGACATCAATAGTCAGGTTTTTCTTTTTGACATTAGTATAACCAACACCGACTCCTTCTTCACCTGGTGCAATTGTTTTATCCGCAGGTTGCTGAGAACCTATGTTTTTAAATTTGAAATCAATCTGTGTCCTCCCGCTTATATCCTCTTCGATAATTCCATTACCAAAGGAGAAGATACCAATCTTCAATGCAGTAGGTTTAACTTTTATTTTAAAGTTTCCCTGGGAATCGGTCATTGAATTTGTCTTTTCGCCATCGATCATAATTATAGCATTAACAATAGGTTCTTTGGAAGCATTAATTGCAGTACCTGTTATTGTTATCTTCTTATTGTTTTTTTGTGCGGATAAACTGCTGAAACACAAAACCGATATCAGGATCAGAAAAAATATTTTTATTCTCATTTTAGTCAATATAATTAGGTTTTAGAATTATTATTTTTCTTTCTCGGAACCGTTATTAAGGGTTATGCTTATTACACCGTTTGTGCCATTCACTCCATAGATTGATGCTGAAACTCCTTTAAGAACTGTTATAGATTTTACTTCCAAAGGATTAACATTATCGATACTTGGAACTATAACACCGTTTATAACAAACAGCGGTGTACTGCTTCCAAAAAAAGAATGACCCTGCTCTATCTGAACACTGTTCCCATTTACTATAACTCCGCTTACTTCTGCACGGATCATCTGGTAAATATTGTTATACGTGTTCAGCTTTTTTGCCCTGTTTCTTGAACTTTTTTTATCAGTGCCGGTCATCTCATTGACTTTTAATGTATCTGTAGGCCTGTCAACACTTTTAAGAGTGAAATTAATCGTAGTCTCTCCATTTATCACTGTTTTACTGAATTCATATCCAGCCGACCTTACCTCAAGGTTTAGTGAAGATGGGCTGACTTTAATTTTATAGGAACCATTACTTCTTGATACACAACTTGTTTTGATATTATCAATATAAAAGACAGCTCCTTCAACTGGTTTCTTGTCCTGGTTAAGTACCTTGCCAGTGATGGTGATCATTTTATCAGATTTCTTATCGTCATTCTGTCCAGAAGCAATCTGTACAAGGCATACGGCAATCATTGACACCGTGAAATTTTTCCACTTCATTTTTGCGAGATTAAAAATATTGTGTGCAAGTTAAGAAGTAGAGAAGAAAGGAGCAAATAATTCACTGCTTAAATTCTTTTTCCGATAAGGGTTGCTGAAGTGCATCGCTCTATTAAAACATTAACATATTCACCCTTTTTAAGGTTTTCCCCTGGAATAACTACCACTTTATTCTGTGAAGTACGGCCTGCAAGATACTCTTCAGATCTTTTCGAAAATCCCTCAATGAGAACCTTGCAGATTTTCCCTATGTCATTTTTTTTAGATTTTGCTGAAAGCTTATTCTGGAGCGAAATCATTTCGTTTAATCTTAATGATTTTATATGGTCCGGAACATCGTCTTTATATTTTCTTGCTGCCCTGGTACCGGGCCTTTCACTGTACTTAAACATATAAGCAAAATCAAAACCGGCCCATTCCATAAGTGAAAGAGATTCTTCATGGTCCTCTTTTGTCTCGGTGCAAAATCCTGTTATCATGTCGGTCGACAAAGCACATTCAGGAATAATTGCACGAATGGCATTTACCCTCTCCATATACCATTCCCTTGTATATTCACGGTTCATAAGTCTGAGAATGCGACTGCTCCCGCTCTGTGCAGGCAGATGGATGTGTTTACAAATATTTTCGTGCCTCGCTATTGTATTTAAAAGATCATCAGAAATATCTTTTGGGTGAGAAGTAGAAAACCTTATACGCAACAATGGACTAATCATTGCGACTATTTCAAGAAGTTCAGGAAACCCGACTTTTGCAGGATTGTTATACCATTTATATGAATCAACATTCTGCCCGAGAAGTGTAACTTCCCTATAGCCCATTTCAAATAGTTCTTTGACCTCTTTCAGAACAGATTCAGGATTGCGGCTCCTTTCAGCTCCCCTTACATAGGGCACAACGCAGTAGGCGCACATGTTATTGCAGCCTCTCATGATTGATACAAATGATGAAACGCCGTTTCTGTCCATTCTTACCGGCGAAATATCAGCGTACGTCTCTTCGCGGGAAAGGAGAACATTTACACTTTTGTAACCCGCTTCAGCTTCAGTTAATAGCAATGGCAGCTGACGGTAAGCATCCGGGCCAACTACCAGGTCGACCAGCTGATCGGTTTCAATCAGTTTCTCTTTTAGTCTTTCTGCCATGCATCCAATTAATCCGATCTTCAAATCTTTTTTACGTTTTTTCAGGTGGCTAATGGCTTTAAGACGACCCCATATTCGTTGTTCAGCATTATCGCGGATGGAACATGTATTTATTAATATTAATCCGGCATCATTAATATTCTCAGTTGTCTCATAACCGTCTTTCAAAAGAATAGAAGCAACAACCTCACTGTCAGCAACATTCATCTGACAGCCATAGGTCTCTATATAAACTTTTTTATTCATTTAATCCTTGTTGCTAGTCGCTGATCTCTCGTTACAGAATGGTTCAACGGCCCAACGGCTCAATGGCCCAGTGGTAAAACGGACTTATCATGAAAAAAGCCGTTGCACCCTTGCACCTTTGTGCCTTTACGCCTTTATGCCTTTACTTCGGCACAAATCTATAAAGTATGATCGAGGTTTGAAAGAAATATTTAATTTTGCATTCTGTACAATAAATATTTAAAATATGTCAGGTCATAGTAAGTGGTCAACTATCAAACGGAAAAAAGGGGCAATAGATGCTAAAAGGGGGAAGAAATTCACCAAAATTATCAAAGAGATAATAATTGCTGCAAAGGAAGGTGGCAGCGATCCCGAATCTAACGCCAGGCTCAGGCTTGCAGTTCAGAATGCTAAAGGTGCCAATATGCCTAAAGATAATATTGAAAGGGCAATAAAGAAAGCTACAGGTGCCGATGCTGAGAGTTTTGTCGAAACCTCTTTTGAAGGATATGGTCCATGTGGTGTTGCCGTATTTGTTGAGTGCCTGACAGACAATAATAACCGGACAGTAGCTTCTGTAAGATCTGCCTTCAATAAGCATGGTGGTAACCTTGGCACTAATGGATCGCTGAGTTTTCTTTTTGACAGAAAAGGTGTTTTTGCTATTAAAAACGAAGGTTTATCTCTTGAAGATGTGGAACTTGAAATGATTGATGCCGGGGCAGAAGATTTTGAAGTTGACGGGGAGATGATTTCTGTTACATGTGCTAAAGAAGATTTTGGAAGCCTTAACAGGAAGCTTAATGAGCTTGGTATCGAACCGGAAGAAGCCGGATTGAAAAGGATCCCTAATGACACTAAAAAACTTGACCTGGAATCTGCAAAAAAAGTACTGAGGCTTGTCGATGCGCTTGAAGATGACGACGATATCCAATTTGTCTATCATAACCTTGAGATGACTGACGAACTGGCAGCAGAGTTGGGATAAAAATCTCAACTTCTTAAAATGGTTCCTTTATTATGAAAAGATTGATTCCGGTATTCATTCTTGTTATTCTGCTTTTGTCGTGCAGGAAAAGTGAAAGCGATTTTATCTGGGAAAAATCTTATGGGAAAGGTCAGGCTTTATTTATCAAACCTGCCCTCGATTCAGGAATTATAGCCTGTGGTGAAACAGGTGGTAACCCATATTTCATACGATTTAATAAGAAAAGAAATTTAGTTCTGGATTTTAAAGCAGAAAATCAGGGGTTATTCAGCTCTGCCTGGTTCGATACATCAGGTTATATTTTAAGTGGAAGCAGTGGTGGTGAAATGTTACTGATGCGATATAGTGCCAAAGGCAACAAATTGTGGGGGAAAACCATTGATGGTGGGTTCAGAATTGACTGTACCAGTTTGAATTATAACGGTGACGGAACTTTTCTTGCGACCGGAACTGCCAGTCCTGACTCTTCTACCTCAGCAGCAACCGGTCTGCTTTTTGTGGAATTTGATACTACAGGTCAGGTTATTACAGAAAAGAGCATTACAGAAACTTCCTTTGTTGCAGCCAATAAGGCAGTTGTTGATAATTCGGGCAACATATTTGTTGCCCTTACCAGGCAGGCAGGAGGTTCCAAACCAGAAGCGAGTGTCGCAGAATTCAACAATCAGTTTCAAAAATTGTGGGAGACGGAACTCTATAATAATCCGGCCTTCGGAGCAGCCAGCCTGGCCATTGAACTCGATATGTCAGGAAATGTGTACGTTACGGGAAGAACAGAAGTTTCAGGTACAACAGGAGTGCTGAACAATTCGTTCCTTGCATCGCTAACTAATACCGGTTCAATCAGATGGAAATCTTATCTTGAAACTACCAATACAGGATCTGCTCTTAATTTTGATAGTGATGGAGATATAATGATGTTAAATACGAATTGCTTCATTATTAATATTTTGAGTCCTGCTGATGGTTCAGTTACAGGAAGGATAAGGATGTTCAGCCTCTGTTATTCAAATAACACTGATGCCCTTGGTGAGGATCTGGGCTTAAATTATGATAAGAACATAATGGTGGCGGGATCGTTCGGAGGTAATTTTTATCTGGCTCTTAAAACTGCACAATAAAAACTTTTGATGAAAGAAAATAATAAAACCGGTGAATCAGTTTTTAATCTGTCAGCGAAATACTACTTTTGCAGCATGATCAGAAAACTCTTCCTGATATTTATTAGCCTGGTCTTTGCATCGGGGTTTGGTATTGCACAATCTTTTGTTAGAACATCAGATATTTTCCAAAGGTCAGATAACAATTCGCATACAGGACAGCTTAACATCATTCAGGATCCTGGCGTGGACACCCTGATTAGCAGGTATATACTGGCTAATAAGAGTTTATATGAAGTTAATGACTACTATGGCATGGAAGGTTTCAGGATACAGATTTATAGCAACTCCAACAGAAATGCCAAGGAAGAATCAGCTAAAGTAAGACAGGAATTTATGAACCGGTTTCCGGATATTATTTCATATTTGTTATTTGCGCCACCAGCATATTATAAAATCAGGGTTGGCGATTTCAGAACAAAAAGCGAAGCAATAAAATTGTTTCTTACAATAAGCAGGGTATTTCCTGATGCATATATTGTTCCTGATTTTATTAATTTCCCTGACCTGAATACAAAATAGTTATGAGTGATAAGATTAAGCATGAATGTGGCATAGCGATGTTAAGGTTGCGAAAGCCGATGGTGTATTATATTGAGAAATATGGTACATGGAGCTATGGCTTACAGAAGATGTACCTTATGATGGAAAAGCAGCATAACAGGGGACAGGATGGTGCAGGAATAGCAGGAATAAAATTAGATGTTCAACCGGGCAACAGGTATATATTCAGACAGCGGTCGAATATACCAAACTCCCTTAAAGAAATTTTTAGTATTATTTATGAAGATATTGATACATTAAGCCGTACTCACGGCGAGGATTTTAAAAATCCCGCATTCATTAAAGAAAATGTTCCGTTTGCATGCGATATATACCTTGGACATTTACGTTATGGTACTTATGGAAGTTATAATATTGACTATGTCCACCCTGTAAGTCGTGAGAATAACTGGAAGTCCAGAAACCTGGTTATGGCCGGTAATTTCAACCTGACAAATGTAGGAGAAGTATTCAGCAACCTTGTCGAACTGGGTCAGACTCCTGTAGATTTTTCCGATACTGTGACAATTCTTGAAAATATCGGGCATCGCCTCGATGAGGAAAATGAAAGATTATTTCGTAAATTCAAGGATGAAGGTTTTTCAAAAAAAGAAATAACTCCTCTTATCGAAAAAAATCTGGATGTCACTTCTATCCTGAAAAAAGCAAGCCGTAACTGGGATGGTGGTTATGCTATGGCCGGTATGGTCGGCCATGGCGATGCGTTTGTAATGAGAGACCCTGCCGGAATCAGACCTGCTTATTATTATATTGACGATGAGGTAGTTGTTGTTGCTTCAGAAAGACCTGTCATTCAGACAATATTCAATGTAAGCGCTGATAACGTATTAGAACTTCCTTCTGCCAGCGCTATTATTATTAAAGCGTCGGGAGAAACAACTATTGAAAAGATCAGGGAGGAAACCGAACAGAGAAAATGTTCATTTGAAAGAATATACTTTTCACGAGGGACTGACGAAGCTATTTACAAAGAAAGAAAAAAACTGGGGGAACTTCTTACGCTTCAGGTGCTTAAAGCAGTAGATTATGACCTCGACCATACCGTGTTTTCATATATTCCCAATACTGCAGAAAGTGCTTTTTATGGTCTGATAAAAGGTGTTGAAGATTATCTTAATCAGGCAAAAATTGATCATATTCTGAGCAGGGGAAAATACCTTACCAGAGAGGAGCTTGAAAAAATTATTCAGCAACGGCCAAGAGTAGAGAAAATTGCCATCAAGGATGCCAAGCTGAGAACATTTATAACGGAGGATTCGAGCCGCGACGACCTTGTCGGACATATATATGATGTTACCTATGGAGTTATTAACCCCGGCAAAGATAACCTGGTGGTGATAGATGACTCTATTGTAAGAGGTACGACCTTAAAGAACAGTATAATAAGGATTCTTGACAGATTGAATCCTAAAAAAATAATTATTGTTTCTTCATCACCACAGCTGAGATACCCCGATTGTTATGGTATTGACATGGCAAAACTGGGAGACTTTATTGCATTCAGGGCTGCAATTGAATTGTTGAAAGATACCGGCAGGGAAAAAACTATTCAAAAGGTATATGCTGAGGCTGCTAATGAATTAATAAAACCTGTTGAAAAGATCATAAATGTTGTAAAAGAAATTTATGAACCTTTTTCTCCCGATGAAATTTCAGAAAAAATATCATCGATGCTTAAATCAGAGGATATAAAATCTGAAGTTGAAATAGTATTTCAGACGATTGAAGGTTTGCACAAATCCTGTCCGGGTCATTCAGGTGATTGGTATTTCACAGGTAATTATCCCACAGCCGGAGGCAATAAGGTTGTAAACCAGTCTTTCATCAATTATATGGAAGGCAGGAATATACGGGCTTACTGATTCTCATGTGAAAACCAGGTGATCTCGAAGTCTTTCTTATAGGAAGAGAGATGCCTGTTGATCTTTTCTACGTAAATATCTCTTAGAGTAATCATTATACCCGTCTCTTCAACGTCACCGAATTTATGATTTATAAAGGTGCCAAAGGTTTTCATAGTTGGCGAAAGGTTCATATAGGCATTGATGAGAGGTGGTATATTTTCGTTAAGATTCCTGACCTCTCTTGATAAAATCTTATAATTCTCCTTATATCTCCATTTCCTGAAAAGTTTCCTCATTTCCTCGTTATGGATTTCAATATTGGCAGGTTCAATCGGAGTAACAAGGTGATCGGGATCGCTAAAGTGCTTTTTCAAAAAATAAAGGATCATATTTCTCGCTTTCTGATTGAAATGAGGATACATGGTAACTTTGCCGAACAGGTATTTAAGATGATGGTTATCAATTATTATCGCACCAAGTCCATCCCACAGATTATCAAGGGCAAACAGACTTTTTCTTCCCATCGAACGTGACTGATAATCGGGATGAACAAATGATCTGCCAAGTTCCATAAGATGAGGATAATACTTAGTCAGAAATTTTTCCGAAAAATTGAAATATGCAGAAGAGGCTAGTTTTGTTATATCGTAGTTGGTACAGCCTTTTTCGGGGAAATAAAAACGATATCCTCCAATGAGCTCCCTATTCTCAGGATCCCAGACAATTAACTGTTTCTGAGGGTCGACAGGCGCAGTGTCAAAATCATCAATGTCGATATCCTTGCCAGTGCCGCCTCCTGCATGACGAAAAGTTATTTCCCTTACCCGGCCCACTTCGTGCATCAGTGTCGGAGAACTATTATTGTCAAAAATGTAAACCTCATTGTTGCCATTGTTGGTCCTTCGAAGAAGCTTATCGCTGGTCAATTCAGCAATTATCTGGTCCTTTGGCAATTGGGCAACAACAGGTTTCATTGATTCTTAATACGTGGTGTGATTATTCTGATCAAAAAAGCAGCCGCAATTTAGTCTTTTTTTTAATTCTGTAAATATCAGGAAATAAAAGATTCGAGTTCGTATGATTTTGATTTAACCCAGGCGGCCCATTCAGGAGCAGATTTTGTTTTATCAAAGATATCCCATGGTATTTTTTTGCCGAAAATCAGCCGGATCTCTTTATCCTTTTGCCTGAACATTTCATCGGCCAGATAGAGCATTTCAATATTAGCTTTCAGCCCTGAGAATTTTCTGATATTTGCCAGGTTATAAAAGAAATTGGAATTTCTTCCTGAAAAATATGCCGGCACAATATCTCTTTTATGTTGTATTGCTTTGGAAATAAAACTTTTATGCCACTGAAGATCCTTTATAACTCCTCTTTTTTTTCTTGAACACAGCCCTGCGGGAAAATAAAGTATCTGGCTGCCTGAAGAATATACCTCTTCAATCCTTCTGGCAGCTTCCTTTTCCTGTGCTCCATGCTTATTAACAGGAAGAAAAATGCCAGATAGATTTTCAATATTTGTAAGTATATCGTTTACCGGAAATTTAATATCGGAAAAATATTTTGATAATTCATAAATAAAAACCAGTCCATCAAGTCCGCCCAAAGGGTGATTTGAAACAAAAATATGTCTGCCTGATCCGGGGATATTCTCACTTCCATAAACCTTGTACCTTATTTCAAAATGCTTCAGAAATGCCTCAACTAATTCTGCATCTCTGAAATGGTCATATTTACTCAGAAAAGCATTCAGCTCATTCTGGTGAACAATCTTTTTAATGTAATTTATAACAAATCCGGGTATAGCTTTATTTAGTGCAGGATTTTTCGAAAAGAGAACTTTTTCAACATCAAGTCTCTGAATTATATTTTTTCCCGATTCACTGTCCATTTCCGAGGCGATTTTTAATTAGGATGCAGAAGCAAATTTATCAAAAAAATTGAGCTGATGGAATGCTTCAAAAAGAATGCAGACAGTGGTTGATTCATACATAATTATTGTAGTTAAAAAAATATTTCCTCACTTTCTAAGCATTGTAACCGTATTAGAGATACAGCCAGTTGCCAGAGTACACTTCTAAAAGTTATCAACAAAAATTGAAATAAGTGGAGTAAAGTGGAGTAAAGTGGATATTTTTTATTTAATTTAGCCTTTTAATTACAAAAAGCGAGGATGGCCACATTTATAGGTGATTACACATGCAAAGTGGATGTTAAAGGCAGGATAATCCTTCCGATGGCTTTCAAAAAGCAGATGCCTTCTGATGCACAGGATCATTTCGTGGTACGCAAAGATATTTTTGAAAACTGTCTTGTACTCTATTCTATCGAAGACTGGAACTGGCAGCTGGGTAAGATCAGGAAAAGGACCAACCCTTATAACCGTGAGCATAATATGTTCCTGAGAAATTTCTTTAAAGGAACTGCTGAACTCTCGCTCGATAACAACAACCGCATGCTGGTTCCTAAAAAATTATTGGATATGATTGGCGTTGAAAGGGATGTCGTCCTTGCAGGTCAGGATGGAAGGATTGAGATATGGGCAGTGGACAGATATGCTAAAATTGATATGACCGCTGAAGATTTTGCAAACCTAGCTGAAAAACTGATGGGTGGAAGTTTAATTGAGCCTGAAGTATAATGGTTTACCATATTCCCGCACTGCTCAGGGAGAGCATTGATGGGCTGAATATCCGGCCCGACGGGATTTATGTCGATGTTACTTTCGGAGGAGGAGGGCATTCAATGGAGATTCTGAAACGGCTAACAACAGGAAAACTTATTGCTTTTGACCAGGACGAAGATGCCGGATTGAACGCCCCTGTCGATAAGAAGTTTCTTTTTCTTAACCAGAATTTCCGGTTTCTCAAAAACAATCTGAAATTTAATAATATAATTTCAATAGATGGACTTATAGCCGACCTGGGAGTATCATTCCACCAGTTTGATGAACCTGACCGGGGATTTACTTTCAGACAGGATGCCCCTCTTGACATGAGGATGAATAAAAGCAGTGCGGTGACAGCTGCCCATCTGCTTATGACAATGAATGAGGTATCGCTTGCAGATGTTTTCTACAACTTCGGAGAACTTATTAATTCAAGAAGAATAGCAAAAAGCATTATTGCTGCAAGAGATGTAAAACCACTCACCTCCGTAAATGATATAATTAATGCAATCGGGGAACTTGCACCTTATAGACAGGAGCATAAATTCTACGCTAAGGTATTTCAGGCTTTAAGGATAGCTGTGAATCACGAAATTGATTATCTGAAAGAGATGCTTGAACAGGCTCTCGCTGTTCTCAAACCAGGTGGAAGGCTTGTGATAATAACATACCATTCACTTGAAGACAGAGTGGTAAAGAACTTTATAAAAGCAGGCAATTTTGAAGGTGAGGAGAAAAAAGATTTTTATGGAAATGTGGAAACCCCGTTTAGGATTATAAACAGGAAAGGAACTACTCCGGGAGATGAGGAGATTGCAATTAATAACAGGGCCAGAAGCGCCAGGCTAAGAATAGCTGAAAAAATTTAATATGACAGAAAATAAGGAAAATAACAAAAAACAACCTGCGACCGGCAGTTTCATGAAGGAACTTATCAGCGGAAGTATGGTTTCTGAAAAAATCATCCTGAAGAATCTCGGATACGTTTCACTGATAACTCTGCTTGCTGCAATTTATATCGGTAACAGGTTTAATGCAGAAAAAATTACAAGAGAAACATCCAGACTTCAAAAGGAAGTAAAAGATCTGAGAGCCGAAGCACTGTCAACATCAACCGATCTGATGTATGTCAGCAGGCAGTCAGAAGTATTCCGATTGATCCGAGAAAAAGGACTTAACCTCGAAGAGCTTAAAACACCACCATATAAACTGATAGTTAATAAAAAGTAAAAAATGGCAGTACGGGATGAAATAACGTGGCGCAGCGGTGTTGTATATTTTGCAATTGCCCTGTTAGCTGCCGCATTGCTTGTCCGTATTATTATCCTTCAGTATGTTCAGCATGGTAAATGGTCTGAAATGAGCGAAAAATATGTTTTCAAAACTGCTGAAGTACCAGCAGACAGGGGAGATGTACTGACTTATGACGGGCGACTGCTTGCAAGTTCAGTACCTTATTATACCATTTACATGGACACCAGAAGCAGCGGAATGTCAGCTGCGACATGGTCAGATGGAATAAACGGATTATCAGCAGGATTGGCACAATTACTGGGTGAAAGATCAGCAGTAGGCTGGAAATCGGTGATTACAGAGGCAAGACAAAAGGGAGATAGATATTTCCCTGTTAAAAGGAAAGTGAACTATGAGACACTTAAAAAATTAAAAGAATTGCCAATTTTCCGTGAAGGGCAATATAAAGGAGGAATGGTCGCTCAGGCTGAAAACAGGAGAATTCTTCCTAACGGTGAGCTGGCCTCCCGTACTATCGGCTACCTCAATCTTGGTAGCGAGGGAAATGAAGTTGGGGTAGAAGGAGCATTTGATAAAGATCTGGCAGGCAAAAACGGAGTGGCTGTGAAACAACGTCTGACAGGTGGCGACTGGATAACGGTCGACAACGAAAATAGCGTGGAATCTCGTGATGGTAATGATGTGGTCACTACATTGGATATTGATCTTCAGGATGTTGCGACAACCGCACTGCTGAATCAACTAAAGAAAAATAATGCTGATCATGGCTGTGTGGTGCTGATGGAAGTTTCAACAGGACATATTAAAGCCATTGCTAACCTGGGACTCCAAAGCGATGGGGACTATCATGAATCATATAATTATGCTATAGGCGAAAGTGCCGAACCTGGTTCTACCTTTAAGCTTCCGTCACTTATGGCTGCACTTGAAGATGGCGTTATTGATACATCAGATATTGTCGATACAGGAAACGGAACAGTGAAGTTTTATGACAAGGTTATAAAGGATACTAAAGAACATGGCGTATTAACAGTTAAACAGGTATTTGAAGAATCATCAAATGTTGGAACATCCAAGCTTATCTACCAGCATTACAAAGACAAACCTAAAGATTTTGTAAATCGTCTTTATGCTATGAGATTAAATAAACCACTTGATCTTCAGATAAAAGGAGAAGGTGACCCTCTTATACGATATCCAGGAGATAAATTATGGTCCGGAGTTTCATTGCCAATGATGTCACATGGCTATGAAGTGCAGCTGACCCCTCTGCAGATTCTTGCTTTTTACAACGCCGTCGCAAATAACGGAAAAATGATGCGCCCTCTTTTTGTGACTGCAGTATTGAGAAACGGGAACATAATTAAGAGCTACGAACCTGAGGTAATAATTAACTCCGTTGCATCCCGGTCAACTATACGAAAAGCAAAAAAGATGATGGAGGGAGTCGTTGAACGCGGTACAGCCACAAACCTGAAAGACGCTAACTATAAAATTGCAGGGAAGACCGGGACTGCACAGATAGCCAGGGATAAATACGGTTACAGAACCGGGGCAAGGATATCTTACCAGGCATCTTTTGTTGGATATTTTCCTGCAGAGAATCCTCTCTATTCTTGTATAGTTGTTGTCAATTCTCCTTCCAACGGGGTTTATTTCGGGAACGTGGTAGCCGGAACAGTGTTCAAAGAGATTTCGGACAGAGTTTATGCAACAAGATTTTTTCGTGATTATGTACCTGAAAATAAGAAAGATATAAAACCGACAGCTCCTGAAGCCGGTAATGGATATCGCTCCGATATAAACGAAGTACTCAGAAACCTCGATGTTCGTTACAGGCGTACATCCGACAACGACTGGGTAGCTACACGTGAAAGCGGAGATACTATCAGCCTGGCAGAAGTAAAAATACAGAATGGCCTTGTCCCGGACGTCAGAGGAATGAGCCTCAGAGATGCAGTTTACCTGCTTGAGAACTCCGGACTAAGAGTAAAATATAGCGGTAAGGGACGGGTACTCCGACAGTCCCCTGAACATGGTGCCAGGTACTATGATGGTACCGTGGTTTCACTTGAAATGAATATGTGATATGATGCAGATTGAAGAAACACTTTATGGGATTGATATTGTATCCCGGGCCGGGAAAAGAAGTGCACCTATTTACAGTATTGAATTTGATTCCCGCAAAGTATCCAAAGGATCTCTTTTTGTGGCAGTCAGAGGGCATAAGGATGATGGCCATAATTTTATCGATGCAGCTATATCATCCGGTGCTTCAGCTATAATCTGCGAATCACTTCCCATAAATCCTGATATAAATATCTGCTGGATAAAAACCAGTGATTCGGCAAAAGCTCTGGGAATAGCAGCTTCAAACTTCTTCCAAAATCCTTCATATTCACTTAAACTGGTTGGTGTTACAGGTACAAATGGGAAAACCACTATCGCTACTCTTCTTTACATGATGTTCCGTCAGCTGGGTTATAAATGCGGACTTTTTTCAACGGTCTGCAACTATATAAACGGGAAAGAGCTTCCTGCAACTCATACAACACCTGATCCTGTTCAACTCAACCGTCTTTTATCAGAGATGGTAACCGAAGGATGTGATTTCGCATTTATGGAAGTCAGCTCCCATTCTGCTGATCAGCAGCGAATTGCAGGATTGAAATTTACTGGAGGCATTTTCACTAATCTTACTCATGATCACCTCGATTATCACAAAACATTTGATAATTACCTGATAGCAAAAAAAAGGTTTTTTGACTCCCTGCAAGCCGGTTCATTTGCACTCGTAAACATCGATGACAGGAACGGCCTTATAATGCTGCAGAACTGTAAAGCAGATCATTATACTTTTTCTGTAAGAGGAATGGCTGATTATCATTGCACTCTTATAGAACAGAGCTTCGAAGGAATGGGACTAAAAATACATGGTGAAGAGGTATGGACAAGATTTATTGGCGATTTTAATGCGTCCAACCTGCTTGCTGTTTATGCTGCATCAGAACTTCTTGGCGCCGCAAAAAAAGAGATATTGACAGTTCTCAGCGATTTGTATCCGGTAGCCGGCAGGCTTGAAATAATTAAATCTCCGGGAGGGATATCAGGAATTGTTGATTATGCCCATACTCCTGATGCTCTTCTGAATGTTATTGAGACAATTAACAGAATCAGGGAAGGGAGCGTACAGCTTATCACAGTTGTCGGAGCAGGCGGTGACAGGGATCGTACAAAACGCCCTAAAATGGCTGCAATATCAGCTGAAGGAAGCTCTAAAATCATTCTCACTTCAGATAATCCAAGGAGTGAAGATCCAGAAAAAATTCTGGATGATATGGAGGCCGGTATAACTCCGGATCTTAAACCAAAAACCCTAAGAATTTGTGACAGACGGGAAGCTATAAAAACAGCAGTTATGCTCGCAAACAGTGGTGATGTTGTACTTGTCGCTGGGAAAGGACATGAGACTTACCAGGAAATAATGGGAGTAAAACATCATTTCGACGACAGGGAAGAATTGAAAAATGCTTTATTACTGAGATAAAAAAAGAAAAATGCTTTACTATTTATTCAATTATCTTGAGTCACTTGACTTTCCCGGAGCACGGTTATTTACGTTTATCTCTTTCAGGTCAGCTGCTGCTGTAATCACTTCACTGATAATTTCACTTCTCATAGGTAAAAGGATCATTCAATATCTTCAGAGAAAACAGGTAGGTGAGGTTGTCAGAGATCTGGGACTGGAGGGACAATATAAGAAACAGGGAACACCTTCAATGGGTGGAATTATAATTCTGGCATCAATTCTGATTCCGACTATTCTATTCGCAAAACTTGAGAATATTTATATTATCCTGATGCTGGTAACTACTATTTTGCTGGGACTCATCGGGTTTCTTGATGATTATATAAAAATCTTTAAGAAGCATAAAGAAGGACTTGCCGGCAGGTTCAAGATTCTGGGTCAGATTATCCTTGGAATCATTGTAGGATTAACTCTGTTTTTCAGTAATGATGTCAAAATTGCTGAGAAAGTAAATGTTGCCAATCTTACTGCAACGGAAAAGCAGGAATTATTGGATCCTTCAATAAAGATTCCTTCTCACGGTGAGATTACCATGGTAAGGAAATCCACAAAAACGACTATCCCTTTTGTGAAAAATCATGAATTTGATTATGCCTGGCTTGTATCATTTATAAGTGGAGAACACCGACGTCCATTTACCTGGATCGTATTTGTGATAGTAGTAATATTCATAGTCACTTCAGTTTCAAATGGAGCGAATCTCACTGATGGACTCGACGGACTGGCGACAGGAACTTCAGCAATAGTTGGGACGGCGCTTGGAATACTCGCCTATGTTTCCAGTAATATTATTTATGCCAGGTATCTTCAGATAATGTATATTCCGGGAACAGAGGAGCTTGTAATTTTTGCGAGTGCTTTTATCGGTGCTACGATAGGGTTCCTCTGGTACAACTCATTTCCCGCCCAGGTTTTTATGGGCGATACCGGTAGTCTGGCGCTCGGTGGCATAATTGCAGTATTTGCATTTATAATCCGTAAAGAACTATTAATACCGATACTTTGCGGGATATTCCTTGTTGAGAACTTGTCGGTATTGCTTCAGGTCGCATGGTTCAAAAGAACAAAAAGAAAGTACGGTGAAGGAAAGAGGATTTTCCTTATGGCACCTCTTCATCATCATTATCAGAAAAAAGGTTTTCCCGAGCCGAAGATTGTTACGCGGTTCTGGATTGTGGCAATAATATTGGCTGTAATTAGTATTGTGACGCTCAAGATCAGATAATAAAATGAAAAGGAAGATTGTAATACTCGGAGCTGGGGAAAGTGGTGCAGGATCGGCAATACTTGCGCAAAAACATGGATTTGATGTATTCGTTTCTGATAATGGTCAGATAAAAGATCAGTACAGGGAAATTCTTGATAATCATAGAATTAAATGGGAGCAGGGGAATCACAATGAGAAGGTCATCCTATCGGCAGATGAAGTCATCAAGAGTCCGGGAATACCTGAAAATGCTGCAATAATAAGTAAAATACGCGGGAGGAATATCCATATCATATCAGAAATTGAATTTGCAGGCAGATATGCTAATGGCACAAAAATCTGTATAACAGGGAGCAACGGCAAAACAACAGTAACAAACCTTGTTTATCATATTCTTAAAAAAGCCGGGAAAAATGTTGCAATGAGCGGCAATGTAGGAAACAGTTTTGCCATGGCTGTTGCAGAAGGTTCGTACGATTATTATGTAATTGAACTGAGCAGCTTTCAGCTCGACGGAATGTACGATTTCAAGGCCGATATTGCTGTTTTAATGAATATTACACCTGATCATCTTGACAGGTACGACCATAAATTTCAGAATTATATAGATTCCAAATTAAGAATAACTCAAAACCAGACGAAATCTGATTTCCTGATATTCTGGGCCGGTGATCCGGTAATTAAAGCTGAATTGGCTAAAAAGCAATACGGCATGACACTGCTTCCTTTTTCGGATGAAATAACTGAAAATATGTCTGCTTTTGTCGAAAACGACGAATTGATAATTGATTATCATAATAAAACCAACCTTATGACTATTCATGAATTGGCGCTTAAAGGCCGTCACAACATCTACAACTCAATGGCAGCAGCTATTGCAGGTAAAGTTCTTAATATCCGCAAGGATGTAATCAGGGAAAGCCTGGCTGATTTTCAGGGAGTTGAACATCGGTTGGAACCTGTTATTACAGTTTGCGGCATCAACTTTATTAACGATTCAAAAGCCACAAATGTCAACTCGACTTGGTATGCTCTTGAATGTATGGAAAACGAAATTGTCTGGATTGTCGGTGGAATAGACAAAGGGAATGACTATTCAGAACTTTTTCCGGTCGTCAGGAAGAAGGTCAGGGCGATAGTATGTCTGGGCAAGGATAACAGGAAAATTGTCGAATCTTTTAAAGATAAGGTCTCTACTATTGTAGAAACTGCATCAATGGAAGAAGCCGTAAGATCATCATATTACCTTGCAAAGAAGGGCGAGACGGTATTATTGTCACCGGCATGTGCCAGTTTCGATCTTTTCAGGAATTATGAAGACAGGGGCCGTCAGTTTAAACAGGCTGTAAGAAATCTTTAATAAACAGTTAATATGCAACAGGGCTGGCTTACGAAGACATTTAAGGGTGACAGGGCGATATGGGGTCTTGTAGCTCTTTTTATGGTCTATTCGCTATTAGCTGTTTATAGCTCTTCCGTAGGTGTGGCCTTTATGAAATATGGAGGCAACACAACGTACTTTCTGAGGAGCCAGTTTTTTATGCTCGCATTAAGTCTGATTATAATTGTAGTTGTCCATTATCTGCCATACAGAATATACTTTTCTATGGCCGGGCTTATCCTTATTGGCGCTGTGGGATTACTGGTACTTACCTTTGCTTTCGGCTCAAGGGTTAATGAGGCAACACGGTGGCTGGTAATTCCGGGTACAGGCTTCAGACTTCAGACATCTGATATTGCTAAAGTTGCACTTGTTCTTTATTTAGCCAGATCACTGGCTAAATACCAGAACGAGCTGAATGATTTCATGCTTGTTACAAAATATTTTATTTTTCCAGTAGCCATCGTCTGCGGGCTGATCTTACCTGAAAACCTTTCAACAGCATTGATGATTTTTGAAATTAGCATGATCATTATGTTCATTGGGAGGGTACCATTCAGATTCCTTCTTGCCTATATCGGTATGGCAGTTGCTATAGTCTTGCTGTTTGCCATGCTTCTTGTTGTTGTTAAGAAAGATAACAGGGTTCAGGTCTGGAAAAACAGGATAGAGCATTTCTTCTCAGGTGCAGCTGATGAGGACAAAGATTATCAGTCAAATCAGGCGAAGATTGCGATCTCGACCGGAGGGTTATTTGGGAAAGCTCCCGGGAAAAGCACCCAGCGAAATATGCTTCCCCAATCAAACTCTGACTTTATTTTTGCAATTATAATAGAAGAGTATGGATTATTGTTCGGTGCAATCCCCCTCATTCTTGCTTATATGATACTGCTGTTCAGGGGTATCACAATTGTAAAGAAATGTGAGTCAGCCTTTCCGGCCTTTCTGGTAATGGGTCTAATTGTAATGATAGTTATTCAGGCCATGCTGAATATGCTGGTTGCCGTCGGGTTGTTCCCTGTGACTGGTCAGACTCTTCCAATGGTGAGCTGGGGACGAACTTCTGTACTTGTGATGAGCTTTTCGATCGGTGCAATTTTGAGTGTGAGCAGGGTGGTAAATGCGAGGATTAAAAAAGAAGAACTGCCCGATGAGGAAATTACTGATGAAGGAGAAAAAATTTATGAACCTGCAAAAGCATAAAAGGGTGATAATAAGCGGTGGAGGCACAGGAGGACATATCTTCCCGGCCATCTCTATTGCCAATGCTCTCAGGAAAATTGACCCTGAGATCGAGATCCTCTTCGTTGGAGCTGAAGGTAGAATGGAAATGGAAAAAATTCCGGCAGCAGGTTACAGGATAATCGGATTGCCGGTTGCAGGTTTACAGAGAAACTTTACTGTGAAAAATTTAACAGTACTGATAAAGCTCTTCAAAAGCCTGGGTATAGCTAAAAAAGTCTTAAAAGAGTTTAATCCGGATATTGTTGTTGGTGTAGGAGGTTATGCCAGTGGACCGATACTCAGGAAGGCAGGTAAAATGGGGATCCCGACTCTTATTCAGGAACAAAACAGCTATGCGGGTATAACTAATAAGCTTCTCGCAAAAAAGGCTTCTGCAATTTGTGTGGCATATGACGGAATGGATAAATACTTCCCCGTCGCGAAAATAATTAAAACAGGAAATCCTGTGCGCCAGAATTTTGAAAATCTTAAAAATCTTGAGAATGAGGCACTGTCATTTTTCAACCTGAACAGGAACTTCCCTGTAATACTTGTTCTTGGCGGATCTCTCGGTGCCGGAAGCATTAATAGTAGTCTTTCGGAAAATATAAATAAGCTAAGGGATTCGGATTGCCAATGGCTATGGCAAACCGGAAAGTATTATTTTGAAAATGTCAAAGCATTGGTATCGGTCAGTTTAAGCGAAAATATATCCGTACATGGATTCATCAACCGGATGGACTATGCTTATTCTGTTGCAGATATAATAGTTTCGAGGGCCGGAGCAGGTACAATTTCAGAGCTATGCCTTGTTGGCAAACCTGCGATCCTGGTTCCTTCTCCGAATGTCGCGGAAGATCACCAGACTAAAAATGCAAAAGCTTTGTCAGAAAGGAACGCAGCGGTGTTAGTAACTGATGATAATGCAGTAAAAACGCTTGTAGATGAGGCGATTAAACTAGTTTCAGATAAAGCCAAAAGGGATCTGCTTTCTGGAAATATACTTAAGATGGCCGAAAAGAATGCTGATATAAGAATTGCAGAAGAGGTACTAAAACTTGCCGGGAATGATTGATTTTAAAAATATAGAAGGGATTTATTTTGTCGGTATTGGCGGTATCGGCATGAGCGCCCTTGCTCTTTATTTTGCAAAGGGGGGGTATGCAATCGCCGGCTATGACAGGTCTGAAAGCAGAATAACTCTCTCGCTGACTGAAAGTGGATGTTCTGTTTCTTATGAAGATAATGTTAATCTTTTACCTGCTCTGTTTGGTAATAGTTTAAATAAAAACAGGGTTCTGATAGTTTATACTCCGGCTATCCCTATAGAGAACAGCATACTCTCATATTTCAGGAACAATTCATACAAGCTTTATAAGCGATCGGAGATTCTGGGCGAAATTTCAGCTAATATCGACACATTGGCAGTAGCAGGCACTCATGGGAAAACCACTGTTTCCACAATGATTGCTCATTTGCTTAAGCAGTCGCATATAGACTGCTCAGCCTTTCTGGGCGGCATTTCAAAGAACTATGATTCAAACCTGCTTTTAGGTGAAGGAAAATATACAGTGATGGAAGCTGATGAATTCGATCGCTCCTTCCTCAGGCTTAAACCCCTTATGGCAGTTATTACCTCTATGGATGCAGATCATCTAGATATCTATGGAGACAGGGGTACTATGGTTAACGCATATAATGAGTTTTGCAAAAAAATAATTCACGGAGGAATTCTGGTAGTCAACAGCAGAATAAAAAGTGAAATTATTGTTCCTGAAGGAATTACATGCTTTACATACGGAAATGATCCCGATGCCGGTTACCGGGCATTCAATATAGAACATAAAAGTGACTATTATAGCTTTAATATTAAAACACCGACAAAAATAATTGAGAATCTGCATTTTACTTTTCCAGGGGTAATTAATATTGAGAATTTTACTGCAGCTATTGCAATTGCCCTCATGTGCGGTGTAACAGAGCAGGAGATCAGGAAAGCTGTCATCCTCTTCCAGGGTGTCAGGAGAAGATTTGATATCAGGATCGACCAGCCCGGACTTGCCTATGTTGATGATTACGGGCACCATCCAGAAGAAATAAAAGCATGTATAAGATCATTAAAAGAGTACTTCAGCGGAAGAAAAATTACCGGGATTTTCCAGCCGCATCTTTTTACACGAACACGCGACCATGCAGATGGATTTGCGGCAATTCTCGATGAACTTGATGCAGTTATTCTTCTTCCCATTTATCCTGCCAGGGAGAAACCAATTGAAGGAGTTACGTCGGAATTGATTTTTAATAAAATGAAGTCGAGGGAAAAGAAGCTTCTTCAGAAAGAGGATATCCCCGCGAAACTTGATGTAACAAAACTTGACGTTCTGCTGACAATCGGAGCAGGCGATATAGACGCGCTGGTGGGTCCTATTGAAGAGAAGCTAAGGAAAGAGAGAGCAATATGAAGAAGTTTTTAAAGATATTATTAATTATTCCCGGGTTATATCTTATTATAATACCGGTTTACCTTGCCCGGTCCACAAATGCAAAACCATGCGGTGGAATTGAAATCAATATTAAAGATTCATCTGATTATCATTTTGTTACAAAAAAACAATTGTTAAATATTGTATATGGAAATACAGGCAGGATTCTTGGTCAGCCTGTAAAAAGCATTCCGGTCGCTGAAATAGAAAACAGAATGAATGGTCTCCGAGAATTAAAAAGAGCTGAAGTTTATATAACAATTGATGGAACCTTGCATGTTTTTGTTGATCAGCGTAATCCTATAATGAGAGTTATGCCTGAAAATGGAGGTGACTACTTCATTGATGAAGATGGAGTTGTTATGAGAAGAAGGAATCTTTATACACCGCGATTGCACATAGTCGGTGGCAATGTGAATATCAGCCAGGCCATGCTTAACGGAGTAAGTGTTCTTGACACAACTATTAAAAACTCAATACTTAAGGATATTTATAACATTGTTAATTATATAAATGACGACAATTTCTGGTCGGCTCAGATCGATCAGATATACGTGGATAATAACGATGAAATTGACCTTATTCCACGGGTCGGAAACCAGCTTATACATCTTGGTACAGCTGAGAATTATGAAGGGAAACTGAGAAACCTGGAGGCATTTTACGATAAGGTACTGCCTGAAGTTGGATGGAATAAATACTCGGTGATTAACCTGGAATTTAAAGATCAGATAGTTTGCAAAAAGAGATAATCAGAAATAACCATAATTAAGTTATGAACAAAATGGAACAGTATGTAGCAGCAATCGACATAGGAACCACAAAAATAGTGGCTATAGTCGGTAAGAAAAATGAGAACGGGAAAATTGAGATTCTCGGTCTTAGTAAAGCTCTTTCAAAAGGTGTGAAAAGAGGCGTGGTACTTAATATCGAGGAAACAGTCAACGCCATTCAGACTACCGTCGATGATGTCCAGAAAAGATCTGGCATTCTATTCTCGGAGGTCTTTGTGGGGATTGCCGGCCAGCATATTAAAAGTATGAAGAACCGTGGATATATTATGCGCGAGGCATACGATGATGAAATTAAGAAAGAGGAAGTCTTCAAATTGATAGAAGATATGCATAAAATTCATATCGACATTGGAGAAGAAATAATTCACGTAATCCCTCAGAATTTCATCGTCGATAATGAAACCGGCGTAAAGAGTCCAATCGGCATGTGTGGCAGGCGACTGGAAGCCAATTTTCATATCGTGATAGGTCAGGTTGCTGCAGCAAAAAACATTGAAAAATGTATTCGGAAGGCAAATCTGACTGTGAAGGATATGATACTGGAACCGCTTGCTTCATCTGATGCAGTTCTTACTGACGATGAAAAAGAAGCCGGTGTTGTACTTGTGGATATTGGAGGTGGAACAACCGATGTTGCTGTATATTATGATAATATTATTCGTCATACTGCTGTGATCCCGTTTGGCGGGAATGTTGTTACAAAAGATATTAAGGAGGGATGCGCAATTCTTCAGAGACATGCTGAGCAGCTTAAAATTCAGTACGGTTCTGCTCTTGGAGATTTAGCACCTGAAGATAAGGTAGTATCTATCCCCGGGATTAGCGGAAGAGATCCCAAAGAGATATCCTTTAAAAGCCTTGCATATATAATCCAGTCGAGGATGGAAGAGATTATAGATGCTGTTAATTTTGAAATACAGAATTCGGGGTATGCAGATAAACTGGCCGCAGGAGTTGTAATCACCGGAGGAGGAGCTATGCTGAAACACCTGCCTCAGCTGATGAAGTTCAAAACTGCAATGGACGTAAGAATTGGTCTGCCGAATGAACATCTTGCCGGATCGGCGAAAAATGAAATTAACCAGCCTATGTACGCTACCAGTGTGGGATTGATTATGCGTGGATTCGAATATCTGGAGACATACAAAAAATCATTCAATGCAGGTATCAGGGAAAAGTTTGAAATGCCAGAAAAAGTTGCAGTAGTTGATCAGCAGGAAGATGAAGAATCTTTAAAACAACCTGTCCGGGAAGAAGAAAAAACTCCACTCACCGAAAAGATCAAGATGATGCTGTCTAAAATGTTTGAGGTTGAAGATCAGTCTATTAACTGATAAATATAGTATTGCTCTTAATAATATGCTGTTCATAATCAATTAAATATATACACTATGTCAGACGATATAATGAATTTTGATCTGCCGGTAGAGAGATCATCAATTATTAAAGTTCTAGGAATAGGTGGTGGCGGCAATAATGCTGTTAATCACATGTTTGAAAAAGGTATCAGAGATGTGAATTTTGTGGTTTGCAATACTGACCATCAGGCTCTTACAAAAAGCCAGGTCCCGATAAAAGTTCAGATTGGGGAGTCCCTTACTGAAGGAAGAGGTGCCGGCAGCAAACCTGAAGTTGGCAGACAGGCTGCTATCGAAAACATTGATGATGTTATGGCTGCATTATCAGGTAACACAAAAATGGTTTTTATAACCACTGGTATGGGAGGAGGTACCGGTACAGGAGCTACCCCGGTTATTGCAAAAGCATGCATGGAAGCCGGGTTGCTTACCATTGCTGTAGTTACAATTCCATTTAAATCGGAAGGGAAAGTGCGTATCAGGCATGCAATAGATGGTGTTACTGAACTTAAAGATCATGTTGATTCATTGCTGGTTATAAACAACGAAAAGCTCAGGGAGATATATGGTAATCAACCTGTTTCAACTGCTTTTGCAAAAGCTGATGATATACTTACAACAGCCGTGAAAGGAATTGCTGAGATCATTACTGTAACCGGATATATAAATGTTGATTTTGCCGATGTGGAAACGGTTATGAAAAACTCGGGAGTAGCTATCATGGGGATGGGAAAAGCAGCTGGAGAAAACAGAGCAATAAAAGCAATCGAAAACGCTCTTAATTCTCCTTTGCTGAATTCTAATGATATCACTGGTGCGAATAGTATATTGATAAATATATCTTCGGGCAACGGAGAACATGAGATCACAATGGATGAACTTGGGGAAATAACTGATTACATGTACGATGCAGCGTCGGATGATGCATTGATCATTCGGGGGTTGTCGAAAGATGAGAACCTTAATGAGGAAATATGCGTCACTATTATTGCAACAGGCTTTGAATCCAATAGTATTTTCCAGCCCTATAAGCCTAAAAAACCGAGTAAAGTCGAATTAATGACTAATAAAAGTGTAACTCCTGCCCGTATTATTCCTGAAACCGCCAATGATGTATTTTCTGTTCATGATAAAAATAAAAAGTCCATAATTACCGATTTTGAAGAAGAATCCCAGGGGGTGATTGATTTTAGTCTTGAAAACAGTGAAGAGTTTAATGAGATAAGAAACAAAAGATCCGAAGAGAATGATGAACCCAGGGAAAAACCTGAAGCAACTTTGAGAAAAGTGAAACATATGCAGAACATGCTGAAAAAAGAAGGGCTGTCAAATAAAGCCATGAAAGAGAATATTGATACATTTGAAGATGTGCCTGCATATGTCAGAAAAAACTTGTCTATTAGTGCACCTGAGAATGCTTCCGAAAGCAAATTGTCAAAATTCACATTAAGTTCCGATGATAATGATGAACCGGTTCTGAGAGAGAACAATGCTTACCTTAATGATAATGTTGACTAGGTTTTTAGATCCGTTATAACATCCAAAAAATGAAAATAAGGCCCTCCATTTGGCAGGGCCTTTCATATTTTCTATATTTGCCATTGATGATGAGAAACATTTCAATAATACTGCTTCTTGCCTTTTCTTCAGGTTTATTTGCCCAGACGCCAGATCGCTTTACTTCCGGTAAGGCTGCACAAAAACTGGATACTTTAAAAAAACCGAAAATTCTAAAGGAATGGATGCTTTCTTCCGATTATTCAGAGGAAGTAAATATTCCTATTGATACCGTCTTCTCATTATTTAACAGGTTTAAGCTAGCAGACAAGTATTCACCGATAAATGCAACTCTGGGTAATTATGGTCTTCCGTTTTATCAGATTGATTTTTTTGACAGAATAACGGATCCTGATAAATATCTTTATGCCTACTATTACCCTTTCATGCACGTCCCCAGCAATGCGATATTTATGAATACGCAGGTTCCCTATACTGAACTGGACTGGTCCTTTGGCGGTTCAATTAATAATTCGGAACAGACATTCAGGGTAAGACATTCACAGAACATCAACCGGTTTCTGAACTTTGGGCTCATTTATGATATAATTTACAGTCTCGGACAGTACAACTACCAAAGGTCAGAGGATAAGACATTTACTCTCTATACATCATATACGGGCGTTAAATATAAGCTTTACTTCTCGGCAGGTATAAATAATCTGTTATCTTATGAAAACGGGGGAATAACTGACATAAGCCAGCTGGCTACCCAGTCTAATACAATTGATGTCCCGGTCAAACTCGGAAGCCTCGACGTGGCAAAAAGTGAACTCAAAAACCGCAATTTGTTACTGGTACAGAGATATACCATTGGTGGCAATCCCGTAACCAAAGCTGACAGTGCCACGCATAAGCGGACAGGTTTTTTTGGATTAAGCGGAACCTTTTCGCACATCTTTATTCTGGAAAGTAACCGAAGGACTTACTCTGACAACTCACCTACATCGGGATTTTATGATAGTACTTATATAAGTAAAACTGTCACATTCGACTCTCTCTTTGCAAGGATTATCAAGAACACGATACGGTTCGATTTTTCTACTGATGAAACAAGAAAATTCAGACTAGGAGGGGGAGTAGGCATACGGAATGAAATTTTACGATTCAGTCAGATTGTTCCGACTCACGACACTTTACATGCCGATACAGCAGTATGGAACAGAAGCAGCAATGTTTTAATCGGGAGATTGTTTAACGATATTGGAGACAAATTTCGCTGGACAGCTACCGGAGAACTGTATCTGACAGGTTACAGAGCCGGAGATTTTGATCTGAACGGTGTGATCTCCAAATCATTCGACTGGAAAAAAGGTAGGGCTACCTGGTTATTGACCGGTGGAATCATGAACAGGCAACCTTCATTCTGGTATGACCAATGGGGAAGTAATAATTTTGAGTGGCATAATAATTTTAATAAAGAATTCAGGATCGATCTGGGATCTGATTTTTCCTATCCGGGCAGGAAGTTTGAGCTTAAATTTAATTATGCTATTATAAAAAACTACACCGATTTTGGTCTTGATACACTTCCATCACAGTATTCCGGAGCTCTCTCTGTTGCTGCCCTCATGGTAAGAAAGGAATTCGTTTTATGGAAATTTCATCTGGCATCTGATGTATTGATTCAGAAAAGCAGTAATGCCGATGTGCTTGATCTTCCGTTGGTCACTGTGCGTTCAGCTGGATTTTTTGAGCATTTGTTCCTGTTTAAAAATACCGGGGGAAAATTATATACACAACTAGGTGCTGATGTAACATATAATACAATATATTATCCCTATTCCTATATGCCGGCAACAGGAAGGTTTGTAAGGCAGAATCAGTACACAGCAGGAGATTATCCCTTTATTAATGTCTTTTTAAATTTTAAAATTAAAAGAACAAGGTTCTTCATTATGTTCGATCACGTAAATTCAGGAATGATGGGTTACAACTATGAGATGGTTCCTTCTTATCCAATGAATATCAGGATGTTACGCTATGGTCTGTCCTGGACATTTTATGATTAAAAAAATATTGTATCTTTGCACCCTTGTTTAAAACAAATGTTTAACTAATACAAGATATTTGATAAAGAAGTCAATATTCCTGTTCGTATCCCTGTTAACAGCTCTTAGTTCCTGTTCTGATCATAACAATTCTACTAAAAAAATCAGTAGTAGTAATATTTCTTTTGATCTTGATTCAATAAGGAAAAGAGGAAAGTTAATTGCGATAACGAACTTTAATTCAACTGATTATTTTATTTATAAAGGCGAACCCATGGGGTTTAGTTACGAGCTTCTTAAGTCATTCTCCGATCATATTGGTATTGATCTGGAGATTGTAACTGAAAATTCTGTTGAAAATGCCTTTGCAATGCTTAAGTCAGGGGAAGCCGATCTTCTTGCTTTTGGACTAACTGTTAATACATCAGGAAAGGATGATATTCATTTCACTGAACCAATTTATGAAACAAGGCAGGTACTTGTCCAGCGGAAACCGGATAACTGGCGCTCATTGACAATTGAGGCTATTGATGACATACTGATAAGGAACCAGCTTGGGCTGGCGAAAAAAACGATTTATGTCCAGAAAGGATCCTCCAATTCCGGTCAGCTTGGCTTACTTGAAAAAGAAATCGGAGATTCAATTAATATTATTGAAGTTCCCTACGACTCGGAAAAATTGATTCAGCATGTCGCAAACGGAGAGATCGACTATACAGTTTGTGATGAAAATCTGGCACAAGTGGATGCGACGTATTATCCAGATATTGATGTAAGCACGCCTGTGAGTTTTCCTCAGAATCTTGGCTGGGGAATAAGAAAAGACAATTCCGATGCTCTTTTATGTGAACTCAATCAGTGGATCACTACATATAAGAAAACCGCATCATATGCTCTTTTGTATGCAAAATATTTCAGGAATTCATGGTCCAGCATAATTATCAGAAGCGATTATTATGCTCCGAGTACGGGGAAAGTATCACAATATGACGATCTGATAAGGAAATTTAGTGTAAATATTAAATGGGACTGGAGGTTACTTGCATCGTTGATATGCCAGGAATCGCACTTCAATCCTCATGTGGAATCGCTCTCAGGAGCATACGGTTTGATGCAGATTATGCCCATCACCGGAAGATATTTTGGAATTGATATCACATCTTCACCGGAGAATAATCTGAAGGCAGGGATACAATATATCAACTGGCTTCATTCAATATTCGATCCGAAAATACCTGATGAGAATGAGAGATTAAGATTTATTCTTGCTTCTTATAATGCCGGACCCGGGCATATTCTGGATGCAATGGAGCTTGCTCGTAAAAACGGCAACGACCCTGAAAAGTGGGATGGTAATGTGGCTATGTGGCTGTTAAAGAAATCTGATCCGCAATACTATAATGATTCTGTTGTTAAAAACGGATATTTCAGGGGAACGGAATCAGTAAATTTTGTAAGTGGGGTACTAAACAGGTATGAGCATTATAAGAATATTATTCCGATTGGGAAAACAGACCCCTTCTGAGAATGACCGGAATTTCTGTTTTTAATGCTTAATCAATTTCTTATTATTTACTCGTATCGGAGAGCTTCAATCCCGATACGCTTCGCTATCGAGGATCTTCGCATAACGCTATTCATAGCGTAATGCTTCAACCGGGTTTCTCGTTGCCGCCCTCCACGTTTGCCAGATAACAGTCAATAATGTTATTCCAAGTGCTGTAACTCCGGCTAATACAAATATCCACCAGCTAAGTTCTGTTTTATATGCAAAGTTCTGTAACCATTTATCCATGGCATACCATGCAACAGGGCATGCAATAATAAAAGCTACGGCTACCCATTTTAAAAAGTCCTGGTTCAGCATAACCATTACTTCTAAAACTTTGGCACCATTGATTCTACGGATACCGATTTCCTTGGTCTTCTGCTGACTGATCAGCAAAGAAAGACCAAAAAGCCCTAGACTTGCTATTAATATAGCGATAATGGCCATCAGACCGATAGTCTTTGAGAACCTGATATCTGATTGATACAACTTCTTCAAAACATCATTTGTAAATTCGAATTCAAAAGGAGTGGTCCCTCCGGTAATTTTCCATGAATCTTTCAGAAATGCGATTGTTTGTTGCATATTCTGAGTATTCATTCTGATAGCTATCTCACGGCACATCGAAGGGTTTAAACCAATAATCATAGGGTTAATCGCCTCATGAATAGAATACATATTGAAATCAGACACAACTCCAATTACCGTACCGAAAGCGATCTGCTGGCCAATGACTTCTTTCAATCCTAATGTTTTTATTGCCGATTCATTTACAATGACACCCGAGTTATTTTTTGTTTCATCAAAATCAGTCCCACGTAATAGTTTTAATCCCATAGTCCGGGCAAAATGATAATCAACAAAAAGTCCATTAACAGACACAATCTTTTCAGGTTCATCAACTTTAGGAATTGAAATATTCATTTTACCTATATCAGGAGGCAGCCATAACCCACCACTGACATCCAGAATATTTGGATTTTTTCTGATCTCCTGTCTAAAGAGCTCGTAATTATGATCTCCGACAGGGATTCTTATCAACCCCTCTTTCGTAAACCCCAGGTCCTTTGAGAAAGTATAATCAACCTGTTTTTGCACAAGTAGCATGATCGCGATAAGAATTATAAATACTGAAATCTGGAAAATTATCATAATCATTCTTATGTTATGTCTTTTACCTAATGACATGTTATGACCTTTAATGCTCTCAGTCAGGCTAAATGATGTTATCTTAAGTGAAACCAGTAATCCGGATAAAGCTCCTGTCAACAAAGTTATAAGTACCATAATACCAATACTGATTAAGGATCGGTAATTAAGTGTCAACTGATAGGATTTCCCGAGCAGCTGACTTATCAGAGGCAAGGAGATCTGAGCCAGTTGCAGAGCGAAAGGAAGAGCTATTAATGATACGATGACAGACTCCATAATCATTTGCGTGATAAGGCTTTTTCGTGATGCCCCGCTTATTTTACGCACAGCAAGTGCTTTTGTCTGTGTCATTGTCTGTGCTGAGGTCAGATTCAGATAATTGATGCAGGCTATAATGAGAATGAGAATTCCAATGGACCCCAGAATATTTAACATAGGCATGTTGCCCATATCACCTCCATTATTGTCAATTATTTTCCCTGACCCGAAATATATATCAGTCAGAGGCTGAAGTGACAGGGAAAGTTTATCGTTGGCCGTGGAGTGGTAAATGCCTGACTGATGCAATTTTTTTTCAAATTCATCGACTGCTGCTCCTTTTTTTAAAAGAAGAAAATTGGTAAAGAATAAACCATTCTTCCACGACTCTCTTAATTCCCGTTCATCAGGCTTTTGATCGCTTGTTGATATTAAATTAGCAGCCAGATGATGCAATCCAAAATTTATTCCGGCAATCAGTGATGCCTTTATAGTTGAGTTCTGAGGAATATCATTGAATACAGCTGTTATCTCCATAGGATATTCTTTCCCCAGATATCTCAATATAAGCAGTTTGCCCAATGGATTTTCATTCCCAAAATATTTCTGCGATAGTTCCCTGCTTATCAGCACTTTGTCATCCGTCTGATCAAAACCCGATAAACTGCCCTCCAACAGACTTCCTCCGAAAACATCGAAGAATGAGCTTTCAGCACAGGTTATCTTTGGTTCATGTATGAAATCGTTGTCCTTTTTTATTTCAATATTCCCAATATTGTATATATGAACGCATTTATCAACTTCTTCAAACTCTTTTGGAAGATTTTCTCCGATGATAAAGGGAGTATTTGCCCACGTGGTATTGTCGGCACTGTTATAGTTAAGAACTCTGTAGATATTTCCGCTGTTTTTGAACGAGCTGTTATAGCCAAGTTCATTCAATACATAGACGATGACCACCGAAACAATGCCAAGACCAAGAATAAGTCCGGCAATATTTATCAATGTATTAATCTTATTTGCTCTTAAGTGTCTGATACTTAGGATAAAATTGTTTTTTAAGTTCATATTTTTAATTTATTTATTCGTTATTTTCAACCTCAACCTCAACCTCAACCTCAACCTCAACCTCAACCTCAACCTCAACCTCACTATTCATACCTCAGCGCTTCCACCGGATTCCTTGTCGCCGCCCGCCAGCTCTGCCAGCTTACTGTCAGCATAGCTATGCCTGCTACCAAAAAACCAGCGAGAATAAATATCCACCATCTCAGGTTGGTTTTATAAGCAAAGCTTTTGAGCCAAATATGTACTGTGTACCATGCAATCGGACAAGCAACTAGAAAAGCTAAAGCTATCCATTTGAAAAAGTTCCTGTTAAGCAATACAAGAATTTCTGTAATTCTTGCTCCGTTTATTTTCCGTATTCCGATCTCTTTAATTCTTCTTTCGAAATAGAATGCTATTAACCCGAAAAGCCCAAGCAATGAGAGAGAAATGGCCAGTAAAGCAAAAATCCCGATAATTTTTGACAGTCGCTGCTCTTCAGTATAGTTTTTATAATATGTTTCTCTGATATCCAGATAACTAAACGGTGTTCCGGGAAATATTGTCTCCCACGTTTTCTTCATTAAATAAATAGTCTCATTTTTATATTGTGGTTGTATTCTGAAAGTCAGAAAGCCAGGAAAATTATTTTGTTGTCCAAAACGGTATATCATTGGTGGTATTGGTTCTTTCAAAGTAGTAGGATGAATATCTTTCATTACTCCTATAACGGGATATTTGGAATCTTCGAATGAGAGTTTTAAGAATTTTCCATCTAAGTTTTTCCATCCGATCTGTTTCATGGCTGTTTCGTTTATTATAAACGCATCTTTATCTGTACTATACTGATAAGAGAAAAATCGCCCATAAACAATATTTACGCCGAATACTTTTGTGAAATTTTCATCCACTGCGGTGGATACAACCAGGCATTCATCAACAGATGCGTCAACAGGATTTACTGTAAAAGAATTTTCAAAGTAATATCCGGGTATGTCTTCTGTTATGCTTCCCGGTGATAAACCATAACTAAAGCCTTGTTTTGCCAACTCGCTATTTAAGATCTTAGCTATGTTGAATTTTTCAACATGGTTCATCTGGGAATTTCTTAAATCAATAGCCAGCAGATTATCATTATTAAATCCCAGATCGGCACTTTTCATAAAAGCTATTTGCCTGATGATGAAAAATTGAATAATGATAAGTGCAATTGTAAGTGAAAACTGAAAAACGATCAGCCCGTTATGAACCCCATTGTTTATTCTAATAAATGAGTTTTTGCTTTTTATAATCCTTGCAGGAATAACTTTTGAGAAACTGACTCCCGGAATGATTCCTGAAACAAAGGCAATAACAAGAGAAATGCCAATCGTAAACAACCATACAAAGATGTTATTTTCCTGTCCGGCCAGTGATCTCTCGGCTAACCGCTCAAACAATGGCAAACATAAACTGCTCAATGGCGTTGCTAGAAGTAATGCTACAAATACATTCAAGAGAGATAACCAGATCTGAATAGAAATAATATGTCGTGAACTGGCACCAGCTATTCTACGGATACCGGCATCAATATTCATTTTAAAAGCACGCGCCAGCGTAAGATTTATATAATTAACACATGCAATAAGAAGAATAATTAGCGATATGCATCCTAATAGAATTATGTAGGTGTAAGAAACAGCAGATTGTCCGATCAGAGAGGTATTAAAATGCAATTTATAAAATGGAACGGTAAAATATGTGCTTCGTCCTTTTAAAAAATCGGGATAATACCTTGAGGGAATCTCTTTAAGGTGTCGGTTAAAATCGTCTTCCGAATACCCATTTTGCAGTATTGCATAAGTTAACATCCCACCATTCCACCAGGCAACTTTATAGTCGGGATTAATTTTCTCCCTTATTTTATCAGAGAATAAAACATCAAAATGTACAGATGAATTTAGAGGCAGATCATTGAAAACATGAGATATAGTAAAATTAAAATTGCGATATGAAATAACTTCTCCAATCGGATTCTCATTACCAAAGATTTTTAAAGCAAACGATTTTGATACGACAATTTTATCTGGATCATTAAGTACAGTATGGGTATCTCCAAGAATTATTTTATAATTGAAGATGTTAAAAATATCTGGTTCAACAGATGCTCCGTTAAAACCTGAATATTCTATATTCTTATATTTTACTTTATTATTTTCATAGAGTATATGCCAGATTCCTGTTACGAACTTTACCTCAGGAAAATCGTTTTTCAGAGTAAGAGGCAGCGGGATAGCTGAATAGGAGAGAAATTCCCCCGATTTAAGGTCATGTTCGCAAATCTGCAGGATATTTTTCTTATTCGGATGAAAAGCATCATAAGACAGTTCATAATGTAACAGCATAACCATGAGAACAAAAAGTGAGATTCCAACAGCCAACCCAAGAATATTCAATATGGAATATCGGTCTGCAACCCTGAAATATCTCAATGCGATTTTAAAACTATTAAGTTTCATATTTTTAATTGTCATATTCAAATCAGTTCAAACCAGAATGTTATCTTTCTTTCTCCCTTTCTCCCTTTCTCCCTGTCACCTAGTCTTCCCTCACACCCCACACCTCACACCTTTTTTGTCTCCCCACCTGGGGGGAGATGCCGAGCTTGCGAGGCAGAGGGGGTCATTCGTACCGGAGTGCCTCCACCGGGTTCCTTGTTGCCGCCCTCCAGCTTTGCCAGCTCACTGTTAATAAGGCTATTAACAGGGCAGTTATCCCCGCAAGTGCAAAGATCCACCAGCTTATTCCTGTTTTATATGCAAAATTATTCAGCCATTTATGCATGACAAACCAGGAAACAGGACAGGCAATTACAAAGGCAATTGCGACCCATTTTATAAAGTCTTCATTTAACATCAATAGTATTTCATAGATTTTGGCCCCGTTCACTTTGCGGATCCCAATTTCCTTCACGCGACGCTGTGAAGCAAAAATTGACATTGCCAGAATGCCAAGACAGCAAATGATTATTGCACATCCTGAAAATAATGAGAATGCCCTTCTGAACCTAAGTTCAGATTGATACATATTCCGTATTGCTTCATCAAAAAAACTCACCTCAACCGGGAATGATGGCGACAGATCAGCTACTGTTTTTTTTATGTTTTCCACAGTTGCAACCAACGATTTAAAATCGCTTGTCTGAATGGTGATGAGACAGTATGAAGCATATGAATCATTTCTTATTGCAAGAGAGGCAATAGGCTCATTTAAAGGTTTGTAGTGGAAATCTTTTACCACTCCGATTATTTCTGCGCTTGGACCTGCCTGATCCATCATGCCCATAGTGACAATCCCTCCCAACGGATTTGTTATCTTTGTTTCCCGTAGGAAAGTTTCATTCACCACAATTTTCTTTTTATCGGTGGAAAGATTATCGGTAAAAAGACGCCCCGAAACCAGTTGAAGTCCTAATATTTCAAAAAATTCTGCATCTGCGCTGAAAGTGTCAAAACTGATTTGTTTCTTTTCTCCATTAAGGTTTAACTGTGTACCCCAATAAGAAATAATACTTCCGGGATAAAACTGTGAAAAGGAAACCTTCTTTACTGCGGATTTTTCTTCCAGCAGATTTTTAAGAACATCTTTCTTCTGATTAAGCTGGTCCGTCAGTTTAATACCTATAATATTCTTCTGATTAAACCCAAGATTACTGCTTCCAAAACTGACCTGTTTCTGAACAAGGACAGTAAATGAAATAAGCACAATGGCGATTATGAACTGCATGGTTACAAGAAGGCCCCTGACGGAGAAATTGGTTTTGTCAGGTCTTACTGTTTTCTTCAAATTATCAACCGCTCTGGAGGAAGATATCCTTAAAGCAGGAATAATGCTGAAGGTAATACTCAAAACAACGATAATTACCAGAGAAACAAGTATAAAGCCAGGGGAATTGATTAATTTCTGACTGTAGTGAATCCCGGTGTAATTTCTGATAAAGGGACTGGCTGCATTAACAAGCTCGATAGCAATTAAAAGAGCTGCCAGAAAAAAGATGAATGACTCTGCTAGTGTGTTGCGGAGTATTGAAGAACGTTTTGCCCCGATCACTTTCATAACCCCGGTCTGTTTTATTTTTTCGTTCCATTGAGATGATGAAATATTCATAAAATTGATCAGTGCGATCAATAAAACCAGGGAAGCGACAAGAAGTAAAATCTGGAACTTCTTTCTGTCACCTGATATAAGATATTCACTTCCGAAAAGCGAAAATTTCGAAAAATAGATTTCTTTTAAAGGAGTCAGTTTTGTCTTTAAATAGTCTTTTTGATTTTCTTCCGGGAAAAAAGACAAAATAGTCTTTCCTGTTTCTCCCGGATCAGTTCCCTTTTTCAAAAGAAGAAATGTCTGGAAATCACACCATCCCCATTCTGTGTACTCACCCCCGTTCTCCTGAACAATTTTTCTTGTTGCAATGGTCGTAACTGCACTGAACGTAAGACAGGAATTAGCAGTAGGCTCATCAATAACTGCACTTACAGTAAGGTTTTTGTCGTTGTTCAGTTTAATGGTTTTACCATGAGCCACCTCGTTGCCGAAAAGCTTATATGATAAAGTTTTCGTTATAACAATTGTCAAAGGTTCTTTCAGCGCAGTTTCTGCATTTCCTTCAATGAAATTATAAGTAAAAAGCTTAAAGAAATCTTCATCTGCAAAAATCAGGTCCGAAGTTATGGGCTCTTTGTTTTCAACCTGGAACACCGGAGCATCCCACGTTCCGCCAATTCTTACAGTCGATTCGACCCCGGGAACTTTAGCATCAATATGTTCTTTGAGAACACCGGGGGTATAGATATGGTCATCACCGTATAAATAAACTCGTTCCCCGTTTTTATGAAAGTCATCCGTAGTAAGCTCACTGTAACAATAGACCGAAAGGACGATTACCAATGCCAGGCTTATGGATAAACCCAGCAGATTGATCAGATTTGTTACAGGCTTCCGGGTGAAACTTCGTATGATTGATTTAAAAAGGTATTTCATGTATTCAATTTCTATTGTTGAATTTTTTCATCTGCAACACACTAATATTATAAATTATGTACCATAATGATGCCATAATTGTATATGGCTAATAAACAGCACTATAAATATTATTCTTAAATCTAATCGTAAAAATATTTTACGATAAACCGTAAAATAAATTTACAGTTTGTTGATTTTGACTTTGGAATGAAATACTTTCGTTTTAATAAATGCAGAATAAAATAAATTGAAATCGATTTACCACAGGGTTACACAGAGTTTGCTCAGAGTTTCACAGAGTAAAATTCTGTAAGAAACATAATCTTGATCCTGAATCATTAGGCTGTGTCACACCGTGCTTACTCCGTGCAACCCCGTGGTTAAAATATATTATAAGTAAAAACTTGGTACTTAAACAAATGCAAACCCCAAAAGGCAACATTCTTGTAATTGATGACAACAAAAGCATCCTTAGCGCTCTGGAGATACTGCTAATGCCTGAATTCCATGAGGTTACTCTTCTTTCAAATCCGAATCAGATACTTACGGAATTGTCTAAAAAAGATTACAACCTGGTGATCCTCGACATGAATTTCACAGCCGGAGTGAATACTGGGAATGAGGGAATCTATTGGCTCGAAAGAATAAAAGAGCTCAGGCCGGAAATATCAGTTGTAATGATAACAGCCTATGGTGATATTAATACAGCAGTTAAGGCTCTTAAATCGGGTGCCTCTGATTTTGTTCTGAAACCATGGGATAATGAGAAACTGCTTGCAACAATAAAACTGGCAATTCAGCTTAATCTTTCAAAAAAGGAGGTTAAACAGCTTAAAGAAAGAGAGACTGGGCTGAAGAAAGAGATAAACCGTGATCAGAGATTCATAATCGGCTCCTCTCCCCAGCTTATGGGCGTATTGAACATGGTAAGGAAAGTCGCAAAAACCGATGCAAACATCCTGATAACGGGAGAAAACGGGACCGGAAAAGAATTAGTAGCGCAGGAAATTCATCGGCAGTCTCACAGGGCCAAAGAGGTTCTGGTAAGTGTTGATATTGGTTCTTTGAGCGAAACTCTCTTTGAAAGCGAGTTATTCGGACATGTCAAAGGTGCTTTTACCGATGCTCACGAAAACAAGCAGGGTAAGTTTGAAATTGCGGATAAAGGCACTCTTTTTCTCGATGAAATAGGCAACCTGTCATTTCATCTTCAGGCCAAAATGCTTGCTGTTATTGAAAACCGCCAGTTCTCGCGCATTGGATCGAACCAGCTCATCCCAACCGACATCCGCCTGATATGTGCCACCAACAAAAACCTTGAAAGTATGGTTCATTCAGGATTGTTCCGCGAAGATCTTCTTTACAGGATCAACACCATCCAGATTGAATTACCTCCTTTGAGAGAAAGGGGAAACGATATAATAATTCTTGCTGAATTTTTCCTGAAAAAATATGCCTACAAATACAATAAACCAGATCTTAAAATTAACCAGCAGGCACATGAAAAACTAATGAATTATTCATGGCCGGGAAACATCCGTGAACTTCAGCATACAATTGAAAAGGCGATAATACTAAGTGAATCAACTATTTTAAAACCCGATGATTTATATTTGCGGCACAACAGTTCATTTAACGGTAACATCTCGTTTAATACTCTGGAAGAGATGGAAAAACAGATGATTCAACTGGCCCTTGAAAAAAATAATGGTAACTTCACAGCAGCTGCTGAACAGCTTGGGATAACAAGGCAGACTCTTTACAATAAATTTAAAAAATCAGGATGATGATTAGTAAAAACCTTTATTTTAATATTGTATTCAGGGTATTACTTATAGTGGCATTATCTGCTCTTCTGGCATATTTTATTGTTATTGACAAATCGTTGCGTTTTTCGCTTATATGTTTATTTGCGATCGTTTTTCTCACGATCAGCTTGGTATCTTACCTGAACACCACTAACAGAAAGATCAGGTTCTTTTTCGATTCTGTCAGGAACGATGATTCAAACCTCTCTTTTCCCGTTGAAACAAGCAATGAAGGTTTGAAGGAGTTGTACAAGAGTATGAACAGGGTGAATCAGCAGATTCAGCAGTTAAAAATAGAAAACAGGCAGCAGGAACAGTACTTCAGGATATTACTTGAACACATTGCAACAGGAATCATAACTTACGATGATAAAGGATTCATACTGCATGCCAATTCATCAGCAAAGAATCTACTCTCTGCAGAGGTTCTCACTCATTTGCAGCAAATTGAACGGATTGACCAGAAGCTTTTTCAGGCAATAAACAGCATCAAGCCATTTGAACGGCGATTAGTAGCGATTACAAGAGAACAGGGAGAAATACAGCTGTCACTGAAAGCTACATCATTCAAAACAAACAATAAAGAAATGGTGATTCTTTCAATTCAGGATATAAAGAATGAACTTGACGAAAAAGAGCTCGATTCGTGGATGAAACTGATAAGGGTTTTAATGCACGAAATAATGAACTCCATAACACCAATTACATCGCTGTCGGAAAGTCTTTCAAACATCTATGGAACAGAAGGAAATCCTGTTTTACCGGAGAATGTAACAGGTAAAACCATTGCCATAACTTTGCAGGGTTTGAATGTAATAAAAGAACAGGGGAAAGGGCTGATGTCATTTGTTGAATCATACCGGAAATTGACCCGTCTTCCGGAGCCGGAAAAGAAATTATTTAAAATGGCTGATCTGATAAATCGTGTGGAGGTTATTTATAACTCTTTTGAAAAGAGCGATGGAATTGACTTGTCATTTTCACTGAAAGATCCTGATCTTGAAATTTTTGCAGATCAGAACCTGATCTCCCAGGTTTTAATAAACCTTTTAAAAAATGCAATTGAAGCCAATGAAAACAATCCTGATGGTAAAATAAAGATTGTCGCAGGTGTCGATATAAACAATCATCCTGAAATATGTGTTATAGATAATGGTCCGGGAATTTCCGAGGAGAATATTGATGAGATATTTGTCCCGTTTTTTACTACGAGGAAAAAGGGATCAGGCATTGGTCTCAGCATATCCAGACAGATCATGAAAGCACACGGTGGTAATCTTAAAGTAAGATCATTGCCTGATAAGGAGACTGTTTTTTGCCTGAGTTTTTAGTCGTATCGGATCGCCTTTACCGGAGTTATCCTGCTAATGAGCTGTGAGGGAATAAGAAGCATAATAATTATCGCAGCCATAGTTCCCGCATTCAGCAAAAGAATATGTGAAAGTTCCAGATTTACAGGAACTGTTTTGATATAATATGAACTCGGATCCAAAGTTATTACCCCGGTTTTAAGCTGAATAAATGCAAGACCGATTCCAATCAGGTTACCCCATAATAATCCTTTACCGATAAGATATGCTGCCTGGTACAAAAATACACGGCGTATTGTTATATCTTCAGAACCTAGTGCTTTAAGTATACCTATCATATTTGTTTTTTCAAGAATAAGAATGAGCAATCCCGATATCATATTAAATCCGGCCACTACCAGCATAAGAAGAATAATTATGATAACATTCATGTCCTGGAAATTCAGCCAATCAAAGATCTGGGGATACTTTATCCTAATATTGGTTACTTTATACTTGGTATCTTCCTCCGTTATTTTATAGCCAATGGCATCTCTGACCGCCATGGTCATGGCATCAAGCTTATCAAAATCATCAATGAATATTTCAAACCCGCTTACCTGGTCGTCTTTCCATCCATTGAGCCGTTTTATGTGCCCGATATCGCAGAAAACGTACATTTTATCAAATTCTTCCAGGCTTGTCTCATATATTCCCGATATAATGAACTTCCTTACCCTTGGCGGATCCTGGATGAAATGCATCGTAAATGAGTCCCCGGTTTTTAACTTCAGCATATCGGCTATCTTCTTTGAAATAATTACTTTATTCCCGATAGCAGTATCGGTGACAGTAAACACAGAGCCAGCAACCATGTTGCTGCTGAAGTAGTTCCAGTCGAAATCACTTCCTATTCCTTTCAATACGACACCCTGTATCTCCTCATCGGTTTTTATGATGCCGGCCTTAGTTGCGAAAACCTGAACATGATTGATTCCGGGTATCTGTTTTATTTTGAGGATGAATTGCTGAGTATCGCTTATTGGTGCAGTTTCAAATGAAATGTTCGAATCGAAGTTCATAATCTGAATATTCGATCCAAAACCGACCACCTTTTCCCTGATTTGCTTTTTGAAGCCGGTAAGTATTGCAACCGCCAGTATCATGACAGCCAGCCCCATTGCAATTCCCACAATAGCGATAACATTTATGGGACGCGAAAATGATGTGCCTTCACGTCTTCCTTTTATGAGTCGTTGTGCTATAAAATATGGTAAATTCATGGTAATAAGAAGTTCCCAAATTTAAGAAATTAAAGATTAACTCCTCTGTGTAGCCCTGAGAATCCTCTGTGCAACCCTCTGTGTTAGTTTTTTTTTATTATACAGAGGGACAAGGAGAGGAATAGAGAACTACAGAGATAAAAAAATCTTAGTTTTACATAATCAAATCAAATATCAGATGATTAGATTTATTTTTGCCTCGGCTTTGATATTAATGATCATCACATCTACATCTTGCATGGGAGCTAAGAAATCTCCCATACCGGGAGCAAACCAGATTGAATTATACCGAACCATTCTTGAAGGCAAATCAATTGCTGTTGTCGCCAATCAGACCTCAATAATTGGACATACCCACTTGGTTGATACACTTTTAGCAATTGGAATAAATATAAAAGTAATATTCGCACCGGAACATGGGTTCAGAGATTTAGCTGATGCAGGGGAGAGCATCGAAAACGGAAAAGATACAGAAACAGGGATCCCCTTAATAAGTCTGTACGGTTCGCATCTTAAGCCAACCCCTGAAGATCTTGCGGGGATTGAGGTGGTAGTTTTTGATATCCAGGATGTAGGTGCACGATTCTATACATATATATCTACACTTCATTATATTATGGAATCATGTGCAGAAAATCATATAAAATGTCTTGTGCTCGACAGACCTAATCCAAATGGTTTCTATTTTGACGGGAACATCCTGGATACAATATACCGCTCCTTCGTGGGCATGGATCCTGTACCGGTTGTTCATGGGATGACTGTCGGAGAATATGCCAGCATGATAAATGGAGAGGGATGGCTTAAGGGGAGAGTCAAATGTGATCTGGTAGTTATTAAGTGTATAGATTACACTCATAAAATTTTATATGAACTTCCTGTTAGACCTTCACCTAATCTTCCAAACCAGACCTCGGTTTACCTATATCCTTCCTTATGCTTTTTCGAGGGCACCGCTATCTCATGCGGCAGAGGTACTTCATTCCCGTTTCAGGTATTTGGTAATCCTTACCTGCCCGACAGGGGATTCAGCTTTACCCCGGAAAACGTTCCGGGCGCTAAAAATCCTCAGCTTCTGGGAATAAAATGTTACGGAACAGATCTCAGGGATGCTGTTAAAAAGAAGCTGGTACCCCTAACGGAGCTTAATCTCGATTGGCTTATAAATGCATACAAAGATTTTCCTCAGAAAGATAAATTCTTTAATTCCTATTTCGATGTTCTTGCAGGAGGTCCGGTTTTAAGGGAACAGATAGAGAAGGGGATGAGTGCCAGACAAATCAGAGCAACCTGGAAAGAGGGGTTGGTTAAATTTGCAAAAATAAGAGAGAAGTATTTGTTGTATCAATAATTCTTTTAACCACGAAGGACACAAAGGTTTACGCAAAGGTTAGAAACCATTAACCACAGATTTACACAGACTTACAATGTTCGTGACTCCGCAAAAACCATTTAACTTCATAGTGAAACACTTGCCTTTTATCTTTTTACTTTTGTCTTTTGTCTTTATATAATCTTCTTCCCGGATAAACCTTCAGCGCTTCCGCAAGTATCATCATGGCATTTTTAAGGTCGTCGATTTTTAGAACATAGGCAATACGTACCTCATTTTTCCCCAACCCTGGTGTTGAGTAGAAACCCGAAGCAGGAGCAACCATAACTGTTTGATTTTTATATTCAAACTCTTCAAGAAGCCACTGTGCAAATTTGTCAGTATCGTCAACCGGAAGTCTGACGAATGTATAAAATGCTCCTTTTGGTTTAGGGCAATATACACCAGGGATTTTATTAAGAGCATCAACCATATAGTTTCTTCGTGCGGTGTATTCCCTGTTTACTCCTTTAAAATAATCATCCGGAGTATCAATTGAAGCTTCCCCGGCGATCTGTCCGAGCCCGGGAGGGGAAAGACGCGCCTGTGCAAATTTGAGTGCAGTGGAAATAACCTCTTTATTCCTTGTTATCAATGCCCCGATTCTTACGCCGCATTCGCTGTAGCGTTTGGATACGGAATCGAGCATAATGACATTATTTTCAAGGCCTTCAAGATTCATGGCTGAAAAATGTACAGCCCCGTCGTAACAAAATTCGCGATAAGCCTCATCAGAGAAGAGATAGAGATCATGTTTTTTTACAATATCTCCCAGCTGCCGGAGCTCTTCCTCAGAATAAAGATATCCGGTCGGATTATTCGGATTGCAGACAATAATTCCCCTGGTCTTTTGATTGATTCTATTTTCAATCTCTTTAATAGGTGGAAGGGCAAAATCATCTTTAATATAAGAGGTTACAGGCACGATTTTAATACCGGCTGTTGTGGCAAAACCATTATAATTGGCATAGAATGGCTCAGGTGTTATAACTTCATCACCAGGATTAACGCAAGTCATAAGGGCAAACAATATAGCTTCCGATCCGCCTGTCGTTATCAGCATTTCGGTATAACCAACATCTATACCGATGGTCTGGTAATACGCAGCCAGCTTCCGGCGATACGATTCATTGCCGGCTGAATGGCTGTATTCGATAACTTTCATATTGAGGTGGCGGATTGCATTCATCGCCACATCGGGAGTAGGGATATCAGGTTGTCCGATATTCAGATGATAAACTTTTCTCCCTTTGCGTTTGGCTTCTTCAGAATACGGAACAAGCTTCCTGATTGGAGATGCTGGCATCGCTTTGCCTTTTTCCGATATTGTTGGCATAATATTTTAAATTTTGATCCTTATTAAAATAGATTGACAAAAGTAAATAAAATAGAATACTGAATAAATGATTTAACTTTTTATTAAAATTCTGTTGAAAGGTTGAAAAGTTTAATATAAGCACGTTCAACTCCTTCAACTCATCAACTTTTAATAATATCGTTAATTTTAATATTTTTGCAATTCTATATTACAAAATTAATACGAACAGAAACAAATGGAACTCCCTTCAAAATACGAGCCCGGAAAAGCAGAAAGCAAATGGTACAATTACTGGATGGAACATGGATTTTTTAAAAGTACTCCTGACCATAGAGAGCCTTATACAATAGTTATACCTCCACCCAATGTTACTGGTGTACTTCACATGGGCCACATGCTTAATAACACAATTCAGGATGTGCTGGTACGAAGGGCAAGAATGCAGGGAAAAAATGCCTGCTGGGTGCCGGGAACCGACCATGCCTCAATTGCCACTGAAGCAAAGGTAGTTGCAAAGCTTAAGGCAGATGGTGTTGAAAAACGTGATCTTACAAGGGAAGAATTCCTCGACCACGCGTGGGAATGGACGCATAAGCATGGGGGTATAATTCTGGAACAGCTTAAGCGTCTTGGAGCATCATGCGACTGGGATCGCACTCTTTTCACCATGGATGAGAAAAGATATGATTCAGTAATGAAGGTGTTTGTTGATCTATATAATAAAGGGCTTATTTACAGAGGCATCAGAATGGTTAACTGGGATCCTCAGGCTATGACCGCTGTTTCGGATGAGGAGGTTATTTATACTGATGAAAAATCAAAACTCTATTATGTTCGTTATAAAATAGTAGGAGAGGATGATTATATTATGGTTGCAACAACCCGTCCCGAGACAATACTTGGCGATACAGCTGTTTGCGCCAACCCGGAGGATGACCGTTACAGGCGAATGAAAGGGAAAAAGGTTATTGTGCCTATGACTAATCGCGAAGTGCCGTTTATTTTTGACAGTTACGTCGATCCTGAGTTTGGTACAGGATGCCTTAAAATTACGCCGGCTCACGATATTAACGATTACGAGATCGGACTCAGACATAAATTGCCATCAATTGATGTTTTTAATGATGATGGAACCATAAGCGCAAGGGCCGGTTTATTTGCCGGTGTTGACAGGTTTAAAGCAAAAGAACTTGCAGAGAAGGAACTTCACAGAACCGGGAACCTGGTTAAAGTTGAAAATTATGCTAATAAGATAGGTCGCTCTGAACGAACAAATGCAGTTATTGAACCAAAACTGTCGCTTCAGTGGTTTATTAAGATGAAAGAGCTGTCGCAACCTGCATTGGATGCCGTTCTGAAAGGTGATGTCCAGATACATCCTGCAAAATTTAAAAATCTTTACAGGCACTGGATGGAAAATGTTCACGACTGGTGCATCAGCCGTCAGCTGTGGTGGGGTCACAGGATACCTGCCTGGTACTATGATAATGGCGAAATTGTTGTTGCAGAGAGTATCACTGAAGCGCTTAAACTGGCCAGGGAAAAGAGTGATAAGCCTTCTTTAAAAGAAACCGATTTGCGGCAGGATGAAGATGTTCTTGATACCTGGTTCTCATCGTGGCTATGGCCGATAACTTCATTTGATGGTATAAATAACCCGGAGAATGCTGATATTAAATATTATTACCCGACAAACGACCTGATTACGGCTCCTGAAATTCTCTTTTTCTGGGTTGCCAGAATGATTATTGCCGGGTACGAGTTCAGGGGAGAGAAACCATTTGACAATGTTTATCTTACAGGGCTGGTTCGCGACCAGCAAAGAAGGAAAATGTCCAAATCGCTTGGTAATTCCCCTGATCCGATCAGTCTTATTGAAAAATATGGTGCTGATGGAGTAAGGGTGGGAATGCTTTTATGTTCACCTGCAGGTAATGATCTGCTTTATGAAGACAGCCTGCCTGAACAAGGTCGTAATTTTGCAAATAAAATCTGGAACGCTTTCAGGCTTGTAAAGACCTGGAATGTCGACGATAAGATCGACCAGCCTGATTCTTCAAAAATTGCTGTGAAGTGGATGGATGAGGTTCTGAAGAAAACATTGCACGAAATTGATATGAGCTTTAGAAAATTCAGGATTTCAGAAGCACTGATGATAATTTATAAATTGTTCTGGGATGAGTTCTCGGGCTGGTATCTCGAGATCATCAAACCTGAATATCGAAAACCGGTTGACAAAATTACTTTTGATGCCACAGTAGATATATTCGATAAACTTCTGAAGGTAATTCATCCATTCATGCCATTTATAACTGAGGAGATATGGCAACTGCTTCTTGAAAGAAAAGATGGTGAAAGTCTTATGATGACACGGATGCCGGAAGCTAAAAAATTCAATAAGGATCTGGTTAACAACTTTGAATCAGTTAAAGAGACAATAAGTGCAATCAGAACTGTCAGGAAAAATAAAAATGTTCCAAATAAAGAAAAGCTGGAGCTAATTATCCGTTCTGATAAGGATAGTTCAGATATTGAATTCCTTCCGGTCATCAGTAAACTCTGTAATTTATCCGAAGTATCATTTGTATCCGGCAAACTGGAAGGGGCTGCTTCATTTATGATAAGAACCACTGAGTATTTTATCCCGCTGAGTGGCAAAATTGATTTTGAAGGAGATATTGCAAAGATTCAGGATGATCTAGATTACAACCGGGGCTTTCTTATCTCTGTAATGAGAAAGCTTGAAAATGAGCGTTTTGTTAAGAATGCTCCCGCAAATGTCTTAGAGTTGGAAAGAAAGAAGAAGAGCGATGCTGAATCAAAAATTAAATCGTTGGAAGAGGCGCTAAAGACATTGAATCGCCCCTTTTAGAGGGGATGGAGGGTAAAAAACGATGACAGGAAACGGATTTTACGGCATCAGCTTTCTGACGAAATAATTCTGATCGACATGAACAACTTCCCAATCGCTATTCAGGTTTAGCAGCCATCCTTCGCCTGAAATATGGTTTCTATCTGCTTTAAATCCTTTTGCAGTGATCCTGAGATATTTAAAATTATTTGAAACCAGGCAACCGCCTTTATCAACAGTAAGCTTGCCCCAGTTATCTGAAATCCTCATTGAATTGTAAAGTGTACCCAGAGTGTCAAGCGGATGAACATCTTCCGGTTCAAAATCAAAATAGGGACTTTCAAGTTCGAGGAACACAACCGGTTTCTCTGTAAAGGTGCTGACCTGTTTATGTATGCTTTCTCTGATATCTTCTAAGCGTTTAGCTTCTTCGATATTAATGGACTCAATGTCATAATTTACCGCAAGGCTTCCGGCAACATCTCTGCAGATGACCGGCAATTCGATATTATATAACTCTTTTACAGCATTTCCCAGATCAAAAGTATCTGTTTTGATTTTGCGAAAATCAAATCCTTTATCGGAAAGGAGAGTAGCGTACAGCGCACCATCGATGAAACCGTAAGATCTTGCGTATGATTCCATCTGATAAATCCTGTCAAGATTTTCAAAAAGCCTCGATTTATATTCTTCGGGTGAATTGGTGCAAAGCATTGTATATGTAAATGTTGTTAGTCCTTCATAGTTTTCAAACCGGTTTTCTTCAATGGCATATTTATGATAAAGCTCTCTGTTGGCTCCGCTGAAAATCAGGGCATCCCTTATTGCCAGCTGACGGTTATCTCCTGCTGAATCGAGTGCTTTCCGTAAAGCTTTCCATTCAAGTTTTATCCAAAGCCGGGCTTCCTTTTCATCCATATTGGTTTCATTGAAGCTTTGCGAACTGATCCCTTCATTTTCCTGGAAGCAATGAAAAAGACTGTGAATTACCCTGGTTTTTATCCTGTACTCATCTTCTTCCGATGGAAGAGGTACCATGGCAAATTGCGTTCCTCCGAAATTCACAGGATAAGTATTCAGGATAAGTTCTTTTGGATAAAATCCAATAAATACTCCATCTTTTTCTTTCAGAAGGCCTTCACTATCAGGTTTATTGGCAATAATTCTGCGAGTTCCTCTTTCTACAAACATAATGGGTCCAAATAGATTCTTTCCCCAGAGTTTGCCATTATCATGGTCACAGATCGCCTCTATGGCTTTGAAGTACCTTAATGCTTTTTCAGATGTAAAGTAAGAGTTAGTCTTTTCTCCTTTGCAGCTAAATAGAAACAGGAAGATTTGGAAAACTATCCACTTTTTCATTATGGTCCGGATTGTGGCCCTAAAGTAATGAAAAAAATTACAAATAGTCAAACCTGCTCCTTCGTACAAAGGAAATGAGCGGGAATCATTATTGATTTTTCTTATCCCTGAGGGCAAAGCCAGTCAACTCAGGTTTCTGGTTATTAGCAGTTTATAATTATTGATAATATATTGCAATTCAATTAAATAGAGTTGATTAGTGCTCTTATAACATATTATTGCAATTTATTAGTAACTTTGACGGATGCGAATAGAATATATTAAGCATTTATATAATTATTATTTATATATGCTATGTTTATAAGGGTTATCAAATATAAAATGATAGTAATTAGATCAATTAAATGTTATTATTGTACAATTAGTTTAATTATTTTTTCAGCAATACCGGTTAAAAATTCAAGATGAATCATTCTGATAATTTATCGGTGCTATTTCAGGTCAGTGAGGTTGTTGGCAAAAGTACTGATCTGGAAGAAGCTATTCAGTCGGTAATGGAGGAAATGGCTAAAAAACTTGGTATCCGCCAGACCATCCTTACAGTATTGAATCGTAACTCATCTAAAATATGCATTGAGGTTGCTTATGGCTTGACCAAAGAGCAAAAGGAAAGAGGTGAATATAAGATCGGGGAAGGTATCATAGGCGAAGTGGTTAAAACTGGAAAACCTTATATTATACCTCATATTTCAGATGAACCTCGTTACCTTAATAAAACAAAATCTACGAGCAAAAATGAAGATGATGATTCATTTATTTGCGTTCCGATAAAAGTTAAGAATCAGATTATTGGCACTCTCAGTGTGAAACTTGAATTTTATTCTGACCGTTCATTTCAGAATGAGTTGCAGTTACTGACCATAATGGCTTCGATGTTTGCAAGGTTAGTAAGATCGCGTCAGGATAAAATTGAAGAATTGGAAAAGTTACGTTTTGAAAGGTTACAGGAACAGGGGCTCTACAGTTATAACGACCGGATCAATTCACTGGTGGGAGAATCAGGGAAGATGCAGGCAGTATATGATCTGATTGCAAAAGTAGCTATGACTAATGCTACGATCCTTATACGTGGTGAGAGTGGTGTTGGAAAAGAACTGGTGGCTAATGCAATTCATGATCAAAGTCCCCGGAGCAAGAAAAAGATGATAAAGATTAATTGCGCAGCCATTCCCGATATGCTGATCGAAAGCGAATTGTTTGGATATGAAAAAGGCGCATTTACAGGGGCAGACAGGTTACACAAAGGTCGTTTTGAATTAGCCGAAAAAAGTACAATCTTTCTGGATGAGATCGGTGACCTTTCGCCAAATCTACAGGTGAAGTTACTAAGGGTTTTACAGGAAAAAGAATTCCAGAGACTGGGAGGAACCGAAACTATCCGGGCTGATGTCCGGATAATTACAGCCACAAACCGCGATCTGGAAGAGATGATGCTTAAGAACGAATTCCGAGAAGATCTCTATTACAGGCTGAACGTTTTCCCTCTGTTTATACCGCCATTGAGGGAACGCCGGGGAGATATTCCCCTTCTGGTAAATCATTTTATCGAAAAATATAACAAGATACACGGTCTCGAGATTAAGCGTATCAGTTCAACAGCCATTGACCTGCTTATGACTTATCACTGGCCCGGCAATATAAGGGAGCTCGAAAATTGTATTGAGCGTGCAGGTATCCTCAGCACTGATAAAGTTATTCGTTCTCACAATCTTCCACCCACACTTCAAAGTGCGGCATCAACTCACTCTCGTGTAGATGGTGGACTGGAAGCCATACTCGAAAATGTTGAAAAACAAATGCTGATTGATGCATTAAATCTTTCAAAAGGTAACATTTCCAAAGCCGCTGAACAGCTCAAACTCACTGAGCGCATGATGGGGCTCAGGATTAAAAAGTATGAAATTGATCCTGCAATATTTAAAAAATTCAAACGGACTTCAGTTTGACAGAAGCTATGTTCTTCAAATACAATTATTTGCAAAAACATTCTTGTGCATGTAACATGAATCCTACAATTACGTAGGATTTTTTGTTATTTGTTACCGTTTTGTAGTCTTTTAATTTTCTCCAAAAAACATCCGTTTTTTTTAAATCCTCCGGGGCAGCCTGTTCTTTAATGGTTTACAAATTTTTTTTTGTTCTTCCTGAATACATTTTCAATAAATGGCATGCATTTGGCCTTATTGTGTGCCAGATATGAAATTATACAACAATGTATCTTTTTATCATCTGTGTTAAATCCAAAAAAGTAAGTAATAACTAAAAACTAAAATGTATGAAGAAAATTGAAGCGATTATCCGAACGTCGAAATTTGAAGATGTCAAGTCGCGGTTAAAAGAGATTGGCATCGACTTCTTCTCTTACTGGGATGCATCAGGGATTGGGAATGAGCATCTGCGAGGACATCACAGCTATCGTGGAACAGTTTATGACACACAATACATACCAAGGATTTTTATCTCCATTGTACTTCGCGACATTAATGTTTCAAAAACAATTGATTGTATCGAGAAAGCTGCTTACACCGGTGAAGTCGGTGATGGGATGATCTTCAGCTATAACATTGAGGAATCCGTAAGGATTAGTAATGGTGCAAGAGGAGAAGCTTCAACAGCAGGGCCGGGTGATTCAAAATTAACCATGTAAAAATTTAAAACTTGTAGAAATGACTAAAAAAACTATATCAATCGTCCTGGCATTAATTCTGACTCTTGGAACTTTTTGTTATGCTGATGGACCCAGAAAACCTGATCCCAGTGGTACAAATACAGGTAACGCTACAGAAATTTCAACGGCAATTCCGGGATCACCAACAATTATGGAAGTGGCAAATCAGGTAGGACACAACAAAGTGGCTCTCAATATCATGTGGACGTTAATAACCGGGTTCCTGGTAATGTTCATGCAGGCCGGTTTTGCAATGGTGGAAACAGGGTTGACCCGTGCAAAAAACGTGGCACATACCATGGCAATGAACCTAATGATATACCCACTTGGAATGCTCGGTTTCTGGGTTTGTGGTTTTGCTCTCATGTTTGGAGGAGTGGGTGCAATTACTACTATGGGCGGTTTTGACGGGCTAAACCATGAGCTGACAATTAATCTTTTCGGGCATTCATTCGGATTACTTGGTTCCAGGGGATTTTTTCTGAGCGGAACCTACGATGTTGCAGTATTTGCTTTGTTCCTTTTCCAGATGGTATTTATGGATACGACAGCCACCATCCCTACAGGAGCCATGGCTGAAAGATGGAAATTCTCAGCATTTGTATTATATGGACTAGCAGTAGGCACAATTATTTACCCCGTTTATGGAAACTGGGTATGGGGAGGCGGCTGGTTGACGCAACTCGGATCAAATTTCCACCTGGGACATGGTCATGTTGATTTTGCAGGTTCATCTGTTGTTCATCTTACAGGTGGTGTTATAGCTGGAGTTGGGGCCTGGATACTTGGCCCGCGTCTTGGGAAATACAATAAAAACGGATCGCCAAATGCTATTCCTGCACATAGCATCCCAATGGCAGTTATCGGAACATTTATCCTTGCTTTCGGTTGGTTCGGCTTTAACCCGGGATCAACTCTTGCAGGAGGTGACCTCAGAATAGCTGTTGTCGCTGTTAATACCATGATTGCTTCTGCTACCGGAGCATTAGCTGCAATGCTATATATGTGGTGGTTTAAAACTAAAAAACCTGACGTCAGTATGATTTGTAACGGATTGCTGGCAGGGCTCGTTGCAATTACTGCACCATGTGCTTTTGTAAATGTTGGCAGTGCCGCTCTTATTGGGCTGATTGCAGGCGTGCTTGTTGTTGAATCTTCATTCTTTTTTGAAAGAAAAGCAAAGATTGACGATCCTGTTGGTGCAATATCTGTGCATGGAGTGAACGGAGCATGGGGGGTTATTGCGCTTGGTTTATTCGCTGACGGTACGTATGGTGATGGCTGGAACGGCGTAGCAGGCACGGTAAAAGGCTTGTTTTATGGCGATGGAGGTCAGCTATTAGCTGAAGTGATTGGTGTACTGGCAAACCTGATTTACGTGGGTCTGATATCTTATGCTGTTTTTAAAGTTATTGACCTGATTATTGGCAACAGGGTATCAGCAAGATCTGAACTTGAAGGTCTCGACCTCCCTGAGATGGGGATTGACGGCTATTCCGGAACGAAAATGGATAAAAACGCTGAAACTCCATTATCAAGATAATGTTCGTTTCAAATAAAATTTGCATTATATGAAATTAATTTTAATTGCTATAACAGCAGGCATGTTATTGTTCTTAGGTCCGGTTTTCTGCCAGGATAGTGTGACAGGAACTTCTTCAAATACCTCAAAGATTACTTTCAAAGTGACTACCGATGTTGTTAGCACTTATATATGGCGCGGTACAGTAGCCAGCCAAAATCCTAATATTCAACCAACACTGGCAATAATTTCAGGAGGATTTGAATTGGGTGTCTGGGGTTCAACGGATTATCGGGGTTCTTATAAGGAAGTTGATCCATATCTGACTTATACAATCAAATCCTTTAAAATCGCTCTTACCGATTATGACTGGACTTTTGCTAATCCATTTTATTTTGATTATAAGAATTCATCCACCGATCATATTCTTGAAGCAACACTGGGTTACCTGGGGACAGAGAAGCTCCCTTTGAGCATTACTGTTAACACGATGATTTACGGGGCAGACAAAAAATGGGATAAAACTACAGAATCGTTCTCGACTACTCAGAATTATTCGACTTATATTGAATTTGGATATACATTCAAAGATTTCAATATTTTTCTTGGAGCAACACCAGCCAACGGATACTATGGAGCAGGTTATGGAAAGATTGATGGATTTGCAGTATGTAACCTGGGGCTGACGTCTATCAGGAACATCAGAATTTCACCTGATTTTTCATTGCCTCTCAAAGGAACATTGTATGTAAATCCTGAGGCCGAAAGTATTCACTTTGTAATTGGTATTACTTTATAATTTTCTTTTTGCGTTCAGTTAGTTAAAAGGGCTGCCTCAAAAGGGGCAGCTTTTTTTTGGAATAACCTGAAAAGAAATATTTGTCATAAATCGGCTTGCGTTAATTATTTATTTTTGACACGTAACTAATTTTATATTAAATGATGAAGAATAACGATATCCTCTTGAACCGGAATGAATTGGTTCAGTTCCTGAAAAAACCATCAAAGGATTTTACACGTGAAGATATAATCAGGTTTATTGAAGCCAAAGGAATTACGATGCTTAATTTCAGATATGTTGCCGATGATGGCAAACTTAAATCATTGAATTTTGTACCTTTCAGCAGAGATCATCTTGAATCAATCCTTACTGCTGGTGAAAGGGTAGACGGATCAAGTTTGTTTTCATTTATTGGATCAGGCTCCAGCGATCTTTATATAATTCCGCGATATCGCACAGCTTTTGTCAATCCTTTTACTGAGACACCAACTCTCGAAATACTCTGCTCATTTTATAATAATGACGGAAAACCTCTTGAAAGTGCACCGGAATATATTCTCAGGAAAGCATATAACCGCTTTAAAGAAAAAACTGGTTTTATTATGAAGGCTTTCGGAGAGCTTGAATATTACATCAAATCATATCATGATGATCTCTATCCTCTTACAGATCAGAAAGGATACCATCAATCAAAACCTTTCGCGAAATTTGAGGATCTTAGGATAAAGGCCCTTGAACTATGTGCCAAAGCCGGATGCAGAATTAAATATGGTCATTCGGAGGTGGGAAGTTTTTCTAAGGATGGAGAAGATTTTGAACAGCATGAGATTGAATTCCTCCCTGTTGAGCTGGATGATGCTGTTGATCAGCTTCTTATTGCCAAATGGATTTTAAGAATACTTGGCTCGGAATATGATGTTGAAATAAGTTTTGCACCAAAAATTACTGTAGGTGAAGCCGGCTCAGGGATGCATATTCACATGATGCTCGAAAAGGATGGAGTCAATATGATGGTCGAAAATGGGAAACTGAGCAGTATGGCAAAAAAGATGATAGTCGGCATACTTGATCTTTCCAAAGCTCTGACGGCTTTTGGAAACACAATTCCTACCTCCTACCTGAGGCTGGTACCCCACCAGGAGGCTCCTACAATTATTTGCTGGGGCGACTGGAACAGATCTGTACTTATACGTGTTCCTCTTGGCTGGAACGGAGCTATGAATATGATCATAGATGCTAATCCGGCTGACAAAACTGAGTTCATTGACATGCCCTCAAAACAGACCGTTGAACTAAGGTCACCCGACGGGTCATCAGATATTTATAAGCTTTTTGCCGGATTGGTAATTGCCGTTGAGCATGGACTGGAAATGAACGATGCTCTTAAGAAGGCTGAGGAACTTTATGTCGATTATAATGTCTTTAAAGATCAAGGTAAGATAAAAAAGAAACCACTGGAGTCACTGCCAACATCATGTTGGGAATCAGCTGAATGTCTTTTGGCCCAAAGAAAATACTTTGAAAAGGACGGAGTGTTTCCGGCAGGTGTAATTGATAGTATAGTATCTAAGCTGAAAGCTTTTGATGACAAAGGTCTTAGTGAAAAACTGTACAACAGAAATGAAGTGATAAGCAAACTGGTCAAACAGTTTCTTCATTGTGGTTGACAGCGGAGGCTTTATAAATAATAATAAATCAAATGGCTTTAAGACTCATATCCAGACTTTTGATATGATGTGTGAGAGCTCCTACTGAAATGAAATCCACACCACATTCAGCATAAGATCTTATATTGGCAAGAGTTATGCCTCCTGAGGATTCTGTTTCGAATCTTCCTGATATTACCTTAACCGCGTTAAGTGTATCACTTACACTTAAATTATCGAGCATGATACGATCCACTCCACCAACTGAAAGAATAGTTTTTACTTCCTCAAGGTTCCTTGCTTCAATTTCAACCTTAAGATTCATGTTATTTTTCTTCAGATATTCTTTTGTCCTGGTAATTGCATTCTCAATTCCTCCAGCAAAATCAATATGATTATCTTTAATTATGATCATATCAAATAATCCCATTCTGTGATTCATTCCACCACCTATCCTTACTGCCTCTTTTTCAAGAAATCTTAAGCCGGGGGTGGTTTTTCGTGTATCAAGAATTATGGTCTTCAATCCTTTCAGTTGGCTGACATATTCGCGTGTAACAGTTGCAATTCCGCTCATCCTTTGCATGATATTCAGAACCAACCGCTCCGATTTAAGTATTGATTGCTGGCGGCCCGAAAGGTAGAATGAAATATCTCCCGGTACTACAGGCGTTCCATCTTCAAGAATAACATCAAGCTTCAGATCTTTATCGATTATGGAGAAGAGTTCACAGGCTACCCTGATGCCGGCAAGTAATCCTTTCTCCTTGATAAGGAGCTTTGCTTTACCGGTTGTCGCTTCAGGTATACATGCGAGCGACGAATGATCACCATCGCCTAAATCTTCAGCGAGGCTTCTGAGAATAAAGTCCCTGAGAATTCTATTTTCCATTGTCAGGTTCAATACGTATCTGATGAATCAACAATTTCTGGTCAACTTTCTTAAGAAGAAAATAAACCCTGAAGTCTCCTTTTTCTGTCTTAAGATTACCTATTGAATATTGAGCATCATTTTTTGCGCCCTGATGGCGGACAGTAAAATCCCTGGTCTTGTATTCATTAAAAAAATTTTTCAGAATTGTTTCAGCTACATCCTTTTTGTAAAAATCTTCTTTATTGAGAAGAAGAAGTTCAATAGTTGAATACATGTACTTTGATAATTCAGCAGCATTACCAGTTTTAATTGCAATGGAAATTTCTCCGGGTATTTTTGTTAGCTCCTGTCCCGAAGCAACAAGACTGCTTAAAGCTATCACTATCACTGGAATAATATTAGCTGATTTCATCTCAAATAAGTTTAAATATTGCTGACTCTATATTCAATGAACAACAAATTTAATATTATTTTGTTTAAGAAATTCTCTTTTTTACTTGTATTATCATTATTAATGTGTCAGTGATACTGATTACTGAACCATTCCGGCCCCCTGAAAGTTACTGCCGTTTCAAAAAAACACTCATTCAGCCGGGAATCAGGAGCGTCTGAAAAGTCCTTTGAGAGCCTTTGAGAAACTCTTTATGTTCATTTCTGGTATTTTTTTTAAAATATTCTTAAGAAATTCTTAAAATTGTATTAACAATTAAACATTAAAATAGTTATTAAAATTGCATCTGACAATAAAAATCTTCAAAGCGTTATGAAAAATCTTATTATGGCACTACGAAAAAACTGGATAAGACTAATTTTATTCCAGTTATCAGGGTTATTGTTCTTTTGTGGTAATACCGCAGGAGTTCCATTTAGCATTACATTGTACACGCCCTATACAAAAATTTCTGTTCCCCCCGGAGAATCGATTGATTATAGCATAGATATTATAAATAGCAGCAGTGAAATTCAAAATGTGGAGATTTCAGTTTCTGGTCTTCCCAATGGATGGAATTATATTTTAAAATCAGGAGGATGGAAGATCAGCCAGATTTCTATTCTTCCAGGAGAAAAACAGAAGCTTTCTCTCAATATAAATGTTCCCCAGCAAGTTAATAAAGGAAGTTATCATTTTAAGATCGATGCAAAAGGGTTTGATTCTCTGCCGCTTACGGTGACTGTTTCGGAACAGGGGACCTTTAAAACTGAATTGATCACGAAACAGCAAATAATGCAAGGCTCTTCTACTTCAAATTTTACCTTTGAAGCACAGCTTAAGAACCTCACTGCTGATAATCAGTTATATGCATTAAATGCGAATGCTCCGCAAGGATGGTTTGTTACATTCAGTGCCGATTATAAACAGGTCCCATCGGTTAATATAGATGCAAACAGTACAAAAAACCTGTCGATCCAGATCAATGCCCCGCCTGACACTAAAGCCGGAACATATAAGATACTTATAGGAGCTGTAACAAGTTCAACTTCGGCTACTCTTGAACTCAATGTTGTAATTACAGGCTCTTACAACATGGTATTGACAACACCGACCGGACTATTAAGTACTAGAATCTCTGAAGGAGATGAGAAAAAGCTGGTGCTTTTACTGAAAAATACAGGCTCAGCTGATCTTAAAGACGTAAAGCTTAATGCTACCGGACCGGCTAACTGGGAAGTAAGTTTCGATCCTAAAAGAGTGGACAGGCTCGAACCGGGTGCTTCTGCCCAGGTTTTTGCGACAATTAAAGTAGCAAAAAAGACAATAGTCGGAGATTATATAACAAAATTCGATGCAACAACACCGGAGACAAATTCAAAAACTGAATTCAGGGTCACTGTTGAAGCACCTTTCCTTTTAGGCTGGATTGGCATACTGATAATTCTTATAGCGTTTGGAAGCGTCTATTATCTGTTCCGAAAGTATGGAAGGAGGTAAACCGTGAGCCAGAATATTATCGAAATTGAAGATCTTACAAAAAAATATGGATCTTTTACGGCTGTTGATCATCTTAACCTGTTAATCAGGAAGGGTGAAGTTTTCGGTTTGCTGGGACCTAACGGAGCCGGAAAATCGACTACAATCCTGATGATGCTGGGGTTGACAGAACCAACTTCAGGATGGGTGAAAATATGCAATATCAATTCAACAAAAAATCCGGTTGAGGTTAAACGACGGGTTGGATATTTGCCGGAGGATGTAGGATTTTATGACAATCTCACCGGGTTGGAAAACCTGATTTATACAGCCAGGTTAAACCGTATGACCGGAAAAGAAGCGGAGCAGAAAGCGAAGGAGTTGCTTGCACGTGTCGGCTTGTCTGATGAAACAGGCAAGAAAGAAGGAAAATATTCTCGGGGAATGCGTCAACGGCTCGGGTTAGCAGATGTACTGATTAAGAACCCTGAGGTGATCATCCTGGATGAACCGACTTTGGGTATTGACCCTAAAGGAGTGCAGGAATTCCTGGAACTGATTATACAGCTAAGTAAAGAGGAAGGTCTGACGGTACTTCTGTCTTCTCATCATCTTCAGCAGGTTCAAAAGGTTTGCGACAGGGTTGGATTATTTGTCAGCGGGAAATTACTGGCAGAAGGCAACATTCAGGATTTGTCGAAGAAGTTATTCTCCAATGAAATTTTTCTCATTGAGGCAGGGATCTCATGTTTCGAACAGGATATTTCAAAAGCCACATTTAATATAGAAAGGTTAATGGAGAGTCTCAGAAACATTGAAGGGGTTAATACAGTTTCGGAACTGAATAACGTATTACACATCGGTTGTTCAAGTGACGTGACTCCTGATATTGCCAGGAAAATAATTGAATCCGGAACCGGATTAAATTTTTTACACAGGAAAGAATATGGGCTCGACGATATTTATAACCGTTATTTTGAAGGAGGTGTGAATCATGAATAAATTGCTAATAAAGAATCAGAATCTTATGAAACAATGGCTTGTCAGGTTGATTCAATTTTTCAGAAACTTTAATGAGCAGAACAGGTCGGAAAAGAATAAGGAAACAATACACCCGTTCAGGGTGATCGTAAATAAAGAAATTTCAGATCATGTGAAGAGCTGGCGTTTTATAATACTGATTGCAATAATCGGAATAACATGTCTAGGCTCATTATACACCACCTTGACTAATATCGGTAATGTGATAAAAACAAAATCGCCCGATGGCTCTTTCCTTTTTTTAAATTTATTTACTGCATCTGATGGTACATTGCCTTCCTTCATCGTTTTTATTAATTTCCTTGGCCCTTTACTCGGCATAAGCCTTGGATTTGATGCTATCAATTCTGAACAAAATAAGGGGACTCTCAGCCGGATCATGGCCCAACCCATTCACCGTGATTATCTGATCAATGCCAAGTTTGTGGCTGCTTTGACAGTAATAAGTGTAATGTTTTTTGCTTTGGGTTTTCTTGTTATGGGACTTGGAATAATAACTCTGGGAATTCCACCTACGGCAGAAGAGTTTTTGCGTATGGTTTTCTTCATCTTAATCAGCATCTTATATGTGGCATTCTGGTTAAATTTAGCAATATTGTTTTCTGTAAAATTCAGACAGGCTGCTACTTCAGCACTTGCCGGTATTGCAGTCTGGTTATTCTTCAGCGTATTTTTTAACATGATCGTGAATCTTATCGCCAAAGCTGACATGCCGTCGCGATTTACTTCCGCGCAACAACTTATTAATCATCAGAGATTTGTATTAAATTTATTAAGATTAGAGCCCGGCAGGCTTTTTAGCGATGCAACTACAACTCTTTTGATGCCGACTGTACGTAGCCTAGGGCCGTTGACCGTAGAGCAGATACACGGTACCATACCTGGCCCTCTTCAACTGGGGCAGAGCCTGATAATCGTATGGCCCCAGATTACGGGGCTCATAGCTGCAACTGTTGTATGTTTTGCCTTATCTTATGTTTCTTTTATGCGAAGAGAGATCCGTTCAAGGTAATCGGAATTTCCTCTTTTCGTTTCTTTATCTAACGTTTCTGAGACTATATAATATAGAATTGTCAGAGCCAGTTATTAGTTATATTTTTGTAAAAAAGCGGTCAGCATTTTTCAAAAGTAAAACTTGCACAATAAAATATGAAAATAGCATTATTGCAAACAGGCAAGACAACCGATAAACATATTTCAGAACTGGCTGATCTCTACATCTCACGTATAAAGAAATATTCTGTCTTTGAAGTCATTACCTTCCCTGATTTAAAGAATACCAGGAATATGTCAGTGCAGGAACAGAAGTTAAAGGAGGGGAAAAAGGTCTTGCAGTCAATCAGCAACGATGACTTTGTTGTATTACTCGATGAGAAAGGGAAGGAGATCAGAACGGTTGAATTTTCAGAGTGGTTTGAAAAGATTTTTATGCTACCTAAGAAACGTATTGTATTTGTAATAGGTGGTCCCTGGGGTTTTTCAGAGGATATGTATATCAGGGCCGACATCAAAATAGCACTTTCAAAAATGACCTTTCCTCATCAGCTGGTACGATTATTGTTTCTTGAACAACTTTACCGGGCTTTTACAATTACCAAAGGAGAACCGTACCATCATGAATAATATTTAAATATCAGATTATGAAAGGAAGACATTTTAAAATATTCCTTGTTATTCTTACTGTTGTTGTATTACTGATGGCACTTGTGGCAGAATCGGTCTATTTCAGCAATTTTGAATATCGCTTCAGAACCCGGATGTTCAACAAGACCCTTGCCGCGAAAGAAAAAAATATGGAAGATTGTCTCAATGCCATGAAACCTGTTTTGGCTAAAGAGAATCATATTGAACCTGTTTCAGAAAATAAAATTTTTTCAATTGCAGAGCAGAATAACTTCACCCTTCTTGAATATATTGACAATAAGCTTGTTTACTGGTCGGATAATGGATTTGATGTGCCTTCGGTTCTGATAGACTCTCTGTATAATAATCCATTGGTATTTTTGCAAAACGGATGGTTCCTCACAAAGACAATTCAATCAGGCAATGAAAAAATAGTGGGTTTGCTAAGAATCAGGACCGAATACAGTTTCGAAAATGACATCATAAAAAGCGGGTTCGAGAAGGAATTCAGGATCCCCGGTCATGTCGGTTTCAGCACTGATAAAAATGTTTCAGAATTTCACGTGTCCGACAAGGAGGGCGATTTCCTTTTTTCCCTGACATTCCCGGAAGTAAGGGAGAGTACCTCTTTTATTCTCATTCCTCTGTGTTTATGGACCGTAACTTTCATTCTGATAATTCTTCTTTCGCTCGAACTGGTCAAAATACTGGTTAGTAAGGGAAGAAGATTGTCCGCTGTCGGCTTTGTCCTTTTGTTTTTTTCTTTAATTTATGCGGTGATTCTTTTTACTGGGAAGCCTTCTGTGCTGCTTAATACAGAGCTTTTTTCTCCCTACAGGTTCTATATGAACAAAGTCATCCCATCATTGGGTCACCTTGTTCTCTTAAGTATTCTTGCCGTAATCTTTTCAAACGTTTTTTACAGATATTTTCCACTTCAGGAACGACAAAGAGGAAGAGAGGTAAAAGATTATTTGTTTCTTACAATATTATTGGTTGTTGGCGCTCTTTTATTTTGTTTTTATCACCTGGTTTTCAGTAAACTGATCTTAACTTCCAATATTAATTTTGAGATATATAAAATACTGGAATTAAATATATTCAGCGCAGTAGGCTTTGCCTCGGCAATTTTACTCCTGCTGGTGCCGGTGTTCTTTCTCTTAAAAATTTTTGAGAGTGTAAAGTTATTCCGGACCGAAACAGTTGTTTTTTCGATTATCACTTCCCTGTTTGTCGCAGTAGCCTTTTATTATAATGATCTGACTACCCTGGTTCCTTTAGCTTTGTTTTATTCTTTTATGGCGGGAAGCATCTGGATCTCAGGGAAAAGGAACGCAGGAATATTTAATATGACTGTAACTTCTTCTTTGATTTTCGGTTTATATTCTCTCATTTTTATCACAATTCTTTCAGAAGAAAAGGCTACTGAAAATCTCAAAATTCAGGCATTCTCATTCTCTATTGAAAACGACCCTGAAGCTGAACACCTTTTACTTGATCTGTGGCCTGTGATCTCTAATGATACGACGCTTATCAACATGATGAAAAGTGAAAATTTTGAACAGGATTATGATAAAATTTCAAACTACCTGCATGAATTATATTTTAACGGATACTGGGGCAATTTCAATTTTAATATAGTGTTATGCAGAAATGATGATCCTTTAAGGATTGGTCCTGGCAGTGAAATGTCTGAAAACTGCTTTGGTTTTTTCGATGACCGTATAAGAAGAGATGGACATAGACTGACCGGTACGGATTTTTATTTTCTTGATAATCAGGGAGGAAGATCATATTACCTTGGCAAATTGAACTTTATTACCAGGAAAAAAGCTACAAACGCCCTGTTCATTGAACTTTACAGCGACATTAACGTGTTCCAGCCGGGTTATTCCGAATTGCTTCTCGATAAAAAATTCCATGGATATGCGGGACTTAAGGATTACTCCTTTGCAAAATATATAAACGGTAAACTGGTACTGAGTACTGGTGAGTTCCCTTTTGACAAAACAGATGCTGAATATGTTGATAAAATTTCAGATTACAGGATTTTCAGAACCGAGGGATTCAAACATGTACTTTATAAGAATGGAAATGCAACTGTAATGATAACCAGGCCTGATCTGAATGCGGGCGATATTATCATCTCCTTTGCATATCTGTTCGCATTCATTTTTTTGTTTTCAAACCTGATAGCCCTGATTTTAAGATGGCCCATTATGAGAAGTTTGAATATTCTTAATTTCCGTCAGAAATTGCAACTCTCTTTTATCGGGATATTGCTATTTTCATTCATACTAATAGGTATTGTTGCGGCATTTTTAGCGATAGGCCAATACCGGTCAAAACATCAGGAGAATATAAATGAAAAGCTTAATTCGGTATATTCGGAACTGGATAATAAGCTTTCGATGGAAAAGCATCTGTCGCCTGATTGGAGGGACAATAGTAATGTGTCGCTGAATGATCTGCTTATAAATCTTTCGAACACTTTTAATACTGATATTAATCTATATGATTTGAATGGATTTCTTATTGCGACTTCTCGACCGGAGATTTTTTTCCGTGACCTTATAAGCGAACGGATAAATAATATAGCTTATGAAAACCTCGCCCTCTTTAATAAAAGCGAGTTTTTTCAAAAGGAAAAGGTCGGGAACCTTGAATATCTTTCAGCGTATGTCCCGTTTTTTAACGCCGACAATAAAATACTGGCTTATTTGAATTTGCCGTATTTCAGAATGCAAAGTGTTCTGGCCAAACAAATATCGAACCTGATAGTTATTGTTATTAATTTCACACTGCTTCTCATAGTTATTACAATGAGTCTTGCCGTATTTATCAGTGGACGTCTTACATCCCCGCTTTCAATGCTTAGCGATGGACTGGCTTCAGTCGGAGTCGGCAGGAAAAGCGAACATCTCAAATATAAAGGGAACGACGAAATAGGTGAACTTGTTAAACAATATAACAGGATGGTTGACGAGATTGAAGATAGTACAAAAAAACTGGCCAATTCAGAAAGAGAGTATGCCTGGAGAGAGATGGCAAAGCAGATAGCGCATGAAATAAAGAATCCTCTCACTCCAATGAAATTAAATGTTCAGCAGCTGTTTAAGTCGTGGAACGACAAAGTTTCCGGATTTGAAAAAAAGCTTGAGGATTTTACCAAAAACCAGATTGCATATATTGACAACCTTTCGACGATTGCTTCGGCCTTTTCTTCATTCGCAAAAATGCCAATGAATAATCCGGGTGAGGTAAATCTCCTTGACCAGATAAGAATATCTCTTGAACTTTTTAAGGATACCGCTAATATGACTTTCCGGGTAAAATGGCCCGAAGAGATCAGGGTTTTTGTTTATGCCGATAAGGAGCATCTGAACGGGATCTTCTCAAATCTTTTCAAGAATGGGATACAATCAATCCCTCCGGGAAGAAACGGTTTGATAAAAGTTGATGTTGATGTAAGAAGCGACAAGGTTGTTGTTGCAATTTCCGATAACGGAACAGGTATCCCGGAAGAGTTGCAAAACAGGCTGTTCACGCCGAATTTTACCACCAAATCTTCAGGGATGGGGCTTGGATTATCCATCGCAAAGAAATATGTTGAAAGTGCAAACGGGAGAATATGGTTTGAATCGGAAACTGAAAAAGGTTCTGTTTTTTATGTGGAATTTCCTCTCTTGTACACAGTTGAAAAATTGTGATAAATAGAAAAGTGTCTGAAGTGGCAGGTAAAGTAGCTCACTTTCACTGTTGATTAGATAAAATTATTCAATATAATAGTTATATTAGCGGTTCAGATATTGAACTGATGACTGGCACTTTTTTTAGCCATTATAAGAGACTTTTGTTAGGTCTAATGATACTTTTTAGTTTAAGCGGGACTTTATTGTTTTCGCAATCAGACACCATTATCAATAACTATGCAAAAGTCCTCACAAGAAGCGATTACCAGGTGACCGTAGATAATGCTTCAGGCTTTAGTGCCGGAAATTATGCTCTCATCATTCAGATGAAGGGTGTAAGCATTTATAATGACAGTACTTCCATCTACGGAAATATTGCAAGTATAGTCGGTATTCCTGGTCAGTATGAGTTTTTAATTATTAATTCAGTTATTGGCAATACAATCACCTTTTTAAGTAAAATAAAGAAATACGATCCTGCCGGTTTTGTCCAGATTGTCAGAGTGCCCTTTTTTAACTCAGCAGGTTTTAATAACATACTTAAGTGTAAACCATGGGATCCTGTTGCAGGAACAGGTGGTATTCTGGCAATGATTGTGGGACGTACTTTAACATTGAAAGGAGATATCGATGTATCAGGAAAAGGTTTTAAAGGGGGGATAGCTGACCTTGGCCTTGGAGTTTGCGCTTTTCCCAGTAGCATTACAAATATCTATTCTTTTCCTGCCTCTTTTCAGGATGCAGGATATAAGGGCGAAGGAAATGCGTCTCATTATACACCTTATACAGGAGCTACTCCTGTAGCATTACCTCAGTCTCTTAAAGGCCAGGGAGCCCTTTTTAGCGGAGGTGGTGGAGGAAACGGAAGATTTTCAGGAGGTGGGGGTGGTTCAAATCGTGGCGCAGGCTGGTTTGGTTTTTATGAAGATAATTATTGTTATCCTTCTCAAAATCAAGGGGGAACGGGAGGATATGGTATGGATGCGCGAATTGATACAGTTACTCCTACAAGTAGTTATCCAGGAGGAGTTTTTATGGGAGGAGGAGGAGGCTCTTCAACTCACCTTACCGGAGCATTTGCAACTCCCGGTGGAAATGGAGGAGGTATTGTTTTTATCATTGCAGATACAATAAAAGGGAATAATTATTCTATAATAGCTTCTGGAGATAGTGCAACAACTGCAACCAATGTATATTCAGGTGCAGGTGGAGGCGGTGCAGGTGGATCAATAATGATCTTTTCACAGAATTATTCTTCATCTGGTCTTAATATTAATGTAAATGGTTCTAAAGGTGGAGATGTTTATAATGATTTATCTGGCATGGGTGGAGGAACAGGTGGTGGTGGTGGCGGCGGTTATTTAGCCTTATTGAAACCAGTTTCAGGTAATGTTTCGATTAATATAGCTGGTGGGGGAAATAATTTGATAAAGATTTCTGGATTCCCTTCAGATACCGTATCTTGTTCAGGTGCAGCGGGACTGATGAGAACATTGGTAAAACCTGTTCTGACAGGATTTCTTTTTAATTCAATCAGTTCTTCTGTTACCGGCGATCAGGTCGACTCGACCTGCTCAACTATTAAGCCTCCAAAGATAACCGGAACTACACCGGTAGGAGGAACTTCTCCTTATATCTATCTATGGCAAAAAAGCTACGACCTGTCACACTGGATCCCTCTTGTCAATGATTCCGATACAACTGATTATACGCCAACTTTAATCGAAACTTCAACAGTATATTTCAGGAGGACTATCACTGATTCTTCAGCCCCGACAACTTTAAGTGATACAAGCAAACCTGTAAAAATTATTGTTCAGCCGGCCATTACCGGTAACCTTATCGGAAAAGATACAATTATCTGTTATGACCAGAATCCCCTGAGATTGATTCAGCTGGGTACCGGACTTTCAAACGGTAGTGTTTATCATTACTATGATTTCAAATGGATTCAAAACACCACCAATACCGGTTGGATCACTTCGCCGGCTGCGTCAGGAACGGCCGCTGATACAACCTATGATCCTCCTGTTCTTACAACTACAACTTTTTATGAACGTGTTGTTACATCGGGACGATGCATTGATTATAGCCTGCCGGTGAAAATTACTGTTCTTGACACAATAGCAAACAACAAAATACTTAATTCACCATCGGATATTTGTTATGGCATGACATTTATTAATCTTTCGGCTACTGCTTCACCGGCGCTGACAGGTGGCGATAACACTTACAGATTCAAGTGGGTAAGCAACTTCAATGACGCGGGGTGGTTAACTGCACCCGGAGTCAGCGACACAGCCGGATATGACCCTGTCGAACTGCCTCAGAAGATCCCGATGAATGAATATTACTACCGGCGTATTGTTTACTCCGGAACTCATGATGTATGTGTGGATACAAGTAATACTGTTATCCTTAAAGATTATCCGGTTATAACAAATAATACCATCACTGCTAACCAAACCATTTGTTCAGGATTAACTCCGGGAAAACTTACCGGATCTGTTCCTCAAAACGGGGACGGAACATATACCTATAGCTGGCAGGACAGTTCAAAATCTCATCCATGGAGCGTTATCTCAGATTCGACGAGATCCGATTACCAGCCATCTGCTTTGACCGACACAACCAGTTACAGGCGAATCGTTTATTCTTCAGCCTGCTCAGATATAAGTAATTCAATAATTATCAAAGTCCACAAGCCACTTGCAAATCTTAATATTTCACTTTTGGCGGGAGGCTCTGACACAACTATCTGTAACGGGGAAACACCACATATTCTTAAAGGAACTGTTGCTACAGGAGGGACAGATATTCCGGGAGATTATACCTATCAATGGAAGTTTTCACCTGATGATGCCACGTGGAGTCCGGTTACTATTGCTGGTACAGGAGTTACTTACCAACCACCTTCTCTCGCAACAACTACTTATTATATAAGGCAGGTTACATCGGGAGCCTGTACTGAATCGGGTAATGCAATTACTGTAACAGTTCTTCCATCTATAACCGGTAATATTATAACTGCTAATCAGACTATATGTTATGACACTGTTCCTGCTCCTTTAACCGGAACGGCACCTTCGGGCGGGAACGGAACATATACATTTTACTGGGAGCAGAGCGCAGACGGGGGTTCTTCATGGACAGGTGCTGCAGGGACAAACAATTCTTCCTCAGGCAGTTATTCACCTCCCATTTTGACTGTTCCAATGAAATACAGGCGTACAGTAACCTCAGGAGATTATGGTTGTTGTACAAATATTTCAAATGTGATTAATATCACAATTTATCCGCCAAGGCCAACAGGAACGATAACCAGTACGGCTGATACTACAATTTGTGAAGGGTCGAAGGTCCGTTTAGAAATTCATTTGACCGGTTCTTCAGAATGGAAAATAATTTATATGGAGAACACGACAAAAGTTACTATTGACAAAATCGCGGCAACTGATACAACTCTCATGGTTGTTCCGGTAACAGGGAGCGCATTTACAACCTACAACTATTCGATATTTTCAGTTGAGGATAAGAACGGATGCTTTGCAACTTCACTTAATGGAACAAGAAAGGCCGATGTTTACAAGGTGCCGACTACCAATGCAGGCAAAGATACTACTGTTTGCGGTACGAGCGTCATTCTGAATGCAACTCCGAGTGTCGGCACTGGAACATGGTATTATCCCGCTTCAGTAATTGCAATTACTGCGCCAAATAATCCTGAAGCAAAAGTGACTATTGATTCCACATTATTTGTTAACGGCAAAATTTCTCCTCTGTTTTACTGGGAGGAGATCAACTGGCAGTGCATGGACAAAGATTCTGTTCTGATCACTTTCGATGAACGGGTGAACTTAATCGATGCAGGTAATGCAGGACGCCCGGATACAACACTATACACAGTTGATAATATTATACACATGGACGCTCATCTGGCTCATGTATGGGAAACAGGCACGTGGAGTCGTGTAAGCGGAAATGGTGTCATCAGCAATTCTTCCGATACTTCAGCTGAAGTTACAAATCTGTCAAAAGACAATACGTTTTTATGGACGGTGACCAACGGACAATGTGAAAATGAAGCCATGATAAATATTGCTGTTGATCCTGTTTTTATTCCTGAAGGATTCTCTCCGAATAATGATCAATGGAATAACACATTTGTCATTCAAGGTGTGGATCCGACTAACCAGATTGATGAGATGAAAGTTGTTAACGGAGCTGGAACAGAAGTTTTTTCAACTTCCAACAGAGACGGACAGACATGGAAAGAATGGGATGGGAAAAACTCAAAAGGAATTGATCTACCTGAAGGCACATATTATTATATACTGAAAATAACTGATACAAATACGGGGGCAAATGGGCAGGTTCACAAGTGGAGTGGATTTATTCTTCTTAAGAGGCATTAAAATTAGGAGCTTTGAAGATATTGTCTTATAAACATAGAGTACATGCACAAGATCAGGTCATTATTCATCGTTTTGTTTTTGTTAATGCTTAAGAATGTTCCGGGGCAAGCTGTACCTGACTCTACCGGAATAAGTCTTGGGTATCCGGTTTATAGTCAGTACCTGCAGAATGGTTTGATGATCAATCCGGCTTACGCCGGTTCGCGTGAAGCTTTAAGCTCTTTTCTGTCTTACAGGGTGCAATGGATGGGAATACAGGGTTCTCCAGTTTTTCAGTCATTTTCGCTTCATTCACCAATGAAAAATGACAAGGTGGCACTTGGTATCATGGCACAGTTCATGGAATTCGGTTTTACTAAATCGACCAGTATTTATGCATGTTATGCATATCGTATCAGGGTCGGAAATGGAAAACTTTCCTTTGGCATTAAAGGTGGAGCCGATATTTCAAATACTAATTATGCCGGAAAAATACGCCTGACAAATCCCCAAGATCCGGTTTTCGCGGCAAATGAAAACCCTTATGTTCTTCCGAACGTAGGCGCAGGGCTATATTATTACAGCGACAAATTATTTGCAGGAGTTGCGGTTCCTTCATTTCTAAGCTATAGAAAAACCGGAACAGGCTCTATTCAGCTCTATCAAAGTTATAATCAATATGATTATGTTTTTTCCGCCGGAGGACTAATTACGTTCTCGCAATTCTTCAAATTCAAGCCTTCAATGCTGATGGATTATTCCATGCAGAAAACAAAAAATATTACACAGTTTGATTTAAATGGCAATTTTATTTTAGGCGATCTTATCTGGCTGGGTGGTTCATGGAGAATGTCAGAGAAAGTAGCGGTGGGAATACTTCAGTTTCAGCTTAATCCGCAATTGATGTTCGGGTTTTCTTATGATTATCCGGTCGGAACAATGAGTATTTCCTCAAAAGGGTCAAGTGAATTTGTTTTAAGATATGAATTCGGATATAAGGTAAGCGCTGCTAACCCAAGGTATTTCTAGTTTTATGGTGAAAAGAATCCTATATATAATAACAGTACTTCTGATTACACTGCTGGTTACGTCGCAAACAAATGCACAGCAGCTTTCTGTTTATAAGGTTACAAGAATGTCATTTAATTCGAATACTTTCAGCGAAATATCTCCCGTGATTGTTAAGGATGGTATAATATTCTGTTCCACGAGGCGGTTCAGCGCATTTAAGGATCGTACCGCCTGGGATGGCCACCGTCTTTATAACATTTATTTTGCAGAAAAGAAAAATATATCTGACTGGAGAAAACCAAAAGAGTTAAAGAGTGAGCGGAGTTCCCGGTTCAATAACGGACCTTTGTGTTTTGCTCCTGACGGGAAAACTGTCTATTTCACAAGCGAAGTTGAAACAGGAAAGGCAGCAAGGAAGAAAAAGTTCAAAAACCATAGCGGGATATTTAGTGCTGAACTTTCTGGGACAAATTTGGTGTCTTTACGTCCTTTTAAATACAATAACCCCCAATATAATGTAGGTCAGCCATCAATCAGTAAAGATGGTAAATATCTTTTCTTTGCCTCCGACATGCCCGGAGGCCAGGGAGGATCTGATCTGTATTATTGTGAATTTATTAACGGTGACTGGGCCGCACCTGTTAATCTTGGACCCAAAGTTAATTCCAAAGGAGCCGAAAATTATCCATATATTCATCCCTCGGGTAGACTTTATTTCTCATCGGACCGTCCGGGAGGCATTGGTAAACTGGATATCTATGTCACAACATTAAATTATGGTAAATGGGATGATCCTGTTCTTTTACCAGAACCAATAAATTCAACTTCAGATGATTTCGCCTTTGTAGCTGAAGATAATCTTCAGACAGGTTATTTCTCTTCAAACCGTCGCAGAAGTGATGATATTTTCAAGTTTATATCAACTATTATAAGAAAATCATCATGCGACACCCTCGTAGAGAATAATTACTGTTACAGGTTCCTTGAAGAGAATGCAGTGAAATTTGACACTCTTCCTTTCAGGTATGAATGGAAATTTGGTGATGGGAACAAAGCCACCGGTTCTATGGTAGAACATTGCTACCAGGGCCCGGGTACATATCTTGTTCAGCTCGATGTTGTAAACCTGGTTACCAAACAAGTGATTCATAATGAAAAGTCAGACACTCTGGTACTGACTAAAATTGTGGAACCTTATATTTCAGGACCTGACAGGATCGACATCGGTCAGAGAATATTATTGAGTGCTGACAGCACTAACCTTCCTGGTTGGAAAATCGCTCAGTATTACTGGAACTTCGGGGATGAAACAATTGCAATTGGTAAGGAAGTTAATAAGGCTTATATCAAACCTGGAATTTATAATGTTCAGCTTATTGTATCAACTGAATCTGAACCGGGAGGCGCTGTAAGGGAAGCATGTATTTCAAAAAATATAATTGTAATAAGTAAACCCTGATACTGAAAATGACTAATTTTAAAGATTAATGAAATTGAATAAATCAATATACAGGATACTGATTATTACTTTTTTACTAGTATTGCCGGCAGGAGTCAGATTATTTGGACAGGCAGTTCCTGGAAAAGATGAAAATATACCTTTCCTGGTTACCTTTGGAAAAGATGGAAAAACATCGTGGGGAGATGCTGATTTTTACCAGATATATTTCTTTACCATTCCTAAGGACTTCAGGAAACAGGTTTATATAAGGGTTTTTGACCCCGATTGCGGTGGCGAGAATGATGAAATACAGGGTGAATTTAATACTAAAACCATGTTCTCTGTTTATGGAGGCAAAGGGGTGAATCCTGATAAATATGAAGAATCGAGAGGCCTGTTGAAAGGAGAAAACTACAAAACAGGCAATTTACTGGCTTCAAAGGTTTTTGGAAATGACCCTAAGTATGATAATAAGTATTATACATTCGGACCATTTAATCCTACAGAAGGAGATTTCAATGCAAAATGGAACAGCTATGTTTTTAAAATTATATGTGAAGGTATAAGTGGTGATGACGGGAACCTTTACAGGTATTTTCTTAGCAGTGATCCAAACAACGACGTTCCTATTGAAGGTGCCAACGCTTTTACATATTCGTATCATTTTCGTTTGTGGAATGATTTTAAAAGTGTTTCACACATTTATCCGTACGTCGATACGGGCGTAGTCTATATTAAGCAAAGTAACTTCGACTGGGACGATGATGGTCAGATACTGGTGGTTTCAAAGTACAAGCAGGGAATTGAAGTACCAATTTCAGGAGATGATAACTGGGTCTCATCTAAAATCCCGATTGAACCTGCAGAATGGAAATCTTCGCTGGACTTTCAGTTTCATAAAAGACAGGGAGAACTGGTTAAAAATAATAATGTTGTAATAACCCTGCAAAACCAGAGGGGCGATGGGCTGCCGTTCTTTAGCTCACCTATAGGCGGAGTCCCGGTTTACCAGCCAAAAACACTCATAGAGAAAATACCTCCTAAAAAAAATTAAGCAAAGCCTGAAATGAGATTTAACACTACTTTGAAGATATTAGGCAGCACTATCGTGTGTTTATTCTTTTTTTCAGTGAAATTAAATGGTCAGATTTACAGTTTTAAATCTTTTGGTGCTGAATATGGTATTCCTAATGGTTTTGTTTATACCATTAACCAGTCGAATGATGGGTTCCTCTGGGTAGGTATGGGAACAGGACTCTACCGTTTTGACGGGTTTAATTTTCAAACTGTTCAGTACCCCGATTCTTCTGCCGGAAGATATCCCACTAAAAGCCTTAAAGACAAAAAAGGTACCCTTTGGTTCGGTTGCAGCGATGGCTCTGTTTATTATGCAAGGGAAAATAAGCTGATCAGGGTTAATCTTTCAAATTCAAAGAGTATAAGCGATCTTCTCGAAGGACCCGATGGCATGATCTACATAATCCCCCAGGGGAAACCGATTTTCAGGGTTAATCCTTTAAAGCCTGCAGAAGTACACAAATTCACTTTTCCGATTAGTCCGGTAATGTTCTCTGCTTCTTTTACAAAATCAGGGAATTTACTGATCGGTACCCAGGAAAATCTCTTAATATTCAGGTTAGAGAAAGATTCCTTAATGGTGAAAAGCGTTGTTGAAGGATTCGATTATTCAGCAGTTACAACAATACATAAGACTGATGACAGCTCCAGGTTTGTTCTCGGTACAGATGGAAACGGGTTATTTCAACTGAGAATCTCTGAAAAAGGAAACGTTCTGACACGTTTCCGTGATCACCCCGAATGGGGATCACTTAATATTCAATCTATCATCGAAGATACTGATCATTATCTATGGGTTTCCACTTATGGATCGGGCGTGATCCAATTTCACTTCTCAGAAAATTTCGAAACAGTAAAATCTGTTCGTAATTATAATATTAACTCCGGGCTGACAGCAAATGATGTGAGAACGGTTTTTCAGGATATAGAAGGAAATTATTGGTTTGGCCTTTACGGAGAAGGTATTTCAATGCTTACATCTTACGCTTTTGTTTATTATACTCCGGGGAAAAACTCTTCGGAAAACAATATAATTTATGTAAACAGTTTAAATGACAAATATATTCTGGGTACACCATCAGGGTTTCATCTGTTTGACCCTGTTATTGGCATGTCAGTCTCTTTTACGGACCTTACAAAAGAGGTTGATAAGACTGAGATTACGTCATATTATCTTGATCAGGATAATAACTTATGGATCGGAACGGGAGGAAATGGCCTGTTTGTACGAAATGCTTCCGGATCAGTAAGGCTGGTTCACAAGTCGGGGGACTCTGGAGCCGATAACATTAAAGATATTGAAATGGATAACGGGAACATCTGGCTGGCAACCACCAACGGTGTTATAGTTCTCGACAGAAGTACCGGAAATAAAAGGAAAAGTTTTGATATAACCAATGGATTGCCACATAACAGCATTAGCAAGATAATCATTGCCCATGACGGAAACGCCTATATTGGCACTGAGAGTGATAGACTATATAAGATTGATCACGATTTTAATGTTACATCAGGCAATGCCACAATGAATGGGAGCACTATCAATAAGATTACCGCATTGTCACAAAGCAAAGATGGAGCCATTTGGGCCGCGACAAAGGGAAATGGGGTTTTTGAATGTATTAATGATTCAATTACTGTCATTAACAGAACTAATGATTTAATGTCGATATATTGTTATAGTATACTTGCCGATTCGGAATACAATATCTGGATAGGCCACGAAAAAGGATTTTCAAGGTTCAGACCTGAAACAGGAATAATGAGAATTTTTGGGACAGATTTTGCAAAGGGAGGGGTATGCAATCCCGATGCAATGTTTGAATCGGCTGACGGAAAGATATTTATCGGAACAACTGAAGGGTTGATTGTCTATGACAGGCAGAAAGACAGGAAAAGTGTAACTGCCCCTTTCAATAATATAAACTTTATTACAATTAATGAAGAGAGGTACCCTTATCAGCCATCTTTTTCACTCCCATATAATAAGAACTATACTATAAGAGTCAGTTATGTTGGTATTTATTTCAGCGACCCCGGAAAGGTATTCTACAGTACTTACATGGAAAATTATAATAAGGGCTGGAGCAAAATGACCACAGAGAGGGAAATTCCCTATGGTCTGAGTTCGGGAAAGTATAAATTCAATTTGAAATCCGTAAATGAAGAGGGTCTTTCACAGGTGAACCCGGTTTCATTCGAGATTACTATTAAACCGCCAATTTATATGAGATGGTGGTTCATTCTGGCTGTAATAGCTTCTGTAACCGGCACAGTGATCCTGATAATACGTGAAAGAGACAAATCTCAGAAGAAGATTCAGGAATATCTCGAAAAAGAGCTTGAGGCAAGAACAAGCGTTGTAATGAAACAGAAAGGAGAGATTGAACTTCAGAATATCGAGATAACCGATAGTATCAACTATGCCAAGAGAATACAATCGAGTATTTTACCGGATATCAACAAGCTGAAAGAGACTTTTAAGGATGCTTTTATCCTGTTTCATCCAAGGGATATCGTGAGCGGTGATTTTTACTGGTTCGATAAGCTTGAAAATGACAAGTTTATACTGGTGTGTGCCGATTCTACGGGCCATGGAGTTCCTGGTGCATTCATGTCAATGATAGGATCCACTCTGCTGCAGGATATTGTTACAAGAAAGAGAATATCAAAACCTTCCGAAATTCTGACATTGCTGGACAAGCAGATTTTTTCCACTCTTAATCAGAACGTAGAACTGGGCGTTTCAAATGACGGGATGGATATGGTGGTTTGTGAATTCAGCGTTAAAACCCGCCATGTACGATTTGCCTCTGCCATGCGTCCCGTAATTCTCGTCCTTGATGGTGAACCATATTATATTAAAGGTAACAGATCATCAGTTGGAGGCGAATCTGTGATAGAAAAATTCTTCGATGATCAGGAATACTACCTTAACGAAGGAGATACTATTTATCTTTTTTCCGACGGTCTTCCCGACCAGTTCGGTGGTGCCGACGGTAAAAAAATGAAAATTGCAAGACTAAAGCGAATGATTGAGCAGGTATCAAAACTGCCTATGAATGAGCAGAAAGAGGCCATGTCAAAATTCTACTTCGACTGGAAAGGTTCTTATGATCAGGTGGATGATATCCTATTGATAGGAGTGAAAGTCTGATAGATTAATTTTTATATATCCCGTTTATAGAAAGAGGTATATCACATGTTGAAACCGTGTCGCTCACATTCTCAGCTCTGTCTTTGATATAAAAATCATATCTGATTATATTGGAATCTTTTGGTGCATAGAACGTATAAAGGAATGTAACACTGATCGTTCCCTTGAGTAATTTATTCTGGCCTGTTGGGTCCATATAAGGTATTCTGTAAGCATTTGGCTTCATGAGATCGCTGGTGTCTGTAACCTGAACCATGATGCCTCCTTTTTCCCTGTATAATGTGAAAAAGAGATTTGTCGAATCAACCTGGGTTGATAAATTATCAGGCGATTCCAATCCAAGATCTCCATCCCCATCTTCAAAATAAAAATTAAGCCTTCCTCCCTTAAATGAATTACCCAGAACGTCCAATGTATCAAAAACAGTAAAACTTGTGAATTCAATATGAGGAATAGGAGACATTTGCTTGATTTTCTGGCATGAACTCAAAAAAAACAGGATTGTTAAAACTATGACCAGATATTTAAGTGTTCTCATGTGTTTTCAGATAAAAAACTTTCATGTACAAAAACCACACCAAAGTTGATCATTTTTTTCTGAAAAATATCATTATAGGAACACCTGTAAACTCAAATTTCTCCCTCATCCTGTTTTCAAGATACCTTTTGTAAGGATCTTTTACATATTGCGGGAGGTTACAAAAAAATGCAAATGCCGGAGTATGAATCGGAAGTTGCGTTACATATTTGATCTTAACATATTTGCCTTTTAATGCCGGGGGCGGATTGTTTTTAATCACCTGCAGCATTACTTCATTTAATTCAGAGGTACTGATTTTCCTGTTCCTGTTCTGATTAACCTGCTCAACCAATTCAAGAACTTTATGAATTCTTTGCTTGTTGATAGCAGAGATAAATAATATAGGATAATCGGTGAAAGGGGAGGTCTTTTCCCTGATATTTTTTTCGAACAGAATAGTTGTTTTATTATCTTTTTCAATAAGATCCCATTTATTCACCAGTACTAACATGCCTTTGTTATTCTTTTGAATTAACGACATGATATTAAGGTCCTGAGCTTCAATTCCTCTTGTGGCATCTATCAGCAGGAGACAGATATCTGAATTTTCAATTGTCTTAACAGCTCTCATAACTGAATAAAATTCGATATCCTCGCTGACTTTTCCTTTCTTGCGTAAACCGGCTGTATCGACAAGGAGAAGATCGTGCTGGAATTTATTGTACCTGGTATAAATTGAATCCCGTGTGGTCCCGGCAACCGGAGTAACAATATTCCTTTCTTCTCCAAGAAGGGAATTTACCAGTGACGACTTGCCTACATTTGGTCTCCCCACAATTGCTACTCTGGGTAAATCAGGAATAATTCCGGGTTCTTCTGCAGGCAAATTTTTAACAACTTCATCAAGCAGTTCTCCTGTGCCGCTTCCGTTCATCGAGCTTAACGGGAAATAATCTCCCAGGCCAAGGTTGTAAAATTCAGTGGCATCCATTAATCTTTCGCCATTGTCGACTTTGTTTACGACAAGCATTACTTTTTTGTCTATTTTTCTGAGAAGGGAAGCTACCGATGTATCCAGATCGTGAATACCGCAGGTTACATCAACCATAAATAATATCAGATCCGCTTCTTCAATGGCAAGCAATACCTGTTTATTTATCTCTTCCTCAAAAACATCATCGGAGTTCTGGACATATCCGCCTGTATCAATCACCGAAAAATCCATTCCATTCCAGTTCGATACGCCATAGTTGCGATCGCGTGTAACTCCACTGACCTCATCAACAATTGCTTCCCTCGAATCAATAAGCCTGTTGAAGAGTGTCGATTTCCCTACATTGGGTCTGCCTACTATTGCAACTATTCTGCTCATAATTTATTAAAATTCATCCTAGCGATAACCAAATCTTTTAAGTATAAGTGGTTTATCTCTCCAGTCTTTAGTCACTTTAACATATAATTCGAGAAATACTTTCTTTCTGAAAAAATCTTCCATATCGTGTCTGGCTTCTGTACCCACTCTTTTCAGCATAGCTCCCTTGTGCCCGATAATTATACCTTTCTGACTGTCGCGGGTAACGTGAATAAGCGCCCTGATCCTGATAAGGTTCTTTTCTTCTGTAAATGTTTCAATTTCTATCTCAACGGAATAAGGTATCTCTTTTTTATAATTGATGAGGATTTTTTCGCGAATGATCTCTGAGGCAAAAAACCGTTCATATTTATCAGTGAGCTGATCTTTCGGGAAAAACGGGGGAGCTTCAGGCAGTTTGTCCAGGATAGCATTCAGAAGAGAATCAAGATTAAAGTCTTTTAGCGCCGAAATAGGTATAACGGGCGATAGCGGGAAAGTGAGATGCCACAATTCTACAATTCTTTCAAGATCATCCTGGTTAGTCAGGTCGATTTTGTTTACTGCAATTATTACAGGAATACCTGATTCTTTTATCTTCTCAATATAGTCTCCTTCATTTCCGGATTGTTCCGTTACGTCAGTAACGTAAAGTATCATGTCGGCATCAGAGAGGGCAATATCAACAAGGTTCATCATTGTCTCCTGAAGCTTGTATTTAGGCTTTAATATACCTGGAGTATCAGAATAAACTATCTGAAAGTCATCTCCATTAACTATCCCCATTATACGGTGACGGGTTGTTTGCGCCTTTGAAGTGATAATAGAAAGCTTTTCACCGACAAGGGCGTTCATAATAGTAGATTTCCCGACATTGGGATTTCCCATTATATTGACAAAACCTGATCTGTGGTTCATTTCCTTTGATTAAAAGATACCCCTTTTAAGCATACTAATCTCTTTATCAGTGAGAAATCTCCACTTTCCACGTTTAACATTCTTTTTGGTAAGTCCTGCAAAATAAACCCTGTCTAGTTTTTTGACCTTATAGCCAAGAGTTTCAAACATTCTCCGCACAACTCTGTTTTGTCCGGAGTGAATTTCAATACCAATCTGGCTTTTATCTTCAGGATCTGCATAAGAGACTGCATCTGCAATAACAGTTACTCCGTCCAGTTCAATCCCTTCTGTCAGCTTGAAAAGATCATTTTTGGTTATCGGGTTATCGAGAAAGACATGATAAATCTTTTTCCTTTTATATTTCGGGTGAGTGAGCTTTCCCGCAAGATCACCATCGTTTGTCAGAATCAGCACTCCCGTTGTTGCTTTATCAAGCCGTCCTACCGGGTAGACTCTTTCAGGGCAGCTGTCGCCTAACAAGTCAAGAACAGTATGCTCGGCGTGCGGGTCTTCAACTGTAGTGACATAATCTTTTGGCTTATTCATAAGTATATAGACCTTTTTTTCAGCTGAAAGTCGTTTGTTCTTGTATCTGACATCATCATCATAACTTACCCTGGTTCCGAGTTCCGTCACAAGATGACCATTCACTGTTATCAATCCGTTCTTAATATGCTCATCAGCGTCCCTGCGCGAACAAACACCGCTATTGGCAATAAACCTGTTAAGCCGTATTTTTGAAGTTTCCTTTTTTGCAATTGTCCGTCCCGCAGGTTTCTTATTCTCCATACCAAATTAATTATCAGGGTGCAAAGGTACGATTATTTGGCAATATTATGATTTGATGATTTTTTTGCACCTTTGTAGATATGATAACCTACACAACATGGCATTAATAAAATCAATATCCGGCATCAGAGGAACAATTGGAGGAAAGCCGGGAGAAAGTCTATCTCCGGTTGATATTGTAAAATTCACTTCTGCTTTTGGAACATGGCTGCTGAGAAGGCATAATAAAAAAAGCCTGAAAGTGATTGTGGGTCGGGATGCCCGGAAATCAGGAAGCATGGTAAATAATCTTTTAATTATCAGCTTACGCAGCCTCGGAATAAATGTAACCGATCTGGGAATGGCAACAACTCCGACTGTTGAGCTGGCAGTAACCGGAACTCGTGCTGATGGTGGTATAATTATTACTGCCAGTCATAATCCTGCTGAATGGAACGCACTTAAATTACTGAATGAAAAGGGTGAATTCCTTTCATCTAAGGATGGTATGGATGTTTTGGATATAGCTGCTTCTGAGGATTTCAGTTTTGTTTCAAATGATTTTATCGGTTCGCTTGATTATGATGATACCTGGGGACAAAAGCACATTGATCAGATTCTTGCTCTTAAGCTGGTGGCTGTCAAAGAGATAAAATCTGCACGATTCACGGTTGCAATTGATTGTATCAACTCCGTGGGAGGTATTATTCTGCCTCAGTTGCTGAAGTCTCTCGGTGTAGACAAAGAAATTGAATTAAATGCTACTCCTGACGGAAATTTTGCTCATAACCCTGAACCGCTCCCTGAACATCTGAAAGGTATTTCTGAACTTGTTACTAAAGGGAAGGCTGATATCGGTTTTGTAGTTGATCCTGACGTAGACCGGCTGGCTATTGTCTGCGAAGACGGGAAAATGTTTGGCGAAGAATATACACTTGTCGCAATTTCCGATTATATTCTTAAAAATACTCCCGGGAGTACGGTTTCTAATTTATCCTCCACAAGAGCATTAAGAGATATAACTGAAAAGCATGGTTGTAAATACTACTCATCTGCTGTTGGTGAAGTAAACGTCGTAGAAGAAATGAAAAAATGGAATGCTGTAATAGGCGGAGAAGGTAATGGTGGAGTTATTTATCCTGAGCTTCATTATGGGCGCGATGCATTGGCAGGAATTGCTCTTTTCCTTTCCCATCTGGCAAAAAGCAAAATGAAGTGTTCTTCTCTGCGGCAGCTTTATCCTCAATATATCATTGCCAAGAAGAAACTTAACCTGTCACCGGCTATTGAGTTTAGCCAGATCATCAATGCTGTAAAAAATCATTTTCATGATAATTTAACCGATGAAAGAGATGGATTATGGATTGAACAGCAGAATGGCTGGGTGCAGATCAGAAAATCGAATACGGAACCAGTTATGAGAATTTATGCAGAGGGGAGAACAAGCGTGGAAGCGGAGGATCTTGCAAATACTGTTATAGACATTGTTAAAAAGTTCTGATTTCTTATTAAGGACCATTGACCATTCACAATGGAACTTTCTGAATGGATATCTTAAAATCATAAAGTCCATTAATTCATCTGATTTATCTTTGAGTGTTTTTGTAAAAAATTAATATCTTTGCGCCTCAATAAAGAAGAATTAGGAAATATATATCAAACATAATCCCAAAAGTACGGACAAATGCAGAATAAAGCAGCGATCATCATTCTGGCAATAGCATTAGGGTTGGTATCAATTTACCAGCTTTCATTTACAAGTGCGACCTATAAGGTTAAAAAAGAAGCCAGAGTATCTTCAAAAGGAAGCCTGGTAAAGGAAACTCAATATCTCGATTCAGTTTCCACATTGCCAAAGGAAAAGTGGAGTTTCCTTGGGAACACGTTCAGGGAGTGTGAGAGAAAGGAGCTGAACCTTGGTCTCGACCTTAAAGGTGGGATGAATGTGATCCTTGAAGTATCAGTTGAAGATATTTTAAGAGCTCTGTCTAACCACAATCCAGATAAAACATTTAATGCGGCTCTGGCCCGTGCAAAGGAACTTCAGAAACAGAGTCAGTCTGATTATCTTACTCTTTTTGGTAAAGCTTTCCAGGAAATAGATCCTAATGCCAAACTTGCTTCAATATTTGGTACTGTTGAGTTGAAGGAAAAGATTAATTTTAATTCCACGAATGAACAGGTACTGAAAGTACTTGATGGTGAAGTCTCGGGTGCGATAACCAATGCTTTCAACATTCTTCGTACCAGGATCGACCGTTTTGGAGTCGTTCAGCCTAACATCACACAGCTCGCAACAAAAGGTCGTATATTAATAGAACTTCCTGGTCAGACTAACCCCAAACGAGTCCGTGAACTTCTCCAGGGAACGGCTAACCTCGAATTCTGGGAGACCTACGAAAACAGTGAGATTATCGGATATCTTTCCCAGGCCAATAACCTTTTAAAAGAAATTCAGGCTAACACAGAGAAGCTTAATAAAGCAGCAGAATCGTCAGTTAAAGGTGCTGTTTCAGATACATCGAAAAAGAATCAGTCGCTTCTTGACCTGATAAACAAAGATACTGCCAAAGTTGCTGAAGGCACAACACGCGAAGCTTTTACTCTTAAGAATCCTTTATTTGGTATCCTTATTCCAAGGGTAACTGCTGAAGGACAACCTTTACCGTCATGTTTGATAGGACTTGCAAGTTCAAAAGATACGGCGCAAATCAATTCATATCTGAAGATGAATCAGATTAAAGCATTGTTCCCGCGCGATCTTAAATTAATGTGGAGCCAGAACCCTTATAAAAGTGACCCCACTAAATCGATGTTCGAACTTCATGCCATAAAAATAACTACCCGCGATGGGCGCCCACCTCTGGGAGGAGATGTCATTACCTCTGCCAGAACTTCAACAGGAGTCACCGGCGATGTAAAGGTCGACATGTCAATGAATACAGATGGTTCAAAAACATGGGCCAGAATGACACGCGAAAATATTGGTCGTTGTCTTGTAGTTGTTCTTGATGGTTATGTCCGCTCGTATCCGCGGGTTCAGAATGAAATTACAGGCGGCAGTACGGAAATTACGGGTGATTTTACAATTGAAGAAGCAGACGACCTTGCGAATATTCTTAAATCAGGTAAATTACCGGCTCCGGCAAAAATAATATCAGATACTATAGTTGGACCAACTCTCGGGAAAGAAGCAATAAATTCAGGTTTTGTTTCATTTATGATAGCATTTGCCCTGGTTCTTGGATTTATGATATTCTATTACAGCAAAAGTGCCGGGACAATTGCAGATATTGCCCTTTTTGCCAATGTATTTCTTATGTTCGGTGTGCTTGCTTCACTAAATGCGGTACTTTCACTTCCGGGTATTGCTGGTATCGTTCTTACAATGGGTATGGACGTTGATGCCAACATTCTTATTTTTGAGCGTACAAGGGAGGAACTCAGGAACGGCAAAGGAATAAAACTGGCTCTGGCCGATGGTTACAAGCGAGCTTATCCTGCAATTATTGATTCAAAAGCAACTACACTTCTAACAGGTATCGTGCTTTACGTCTTCGGAACCGGTCCGATAAAAAGTTTTGCCACGACTCTTGTTATTGGTATTATGACGTCAGTATTTGCTTCAATTTTTATTACCAGACTTATTTACGAAGCTCTTCTAAAAAGAAACGTAAACCTTCACTTCTCTATAGGGATAACTGCTAATGTATTCAAACACACAAAGATAGATTTCATTGGAATAAGAAAGTACTTTTATATTATTTCAGGATTTATCATTTTATCTGGTATAGTATCATTATTTGTCAGAGGACTTAATCCAGGTATTGACTTTGCAGGAGGACGAACATTTGTTATAAGATTTGATAAACCTGTTGTTACGGAAGACATTGCGGCTAAGCTTAATGTATCCTTCGGAGATCTTCCTCAGGTCGTCACTTACGGAAACCAGAATCAGGTAAAGATCACAACAAAGTACAGGATAAACGAAACAGGAGTTGAAGATGAGGTTGATACAAGACTGTACGAAGGACTAAAAGGGTTTATCCCTGGTAATATCAGCAAGGAGGTTTTTCTCAGTAAATACAGGGTAAGTTCTGAAACTGTCGGTCCTGTTGTAGCAGCCGATATCAAAATCAATGCTTTTTATGCTGTAGGTATTGCGCTTGTTCTTATATTCCTCTATATCTTCATGAGATACCGCTACTGGCAGTATGGTTTCGGAGCTGTGGCATCGCTTTTCCACGATGTGCTGCTTGTATTAGGAGTTTATTCCTTGTTGTGGGGACACATGCCCTTCTCTATGGAGATCGACCAGTCATTTATAGCGGCTATTCTTACGGTTATCGGGTTCTCTGTAAGCGATACAGTAATCGTCTTCGACAGGGTTAGAGAGTTCCTCCCCTTATACCGAAAACGTCCTTTCAAAGAAGTTCTTAATATGGCTTTGAATGCAACCCTGAGCAGAACTATAAACACCACATTTGCTGTGATACTCACTATAGTCGCCATGTTTATCTTCGGCGGCGCTGTGATCCGTGGATTCATGTTTGCTCTTTTAATAGGTATTGGAACAGGAGTATATTCATCTGTTTTCGTTGCTACGGCATTAATGTATGACACATCTCCAAAGAGCAATGTTGAAGAAGATTCAAAAGCCAGGATTAAGGCTTAAGGAGATATATAAACCACTGAATAAGGCTGTCTTTGCGGGCAGCCTTATTTTTTAAAATCTGGAGGCATGAAGTAACGCTCATTAAAATATTATATATCAAATCGTTATTTTGATTTAACTTTTTTTAATACAGGAAATATTTGTTGTTCATGATTTTCTGCTTGGCAGTAAATAAATCTGTTCTATATTTGTAACTTCCGAGTTTTTATTTTTTTCATATAAGATTCTAAAAATATCATTATTTGATTTGTAATAAAAATAAAACTATGAGCAAATTTATTTACCTAACCGCGACTCCGGAAGCTTTGATTGCTTCAATGCTTTCGCCGTCAGAATTTGGAGCATATCTCTCCACTGGAACAAAAAAAAGGAATAAAGGTCAGGCTTTATTTTTTGAAGTTGACCTGAGTAAGATTGAAAGCTTGATAGATATTGACAGCCTGAATAAGAGATGCGTTGCCAAACCCGATGGCAAACCCAAAAGCTCTGTCTATCTTTCAGTTTACAAAGTATTGGAAATGATCCCTTTGACAGCACTCAAAAGTTTATATCTTACAACTGATACAGGATTTACTCTTGAATTGAAAAGGGCACCTTATGATTCCTCAAAGGAAATTTTAGGAAAATTGCATCTTTTTCAGGAGTTATGTCCGGTAAGCCCTTTGGTTGCAAGCGAATTATCGCCTTCAGCATTTCTTAAGAGACTTACTGATGGATCAATTCCCATAGTTCTTCCAAAACTTTTTTTTGTTGAATTAAAACTTGGAGAATTAGCAACAAATCCTCTGGCAGGTTCAATTGAGAATTTACCTTATTCAAATGTCGGGCACCTTAGAGATTGCCTTGAAATTTTAAGAGGCGAATATGAAAAACATATGAAAACCGTTCAACGAATTTATTCCGGATCACTTCTGTACAGAACAATAGAAAGCGGATTTTATATTGGTTCGAAAGATGAAATTATTTTTTATCCGTATCCGGATATGGTGGAATTGGAAAACATTAATTATGAATTTTTTAGAGCTATTTAGTATAAATTATTAATTTATAATCAATTATGTTAAGTTTACCGGGGGCAACCCCTTTTGAGGTCATTGGTCTCTGGATTGTGCTTCTTATAGCATTCTTGGGATTGGCTTATGCGTTGTTTCTTCGCAAGCAGGTATTGGCTTACGATAAGGGAACAGAAAAGATGCAGGATGTCTGGAATGGGATACGATTAGGAGCTAACGCGTATCTGAAAAGGCAGTTAAAAACTATTGTCCCTCTGATATGCGTTTTTACGGTAATACTTTTTTTATCAGTTTACGTGGTTCCACCGTCAGATGAGGCGAAATTGCGTTTTGCCGGTTATCCCGACCAGTCACTTAAGCTGATCATGGGCTTTGGCCGTGCAATAGCATTCATAATGGGTTCTGTATTTTCTTTGATGGTTGGCCAGTTCGGCATGCGAATGGCTGTCCAGGCAAACGTTCGTGTTGCTTCAGCATCAAGAAGAAGCTTTGGTGAAGCACTCAAGATTGCCTATCGTGCAGGTACCGTAACAGGGATGCTGACAGATGGTTTAGGACTGCTTGGCGGCACAGCGATATTTCTTATTTTTGGAGTTGCATCACCAGATACACTGCTCGGATTTGGTTTTGGCGGTACATTGCTGGCACTATTCATGCGAGTTGGTGGTGGCATTTATACAAAAGCCGCTGATGTAGGCGCTGACCTTGTAGGAAAAGTCGAGGCAGGCCTTCCTGAAGATGACGAACGTAATGCTGCAGTTATTGCCGACCTCGTGGGAGATAATGTCGGGGACTGTGCCGGTATGGCAGCAGATATATTTGAATCTTACGAAGTAACAATAGTTTCAACGCTAATACTCGGGGTCGCTCTTTTTACCAGGACACATGAGCTTTCATGGATTATTTTCCCACTTATGGTAAGAGGTATTGGAGTTTTCTCTTCCGTAATAGGTACTTACCTGGTAAAAGTGAATAAAAATTCGCAAAGTCACAATGCACTTTCTGCAATTAACAAAGGTTTCTATTCTTCAGCTGCTATAAGCATTTTATTATTCGGACTAGTCTCATTTTTCTATCTCCACGACTGGCGTTCCTTCTTATCGGTTGTTGTCGGTATTATTCTTGCAATTTCACTTGATGAAATCACCAAACGATTTACAGATGGGAAATTTCGTCCTGTCAGGGATATAGCGAAAAATTCAAAAACAGGCTCTGCAACCCTTTTATTAAAAGGTTTGAGCTATGGATTTGAAGCTGCCGTGTGGCAAACATTAGTGATTGCGATCACAATTTTTGCTTCAATCATGATCTATAATGGGATGGCTGTTACTTATGTTCTTTATGGAGTTGCAATGACCGGTATAGGGATGCTTACTCTTACCGGGAACAACGTAGCTATGGATGCTTTTGGACCAATTGCTGACAATGCAAATGGTATTGGTGAATTGTCACATCTCGATAAAGAATCACGCAAAATTATGGATGCACTCGATGCTACAGGGAATACTACCAAGGCTATTACCAAAGGAGTTGCTATAGGTTCAGCCGTTATTGCCGCCGTTTCATTGTTCGGATCTTTCATTACAGATGTAAGTAAAGTTCAAATCCAGGCTGGACTTGATCAGGCAGCATCATTGCTCGGTACCGGTATACGTATTTCGGTACCGATGATATTTGTCGGATTCCTTATCGGCGGAGTTATACCATGGTTATTCTCTTCACTGACAATAAATGCTGTAACACGAGCTGCTGCTCAGATTGTCGATGAAGTACGCCGTCAGTTCAGAATCCCTGGCGTTCTTGAATGGAAAGTAAAACCTGATTATCAGAATGCTGTTGATATTTGTACCATATCGGCACAAAGAGAACTTATCCCCTTGGCATTAATTGGAGTTGTATCTCCTATTTGCGTGGGAGCTTTGCTGGGTGTCGAAGCCCTCGGAGGTTTCCTTGCCGGAGTAATCCTTTCAGGACAGATGCTTGCAGTCTTTATGTCAACTTCAGGTGGTGCATGGGATAATGCTAAAAAAACCATCGAAGACGGCCTCTATGGCGGTAAAGGATCTGAAGCTCACAAAGCAGCCGTTGTAGGTGATACTGTTGGAGATCCTCTCAAAGACACTGCAGGACCTGCTCTTAACCCCATGATCAAAGTTATAAACATGGTTTCACTTCTTTGTGCTCCTGTACTTGTTGTTTATCAGATGCCAGGGCAAACACATGCAGGTATGATAACCTCGGGATTTTTCTGTATTGCAATAATTGTAGGATCAATCCTATTCTCTAAAAGAGGCGGATTTAAGAAACAACCTTTCAAAGCTTAACACATTTATTATAAAATTTCTTTAAATACCTGCCAGTTTTAAATGACTGACAGGTTTTTTGTTTGTTAACGGGTTGTTCAAAAAATGAGAAATCATTATAATTATTAAACATTTGGAAATCAAAATATTTTTACTAATATCAACCTCTGAATTAGGAAATTATTGACTTTCTTTAAAATTTTTTAGTCTTTCAGAATTATAAGAATCATTACTGAATATAATAATTGCATCGATAATTGTTGAACATTAAAAACTTCAATCATGATTAGTAATTTATTTTGGATTGTACCGATTTCAGCGCTCATGGCATTATTGTTCGCCTGGATCTTTTATAAAGGCATGAAAGTACAGGAAGAAGGAACTGATAAGATGAAAGAAATCGCTGAATATGTCAGAGAAGGTGCTATGGCTTACCTTAAGAGCCAGTATACCGTTGTCGGCAAGATATTTATTATCCTTGTTGTCTTATTAGCAATACTGGCGTATATGGGTGTTCAGAACCCGTTTGTCCCTGTTGCATTCCTTACCGGAGGATTTTTCTCCGGTCTTAGTGGTCTTTTGGGAATGAAAACCGCAACATTTGCATCAAACCGAACAGCCTGGGCTACCTCCAAATCACTCAACAAAGGATTACAGATAGCTCTGCGCAGTGGAGCAGTAATGGGTCTTGTTGTTGTCGGATTTGCTCTTCTTGATATTGCCCTTTGGTTCATTTTCCTGACCAAGGTCATTTTCACACCTGAGCATATGATAAATGGGTTGAATTTCTTAGGTCTCACCTTTGTGTCAAAGGGAATAGATGAACATCAGAAATTTGTTGAAATAACCGCAACCATGATAACATTCGGGATGGGAGCTTCGACACAGGCACTGTTTGCACGTGTCGGTGGTGGTATTTTTACAAAAGCAGCCGATGTCGGAGCAGATCTTGTGGGGAAAGTTGAAGCTGGTATTCCTGAGGATGATCCGCGTAACCCTGCCACTATTGCCGATAACGTTGGTGATAACGTAGGTGATGTAGCCGGAATGGGTGCTGATCTTTATGAATCATACGCGGGTTCAATCCTTGCTACAGCAGCTCTTGGTGCCGCACTTCCTTCAATAGTTCCCGGTGAACAGATAAAATCAATTATTGCCCCCATGCTGGTATCGGCAATCGGAATACTTCTCTCAATTGCAGGTATATATATGGTAAAAACAAAAGAATCGGCTACTCCGAAAACACTTCTCCGGGCGCTTTTGCTTGGAACAGGAGGAAGTTCATCTCTTATTCTGGTTGTCCTGGCCGTAATGGCTTATGCAGACTGGATTACATGGGGAGTTTTCGGAGCTGCAGTGGCAGGCCTGGTGGCTGGAGTTATTATCGGACAGTCAACAGAATACTATACTTCTGATGGATACAGCCCTACACAAGGTATAGCAAAACAATCTCAGACAGGCCCCGCGACTGTTATTATTGAAGGTATGGCTGTGGGTATGTTTTCTACATGGCTGCCAGTTCTGACTATTGTCGGAGGAATAATTGCTGCCTATGGTTTTGCGGGTGGGTTCCACAACTTTGCAATGGGTGTCTATGGCATCGGTTTTGCATCTGTTGGCATGCTCTCGACGCTAGGAGTAACTCTGGCAACTGATGCTTTCGGACCAATAGCGGACAATGCTGGCGGTAATGCTGAAATGTCTGACTTACCTGCAGAAGTCAGAGAAAGAACGGATGCACTTGACGGACTTGGCAACACAACAGCCGCAACAGGTAAAGGATTTGCCATAGGCTCGGCAGCACTTACAGCACTGGCTCTGGTGGCTGCTTATATGGAAGAGGTCAAATTATGGCTTGGAAGACTTGCTGACAAGAGTGTCGATGGGTATAAACAAATTGGAGATGTTCTGTTTTATAAGAGTCATGTACCTGTAGCCGTTCACGCTGGCCAGCAGGCTATAGAAGTTACTCACGCAGGTATCAAAGATTTCGTTACCGCATATAACCTTTCTCTGTTCAATCCTATCCTGCTTGCAGGTCTTTTCATCGGAGCAATGATGACTTTTGTATTTGTTGCAATGGCTATGAAAGCAGTAGGAAGAAACGCAGGACGAATGGTCGATGAAGTAAGACGCCAGTTCCGTGAAATACCTGGAATTATGGAAGGAACAGGAAGGCCAGAATATGCAAAATGCGTAGCTATTGCCACTAAGGGAGCACAAAAAGAAATGGTAGTACCTTCTCTCATGGCTATTATTGTTCCGGTAACTACCGGTATCGTTTTTGGAGTTCCGGGTGTTGTCGGCCTTCTTATGGGAGGAATGACAACCGGATTTACACTTGCCAGTATGTTAAATAATGCAGGTGGAGCATGGGACAACGCCAAAAAGTTTATTGAACGTGGTAACTATGGCGGTAAAAAGAGTGAATGTCATAAAGCAAGTATTGTTGGAGATACTGTCGGAGATCCTTTTAAAGATACCTGTGGTCCTTCAATGAATATCCTTATCAAACTGATGTCTATGGTTGCAGTTGTTATGGCAGGTGTTACAGTTGCCTGGAGTCTTTTTTAACGGAAATAAGAATCTTTCAATTTACAGGGACTCATCATATCGAGTCCCTGTTTTTTTACGCATTCTCCTACTGTTGCACCGGTTCAGGCCTTTTCTCCTTAATAAGCTCCAGGTAGCTGACAGTTCCTGTCACTTTTATTGTTTTTTCTTTATTACCCATTGGACAACCTGGAACAGGGCAATTAATTATTTTATGTTCTTTATTATCAGCAGGTTCCCATCCTAATAAGAAGTAGAGTGTAAAGAACCCAATAATATAAGCTGCAGCTACATGCCAGCCATTTTTGACCCAGAGTACTACATTACGGGATTCAGGAAATTTGCTGGTAATAGCTACACCGGCAGATGAACCAAACCAGATCATTGATCCCCCGAAACCAACGCTATATGCCAGCATTCCCCAGTCAAAATGACCCTGGCTGAGGCAAAGTTTAGTAAGAGGTATATTATCAAATACTGATGAAATGAATCCTAAGACAAGTGCAGTTACCCATGAGGCATTCGGAAGTTCTTCAACTGGCATCAGCGAGGCACAAGACACTAAACACAAAAGAAATATTGTTCCTTTAATTGCACCCGGTACCTCTTTCCATGGCACGGGACGGAGAAGAGCCCCAAGAACAATGGCAATCCATACTCCCAAAGCAGGCATATCGTAAATTATATTTGATACAATTGCACCAACCAGTATAAGTCCAACATTGAACAGTTTGAGCCAGTCAACCGATACATTTGGAGTAGCATCTTTTTGTATCCTTTGATATTTGTCCTGCTGGCGTGAAGCAAAAAATGCAAAGAACAGAAGCGCGGTACCTGCGGCAACAAATCCATGTAATACATTTAACGCGCTGACGCCATCGATCCACATCATTGTAGTAGTCGTATCACCGACTACACTTCCACTGCCTCCTGCATTACTTGCAGCGACAATAGCTACTATATATCCTAAATGAACTCTCTTTTTGAAAACAACAATCGCAATTGTACCTCCAATAAGCGCGGCAGCAATATTATCGAGGAATGATGATAAGACAAATACAAAAACTAACAGTATAAATGGACCTTTCCAGTCATCCGGAAGAAATCTCGGCAATATATCCGGAACTCCGGATTCTTCAAATATTTTTGAAAGAATCGCAAATCCCAGTAATAAACCAAGAAGATTAAGGATTATACCCCACTCTCCTTGCCTTAATTCCTTGTCCATTAGTTGTCTACCAAAAGGATTATGCCCAAAAAAATGTACCGTCAGATGAAACCCGGGGTCAAAAACAATTTTGAAGGTCAATAGTACCACCAGTCCTATTACTGCAACCCAGAATGTATGTTTGTGGAAAAGAGCAACTCCCAGGAGAATTAGTCCAAAAAGGATAAATTCGACCCTTACAGGTCCGATAGACGGAACTGATCCTCCTGTGGCCAAATTGCTCAGCGGGGAAGCTGGAATTAAAGATAAAATATAAAATATTCCCATAACAGATAAATTAATCTTATTGTAACTTCTTGCAGAACATGTTAGTGGAATTGCAGATACCTTTTCATACAAAATTATCTAAGGCCCTGCTTTCTTATTTGTCGCCATCACCATCTTAACCTTCAGTCTGTTACCAATTTCAAGAACATCAACCAGATCCTGAACCGTAAGAGAACTTTCAAGCCTGAGAATAACAGTTGGTTCCTGAAGTGATGTAATTCTTGATTTAAGAAGAGGTTCTATATCATCAAAATTAATCTGATGGCTGTCGATGTAATATTTTTTATCTTTTGTAATTGAAATTGTTACCTGCTGTTTATTAAGGTTCTGTGCTGATTTGGAGTTAGGCAACAATAGCTTTATTACATTTGGATTAGCTAATGATGATACAATCAGGAAGAATAAAAGCAGGAAAAACATAATATCATTCAAAGATGAAGTACTCACCTCTGGCTTAAAATGCCTTTTTCTTTTAATATTCATTTTATAAAGCTTTTACTACCTCATTTACCTGCTTTTGCATATTTATTGAGAAACGGTCGATCATCATCTGCAGATAATGATAACAACAATAGGCTATAACTCCTACAATTAATCCTGCCCCGCTGCAAATCATTTTTTGATATAATCCTCCTGATATTATACCAATACTGATATTATCGGCCAATGAAATGTTATAAAAAATCTTAATTACTCCTGAAATAGTTCCGATGAATCCAAGCATCGGGGCAATACCTGCAATGATACCCAGGTACCCAGTGTTTTGTTCCATCATAGAGATCTCCAGATTGGCAGCGCCTTCCATGTTATTTTCAGCACTTTTGGGAGATTTATCAATCTGGCTCAGACCACTTTCAAGAATTTTCCCGAGCGAAGTTTTATTATACTTTGCATGTATTAAAGCTTCTTCGGGTCTTTTGTTTCGGATTTCATTAATAACATTAACAACGAGGGTTTTATCAATGGCAGCTCTTTTTCGGATATAGGAATATCTTTCAATAAAGAAATAAACACTTATTACCGATAAAAGAATGATGGGGATCATTATAAATCCACCTTTCATAAGCAGTTCAGCCACATTGTTAACCGGACTTGTGTCCTTCAACTGTGTCTGCATCATTACGATCAGGATATTGGATAGATTCATTTTAATCTGTTTTTAAATTTATGCTAAATTAATACATAAAAAGGAGCGTTTTTTAAACGGGAAACGGAAGTTGTTAGTATCCTCGCATATTTTTTCAACAAATTTGATCTTTCCTGTTTTGCAAAACTCCTGCCCTAATTAATGTTCAAAATTCAATATTGGACAATAATATCGTTAAACTTTTCTAACTTTGCTTTTCAAAAAAGGAAAGATAATTATAACAATTTTTTATGAGCGGACCGGAAATATTTCTTATCATCATTATCGCCCTTTTACTGTTTGGAGCTGAAAAGCTTCCGGATATAGCCAAGACTCTGGGAAAGGGGATGCGTGATTTTAAAAAAGCGACTGATGATATAAGAAGAGAGCTGGATGCAAGCACACAGGACATAAGGAAGGATCTGAATGATGTCTCAGATTCTATAAAAAAAGATGCTACTGATTTTTCAAATCATTTGAATAAGGAAATGAATGAGTTTAATGATTCTATCAAAAACGATATGAATGATATTAATTCCAATGTCCGGCAGAGCATGAAGGAAGAAACCGATCCTGTCAGAAGAGAGGCGGATGAGGTTAAAGATACAATCAAGAAAGATCCTAACGAAACTTCTGACGGATTTTACAAAGAGGTTAAAGATTAGTTGTTTTACATTATTTTTTCGTCGGAATAGTTTAAGCAGGATTCATTCTACCCATATAATTATTCTTTTGGCTTTCAGAAAGCATTATGATAAGAACGACCGGTATTACAAAAGCATACGGAGAGCTTAAGGTTCTTAAAGGGATTGATATCCGGATTGAAGATAAAGAAGTGGTCTCAATCGTTGGGGCCAGTGGAGCCGGTAAAACAACTCTGCTCCAGATAATAGGAACACTCGATCGCCCTGATAGTGGTACTGTCTTTTATAATGATTCTGATATAAGTCGTCAGAAAGGAAAAGCTCTCGCAGCATTCAGGAATAACAATATAGGTTTTGTTTTTCAGTTTCATCAGTTGCTTCCTGAATTTACGGCACTCGAGAATGTCTGTATTCCTGCATATATAGCAGGTAAAAGTAAAACCGAGGCTGAAAAAAAGGCGACTGAACTCCTCGAATTCCTAAACCTTTCTGATAGGCTTGACCATAAACCGTCAGAACTAAGCGGCGGAGAACAACAACGCGTGGCCGTTGCCCGTGCCCTGGTAAATAATCCATCAGTCATTCTGGCTGATGAACCCTCCGGTAATCTTGATACAGAAAATAAAAATGAACTACATAAGCTGTTTTTTAAACTCAGGGATACCTTTGGTCAAACCTTCATAATTGTTACACACGACCGGCAACTTGCAAGTATGTCGGACAGGATACTTCAGATTAAAGACGGACTTATTATAAATGAGTCTTAAAAATTCATACAACGGCATTCCGGCCGGCGAAATAAAATTATTTCTCGAAGAAAAAGTTCTTCAGTATAATAATCCTGCTTTTATAATAAACGATCCTGTTTCTATACCTCATAGTTTTCATGAATCAAGAGACAAAGAAATCTCAGGATTTTTGACAGCTACTATTGCATGGGGAAGAAGAGACCTTATTCTCAGAAGCAGCAGGTTAATGCTCGACCTAATGGATAGCTTTCCTTATGAGTTTGTCATTTCAGCAAGTGAGAAAGAGCTGGACAGACTCTCAGGATTTGTTCACCGTACATTCAATGGAACCGATTTAGCTTATTTTATAAAAGGGCTCAGGAATATATATTCGAACTATGAAAATATGGAAGAGGTTCTGATTCAGGGGATGAAAGCAGGCGGATCTTTAAAAGAAGGTTTATCTCATTTACGTTCTGTTTTCTTTTCTCTTCCGCACTCCACGAGAAATGAAAAACATTTTGCAGATGTTATGAACGGATCAGCAGGAAAACGATTGAACATGTTCCTCAGATGGATGGTCCGTTCCGATAACGGTGGTGTCGATTTCGGAATGTGGCAAAAAATCAGCCCTTCACAGCTATATATCCCCCTTGACCTTCATACCGGAAATACCGCCCGAAAACTTGGAATCTTAACCAGGAAGCAGAATGACTGGGAGGCAGTTGAGGAGCTTACCGCTATTCTCAGGTGTTTCGATCCGAAAGATCCCGTAAAATATGATTTTGCACTTTTTGGTCTGGGGGTGAATGAAAGATTCTGACAATGGTAAATAATTATTTCAGTTTCAAACAGTTCACAATTTATCAGGATAAGGCAGCATTTAAAGTCGGGACTGATGGGGTTATCCTTGGAGCATGTGCTGAAATTGAAGGGGTGAAAAAAATCCTGGATATCGGATCAGGTACCGGACTTATTTCAATCATGCTTGCTCAAAGATGCGATGCTGAAATTGTAGCTATTGAGCCGGATCATGAATCGTATATCCAGAGTTGCGAAAATGTAAATCTTTGCAAATGGAGCACCAGAATTAAGGTCGAATATAAAAGCCTTCAGAATTATAATCCGGCCGATGAAAAATTCGACCTCATCGTAACTAATCCACCATTCTTCATCGATTCATTAAGAAATCCTGATCCGCGTAAATCAGCTGCCCGGCATAATGAGACATTAACATCAGATGAAATATTGGAAGGAGTAACAAGTCTGCTCGGAGACACAGGACGATTTCAACTGATAATGCCTTATGTTGAAGGGAATGTATTTATTGCAGAGGCACATAAATATGGAATATTTTGTAATAATATACTTAAAATAAAACCTTTGCCTTCATCTGAAATAAGAAGACTTATTTTAACCTTTAACAGACATCAGATGAAACCTTCTGAAAGATTTATTACTATTGAAAATGGGAAAAGGCATGAATTCACTGAAGAGTACATTAATCTAACCAAGGATTTTTATCTGAATTTTTAACATTCCAACCCCAAATGCTTTTGATGCTATTGGCAGAGCTAAAAATCTTAAAGGAATTAAGAATGAAGAACAAACGAACAGCGAATGAGAATTGACTTATACTTCTGAATTCTTAGTTCAAATGTTCTTCATTCTTATTTTTATAGTCCCTTTTCAAATAGTAGCAGTGTAGACTCCGGCAAACCGACTTCCTCTTTCATTTCGATGCCAAGACTCTTTAGTTCCTTCAGAACCGGATTGTAGATCTCAGGCACAACAGGTCTGTAAACACCGCTCAGATTAATCTTCTTTTCAAGTATCATCCTTGCTGCAATTGCAGCAGGCAAGGCAACTGTTCTGGCAATGGATGTGTTAGTAGAAGGCGATCCGAAATCAACCATTGATGATTTAATAACTTCTCTTTTCCCATCGGGATAAGCGGCAAGAAAGATATGTTGTAATAAAACCATATCCCGTTCATTGTCAGATAATAGCATTTTACTAATCATCCTATCGGAGGTGATCTCAAAAGGACTTGTCTTATTATACTTCAGCTTTTCATCAGTGAAAAAGCCGAGAAAACCGAGCGATTCAATAGCCGGAGCTTTCTCAGATAGTCCCAGTCTTTTGGCAATATTCTTCTTAAGATCTTTAGGCTTTGTAGCACTTCTTTCAGCCAGAAATCCGGAATAGCTCATTCCTTTGTAATCCTTAATCGTATCATCGAGCATATTCAGACTTTTCATCGCATCAAGTGTATCACACCACCCTTTATATCTGAAAGTGCCTCTGTACATGGTTCTAATTTCGGGTACTCCATAAATATCAATATAGCTTATAGAATCCCGGTTTGGATAGACATCAAGATCGCCTATGCCCGGGAAATTATAGATAAACCTGTCCTTAAAAAGATCTGCAGACTCAATAAAAACCTTTCTGCCTTTCTTCAGATACAGGGCACTGTTCAGGCTGGCCAGAATAACTCCTTTCGGACTCCATGAGAATTTGTATTTCAAAGGATTATTGGCAGATTCCTGTGCCGGCAGCGCACCACAGATAGAAAAGAACTCTTCAACTTTACCATTTTTCTTATGAATATAATCAATTATCCTCATTGCTGACATATGATCAATTCCCGGATCAAGGCCAATCTCATTCAGAAAAAGTACACCTGCATTTTTTGCATCCTCATCGAGAACCTTAATTCCGGGCTGAACATACGATGTAGTAACGAGAGATTTTCCATTCCGCAGACAAATCACCGCAACATCAGAATGGTACTTATAAGGGAGAAGACTTACAGTGATATCATATTCTGCTATAAGTTTTTCAAGAGTTGAGGTGTCATTCATTGACCAATCAAGTGATACCCCAAGAGGATTTCCCTTGATCATTTCATCTGCTCTCTCTTTCATGGGAGAAGCAATCATAAGCCTGAAACCATTTTCAAGAAGGTATTCGACCATTGGTTTGACTACCAGCCCTGCACCAAGTATTAAGACCTTTTTCATAAAATGCACTTTTTGTCAGAGTCCAAGATAATAAAAATGAAATTGAGAATTTATAACTTTAACCTGCTTATAACTGAATTAAGAACAACGAACAAACGAATGGAAAATTCAGAACTAGATGATACTTCTTATTTCTAATTTGAATGTTCGTTATTCTTCCTTTTCATTTAAATTTCATAAATTATACAATATCACAGTAATAAACATTAAAAACTATTTCATTAATATTACCGGCAATGTATCTTTGTCAGGAAGTGACTGAAAGGAAATAAAATATTTTAAATCGCTATATTCCAATGTCTGATTTTCATAAGTATATAGAAACACCGCTCATGAAGCAGTATTATAACATCAAGACTAAACATCCTGATGCAATACTACTTTTCAGGGTAGGTGATTTCTATGAAACTTTCGGAGAAGATGCTATCAGAACTTCACAAATCCTTGGGATAACACTTACACGCCGTGCAAATGGATCAGCTTCCTTTGTTGAACTTGCCGGATTTCCTTATCATGCTCTCGATACCTACCTGCCGCGACTTGTAAGAGCAGGGCAGCGGGTGGCAATATGTGAGCAACTCGAAGATCCAAAGCTTGCAAAAAAAATTGTTAAAAGAGGAATAATTGAGCTTGTCACCCCCGGAGTCTCACTGAATGAAAATGTGCTGAATCACAAGGAGAACAATTTCCTGGCAGCGGTTCATATTGATAAAAAAATTGCAGGTGTTGCATTTCTGGATATATCCACCGGGGAGTTCCTTACTTCGGAAGGTACTTTAGAATACATAGATCAGATGTTGAATAACTTCCAGCCAAAAGAGGTATTATTCGAAAAGGGAAAGAAAGATCTCTTCCTTGAATACTTTGGCCCGAAATTCTATACCTTCAAATTGGATGATTGGATCTTTACCCAGGAGGCCGCTAACGATAGGTTGCTCAAACAGTTCGAGACCAGCTCGTTAAAAGGATTTGGGGTACAAAATCTCTCCTTCGGAATTATTGCATCCGGCGCTATCCTTTATTATTTAGATATAACGCAGCACGAACAGCTTGGACATATCACAAACCTGGCAAGGATTGAAGAAAACAGGTATGTCTGGCTTGATAAATTTACTGTTAAGAACCTTGAGCTGTTCCACTCTCCTTATGAAGGTGCCAGAACTCTTATAGATGTTATGGACCGGACCATTTCACCTATGGGAGGACGACTCCTGAAGCGGTGGATCTCGCTTCCTCTTAAAGATATTCAGCCTGTAAATGAGAGGCTCGATATTGTGCAATATCTTGTTGAGAACACACCTGTAAAAGATGAAATTGCAGGACTTATCCGTCAGGTTGGCGACCTTGAAAGGCTCATTTCAAAAGTTGCAGTTAACAGGATTAACCCACGGGAGGTGGTACAGCTAAAAAGAGCCCTGAAAGCTATAGAGCCGCTTCAGGTTCTTTGTAACTGTAATGGTTGCCCTCCTCTGGCCAAGCTTGCTGAGCAGTTAAATCCCTGCAAGTCAATAGCTGAAAAAATTGATAAAGAATTGAACAATGATCCACCTGTTCAGTTAAACCGGGGAAATGCAATTGCAAAAGGGATATCCGGAGAACTCGATGAATTGCGTACAATTCTTTACAGTGGCAAGGATTATCTTGCAGAATTGCAGGCCCGCGAAAGTGAACGTACCGGGATAACTTCATTAAAAGTCAGTTTCAATAATGTTTTTGGTTATTATATTGAAGTCAGAAACACACATAAAGATAAGGTTCCGCCGGAATGGATAAGGAAACAAACACTTGTCAGCGCTGAACGATATATAACTGAAGAGCTTAAGGAATATGAGAGCAAGATCCTCGGCGCCGAAGAGAAGATAATTTCGCTTGAAACAAAGCTTTTCAATGATCTGGTTCTTGCTATACTGGAATATATCCCACCAATACAATTGAACTCGGCACTTATTGCTCGTCTTGATTGTCTTCAGTCATTTGCAATTATTTCAATTGAAAATAATTACGTCAGGCCGGCTCTTGACGATTCCAGAACGATTGACATAACAGATGGCCGGCATCCGGTTATTGAAAAGCAATTGCCCGTTGGCGAATCTTACGTCCCGAATGACCTTGTACTCGATACTGACGATCAGCAGGTAATTATTCTGACCGGACCAAATATGTCCGGCAAATCTGCCCTCCTGAGGCAGACAGCTCTTATTGTTCTGATGGCTCAGACCGGATGTTTTGTTCCGGCAAAAGCAGCAAAGATTGGTATGGTCGACAAAATATTTACCAGGGTCGGGGCATCTGATAATATCAGTCTGGGTGAATCGACTTTTATGGTTGAGATGAATGAGACGGCCAGTATCTTAAATAACCTTTCAGATCGAAGTCTTGTGCTGCTCGATGAGATTGGAAGAGGCACAAGCACCTATGATGGCATATCAATCGCGTGGGCCATGGTTGAATATCTGCACGAAAGTAAGCTGAGAGCAAAAACATTATTTGCCACTCATTATCATGAACTTAATGAGATGGAAAACTCATTTTCGCGGGTAAAAAACTATAATGTTTCAATAAAAGAGCTTAATAATAAAGTCATTTTTCTCAGGAAGCTTAAGAGAGGTGGCAGCGAACATAGTTTTGGAATACATGTTGCCAGAATGGCAGGAATGCCCAGAAGTGTTGTAAGCCGTGCAGATGAAATTCTTAAGGAGCTTGAACAGGGTCATGAGAAACAGGAACTGACAAAACCAATTGCCGGTATTGCTGGCCACAGAGAAGGTATGCAACTCAGTATATTTCAGCTGGATGACCCGTTACTGAAACAGATCCGCGATGAAATACTTGAAATTGATATTGATAATCTTACCCCTGTTGAAGCGCTTAATAAATTATATAACATAAAAAAGTTGCTTAAATAGTTTTCAATAGTTTATATTAGCAGGTTTTTCAGGGGGCGCAATTATTTTATCTCCGGTTATGATTACTTTTAAGAACGGGAACATAAGTTTGATTTTTGGTTTCTTTTTATTTTTTTTAAGTTTTGTCAATCCGCTTAATGGACAGAAAAGCCATGTCCCGGGATTAAATATCAATAAAGGAAAAAATAACATTAACCGCGATTCTGTTTCAGAATTTAAAAAGAGCGATATTGTTTCAGAACAACCCGACACTAATTTTACATGGGAGAAATATGCTGCTTTCCTTAAAGAGATATCAGATACCAGCAAATACATTGTGCTTCCTATAAACGAGTTCCGAAAGACATTCAATGCCGGCAAAGTTGTTATTGGGTTAAGGCACGATGTTGACAATGATCTTGATGTAGCCTATAAATTTTCTGAGATTGAATCGAAACTAGGATTCCGCTCCACATATTTCATTTTGCATACTGCTCCATATTATCTGGCAAACCCAAATAATATGTCGAATCATTCCGATAAAATTCTTCCTGTTTTGAAATCAATGCAGAATGACAGGCATTTTGAGATTGCATGGCATAATGATCTGGTAACTTTACAGGCGATTTATAATATTGATCCAGTCTCTTTCCTGCATAAAGAACTTGACTGGCTCAGGAAAAATGGTATTGCAATATATGGAACCTCATCTCATGGTTCAACTTATTGTCACACTTATAAATACCTGAATTTTTATTTTTTTGAAGAGTGCACTTATCCTGTTGTAGGTCAGTTTGTTAATAATATCACAATTCCGGTTGGAGGAAAAACAGTGACTATTAAAAAAGGCAAGCTGAGCGATTTTAATCTTGAATATGAAGCTTATTTTCTTAACAATAATAAATATTTTTCAGATGCTTCTTTCGTGAACAGACAACGTTGGAATATAGGTATGCTCGATCTTAATCAATTACATCCCGGCGACCGTGTTATAATCCTTCTTCATCCTATTCACTGGCACAAAGCATCGATAAATACCAACATTGATTCATTCAGGATTATAGGACAAAAATCTTCTTTGATAGATACTGTTAAATGTGAAATAAACGTGGAGATGCCTTATGGGATTGATACAGATTCTCTTTCCGCTGTCTTTTCGTTATCTCCGGGAGCATATGCAAAGGTCCTGAGTAATTTGCAGATTAGTGGAATGACCATAAATAATTTTAGTAATCCTGTAATTTACACTATTTATGCCGAAAATCGTGATGTATTCAAAGAGTGGACAATAAATGTAAAAAGTACACTTAATTCCAGAAAAGAGAAAAGTAAGTAACTTTGTTTAAGATCAGCTAATTTGTCATTTTTTGCTTTTTTTAAATCCCTTATTCTTAACATATAAAATATGAAAAAACAGTTTTCTTCAGTTTTATTTCTATTGTTTTTTTTATTTGCTTTTTCATTTCCGGCTGATTCTCAGAATGGGTCAGTTAAGCTGGAAAAACTTATCAGGTTTGAATTACAATCCTCTGCTTTAATTAATTCCTCAGGAGCAGAGATCTCAATGGCGGATTATAAATCAAAAGTTTACTGGTTCCCGGTTACAGTACCATCCACAGTACTTACGGGACTTGTAGCCAATAAAGTATATCCCGATCCTTATTCCAGTTTGAACAATATGCTGATCCCCGATGCTTCCGATGAATTCAATAAAAAATATAATCTGGAGCAATTCAGCCATTTACCCAATAATCCGAACCCCTGGAAAAAACCATATTGGTATCGTTCGGTTTTTAAGGTGCCGGTAGAAGATAATGATCGCCATTTTCAGTTGATCTTCAAAGGAATAAATTACCGTGCTGCTGTATGGGTTAATGGACAGCAGATAACCGATTCCACGCAGATGGCAGGAATGTTTGCTGAATATAGCTTTGATATAAGCAAATTTGTAAAAGCAGGATCAGATAATGCTATTGCTGTGAAGATCTATCCGTTGGATTATCCGGGGTTACCTGCCACTGAGCAGCTTAAAGCCCTGGGCGATTTTTTTGAAAACGGGGGTCCCACTGGAGATATTGGTAAAAATGTGACCATGCTTTGTTCAATTGGCTGGGATTGGATTCCACCAGTAAGAGACCGCAACATAGGTATATGGCTGCCGGTCTATCTCAAAACCTCAGGAGGTGTGACAATAGCTGACCCAAAGCTGGTTACAATGCTTCCAAACCTGCCTGATACGACTCTGGCGAAACTCTCGCTGAATCTTAAATTGCTGAACCACAAACAGGTTAATGAGAAAGGGGAATTAATTGTTATAATCACCCCTGAAAATTTTAAGGGGAAACAGCTGCAGTTTTCAAAAAGTGTGACTGTGTCAGGAAACGCAGAATCGCTAATTGACCTGAACGGCGAAAATACCAGTGAACTTAATATTGCAAATCCATATCTGTGGTGGCCAAATGGTTATGGCAAACCTAATCTCTATCGGATAAGACTTCAATTTGCAGACAACTCAGGGATTTCTGATGACACCACCTTTGTTTTTGGTATTCGCACGGTTAGTACAAAAGCAGTCAATGTTAATGGTTTCTACCGACGTGATTTTTATATTAATGAAAAGCGTGTTCAAATAACCGGCGGAGCATGGGTCCCTGATATGATGCTCAATCGCGATTCCACAAGATATGATTATGAGATGCATCTGTGCCGTAACTCAAATATTAACCTTGTCAGAATATGGGGAGGCGGAGTTACACCATGTGATGAATTCTTTGAAGCTGCTGACAGGTATGGACTGATGGTGTGGTCCGATTTCTGGGTTACCGGCGATACTCAGGGCGAATTTAAAGGTTCGCCTGACTGGCCTTTTGAAGGGAATGTTTTTATTAAAAATGTAATAAGTACTATCCTTCGCATACGGAACCATCCCAGTCTGATTGTATGGACAGGAGGCAATGAGGGTCATGCCCGCAGAGAGCTATATGATGCGATGAGAGAAAATGTCATTTCCCTGGATGGAACAAGACCTTTTATTCCAAGTTCATCGGGATTTGCAAAGGTGTCTTCGGAATGGAAAAATTCCTGGCCCGATAATCTGCCTTCAGGAGTTTACAGCGGTGGCCCTTATGAATGGAGAGATCCCAGAGATTATTATGCTAAAGCAATAGCAGGCAAGGATTGGGTCTTTAAAGACGAAACCGGAATTCCATCACAGCCACCTTTTAACATTATGTCAAAAATAATTCCCGACCTGGTTTGGGATACAACATTGCCTTTTCCTTTTAATAATACATGGGGTTATCATGATGCTGCGACCGGTGGCGGCAGGTACGATCTTTATTATAAAGAAATGGTTAAGAGATATGGTGAGCCTGAAAGCATGGAGAATTACTGTGATAAGATGCAGCTAATGAATTCCATTGGCTATCAGGGGATTTTCGAAGCCGCGGGGCATAAATTAAATGATATAGGTGGTATTATGTTGTGGAAACTAAATGCTGCTTTCCCAAGCGTAATATGGCAGGTTTATGACTGGTTCCTTCAACCCAATGCCGGTTATTATTTTATGCAGAACGCATGTGAACCTGTTCATATTCAACTCAATCTTAATGATCTGGATGTATTGGTGATTAACAGAACATATCGTCCTGTATCAGGATTAGTAGCCCAGGTCAATGTTTTTGGTATCGATTCAAAATCATTATATCATGAAGAGAAAAACATCACTCTTGATGTTACGGATGTCAAAGAAGTAACTTCTTTAGCTTCTGTTCTTAAAGCAGCCAGGGGAATCAATTTTGTCGTGCTGAACTTAAAGGACAATACCGGGAAAGTTATTTCGCATAATGTTTACTGGCTGTCGGACAATGGTGATTATAAGGCGCTGAACACAATGCAAAAAACAAATGTTCAGGCCAAAGTGCTTATGACAACAAAAAGCAAAAGTGAAATTGGCTGGGTTATAAATGTTACCAACAAAACCGACAAGATTGCTTTTTTCATTCACCCAAGTATAGTTGTAAATGGAGAAGAGGTATTACCCAGTTTCTGGTCGGCGAATTATTTTACACTTGCACCTGGCGAATCCACTACTGTGAATGTAAGCTGCCCTGTTCAAAAGCTGGGTAACTTAAACCCGGTTCTTAAAGTTTCGGGATGGAATGTTGAAGTTCAGGAAACTGAATTGACAAAATGATGGGAGAGCCTGGCGATTATTTTTTAAACGCTTTTTTATGAGTAATCAAAGGAATCTTGTCAGGGCGCTGGGAATAGGGTATGTCGTTATTTTTGTGGTTGCAAATATCATCGGATCAGGAGTGTATAAAAAAATTGCTCCGATGGCAGCAGAGCTTGGCTCTTCAGCATGGATACTGGTGGCATGGATAGTTGGTGGAATTATCACTCTCTTTGGAGCATTGAGTAATGCCGAAGTTGCAGGATTGCTGGCCGATACGGGAGGCGAATTTGTTTATTTCAAAAAGATCTACAACCGTTTTTTTGCATTTATGTACGGGTGGTCACTTTTTACAGTCATCCAGACTGCGACAATCTCCTCTCTTGCCTATGTATTTGCACAATCGTTGAACAGCATTATACCGATTCCTGCTATTTTCAGCTCACTGCAGCATTTTACGATAGGAGGTGTTTTCTTTCCCTTTCAGGATTTCGGAGTCAAGCTGACTGCTATTCTGCTGATTTTGATTCTAACGGTGCTGAACATCTCCGGATTAAAAAGCGGAGCAGGTGTCAGTAAAGCCATCATGTTGCTGGTATTCACGGGCCTCCTTACGATTGTCATCTTTGGTTTGAGCAGCGTCAGAACCGCTCCTGCAAATTTTATGGACTTTAAAGAACTTACAAGCGGAACCGTCACACTATCTGCCTTTTATACTGCAATGCTGGCTGCTTTCTGGGCTTATCAGGGATGGGTTTCAGTTGGATTTATCGGAGGAGAGGTTAAAGATCCTACAAAAAACATTCCGAAAGGAATTGTAACAGGCGTATTTATTGTGATACTTATTTATCTTCTGGTCAATGTCACATATCTGGCTCTTTTATCCATTCCACAACTTGTACGTATTCATGAATCAGGAAATCAGATTGCGGCTGTTGAGGCAGTCAGGACTTTCTGGGGAAAAGGAGGGGTTATGTTTATTTCATTGTTAATACTTGTTACTACTCTTGGCTGTACCAATGCCAGTATACTTACAGGAGCCCGTCCTTATTATGCTATGGCCCGTGAAAAGCTATTCTTCCTGCGTATAACGAAGATTAATAATGCCAACGTTCCGTCCAACTCCCTGTTGTGGCAGGGAATATGGGCATCGGTGCTGGTTCTGTCCGGAACCTTCGATCAGTTGACTGACATGATTATTTTTGCAGTCTTTATTTATTATGGGGCAACTGCACTTGGGGTATTTATCTTACGACACAGAATGCCGGAAGTACATAGACCCTACAAAGTTTGGGGATATCCTTTCGTCCCGGCAATTTTTATCCTTTTTTGCATCGGTCTGTTCTTCAATACCATTATAACAAGACCCCGTGAAGCCGGGATAGGAATGATTCTTATTTTTTCAGGAATACCTGTTTATTTTTTCCTGAAAAGAAAATATTCTAAGACTAAGGCAGATTAAAACAACCCCCGGTTTGCCCAATATTAGACTAGTGTGCCGTTGAGCCATTACGCCTTTATGCCGTTGCACCATTATGCCGTTGCGCCGTTTATCTATGTCGGAGGATGCAACCGTTTACTGAACCATGTCCTGACAGAGCGCATGTTTTCATGTTGGTTTGATGGTGCATGACGACGGCACCTGGCACTTTCATCGCTGTTTTCCGGTGCCCCCCAGCGGATTTCGATTCCATCATTCGGATTATAGGCCATCTCAAAGGCATCCCTTCTTTTAAGTATTTCACCGACAGTCAGTTTTTGTATAGAACCGTCTGAAGAAACATAATTTATCGAAAGTTCTGAAACCTTTTGATCGAGAATTGATTGAAGCTTTTTCTTAACCTGCTCCGGAGTGACCATGCGTGAGATATTAAAATCCTCGGGTGAACGGGCGACCAGATCAGGGAAATCGAGTATTGCATCCATTGCAATCAGGAGCCTGAGATCACGGTTAGGAGTTGAAAAGTCTTCCCACTGCCCACCTGCCTGAAAAATTCCGGTAGCACTTGAAGGCATGGGAATTACTACACCCGGATGCAATTTGAAATAAGCTTCCCCATTAGCCACAGAAGTGATACGTACTAAAAGCTGTTCATGCAATGCCTGTACCAGTCCAACCAATTCTGTTTCAGGGTCAAGCGGCTCAGGGTTGATTAAGCGCTCCATATTATGATAAAAAACATTAGTTCCCATCTTTCTCTGCTGAAGCGAAAAGGGTACGAACCCATTTGCTGCAGTCAAATCTTTGTTAAGCAGCAGGTATAGTTCACCTTTTTTTACTGAAATGGGACGAAAAGCTTTAAATCCTGGTTCCCCGATCACTCCCGAGGTGTTAAAAAGAAAATTCCCTTTCCAAAACCGCTTGATACCTACAGTACCGTCGGGCTGTGCATCTACTGAAAGAAGCAAACCGGGATGATCACTGGTTTGTGGTATCCGGCTTGTAAGGATCAGTGTATGTCCGTAAGGGTCCGCAAAAACAGTACCAGGCCGTAAGGCTCCGCTTTCGATCGGAACAGGATAATAATCGGAGTTCTCATCATCCAATGCAGTTCGTGCCGTGCCGGAATGAACGCCGTCCATCACTCGTCTGAGAAAGGCATTGAATGCCAGTACCGGATTAGCTTTTTGGCTTGAAGTCTCATTTGTGATCCACCCGCTGGCCCTGGGATTGTGTCCGAGGTAGCCTCTGTCACATATATGGTAACCAAATGGGAGACCCAGTTTCCATGCAAAATATGCCCTCAGGCAAAATGGATTATCTGCACAGTCAGGCTGCATGATTACCGAATTTTTCACAACAGGGTCATCTTCACCAAGTGAGAGATAGTTATAAAGGAAATTCTGATTTTGATTCCTGGTCACCTCGTGGAGTGCGGACCAGGAAGCTTGTTCGTCGCAGCCGTGAAACAAAGCGTTTATCCATGCAGAATAGAGTGTTTCCATACCGCTGTCCCAACCGTGTAAGGTTTTCCATACCATACCTGCTGGGAGAGTCATTTCCCCCTTTGAAATTATAAACTCCAGGTTACTAACCACCTTATTATTCATAATTAAAGTGGCTTTATATTGACCTGCAGAACTTCCATTAAAATCATCAATCCGCCAACAAGGCAATTCTTCACCGGTTTTACTTTTCAGTAATTCTAAACTCCCAGATGGACCGCTGACAATAATTTTCGCTTTAATGATGCCTTCCCCTCCGGTAACCAAAATACGGAATTTTTCACCCGGACCCGGATTCTTGGGTAAAACCAGCATTGTAGTAAACGATAGGTTTTCATCAGGAAGTCCGCTAACTTTTATTGAATCGGGCGTTCCGGAAGAACCCCGGTCTGGTTTAGGGTTCTGATGATCTGCATGACATGCTATAAAACTGAATAATAAGAAAGTAGTAGTAAGACCAAAGATTATTGAAAAAATATTGATTCCGGCTTTGGTTTTTATGATTGGCATTTTTGATTTAAAGATAACTGAAATCATATCACAGCGCAGAATTAATTCCATAAAGGAAGAGGTCGAAAATGACCTTTTGTCCTTTTTGGCACTTCAAACCTTTGAAAAATGTATCCGGGGTGAGCGGGAATAAGATATAAAATTCCTTATTGGGAATCTTCAATTTACCATTCCTGTATTATATCTGAACGAATGCCATCGTCCCGTGTAGCCTGGACTAGCGATCCCTCATCCACCTGGATGCAGAAGTATGACAAAGGTTCGGTATCATCAGCTTTAAGGGATCGGAAGGTGGCAGGAGAAACCCTGACTGCACTGCCCTCTTTTACATAAAGGATTTCTCCGTCAAGCCAGAATAAGCCTTTCCCCGACGTAAATAGATATATTTCCTCATTCCTTTTGTGTGCATGGGCAAAGGGGCTGGCCGTTCCGGCCGGCATACGATTAGCGGAGATTTCTGCACCGGTGAGGGACAGAGTGTCTTTAAGCATAACTCTGGTAATGCCTTCCTTTGGCCCAAGCTCTATAATACTGTATTTCTTTAGCTGTTCCATTTTGCACGGTTATTTAGTTGATTTATAATCACTTTACTTTTATATTGTAAGCCATTAATGCATTGCTGTGCCTCAGGTAAAGAACTCCATTATAAATTACGGGATGAGCCCAGAATGGTCCGGTGTTACCCTGTGTAACCTTGAAACTGCTTATAAGATCGAATTTTTCAGGATTTACCTTTAAAAGTCCTACATTTCCATTCTTTTCCTCATATATATAAAGCATACCTTCAGCAGAGATAATTGATCCTTTGGTGTTCCAATGTTCTTCCCACATTTTCTTCCCTGTTTTCCAGTCGATGCAACACCAGTTCCCATTGTTGTTGTTAATCCAGTTTGAACCGTAAATATAACCGTTGACAAGTACTACTCCTCCATGGTGATTATCCAGGACGGGATCAGTCCACGCAACACTTGCGTTTTTCCCGTCATCAGCAATTCTGACCATCATGCCACCTGTATCGTAACCTCCTGTTAAATATACCATTCCATCTTTGTATAATGGTGTAGTGCATTTAATAAGTTCAAATCGCCTGAGATTAGGATCATTTGACTGCTCATGAGCGACTTTCCAAAGTATCTCACCATTTAAGACATCAACTCCAAAAACATGGCCCAATGATACATTTACAACCATTTTCCTGCCCGCATAATTGATAAGTATTGGTGATACGTAGCCTGGCTTGTCGTTAAGGCTTGCAGATTTCCAGAGGACATTTCCTGTCGCTTTATTAAGGGCAATTGTCATTGTCTCAGGTCCGCCCGGTGAAAAATAAACTTTATCACCGTCTATCAGCAGCGATTCTGCAATACCCCAGCTTCCATAAGTTCCTTTGTTCATCTCGCTGGCTTTATATGTCCAGATAATTTTTCCGTTGGTTCCGTCAATGCAGGCAAGATCTCCAAATCCGCTGCAGGTATAAACTCTGTTACCTTCAACAGTGGGAGTGGCCCTGCTTTCAGGATTGGACCCTGTCCAGGCACGTCCCATAACTGTTTTCCAAATTATCTTACCATCCAGACTAAGAGCGTACAATATATCGTCGGTGTCTGAAAGACCTGTAATATATATCGTATTGGCTCCGAAAGAAGGCGATGAGTAACCTTTGCCTAGTTCAATGTTGGACCACAGCAGGGTTGGCCCGTCAGCTGGCCATGACTTCATCAGGCCTGTTTCCGCAGATACTCCTGTACGGTTTTCAGGCCGCCATTCACTGATTTTTTGAGCCTCAATATAAAAGGAAAGAAATGTCAGAAGAATAATTGATAGAGCTGCCGATTTCATAATGGATCAGTTTTAGATTTTTTCTTGATTTTTAATCACAAATAAGATTAATGCAACTAATATATAAAAATCCGGATTTCATATTAATATTTTGTTAAAAATTAACGGCAACCAGTTTTATTGACTCGCACCTGCAAAGGGACAACATCATTTTAACTTTTATAGTCCGGTACTTTTTTCCAGCTTTGCGGTTATTTCTGCAACAATCTTGAAAATCAATTATATGGGTACAACCTGTTCACTGCCAGTTATGAAAGACCATTGGAATGTTCTCAAATTTGTATTTTTGTTCTGTACAGAATTTTGTAGTTTTGATTTTGGGTCATCGTTGATCAGGAATAAACAAACTTATCAGAAATCAAATAATTAAACTGAATAGATCCTATGAAAAGAGTACTGATTATATTAAGTCTTATCGGATTGTTGAATTCCTCCAACGCTCAGGATAAAGAAAAGACGTTCTGTAATCCGATGAACCTTAATTACAGGTTCCAGTCATCAAACCATAATTCTTACAGGGAAGCAGCAGATCCTGTAATTAGAATATATAAGGGGAAATATTTTCTTTATGCCTCGCATAGTGGCGGATACTGGTATTCAGATGATTTGCTGGACTGGAAGTTCATACCAATAAAAAGCCTTCCTATTGAGGATTATGCTCCCGACGTGATAGCGATCAATGATACTACATATTATTTGGGTTCCTCTATAGTTAAGAATAATATTTATTATACCACCAATCCCTTTGAGGACGACTGGAAACCAATGGATAAGACGCTTCCATTTCCGGTATGGGACCCTAATTTTTTCAGGGATGATGACGGAAAGGTTTACTTATACTGGGGATGCTCTGACGTGATACCGATCAAAGAAGTGCAGCTGAATAATAAAATGCAGCCGGTTACTGAACCAAAAACTGTAATTACACATAATCCGGTCGAACATGGATGGGAGAATCCAGGGGAACTGAACGAAAAAGCAAAAAATGGTTATAATGAAGGTTCATGGATGACAAAATATAACAACAGATACTACCTTCAGTATGCTTCACCCGGCACTGAATTTAAAACCTATGCTGACGGCGTATATACATCTGATTCGCCCACAGGACCTTTTAAATATGAAACATATAGTCCTTTTTCGTACAAACCCGCCGGTTTCATTGCCGGTGCCGGACATAGCGGAACTTTCCAAGATAAATTTGGAAATTACTGGCACGTTTCCAGTATGTCAATCAGTGTACGGCATATGTTCGAACGCCGACTGGGATTGTTTCCAGCATGCTTCGATAAAGAGGGAGTATTAAGGACATTCACTGCTTTTGGCGATTATCCGACAATTATGCCTGACCATAAAATCGATTTTGAAAAGGAAAGCCTTTTCAAAGGATGGATGCTTCTGTCTTTTAACAAGAAAGCTTCAGCTTCTTCATCATTGGAAAAGTATCCAGTAAAGAATGCATTTGATGAAAATATAAGAACCTGGTGGTCATCCAGCACTGGAAATGCAGGGGAATGGCTTTGTGTAGAGCTAGACAAAAATGTGACTGTAAACGCCATCCAGGTTAATTTTGCAGATAATGAGGCAGTGCTTGGACCTGATAGTAAAAACCTTCAGTACTGCTACAGGATCTTAGCATCAGATGACCAGAAAGAATGGAAGATTATTGTTGATAAGAGCAAAAATACCACAGACGCCTGCCATGACTATATTGAACTTGATAAACCTCTGAAAACCAGATATATTAAAATTGAAAATGTCAGAGTTCCTGATGGATTATTTTCTATATATGACCTGAGAATATTCGGGAACAAAAAGGGCAAAACTCCAAGCGAAGTGAAAGGAGTATCCGTTGAACGAAACGATTCTGACCCCAGGAGAGCAGATGTAAAATGGACAAAGGATACTTCTGCTATTGGTTATATTGTAAACTACGGAACGGACATAAATAAGCTTTATACATCAGTGATTGTCTATGATAGTGATTCTCTTAAACTGACAGGTTTAAATAAAGGAGTGACCTATTATTTTAGTGTTGATGCTTTCAACGAATCAGGGATTACCAGGGGAATAAAAAAGATTACACAACCCTTTAAGCAATAAAAAATTTAAGTTTGTCAGCATACAGCGCTTCATATAAGATCAAAAAGGGCAACTCAATCTTTATGAACTGCCCTAGATATTAATTACAACTATATAAGCTTATGCCGGCATATCAGGTAATTTGAAACCATTCAGATATTCATGTTTTACAATTGATGCCATGAATTCTTTTGCATTTCTTTCGCTTGGGTCATTAAATCCTGGCATACCTGGCATAGGGGCAGTAGGTGCTGCAGGTTTCGCTCCGGTACCGGCTTTGGCAGAAGAATTCGCAGCAGCCATCATTTTACCAATATCGAACATTTCTGACCAGGTAGATACTTTTTCGTCATTGGAAATATTGGTGAATTGCATATTTGGTCCATCCCATTGAAGAATTTTGCCGAGTTTCTGCAGACGTACTGCCAGGACACCCATCAACACTATCTCATTGAATGGGCCGGCCTCACCAAAGTGCGAGGCAGTCTTCTTGCGAAGATCAGGATTCTTACATGCACTTACCCAGTCGAGGTAGTGGTTATTATCAGGAACCACTCTTAATACCTCGGGAGATTTTGGAGTCCTTCCGGATAACAGGTAGGGAGCGCTGCCATGGCTGCCGAGAACAAGTGTGTCTTTTGATCCATAGATTGCACAACCTTCACCCTGCCATTTTTTTCCTTCAGGAAGCACATCGGGAATCATAGCATGGAACCCACCGTCGTACCAGGTCACTTCCACCTCGGGCATAGCCATATTCGGAAGATTCGGACGTGCTGGGAAAATCATTTTCACAATCTGGGCATGAGGGCATGCATCTTTTTTCAAAGTCGTTGATTGTCCCTGTGCTGAAGTCGGATAACCAAGTTTCAAAACTTTAAATACCGGATGCATGTTATGACAGGCCATATCTCCGAATGCTCCTGTTCCAAAGTCCCACCATCCGCGGAAATTCCAGGGAGTATAAGCTTTATTATAGGGCCTGAACGGCATGTGGCCTAACCATAGTTTCCAATCGAGAGTAGCAGGAACTTTTTCAACATCAGTGGGAGTATCCAATCCTTGCGGCCATATAGGACGGCTGGACCAAACATCCACTTTTCGTACTTCACCTATTTCACCGGCCCAGGCCCATGCGCAAGCCTGACGTACACCATCGGTTGAAGAACCCTGGTTGCCCATCTGTGTTGCTAAATCATATTTATTAGCCAGCCTGGTCAATAAACGTGATTCGTAAATTGTGTGTGTTAGTGGTTTTTCACAATAAACATGCTTGCCAAGCGTCATCGCAGTAGCTGTAGGATTGGCATGATTATGATCAGCAGTGGCAACGACCACAGCGTCAATTGATTTACCCATTTCGTCAAACATAATTCTCCAGTCTTTGTACTTTTTAGCACCCGGGTGTTTTCCAAATGTTGAAAGTACAGGACCGTATCCCCAGTCTACATCACATACTGCAACCAGTTTTTCTGTTCCCGGCTTTGATGTCATTGCAAACATACCCTGAGGAGCATTTTCTATTTCAGGTTTACATATACTGCTGATATCACCTGAACCCTGGTTACCGGCACCTACAAGCGCTACATTTAAAGTATCGCTGGGTGCCTGATATCCCAGTTTCTTACCCATTGCAACCCCGGGAATAATTGTTAATGCTGCAGAGGCTGCAGCAGTAGTTCTCAAAAAGCTTCTCCGTGTCAGGTTTCTGCTTCCGGAACCATTTTTGCTTAGATTCTCTTTAGCCATCTTTAAATGATTAATAATTAATAGACATTAAGTATTGAAATTTATTTTCTCTGAGTTTTCAAAAACGATTGATACCAGAAATAACTCTGTTTCGGATAACGATCCTGGGTTTTAAAATCAACGTATGTAATACCAAATCGTCTGGAAAATCCCATGATCCATTCCAGATTATCAAACATGCTCCAGACATAATACCCTCTGATTTTTACACCCTTCTGAATAGTTTCATGAACTGCTTTTATATGTTTTTGGATGTAGGCAGTGCGTAGAACATCGTTGACTTTCCCATTTTCAAGTTTTTCATCTGCTTCACCATAACCGGCTCCATTTTCAGTAATAATTATCTCCGGATTATTATACTGTTCTTTTAAACTTACCAGACCATCAACAAATGCAGCAGGGTTAACGTATCCGTTGAACATTTGGGGTTTATCAGGGTTTTTACCGTTAATAAGACCAAAGAAACCTGCCCCGGGTTTTTCGTGATACATGTTTATGCCATAATAATTGATCCCGAGGAAGTCGGTTTTGGCCGATTTTATTACTTCCATATCACCTTCTTCAATATCACCATATTGTGATGCTTTTAAACGGTCAAAAAGTTCTTTTGGGTAGGAACCTTTGAAAACGGGATCCATGTAAAGGTTGTTCCATGCCTGTCTGACTAAATTCAGCGAAGTTTTTCCTGTTTCAGAGGCAGTGGTATCAAGATCGCAAAGCATTAAATTGTAAGTAATTCCGATCTTCCCGCCTAAATTCTTCCTGTGATACAGATTCACGGTTTGGGCATGAGCCAGCATTAAATGATGTATGTGTGCAAAATGTTCCGAAATATATTTTTCAGAAGCAGGAATTGCCGGCATCTGGTTATTGTCAATCGCATCAAAAACCGATTGCAGAAAAAACATTTCAATTGATGGTTCATTAAATGTCAGAAAGATCTTTACTCGGTCCCCGAATCTGTCAAAACAGATATTCGCATAATCGGTAAACCATTTCACAGATTCTCTGTTCATCCAGCCTCCTTTGTCTGCAAGAGCCAGAGGCATGTCAAAATGATAGAGCGTAACAAGTGGCTTAATACCATTTTTTAACAGAGTATTTATCACAAAATTATAATAATCGATGCCCGCTTCATTTACCTTTCCCGTTCCTTCAGGTAAAATCCGTGACCATGAAATGGAAATTCGGTAGGAATTTATTCCCAGTTCTTTCATCAACTTTACATCCTTCGCAAATTGATCCCTGTCATATTCATTGATGGCAATATCACCGTTTACATCCTGACCAGTCGCCATTCTGGCAAGACTGTACGGAGGATTCAGGTACTTATCCCAAACATTTGGTCCTCTTCCGTCGGCTTTGGTGCCACCCTCAACCTGGTACGCTGCTGAAGCTGCACCCCAAAGAAAACCTTTCGGAAAATTTAGCTTTTCACTCCTATTCTGAGCTTCTGATGGATGTATTAAACAAACGCAAATCGCCAAACCTATAAATGTTGATTTCATAATTCAATTCCTAATAAATTTATCGATATATAATTCAATTATAACTAGTTATTATTGTTTTTATCTGAAACCCTAATTGTCGAACTCGTAGTCGTCAAACAAAGTAAGACATAATTAGGATCGTTCGAATCAATAACTCAAACCAAATCCAAATTTATACAACGGATTCTCTGAATCATAAGGCACATCTTCCTTCTGCTTCCTCACTGCATCCATTGATGATGGCATCTCTATCGGAAGTTTGCCCTGGGGATTAAAATTACCGAATACTATATCTAACAACGCATTATCATCTGCACCAAAGCTGGCGAATAGCCCCTTGCTTTCGGCTGATATTTCAGGTATTACGGCAGCCCGGCTGAGGTAAATATCAACAATTGTGGGAACCTTTGCCAGAAGTGCCAGGATTTCTTCCTTTTCCTTTCCTTTGAAGCCAAGATCGCCTGCTCTCATTAACCTGCCTAAAAGACCTGATTTAGGTAATATCTCCGAAGGAGTCTGAAGTCTGATAATCGCAATATCTGCCTGTTCAGGTTTATCCACAACTGTTCCGAACTTTGCAGCTTTGGCAGCATCAATATTCTTGACATAGATTTTGATACCTTTTCTCAGTGGCAATAAAGGTTTTTTATTAATAGTATCATTCTTAAGAAGAACGATCGACTTTCTTTGGGCAAGATTTCCGATAGCTTTGAATTTAGCATTACCCACTACTTTCACAGAATTCTCTACATCGACATAGGGGTTGTCGAACAGACCCAGACGGAATTTCATTTTCAGCAATCTTCTGACAGAATTATCAATTCTTTCCATCGGCACTTTTCCATCTTTAACCAGTTTTACAACTAATTCCGGGACATCCTCGCCTCCAAACTGGTCGACACCGGCATTTATTATTTTCAGCACTCTTTCTTCCTCGGAAGCATTTTGCATTCCCCAGGCCCTTGCCGGAATTATTTTTTTACCGAAAATTTTCACGTCTGATACAATTCCCCAGTCAGTGCAAACAATGCCATCAAAATGATATTTACCACGGAGAAGTCCGGTTATGATATCCTTATTAAAAGAAAAGCCTACATTTTCACTTGTCTGATCGGTAGGGATTCCATAGTAAGGCATTATTTCAGCAGCTCCTGCCCTGAAAGCTGCTTCAAAAGGTAAGAGGTGGTAATTGAAATTGTTACCAGGATATACCTGTCCTTTTTGTATTTCCAAATGGGGATCAATACCTTCCTTCTGCGGTCCGCCTCCCGAAAAATGTTTAACCATGCAGACTACGCTGTTTGGGCCTATAGTATCGCCCTGAAATCCTTTTATATAAGCACCCACAAGTTTTGACACAAGTTTTGCATCTTCTCCAAAGGTGCCATTGATCCTTGACCATCTTGGCTCTGTGGCCAGATCAGCCTGGGGATGCAATGCTACACGGATGCCAAGGGCAAGATACTCCTGTCGGGCAATGTTCCCGAATTCTAAAACTTCCAGAGAATCACCTATTGCTGCCAGGCCAAGAGGTTCCGGAAACTGAGTCATTTCACCCGATAATGCAGAAGCAAGTGGGTTCACAGAAAAATGATTCCTCGGGTCGGAAGCTATGGTTACAGGGATTCCGAGACGGCTTCTTTCTTCGAGCTTCTGAAGATTATTATACCATTCAGCCATCGCTTTTGTACTCGCACCGGAAAGTATATTTAAATGATTCATATGCTTCATAAACAGCATTTCGGACGTCCCTGTTTCCATTAAGCTGAAAGGGTCTTTTAAAGAAGGTTTTTCGTTTACCGATCCGTCCTTATTTATACCAACCATAGTAATGAACATTGTGCCGGCTTTTTCTTCCAGTGCCATCTGCGAAAGCAGATCGTTTACCCTGTCATCAATAGGTTTCCTTGAGTCTTCATAGACATCAAGTTTCCCGTTCTTATTCAGATCCCTGAAGGTGAATCCATCAATAGTAAGTGTTTTAACTTCTGAATATTCTAATTTTTTGCACTTTCTTAATGTATTGGTTGAAGAAATTTTTATATAAATGAAAATGGCCACAACCAGAACAATAATAAATCCTAAAAGAGATCCGATAGTGTAAAACAGGATCCTAAGAAATTTTTTCATGAGGAATAAGATTATGTTTTAATGCCGGAAATTTAATCTTTCATTTTGGAACAATGGTAATCTATTTGCAGGAAATTTACAACTGATTCCTGATCATACTGGCATGGTTTCATTTGCTTCCCGATTCTTTTAATATGAAAGAATTACAGAAGCTTTATGAAACGGTGCCGGACGGACCGTTCAGCAGTGATAATTTTTAACGGAAAATGCTTAGTCCCGGCTTACTTGAACGTTTGGGAAAAAAGTATACCGGAGCAGCAAATAAGGCACCTTATTTATACAAGTTTAAACATAGTCAATAGTAGCTGCCAAAAGCTGAAAATTATCATTTGTTTTTAATGCTGTAAAAACCGAACGGACAAAAGTTGCAACCTGCTGATCGGCTACTTAATATACCGTATATTCAAATAAATATCTTTAAATGTCAATAAATCATAATGGTAATCTGGCTAAGGTATTTTCTCATGGAATATTTTTCCACTCATTGCAGGAATTTATCCAATATGTGATATCACGGAAAACCTAAATTGGTTGGCGGGGGAAAATAAAGATTTATCTTTATTATGATAAATTCTGACGATAACCAGGTTCAATAATTTTAATTTATTTAAATCATAGGACTAATCGCTCATAACAAAATCAAAGGAAAAATCGAGATCATCAGACAAGGTAGTGGAATTGCAAAAATTTCAATAGAAATTGCCGGAGGAACTATTATTAGTTCAGTTATTACAGTTGATAGTACAAAAGATGAGAATTATAAATATTAAAAAAATGTTAAATATGAATGATATGTACCAATTAAAAGGCCGCATTTGGATTGAAATTCGAAATAATACTTTTATTGGTGAAGGCAAAGCTCAACTATTAAAAAAGACGGCTGAACTGGGTTCCCTTCGTAAAGCATCAATAAAATTGGAAATGTCATATAGAAAAGCCTGGTATAACCTGAACAAGTTGAATGGGTCAACCGGGAAGCCTCTTATTATACTTCACAGGGGAGGTAAAAATGGAGGTGTCGCTCAGATTACAGAATACGGAGAAAAAATTCTTGATTTGTTTGAAAAAACACAGTATAAATTTGAAAAATTCCTGACAAATCAAACAATAAATATAAATGAACATATATGAAATTACCAGTCAGGAAATGCTGACATTCAGAATTATTATTTATTTTTACTTACGTTATTCCTAAAACAGATAACGCCAAACCTGAATCTATATTATTCTAAAAAGTGACATTATGAAAAAAATAATTGCAGCAATTTGTTTTATAATTTACGGAACAGGTTGTTTTGCTCAAACGGCGTCAGACACATCTGCAACTTCACAGAAAATATACACTCTGGGTGAAGTAAATATCAGTGCCACGGTTGACAAGACGACTGTCGATGCTTCAGATATGCAAAAATACGATGCAAAAGATGTAAGCACGGCAATGAGAACCCTGCCTTCCCTGGTAATAAGTGAAAATGGTGCAAGAAATGAAAGTACGGTTTATCTGAGAGGATTTGATATCCGTAGTGTTCCCGTATATATGGATGGCATCCCTGTTTATGTGCCTTATGACGGTTATGTGGATCTTGCCCGGTTTACAACATACGATCTGGCAAGAATTGATGTCGCCAAAGGCTTTTCATCAATGACGTATGGAGCAAACACCATTGGTGGTGCAATAAACCTGATCGGGATGAAACCTACTCAGAAGCTTGAGATTAGAGCCAAAGTGGGTGCAATGAGTGGCCAGGGGTACGAAACAAAAATAAACTTAGGCAGTAACTTGGGGAAAATGTACATTCAGGCAGGTTTCTCCATTCTTCAGAAAGAATTTGTCCCGCTTTCTGCGATGTTCGATACTTTGAAGCTACAGACAAATCATCGTCTGGATAATTCATACTCGAAAGACATAAAAAGCAGTCTTAAAATAGGATACACACCCAATGCTACAGATGAGTACAGTATTAATTATCAGTATTCTCAAGGGGTGAAAGGAAATCCTGTTTACCTGGGGACGGATGAAAACACTCCGGTCCGTTACTGGCAATGGCCATACTGGGATAAACAAAGCATTTATTATATTTCAAAAACAGCAATCGGCAAGGAATCAAGCTTAATAGTCCGTGGCTATTATGACCAGTTCAGGAATGAGGTCAGTAGCTTTGACGATGACACATATTCAACACAAAAAAAGAAATATGCGTTCAATAGCCTGTACAATGACTATACAGTTGGTGGAAATCTTGAATTTGCCAGTGACTGGAATAACCAAAACCATCTGAGAGCTTCGCTGCATGTTAAAAATGATAACCACAGCGAACATAATGAAGGTGAACCTATTCGTTATTTTGCCGACAATACTTTTTCACTGGGAATTGAAGATATTTATAAGCCAGACAGCAAGCTTAGTTTTATTCCGGGCATAAGTTATAATATCAGAAAAAGCCTGCGGGCTGAAAACTATAACTCGACCGATTCCACTATAAGTAATTTTCCCAGAAACCAAAATGATGCACTTAATGGTCAGTTAGCGACTTATTACAAAATCTCCAATTCCCAGAACCTCAGTTTAAATATTGCTTATAAAAGCCGGTTTGCCACTATGAAGGATCGCTATTCATATAAAATGGGAACAGCGATCCCAAATCCTGACCTTAAATCTGAAACGGCTCTGAATATGGAACTGGCGTATTCCATTGAAATTGCTGACAAATTCAATCTGCGTCCCGAACTTTTCTATGACCACTTGTATAATACTATACAAATGGTAAGCAATGTTCAGCCTGGTCTTTCGCAGATGCAGAATACCGGGGAATCAGTATTCAAAGGAGTTGATTTAAGCCTGGTATATCAACCGGTTACGGTTTTGAATATATATGTGACTTATTCATATATAGATCTTAAGAATATAAGTAATCCCGGAATTCTCTTCACAGATGTTCCCAATAATAAATTGTTTGCTTCAGTTGAATACACAATCGCAAAGAAGATTATGATCAACCTTTTCGGAGAATATGATTCCAGGCGTAACAGTGCCAGCGACGGTACAAGAGTTTCTCCGGGATACTTTTTAATGAATGGGCAAGTGACATATAGTTTTTTAAAATCTTTAAAAGCTGAATTTGGAGTCAACAATATTTTTGATAAAAATTATACGATTGAGGAAGGATATCCCCAGCCAGGAAGGAACTTTTATATCTCTTTATATTTCAATCTGTAAAAGAATCCGAAGTGATTATTGAACTTGTATAAAGGTTTTTGACATGATGAATGGTTGGAAATAAAATATGAAATCATGGTACTACAAGAAACAATTGAATTACTTAGAACAAAATACAATGACTATATTGAAACTTTATACATATCGGAAGTCAGAATAGGTGTTTTTATGACAGCAGTAAGACTTTCCGATAATAGTTTCGGAATTTCAAGCATATTTCCAAATATTCCAATGAATTGCTATAAAAAAAGCAGAGATTTTGGGGATTTTACACCAAATAAAATAACTGGTTTTAAGGTGATTGATTTATTGGAAAGTAAGAAGAAAAACGGGATTATTGAGACTCTTAAAGTTGCAGTATTAAATGCAATTTCATCAAAGTTCCTGAAAAATACGAATTACAAGATTTTAAGAAATACCGATCCGATCGATTTAATTGACTTGAATTCAAATAGGACAATTACAATTGTAGGAGCTTTTCAATCTTATATCCAAAAAATTTCTAAAACAAGCAGTCGTTTATTTGTTTTGGAATTAAACGAAGATGCTTTTAATGAAGAAGATAAGAAATATTTTGTTCCTGCAAACGATTACTCTGAAGTTTTACCGGTTTCCGATATTGTAATAATAACAGGACTTACTCTTGTAAATAGTACATTAGACAATTTGTTGAAAGCCATAAAACCTGAAATGCAAATAATTGTAACAGGTCCGTCGAGCAGTTTTATTCCCGAGGTTTTATTTGCAAACAATGTAAAAATAATCGGATCAGTAAAAATTACAAATCCTGAACTGATGTTAAAAGTTGTAAGTGAAGCAGGTGCAGGGTTTCACATGTTTAAATATGGTGCCGAAAAAATCTGCATCATAAAATGATATGGGACACAGTTTAAATGAAAGATGGATTAAAGCATCAATTGTCGGAACAATCTGGGCCGCATCAGAAATTGTTCTTGGTAGTTTTCTCCATAATTTGAGAGTTCCTTTCAGTGGTAATATACTGACAGTTATAGGGATTGTAATACTGATATCGATAAGTTACACTTGGACAGATCAGGGACTATTCTGGCGTGCCGGGCTCATCTGTGCGTTGATGAAAACCGTGTCGCCCAGTGCTGTGATTTTCGGTCCTATGATAGCCATTTTCACCGAAGCATTTCTACTTGAGTTATCTATAAGGATTTTAGGCAGGACACTTGCCGGATATGCAATTGGTTCGATGTTGGCCATGTCTTGGGTCCTGGTTCAGAAAATTCTGCATTACATAATATTCTATGGATCAAATATTATAGGGGTTTACATCGATCTTTTGAAGTTTGCCCAGAAACAGCTTAATATCCAGACTGATATTGTTTGGATGCCAATAATTATTCTGCTGATTGCATATGCTTTGTTCGGCCTTTTATCTGCTTTAATAGGAATCAGAGTTGGGAGGAAAATGTCAAGACAGCCTGTCCGGAAAATGTCCGAAACAATCAATCAGCCATATGGTGAGATCTCTCGCAAATCCGAACTTGAATTTGACTATTCAATCACCTGGCTCATTATTAATGTTGGTTTGATTATCTGTTCATTATTTTTATTAAACCAGACAACGTGGGTTGTATGGAGTCTGGCTATAACCGGAATTATGATCGTATGGTCCGTACGGTACAAGAGAGCTTTGCGCCAGTTATCAAAGCCTAAGTTCTGGATCTTTTTTGTATTAATCACAATGGTTACTGCCTTTGTTTTTACAAAGGTTCAGACTGGTGAGAACTCGCTTCTGAAAGGTCTGATGACGGGGATACAGATGAATTTCAGGGCTGCAATAATCATAGGCGGGTTTGCGGTTCTTGGTACCGAATTATACAATCCGGTTGTCAGATTTTTTTTTCTTAGGACCTCTTTTAAAAATCTTCCTTTGGCTCTTGAACTTTCTGCCGAGAGCCTACCATTATTCATAGCCAATATACCAGAATTTAGAAGTCTGGTTAAGAACCCTGTATCAATCTTTTACCAGGTGATCTCGCATGCAGACAGACGATTGACCGAAATTAAGGGAAGAAATATTCCGGGTAAGAAAATTTTCATTATAACAGGATCAATCGAAGAGGGGAAAACAACATATACAAAAAAATTAATTGAAATTCTAAAGAAGAATAAGATTAAGTTCGGCGGTATAATTTCTGAGCGTGTAATGACGGATTTTCTGACGATTGGTTATGATATTGTAAATATCGAAACGGGGAAGAGAAAAGAATTCCTTCGACAGAATGGGGGAAGTGGAGTTGGTATGATCGGGAAGTTTACAATTTATGCAGATGGGCTTGCGGAAGGGAAGGAGATTCTAATGTCAATGATTAACCATGACCAAACGCTCGTTATTATTGATGAGGTTGGTATGCTTGAACTTCAGAATAATGGTTGGGCAGAGAATATCAATGACTTGTTGGGGAAATCCTCAAATTCTATATTAATGATAGTAAGGGATATATATGTAGAGAAGGTGATAAAAAAATGGAGTCTTAAAGAGGTAATTACTTTTAATATCAGAGAAACCGATTGCTCGAATGCAGCTCTGTCAATTATGGAACATATTAATTCTTAATCAGGTGTAGACTCCATGGATCTTAACTCTAATAGGTTTGAGAAGAATGATCGGTTCAATTTGATAAAGTTTTATAAGATTTGTCAAACGTTGTCATGATTACAGGATTTCATACCCCCTCACACAAATGATTTCACGGAACAGGTCCAACTCATCTTCAGGATTAGTGAGGTTTTGAGAAGGTCAGAAAAAAGAAAGAGGTCGATTTGAGCCAATCCCTGGTTGCAACTCTGACAAAAAATCCGATTTTCCAATTTTAAAAGTTGAAACCCTCTCCTTGAAAATCACTATACATCTCGTCCATTGAATTAGTGAGGGTTTCAGAATGTCATAAAAAGAAACAAGAGGTCGATTTTGACCTCTTGTGCCTCTGGGTACCCGGAGCGGGACTTGAACCCGCACAGCCGTAATGGCCACAGGATTTTAAGTCCTGCGTGTCTACCATTCCACCATCCGGGCAGAATTAAGTGGTGCAAATTTATAATAAATAATTATTAATTAAAAAAGGAAGCCAGCAACTTCCTTCTTGTTTTGAGCGGGAGACGGGACTCGAACCCGCGACCCCGACCTTGGCAAGGTCGTGCTCTACCAACTGAGCTACTCCCGCAATTTCACGGGCAAAAATAAGAATTTTTTTTTATCCGCAAGTGCAGGCAGATAAAATAACATGACAGACAATAAACATGGGAAAGACTATCTCCTTGTAGGGCCCCATTCAATAAGGGTATTATTCTCAAAATAGAGCCATGTATTTTTGAATATCCACTCTTCTTTTATGAGATTTCCGCTGACTATCCTGTTGATCTTATCAGCAGGGCCCCAACTGTCTTTTACCATTTCTGTATTCATACCTTTCCAGATCTTTCCGGCATTGAGCCTTGAAGCTATTGTAGGACCATATTTACTCCTGAGATATGAGAACCTGCTATCCTGTTGCTGTTGTGCAGGCTGCGCTTCCGCTACAGGCTGTTGTGGATGAATTGTCACCGGTGTAGTTACCGGCTTTTCAGTTATTACTGCATCACGGCTGTATATATATCCTTCATTTTCATTATAAGCGACATGAAGGTAAGTACTGTCAGAACCCAGAACTGTTACAGAAGAGTCTGCCGGGATTATAAGAATGACGGAAGTAAGATCGTCTTTTTCTCCAAACAAACGGCTTGATGATTTTAAAGTAGCTGTTTTCGTTACATTCTGATCAGCACTCTGATTTTTCTCCATATTCTGAAGAATCTCAGTTTTGTCTGCCTGTGCCTGAATGGCAGTAACTATTAAAAGAAACAGAATTGAAAAAAATAGTTTTTTCATATTATTTGTTTTACTATGATAACGCAAAAACTGTACCACTTATTTTCCTTTTTTACAGATTAGCATCAATCCGTCGCGCATAGGTATAATCATCTTATCAACGATAGTCTCCTTCCTGATCAGCTCATTAAAATCAATGATCCCTCTGGCCTGAGGATCGGTTATACCCTTTTCAAGGACTTTTCCTCCCCAGAGAACATTATCAGCAAGAATGAAACCTCCGGGTTTTACCTTATCTATAATAAGCCGGTAATATTCAATGTATTCTCTTTTATCTCCATCAATGAAAACAAGATCAAACATCAGGTTTAGCTCTGGAATTATATCCTGAGCCTTTCCTGTAAGCTGGGTGATTTTTGATTCTACTCCCGTGCGGCAGAAATATGAGCGGGCGAAAGAAGTCAGCTCATCATTTGTATCAATTGTTATCAGTTTGCCTCCCGATGTGAGCCCTTTTGCAAGACAAATAGCAGAATAACCGGTAAAAGTACCGATTTCGAGAATGTTTTTCGGCCTGATCATCAATGAAATAAACTCCAGTAATTTCCCCTGGAGATGGCCTGTTGCCATATTCGGATTTACAAAACAGATATGTGTTTGTCTGTACAGCTCCTCCAGAACCGGGTCCTCCGGTGTAATATGTTCCAGAATGAATTCTTCCAGTTTATTTTTCATTCTTATTTGTAAATCAGAGTGGATAGTTTCAATGGTTCAAAAATATTATTCGCTGTCTCCATCAATTCAGAAGCTGTAATGGCATCAATCTTTTTACATGTATCTTCAATACTTTCAATCTTATTAAAGACCAGAAGACTTTTACCAAGACTCAACATCAGACTCTCATGATTCTCGTAACCCCTTGCCAAATAGCCTTTTATCTGGTTTTTTGCTTTGCTTAGCTGGATTGTTCCCAGTTTTGATGTACGAAGCTTTTTCAATTCGGTCATCGCAATCGACAGACTTTTATTTAGGAACTGACTATCAGTGCCAAAATATATGGAAAAAATACCTGTATCGTAATATGGATTATAGCTCGATTCAACATTATAAGCGAGGCCGTTTTTTTCCCGCAGCGATAGGTTCAATCTCGAGTTCAGACCCTGACCGCCTAGGATATTATTAAGCAGGAACATTCCCAGCCTGCGTTTGTCTTTCAGATCATAGGCAAGGTTCCCTATTATGCAATGATTCTGGAATGTATCCATTTTTTTTGTAACTGAGGCAGGTCTGTACATCCAGGTCTTATTAGTTCTTGGTTCCGTTCTTATTGTTCTGATTTCGGCAAAATATGTTGAAAAAAGTTTCACGATTTTTTCATCATCTATATTACCTACTGAACAAAAAACCATCTGATGAGTGTTGTAATTATTTAAAATGAAATCAGATATCTTTTTATGTGAGAATGATCTGACTGATTCAGGGGTACCAAGTATGTTATGGCCTATCGGCTGGTTGGAGAAGATCAGCTCTTCAAAATCATCAAAAATGAGTTCAGAAGGATTATCAAGATATGAGTTAATCTCTTCAATAACAACGTCTTTTTCTTTTTCTATCTCTTTTTCAGGGAAAACAGAATGAAAAGTAATATCGCTGATCAGTTCAACAGCTCTTTCATAATCCTCCTTAAGGAAAGAAGCATGTACTGCTGTTTCCTCTTTGGTAGTATAAGCATTAAGTTCACCACCAACATCTTCGAGACGGCTCAGAATATGATATGCTTTTCTTTTTTTTGTCCCTTTGAACAGCATATGTTCAATGAAATGGGCAATACCATGTTCCAGGTCCGTTTCGTCGCGCGATCCGGTATTGATAATTATTCCGCAATGAGCTACCAGTCCGGGTACCCTGTAATGAACGAGCCTGATTCCATTAGGAAGAGTGTGAAGGAGGAGATCCATTTTAAAATATTAATAAGGATGCAAATGTACCACATCAATAAAATGATTCCAAATAGTTTTTTTTAGGTCAAAGTATTTGGTTACTCAGATTTGAGATATATATTTGCAGTCCGAAAAGGAGGTGCCATAGCTCAGTCGGTAGAGCAATGGACTGAAAATCCATGTGTCCCCGGTTCGATTCCTGGTGGCACCACTTCTTTAAATCACAAAACCCGTAAGATCAACGTCTTGTGGGTTTTTGTTTTTAAAGGGGTTAACACATTAATGATGGATTCTCACCTGAAAAATGAAGCTATTGATTATCAGTATTTTATGTTTTGGAAACTATAGGGTTTTTAGTAAAATTATTACTTTGCCAGCATAATTTCAAGTTATCGGTCTTAATTATATATATTTGTAAACTCCATTAAATAGTTATTTTCTATTTAAAGTGAACCTGGAGTACGACAGAACGGGAAATTTAATGAATAAGAAATTTAAAAATATTACTTCATTACTATTTTTATTTATTTTTCTATTGCCTTCAGTTGTTAAACTAGAACATCACCACCAAAGCTTTGCTAATAATATAAAAAATGAGAAAAAATCGCAGGTTTTATATGCTGAATGTAGCATCTGCAATTTTGAATTCTTTGTTTTTTTGTCCAGTACGGGATATATTAATCTCCTGAATGAAATACCTTTAGCAGATTACTACAATAATTACTATTATTTATATTATTCTAATCTTTCACAATATTCATACTTATTACGTGCACCTCCAGGTATACAAATCTGAATTATTGAATCTTTTGCAGTGTTTTTAAAGTTTTATAAAGCACAAACAAGGTTCCTACACCTTCTTTCCAATTAGAATAATATAGCTTGGTTTATTTATAAAATTTTTATTATAAATATTCCATTGCATTTCTCAGTTTAGTTTTAAAATCCAAATAACCAGGTGATGAATTATTTTACAAAGGTAGTCCTGTTAATTCTATTCTTTTCATCGAATTCGGCAAATCTATTCTCTCAAAATGATAACATTGCGAAACCAGATTCCGTCTTATTAAGACAGGTTGAACAACAATTAAATGGTACGCAATCATCTACTCCGCCAGTACAGGTGAGAACTGCTCCCTCCACTCTCCCTGATATCAGTGTGATTGGCGATTTTCAAACTTCGTACAAGAATAATGTCAAAAGAAATTTTGATGCCGGAATCAATGAAGCGGAGCTTTCTCTTCAATCAGTTGTGGATCCTTACGCCAGAGCTGATTTCTTTTTTACCTTAGAAAAAGACCCTGTAACAGGTAAATTTAGTGAAGATCTGGAAGAAGGGTATCTTACTACACTTTCTTTGCCTGCACATCTACAATTAAAAGTAGGGAAGTTTAAAAGTGCAATGGGAAGGATTAACCCTGTACATTCACATGCTTTACCATTTATTAGCTTGCCAACCGCTTATGAAAATTATTTTGGTGAGGGAATAAATGATGAAGGAATTTCGTTAAGCTGGCTGGTTCCAAATTCTCTTTTTTATCAGGAGCTGGTGGTACAACTTACCGATGGACCAATTGATAATCCTAGTTATTCTAGAAGCGTTGGCAATACCTATCTTGAACTGGCGCATTTAAAAAACTTTTTCGACCTGTCAGCTAATGCAACTCTGGAGCTTGGATTCTCAGGCATAACTGGTGCCAACTTTTTTAATTTAAGGACCAATATAGCTGCCATGGATCTTACTTATAAATGGAAACCTGTACAGTTCAATACCTATCAATCCTTTACCTGGCAGTCAGAAACCTATTTCAGCAATGCGAACATTGCAAATGATAAAGTTGTTAATTCTTTTGGTATGTATTCTTTTATTAATTTTCAATTTTCAAGACGCTTGTTTTTCACTGGAATGTACAGTTATTCAAACTTGCCTTATTCAGCAAGTACAGTGGAGAATTCTTATTCGACAACCATTGGATGGTATGCCACCGAATTTCAGAAATTGGAAATTGAGGGAAAAACGACTTCAAGCAATATAGCGAAAGAACAGAACCAGGTATTGCTTCGCTGGATTTTTGTCATTGGAACCCACGGAGCACATCAATATTAATAATTAAATATAAAAAAATGAAACTAAAAATTGTATTCATCCTTCTTGCATGTTTTGGAACCTCTGCTGTTTATGCAAAAAAAATTAATGTAGTTACCACAATCGCTGATTTAAAGAGTATTACTGAATTAATTGGCGGCGATAAAGTAGATGTTTCTTCTATTGCCACAGGTTATCAAAATCCACATTTTGTTGATCCAAAACCAAGCTATATTATCAAACTTTCAAAAGCAGATATGTTTGTTACTGTTGGATTGGATTTAGAGACAGGCTGGTCACCACAACTCCTTTCAAGTTCACGTAATCTGAAAATTCAGAAGGGAAGCAATGGTTATGTGGATGCATCTGTTGGTGTCACTTTGTTGCAAGTGCCTTCAAGCATCAATCGTGGCGAAGGTGATATTCACATCTACGGGAATCCACACTACTGGTTAGATCCGATTAATGGGAAACAAATTGCAAAGAATATATGTGATGGACTTGGGAAAATTTCTCCTGAAGATAAAGCCTATTTTGAAGCGAATCTTAAATCTTTTAATACTAAAATTGATTTAAAGTTGAAAGAATGGAGTATTAAGATGGCTCCATATAAAGGTGCAAAAATTATAGCATATCACAACGAATGGTGTTACTTTGAACAACGATTTGGAATAATAATTGTCGATTTTATGGAACCAAAACCAGGCATTCCTCCAACACCATCACAACTTGTAAAAATTATTTCTGAAGTAAAAAGCAATGCTATTAAAGTAATAATTTCATCGCCTTATTTTACAACATCTTCATCGGATGTGGTTTCAAAACAAACTGGAGCCAAAACCATAGTACTTGGTACTTCCGTTGGAGCATTCGACAGTATAAAAGATTACTTTGATTTATTCGATTACAATATTGATAAATTAATTCAGGCTTTTAATTAAATATATATTTAAACAATTGCTTGTCTCTCCGATTTAGTGTAATGGAGTGATTTCTAATGGTTATTAATATTAACAAAAAATAGAATTGTATGTTTGAAATGTTCCACTTGAATTTTATGGTGCAGGCATTCATAATTTCATTAATAACAGGTTTGTTTTTGTCCTACCTGGGCGTACATGTTGTTGGCAGGGGAATCGTTTTTGTTGATCTGGCACTAGGTCAGATTTCATCATTTGGCGGTGCCTTTGCAGCTTTTATAGGTTATGGTTTAACAACTATCCCGTTGGTATTCACTCTCCTTGGGGCACTATTAATTTCATTGATTGATATCAGGGATAAACGATTAAAACTGGAAGCCATTATTGGAATAATTTATGCTTTCGCTTCTGCTGCAACAGTTTTACTTATATCGAAAACTCCTCATGGCGATTCGGATATTCAGGAGGTACTATTTGGAAATATACTTTCAGTTAATATCCGTCAGATCACAGTTACATTTATTATTTTTGGTGCCTTGATACTTTTGCATGCTATTTTTCAGAAAAAGTTTTTTGAACTTACTGAAAGTTTTGAAATTGGTAAAATTGAAAAACCGGGTTTCAATATCTGGAATTTCCTGTTTTATATTTCTATAGGTTTATCTATAGTTTTTGCCGTAAAAATAAGTGGCGTTATTCCTGTTTTTTCCTATCTAATTATACCATCAGTCTGTGCTATAATGCTTGCGCATACAAATAAAGTAGTTGTTATTATTGCAATGTGTGTGAGCTTTATAGGAAGTTTTATTGGGTTAAATGTATCTTTCCATTTTGATTTTCCTGCTGGATCATCAATTGTAGCAGTATTAGGAACTATTTTTATTTTTGTATCTATGGTCCCGTTAATTAAGTATTTTTTCAAGTTAAAAAATAAGTTCACTTCTTAATATCATAAACAACACTAAATCAATATCTTGCTGAATTATTATTTTAAAGAATGACGAAAGCAGTCACGTATTTCAGGAAGGTATATTCTAAGATCTTCTATTTCATTTTAAATAACAGGGTCTTATACCTGGAATCATCCCGGATCTTCCCGAAGGCAGGATCGGACTCGACAGCTTTTCGTGAATTAAAACCATGGTTCATGGCTGCAGAAAGTGCATCAATCGACTCCTTTGATTTACCTGATCCGGCGAGGGACCTGGCAAGATTATAATAATTATTCTGGTTTTCACTATCCGACAATGTGCAGATCTTAAACAGAAAGGCTGCCTGTGCATATAGCCTGTTCCTGTAATAGGATGTCCCCTGCTCAGAGCAGAGGATTGAAATGAAATTCAGTACCCTTGATGCCATCTGGCTGTTTTCAGGACTGCCTTTATCACGAAGCCTTATTAGTGCGTTAGTCTCATTTTCCCACCAGGCAGCTGCACTGTCGGGTAATGAACCTGAATAAATGGTCCCGCTCAGGTAGTTCAGATATTTTTCTTTTCTATCCTGTTCATTTGCAACTATATTATTCCATTTGCGGATTGTCTTTTTATATTCAGCCGACTTTTCGGAATCAGTCAACATCTGTGTCATACGGGATGCAAAAGCAGTTCCCTGGAAGTCTCTTGCTGCAAACCTCATGTATATTATAGCATCAGCCTGGTTTCCGGCCGATAATTGTGAATTGATCAGATTCTGTGTTTTATTTTCAATATATGAAAGAAATGTCTGATCAGCCGGTATTATTTTCCTGTTCATTGTTTGCAGGATAAACCATTCCACAGCTTCAGTGATCATATCGGAACCGGGCCATTGATGACCCCCGGAGAATGTCCTGAGATATGATATCACCCTCGTATGGTTATTGAAGAAATCAGTCAGATCGTGCATTTCAAGATAATTCATATCGCTGGTGCCTGCCATGCCGTAATATAAGAAGTCGGAATTTACTGACGGGAGATAATTTTTGTCATTAGGAAGTCCCGCCCCGCAACCAATAACTCCCGAGATCCTCTTTTCTGTTACAGCAAAGGCCATTGCGAAACGTGATCCTCCTGAAAAACCTGCAGCATAGATCCGTCTCTGATCTACAGTGAATCGTTCTTCGACATCCTTAAGCATCGCCGCTGCGGCAGTGAAGTTATCGTTCGAAGGGCCATTACGCGAATTGTTTGAACAGGCCAGGATGAATCCATATTTTTTGCCTGCCTCAAGGAAGGTATTAACACCTGTTCTTACCCTTGCGGAAGGATCAAAAATAAAGATGACCGGCCAACTCTTTTTACTATCATATTGTGCAGGAAGATAAAGCGCATAACTCTGTCTGATCTCATCATGGCAACGAATTGTATCTGTAATCTGGTCTTTGGCAGGAACCTGCGGGAACAGGAATGACTGAGACGTAAAACTCTGGAGGAAGAAGAACAGGCTGAATATCTTTTTTAAGATGGTCCCCATTTTTCGGATTTGTTCTGACTTGTTTTTCCAGAAATCGAAGATATTAATTTAACTTGTATTTTTTCTCACTCTGAAGTGGCTCCACAACATTATAAAACAGCCCCCTGTAGTTCAATGTTTTACAGGGGGTTTTAATTAATAGTAGACGAAGTTGTCTCTGATTCTTATAACATATACATAATAAGGCACATATAAGTGCAAAACTTTATTGTATTGACACTATAACTTAAATCGCACTTACCCGCCTGTTATTTCTTCGAGTTATCTACTTTGGCACGATATTGCAGAGCCATTTTTAATGACACAATAGCTTTTTTTGAGTCAGTAATGGCTTGTGCTTTGTGTCCGCCGAAATCATCAGGAGCTTTCTCCATATAATCCACTGCACTTTGAAGTTCTTTAATAGCGCTCTCAATTTTTGGGTGCTTAGCTGCTTCAGTTTTTACGTTCTGTTGTACTAAAACAAAGGCTGTTGTACTAATAAATACTACTGCCAGCAAAATGATTACAAACTTTTTCATAGTCTTTCTTTTTAATTGAACTTTATGGTTTTTACCTGTTAGTTAGTCATTTTAATTGACATTATTAAGTATAATATAATTATTAATAAAATTAAGAATATTTGTAATACATTAATTTAAAATGATTTACGGACTTTATTTTGTGAACCTGAAGGGACTCGAACCCCCAACCTTCTGGTCCGTAGCCAGATGCTCTATCCAATTAAGCTACAGGTCCTCTAGTTTATTCGGTGGCAAATATAACAAAGTTTTAAAAAAAATTATTACATATGTTTAAAGAAGTTTGAAGTGCCTAAGGTTTAGAGTGCCTAAAGTCAAAATACCTAACTCCGGGCACTTTAGGCACTTTTTATTCTCATGAATATTAACTACCTTTATTTGTCGAAATCAGAAAAAAACAATTCATTTTATTTAATTTATTGATGGTCAACTAAAAATATATTAGTTATGAAGAAAACAGCTGGCATAATTGTAAAAATATTACTTGGTTTAATCCTGTTAATTCTATTCATCCTATTTACGGTACCGATAATTTTTAAAGAGCAGATAAGGACCAAAGTTGAACAGGTTATTAACGGGTCAGTAAATGCGACTGTGAAATTTGAAGATTATAAACTCGGTTTTTTTAAAGATTTCCCTAACCTTTCCTTTTCTCTTAATGGAGTCTCGATTGTCGGCATTAATAAATTTAAAGACGACACTTTAGCCGGATTTAAATCATTTAACCTGGTGTTCAACCTGTCGAGTCTTTTTAAAAAGACAGGTTATGAGGTAAAGTCTATTGTAATTGAAAAAGCTGTTATAAATGCAATTGTTCTTAAAAATGGAAAAGCGAACTGGGATATAATGAAAGATACAACACAGACTAATAAAACACCAACAAATTCTGCAGCTACAGCAACAGCTTCAGCTAATCCGTCATCTTCATCAGGAATGAAAATTCTTCTTAAGAAAGTTGAACTTCTGAATAGTTCAATTTCATATAATGATGAGAGCTCTGCAATGAAAGCTTACCTGAAGAATATCAATTTTTACCTGAAGGGTGACATGACCGCGAGTGAAACAGATATGCAAATGACAATTAATGCAGGAGAATTCACTTTCATTATGGATGGAATGAAATACCTTAATAAAGTAGTTCTGGATTCTAAAATCGATATGCTTGCAAATCTTGATAAAATGAAGTTCACTTTCCGGGAAAATTATTTGTCAATAAATGATCTGAGACTTAATTTTTCAGGAACAGTAGCAATGCCCGGGAATAATATCTCGACAGATTTGAAATTCGCAACTGCACAAACCTCTTTTAAAACTCTTTTATCACTTGTACCGGCAGTTTATATGAAAGATTATAAGGATCTCAAGGCGAGCGGAGAATTTTCTCTTTCAGGATCTGCTACCGGAATTTACAGTGATGCCGACAGTACATTGCCTGATGTTGCACTTGCAATTTCAGTTAAAAACGGCCTGATTAGCTACCCTGCATTACCTGATCAGATCAAAAACATAAATATTAAATCAGACATATTCGTCAACGGGAAAAACTTGGACAAGACAATTGTAAATGTTGATATTTTCCACATGGAGCTTGCCGGAAATCCATTTGATATGACTTTTTCCCTTAAAACACCTATGAGTGATCCGGATTTTAAAGGATCCATGGTTGGAAAAATTGACCTTTCTGCACTTTCAAAAGCTGTCCCGATGGATAGTATCAGCATGTCTGGAATAATAAATATGTCAGTCCAGATGGCCGGAAAGATGTCGATGATTGAAAAAGCACAATATGAGAGCGTAAAAGCTTCAGGAAAAATGGGAATCAAAAACATGGTGATTAAGATGATCGGTTACCCTGAAGTAAAAATAAATGAAGCAGGATTTGAATTCACTCCGGCTTATACAACCATGACCAACACCATCATGAGTGTGGGAGGGAAGAGTGATTTCACAATGAATGGAAGGATTGAAAATTACATACCTTATGTTCTCAGAAATAAGACAATAAAAGGTAATCTTACCGTACATTCAAGACTGACAGATGTGTCAGAAATAATGTCAAAAATGGGTACCAATGCCCCGGCTGCTCCTCCTGTTTCAGCTTCAACTTCATCTTCTGCTTCTTCTTCAGGTGCTGCCGCTAAACCAGACACTGCATCACTTGCTTTGTTCCGGGTACCAAAAAACATTGATTTCGATTTTAATGCGCTTATCGATGAGTTCAGCTATGATAATATTAAGGCCACTAAAATCAAAGGACAAATTATTATTAAAGATGGTATACTGAGTATCAGGGATGCAGAAATGAACATTCTGAATGGCACAATATCGATGAATGCCGATTATGATACCCGTGATACTCTCAAACCAGTTATGAAAGCCGATTTCGATGTACAGAATATAGCAGTGAAGGACGCATTTAACACTTTCAATACTGTTAAGAAGCTGGCACCAGCTGCAAAAGAAATCGACGGAAAGATTAATGCAAAATTAGCTTATGTCAGTTTGCTTGGTAAAGATATGATGCCTGTTATAAACTCGATTAATGGAACGGGAAAACTTCAATCTGACGAGATCACTCTTGGTGAATCAACGACGTTCGATAAGATTAAAGAAACGCTTAAACTAGGCGACAAGTATAGCAATTCTTTCAAGAATATTAATATAAGTTTTAAGATTGCTGACGGAAGGATTTATGTAAATCCGTTTGATGTAAAAACAGGTAATATGAAGATGAATATCAGTGGTGATCAGGGTCTTGATCAAACGTTGAACTATCTGGTAAAGACTGAGTTACCGAGATCTGATCTCGGAAGTTCTGTTAATTCCCTCATTGATAATCTTTCAGCAAAAGCATCCTCTTTTGGTATTAATTTTAAACCTTCGGAAATTCTTAAAGTGAATGTTAAGGTCACGGGCACTTTCAGCAAACCTGTTGTTGCTCCATTTTTTGGAAGTACTGCAGGTGGCAGTTCAAAGGATGCAGCTAAAGAAGCTTCTAAGCAAAGTATTGATAATTCCGTTGGAATGGCAAAGGAAAAGGGAAAAGATGCTGCATCTGCCCAGCTTGTTCAGGATGCAGAAGATAAAGCGCAGCAAATTAAGGATGAAGCTGCAAAAAATGCAGAAAACGTTCGTAAAGAAGCAGATGTTCAGGCTCAGAACCTTACTGACGGAGCAGCCTCAAAGGGACCTATTGCAAAGATTGTTGCCCAGAAAGGAGCTGATGCTATTAGAAAAACTGCTGATAAAAAAGCTACACAAATTGTTCAGGAAGCAGATGTTCAGGCCAATAAGCTTATAGAAGATGCTAAAGCAAAAAGTGATGATATGTCAAAAAAGAATTGAAAAAAGAGGGTGCCCTTTTGAGACACCCTCTTTTTGTTCTAAAATTTCTTTTCGCGAATACGTGCTTTTTTACCTGTAAGGTTACGAAGGTAGAATATCCTTGCCCTGCGGACTTTCCCGTGCTTATTAACTTCTATCTTATCAATAAAGGGTGATGCAATTGGGAATATTCTTTCAACACCTATGTTACCTGAAATTTTCCTTACTGTAAAGGTTTCTGTATGCAAGCTGCCACTCCTCTGTATTACAACCCCACGGAACTGCTGGATTCGCTCTTTATTACCTTCTTTTATTTTATAATGTACAGTAATAGTGTCCCCTGCGAGGAATTTTGGGAATTCATTTTTTACCGCAAATTCTTTCTCAACAACATTCATTAAATTCATCTCAAAATGTATTTTGTATTCTCAGTTTGATTTAAAAAATCAGGTCGCAAACTTACAAATAAATTTCTTATAAACTGCATCCTATGGTAGAAATATTTCGATAAAAGGACTTTTTGTTTACCTAAAAGTGGCTCAGAGGCTCACCAGCAAAACACTCACTTAATGGATGCCATTGCGCCTTTGTGCCGTTGCGCCATTGTAATTTTCACTTTTTACCTTTTACCTATAGCTAGTGTCCTGCTTTTGAAGGTTCAAGCAATTTATCTCCGGTATCCTGGATAACTGATTTCTTCCAGGCATCATTATAACCTGGCTGAAGAGGCATTACAGGATTCCCCCAGCTGTTCCTTTCAAACTTTCCGTCCTTTTCTTTTTTGATATTACCATCAATATATTTGACCAGAAGGTATTCTCTTAATGTTTCCCATTGTTTAAAAGTATTTTGAGCCATTTCACCGGAATAATTGGTAAGATATTGTTTTGATAGATTAATATCTTTGGCAGACAATTTAAGAGCTTCAGCATCAACAGAGTCAGTTTGAACTATGTACCTGGTTTCCAGTTTTTTCTGTACTTTCTGCGCGTCAGCGCTCATGAGATCATAACGCATATAGCAGAAATTGGCAACTGTATTGAATAACCAGAAAGCTGAAGTAGGAGAATAAGTAAGCATATCTCCGTTTCCAACTTTAAAACATTCAGGAACTTCAGTTATTCCGCAGTACATAGGTGTGAATACGGTTGTAGCGGCATCATCCACTCCAAACCAAAAAATACCTCCAATGGGATCGGGCAGCCAATTTCGACATTCAGCAACAAATACAAAGCCGGTTTGCTGGGTAGCAACGGTTCTTTCATTACAGTACGTCGGAGCGTTTTTATCATCTGACACTTTCCAATCGAGCGGGCGCCAGCGATAGGGGAGACCAAACGAACCCGCACCTATATCTTTTCTCATATCAAGAGCTGTTCCTTCAAGATGATCCCTCATGAAATTCATCATATCATAATCGGAAATCTTTTGGTCAGGCTTAATCCACAAAGGCATACGGCTGGTTAAATCATGTCCGGAAATATAGTTGAAATACTTATTCATATCAGCATTGACTGATTTAAAGAATGACCAGACACGGGCTTCGCAAAAACGTGCACCAGAAAATGTTATTGGATTATAAGTGTCAGAGAAACTGAATTCGGCATCTTTCCCTTTAAATAAATTTTTGCTTCTTGCAAATTCGATTACATCGTAGGCATAAACGCATTCAATATTAGGATCTGATACTCTGTTAAGTTCCTTAGAAGTGATTGCAACGCTGTTCTTTTTACCTGTAGATAGAGGAAAAGTCTGTATCCTGGCCTGATTTGCATGACCTGAAATATATCCGTCAGGAATGCGACGTGCTACCCATACTGCACCCTTATTATTGACTCCTTTGCCAATAATTTCAAAAATCCATGCTTCATTCGGATCAGCAATTGAAAATGATTCTCCTTCGCTTGCATAACCATACTCAGATACCAGGTCGGACATAACTTTTATAGCTACCCTGGCATTTTTAGCTCTCTGAAGTGTCAGATAAATTAGACTGCCATAATCAATGATGGCTGTAGTATCAACAAGAGTTTCGCTACCCCCGTAAGTAGTTTCACCTATAGCGACCTGGTGTTCATTCATGTTTCCTACAACTGAATATGTATGCGTTACCTGTGTTATCTTTCCCATATACTTACGTGTGTCCCACTCAATGACATCGAGCATACTGCCCTGTGGATAGTCTCTTGCAGGCCAATAATATAGTTCACCATATAACTGATGTGAGTCTGCCGCATACGTAATCATTGTCGATCCTTTTACTGAGGCACCTTTTGTCACCAGAAAATTGGTGCAGGCACTTGAAATCTGTTCTTGAAGAACCTCTGCAAGAAGGATCATAATAAACATCATAAGAAACTTTTTCATATTATTTATAATTTTGAAGTTTAATTGCTAATGGAGATTAAGGATTGCAAAGGTAATAAGCCGGAGTAAAAATCAAAGAATAATTCAAATCAATTTGAGTATTGTAATAATATTTTTTATTCCTTCGGGGTCGGCAACCTTACTTGAAAATTCGGAAATCCATACAGAACCAACCATTACAATGCCTGGTGGTATGGCTAGTTGACTTATGTGTCAGCCGGCTGGGATGTTTTTAAAAAATCACTGGAGATAGAGGAGCGGTTTCTTTCTATAATAATAAGTGTATTGACGACACTTATTACAGATAGGTTGAAGTTTTCTTTTTATTGAGTAATAATAAGAATATGATGATTTTAGAATGAATGTTATGTGCGAAAAACTGCTGATGATATCGGCGCCAAAAATTAGAATTTAGTTTTGAATTTACTTAAATCCTGAAATGTACAATTTTTATTCAGCGGATTTCATTTTCAGGAATTCCATACGTTTTTTTATTGTCGCGACATATTCAGTCGAAAAGTTCATTTTGGATTTTTTATAAGTATCCAGAAATTTCTGGTAATAATAAATTGCATTATTAATATCCTTGAATTTTTCGTCATAAATATTTGCAATAATCATATAAATATTAGGATCAGGTTTTAGGCTTTGTGCTTTCAGATAACTTGCAATTGCATCACTGTACATTCCATTGTTCTTTTGAGATTCAGCATATAATACATAAGTCAATCCTAACTGAATATTGACCGGCGTAAGAATATTGATGACTCTGTCATAATAATGGATGCTGTTTTTCATATCCCTTATTTTATAATAGCATTGCCCAAGATAACTGCATGTCTCATAATCCGAAGAATCTTTTTGATAAGCTTTTAAAAGATAGTTAATCGCATCCTTCGGCATAAGATTATTACAATAACCTATCCCTGCCCTTTTTAAATAAATTTTAGAAGAGTCACCCGAAGCTAAAATTATCAGATAATCATCTAATGCCCTTTTGGTATAATTTTTAGAATAATTAAGTTGAGCCCTGCTTATATAAAGATCCACGTCAGAAGAATCTATGCCGATTCCCATTGTCAGAATCTGAATCGCCGTATCAGCTCGATTCGAAGCTGAGTACAGGTAAGCTAAGTTTTTAATAGCAACAAGGTCCTTTTTATTTATCAAAAAAGACTTATTATATAAATCTGTGGCATTTTCAAAATCTCCTTTTTTTAAATAGGCATAGGCCAGCTTGTCGAGATAAACATAATTAACAGAGTCTATTGCTATAAATCTTTTATATATATTTATTGCATCATCAAAATTGTTATTCTGCATGTAAATACTGGCCAGATAATATGCATATACCCAATTCGTGGAATCCAACGAACACAGTTTACTCAGGAGTGGCTCTGCAAGCTTATATTTCCCCTTGCCATAATATCCTTTGGCAAGCATGAAATTATATGATTTATTTTCAGGACTTAAATTTACGGCCTTGTAAAAATAATTGAGAGACTGGTCTTCGTTCAGGATATTCTGATATGCAATACCCATTTTATAATAGATCTCCGCGTTCAGGCTATCGTAAGTCAGTATCTGTTTGCATGTATCTATCACTTTCTCATAGTTCCCACGTGCCAACATTATATCAATTTTTGAAACAGGAGTTATATCCTGGGCGATGATTGGATTAATTACAAATGCAATAATAAGTAATACAATGAGGTTTGATTTCATGAACTTTTATTTATGGTGTGTCGGATAATAAAATGATTAATCTATTTCAGGTTTTTAATATTTCAAATGTACAACGAAATATTTAGTTATACAATCTAAATCTAATATTATTTAAGAATCTTGCCTTTAGAGAATTATTTACAATATTCACCCGGGTCGTGCAGTATCTATTGCCTGAATCTCCTTCAAAAGATAATATATCAGAACGGATCCAATGATAAAAAGTCCGATACCAGTTTAACCACCAGCAAATCCATCATAGTATTTACCGGAAGTAATTGTTGCAATATTATGGCCAATGCCCTGGAGAGCCATAAAAGCTGCGTAAGCGATGCTTAGTTTATATGCCCAGGGTTTATCATTTAAAACAAAATAAAATAAAATTACAGGAATGCAGAAGAGCCCCAGATTGATTGATAAATATAATCCAGGGCCAACTTTATTCAACATCCAGGATCGTCCCCAGATCTCTTCGAAATCGTGAGCCACATGATTGACCAGCATTAACAGATAAAAAATAACAACTTTGTTTTTATTCATAACAGATTACATAAAATTTGTACAAAAGAGCAGGAGAAGTTAACAATTATAACTTTCCGTATGGCACTGAAAGTACTATAAAAGATTTATACCTGCCTGCCGTATAATTTTTCACAATAAAGGTAGCAGTTTATATTTCAGGAATCTTTGCTGATCAGCTCATTTATCTCTGACAGGTGAAATTTAAGATGTCTAGGAAAATCAAGGATCATCGACTTTAGAGTTATCTTTTTATCAGATCCGGAAATCCATACATTATTCAGTTTTTTGTCATCCACATTTTGTATTAAGTGACAAATATGCAACATTGAGTACTTCCATAGTTGAATCAAGTTAATCCAATCCTCATTCTGATAGTTTTGAATTTCAATCCACCGGTCATTATTTCCGAATGTTGCATAATTTGGAAAAATCAAAGGACTGGTCTGATAATGAAAATGAACAATCCTGTGAGTATTGTTGGAAGCGGAATCAACAAGGTGCCCAAGGATCTGTTTGATGGTCCTGTTCTGACTGTTTCTCCGGTCAGAGATTGTTTCATTGTTCAGGGAAGCCAGCTTTGGTTCCCATTTCTCTGTTAATGAGAGAATTTCTTTTGTAATTGATGAAGCTTCTTTCATAGTAAAAGCATTTGATGAAAACTTCTGTTCTTTTAAAGGTTGGGGCACTGCAGAATTTTTAAAGCATTTACCTTACCTATGCTGGGTAAACAGGTTTTGGGAGAGCAACCCAATGACGATTAACATAATTATTAGTAGAGCATGCAGAATTTTCATACATTTTAGTATTAAGTTTATAAATCCAAGTGTTTTATATTAATCCCTCCTAACAAATATGTACAGGATTGTTATGTATTAAAAAATACATTATTATTTATTTTCCCTTTCAAGCGTTGTAAGTTTAATATTTCCACAGCATTTAAAAGTCCGATAGAATTAGCTGACTTACTCTCTTCTATTTTCAAAAGAGCTTCTTCTCTGGATATAAGACCATATCTGATTTGGTTGCTTAAAAACGCATCGAAATAAGATGCCCCCATCATACTTATAAACATATAATCTTTAAAATAATGAAACAAACAATCTGAATGCCAATCTTCTTTATCCCCAGGGATTTTCCAATCCATCTTTTCTCTTATATAATTCTTAATAAGTTTGGGATCCCAATTGTGATATTGATAGAAAAGAACAGGTGTTATTCCAGGGAATCTCTTTTTTAAGAAGACAGATTCCGGGCTTACTGCAAAGCATCCATAATAGCAGGTTTTAAAATACTTAATAAAAGTTGTCAGAAATCCCCTGGATTTTACTATTTCATTTAGCAACAATATACTTGATTTTGCATTACTGACTTTTTTTAATTTCTTATCATCAGCGTAGCGTTTTATTGCAACAAATGGAGGAACTTCTAATGGAGTAGAAGACCACACAATCATTGGAATATTTCTTTTTTCTGCAATTTTCAAACCAAGGATATGTAAATGTTTACACGCCACGCATGTCATAGCAGCTTTTGTTGGTGAAGGAGCTTTTAGCCATGCTTCAAAAAAGCCAATAAATGTCTTTAGATGAGTTTGTTTGTCTAATGAAACAATATGATGTTTTATGTTAAGTTTTTTACAAGTATTTTTTGCATTTTCCATTGAAAAGGCAGTACTCCCTTCATGGATATATGTAAAAGCTTCCACCCGCATATTAAATTCTTCTTTTAATTTAAGAAGAGCATATGTGCTATCTTTGCCACCACTTAAGCCTACTAGACAATCAGCACTTGTTCCTTCTCTTATATTCGCCTGTAAAAATTTGATAAGGCTTTCATCCCCTTCCGGGAAATATGGAGGATAGTTTTCTTCACAGTAATTACATTCTTTCTTTTCATTGAAGGAGATTCCGGGAGTTGTAGATGGAAGAATACACTTTGAACATCTCATTATTGTAATTTATTAAGTATTATATTCCTTTTTTATGCGTTGGATTTTGTCTATATTAAAAAGAACTAATAAAATTTTTCATGGCTTTTAAAAATCAAAAAGTAAAATTGGCTAATCTCTAACACACCTAATGCTAAATCCTCTATTCTTATTGGTAATGAATCGTTAGTAAAATTACGACATAATTTAAATAAAGGCAAAAAAGTATTGATTGTTTAAGAAAACTTCAATTGTCTGATGCGTAATAGGTTTTTATAGCATGAAACATGGCAGAATTATTTAGCCAGGGAAAAATACAAGATTTGTCTCGTTAAAAGAAAATTGCTATTATGTCTGGTTCTTATTAGGTCAGGGATTCTGTAATCATGATCTTTAAAAAATAATCCTGTAGATAGAAATGAGTTGTCTCGTTTTTTGAAATTTTAGGGTTAACCAATCAGGGTAGAGGAGTTGGTGTTGTCTAATTCAACTGGGACAAACGGAAAGCGGCCATTTCCTGACTATTTCGAACAAGCAGGACATCGCCTACCAGTACCGGATGGTTCCAGGTCTTTCCCCTTATTGCGGGGAACCGTGCAAGTTCTTTGTACTGATTGGGGTTCGCCTCGACAAGTGCCAGTTCACCCTTCTCCGAGAGCACCAAAAGCAAATTCTGGTCAGCCAACAAAATAATTTGACCCCCATATCGTCCGCCCCTCCACACGCGATTGCCTTTCTCAATATCGACGCAGGCGAGACAAGTACCTTCAAAGCCGTAAACATAACCTTTATGAACGACGAAGTCGTTATAGTTTTGTATTAACACGTCTGATGCCCAGCTTTCTTTGATGGTCCATCCATCAGATTCATTTTTAATTGCAACACGTTTCATTCCTTTTGTATAACCTGCGCTGATCAGCAAATCATTTTCATTAACCAGTGCCGGTTGAATAATTTGGGTCATTACACCCGGAATAGGAAGTTTCCATAGAACCTTTCCATTTTCAGGTGCAAAGCCGGCCAGTCCTTCTTTACTAACAAATAGAACCTGCCTCACACCCTGGGTTGAAAATAAATGCGGAGAGCTGTAGTTATCTCCGCCATCAGGGCCTGCCCAGCGCTGATGGCCCGTAGCAAGGTCATAAGCAACAAGTTTACCTGAAATAGCAACTATAACTATGTTGTCGACCAACAAAGGTGAACCGGTGCATCCCCAACCTGGCATCTTCACATCATAATCTTTCGCGGCATCACGCGACCACACAACTGTGCCATCACGTTCATCAAGAACATTCAGTATTCCTGTGGCACCTAACGTGTACACACGACCATTGCTGAGCGTTGGTGTCGAACGGGGACCTGCACCTGCATGAGAATCCCAGAAACGTGCTTTATCGCTATGTCTCCATACTGGCTCTCCGGTATTCAGTTTGTAGCATGTAACCATCTCGTATTCACCTCTCTGTTCCTGAGTAAAGAGTAAAGAGCCATGGATGGCGAAAGATGAGCAACCCGGGCCAACTGATCTGCGCCACATTTCAACCGGTGGTGATTTAACCCAATCGGTTGCTATCCTGATTCCATGAATTATGCCATCCCGATTGGCTCCCCGGAAACCTGGCCATTCGGCTTCAGTTTTCGTTATTGCTGTATTCAGCGGAGTTGTTGTCAGCTTATCGTCAGCTCGGGCAAGAAGGCGATCCTCGGTTGTTTTCGCCCACCTCCATGCAAAATAATGATGGGATTCTCCATCCATTCCATCTGAACGCAGAAATACCCAGAATCCTGATGAGAGCAAGATGGTAGCAATCATGGTTATCTGCCTGAGCCCTTTGGAGAGGCTACGGCTGGCCACTGCCCATGCAACAAAAGCAATGCTTAGAACCGGGATTGAATATACAATAAACATCAATCCCATCATCGATGTTGAAATTGATTTGTCAATGATTCGCGAGGTCGCCACAAGCGCTAATATCATCAGAAATACGGCTATCCAGCGATCGAATCGGGGAGCCCTGCTAAAAAAGACCCACCAGATAACAATGGCTAGTCCGCCAATAAGTCCACCAAATATTCCAATAGCTATAGCTCCGGGCATAAAGACAGGAATAACAAATCTAATCAGCCACTGGAGTATTACAATAATAATACCCGGCAAAAGCCTTAATGGTTTCTGCAGGGTTGGTTCAGTTATATTTTTATTAATATTAATGTTCATTTTATCTTTTTCTTGTTTATTGATTATTTTTTATCTCTTTGCTTGTATTTTGTTTTGTTAAAATTATATCCTTTCCTGTTAAAAGCCAAAAAATAATGGAACTCCGGGCTTATCAATTATAGTTTCTTAAATTGAAAGGTAAATTTAATCAAAAGGAGCGAAGGAATTAAGCTTTTTTGTTTTTGCACCTGCTAATGGTTTTGGTTCAAGTATAAGCAAATGTGGTTAAAGGGACGGACTTAATGCCTCATTGATTTACAATTGAATTTAGAAATTTCATTAACATTATGATATCAGGATAAGTTTGAATTTTTGTCTGTTTTATCTGCTTAAAGAATCGCTTAATCTGGTCCTTTTTATCAGGAAGAAAAGTATACAGATTTTTCCGGTTTAAATTATTAAAACCAACCGCCTTGTTGTTCCTTAATCTCAGGAAGTAGGTGGGCTCTTCCGTATAAACATTTTTCTCAAAAAGAACTCCATTCTTACGGATGAGTTCAGTCCCTGCTGTTTTATAAGCGTGTAAAACGAAAAGTGATAAGCTCCCTTCGTACAATACTTGTTCAAAGACTTCACTTGAATCAGCTAAAACATTTTTTTTGATCTTGGTCTTTCTAAAATAAATTGTTGAATCTCTATTCAGATTCAGAAAATGAAATTGCATAATCGCTTCTTTATCCAGTTTGATTATGCTTCCCGATTTGGGTTCTTTCCATAGAAGTTCATCTATTAATCCGTTGTATTTTATGAGTTTGTTCCTGACGACTTCACCATTAGAAAGATATATATCTCCGGGTAACCATTCTGAATTAAAATAGGTCGTGCCGTCTATAATAAAATCCGGCGTGTAAAGTTCTCCTGTCAGACAGATTTCAGAAGCTGTCAGATCAACGTAATCATTGAATAAAGATCTTTGACCCTGCAAGCTCTGAAAACTGATGATCAGAAAAATTGTATAAGAGAATATTCTTTCAGGTTTCATAATTTTACTCAGATTTGGATTTAACTGTAATTATTGCAGATCCGTTTAAAGCAAGACCATTTGAAGTTATGCCCTGTACACTGATTCTATATTTTCCATGAAGATCAGACGTATAGCACTCAATTTGCAGTTTTTCTTTATTATGCATTTGAATTTCCGGTTCCCATAATAATACCTGTCTCAAATCCGGAATACGATAATTATTGTCCGGTACATAATGATCTGGTTTTGTGAAACTTTGGCTCGATACAGTCTGGTACCTGATAGTTGGCGTCTTAAACTGGATGTTATTTATTTCAAGATTCTTGCTAAACACGGCAAGAATACCGGAAAGAGACATTTCTCCATAGTATCTGATGACTGGCAAAAGGTCAATACACTTTATTTCATTTGTACCAAGATTAATAATCTGATTCACGTCATCAACAGGTACACCATCTAAAAAGATTATTGGTTCAATGCTTGGGACGCCCTTATTTTGTGTATCAATATAACTTGAAACATAATTGTCGTTTATCTTCCTGACTTTCAATGCAGGCAAAAGTTCTCTTGAAATCTCAACAAAATCCGGGAGAGGGAGATAATCCGCAGGAAAAACTCTTGAATTCGGCTTGTAATATACCCTTGGAATTGCCAGAGTATGTCTAATTTCTTTCCCCGTATTTGTTTGAGCTCTTTCAGTATAATATCGTTGAACTTCAGAAATCTTCAGGCTCCGGATCAGGTAAGATCTTATACCCGGACCAGATAATAAATCTGATGGAACATAAGGTTTAGTCAGTAGAAATTTATCATCAAGATCAATGGCAGCACTTGCATTCTCTTTGAGCCTGATGATTAACTCTTTACCTTCATAGTAAGGATTAAGTAGAAATCTGAATGCTCCTGACGAATCGGTAGTGGTGTACTGCATATTTGCGATAGTGTCAGGAGTTGAAACAAAGACTGTATATCTGATTGAGTCGGTTTTATTATCCCTGTTGCTGAAAACAGATTGATTGTCTGAATGTTGCATAGAAACAATTCTTCCATCTATAATTGTCCCTTTTATTTCAGGCTGATATTTATATGGATTTTGCCCTGATCCTCCTTCTTTTTTCACTTTGCCAGAGTTGCTAAAATACCCGGTAATAGAAGGTTCATTCCGACTTCCGGGAACAATCTCACTCACTGAAACTGATAATTTTATTATTGAATCATCCTGAATCTTTCCAGCATCAATAGAAATATTTACTTTATCTCTTGTTCTATAAATCTGTTTGTCCGGTCGGATAAAAAGATTTTCATTTTCTGCCTTATTAACAGAATCAGCATTGGCATAATTAGCTAACGGATAAGTATATGATGAGCTGTCAAACCGCTCTAACTTTTTATCAAACCGGTTTGCAATTATGATCTCTTTGGTAAAATAGGAATCTTCGCCTTCATTTCTCATCCAATTTGTATAGCAAACAAGCTGGTAAATATCCGAATGGAGCGTATCGGGAAGCCAGATGTTTCCAAAAGATGTCTGATTTTTAATTTCAACTCTTGCCCGGTTTACAGTAAAGTTGTATCGGTCACGCAAAATCAGATAAGCATACTTACTCAACGTTTTTGAGTTTCCCTTTGAATAGAGAGAAAAAAATAAGTTATCGCCCGCCATATAAATATTCCTGTCAGTTTGCAGGAAGACCATTTCGGGTTTTAGTGAATCAACTTTATTCTGCGCTGAACCAGGATTAAGACAATTGAAGAACACCAGCAGTGGGAAGATGAATGTTTTCATATAATTATTAATGAATCCAGAATGAAGGAATATTAGGGTGTATAGCTCCTATGCCTAATCTATTGATTTGACAGCCATTAAGTTCAGGAGGCATGATATATGGTGTTTTCACTAATGTCGGTTGAGAGTTAACCAGATCCCTGAAATCAACAATATAAGCATAATAGCTGACAGATGAAGCTTCAAAAAATCCAATAGCTTTTTTCCCCGCATCAGTTATACATTTAATGTTTCCGGTGAGCTGACTGGCGACAGGATCAAATAATTTCCCTTCCGATTGCATCTGTTCATCGAGGCTCTTATAATATAAATAGGTATCATTATTAATTGTGTACTGGTTAAGGTAAAGGATCCGGTGGTTAATTTCGTAAGACTGATAACCGGCTGCGATTGCACTGCCGGTGGTATCGGCCATATTAACTTTACAATTGTAAATTGCAGCCCAGATATTGTTAATATCATCAAGAAAACAAACCGGGAATTTCTTTATGGAGGCAGAATTTAAGAAATATTCCCCTTCTGTCATGTCAATATTTGTATTGGCATTAACTGTCTGCCAGCAATAAAATTCAAAAATGTAACGATCCCTGTTTACCTGAATGGTTTTATTATAATAGTATTGCATTACCAGGTTTGATGTAATCCTGAAACGGGGAAATGTATCAGACTGGTCGGTAATGTCGATGAGTATATCTGCTCCATGAGTGTTCACTTTTAATCCTGTAGTTGCATTCAGGACTTCCTGATTATCAAATTCAGCATAAACATTATCAGGTGAGACCTCCGGAAAAATTTTCTGGGATTCCGATTCATATTCCAGGCCTTCTGGTGTGGTAATGTGAAGACGATATATGTGTCCGGGTTGACCAGTAAACTGCAGGGAGTCAGAAACGTAATCTCCATTGTTTCTTTCATTAAATTTATAAGAATTGGCAAGGCTGTCGGTTACATACACATTAGCCCCGCTTAACGGCGTGCCTTTTTCACTTGAATTGAATGGTACGGCATAGGTAAGAAATACATGATACGCATCTGTTTTATTTGTTATCAGACCATCAACAACTAACACTTTCTGCGTTGTGTCGATGTGAGGATCATATACTTTGGAACAGGAAGCCATCAAACCAATTATTATTATTGTCAATATTAAAATTACTGTTCTCAAACTTTATTTAATGATATCTGATCGTTCTATAAATTACTTTTTGTGCCATTACCTGTAAAAATCCAGAATGAAGGAATATCATGATGGTTGCCGTCTGGTCTATCTATACGGCAGCCGTCAGGTTCAGGAGGCATGATATAAGGTGTTTTTATCAATGAAGGTTGAGAATTATCCAAATGTCTGAAATCGACTATATACGTTGAATAACTGACAGAAGAAGCTTCGAAAAAACCAATGGCTTCTTTCACCGGATCAGTTATACATTTAATGTTTCCAATTAGTTGAGCGGCGACAGGATCAAATAATTTCCCTTCTGACAACATCTGTTGATTGAGGCTCTTATAATATAAATAAGTTTCGTTATTAAGGGTGTACAGGTTCAAAAAAAGAATGCGGTGGTTAATATTATATAATCTGGAACCATCGACTTCCGCGCTGGCAGTCGTATCCTCCATATTGATATTAGCTACATAATACGTTGCATAAACGGTAGGATTATTATCCAGAAACCCGGCTTGATGTTTTTTTACAGAGGCAGAATTTAAAAAATACTCCCCTCCTGTAAGGTTAAAATCAGAATTGATATTTTCTGTAAGCCAGCAATAAAATACAAAAAGGTACCCGATATGATTAATAGGATCTATTTGAATCCATTTCTGATCATAATATTGAATTACCAGATTTGAGGTAATCCTGAACCGGGGAAGCGTGTCGGAGTGATTGGAGATGTCTATAAGAATATCTGCTCCACGTGTGTTCACCTTTAATCCGGAATAGCTATCCAGAATTTCTTCATTATCAAATTCTGCATAAACATTGTCAGGATCTACCACAGGGAAAATATGCTGGGGATCCGACTGATATTCTGTACCATCCGGGGTAACGATATGAAGCCGATAACTGTGTCCCGGCTGACCTGTAAACTGCAATGAATCAGAAACATAATCTCCTTTGTCCCTTTCATTGAATATGAAAGAGTTACCCATATTGTCTGTTACATACACGTTGGCACCACTGACAGGCGTGTCTTTTTCACTGGAATTAAATGGCTTGGCATAAGTGAGAATTACGTGATATGCATCGGTCTTAGTAGTAATTCTGCCATCTACAGCCAAAACATTCTGAGAAGTGTCAATATGAGGATCATAGACTTTGGAACAGGAAGCCATTAAACCGGAAAATATTATAAATATTATACTGGCAGGTTTCATGTCAAAAGGTAAAATTGTATGTCAGCATAGGAAGCGGACGACCTATAATGTATAACATATATGTATCATATTGCCTGTATTCGTTATCTACAAGGTGGGCTCCTTTTTGATAATATACCGAATATGCATTTTTCCTGCCGTACAGGTTAATAATGGAAAATGTCCAGTTTCCTTTCCATTTTCTCCTGATCTTCAATGATTCGTCAAGTGTTATTGAAATATCGAGCCTGTTATAGTCCGGCAATCTGTATTTATTACGATCGGAATAATAAAGCAGCTGATAACCCTGGTAATCGAATTTCAATTCGGGCAATGTAACCGGACGTCCTGTACTGTATGTGAACGTTCCATTAAAACGCCACCGTTTTGAAATATGATAATTTGCATTAAGGATAAGGTTATTTGGCCTGTCAAAATTCGATGGGAATATCTGATTATCATTAATTTTATCCTCGGTGAATATCCCGTCTGACTTTTGCAGTGAACGCGAAAAAGTGTAACTGGCCCATCCTGTCAGCCTTCCGCTATTCTTCTTTACATACAGCTCAACACCGTAATTGTACCCCTTCACGTTTGTCAGATCTGCTTCAAGGTATGGATTAAGAAGAAGATCCGCTCCATTTTTGTACTCAATGGCATTCTTCAGACTTTTATAATAAACTTCAATTGAAGTTTCGTAAGTGTTATTTTTGAAATTTCTGAAATAACCGACTGCAAAATGATCACATGTCAAAGGTTTCAGATTAGGAGAACTGAGTTTCCAGACATCTGTGGGTGCCATTACCGCTGTGTTTGAAACAAGGTTAACATATTGGTGTATCCTGTTATAACTCAGTTTCACCGAGCTGTTGTCTGAAACAGTGAAACGCAGGGAAAGTCTTGGTTCCAATCCTGAATACCGGCAAATAGGTTTATTATTACCGTATGTCATTGAATCAATTACGCTTCCCCGGGTTCTTGGTATTCCAGACTGGTAAATATAGATTTTATTGGGCCCCAGGTAAGTGTATAAGGTATATCTCACCCCTGCATCGAGGGCAAGTTTTGGAGATAAGGTAACATTGTCGGTTAAATAGATTGCGCTTTCCAAAGCCTTTTCAGGCAGCATTTGAGCAGGTTTGATTATCGTTGAGTCACTGAGTCCGGTTAATTTACCCGGTTGGATATTATAAAGAGCTGCATTTATTCCAAAATCGATTGAATAATTTTCATTTGGAAGCCACGAAAAATTCCACTTTGCATTCTTATAAAGCACCCCGGAATTAATTCTGTAAGCTTCCCACAGCCTTGAAGTGTCGGACTCGGAAACCTGGAATCGATAATCGCTTATGCCTGCTATCAGATTGAAAAAGAACTGATTGCTGAATGTATGATTCCATCTAAGGGAACCTAATAAATTAGTGTACTTATAATCAGTGGTCCCGGCAAATCCAAATCTGTCATTGCTCAGGTACCCGAAAAGGTCAATTTTATTTCTGTCATTTACATTATAGGATAACAGAGCGTCTGCGTCATAAAAATGGGCGGAACTGTTCATTAAATCAATGTCAGGGATTGAGTGGAGAAGCCAGTTTGAATATGAGCTTCTGGCGCCGATCAGAAGATTAATTTTATTATCGATCAGAGGAGTTTCAATATAAAGAGAACTGTTAATAATGCCAATTCCACCTTTCACTGTAGTTTTGTCTGGATTAGTGGCGCCTAGTTGTATATCCATTACCGATGAAGCTCGTTCACCGTACTTTGCAGAAATTCCGGCTTTTAACAGGGTTACATTTGAAATGCCATCTGAATTTACCACGGAAATAAGACCAAATAAGTGCGATAAATTAAATATGGGTACATCTTCAATCAGGATAAGATTCTGGTCAGCACTTCCTCCACGAACGTTAAATCCGGTGCCGAATTCACCGACAGTCTGAACTCCCGGCATAAGGGTAATGCTTTTAATGATATCTTTTCCTCCAAGAGAAACAGGAAGTTCTTTTATTGCCTTTACATCGAGTTTAACGATGCTCATTTGAGTTCCGGAAACATTTGATTCAGGCCGTTCCGAAGAAACTATAACTTCACCAAGATGTATTGATTTCTCAAATAATTTCATATTTAATGTGCCATTGCTTACAAGTTTAATTTTTTGTGTATTATCATCATATCCTATAAAAGAGAGCCTTACAGTGTACTCTCCAACAGGTGCCTTAAGAGTGTATTTTCCGTCCTTATCGGCAGTTGCACCCAATTTTAATTTATCAATGTGGATTGATGCACCAGGTAAAGGATTCCCATTCATTCCGTCAAGAATTTTCCCCTGGATAGTCGCCTTTGAGTACTTCCCGTATTCGTCAGGATTGCCAATAATTTGTTCATCGGAAGCTTCCTTAGGAGAGATAATCCTGAGTTCGGGTTTAATGGGAACAAAAATATACAGAACAGAGTCAATGGTAAAAATGGATAAGTCAGTTTCTGATTCTATTCTGTACAGGATCTCCCCAAATGATAATCTGAGAATAGACGAATTAAATGTTTTCATTTCAAACCAGCCCGGTTTATAGAAGAATTGCACATTATATTTGTGCTCCAGAGAATCAGTTACCTGGTCAATTGTTAAATACGTTGTCTCTCTGACAGTTTGTGAAACTCCAGGATGAACGAAAAAAATAAAAACCATTCCTGCAAAGAATACTTTTGTTGCGGATCTTTTAAACATCTACAGCTAAGTTAATTTCCGTAAATTAGCTAATTTAAGAATTTTTGAATGTTTGATGCTAATTATTTTTAGCAGAATTTGTGAGGGTATTTAAAATATTTCTTATGAATCCTGTTTTATTGTGTAAGGTTATGTTATTTTACTATTTTAAAATCACTCCCCATTCCGTTACACAAAAACCGCTCCTTTTAAATTGAATATTTTCAACTGGTATGTTGATTCTATTATTAGTATCATTATTGACACCTTTGATTACATAAAATAATTTCAAAATATTATCTGGAGGTTTGGAAATCCCAAGCTTTATAACGGTTTCTATAATATCTGATTCCTGGGGATAAATTTCGTAATATTCAGAATTTATCAATCGGGGAATCCAATAATCTGTGAAGTCTTTTATTTCCCTGCCAAAGAATCCATAACTTAACATATTTTCCGTGAAAAATTTATCTAACTCAGATCTCTTAATTATCCAGCCTTCATTTAGTTGCCAGACATCAGGTTGTTCACTTTCATAGAACAAGTATTCATATTCATTATTTATGAATCCTGATGTGTCTACATTTATTATCCAACCATTTCCATAATATGGAATTGATGTAATTATTTTACCGCCATGCGGAAAACTCAGATTAACATGTATTTGTGATTGCTCTTCAGGATAGACGTAAATATTTGGTTTATAGACGACAATACTATTGCAAGTATCACATTCGGGTTTATCGGGTTTGCAACTTTGGAACGGAGCCGAAATCAAGAGAAACAATCCGCAAATAATAATCTGAAAGGCTATAAGTTTTAGAGCAGATTTTTTCATTAGAATAAGGTTTAATTTTAATTTAACAAATTTCATGCCATGTCTTTTGGTATACTGGATAATTTTACTCAAATAGTCAGAAGCTGCGAAGATCTTCAATTTTTTATTTTATAAATTTGATAGAATACATTAAAGCTGACAACAATATTCAGCTTATTTCACTTCATATTCTGTTGTCCCTGTCACCGGGATTCCTGTATCAGTAATACCTTCAATAAATATCCTGACAGAAGAAGAATTATCCGCATTATAATAGTTCAGAAAGAGATCTTTTTGGTTTTCAAGTTTAATGTCAGGTTCCCATAGCAGAGTGGTTCGCAGATCGGGTTTGTAATCTGATTCTAAAGTTGTTTTATGTCTTGGTGAATAAAAAATTCTTGGTTCATTATATCCTGAAAAATTCATGGCTGCAGAATTATAAATATGTGTATCAGGTATATTGTCTTTCAAAATTATAGAAATCACACCATCGGCAAATCTGAAATCTCGTTTAATGTTCCCTTTCTTATCAATATATTCGAACTCTACCTGAGTGCGCAAAGAAAGCAAAGCAGCAGAATTTTTAACCACATCTATTCTTTCTACCCATTCCAGAGATAGCGCTTTTACCTCATCTAGCTCTGCTCTCATGCCATCTATCAAATAAAGCGGATATTGTATCCTCGGGTTATAGGCCCACCTTGGTACATTCACCTGACTTAGATAATAACTATTAACCAGGTTATAAGCAGTGCCGTAAGCCTTTTCAAGAGGTGTGATTTTCAGCTCGTGATCGGGAGTTCCCATAAGATAATGTCTGCTCCTTGTAACCGGAGATTCGGTCCAATCCTGCCGTTTTGCTGTTATAGTCACTTCTCCGGGAGTAATAGTATCGGATAATTTGTATTTTTTCCGGATAGAATTTTTAATTTCAGCATATTGTATGAAATTATGCAGGTTGTTCTTGACAAATTGATTCTCATTTAAGAATTGGTCCTTGCTTGTAAACTGTTCATTATTCTGATTGAATTTTGTCCGGGTAATATTGTTTGTTACACTTGCAGGGCTGTACCCAGCAGAATCAAGCAGCAGCCACCCCTTAAGATTGTCTTTATCTCCCGTAACACTTGCTACCAGTTTCACACTACCGGTTAAATCCACTCCTTTAAGATAGAATCTGCCTGAAGAATCAGCAGGGATATTTATTATATATGGTTTCCCTTTATCAAATATTCCAATATTTACCCAGGCGTTTTTTACCGGCAAATCAGCTAATTTTTTTCTGACTCTTCCTGAGATGGTAAAGCCATTTTCCGGTTCGTACTTCTTATTTACATATTTCCACTTAAAATCGCGCCATCCCTGGGTAAGCAGGAGCAGATCGAGATCCTTTAACCGGTTTGGATTTGACTGATCAAAATAATATGATGGCTCTTCAACCGGTCCGCGGACATCCGATTCAAGAAGAAACCAGGAAGAAATAGTTGAAGGGAACCTGGAAGGATTGTCTGCAAAAATTTCCCCTGTGGCAGACAATGAAAGATATACATTTTGCGGAATATCAGAATTGGTTTTTAAGGAGATCTTTACACATACTGAATCACGCTGGTTATATACCCTCTTGCCGGCTTCAAGATTTATCTTTATGTCTTCGCTGTTTTTAAGATAAACCAGCCTTTCACAAAGAGGGATATTATCCAATCCCGACAAGGTCAGTCTTACAATACCATCTGGAAGATCATCAGTGGGAAGATTAAGAAAGCTGTCCAGCGATTTCATTCTGAAGGAAAATGTCTTAAGAACCCTAATGGGTGCAGAAACAGTCAGTGAAAGGTCGTAATCCAAAACCAGTGGTAATGTCGCGGGATTTGTTTTAAATGTTAACAGCATTTTACATGCCCGGTTTTTGGAAACGCTTAATACCACACCTAAAGGAAAGCTTTGCGGGATTTCGTACCTGGTCATATCCCCGTTCCTGTTCCTTATTACTGCATAGTACCTTAATCCCGCTCCCGGGTTAAGCATGAACTTGCCCATCCCGTTATGAGTGTTCTTGAATTCAGTGACTTTTTCTCCTGTAGATGAATAGATTTCTCCTGATACATCATGTGAATATCCATGATCATCTTCAGCTTTAAATGCAACTACGGATGTTACATTATCGACTAAAGAACCTCCTTCAGGAAAAAAACGTATATCCATTTTATTTATAATGTAATTGCCACTATCGGAAAAGGCTTTAATGGCATTAGATGAGTTAATAACAGCAAAGTCCTTATTGAAGAATAACTCATCGCCGAAGTTTCTCATATAGTTTGTGTACGCCCTTAACCTATATCTGCCGGATTGTAGTTTTTCTGACAAATGGAAATCGCCGTTTCCCAGGCCATTATCCAGTTTTATAACCCGGCTATCGATTATTTTCAGATCAGGAGAGATCAGTTCAACATGAAGATTGATGCTATGACTGGAAAGCAGTCTGTCAGTAGCATCAATAAGGTATGCTTTGAACCAGATATCATCGCCGGGGTAATATCTGTCGCGGTCGACATGAAGGTACACTTTCTCAATAATCTTCAGAGAGTCGTCAATTGAAATATTTTGATAAGAAATGTATTTGCCAAAAGATGGTGGAATGCATAATGCGATCTGTACTAAAACAAACAGAGTAGACTTTTTCATATTTGATTAAATCTGTCAGGCTGCGGTTATACAATAAATAACAAATTTTGTGCCAGACAAATAGCGGGCTGTTTCTGCAATTTAAAATTTTCATTATTTGATCAAAGCGTATTTTTCAATATAAGTTTTCCGGATATAAAAAGTAAAATCAAAGAAATGATTAAAACAATTTCAACATTTGCCGGGTTTTTCTTAGGTTCCGGAACATTGATATTTATTTCTCCCATTTTCATATAGGCAACATGTTTTTCTATATAATCGTCTGGTATATTGATGAGCCTGCTTTGATTAATATATTCACTAAGCTTAAATAATTCATCAAATTTTCTGGAAGGAAGATCTGAAACATGATGAAAGGATTCCTTGCCAATTTTAGTGTCAATAAAATCACGAACTAGTGAAGGATCATTCTCCTGGATATTGATAGCATTTTTATCGCGGGTAGTATATTGCCAGCGGGTTCTATAGACATTTTGAAGACCGTATTTTTGTTCATATTCATTCCACATCTTAAATGGTCCTACTTCTTCCGGATGCGACCAGACCAATGGATGTGCCGACAAAAGTGATTTATTGATCGAATCGGCAAGCCTGGCATAATTATAAGATGGCTGCCATAAGGAAGCCCCGTACTTCTGAAAAATCAATTTCGATAATCGTGTAGCAGAATAAGTGGCCCAGCCTTCCGATTCAGAATTGAGCCATTTTTGATAAGGGAAAATTCCATATAAATGGGAATATTCGTGCAAAATTGAATTTACCGGATCCGGAAATTGACACGACAGATTGGGGTTATTTAAAAATGCACTGTCAAGAATACGGTTGATATATTGTTGCGATAATAAATTTCCTGCTATACCATTTGGAAAAACGGCATTAAAACCTCCCTGTTCAATTCCATAAATAGTAATCCATTGAAGGTTCGGTGAGAAACCAAAATTTTCCTGACTAACCTTATTTGCTGCATCTAATACTTTTGCAATCTGTATTAATGTTTTATGCACTGAAGTGTCATTATAATTAATTTGAATTCCTGAGGCTTGTTCCTGATATTTGGTTATCACTTTTCTGTTTTCTTTTAGCAGATCTCTGTATTCGGGAGGTACTAAAGATGGTAATAATAAACTCAAACCTAAACTGAAAAGAGAAATAGCTCCCAGGCTAATTATCCTGCTTCTCAAACTCTTACTGTGCAATGAAATGGCGGCAAGAAGCAAAGCTGTAAATGGAAGAAGTAAAGTAAAATAGCTGCCGGAAACTGCGCCAAAAACAAAAAAGCAAACAATGAAACCAGTAAATATAACAGAAAACAGACCTGCCCAGAAAGAATTTTTATAGGTATTTCTAAATGCAATAATTGAAAAAGCCTGGGTTACTCCAGTTCCGAATAATGTTGCATTAATAGTGTAAATACCACTCGAATTTGAAGTAATTTCCTGCAGAAAGCTTGTCAATATCAAAATAAGAATGATTAAAAAAATACGTAAGAATTTATGAAATGGATTAATATCAATTATTTTGTTCACCGCAACAAAGGTCAGGATAAAGCACAACCAGCGAAGCAACAGCATTTCATTGAATTGAAAATTAAAAAAATACTCACTTTTAAATGTAAATAAGCAAAATGCAGTTATGACCGGAAATGCCAGAAACCAGAAAGTGTTTATTAAACCACTCTTGATATCAGAAAACAATAATTTATTTATCCGCTCTTTTCTAAAAAGCATCCAGATGATTAATATCGAAAGAATTAATTCAGAGAAAAGAGGTTTTGATAAAAAACCATTCCCGACAAAACTTCTAAAGATCAATATTGATTGAGAATCTGATTTATCAAAAGCTAAAACGACAATTCTAAACAATAGCAAAACAAATACTATTGCTAAAAATAAACCTGTTTTCTTTTTTTGAGATTTTATTGAGTCTACTTGAGAATCTTCTGTCTGTATCATAATAGTCGTTTTTACTGCTCAAAACTATTTTTGAATATAAGTTTTAATATAGACTGGAAATCCTTTTAATTGTTGCAGTTAATATTAAATCATGAAGTAAAAATCAATTTTTTAATCGATATTCTTCATAATAGATTTTCGTAATATACCTGAAAGAATTATTTTATTATTGTTTAACAGGATATCCTATTGTCTGGCCAAAGAGTACCCGCTGATCATCACGAAGATTTAATTTTGCCATAAGCTCCGATTTATTGCAATTATGAAACCATGAAGCCAGCCCGTGAGAAGCAGCAAAAAGATATACATTGCCTGCGATGAGACCCGTGTCAACATAATAATATGACTTTTGAATTTCCGGATTCTGCAAGCCTGGTTCCTGGTAACCTGAGGTATGGGAAAGTTTGTTAACATCAGCAACGTATATAAGTCGAACCGGAGCTTTATCTCCAAAACTGACCTGCCCTTTACCGATTGCCAGGGAGCGCAAATCTCCTGCAACAACAGGAATCAACATGTGCTGAAATGCATCATAAAAATATGTTCCTTCCTCAAGGGCCACATAAAGATCAATCTCCTGCGAGTTGCTTGCAGTAGCTGCAGTTCTTCCAGGAATTCCGAACGGGCCTTTTTTACGATTTACACCGCATGCTGCCCAGAGGAGATTTGAAAGCGCCTGCAAAGAGAGCTTTTTATCACTTATTTCACGGATAGTTTTTCTTTGCTGTAATGCTTTCAACACTGATTTCCCATCATCAGTTTTGGGTTTTAAGAGGATAATCGGCTGAAGCTTCTGTAAGGTTGTCGGAACATTGGTTACAGAAGATTTACCTGATTTCCTTTTATTTTTTTCATTTGACATAAAATCCTCCTTTCTTTTAAGGAATTACTTATAACCGGATATATTTGACTAAAATATCAGATATTTTTAAAATGTTGTCATCAGAATAACCATTTTATTCGAACTAAGTTCTATAATTATCTGTTTATATAATTGTATGAAGATAAACATTGTAAAGGGATGAATAACTGTTATGAGCATATATCGTAGAAAAAATGAAAAAAATATAGCCTTCAATTATTCGTTCATAAGAAGGAAATTTATAACCTTTAAAATCAAAATTATATTATAATGAATCCAAATACAGTCAGAGAATTTGCTGCTTCTTTTCAAAAAAGCAGAATATTATTGAGCGGTTTTGAGCTTGATATATTTACGAATGTAGATGAATCCGGAACAACAAGCAACCAGATTGCACACAATCTGCATTTAGATGATCATGCATGCGAACGTCTGATGAACGCTTTGGTATCTTTAGGCTTTCTGACAAAACAAAATCATTTATTCTTTAATACTGAAGAAAGTTTTACTTTTCTGTCTAAGAAAAGCTCCGATTATCTGGGAGGGCTAATGCATACGAACCATCTCTGGAACACCTGGAGTAAACTTACACAGGTTGTAAAAACGGGTAATTCAGCCAATCCTGCGGAAATTAATGTAAGAGGAGAAGAATGGCTTTTTCCTTTTATAAACGCAATGCACGACAGGGCAAAAAAACAGGCTCCGCAGCAGTTTGCAAATTTTGATTTGTCAGAAGTAAGATCCACTTTGGATATTGGTGGTGGTTCCGGAGCTTACTCGATGGAATTTGTTTCTAAGAAACCTGAAATTAAAGCAACTGTCTTTGATTTGCCTAATGTTATTCCTATAACAAAACAATTTATTCAAAATGAAGGTTTTTCAGGTAAAGTGAAAACATATGAAGGCGATTATACAACTGATGATTTGCCCAAAGGATTCGATCTGGTCTTTTTATCAGCAATTATTCACAGTAATTCGCTGGAGGTAAATCAGAGTTTGATGAAAAAATGTTTTGACTCTTTGAATAAAAATGGAAGAATTGTTATTCAGGACTGGATAATGAACAATGACAGAACTCAACCAATAACAGGAGCTATCTTTGCAATAAATATGCTTGTGGGAACTGAAGCCGGTGATTGTTTCACGGAGAAGGAAGTTACAGAAATGTTAAATGCTGCAGGATTTAAGAACATTTCAAGAACAGAATTTGAAACAGGTTTGAGTCAAATGGTTGCTAAAAAAATCTGATTTTGGATGAAAATTATTAATCCAATAATTGACTGAAAATCTTTGTGACAATACTTTTTAGAAAATGCAAATCCTTCACGATAAGATCGGCAAAAGCCTTTATAATTTTAGTTAAAACACTATTTTTACATCGATACCTCCCGGGGCAACACCTACAAACCAGGTTATATCGGGTTTCAAAGAAACCGGTTTTTCTCCTGGTTTAAATTTCTGGCAATAATTCTGATAATCTTTCATCGCTTTTGTTGGTTGTGTCCAGATCTGGGCCTCGGTAATTACAGTGTTAAGTGCAAAATTTTCAACACCTGCCCAGACATTTCGCCTGAATCCGAACCAGGTAATTAGTCCACTGGTCAGGTTAACAACCCCGGAAATTGCATGAGCCTGCCACGACCTTCCGGTCTCTTCTCTGAGAGCACTTTCCTTCAGCAGTTTTTCAGCATCACTGAGCTTTTGCAATCGCGCTTCATGAGTATCGTCAGCCATTTGTGCAATGAGATCAGGAGCGGACCCAGATGTCATGGGTGTGATTATCTGTCCGGCTGCTCCAAGGAATGTAGTTGCTGCTCCAAGAAACATATCCTGCCTGGTCCCTTTCACATCACTTGAAATGCCGACAGCTCCCTGTCCAATCGTTGCAGCACTGTATCCTATCAACCAGCCATACCACCAACAGTTAGCGTTCGGTTTGCCCTTATCCAGAACATTCTGAATATATTGAATACGTTTATTGATTAAAGAATCAGGAATCTCGTCCTGCGAGAGAACGATAACTGGTTGAAAAATAAATATCAGTATGAAAAGTATTATAATAAAATTTGATCGGTTATCACTTTTGTAAGGCAAATGAATCATTTTAATCTGATTTATATGGTCAACCTAAAATATTACTTTGGCAATGAATGCTGTTTTCTGAGTTTAAATTCAAGGAAATCGTAATTCATATTTCCGTTGGTCAAGGTAGTCAATTTCAGGATATGTATGCCTTTGGTCAGATAAATTTCTCCTATGGAGTCCAGTTTGTTCCAGTGGTGCCATTGTCTCCAGGCTACTGTATCTTCTTTTTGATGCGTAGACGGAATGAAAAGACTTCCTTCAGCTTTTTTATTATCGGCGGAAAGAGAAATAGTGCCATCTCCATTTGCAGTGTACATTATGCCAATTACATAATTGCTGCTATACTTAACATCAACCGTATATTTAAGCCATTCACCTGGTTTTGTCCAGCCTACATATAGCTGACCCATCTCAGGATTAAACAAATTGTAGGGATTATTATCACATTCATTGGATTTGGTATACGAAATACCCACCTTTTCATTCATCCGGAACTCATTCAGATATGTTCCGTTTTCAGGGTTAAGTCTTCCGCTTCCTCCATTAACGCTGTCAAGGTCGTGGTATGCAATTCCTTCGCCTCCTGTGTCATAAAACTCACACTGCAGTTTTCCAGGAATAACCTGAATGACATTGTTGAATGGCTTCCCTTGATAGCCCTCCTGGGATTGAACATTCTGACAGAGAAAAAGAGATATTGAAAGTGTCGGGATCAAAGTATTTAGTTTCATGAGATTCAATATTTATTATTCCATTAGATAAAAGTTTATCTTCAAAGACTGTTTTTATTGTGAAAAACAGTCAGATATTATCGGACAAAAATTAAATAACGAGGTTGCATCACCGGCGAAAACAGTGATAATTTCACAAATCATTTGCTGAAAAATTCCCTTCTCAAAACAGGATCTGTAATCTTACTGCTTGGTCCGTCGCCCCGTGAGACACATACAGCAACTTTATTATCAAGAGCTGCGAAGATCTCGGCAACATCTTTGTGTGTGAAACCAGGACATAAAAGCACCGAATCAATTTTCTCTTTTTCATATAGATCTTTACAAATATGTATCGCTTCATCCTGTGTTTTGACAACATAAGTGTAAAGTTTGTATTTCCCTGTTTCTATCAGACTGTAATGTTTTTTAAAATCTGCATCGGGTGCATGTGCAATAAACAGAGCTTTAAAAGCCATTTTTACCTCCTTTTTATTCGTAAATAAATATATAGATTTAATCATTTAACGAATATAAAGTTATAAGAAAAAAAGAGATCCCGACCCTTTTTTGTAATCTGAGGGAATTTCCCTTAATTTGATGTAAGGTTTTCAATATAATTAAAGTTACATTCTATGATTACTAAATCTTCACTCCTTTTTTGTTTCTTTTCTGTTGCCTTTATTATTGGATATGAACAAGCCGGTTCTCAGGATAATAACTGGACCCATTTCAGGGGAAGCAGCCTGAACTGTATTGCAAAGGATGAAGATATTCCTCTTAAATGGGATGATCATGTTATTAAATGGAAAACTTTTATTCATGACGATGGTTATTCTTCACCTGTCGTTTATGACAATCAGATATGGGTCACAACCGCAAAACCTGATGGGAAAGAGCTTTATGCTATTTGTATCGATTTCCGTACAGGCAGTATAATTTATGATATAAAGGTTTTTACTCCTGATGAAGTTGAGGGGAAACACTCTTTGAATACTTATGCTTCTCCTACACCATGTATTGAGAAGGGCTTTGTATATGTTCATTACGGAAGCCTGGGGACCGCCTGCATTAATTCTGCAAATGGCTCAATAGTATGGAAACGTAACGACTTCAAATGCAAGCATATCCAGGGCCCGGCTTCATCGCCAGTAATTTACAGGAACCTACTCATCCTGCATTTCGAGGGCGTTGATGTCAGATATATAGTTGCTCTTGATAAATCGAACGGAAACCTAGTCTGGAGAAGTGACTTGCCGACGGAGCCTTTTGAACCATTAAACAAAATCGGCAGGAAAGCATACATTACACCTGTTATAATAAATGTAAAAGGACACGATATGCTGATATCCAATAGTTCAGCAGTCTGCATAGCATACGACCCAAATACCGGCAAGGAAATCTGGAGAGTGGTGAATGGAGCCGAATCAACAATTGCGATGCCTTTTACAGAAAATGGAATAGTATTCTGGTATTCAGGATATGTGCTTTCCGACGACGGTACAAAATTTACCGAGTTACTTTCCGTTAATCCCGATGGCGTTGGTGACTTATCCGGAACAAATGTAATTTGGAAAAAACGCGATGAACAATCGCAAAACCAGTGTCTGTCACCTGTCATAAAAGACGGATTAATATATACTGTAACGACAAAGAACATCATGATGTGCATAGATGCTTCGACAGGAAAAGAAATCTGGTCAAAACATGTTGCATCAAATTTTAACGCCTCCCCGGTATATGTTAATGGCAATGTCTGGTTCTTCTCTGTAAAAGGTGAAGTTATGGTAATAAAAGCTGGAATTAATTATGAAACAGTCGCGCAGAATCAAATGGATTCAGGGATATGGGCAACGCCTGCTATTTTAAGAAATTCAATGATACTCAGGACTCAAAAATATCTTTACAGAATTGGAAAGGAATAGGTCAACAGTATTAAGGTAAATATCTAAAGTAACAATATATTTAAAACCTGTTTATTATCTGTCCCTGAAGAGCCGGACACTCAATCCGAAATTAGGATCTACCATCTCCAGCCCTGCAGTCTCAGTGTACGCACCAAGTTTAAATTGCCATACCTGCTTTTCGTCCTCTTGTGTATCGCTCCAGTAGTGAGCGCTTGCACCAAGACTGTTAAATGCACCACGTGCATATCGCTCTCCGCCAAATAAACTTTCAAAATCGCTGCTTCCTCCTGCTTTTAATTGTTCATATACTTTTTTATCGTCCCCGCTGAGAAAAGTGTGTAATGTCTCCCATTCAGCTTTTGAAGGCAAGTGCCATCCTTTAGGCGCCACTGTTTTTGCAGTTTCCCAATCATATAAAAAGCCATATTTTATAGTGTTGACTTCTTTGTCATCGTAGGTCCAGAAGTTACCACTGGCAGGTTTTTTTGCAAGATTCTCTGCCATAATTACCTGGTCGCCAATCTTTATTACTTTATGTATTGACCCATCACTTTCATCGTGGAAAGTCCCGTGTCCGCATACCTGGCAAATCCCATCTTTCAAAAGGTGTTTATTACTTCGGGTTTTACCACAATTTGAGCATTTTTCACAATCTTTTAACCATAAGTGTTGATTTTCACGGGTTTTACCACACCTTGCACATTTGTCACAATCTTTTGACCAATCATGCTGATCTTCATCAAAGATTTTACCACACCTGGAACATTTTCCACAATCTGCTGACACTTCGTGCTCTGTATCTCTTATTTTACCGCATTCAGAACATTTGCAACCGTCCCATGAATGGAAACCAATTTTACATTTGAATGACATAATATACCTCCTTTTTAATTATTACAGGTTGTTTATTACCAGGTTTCTTAAGGTTGAAATAAACTGAAAACCATGGATACTTTTTTATCAGCACTAATATAAAACAGATTTTGTTTAGTTCTTCATATTGAATTTTAATATTTTTCAATTATCCAGGCAAAATCTGAATAAAAATTTGAATGAACTGTCTGTTACAACGCTTTTTCACAAATTATTTTGCAATTGTAATGTCTTCTTTTGTAACTTTGATAAACATTAAACGATAAAGCAAACTGAAAAGTTGAAACACAAAACAATGAATATAGCAATGAAAAAAATACGGACATTCTTAGTCCTGCTATTTTGCGTTGGACTTTGGATTAGCGCAACATCCTTTACTGTATTTCCTAAACATGTCAACAGTAAACATAAAGCAGTGCGTAAACATATTGTTAAACCACCTAATCCTCCTAGTCATCATATCTTAGGTGCAGGGAAATTTAAGGCCCATCATAAAAAATAGATGACTGCATCTAAGGTGACAAAAATTAACGAAGTGGCCTCATAGAAGCCAGTTGTTTAGGATGTTACTGTTTAATAATGTCTCTTTTACTTATTTCTACTCCCCGGATATTATAACTTACATTCATAATTGCAGAGGAAAGCTGGCAAAAGTAAAGATCATTCTTACCTTATTCTTAAAATGTTGGCAGTAAATAACCCGAATTGTTAAAAAACTATAATTCTTTGGATTTTCGAACCGTTGCGGAATAAAACAGGATGAACGAATGTCTTTAAAGCAGTTAAACAAAAAAAGATGAAAATCGGGTTTTAGGATTAGCTTCACAGTAAATCTGATAATCAGATAAATAAGATGACAAATCAAATTTAGAACGTTTTATATTTTAAAAAAGGTTGCAATGGTGAATTCAGTTTTCAGAACGATCCTTCTTTCCAGGGCTAAACTAATCTTTTGATAAGTAAATACGCCTATAATGTTTGTGAAATGTTTATTATATTGCAGATTAATTCATGAATAAAAACATAAGTAAATGAATATCAGGTTATCAATATTAATAATATCTTGTTTTTTAAGTATAACAAGCGCCCCATTTTTAAAGGCTCAGAATAAAGTCTGGACCGTCGATGATTGTATACAATATGCTCTGGAGAAGAATATACAGGTGCAGGAGGCTATGGTAAGCAGCAGCATAAGTAATGAAAACCTGATGCTTGCAAAATCAGTATGGTATCCTTATTTAAGTGGTTCCGCAAGAGATAGTTATAGTTGGAACAATGTAATAAATTCTACAACAGGATCTACTAATTTTATGGGAACGGATGGTTTAAATATTTCTGCCACCTCAGCAATGACAATCTATAATGCTTCTAAAATTCGTAATGAGGTAAAGCAATCTAAAACAAATTATGAAGCAGCAGGATATAATACTGAAGTAATTAAAGAAACAGTAAGTCTTAATGTGCTGAACGCCTATCTGCAGGTTCTCTATTCTGAGGAACAGGTCAAAAACGATACAGATCAGATTGCTTCTCTGGCAGATCAACTGAATCTGGCCGGAGAAAGACTTAAACTGGGTGCTATAGCAAATTCAGATTATTTGCAGGTTAAATCACAACTGGCCACTGAAAAACAGACTCTTGCTACAGCTCAGAGTCAGCTAGCATTAAACAAAATAGCACTGATGCAATTAATGGAGTTTCCTTTAACCAGCAATTTTAATATAGAGCGGCCGAATCTGGACAGTCTTATCAATCAGAAACGAATTCCTGATCCTGTAGAGATTTACCAGGCTGCGCTTGGGATAAAACCGGAAGTGAAAAATGCTGAGCTAGTCAAACAAAGTACACAGATAGGTATTGATCTGGCAAAGGCGAATTATTATCCCATTCTTTCTTTGAATGCAGGAGTATCAACTTCATATTCGGGTTATCAGACAAGTTATTCAACAAGTTACCGACCGGGAACTACATTAGGAGATCAGATTAAAAACAATGTCAGCCCGGCGATAGGAATATCGGCTTCAATTCCTATATATCAGAACAGAGCAGCTAAAACAGGTGTAGAAGTCGCAAAGCTGAACTTAAATAATGCTGAATTGAATGAACTTTATACAAAGGATGTATTAAGAAAGGCTATAGAACAGGCATGTCAGAATGTAGTCTCAAACCAGATTGAGTATGAGGCGAGCGCTGAAGCTTATAAGGCAGTTAAGGAATCATACGATGTAGCAAGTGAGAAGTATGATAAGGGGTTAATGAGCTCAGTTGACTTTCTGATTCAGAAAACAACCTATATTGCGTCTCAAAGCACCTTTCTTCAATCAAAATATGCTTTGATCTTCAGCTACAAAATACTTGATTTTTATGCAGGTCAGCCTTTGTCGTTCAGTAATAAGAATAAATGAAAGAAATCAAATAATCAGAACTATAATGAAGAGCAGGAAAAAAATAACAAAGACAGTTTTTGTCACAATAATTACATTTGTGGCTCTGGTGGCCGGTTCATGCCATAAAGGAGAAAAAGCATACTCTTTTGAAACCACCGTGGCTAAGAAAGGCACTATTATAAATACAATTACAGCAACCGGAACATTAGAGGCTGATACAACAGTATTAATCGGTACTCAGGTCTCAGGAGTAATTAATAAAATATTTGTTGATTTCAACTCAATTGTTAAAAAAGGTCAACTGCTGGCTGTGCTTGACACAACGCCTTTACAAACTGCGGTCCGGCAATCGCAAGCATCTCTTGATCAATCAAAAGGCGAAGTTGAATTTCAGCGTGCAACTTTTGAAAGATACCAGGCTTTACTTGATAAGAAACTTATCGCGCAGGCTGATTACGATCAGGTTAAGTACAATTATGCAATAGCCCGTGCTGACCTGAAAACAGCCCAGGCCGGATATGATAAAGCTGTTGTGAACCTCAACTACGCATATATAACCTCACCAATACTTGGTGTTATTCTGAACCGTGCCGTGGATCAGGGGCAGACTGTGGCATCGAGTTTCAGTACACCAAACCTTTTTACAGTGGCAAATGACCTGACACAGATGCATGTTGAAGCTAATGTGGATGAGGCCGATATTGGCCAGGTAAAAAATGGTCAACCGGTTGATTTTACTGTCGATGCTTTTCCTACTGAGATATTTAAGGGAGATGTAAGGCAGATAAGGTTACAACCAACTGTAACATCAAATGTAGTTACCTATACCGTAATTGTGAATGCACCCAACCCGGAAAAGAAACTGATGCCCGGCATGACTGCAAACATAACAGTTCTTGTCCAGAAGGTAGACAGCGTTCTTATAGTCCCCGGGAAAGCCCTGCGATTTACGCCTGATGCTGCCTGGCTGGCTGAGTACTTGAAAAACAACCCATTCGGGAAGAACCAGAACCAGGGAAGAACTGGAGCAGATTCTGCTGCCTATAATGCAAGACGGCAAAACCCAGGAGCAGCAAACCAGCCAAATCCTGGTCAATATCAGGCTGGTAACCAGACAGGTAAAAAACCTGTTATTGTTTGGGTAAAATCAGGAGATGTAATACATCGTGCACGTGTTGTAACAGGTGCAATCGATGCCACAAATGCTGAAATAAAATATGGGATCAAAGAAGGGGATGAGGTTATTCTTTCAATGAGTCTTGGTGGTAAACCAGCAACTGCTACTGCAGCAGCAACACCAACCACAACAAGCCCATTCATGCCCCAGCGGCCACCTCAGGGAGCGACAAGAAGATAAAACTGATAATATAAGTATGAAGAAGCTGATTGAAATAGTAAAACTGAAAAAAAATTATTACGTAGGTGATGTTACTGTGCATGCCCTCAGGGGAGTTGATATGGTTGTATATGAAGGTGAATTTGTGGCTATAATGGGAGCCAGCGGATCAGGAAAATCAACAATGCTGAACATTATCGGATGTCTTGATAAACCTACAGATGGAGCATATATTCTTGACGGCATTAATATTTCCGATCTTAATAAAAATGAACTAGCCAACCTGAGGAACAGAAAACTTGGTTTTGTATTTCAAACTTATAATCTTCTTCCCAGGACAAATGCTCTGGATAATGTAGAATTGCCATTATTGTACAATTCAACCATAAAAACAAAGGAGAGGAGAGAGAGAGCAAGAAAAGCACTTGAATCCGTAAGTCTTGGTGACAGGATGGATCATAAGCCAAATCAACTTTCGGGAGGGCAACAACAGCGAGTTGCAATTGCCAGATCGCTTGTCAATGATCCGGTAGTAATTCTTGCCGACGAGGCCACGGGAAATCTCGATACCCGGACATCTTTTGAAATTATGGCGCTTTTTCAGGATCTTAATGATCAGGGAAAAACAATTGTTTTTGTAACTCATGAACCGGATATAGCCAGATGTGCAACACGAAATATTTATTTTAAAGACGGCGTCATTTTGAGAGAAAGTCCTGTTAAGGACAGAATTAATGCACATGAAATGCTTGCAAGCATTCCAGTTGAAGAAGATTTGTTAACCAGGGAATTATGAGTATTAAAAACCTTTTGAAAATTGCAATGAATGCCCTGTTAAGAAATAAACTCAGGGCCTTTCTGACAATGTTAGGTATTATTATAGGAGTTGCATCTGTTATTGCCATGCTTGGAATTGGCCAGGGATCTAAACTCAGCATACAACAACAGATTGCCGGGATGGGATTAAATCTTGTCACTGTGGTCCCCGGTTCCCAACAGAGAGGAGGAATCCAGTATGGAGCAGCAACCATGCAGAGTCTGAAAGAAACAGATGTTAATTCAATTCTATCAGATTGTTCTTCTGTTCTTGCAGCTACGCCTGAAGTGCGGGGGAATGGACAAGCTGTATTCGGAGCGTTAAACTGGCCAACAACTCTTTTTGGGGAAAATGAGAGTTACTTACAGATCAGAGAGCGATCAGTCACAAACGGTAGGATGTTCACTGACAGAGAACTGGGCAGTGCTGCAAAAGTTTGTCTCCTGGGACAGACTGTTGTGACTAATTTATTTGGGCTTGGACAGGATCCGATCGGGCAGGTTATAAGATTTAAAAAAATACCGTTCCTTGTGATTGGTGTGCTTGATTCAAAGGGATTGAATACTTTCGGTCAGGATCAGGATGATTTAATTCTTGCGCCATATACGACAGTCCAGAAAAGGGTACTGGCAATTACATGGGTACAGAGTATCTATACTTCAGCCGTTGATTCCAAATCGACAGATCTTGCCGCGACACAGATAGAAGAAACTGTGCGCAGAACTCACAAGATTAAGGCATCTGATCAGAATGACTTTACAATCAGGAACCAGACAGAATTATTATCCACTTTCAGTTCTGTAAGTAATATCCTTACAATATTACTGGGTGCAATAGCCGGAATTTCTCTTCTTGTTGGTGGCATTGGTATCATGAACATAATGTATGTATCAGTTACAGAGCGTACCAGGGAAATAGGTCTGCGTATGGCAATCGGTGGCAAAGGGTTTGATATCTTAATGCAGTTCCTTACTGAATCAATTTTGCTGAGTATAACAGGAGGAGTAATAGGTATTCTGCTGGGTATTGCAGCATCCAAGATAATCGGAACCACAATGTCATGGCCGGTCGTAGTATTACCGAGTTCGGAAGTTCTGTCATTTGCAGTGTGTACAGTTATCGGCGTGTTCTTTGGCTGGTATCCTGCAAGAAAAGCTGCCAGCCTTGATCCTATCGATGCTCTCAGATATGAGTGATACCGGCAATTACAGTAATTAATTATATTTTGTGATACTTGCTTTAAATTAAAAATATATTTAGTGTTTATCTTTATTTAAATTAAATTCGCCTGGAACCATTTTACAGACCGATCATAAAAAATCCTTTAAAATTCTTTCTAAATGAACTTTAAGGAATTTTTAGGTTATTCCTTATAATCAGTTAAATAATATGAAAATAACCGGTTTCACTTTCATTCGTAATGCAGTAAAATTTGACTATCCGGTTGTTGAAGCAATCAAATCAATACTTCCTGTTTGTAATGACTTTATTGTGGCCGTAGGTAAATCGGATGATAATACTCTTGAACTTATTCAAAACATTGATAAACAAAAAATTAAGATAATTGAGACTATATGGAACGATTCGCCGGAAATGAAAAAAGGAGGCAGAGTTTTTGCCCTTGAAACAGATAAAGCATTCCTTGCAGTTCCTGACGATTCTGACTGGGCTTTCTACATTCAGGGAGATGAAGTAATCCATGAAAAATACCTTGATAATATTTATGCGTCTATGGAAAGATATAAGGACAATAAACTTGTTGATGGTCTCTTATTAAATTATTTGCACTTTTACGGATCGTATGATTATATAGGCATTTCACCTAAATGGTATAATCATGAAATCAGAGTTATTAAAAACGATAAAACTATTTACTCGTACAGAGATGCACAGGGCTTCAGGAAAGGAGATAACCTTAAACTGAATGTCAAACCGGTTGATGCCTGCGTCTATCATTACGGATGGGTGAAAGAACCGCGTACAATGTTGAAAAAATTAAAAAACTCATATTCATTTTATCATAAAGAAAATTCTCTGGAAAAGAAATATCCAAATCAGATGTTTGACTATTCCTCGATAGATGAATTAAGCATATTTGGTGAAACGCATCCCGAGGTTATGAAAGAACGGATAGAGCGCAAGAACTGGAGTTTCGAATATGATATTTCATTTAACAGGCTCTCATTAAGATATAAAGCCAAAATATTTCTGAAAGACTATCTTGGAATAAACACTTATTGGCGAAACTACAACATCATCTGAAAAACACCGATAAAACGTTGATATACTGTCTAATGTATCCTAAAACTATCAGAAATTATATGAAGAAATATTCAATTATTTCGTTAAGCTTTTTATTTATCTTTTCCTGCAGCCAGCAAAGGCCGCAGTCCAAAACAGAATCTGCCATCCCCGATAAATTCAACATCGAAGGGAAGAAAGTAATCGTATATACTACTGCCGATAGCACTAGTTATAGATTAAGTGTAACTGACACACTTAAATTCAGGGAGATGGTTCAACCTGTTGAAACGCAAATATGTGTTTTCACCGATCCTGATAAAACATTTCAGACATTTTTAGGGATAGGAGGTGCATTAACTGATGCTTCCGCTGAAACTTTTTCCAAAATGCCTGAGGCAAAACAGAAGGAGTTTCTGCAAGCTTATTTCGATGCTACAAAGGGAATTGGTTATACTCTTGCAAGGACTAATATTAACAGTTGCGATTTTTCAAGCGGAAGTTATACTTATATCAGTGATGGAGATAAAGATTTGAAATCATTTAATATTGATCATGATTTGCAGTTTCGTGTACCATTTATTAAGAAAGCTATTGCAGCTGCCGCTGGTAAACTGACTCTGTTTGCAAGTCCCTGGAGCCCACCTGCATATATGAAAAACAATAATGATATGATGCACGGCGGGAAACTAAGACCTGAGTATTACCAGCTTTGGGCCGGCTATTATACAAAGTTTATTAAAGCTTATGAAAAAGAGGGGATACCTGTATGGGGCATAACGATTCAAAATGAACCAATGGCCACACAAATATGGGAATCATGTGTCTATACAGCTGATGATGAGCGTGATTTCCTTAAAAATTATTTAGGACCCACAATGGAAAAAGCAGGATTGGGTGATAGAAAAATAATCGTATGGGATCATAATCGTGATCTTATGTATCAAAGGGCAAAGGTCATTTTCGACGATCCTGAAGCGTCAAAATATGCCTGGGGAATGGGTTTCCATTGGTATGAAGACTGGAGCGGAGGCGAGAAAATGTTTGATAATGTCAGGCTTGTTCATGATACATGGCTCGATAAAAATCTGATTTTCACTGAAGGTTGTCCTGAAAATTTTAATGCCAGCATGTATAATTTCTGGGGACTTGGTGAAAAGTATGGCTGCTCAATGATCCATGATTTTAACAGCGGAACTGTTGGCTGGTGCGACTGGAACATATTGCTGGATGAAAAAGGTGGCCCTAATCATGTAAAGAATTTCTGTTTTGCTCCGGTTCACTTTAATACAAAATCGGGCGAATTAATATTCACTAATTCATACTATTATATCGGACATTTTTCAAAATTCATTCGTCCGGGAGCAAAGAGGATAATCAGTTCAGCAAGCCGCAGTCAGTTACTGACAACAGCATTTATTAATGAAGACGGTAAAGTAGCAGTTATCGTAATGAATCAGAGCAATCAGAAAATTAATTATAATTTGTGTATTGGTCATAATGCAACTGAGGTAAAGATATTGCCTCATTCAATACAGACACTGGTATTTTAAAATTGCCCTTAACTATGAAAAGTCCAGGGGCAATTTATTTTATTTAATTTCCTTTATCCCCATATTATAAAGAGTAAAGCCGAAGATATCAGCATACTGTTCGATGCTCTTGCTGACGGGAGTTCCTGCTCCATGACCTGCCTTTGTCTCAATTCTTATAAGAACAGGATTGTTCCCGGCCTGTTTAGCCTGGAGTTGTGCTGCAAATTTAAATGAATGGGCAGGCACTACCCTGTCGTCATGATCACCGGTTGTAACAAGTGTTGCAGGATATTTTATCCCTTCTTTTACATTCTGAACAGGAGAGTATTTATAGATATATTCAAACATTTCCTTACTGTCTTCAGATGTTCCAAAGTCGTAAGCCCAGCCTGCGCCTGCAGTAAATTTATGATAGCGGAGCATATCCATAACACCAACAGCCGGAAGTGCCACTTTCATAAGGTCAGGCCTCTGTGTCATAACAGCTCCGATAAGCAGCCCGCCATTTGATCCGCCTCTTATTGCCAGAAAATCTGATGAAGTATATTTCTTTGCAATAAGGTATTCACCTGCGAAAATGAAATCATCAAAAACATTCTGCTTGTTCATTTTGATTCCGGCAAGGTGCCATTTCTCACCATATTCACCTCCACCCCTTATATTGGCAACTGCGTAAATACCACCCATTTTAAGCCATAGTGCGACCGGGATGCTGAATCCCGGAGTTTCACTGATATTGAATCCTCCATATCCATAAAGAATTGTAGGATTAGTACCATTAAGGAAGGTTCCTTTTTTATAGGTAATGATCATGGGAATGCGCGTTCCATCTTTTGAATTATAAAAGACCTGCACTGATTCATACTCCTCACCATTAAATGCAACTACAGGCTTTTTATAGATTTCTGACATGCCGCTAACAGGATCAAGTTTGTAAATAGTTGTTGGTGTAATATAATTTGTAAATGAGAAATATACTTCTTTATCTTTCTTTTTACCACCAAAACCTGATGCGGCGCCGACTCCCGGCAGTGCTATTTCTCTGACCATTACGCCGTTCTTATCATATTGTTTTACTTTAGAGATGGCATTGACCAGATAATGTGTAAAAAAGTATCCCGAACACGTTGCAGGTTCTAGGACATTCTCTGTTTCAGGTATGAAATCAATCCAGTTTTCAACGCCGGGTTTTGATGCGTCAACAGCAACAATTTTTTTATTGGGTGCATTAAGGTTTGTCACAATGAAGAGTTTTGAACCTTCGTTATCAATTACATAGTGATCATTGTCGAAATTATTTACAATAACCGTGAAATTGCTTCCCGGTTTTTTCAGATCCTTAATATACAATTCATTTCCTGTTGTTGATACAGCTGCTGTAACTACAAGATACCTGCCATCTTCTGTTACATTTCCTCCCACATATCTTCTGACAATATCAGCACCAAAAACAACTTTGTCTTCAGCCTGACTGGTGCCAAGTTTATGAAAATAAAGCTTATGATGATCAGTCTTTGCTGAAAGTTGACTACCCTTCGGTTTGTCATAACTTGAATAATAGAATCCTTCATTATTTTGCCACGAAAGACCACTGAACTTAATATCTTTCAATGTATCGCCAATGATTGATTTTGTAACGGCATCCATTACAATGACTTTACGCCAGTCAGATCCACCTTCAGATATGGAATAAGCAACTTTGCTGCCGTCGTGTGTGAATTCCATCTCTCCAAGAGATGTTGTTCCGTCTGCAGAAAATGTGTTGGGATCGAGAAACAGTTCAGGTTCTCCATTATTTTTCTGACGATAAACCACGAACTGATTCTGCAATCCATTGTTTTTTGAAAAGTAAGTATAATCACCTTCCTTAAAAGGAGCACTGTATTTCTCGTAGTTCCACATTTTCTCGAGGCGTGTCTTGATTTCTTCCCGGTAAGGAATTTTCTCAAGGTAACTGAATGTGACTTTATTTTGCTCCTTTACCCAGGCAGCAGTCTCTTCAGATTTATCATCTTCAAGCCAGCGATATGGATCAGGAACTTTAGTTCCAAAATAAGTATCAATAACATCGCCCTTTTTTGTTACAGGGTATTCTATTTTCTTTTTCATTGGCTCATTACATGATATAATAACTGCCATAACAGTTGTGATCAGAATTAGTTTTTTCATAAGTTGTCAATGTAGATTATTAGATCAGACTTAATTATCTCATACAAATTCATGATCAAAATTAATTAAAAACCTGACGATTACAAAACACGATTTATAAGTTGTTTATCCTGGTTTACATTTTTCGTCTTATGTTTGATCGACAACCCTGAAACGGAGTAATAATTTCTGTTCTTTTTGTACTTTTATTGATTAATTTTGATGTTCAAATCTTAAAAAATATTTTAAATATGAAAAAGATAGTTTCGGCATTTATACTGGCTTTACTTATTCTAACATCATTAAGTGCCCAGGATTATAAAACGGGTATCGGTTTAAGAGGCGGGTTTGCCCAGGGGCTGACTTTTAAATATTTTATAAGCGATAAATCTGCGTTGGAAGGCATTCTTGAAACTCAGTGGGGAGGATTTGATATAACAGGTTTGTATGAAATACATAATGAGGCATTTGCTGTGGAACATCTGAAATGGTACTATGGATTTGGCGCTCATCTTGGTTCATATCCCGCAGGAGAGGCACCCTGGGGAACCGCCGGTGCCGTAGTCGGGATTGATGGAATATTAGGATTGGAATATAGTTTCCATGAAGCACCAATAAATATAGGCATCGACTGGAAGCCGACTTTTAACTTAATTGGAAATCAGGATTTCAGGGGTGATGGCGGAGCTTTGTCAATCAGGTATATTTTCTGACATTTTATCGCATTGCTAAACCGATTTTAAATTAGATAATATGAAAAAAATATGGGTTCTGTTCCTTATTAGTATTTTTTTGCCTATCTCGGCATCTGCCCAGAATAAATTCAACGGACTCGATATGAACATGGGTAATCTTTACAGATTATCCGATGCAAAAACCCGCTCAATAAGTCCCGAAAACTTTTCCGGCGAAAAAGGAAAAGCAGGTATGGCTGATCCTGCCAATAAAGATAAACCCAACACTGCCAACGCGTCTAATTCTGCCCGCGATCTTGGCCAGGGATGGAAAGTGAACCCTTTTGTAACAATAAAATCCGGTGAAACATTCACTATGGCTGAAATTGAAGGCCCAGGTGCTATCCAGCACATCTGGATGACTCCTACAGGAAAATGGCGCTTTTCAATCCTGCGTATATATTGGGACGATGAAACAGATCCTTCAGTTGAATGTCCTGTGGGTGATTTCTTTGGGATGGGCTGGAATGAATATTCTCCTCTGGTCTCGGCAGCTGTCTGCGTAAATCCGGGAAGTGCATTCAATTCCTACTGGGTTATGCCTTTTCGTAAAAAATGCAGGATCACCATGGAAAATGTTAATGATCACGATGCTATGACACTGTTTTACCAGATAGATTATACATTGACAGAGGTGCCGGCAGATGCCGGTTATTTTCATGCTCAGTTCCGCAGGGCAAATCCTGATGAATCATCTGTTTATACAATTATTGACGGAATTAAGGGGAAAGGTCAGTATGTAGGAGTTTACCTTGCCGTGGGAGTCAATAATAATGGCTGGTGGGGAGAAGGTGAGATAAAATTTTATATTGATGGAGATAGCAAATTCCCGACTATAAATGGAACCGGCACAGAAGATTATTTCTGCGGTTCCTATGATTTTGATACTAATAAAAAGAATAGCACAGGCGTTGAGGAATCTGCTTATACGGAATTCTGTACTCCCTATTCAGGTTTGCCACAGGTTATCAGAGGCGACGGGCACTACAACGTTATGCAACGTTTTGGCCTGTACAGATGGCACATAATGGATCCTGTCCGTTTTGAATCAGATCTTAAAATTACTATTCAGGATCTGGGTTGGCATCAGGGCGGAAGATACCTGAAACAGCATTCAGATATCGCTTCGACCTGTTTCTGGTACCAGATGGAACCTCATGCTAAATATCCAAAATTTCCTGATTGGCAGAAACTTGAAGTTAACTAAGAATTCCACCAAAGGATCTTCCAGCTTTTTCGGAGAGCTGCTTTTTTAAGCCTTTTATCCGGATTTATACAAACCGGGTTACCAACACAGCTGAGTGCAGAAAGGTCTGAAATGGAATCGGCATAATACCAGGCAGTTGATGCTTCGGTGTTATTTTTTTCACAATAATCTTTTAACCTGAGGGTCTTTTCATTACCAAAACAGATATGCCCACGGGGTTGTCCTGTTAAATATCCGTTGTAAACTTCAAGATCGGAACAAATAATATCATCCATCAAAAGGTTTTTTGCCATTTCCCGGCAAATTGGTTTGAGGGCAGATGATAGTATTACAACTTTTGCATTTTTCTCTTTATGGAATTTTATTTCAGATCTTGCTTCCGTATAAATTGAAGGAAGAAGTACCTTATGGAACACTTTTGAGCAAAGATCAACCATTGTTTTTTCAGACATTCCCTGAACCCAGGTTACCATTTCATCGATAATTTTCAGCTGATCTTTGAAATTAAGTTTAAATACCAACGAAAGATAAAGAGCATGGATGAGTCCGGTACGTTTCACAAGGCCACTCTTAAAAGCGGCTCTGGCCAGTGCGTTCCCGCTGATAGCTTTGGTTATTGTACGATCGAGGTCAAAAAATGCGATATACTTATAGACGGTGTTTCTATCTTTTGAAAAAGTGTTTTCCATCAGGATTGTATATAGTATTTAATGCTCCGGGTAGAATAATCACGTTAAATTTATTGGAAAAACAAAGTTCGCCATCAACATGAAAAGGTACCTCTTCCGGGAATTCAAGATTAATTGAGGGGGTCTGATAATAATTAACTCTGTGATCAGTAATATGTTTTCCTTCAGGTACTTTAAGAAGGATATTGAATCTCTCAAAAAGTGACAGTTTTTTTATCATACAAACATCGAGCAATCCGTCATTTGCAATAGCTTTTGGAGTAAGAAAAAAACCTCCGGCAAACCTGCGGCCTATAGCTACGGTATTAATAAAACAATCAGTTTTGTGCCTGCCGTTCTCTGTTATAACGGTCATCTTTTTTTCCCTGAAGAACAGAAGGGTTTTAACAATATGCCAGATATATTTATGTTTGCCCCCTTTTTTAACTTTTCCGGGTTCTGTATAATTCTCAGCAGCTACCTGGGCATCAAATCCTAAACCCATACCATTAAGAAATATCATTCCATTGCACGATCCGACGTCCATTGCTTTTAAATTACCTTTAAAGAAGATATCCCAGTCTTCCTCTGCGAACCTGTTTGGGAATCCTAATATCTGAATAAAATCATTACCTGTTCCTGCAGGAATTATCCCTATTATAACATCCATTTTATTAACCAGGGGACGTGCTATTTCATTAATTGTCCCATCACCGCCAACTCCAATGATATATCTGAATCCTTTCCTGAAGAATTCCTCTGATAATTCGGTAGCATGTCCGCTTCTTTCTGTGAAAACCAACTCGGCATCAACATTATGTTTCCGGATCATCTCCTCCAGTTTCGGGATAATAGTCTTTGCGAACCCGTTACCTGCTATCGGGTTTATAATGAAAACCCACTCTTTTTTTATTTCATCCATGTCAGAACTTTTCAATATTCATATTAATGGTAAGCCGATTCAATAACACCCTTTACAGTTTCTATGATTTCACTATCACTTTTATTAATCAACTCTTCTCTTTTAAGTGGTTGATGAACAACAACATCCAGCTTTGAACCGAAATTTATATAAAACCTGTTTTTTGGTTTCAGCTTATAAAATCCATTTAACGTAACCGGTAAGATTTCAATATCCCTTGTTCTGAAGAGGTAAATGAACCCCCTGTAGAACTGGTTGATTTTCCCGTTAAGCGTCCTTGTCCCTTCCGGAAAGATTGCAACTGATTGATAATTTGATCTATGAATAAGCTGATCAATCATCTCTTTTGTGTTTCTGTAAGTTGGTTCTTTGAAGGGGACATAGTCCATCATTTTCAATAAGTTGCTGAACAAAGGAACTTTAAGAAGCCGTTCATGACCAAACCATGATATTCCAGGGTAAAATGACGTTATTGCTACTATATCAAAAAGGCTGGCATGATTAGCTACCAGAATGTATCTTTCTCCTTTTTTAATGTTTTCTTTTCCAAAAACCCTGAATTTTTTTCCCATAATTATAAAAACTGATTTTGCCCACATCTGAAAGAGAAAACGGGTCGGTTTTTTCAAATGTAAAAAGGTGAGAATTAAAACAATAAATACTCCAATTGCAGTATAGATATAGAGTATACCAAATAAGAGAATCGAGAGGACTGCGTAAAGCCGTGGTTGCATACTGTTTAATATTTTTTCCCTTTCGAAAAGTAACCATTTTTTTAATTTAAAAATAGTTTGTTACAGATTCTTAATTCAATGAGAATGCAACAATCAGATATTCAGACTTAATAGCATTTTTTTATTGAAGAAATAATTGTTTCAGCTGTTAAATTATTAACAGATATTTCACCTGAGCCAAAAGGCAGTTTAGTTTTCAGGAACTCTATTCAGATGAATAAAACGCATATAAGCACCGGTTTTGAACTCTTTTTCATAAATTTATAAACTTACCAGCTTTCTGTGTCCGGTATAAAACCTTTATAATATACTTCATATAATGAAAAGAATCAATCAGTTTCAATTACTAAAAGTGGTTATTCTCAGCTTGTTATTCTTTTCATGTTCGAAAGAAAAACAACTGGATAATATCAATGTTCATAAGTATAATGGTTCTTATTCAGGCAAATTCCTCGATCGCATTGCATTTCCTGTTGGCGGGATAGGTGCCGGCATGTTTTGTATTGAAGGTAGCGGAGCCATTTCTCACATGTCAGTTCGTAACAGACCCGATGTCTTTAACGAGCCTTGCATGTTTGCAGCTATATCTGTGAAAGGATTTAAAAACGGAACAAAGGTTCTTGAGGGTCAGGTGCCTGATTGGAAGAAATTCGGTCAGCCAAATTCCGCAAACGGATCTGCCGGTGCAAGTTATGGGTTTCCAAGGTTTCAAAGCACAATATTCACAGCTAGGTTCCCTTTTGCTTTAATAGGAATGCATGATGATGATATTCCGCTTGATGTAAATCTGACCGGATGGAGCCCTTTTATTCCGACCGATGCGGATAACTCGAGTCTGCCTTTGGGCGCCATTGAATATTCATTCAGAAATACAGGTTCTTCAAAGATTGAAGCTGTCTTTTCCTACAACTCGGAGAATTTTATGGAACAGGAAAATGGCCATAATAATATCAAAGCCACAACAAATGGATTTATCCTTTGCGAAGAGGGAATTAAAAATAAGCCTGAAAGCAGAGGTGAGTTTGCCATTTTCACAAACGATCCGAAAACAATAGTGGATCACTGCTGGTTCAGAGGTGGGTGGTGGGATCCGCTTACGATAACATGGGAAACAATCCAGAAAGGGGAAACCCGTGGCACAGAGCCTGTAAATCAGGGTGCTCCGGGTGCTTCATTATTCGTGCCATTCACATTGGATCCGGGCGGAACAAAGGTAATCCGGCTTATGATGGCGTGGTATGTTCCTGGTACAAATCTAAAGTATGGAAAGGATTCAGAAGAAAAAGGGCAAAATGAATGTCCCGATCCTACTTGTTCCTGTGTTCTTCCCTTTTATAAACCCTGGTATTCAGGCAGATTCAGAGGAATTGAAGAGGTTATAAATTACTGGAAAACATACTATAATGATCTCCGTTATAAGTCTGAATTATTTAAAGACTCATTCTATAAAACTACTCTTCCTGATGAGGTAATTGAAGCTATTGCTGCAAACCTGGCTATACTAAAATCTCCTACGGTGTTAAGACAGTCTGACGGGAGATTATGGAGCTGGGAAGGTTGCGGCGATAATTCCGGATGCTGTGCAGGTTCATGTACTCATGTGTGGAACTACGCACAGGCAATACCACATCTCTTTCCGAAGCTTGAGCGCACATTGCGTAATACTGAATTTTTCGAGAGTCAGGATAAGGAGGGTCATCAGACTTTCAGATCTGCGCTGCCAATAAGGCCTGTCGCAAATACTTTCTATGCAGCATCCGACGGACAACTCGGTGGTATAATGAAAATGTACCGCGACTGGAGAATCAGCGGCGACAATGAATGGTTGAAAAGAATGTACCCGAAGATTACTGAAAGTATGGATTATTGTATCAGAACCTGGGATCCAAAGTCTACCGGAACACTTGAGGAACCCCATCATAATACCTACGATATAGAATTCTGGGGTCCTGACGGTATGTGTACAAGCTTCTATCTGGGAGCTTTGAAAGCTATTTCTGAAATGGGAAGATTTTTGGGTGAAGATGTACAAAAATATCAGGCTCTCTATGAAAAGGGAAGAAAAACCATGGAGACAGAACTGTACAATGGTGAATACTTTATTCAGAAAATAAAATGGGAGGGGTTGACTGCGCCTGACCCGGTGAAAGCATCTGCAACTGCTTTTAATACAAGTTATTCTGACGAAGCGTTAAAGCTTTTGCAAAAAGAGGGCCCGAAATATCAATATGGAAAAGGGTGCCTTTCCGATGGAGTCCTTGGTGTTTGGATTGCTGAGGTATGCGGTTTGAAAAATATCATCGATTCTGCTAAAGTAGCGAGCCACCTTAATTCAGTATATAAGTACAATTTCAAAACTGATCTTAGTAACCACTCTAATCCGCAGCGACCTTCTTATGCACTGGGCAAGGAGGGAGGACTTCTTTTATGTACCTGGCCAAAAGGCGAAATGCTTTCTCTTCCATTTGTTTACAGTAATGAAGTATGGACAGGCATAGAATACCAGGTTGCCTCTCATCTGATGTTTACAGGTGAAGTGGATAAAGGGCTGGCAATTGTGAGGGTCTGCCGCGACAGGTACGATGGAAGAATCAGAAATCCATTCGACGAATATGAATGCGGACACTGGTATGCACGGGCCATGTCGAGTTATGGTATGCTGCAGGGATTGACTGGTGTAAGGTATGATGCTGTCAGCCAGGAAATGTTCATAGATACAAGAATAGGTGATTTTACAAGTTTTATTTCAACAGAAACCGGATTTGGAAATGTTGGGTTAAAAAATGGCAAACCATTTCTTGAGACTGTTTTTGGTGAAATTAGTGTGAAAAAATTCGTAATAAAATAAAATGGATATAAGGAATCAGGTACAGAAAGAAGCAAGTAACTGAAAATCAGTTATAAAATGCTATTCTTAAGTTATAAATATCTCTTGTACTTACCTCATGAACTCATCCCACAAATCACTTTTTCTGATATCCACTTCTTCCCCATCCCTTCCATCCGACACCCTTATTAAGATGGAAAGATATGTATAAAGATTTGTCTTTCACTGGGGAATGATGCAAAACAGAATGATTTAACTAATATAAATAATTAATAAGCCAGGTTGGTTTCAAATATGCAGTATCCTGTAAACCAGCTCTTTCAGAAGATCACCCGGTTCAGTGCCCGGATCTCCGTAACCTTTTGATTTCATGTCGTATGTACGCAAAAGACTGATTATCTCTACTGTCTTTGATACCTTATATTTAGCAGCTGAAGTTTCATAATCCTTTACGAAGTATGGATGAACCTTAAGAACTGCAGCGACATTATTTTTCGATTTGTCGGTAAGATAATGATATGTCAGAATCTTGCTGAAGAATACAAAAATTGAAGCAATGGAAAGAGTAATGGGATTGTCATTAGGATTATCAGCGAAATAATGAACAATCATATTGGCTTTTAATATATCTTTTTCACCTATTGCCTTTTGCAGCTCAAAATTGTTATAGTCCTTGCTTATTCCGATATTCTTTTCGATCAGTGACGTTGTTATCACAGGTTTTCCGGCAGGAAGTGTAATAATAAGTTTATCGAGCTCATTAACAATCTTATGCAGATCAGTTCCAAGATATTCAGTCAGCATTGCACTTGCTTTTGGATCTGTTTTTATCCCTTTTGTCATAAGATATTTTTCAATCCATGCAGGAATCAGATAATCGCGTATTCTCGGTGATTCAAAAAAAACTGAATTGCTCTCAAGTGCTTTGAAAAGCCTGGTTCTTTTATCGACGTTTTTATACTTATAACTGAATACCAGAATAGTAGATAATAGAGGCTTTTCAAGGTAAATTACAAGGTCCTCCAATTTTTTTAATGATTGTGCTTCTTTAATAATTACTACCTGATGACTTGACATCATCGGAAACCTGCGGGCGGTGTCTATTATTGCTGCAATACTGGTATCTTCCCCGTACATGATGATCTGGTTAAAAGCTTTCACTTCTTCGGACAGAACCTTGTCCTCAATATAATTAATAATGAGATCAATATAATAAGGTTCCTCCCCTGCAAGAAAGTAAACAGGCCTGAAAATGCGGTTCTTCAGATCGGAAATTATCTCCTCATAGGTGATTGCCATTGTCAGAATTTTAAATGTTTAACCGATACGCCGTTATCTTTTATTTCCCTGAGCGAGTCAATCCCGATCTTAAGATGAATTTCAGCATAGTCGTTTGTTACCTTGAGATCGCTTGCTTCAGTTTTAATGCCGGTCGATATCATTGGTTGGTCGGAAACAAGAAGAAGCGCACCGGTAGGTATTTCATTGGCAAAACCAACTGTAAAAATAGTTGCAGTTTCCATGTCTATTGCCATTGCCCTTGTCTTGACAAGGTACTTTTTAAACCTGTCGTCATATTCCCAAACCCTTCTGTTTGTTGTATAAACTGTGCCTGTCCAGTATTCTCTGTTATACCTTGTTATTGTAGCAGAAATGGCGCTCTGTAATTTAAATGCCGGAAGTGCAGGAACTTCGCTTGGAAGGTAATCGTTCGATGTTCCATCGCTTCTTATTGCAGCTATCGGAAGGATAAGATCGCCAAGCGTGTTTTTCTTCTTAAGTCCTCCGCATTTTCCAAGGAACAGAACTGCATTAGGATTTACAGCGCTCAGAAGATCCATAATAGTTGCAGCATTTGGACTCCCCATACCAAAATTTATTATTGTTATTCCATCGGCAGTGGCGCTTGGCATGTTCTTATCTTTCCCTTCAACCCTAACATTGTTCCATTTTGCAAAAAGTTCAACATAGTACAGATAATTAGTCAGTAGAAAATATTTTCCGAAGCTGTCAATAGTTTTGCCTGTATATCGCGGAAGCCAGTTATTAACAATTTCCTCTTTGGTTTTCATAAAAAAGTACTTAAAGTGAACTAAAGTTCGAAGTGCCTAAAGTTCAATATAAAAATGAACCTCAGCAAAATTAATCAGATTAATTGTAATTATGTTATAAAGAAAATGTACTAAACAGTTCGAGGTCCATTGATTCTAAAAGAGCGTTTCAAACAATTTACTTTAGGCACTATAGGCACTCCAAACTCTAGGCACTTATAAATTAACTGAATATATTTGCAGGGAAATGACTTTTATTATATAATAACAAGAAGTATCGTACTAGTTTGAAACAGCTAAATCTGCCTCAATATTTCTTCAGGATAACCGTGAAAGAGGACAATGAAATGATTCTCGATCCGGTGAGAAGAAAATATGTTAAGCTCACTCCAGAGGAATGGGTGAGGCAGAATTTTATTCAATACCTCGTAAATGAAGGAAAATATCCGGTTGGCCTTCTTGGTGTAGAAGTCATGTTCAGGATCAATAAATTAAAAAGAAGAGTTGATATACTGGTGCACAACAGGTCAGGTAAACCGGTTATGATAGTTGAATGTAAATCGCCTGATATTAAAATTGACGACAAGGTTTTTGAACAGATTGTAACTTATAATATGGAATTCAAAGTGCCGTATATTGTTGTCACCAATGGGATTGATCATTACGCCTGTAAAATTGATCATGAAGAAAAGAAATATGAATTTTTGCTTGTTATTCCACTGTATGAAGACCTTTTAATATAGATTGACTAGCATCTTTACTTCTTCCCCCGGGGGAGGCTGGAAGGGAGTCACATTCATGACTGAAATATGATTATTGTTACCTGTGCTATAATTAGAAATGAAGAGGATGAAATTTTGGTTGTCCAGCGTGGAGAGACATCTGATCATCCTTTTAAATGGGAATTCCCAGGGGGAAAAATTGACCCGGATGAAACTCCAGAGGAATGCATTATTCGCGAAATAGAAGAAGAATTATCGATGGAGATCATAATCTGCGGACAACTATCAGAGGTCGAATATGACTATGGCTATAAGCAGATTAAACTTTTCCCATTTATCTGCGATACTCTCAATGAATTGCCCTTTTTATCAGAGCATCTGGCTTACAGATGGATAAAAGCAACAGAATTATCATCGGTTGATTTTTCGGAGGCGGATGTATTTATCGCAAACAGCTATCTGGATAAAGTCAAAACTGAGAAAAATACTGAACTGCAAATAAATCACGAACCTTCTGCCCGGTTGACAGATGACACAGATCTTCAGGCAATGGTTAACAATATGATGGGTCTGAAAGAGGCCGAATGGGTAGCTACATCCGCAACTGAAAACCCGGCTGTCTTTATGAAATTGCTGGAGTATTCGCATTCTTCTGATAAAAAACTTGCTTTCAGGGCATCATGGACACTTACAAAAGTTTGTGACAAGTTTCCGGAGATTTTCTATCCATATCTGTCGCAAATAGTTGAAATGTTAAATAAATTTGATAATGAAAGTACATTGCGCTCTTTCCTCAGAATAATTTCTCTGAGCGATCCTGAAAAAATCGATAAACGTCAACATGGGATACTAGCAGATTTTTGTTTTAATATTTTAAAATCAGGTTTTTCCGCAATAGCGATAAAAGCCTATTCGATGGAAATATTATACAGGCTTTCTCTGATTTATCCTGAACTTACAAATGAGCTTTTCGCCTCCATAACTGTTCTTATGGAAGACGCATCTGCCGGTATTACTTCACGGGGACGCATGATACTCAGGAAACTGGCTGAAAAACCTATAAGGCCAGAATCCAGTCAGTTATGATCTTAAGAGCTTCAGGAGAAAATGTTTCTTCTATATTGCCATATTCTGAAGGTAGTCCTGTTTTGCAATGCTGGAATAAATGATTTAGTTCAGGCAATTTGACAGTTTTTATGGAATTATTTCCTGACGATTTAAGAGCTTTTTCAATTGCTGGAAGGTTTTCATTAGCCGATACCTGCAGATCTTTCTCTCCGTTCATTGCAAGCACCGGACATTCAACTTTTTTCCAGAATGTAGCAGGGTTAGTCATTATGAAATATCTGAACCAGGTATATGTGGCCGCTCCAAATGTGGCTTTAAGCTGATTAACAGCTTTTTCTGTATCATCTTTCGAAGTTTTCTTCCTTTCAAGAATCTCTTTGTAAAGAGCAAGAATCTTAACTTCTGCCTTTTTATTATCCTTTTCTTTTCTCAGAATAGCGTATAGTTTTTTATTTGTCTCGGTGGATTCCTTAATCTGAGCTTGGCTTTGTCCTGAAAGCCTTCCTATCTCCTGCGACTGCCTGATAATTATCTGTTGTCCGGTGACCCCGGGACCTGCCAATGATATAATGAAACCTACTTCTGGGTTTGATGCGGCAACCATTGATGCAATTAATCCACCTTCACTGTGCCCTATAAAACCTGTCTCAGTATGATTTATTTTTGGATTGTCATTCAGAAACTCAAAAGCAGCTTCAGCGTCAGTTGCAAAATCGGCAGAAGTTGCTTCAGCAAAGTTACCCTGTGATTTAGCGAAACCTCTGTCATCAAATCTCAGGACAGCAATTCCATTTCTGCTGAGATAATCAGCTATTACCCAAAATGGCTTATGACCCATAAGCTCTTCATCTCTGTTCTGGGGGCCCGATCCTGTTATCATTACAACAGTCTTGAAAGGTCCGGTCCCGGCCGGAATTGTCAGCGTTCCTGCAAGTTTTATATTGAACTTCTTATTTTCAAAGGTTACATCCTCAGATGTATAAGGGAAAGGAGGTTTCGGCTCCTGGGGCCTGTTTATTGTAAATGCTGTTTTTAGTTTTTTAAGATTTACATTATAATTTCCTCCCCTCTGGGTCCATATTCCATCAATTGTCGAGTCACTTGTAATTGTTCCGTTGTATTCTCCGATAAGCCTGGGCGCCTTAATAGTCAGTTTATCATCTTTCAGAGTGACGTGACCAAGAGGTATGTTTTTTGCACCTTGATCGGGACTATCCATAGTTGATATCAGACTATCCTTTTCATTTAATTTCAAATTAAACACCAGCCTGAGATCAATCCCATTGGTTGAAAGCTTTCCAAGCCATGAACCAGGCAATGTGGTTTTGTTTTTTGAATCCTGGGCAGATAATAAATTCGTTGATATAATTGCAGCCAGAACCAAAATAAGAGAAATAGTTCTTTTCATATAATCAAATGGTGAAGTCGATAATTCTATTATAATAAGTAAAGGTACAAAATTTCATTATTTAACAGGTTTATAGTTCATCCGACATTTCGTCTTATCAACTTATAAACACTTCGACATTTCAACACTTCAACATTTCAACACTTCAACATTTTCAACATTTTCAATATTTCTTTTGTACTTTTGCAATTCAATTTTATTTTGGCAAATGAGAATAGTAGATACTAAAGGGCAATTATGTCCTGCCCCATTGATTGCAACCAGAAAAACACTAAGAGAAATAAATGTTGGAGAGTCTTTCATAGTTCTGATAGACAATCAGACATCATTTAATAATTTAAGCCGTTTTCTTAAAGATAATAAAGCAGATTTCCAGGTTAATGAGAAAGGAGGGGTGTGGACTCTAACAATTACTAAAACAGTCGGTGATGTTTCTCCGGTAAAAGCAGAAGATTATTGCACTACTCCGATAACACATTTTGAGAAAGGAAATTATATAATTGTTGTTGCTTCCGATAAAATGGGAGAAGGTGATGATGATCTTGGCCATTTGCTTATTTCAAATTTCATTAAAGCATTAAAAGATCTTGATACATTACCTCAGAAAATGATTTTCTATAACAGTGGTGTAAAACTTGTCACTAAAAATTCACCTGTTATTGAGCATCTGCACGATCTGGAAAAAATGGGAGTTGAATTGATGCTTTGCGCAACGTGTGTCAACCATTATTCACTTGAGTCTGTTATCGGGGCAGGTACTGTGAGCAACATGTATGCTATTGCTGAAGCTATGGCTTCTGCCGGAAATATTATAAGGCCATGAAAAAGAAATATTTGTATGAAAATTGATCTTCTTCAGATGGTCGAATATGGCGGATGTTCGGCCAAAATATCACCAAAACTGCTTGATGATATACTGATGCATCTGCCTTTGTCAAATGACCAGAATGTCCTTGTTGATATTGATAATCAAGATGATGCAGGTGTTTATCGGGTGAGTGATGACCTTGCGCTGGTCCTTACTACTGATTTCTTCCCGCCTGTATGCAGCGATCCTTATGAGTTTGGTCAGATAGCTGCAGCAAATTCAATCAGTGATGTTTATGCAATGGGAGGCGATCCGGTGCTTGCTCTCAATATTATGATGTTCCCGTCTGCAAAACTCCCGGTGGAAGCTTACGCAGAAATTTTGAAGGGAGGATTTGATAAGGCGACTGAAGCAGGTGTGAATATTATCGGGGGTCATACCATTGATGATTCTCCGCCAAAATATGGGCTGGCAGTTGTAGGGTATGTTCATCCCGGGAAAATTATTACAAATTCAGGAGCCAGACCGGGTGATTCTTTAATACTGACCAAGGCAATCGGAACCGGAGTGATTCTTGCAGGTCACAGACTTGGATTGGCTTCTGATGACGATCTTGATGACGCAAAAAAAATAATGAAACTACTAAATAAATCAGGAGCTGATGTCATGAAAGATCATAATATCAGGGGAGCGACCGATATTACCGGTTTTGGCCTTGCGGGCCATGCACTTAAAATGGCAAAAGCCAGCGGAGTTTCTTTAAAAATAAATATGAAGGAAGTCCCGCTTATTGGGAACACATGTAAATTAATCGATAAGGGATGTATTCCGGGAGCATCATTCAGTAATCTTGAGTATGCTGAAAAACATATTGATTTTGAATCGGGTCTCGACTATAATTTAAAAATGATTGCCTTTGATGCTCAGACATCCGGAGGGCTTTTTTTCAGTGCGCCACCTGATAAAGTGAATGAAATCCTTCAAGATTTGTTAAGCGCCGGTCTGTCGGATTCTAAGGTTATCGGCACTGTTATTGATTTGCAGGAGAAATATATTTATCTGAATAGCTGATAATTAACTGGCCAACCATGGGGAATTGTAGATAAATAATCACTTTTGAAGCAGCCTTCCTATAAAGTCTTAATTGAAATTTACTAATCAAATATCGTTTCGAATACTTTACATTTTTTTGCTTCAAAGCACATTTCAATCTGGGCAGGAGTGTTCCTGTGAAGTGAAAGATCCGGCAACTTTTCAGCATCAAAAAAACCGGCTTCGAAAGTTTCAGTGTTCTCCTTAAAGCTGAAATCCATAAGTTCACATTCGACAAATATCTTATAGATTGTATATGGGAAGAGAGGATTATTGTGTTTGTTTGCAAGATGTATTGCTATAATCCTTTTTGTTTTCACTATTGCACCTGCCTCTTCAAGGCATTCTCTTACAGCCGATTCGCCCACGGAAGAATTAACATCGGCCCAGCCACCGGGTAACGACCAGTTTCCATCGGCTTTTTCTTTTACCATCAGAATTTTGTTATCTTTGATTACCGACGCCCTGATATCAACTTTCGGAGTCTGGTAACCTGTTTCAGATGCAAAAAGTTCTCTGACTTTTTCATTCTCAATATCGGTATATTCATGTACAATTTCAATAGCAATATTTCGTATTTGTTCATACCTGTCAAGGTCATATCTGTCTGCACTGAATGTTAATCCTGCCTGCGATATTGACTGTAATTGAGTGGCCCACTGAATCCATTTATTTTTCATATTTAATATTATTTAACCTGAAGTAAAAACGATTATTCTAATGAGTTCAATATGTTTAACTTATTAGATTACAAATCAATAAATCATTTGATATTTTGTAACAATTATTTAATCCCATTGTAATCGGCTTGTAATGATGATACCTCACTTTTGTAACATGGAAAATCAAGTTAAATCTAATACTACTAAAATGAAAAAACAATTACTTTTTATTCTGCTTTCTTTATTGAGTTTAAATGTCTTTAGCCAGAAAGACACAACAAAGGTTGAATTTAAACCATCGGGCAAACTTTGGGGCTATGCATTTGGGGATTTTTTATATAAAGCCACCCAGAATTCATTTAGCATGACAAATACCCAATATGCCAGTACTGTGAAAAATTACACATCGTTCGAATTCAGAAGGATCTATCTCGGTTATGACTATGACATCAGCGAAAAATTTACAACTCAGTTTCTGGTAGCATACGAAGGTGCAACATTTACCACCGACGGGAAACGCTCAATGTACATAAAATCTGCCAACCTGAGATGGAAAAATATCTTTCACAACAGTGATCTTGTCATCGGACAAATGTCAACACCAACATTTGCAACTACATCGGAACCAGTGTGGGGTTATCGTTCCCTTGAAAAAACCATTATGGATATGCGTGGTATAGGAGGTTCCAACGATCTTGGTATCAGCTTACAGGGAAAATTTAATGATAAAGGCGACTATGGTTATAATGCAATGATAAGTAATGGCAGCGGCGCTGTGCCGGAAGCTACTACCGTAAACGGTAAATGGAAAAAATTATATGGTGATATCTACCTGAAATTCATGGATCAAAAACTTATATTAGACCTGGGAGCCGATAACTATTGGTCTCAGCATGTGCCTTATGCAAAAAACAAAACAACATATAAAGCATTATTAGCTTATCAGACAAAAGCATTTACAATTGGCTTAGAAGCATTCCAGCAAGTTCAGAAGAACAATGTAATTTGCACTGTTGCAGCTGTAAAAGACACTGTCAATCAGGTAGCAGCCGGGATTTCAGTTTTTGCAAGAGGTAAAATTACCGATAAGATTGGTTTTGTATTGCGTTACGACTATTATAACCCCGACAGTAAATTCAATACAAGTAATACTTATGCGGCATCTTACACTGGAGTTTATACAGAATCTTTCATTCTCGCCGGACTTGATTTTGCTCCGGTCAAAAATGTGCATTTTCTGCCCAATGTCTGGTACGACGCATACAATAACAGGAATTCGGCAGTTAACAAATTAAGCAGCAGCAGCAACGACCTGGCATATCGGTTGACAGTTCACTATATTTTCAAATAATTTATTGTCCAAGAAATATCGGGCTATTCAATAAGCTTTAAGTTTTAAAATTAAACATAGAAATAAATGAAAACAATCAGATTAATTTCAATCGTTACTATCATGGCCATTGCGGGAATTTTGTCCAGTGGTTTCCTGCCAGTTTCAAAATCAGCATTTAAATCCACTGCCAGCGACGTTGAATTATTAGGTGCAGGCGCAAGTTTCCCTTATCCTCTTTATTCCAAGATGTTCAGCGAATATAACATCAAAACAGGCGTAAAAATAAACTACCAGTCAATAGGCTCCGGTGGCGGGATCAAACAACTTATGAGCAAAACCGTCGATTTTGGTGCCTCCGATGCTTTTTTAAATGATGAAGATATGGCAAAAATGCCGGCTGCAGTTGTTCATGTTCCTATCTGTCTTGGTGCTGCAGTTGTTACTTATAATTTACCCGGTGACCCGGATCTCAAATTTACACCTGATGTAGTAGTTGATATTTTTCTGGGGAAGATCACAAACTGGAATGATGCTCGGATCAAAAAACTCAATCCAACTGTAAAATTGCCCGATCTTGCTATTTCCGTTGTACATCGTTCAGATGGAAGCGGAACGACCTTTATGTTTACGGATTATTTATCAAAAGTGAGCGAAGACTGGAAGAATAAGGTTGGACATAAAACCTCTGTTGACTGGCCAATCGGGCTTGGTGCCAAAGGCAATGAAGGTGTCAGCGGTATGGTAAAACAAACTCCCGGTGCTATAGGCTATGTTGAATTAATTTATGCCTTACAAAACAAAATGGCTGTCGGTCTCCTGAGAAATAAAAGCGGGAACTATGTTGAGGCATCTGTTAAATCGGTTACAGCTGCTGCCAATCTTACAATACCTGCTGATGCCAGAGTATCAATTACCAATACAGATGCTCCTGACGGCTACCCGATAAGCAGTTTTACCTGGATATTGCTTTACAAAGAACAGAATTATGATGGAAGAGCTGAAGTAAAAGCCAAAGAAGTTGTTAAACTAGTATGGTGGATGGCTCATGAGGGACAACAATTTGCAGCTCCTTTAATATATGCTCCTCTGCCAAAAGGCGCTTTAACGGTGGTTGAAAATAATTTAAAATCGGTTGTTTTCAATGGTAAATCAATGTTATAACAAGAAGTAGAATTTAGGTCAATAAGGCAGTCCCCGGAAGGATTGCCTTATTGTTTTATCAATCATTGTACTAAATTGGTTAAATTTAGGACACCGCACTAAAGGAAAGAGTTATATGATAAATTTAATGAAGTTGCCGGGTAAACGATTTTCAAACAGGAACAAAACAAAAAATGAACAGGAGAACAAGAATCAACAGAATGTTTTCCTTTTTGAAAAAATATTCCAGAGGGGTTTAGGATTGACAGGTATTATTTTAATAATCATTTTAATATCTATTTTTATTACCCTTACAATATCTTCAATACCTTCAATAAAGCATCTCGGACTTAAATTTCTTTATGGCGATGCATGGAACCCGGTTACAGATGAATACGGTGCCTTGCCCTTCCTGATAGGAACTCTTTTGACTTCATTGCTTGCTCTCATAATATCGACACCATTTGCATTATCAATAGCCATTTTTCTTGGTGAATATTATCCCATGGGAATAGTGTCAACTATTTTTAAAAATATTGTTGAACTACTGGCCAGTATTCCATCTGTAATTTATGGTTTCTGGGGTATGTTTATTTTGGTACCCATTATTAGAAACATAGAGTTAAAAATGCATGTTTTACCTTACGGAGTCGGAATACTTACATCTTCAATCATTTTGTCCATTATGATCCTGCCCTATGCTGTATCTCTCTCCAGACAAGTGATAAGTATGGTGCCACCCGCTTTGAAAGAAGGGGCATATTCGTTAGGTTCAACACGTTATGAAGTAATAAGAAAGATCATCATTCCTTATACACGTTCAGGTTTATTTGCGGCAATACTCCTTGCTCTCGGTCGCGCATTGGGTGAAACAATGGCAGTAACCATGCTTATCGGGAATTCACATTATCTTCCGACGAGTATATTCAGTCCCGGTAATACTATGGCAAGTGTAATAGCAAATGAGTTCACTGAAGCTACAGGAAATGTTTATTTATCTGTGCTTATCGAGATGGGGCTTTTGCTTTTTATTGTGACGACACTTATAAATATTCTTGGCAGGCAAATCATTAAACGTTTTATATTAATCTGAAATGGACAAGCTTATCAGATTAAGGTTTTATAAAGACAAGCTTTTTAAAGGCACGATAACTTTTCTGACCGTGCTCTCTACAGTACCGCTATTACTAATATTATTTTACATTGTCAAGCAGGGTATAACATCTATTAACTGGGATTTTTTGATCAATGTTCCCAAACCGGTAGGAGAAAAGGGAGGTGGAATATTAAACGGGTTGATCGGAACAGGTATTATCATATCGATTGCTTCATTGATTGCAATACCTTTTGGAGCCATGATCGGCCTTTATCTGAGTGAATATAAGAGAGATAAACCTGCCTATTGGGTAGGTTTGTGTGTAGATGTGCTGCAGGGTATCCCATCAATTGTACTTGGTATTATAATTTATTTATGGATCGTTAAACCTACCGGCCATTTTTCTGCATTATCGGGTAGCATTGCTTTGGCAATTATGATGTTGCCTCCGATTGTTAAATCTACGGAGGAGACTTTGAAGCTTATTCCGGGTACGATAAAAGAAGCTTCCCTGGCTCTTGGAGTGCCTTATTACAAAACCATTTTACGTGTTATTTTGCCAATGGGATTTAGTGGCATTTTAAGTGGGAGCATATTAAGTATATCAAGGATTGCAGGGGAAACGGCCCCTCTTCTTTTTACAGCTTTCGGGAACCCGTTTGTAAATACAAATATTCTAAAACCCATGAGCAGTCTTCCCCTTCTTATTTTTAATTATGCCAGCAGTCCTTACGATGAATGGCATAAGCTTGCCTGGGGTGCTTCTTTTGTTCTTATCAGTCTGATTCTGTTTTTAAATATAGTTACCAAGATTTTAGAGAAAAGATGGAAAATTCAATTTTAAAAGTTGAACATTTAAATGCTTTCTTTGGAGAGGCCAGAATATTACGGGATATTATCATAGAAATACCTAAGAACCAGATAGTGGCATTTATGGGGCCATCAGGGTGTGGAAAAACGACCTTCCTTCGTTGTATAAACCGTTTGCACGAGTTGACTCCAGGTGCCAGGACCGAAGGCAAAATCTATTTTTTTGAGGATGATATTTATACCATGAATCTTATATTGTTGCGAAGAAAAATCGGGATGGTTTTTCAGAGGCCAAATCCTTTTCCCACAATGAGTATTTTTGAAAATGTAATTTCAGGTTATACACTTAACGGCATTAAACTTTCAAAATCGCAAAAAGAAGAAATAGCAGAAGATTCGCTCAGGAAAGCTGATCTTTGGAAAGAAGTGAAGGATACATTGCATAAAAAAGGGACATTTCTTTCCGGCGGACAACAGCAACGACTTTGTATTGCACGCTCTCTTTCCATGAAACCCGATGTACTGTTATTTGATGAACCGACCTCTTCGCTCGATCCTATTTCTTCAAACAAAATTGAGCAATTATTACTTGAGCTGAAGAGAGACTATACAATCATAATTGTAACTCACAACCTGCAGCAAGCTGCACGTACAAGCGACTTCACTGCATTCTTTTACCTTGGAGAACTGGTTGAATTCAATAAAACAGAGATACTGTTCTCAAATCCGGCTAATAAACAAACCGAAGATTATATATCTGGGCGGTTTGGATAGCAGATAATTTTTATTTTGGAAGTGAGAATAGAAACTCAACACCACCGCCTGTCCTGTTTCTGACCGAAATATCCCCTTTATGAATAAGTACTGCATGCTTGACTATTGCCAATCCAAGCCCTGTACCACCGCTCTTCCTTGAACGGCCTGAGTCGATCCTGTAAAATCTTTCAAAAACTCTTGGAAGATGTTCTTCAGCAATGCCTATTCCATTATCAGAGAACAAAAAGTGACAGAATGATTCGTCTTCATGGTAAAGCACAATTCTGACTATAGTTTTATCACCTGCATAGTTGACAGCATTCTCAAGAAGATTCTGGAATATTGAAACTATAAGCGACCTGTTGCCTGCAATAACAGTGTTATCAATATTCTCTGTTTCAACTCTCATCCCCCTGGCTTCAATTGCAGATTTGAAATTATTAGTGACATCAATGATTATTTCCCGGACAGGAACTTTTTCAACCTGGAAAGGACTGCCAGCTTCTTCAATCCTGTTTATAATTGCAATATCGTTGATTAGATTTGTGAGTCTCTCGCTCTGGGCAAGTGCCTTTTCAATAAAATATTTCTGCTTATCTGCCGGCATTCCCTGGTCATTAATAAGAGTTTCAAGATATCCTTTAATTGAAGAGACTGGCGTTTTAAGCTCGTGGGCAATATTGGAAGTCATCTGTTGTTTAATCAGCCTGTTCTGTTCCATCTCTGTGACATCACTCAGGATGACCTCAAAATTTTTATCATGAAAAAACACACACTGGACCTTGTAATACTTGCCATTCTTTCCAATCTGATATTCAGCTTTTGGTAACAAAGTAGAGGTTATAGGTGTCTTCAGTTGGTTATCAATAAACTCATTTATATTTTTAAAATCTTCAATCTGAAAGAAATTTGCTCCGGAAACAGATAATTCGCCTGAGATCATGTTCATATAATGAATAAAATTATTATTCAAAAGAATCTTTTCCTTCTCTTTAGAAAAGATTGCAATTCCTTCATTAAGAGCGTTGAGGTGACTGAAAAGCTTCTCTCTCTCATTCACCAGGTCATCTTTTGTTTTTAAAAGATTATTATAGATCGCAAGGATCTCTTCACTTATTGTTCCGAGCTCATTTCTGGGAAATTTCTGATTGAAATCAAAAGGTTCATTATTGCCGATTTTCAATGCAAAATCTTTCAACCTTATGATTGATTCTGAGAATTTGTTTGTTACAAAAATCATGATCAGCCAGAGCAGGAGAAAAGAAATTACAATGAGAACAAGAAAATAAATCTTTGCTTTAAGGAAATTGACAACTTCTATATCATATACAACTGCAGCCCTTATATAATAGTCATCAAAATGTTTTGAAAAATAATAATACTCTTTTCCTGTAGTTGCTGATTTTCTGACAGAGGTGCCAAAGTCAGAAAATTGCGATTCTGCAATCTCCGGCCTGTTTAAATGATTTTCCATTTTCCCCCAGTCAGAAACAAAACTGTCGAACATTACAATACCTGCAGGATTTATAACTGTTATTCTGAGGCTGTCGCGGGGAAATAATCTGACAAGAGAATCTATAAGAATATAGTTTCCCTTACCGGTTATTGAATTAGTTTTGATATATTTATCTACTATCCGTGTTGTGTTTTCAAGCTCATCGTTTAAAGTCGATAGTTTGAACTCTTTTTCCCTTTTAAAAAGATAGCTAAGTATCAGGACGGTGAATAATATAAAAATTGATGAATAATAAATAAAAAGAGTATTTCTGAACTTATTCCTTATCATCATTTCAAATATTTTAAATCATCAGAATTCAAAAAAATAACCATAGCCGGTCTTGTTTCTCAATGCTGAACCGAATTGCCCGAGTTTTGTCCTCAATCGTGTAATATTCACGTCAACGGTCCTTTGAGTGACAATTACATCCTGTCCCCAGATTCTCGCAAGCAACTCTTCTCTTGAAAATACTTTACCCTGATTTTCCAGTAAAGTTTTCAGAATTTCATATTCTTTCTTTGTAAGTTCAACTCGTTCATCATTTATTATCAATCTTTTGCGGACCGTATCGAGATCAATTCCATTGAACTGCAGTATGGATTTATTGTCAACCTTATCAGTATATGATCTTTTCAGGACCGCCCTGACTCTTGCTGTTAATTCATTAACAGAGAAAGGTTTGGATATATAATCATCAGCACCCAGACTAAATCCGGTAAGTATATCATTTTCTGTGTCTTTTGCAGTAAGAAAAATTACAGGGATATCAATTTTCAACTCTTTTCTCAGTTTATCGGCAAATTTAAACCCCGACATCGGACCCATCATAACATCGAGGAGAACCAGATCGAAATTTCCCAGCGGTCTCTTTAAGGCCTCTTCGGCAGAATGTGCAATTTCAGTATAGTAGCCCTCATTGCTGAGATTGTACTGAAGAATTTCACATAAATCCTCTTCATCATCAACAATAAGAATCTTTTTTCCTTTTTCTTCCATTGAACTGAATATCAGATATTTTTTGTCTCCTGGTGATGAGATCCATAGCCCTTATGCCTTATATCTGTTCCCTGCATGGAGTAGATCGATGCTTCAGCAATATTTGTCGCGTGATCTGCTAACCTTTCCATATTGGTTATTATATTCTTAAGGTCCATATAGCTCAGTAGCATTTCCCTGGTCTTTTCACTGACCCTGGCTCGCGAGACACTGTTAACCAGAAGCTTCCTGTTCATGTCGTCCACTATTTCATCATTTTTGATGGTCCATTCTGCATAAGAATCATCATTATTCATGAAAGAGAGAAGAGATTTTTCTACCATTGTTACACCCGTTACCAGCATATTCATTAATACATCCTGCATGGCTTCGTATTCAGGTGAGTCCTTTATTGATTCAATTGAATGAATAATATTCAGAACTATATCACCCACACGCTCTAGATTAATGGATATGCGATATACTGAATTCAGCTTTCTGATATCAGATGCAACCGGCTGGTAAAGTATTATTGAGTTGATGAATTTCTCGCTTATGATAATTTCATATTCATCAATTTTATTTTCATTTTCTTCAATTGTGGAGAGGATGTTTTTCATTTCATCCCGATCGTTAAGGGACATAAATTTTTCGAGAAGAGTCAACTGGGTCAGAACAATATCTGCCATCTCCTCTAAGCTCTTAACATTGTCGATAATAGCTTCTTCTTTTTTTATTGTCATAGACAGGGCCTTATTTGAGATTTTTATTCATCAGATTGTCAGTATACATGAACTGCCGCAAAGTTAACTTCATTTATTGTTACAAACGAGTTTTAACTGTTACTTAATTGTTACATTTCTGTGAATTATTCTCCAACCTCTGTTTTAAGATCACCAGCCATTCATTTCAGAATCTGAAATCTACTCCAATGCCAAACAGGAGAGCACTCTTTTTATAGGTTTCCGTGCATTGAATATCCTGCGGAACCGGACTTTCAAATATGTGGTCGAGAGTTTTAGAGTCTTTCTGATATGCTGTATAGTTGACTCCTACATTGACTTTAATATCATCTGTAATTAAATATGCTCCGCCGGCTCCGAAAGTCTGGGTAGCAAGTTCATAATCCAGATCGCTCTGAAATTGACTGTTAACACCTTTATTGGACCAGATATATCCGGCGCTTACCAGGAATTTCTTTGAAATATTATATTCGAGGCCTCCCTGAAATGACAATCCGTTATTTGCTATAATTTCTTTATTGGAAATAGGTGTCGGTGGTAGGTCAGGATCGGTAGCAATTGTATGTCCATAATCTGCACTTTTGTCAAAATAGTAATTCGACCCGAGTGAAAGTCTAAGACTGGATGAAAATTTATAATCAACACCAAGTGAAAGCATTGCCGGAATATCATTTCTTGTCTTTGCTCCATTTGGGAACATTGTGATCGGAACTCCTTGTGCAGTATAGCCGATTAAAAAATCCTGTGTGGTATTGTTCTGAAGATTAAGTTTTGTCAGCATTTCATATTTGACAGCAATATTCAGCTTATCAGATGGAGAGATGTTAACACTGAAGATCGGAGAAACAGCTGATCCTGTCTGTGAAACATTTGCTGACTGGTCCCCGAGAAGAGTAGCTGTGGCTGCATATTTTGCAGCAGCTCCCCTGAATACGGCATCAGCCTGGGCAATGGTTACTGTGGTAGGAGATCCGAATGCAGCTAAAGCACCTTGAAGTGCTGCACTTTGCGCTGCAGAAATAATGCCGAAAGTTTGAGCCTGGGCCAGAGTTAAAGTACCTGCACCCCCAGTAATCAGAGCTGTTGTACCTGTAGATGCACTGGTTGCATTTGCAGCAATCCCGTTCATTATAGCGTCAGCTCTTTCCCAGCCACCCGGAAGTTCAACTTGAATATCTGTCAGATGACCTTCATATATATTTTTAGCACTGACATACCGGAGACCGAATGCAATTGATATCAAGTCACTTACTTTATAAGATAGCCCTGCCTGGTAGCCAAGGAAAGCTGAGGTACCTTTGAAATAAGCATTCAGACTGTATGCAGAAGCTCCCTCAGAGGCAGCAAGCAAAGGAACGAGATCAGAAGCGCTCATTTCAAGTGAGGGTAGACCTTTTTTGAAAACGTCACCGCCTCCGCCGCCTATCGGGTTAAATCCGATAGAGAAAGCGAATTTATTCATTTTATAAACTGCATAAATGCTGGGGAAAACAGGCGCACTGACTGTTCCTTTAAATACGTGTTGATTCAGCCCATAGACACCACCCGGCCCTGAATAGGAATTGTCAACTTCGCCCGACTGAGTAATAGTCTGGTTTGAAAGAGAAACATAAAATCCATTCTCCAGCTTCATTAACCCGGCGGGGTTAAAATAGACTGCATCAATATCCACAGAAGCATTTCTGCACGGGAGCCTGACCCACGAGGCACTCTGGTTTAAATTAGTGACAATTCCACCTGCAAACATATTGCCGCAAAGGAGAATAGTTGCACCGAAAATTAATCCTGATTGAACTTTTAATTTAATAAGCAAAGACCAACCGAGCCATTTTTCTTTAGATTTTCTCATAGGTAATACTTTTGTAAAAAGTTAAGAACATAGTATTTAGGGTATCAAATTCCATTCTTGGTTATTTCCCGGGTGATAATCCGTTTGATTTATTTGTAACAGCCACCTGATCATTTTCATCTTGCTTATAATGTTGATTCCCGGTGCTTGCAACACTGGATAAATCAAATATAATATAAATAATAAGAAAAGCTTTCAACCGGTGCGATTTTTCAGATGAAGTTACCGGATGTCAATCTTTTTTATCCCCCAAAATGATACTAATCTGTAATTAGTATCAGACATTCATCATCGTCAATTAATTAATTTTTAAATTGCAGGCTATAATTGAGGAAAATATGAGATCAGGAATTGCAATTTCAGTTTTTTTATTTTATGCAAGTAGCATAGGAAATTTATATTCTCAGACAATCAATCATCCTAACTCGGCTCTCAGGAGTCATGAGACTCTGGAGATATCAAAGGTTGAGATTACTCCACAAAACTGTATGATTTTCCTTAGTGTTGAAAACAGGATAACAGGTGGTTATTTCTGTGCCGATAAGAATATCTTCATAATTTTCCCTGATGGAACACGGAGTAAGCTGAATTCTTCCAATGGCATACCTGTATGTCCCGATACATATAAATTTAAAACGATAGGCGAAAAGCTTGATTTTGTTCTGACATTTCCACCTCTGAAAAAGGACACTGAATGGTTTGATCTGGTAGAGGATTGTACGGAAAACTGCTTTTCATTCTATGGTGTGAGCCTTAACAGTGAACTTAATAAAAAGATTGATGATGCTTACTTTTTTGCTGAAAATCAAGAACCGGCAAAAGCACTCGTAAGTTTTATTAAGATTGCCAGGGAGATTGAAAGCAAGGATTTGGGAATTGAGGGTCTGATTTATATAAATATTATCAAACTTGCCAGAGAAACGGGTAATATCAGCGAATCGAATGAATGGTATAACAGGTTGAAATCATCAGGTGTACCAAGAATGGATCTATATATTAAACATCTTAATTCACAAGGTATTATTTATTAAAAAAGAGGGCTTTTGAGACACCCTCTTTTATATACATTTAATTTTAACACTCTATTTTTTCCCAAAATAGAAATCAACTCCGGCTGCAACCATCCATGTTGATTTATTATAGATTTCAGTAACGCTTACAGGGTTTGTACCCAGCATGTGATCATAGGTCTTTGAACCCTGGGCATAAAATGCATACTGGTAACCTAAATTAATATCGATCATTTGGGAAATACGGTAACCGATACCTGCTCCGTATGAGTTGGTATTTGTACTGAATCGTTGATCGCTCTGATAATTGGCATTAACACCGGTAGTGGTGTGTGACCAGCCGGCACTTATGCGAAGTTTATCAGAAACGCCATATTCCACTCCAAGTCCGTATTCAAGAAAGTTTTTATTGATCTCATTTATATTCAGCGTCTCACTACCATCATAATCGACATTTTTATCGACATATTCATTGAAGCTTGCTGAAAGTAAAAGTTTTTTTACAGGTTTATAATTTACTCCAAGAGAGATCATTGCAGGCATGTCGGCTGGAATAGTTTCGCCGTCTACAAATATTCCTCCGGTTTCATTATTGGTAACTTTTGTTTTCAGATCGAGCTTTGTTTTAAACTCGTATTTGACTGATATATCGAGTTCATCAGATGGTGAAAAGTTTGCACTGAGAATAGGTGTATAACCTGTTCCTGATTCTGAAGCATCTACATCAATATTCTTTGTAGCAGTGGCATTCACACCCATTGCTCCGGCTTCAGCTCCATAAATACTCGAAGCTCCGGCAAAAAATGCCTGGGATTGAGCGATTGTCATACCTGCCGGGTTGCCACCTAAAGCAGTGATAGTTCCCTGAAGAGTTGCAACCTGAACTGGAGTTAAACCAACAGCCGTACCGTTGGCCAGAGGCACACTGCCACCGCCGCCTGTAATTATTGGTTGCAGGGAGGAAGCGGTACCCGAAAGTGTGGATGAAACACCATTTAAGTATGTCTGACCATCAGTAAAGAATTGGCTTGCCAATGCCATACCTCCGGTATAACCTGCTCCAAACGCAGGATAATTAGGATTAATACTAATATTATATATATGACCCTTATAAGTGTTAGTAGCAGAAACTAATCGTACACCAACTGCAACAGAAAACTTATCGTTGATCTTATATCCGACATTAGCCTGATAGCCAAAATATACTGAAGATCCTTCAAAGTATATATCTGATGAATATTGTGTGGTCGGAATGCCCTGACTGGCCAGACTCGGAACAATGTCAGCTATTTGCATTTCAAAGGAGGGTAATCCGGTGTTATATTTTGCCCCGCCACCCCCGCCAATCGGATTAAATCCTGCAGAAAATGACAGTTTTCCGGTATTATATACTACATAAACTCCCGGGAAGATTGGAGCACTTACTTTACCGACATACTCTTTTGGAGTCGGCTGCAGAAATTGATAGTTACTATTTACTTTCTGGGTCTGACTGATTGTCTGATTGTTTATTGAAGCAAAAAAACCGTTTCCAAGCTTTGTCAAGCCAGCCGGATTGAAATAAACAGCATCAATATCGGTTGAGGCATTACGGTTCTGTAAACGCGTATACATGACACTCTGGTTATTGTTGGTAACCAGTCCGCCCGCAAGCAGACTGCCGGTAATGAGCATAGCAGCAACAAAAGTTAAAAGTTTTCTCATAGGTTAAGATTTAAATTTAAGTTTAAGCAGGTATCCTTTCCATAGGTATAATACCCCATTTTCTATTTAACATTAATTTTAATTTTGTGATTATATTCAATTTCCCTGATAAAAGTTGTTTCAAATGTAGAAAAATATTTCTTTTCTGCAATAGGTCTAAAATTGTATATTGATATTTAATTGATTGGGGGTCTTATCGCAGAACGTTCGAAAACCTGTAAAAGACTTATTTCAAATTTAGGAAGCAATCTTATTTAAATTTACCCAGAACCCAACCAGGATACCATCTGATAACCGGACTACCTTCTTCCCATTCAACGGGCAGCCAGATATAACGGCTATCGGCAAGATTTTCAGGGGTCCATCTGTCGCCCATATAAATAAATACATTCTTTCTCCCGTTTACAGCAAGAATCTGAGTGCTTTGCGAACCAAATGTGATCTTGTTTTCATCATCTGTACCCCTGCATGGATTGCCGATGGTCTTCCATTCACCGGATAACTTACCGGCAACCGAGAGACGTGCCGGATTGGGCTTCCAGCCGGTTGTTCCAGATGTGAACATAAAATATTTTCCTTTTGCATAGAATAAAGCAGGGGCCTCATTTGAGCCTCCCGGCAATACACGGAAATATCTTCCCGTAAAATCGAGGTAATCATCTGTAAGTTCCGATAATTGAAGTGTCATATTTTCTTCTGAAGAGTGGACATGATATGCCTTTCCATTTTTGTCAATAAAAATGGTCATGTCGCGCGACATCTGTCCGTCGGCAAAGTCGCGACGCACGAACAATCCCTCTTTAACTGCAACTAACCATTCGTCGGACCATGGTTTCAGATCACTCTCTTTAATTGTCTCCTTCTTGTATTTTTCCGGGAAATTCAAGGGCCATGTTCCGGCGTTGGGCCTTAGGCTCCTGATATATTTGTAAGGACCTGTAATATTATCACTTACAGCAACTCCGGTTAATGCTGCCTTGTAACCCTGACCTTTTAATTCGTGGTGAAACCACATCACAAATTTTCCGGTTTTCTTATTGTAAATTACTTTTGGACGTTCTATTACACATCCTGGTGAAAGCAAATTGGCTGTATCATTTACAACCCTTAATGCAAGCCCTTCGTTTTTCCAGTTTAGCAGGTCCTTTGATGAATAGCAGCTTACTCCATACCGGCTCCTTTCTTTCTCTGAGCGTGGCAGCCTGAATTCGCCAAACCAATAGTAGGTATCATTATAAAATAATATTCCACCTCCGTGAGCATTAATATGTTTGCCGTCTGTATCGGGCCATATTGTACCAGATCTGATGGAATTGTTTTTATACTGACAATATATTGATATACAAATAAGTATTAATGTTAAAGTCACAATTGCTTTTCTTGTATACGTATTCATTGTGATTGAAATTAAAAATTAAAATGAAAATATTTTAGGACAACTTAATATCCCTGGGTTCACTATTTAACAAAGATAATTATTCAATCGACCTGATGATATGTTTTCGAAAATGGTTGATTCATTGTAGAATTTCATATTTTTGAGTTAACAAACTCCGGAAAAAAATTGAAACTGAAGACGGTTTTTAAAAGACATTTAACATTGATCCTGTTAACGATAACTGGTTTAGTTTCCCAAGACGCCATATCGCAAATTGTTGTTGGATTGGATAACTGGTATAATCATGAAACAAATGCAAAAACCGGAAAGCCTTTTCATTATCTGTGGTCCGATACTGAATTCACAGGCTACTCCCGATGGGGAGAGATATTTACCGGAAGAGAAGCAAAAATCACAACGATCGGAAGACCTGATGCAGATGTATTGAGTCAGCTGGATGTTTATATCATTGTCGATCCGGATACTACTACCGAAAACAATGCGCCGAATTATATTTTACCTAATGAAGCAAAAGCAATTAAAAACTTTGTGGAAAATGGCGGGGTACTGGCTGTACTGGCGAATGATGCCCCAAATTGTGAATTCACACATTTAAATCAGATGACTTCGCAGTTTGGGATTGTCTTCAACCATGTAACACTGCATAAAGTTACTGGTGATAATTTTGAAATGGGTGCCAGTAAAAACCTTTCAGATCATCCTCTTTTTAAAGGAGTTAATAAGATATTTCTCAAAGAGATCTCAGATATTAATTTATCGGGAACTGCAAAAGCTATTCTGACTGAAAACGGGAAAGTTCTGATTGCTGAAAACAGATTCGGGAAAGGATACGTATTTGCAGTGGGTGACCCATGGATATATAATGAATATATAGATCATGACCAGCTCCCGGAAAGTTTTGAAAACCGGAAAGCTGCGGAGAACCTTACAGATTTATTGATGAGTTATGCAAAGCAAAAATAAAATTTAACTGTGATATCAATTATTAAAGAAACATAATATGAAAAAAAATTCTATTCTTCATGTCGCTTATTTGATATTAATTATTGCATGTTCATGTGCACATGCGCCTGCACTGAAAAAAGGCTCACCAGTTTCAGTAAATGTTTCACTGGACAGGCTGAACCGCATTGATAAAATGCTTCAGCAGGGCATTGACAGCGGATGGATTGCAGGTGCTGTAGGTTTAATAGCGCGCGATGGTAAAATTGTCTATTACAAGTCATTTGGTATCAGTGATATTGAAATAAAATCGCCTTTAAATAAGGATGATATTTTTCGAATTGCCTCTCAGACAAAAGCCATTACAAGCGTGGCAGTGATGATGTTATTTGAAAGAGGGAAATTTCTTCTGGATGACCCGATCTCAAGATATATCCCTGAATTTGCTAATCCACGTGTTCTCGATAAATTTAATGAAAAGGATACTACCTATACAACTGTCCAGGCAAACCGTGAAATTACAATAAGGGACCTTTTAACCCATACATCGGGAATCGATTATGCTGGTATTGGTTCCGATAATATGAGAGCTATCTATGCAAAATCGCATATTCCGGGAGGTTTTGGAAGTGATAAACTAATACTCGGAGACAGAATACGGGCACTTGGAAAATTACCTCTTGTTCATCAACCGGGGGAAAGATTCACTTATGGATTGAATGTTGATGTTCTCGGCTATCTTGTTGAAGTATTATCCGGCGAGAGGCTCGATCGCTATTTCAGGAGACATATTTTTGAACCACTGGGTATGACTGATACTTATTTTTATTTGCCTCAGGCAAAGTTTGGACGGCTTGTAAAAGTAATTACAGAAGATAACAACCATCGTCTTATTAATGAGAAGGGAGAATTTGTAAATTATCCCATGGTTGAAGGTACCTATTATTCGGGGGGTGCCGGTCTGAGCTCTACAATTCACGATTATGCTGCCTTTTTGCAGATGATGCTGAATAAAGGAGAATACAATGGAGAAAGGCTCCTTTCCAGACGTACCATAGAGCTAATGACTACTAACCAGATAGGCGATTTGAATCTCGGCCGGGATAAGTTCGGTTTGGGGTTTGAGATCACAACTGATAATGGCCAGAAAAGACTAGGTGTAACTGAAGGTTCTTTTTCCTGGGGTGGCTATTTTGGAACCTCTTACTGGGCTGATCCCAAAGAACGCCTTGTTTGTCTTTTATTTGTACAACAAGTACCCTTCAGGCATTCGGAAATACAGGAAAAATTCAAAGCTATGGTTTATCAGGCTTTAAATGACTAAAGTCAGATTCTTCATACAGGTATATATGGAGAATTTGATCTTAGCTTACATATAATAAATCGGATAGAAGCCATTTCAAGCTGGTCGACGCGATTTTAAACCTTTAAGAATATTTTTTTCCTGTAAAGTATATAGAGGAATACCCAGGCAATAGCTGTCATACCTATTCCATCAATCAGTTCTCCCCATGCATCCGGCATAAGAGCAGCAAAACCTCCGAAAATGAATTTAGTCGCAGATCCGAAATTCACTATTCGTTCCGTGAGATATATTGTTATTGGGTTCATCCCGATTACTACAAAAAAGAATGCCCACTTTTTGAATTGCCATACATCAATAATAAGGTAGAAGATTGAAAACAACAGGAGGCTCAGACCACCAACAAAGCAGACAAATGAGCTTGTCCAGAGGTTTTTATTTATGGGGAAAACAATATTCCAGGTCTTTCCGATTATCATAAGTGCAATTGCAGCTATAACCAAATATAGCACTTTCCGCAAAGGTTTGTTATTAAGATATTTAGATAACAGGAATTCACCTGTGAACATTCCAAGCAACGCAGTTCCGATAGCCGGAATTGTACTTAATAATCCTTCAGGATCGTGATTGCCCAGATAAAGTTTTCCTGGCATCAGCAGACGGTCGATATGACTGGTAAGATTTCCTTCCCGGGAAAAAATATCCATGGAACCCAGATCGTGAGCCGGGAAAAGTAGCAGTAAAAGCCAGTAACCGACGAGAAGTGCACAAAACCATACAATACGGAAATTAAGTTTTGTATTCATAAAGATCAGAGAAGCGAACATCCATGCAAGACCAATTCTTCCCAGAACACTTCCGTACCGTAAATTGGCAAAATCGAAACTGACACCATTATTATATATTATACCAAGCAGAACGAGAATTAATCCGCGGCTGATAACGTGTTTATAAATGGACTTCCGGCTATCGTTCGTGGCTGTGCGTTTAGCCAGCGAAAAGGGGAACGATATTCCGGCGATAAAAAGAAACATTGGAAAGATCATATCCTCAAAATGGAATCCGTGCCATGGTACATGCTCCAGTTGTCCGGCCCACCATTGAAAGACAGACCATCCTGTAAGCGATGCCAGACCGGCAAAAATTCCTTCTCCTCCTGCTATCCAGAACATATCGAATCCGCGTAAAGCATCAAGAGAATATAATCGCTTGACTGCAGGTTTGTTTTCGTTTTCCATGTTTTGTTTTTTAATTAGTGTTAACGTTAGATACTTATTAATAAAATCTCCTGATGAATTGGTCCTGGTTTTTGAACCCCCCACTGAAGAATCGTAATTACCATTTCAAAGATATTAAAATTGTAAATCGGGAATAAAAATCCGGATTTAATTTAACAGGGAAGAAGGAGCTTCTCAATTTCCGGCCATGAATCGACCCGCCTGTGCCTGGAATCCACTACGTTTAAGTTATGTGGTTGAGTGAAAATATATGTTTCGCCAGTAAAATTATCAAGGTTTTTTAAATGGTCATCAATCATAATGTCGGCCCGGATAATTTCTTTACATCCGCAAAACACCAATTGCTTCCAGCTGATAAATGGGTAGTTGTCCATTAACCAGAGTTGTTTATCCGTTAGACTTTGAGGAAATTCAGTCGCCATAGAGACTATAATTACCTCAAAATGTTCATTAAGCTTCCTGAGTCCCTGCTGGCTTCCATTCATGGCCGGCAGAGTTCTGAAAAAACCGAGGGAATTTACCCAGTTTAGCTGATTTGGAAATGCTTCCGCTTCTTTTAACCCGATTATATCCTGAATAGATAATCTTACCCCGAATTCCTTCTCATGCAAATCAAAAAAACGGTTATAGACGTCTGCAAGCACTCCATCCATATCAACCAGTATTCTCTTCATGCGTGTTTCCTGATTTGTACAAAATAGCTTTAAACAAAAGTACAAGATTTAGATAATTAGCAAATAAGAAAAGTAAAAGAATCCAAAATTGGAAAAAAGCACGGTATTTGTACCTGAGATGATTTTGATTTACATTATTTTTACCTTAAAGAATATTCTTCATTAAAAATATGTATTATAACATAAAACGAAGTAACGAAAGTGTGAAAAGACTGAACATAGAGTTGATATAAAATTGATATGAAAATAATAACAGGTCATCTTAAATAACTAACTATGACAACACGCAGAGAATTTATTCAAAGATCAGCTCTCGGAGCAGCAGGTCTTACCCTTAGTGCAAAAAGCTACTCACGTATAATAGGGGCAAACGACAGGGTTCGGGTTGGAGTTGTAGGTTTCTCGGATCGGTTCAGGTCATCCCTTGCACCCGCTTTTCTGAGCCTTGCAAAAGAACTTAATTTTGAGGTTGTAGCTGTTTCTGATCTTTGGAACAGGCGTCGCGATGAGGCAGAAACATTTTTTAAAGGGAATGGTGTGACAATCAGAAAAGCACGTAACAACGATGAACTGTACAGCGGCAAGGATACTGATGCTGTAATAATCAGTACTGCTGATTTTCAGCATGCATTGCTACTGGCAGAAGCTGTCAGGGCGGGTCAGGATGCATATTGTGAAAAACCTTTTGCAGAAACGATGTCCGATGCAAGAGAAGCTTTGAAAGCTGTCCTTGAAGCAAAAAAGATTGTTCAGATTGGTTCACAACGAAGAAGTACTCCCAATTATATTGCTGCAAATGAATACATAAGATCAGGCAAGTTTGGGAAAATTGTAATGGCAGAGATGTCATGGAACGTCAATCAGCCGGGAAGGTGGAGAAGACCGGAATTGACAAGTGTTATTAAAGAGGCTGATACCGACTGGAAAAGGTTCCAGTTGAATCGGGCACCTGCTGAATGGGACCCCAGGAAATATCTTGAATTCAGACTTTTCTGGCCTTATTCATCAGGGATACCCGGACAGTGGATGGCCCACCAGATTGATACTGTACATTGGTTCACAGGTCTTAGTCATCCAAGAAGCGTTGCAGCGAATGGTGGTATTTATTTATGGAAAGACGGACGGACAAATTTTGATACAATGACGGCAGTAATGGATTATGGTGATGCCAATTCCGGCTTCCAGGTTGTCTATACATCGCGTTTTACAAATTCGGCAGGCGGAACAAAAGAGATATATTTTTCAAATGGAGGATCACTTAATCTTGATACTAACAAAATTACATCTGATGGCGGGCTACAGACCAATGACGCAAAAGCCATGAATATGCAGGCTAATCTGCTGCAACCTATGGATTTGCCTGGTTTCAAAGCAGAGACATCGGCTAATACCGGTTCAGATCCTATGACCAATGCTCACATGAGGAACTGGATGGAATCTGTTCGCAACCGGAAAAAACCTAACGCAGATGTTATGGCCGGTTACAACCATTCCATAGCTACAATTATGTGCACAGCTGCTTTAAAAACGGGCGAAAAGACAACCTTTGATGAAGAAAAACAGGAAGTTGTTTCAGGTGGCAAAGTGTTCCAGTATTAATGTTATAAAAAAATGAAAAAACTTCAATATTCTTATAATGATATGAAGCTGGAAACAACATTATTTTTTATCTCTATTTTCCTTTTAACATCTGGAACGCTTATGAATGCCCAACAAGTACAAGATAAAAATACAAGTGTAAAACTGGTTGTACTCGACGATAAACATAAGGTTGATGTATTCATAAATGGCACTCTTTTTACCTCATATCAATATCTCGAGAATGTTGAAAAACCATTTTTATTCCCGGTTTATGCTCCCAACGGTTCCGTTATAACCAGGGGATACCCGATTGAACCAAGAAAAGGTGAACGTATAGATCATCCTCACCATACCGGTATATGGTTTAACCATGGAAATGTAAATAGCATCGACTTCTGGAATAATTCATCAGCAATACCGGCTGATAAGAAAGGTTCTTACGGTCATATCGTTCATCAGAAAATTGTCAAGGCTGAAAGTGGTGAAAAAGGGTTACTTGAAGTGGTATTGAACTGGGATGATAACCAGGGAAACATAATATTAAGGGAAAATACTGAATACATATTCTCAGGTGACCAGAATTCCCGGACAATTGATCATATTACAACACTCACAGCAATAAATGGTCCGGTTTCTTTCAATGATTGCAAAGAGGGACTTTTTGCTATCAGGGTCGACAGGGCATTTGAGATGCCTTCAAATGATTCATTGATCTTTACTGATGATAAAGGTAATCCCACAACTGTTAAAGCAACAGATAATAAAGAAGTTACAGGCATCTACACTTCAAGTAATGGTCTGAAAGGTGATGCTGTATGGGGGACCAGAAATAACTGGGTGATCCTGAGTGGGATAAAGGATAATGTCATAATTACCATGGGTATTTTTGACAATCCTAAAAACCCCGGTTACCCGGCTTATTCCCATGCCCGCGGATATGGTCTTTTTTCATTAAATAACTTTGGACAAAATTCCTATGATCCAAAACAGGAGAAACGGAGTTATAAAATGGATAAAGGACAGTCAGTGACTTTATATCACAGATTCTATGTACAATCTGGACCAGAATTGACTGCAGAAAGTGCAAATAAAATATTTGAGGAGTTTTCAAAAGAATACTAGACCTTTGCACTGTTTCAGAGTTGTTTTGCACAAAGTAACTCAAAAGGAAAGCCAGAAAATAAAAGTTTTTCAACATCCATCAAAACAACCAAACATAGAGAATGAAATTATTAGCATAATAAATTTATAACTAATACTTTAATTATGAAAAAATCAATCTTCTTTTACCGGATACTTCCGGCATTATTGTTATTTATTTCTGTTGTAATTAATGGATCTGGTTCAGCAACTGAAATGCAACAGTATTATGAGATAAAGATTTACCGTATCGCTGATAAATCGCAGGAGAGCATGGTTGATGCTTATCTTAAAGATTCATATCTTCCTGCACTGCATCGGGCAGGTATTCCTGTAGTTGGCGTATTCAAACCGGTTGAAGCCGACTCTGCTTTTGGAAAACTGATCTATGTATTCATTCCATTTAATACCATGGAACAGTTTATGCAACTTTCTGAGTTACTTGGAAAGGATAAAACATTTGTTGGTGCCGCGAAATCCTTTTGTGATGCGCCATTCGATCAGCCTCCCTACATCAGGTTAGAGAGTGTTCTTTTGAAAGCCTTTGAGAACATGCCCAGGTTTGTTGCTCCAAAAATTACCACTCCGGCTTCTGGAAGGATCTATGAATTACGCAGTTATGAGAGTGCCACTGAAGCTAAGGCTTTGAAAAAAATTGAAATGTTCAACAAAGGAGGTGAAATTGATTTATTCAAAAAGCTGGATTTCAATCCCGTATTCTATGCAGAAGTACTGATAGGGAGCCATATGCCAAATCTTATGTATATGACTACTTTTTCAGATATGAAATCACACGATGAGCACTGGAAGGCTTTTGGTGCAACTGATGAATGGAAGAAGCTTTCAGGAATGGAAGAATACAAAAACACTGTCTCCAAAGCAAATCCTTACCTGCTACATCCGACAGCATATTCAGATTTTTAATGGGTTGATCCCTGTTTTTTTAAACCTCATTTACCAGCCCTTTATCCCAGAAGAGAAGAGGAGCAGAAGATAACATGCTTATTAAGGGGACTGTTGAAAAAGTACTTTGTGAGCCTTCGTGCAATCCTTAGAGTCCCTTTGTGGTTAAACCTAAATCATTGAACCACAAAGGACCACAAAGGACGGCACGAAGTGACACAAAGAAGGAAAGGCAATAAATCTCTTTTTCAACAGCCCCATTTAGGGTGAGGTCAGACCGGTATATTAATTCTGGCTATTGCATCCTCAACTTCTGCCGTTGTCAGTTCATGATCGGGAAGATTGTTCTCAAAATACTTCTCATAAGCAGAAATATCAAAATGACCATGACCGCTCAGATTAAAGAGTATTGTCTTTGAGACTCCTTCCAGATCGGCTTTTCTTGTTTCATCAAGAGCTCCGGCTATTGCATAAGTCGATTCTGGTGCAGGAAGGATACCTTCCGACCTTGCAAAAAGAACACCAGCTTCAAAACATTCCCTCTGCATTTTTGCCTTAGCCTCAATAAACCCGTCTTTGAGAAGTTGGCTCACAAGAACTCCTGCTCCGTGATAGCGTAAACCGCCTGCATGTATCTTCTCCGGAATAAAATTATGTCCCAGAGTGTACATGGGAAGGAGAGGTGTCATCCCTGCTGAATCGCCAAAGTCGTACATAAACTTTCCTTTTGAAAGTTTTGGACATGAGGATGGTTCAACAGTCAGCAGACGCGTTTTCTTTTTGTTTACAAAATTCTCGCGAAGAAAAGGAAAGGCAATACCTGAGAAGTTTGAACCGCCTCCAAAACAACCAATAACGACATCAGGATAATCTCCTGTTTTTTCCATCTGAAGAAGTGCTTCCTCTCCAATGATGGTCTGATGAAGTATGACATGGTTAAGAACGCTGCCTAACGAATATTTTGTATACGGATCCTGTACAGCCACCTCCATAGCTTCTGAAATTGCTATACCAAGGCTGCCCGGGGAATCGGGGTACTGTTCAAGAACTTTCCTTCCGGCTACTGTCATAGTGCTTGGTGAAGATACAACCTTGGCATTATATGTGTTCATCAATAGCTTACGTCCCGGTTTCTGGTCAAAGCTCACTTTTACCATAAAGACCAGCAGTTCAAGGCCGAAGTGATGGCATGCAAAAGCCATGGCGCTTCCCCACTGTCCGGCTCCGGTTTCGGTGGTTATCCTTTTTATTCCTTCCATTTTATTATAATATGCCTGGGCAATTGCGGTATTGGCTTTATGAGAGCCGGAATAATTACCGCCTTCGTACTTGTAATAGATCTTGCTTTTCGTTCCTAATGCTCTCTCGAGATTGAACGCCCTGAAGATGGGTGAGGGTCGATATATCTGGTAGAGGTCAAGCACCTCATCCGGTATATCAATATACCTCTCGGCCGATACCTCCTGTTTAATCAATTCCATTGGAAATACTGCTGCCAGGCTTTCGGGTCCTATTGGTTTCATTGTGGCCGGATCGAGTGGTGGCAAAGGCTTGTTGGGCATGTCAGCCACAATATTATACCATTGCCTGGGCATCTCTTTTTCGCTTAATAAAATTTTTCTGATCTTTTCCATTTGTATATTAGTTTAAGGGTTAATAAATAAAAAAGGCACGCTGTGAACAGCGTGCCCCTATAAATAAATATCTTATAAATGTTATATAACGGCTTGTTTCACAGCATCAATTGTTGAACTGCGCCACGACCAGATATAAATCATTTTTGTTTTCATGACCACAAAAATAATTAAAAATTCAAGATATCAACAAAAAAAGCACTTTTTTTTAATATTTTCATGAAAAAATTCTTTTTATGATCGGAATGATAAAAAATATGCCTCTTTGAGTATCATTCATGAACTACTGCTCCAAGATTTCTTAGATCATCAAAAAAACAGGGATAGGATTTTCCGACACATTGTGAATCTCTGATATATACTCTTCCGGTTGCTCCCAGGGCAGCTACAGCAACAGCCATTGCAATACGATGGTCCTCATGCGATTCAACTCGCGATCCCCGAAGCTGGCCTCCTGTAACAGACATCATATTATCTTTAATTTCAATTCTGATGTTCAGCTTTCCGAACTCATCTTTAAGGGCCGTAGCCCTGTCGCTCTCCTTATATATTAAACGTGATACACCTTTAATAATTGAAACGCCTTCACAATATGATGCCAGGGCAACAAGCGGAGGAAAAAGATCTGGTGCTTCCGTGGCATCAAACTCAAATGCTTTTAATTGTGATTTGGTAATTTCAATCGTGTTTCCACTGATTTTCATCTGAGCTCCTGCCTGGCTAAGGACTTTGATTATAGCCATATCACTTTGCATGCTGTCAGTTCTGAGCCCCTGAACACTTAAATGCCCGTTAACCGCACCTGCCACCAGTAAAAATGCTCCGCCGCTCCAGTCACCTTCAACTGTGTAAATGTGAGGGATATACTTTTGATGACCTGGAACCTGAAAGAGAGTATAATCTGTGTTATGAATCGCTATTCCGAACGACTTGAGTATCTGGATAGTCATGTCGATGTACGGTTTGCTTTTCAGGTTATTGACTTTTATTTCAGAGTCCCTGACAGCAAGAGGCAAAGCCATCAGAAGTCCGGTTAGTAGCTGGCTGCTGACAGACCCGTCAATTTCGCAGTATCCACCGGCAATTGGTCCCTGTATAGTAAGAGGTAGGAATCCGCCCGAACTTTTACACTTCACACCCAACTGATTTAATGCATCCTCAATCATGAACATTGGTCTCTTTTTAAGAGAATTTGCGCCAATTAAGGTAATTTCTGCAGGGTATAAGGCAGCGATAGGAGAGAACATCCTTATTGCCAGGCCCGATTCGCCGCAGTTCAGTTTTGGCTCTTTCAATACGCCGGACCCATTAATTTTCAATTCATTAGCCTTGGGTTCCACCCTGGCGCCCAATCCGCAGGCTATACTCATGGCTGCCAATGAATCGTCGCAATAGGATGGATTATGGATCAAAGTCTGACCGTCGGCAAGCAAAGCAGCTGCAATGGCCCTTTGCGTCATGCTTTTCGAAGCCGGAGCTTTGATCTGACCTTTAATTTCGGACGGTTCAATATATCGTTCCATTAATTACTTTTAATCTTTATTTTTAGTCCTGAGAACTTTTTACACCATTATTCATAACCTTCATCTGATGGTTAATAGATTCCTGGTGAATCGCTTTGAAAATTGTATCTATTAATTCAGCACTTAGTCCTTTTGCCTGACCTTTTACCATAACTTTATTAATGATTTCATCCCATCGCATGCTTTGCAAGATAGTGATATTATTCTCTTTTTTATAATGGCCAATAGTTTCTGAAACTTTCATTCTTTTCTCCATGAGGTCAAGCAGATGGTCATCAAAAACATCTATTTGCTGCCGGAGTTCGCCGAGAACATCCAGCAATTTTGGGTCTGAGGTGCTTGGATTACGCAGAATAAGCCTGCTCAGGAGCTCTTTCAGATCATTTGGAGTAAGTTGCTGGGCGGAATCGCTTAATGCTTTTGACGGGTCAATATGCGATTCAAGCATTAGTCCGTCGAAGTTCAGATCCATGGCCTTCTGTGAAATCTCATGAAGATAAAGTCTTGACCCGGAAATATGACTTGGATCACAAATAAGTGGCAGATCAGGGAAACGTCTTCTTAATTCAATCGGCAATTGCCAGTTAGGTTGATTACGGTACAACGTCTTTTCGTATGATGAAAAACCACGATGTACTGCACCTATCCGGGTGATTCCTGCTCTTGCAATGCGTTCAATCGCACCCATCCAGAGCTCTAAATCAGGATTAATCGGGTTTTTAATAAGCACCATTACATCAACCCCGCACAATGCATCAGATATCTCCTGAACTGTGAAAGGATTAACAGATGTCCGGGCTCCGATCCACAGCATGTCAACACCATATTTCAAAGCCTCATAGACATGTTTTTCATTTGCAACTTCAGTACCGACCAGCAACCCTGTTTCCTGCTTTACATTTCTGAGCCATTTTAATCCTTCCGAACCTACTCCCTCAAATGAATTCGGACGGGTCCTAGGCTTCCATATTCCGGCGCGAAATACACTTACCTCTTTTATATTAGCCAACTGTCTGGCGGTTTCCATTACCTGCTCTTCTGTTTCGGCGCTGCACGGACCGGAAATCAGGAAAGGTCTGCCTTTATATCCTCTCCAGTCTTTTATCAGGGAATTCTTAAGTTTTATATCCATTATCTTTTGTATAAATTTATATATTTTTACCCCCCTGCCCCCCTGAAGGGGGGATAAAACTGTATCTATTAATTGTTCGAGTATTAGCTCCCCTTTAGGGTAGATGTCCCACTTCAGTGGGACAGAGGGGTTCATACTCTCAGATCAGAATTTCATTTAATTCAATATTTTTCTGATTTTGTTAGCCTCTTCCATCAGGCCTTTCAACCCAATCATATCTTTTTCAAAGATCATCTTTCTGAATGAGTTCATTTTTTCAATATACGTATCCATCACCTCTAGAATAAACTGAGAATTTTCCAGAAAAATTGGTGCCCATGTTTCTCCGCTGCTTTTGGCCAGACGAACTGTGCTTTCAAAACCACCACCGGCCAATGTGAGAATATTTTGTTCTTCCTGCTCTTTTTCGAGCACACTCAAGGCCAGCGAGAACGATGTAATATGCGAAATATGAGAAATATATGCAACATGTACATCATGGTCGCTGGAGTTCATATACACTTTATGCATATTCAGTATATCAAGCATTTTTTCAACTTTTTCAAGAGCATCCGCATCACTTAGTTCCTTATCACAGATAATGGCTGTTTTATAATCGAACAACTTCCCAATAGCAGCAAGAGGACCTGAATACTCAGTACCAGCCATTGGATGGACGGCAACATAACGGCCTCTTCCGATATGATTTATAGAAGCTTTTGCTATGCTGGCTTTTGTCGAACCCATATCGGTCACAATCTTTGAAGTGCCTGCGATCCTGTTGAGTATGCCCGGTAACATATTACAATTAGTATTAACAGGTGTGGAAAGTATTATCATATCACTTCTGTCAATGGCGTTTTCAAGAGTGTCATTTTCATCAACCAGTCCGCAGAGAAGAGCAATATTCTGATGATGCATATTCGTATCAACTCCAATTATTTTATCAGCAAATCCCCGTTTCCGGAGATCGACCATAAGTGATCCTCCGATTAGTCCTATTCCTATTACTGCAACTGTCATTTTAATAAAATTGTTATTAGTTAATTGATCCTTAATTTATTATAATATTTCTTATTCTTTTTTTGGTCTCGATCAGTTTTTCTTCAGTGGCACAGAGCGATATTCGTATATAACGTTCACCGTTCTTTCCAAAAATGAAACCAGGCGTAATGAACACTTTAGACTTCATTAATATATCTTCGACGTACATTTCACAATTATTTATATATTCAGGAATCCGTCCCCATACAAATAAGCCTGCCTGGGATTTATCATATTTGCAATTGAGAATATCCATAATTTCTTCCACTATTTTACGTCGCCTGATATAAACGCTATTGACTGTATCGTACCACGATGGCGGATTATTAAGTGCTTCAACTGCAGCCATCTGCATCGGAAGGAACATTCCGGAATCCATGTTGCTTTTCACTTTAAGAACATTCTTTATATACCCGCTATGACCGGCAACCATACCAATGCGCCATCCAGCCATGTTCTGCGATTTACTTAATGAGTTCAGTTCCATGGCAGTTTCTTTGGCTCCATCAACTGACAGCAGACTGATATATTCCTTATTTAATATGAAGCTATAGGGATTGTCATTGCAAAGAAGTATCCCATGTCTTTGTGAAAATGCGACGAGCTTTTCAAAAATTACCATTGATCCTTTTGTCCCGGAAGGCATATGCGGGTAGTTGATCCACATAAGTTTTACCCTGCTCAGATCGCTCTGTTCAAGTGCCTCCAGATTGGGATACCAGCCTTGGACCTCATCAAGATTATAATTTCTTACTATGCCTCCAACAAGGTTTGTCACGGAAGAATACGTAGGATATCCGGGATCAGGGACCAGTACTTCGTCTCCCGGATTAACAAATGCCATACTTATATGCATTATGCCTTCCTTACTTCCCATCAATGGCAGTATTTCATTGTCGGGATTCAACTCAACGCGAAAATACATTTTGTACCAGTCAGCGAATGCTTTTCTTAATGCAGGGATTCCATTATAGCTCTGGTATCCATGTACTGCAGGCTTTTTAGCTTCTTCGATCAGACTGGCAATAGTGTTTTCTGAAGGTGGCTGATCGGGACTTCCTATTCCAAGGTTAATGATATCGTGGCCCTCCCTGCGCATCTTATCAATTTGTGCAAGCTTTTGCGAAAAATAGTATTCCTGTACTCTGGTGGTACGGTCAGCAGGTTTAACTTTCATATAACATATCTCCTTTAAAATAAACTCCTAATATTTCCAGGTTGCTTGTATAATTTTTCAACACCCGTCTGATCACATCAGAATTGGTATTCTTACTCAATTCCAGGTCGAGATAAAACAAATATTCCCATTCTCCATTCAATCTCGGAACAGATTGGATCTTTGAAAGATTAATGTTCAATTCTGCAAGCTTAACCAGGACTGCTGCCAGTGACCCGGGTTTGTGACTGGTTGAAAAGCAGATTGAAACCTTGTTCCCCTTCTTGTTACCTTTCTCTTCGCTGCCAATAACAAGAAAACGAGTGTAGTTTTGTTTGTAAGTCTCTATTCCTGAGGCAAGTATCTTCAGGCCATATATTTCTGCTGTTTGTGATGAAGCAATTGCTGCGACTCCTTGGGCCCTGGTTTCACTTATTATTCTTGCACTCCCCGCTGTATCATCACTTTCGATAAGAGTTATCCCGGGAAACTGATTAAGGAAGGTCATGCATTGTGCCAGAGCTATCGGGTGAGTTCTTATTTCTCTGATGTCGGTAATTAATTGGCCCGGAAGGGCCATCAGATTCTGTTTTATCCGCATGTTATGTTCCCCAAGGATCTTCATTCCCGATTCCCTGATGAGAGTATAATTATAGAGAATGCTTCCTGATCTTGCATTTTCAATCGCCATTATAGCAAAATCGGCCTCTCCGTCAACCAGGGTACTGAGTGTCAGATCGAATGTTGAGCATGGTACAATTTCAATTATATCATAATTAAAGTACTGTCGTGCCACAACTTCATGAAAACATCCTGTTTCTCCCTGTATTGCTATTTTCATATTAAAATGGTTTAAATAAGAAAGGGCCCCCTCGAGGGACCCTTGCTTTCATATAAATTAAATTTATGTGTATACAAAAATCCCTTATCTGTTTTTAAAATAAAAAAAGAAGTAATAAAAAGTGACAGAATTTCTTGATACAATATTCATTTTGTCTTATTATTTTTTACAAATTTAATTGAATTTTTAAAAAAACAACTAAAAAGTAACAAAAACAGCATATTATATTAAAAATTATGAGTATCGGTTTTCAGTAATAATTTCAAGACAATTGATTTTAAGATTCCTCGCTATGGCTCGGAATATCCTTATTTAATGGCAAGTTATTATTCATTCCAGATGCAAATATTAAAAATTAACAAATTTGCATTAATATGTCTTTGAAAGCCTATTTTTTATGTCTCTTCTTTAAAACATCCTCAACACTCTGTAAATTAATACCTTTAGCCTTTAATAAAACCAGCAGATGATACAGCAGATCTGCCGCTTCATTTTTAAATAAATCAATGTTATCATCCTTTGCCTCAATAATTAATTCAACAGCTTCCTCTCCGACTTTCTGGGCAATTTTGTTAATGCCTTTTTTATAAAGCCTGTTAGTATACGAATCTTCAGCATTATCATCAATGCGCTGATTTATAATTTGTTCCAGTTTATATATAAAACCTTTTGCAAATTCATCTCCAAAACAACCGGTACTTCCCGTATGACAGACAGGTCCGGCTGGTCTGACTTTAATAAGTATCGAATCATCATCACAATCGGATAATATTTCTTCAATATATAAATAGTTACCTGAAGTCTCACCTTTGGTCCAAAGACGGTTTTTAGTTCTGCTGAAAAAAGTCACTTTTTTCTCCTTTTTTGTTTTTTCAAAAGCTTCCTCATTCATATAACCAACCATGAGAACCTGAAGGGTAATATTGTCCTGAATAACTACAGGCACAAGTCCGTTCCCTTTATTAAAATCAATGCGTTTCATGTAGAGTATTTATTTTTCTGTTATTTTATCTCTGTGATTCCCTGTGTCTTCACTGAGTGTTTCAGTGTAATAAAGAAAGAATTGACAAAGAGTTAAAGAGAAAAAATTGGTAATCATCTCACTGAAATATTTTCATTTTTCAGATATTGTTTCAGATCTCTTATATCAATCTCTCCATAGTGAAAAATACTGGCTGCAAGAGCAGCGCTGCAACCGGTATTAAAAAATACATCCCTGAAGTGTTCCATCGATCCTGCTCCGCCGGAAGCAATTACCGGAATATTGACGTTCCTGCTCACTTCCCCGGTGATGTCAATAGAAAAACCGGACTTTGTCCCATCATTATTCATTGAAGTAAGCAGTATTTCACCGGCTCCAAGTTCTTCAGCCCTGCGCGCCCAGATGACTGTATTTAACCCTGCAGGTGTCCGGCCACCATTGACAAATACAACCCATTCATTGTCAACCAGCTTTGTATCAATAGCGACGACAACACACTGACTACCAAACTGTCCGGCAATTTCAATTATCAGCTCAGGTCTGCTGACTGCCGAGGTGTTTATAGTAACTTTATCGGCCCCGGCTTTAATAAGCATCGCAACATCATCAACTGTATCAATCCCGCCTCCAACGGTAAATGGTATATTTATTTCAGCTGCTATTCTTTCAACCAGCCCAGCTAATGCTTTCCTGTTCTCAATAGTAGCTGTTATATCTAAAAAAACCAGTTCATCAGCACCTTGTTTCACATAGATTTTAGCCAGTTCGACCGGATTGCCTGCATCTCTTAAATTTATAAAGTTTATACCTTTTACTGTCCGACCGTCTTTAATATCAAGACACGGTATAATGCGTCTTTTTAACATTGTTCACCTAGTTTTTTTAAAGTAATTTTCCCTTCATAAACAGCTTTCCCGATAATCGCACCGTTACATCCTGTTTCCCTGAGATCTTCAATATCTTTCACCGTCGAGATGCCTCCGCTTGCAATGAGATTGATTTTTACTGAATCCAGGATCTCTTTATAAAGCGATACCGAGGGCCCCTGAAGCATTCCATCTTTTGCAATATCGGTGCAAATCGTATATTTCACCCCCTTTGACCTGTAATCGGAAAGGAAGCTGATTATATCTTTATCTGATGTTTCTGCCCACCCTCCGGTTGATACTCTCCTGTTGAAACAGTCTGCACCGAGAATCAATTTTTCCTGTCCCAGTTTTGACAGCCATTCCAGGAATAAATGAGGGTTTGTGACAGCAATACTTCCGGCAGTGACCTGTCTTGCCCCTGCATTAAACACTGTTATCAGGTCCTCATAGGTTCTTAAGCCGCCGCCAAAATCAATCTTCAGACTTGTTTTACCTGCAATTCTTTCAAGGACCTTTATGTTTTCAACCTTTTTATTCTTTGCCCCGTCAAGATCAACCAGGTGTATAAAATTTAAGCCATTATCTTCAATCTGTCTGGCAACCTCCAGCGGATCTTCGTTATACACTTTTTTTGTATTGAAGTCTCCCTGTGTCAAACGGACACATTTTCCGTCTAATATATCGAGTGCCACAATGATTTTCATAGATTCAGAAAATTTTGTAAGATCTTTTCTCCGACATCAGCCGATTTTTCAGGATGAAACTGTGTTGCATAGAAATTATCACTCTGCATCGATGCACTGAATGGAAGAATATAATCGCATGTAGATGTAGTACATGAAGAGATTTCAGGGTAGTAACTATGAACGTAATAGACATTATCTTCCAGATCAACTCCTTTGAAGAGTTCTCCCTTCATCGTAAAAAAATTATTCCAGCCCATGTGAGGGATCTTATCCACGGGAGGAAATAGCCTCACATCGGTATCAAATATTCCAAGACATTTTGTATCGCCTTCCTCGGTATAGCGGCACATAAGCTGTAAACCCAGACAAATTCCCAATACGGGTTGCTTAAGTGATGCAATCGTTATATCCAGCCCTCTTTCTCTCAGGTATTGCATTGCAGAACTTGCTTCTCCAACCCCCTGGGAAAATAACTTTATCAGCATTGATCAGCTCTTTTGAATTGTCTGTAATTATGCTTTCATAACCCAGACGTGTCAGGGCATTCTGTAAGGATTTGATATTTCCGGCATTGTATTTCAGGATTGCAATCATAAGATGCCTTTAGTTGATGGTAGATTGAAGTTATCAGTTTGTTTCACAGCCAGTTTTATTGCTTTAGCAAATGCCTTGAAAACAGCTTCTATTTTGTGATGTTCGTTTTGACCTTCTGCTTTGATATTCAGATTGCATTTTGCATTGTCGCAGAATGATTTAAAAAAGTGAAAAAACAGTTCGGAAGGCATTTCTCCAACTTTCTCCCGCTGGAATTCCACCTCCCATACCAGCCAGGATCTGCCGCCAAAATCAAGTGCGACCTGAGCCAGGCAATCATCCATAGGTAGTATGAAACTGTATCTTTCTATGCCTTTTTTGCCTCCAAGAGCTTTGAGCAGAGTTTCTCCAAGTGTTATAGCCACATCTTCAACAGTATGATGTTCGTCGACCCGAAGGTCACCTTTTACTTTTATGTTAAGATCGAGATTTCCGTGCCGTGCAATCTGTTCAAGCATGTGATTAAAGAAACCAATCCCCGTATCAATGTTGCTTTTTCCTGATCCATCCAGATTAACTTCGACAGTTATTTCAGTCTCGGTTGTTTTTCTTTCGACTTTTGCAATCCGGTGTATCCCTTTGAGATATCTCAGAATATCATTCCAGTCTGTTGTGCATAAATCAGCATCCGGGCAGTTTTCCTTATTGAAGAAAATTGCTTTGCAGCCAAGGTTTTTTGCAAGTTTAATATCATTCAACCTGTCGCCAATAACGAATGAAGAGTCGAGATCGATCCCTTTCGCCAGATATTTCACAAGCATTGCGGTCCCGGGTTTACGGGTTGGGGCCTTTTGCGACGGTAAAGTTCTGTCAATGAATATTTCTGTAAATGTTATTCCTTCGCCTTTCAGGATCTCTAATATTTTGTTTTGAACCGGCCAGAAGGTCTCTTCAGGAAACGACTCTGTACCAAGACCATCCTGGTTAGTCACCATAACAAGTTCAAAATCAGTCTCTTCTGCTATTTTTGATAAACTTGAAATAACTCCCGGCAGAAAAGTCAACTTCTCAAAACTATCTATCTGCTCATCTTCAGGTTCGGCAATTATGGTACCATCACGATCAATAAAAAGTACCTTTTTCATATTTCTATTGTTTTTAACGCATTGACAAGTATGCCATTTTCTGACTTTTTGCCGACAGTTATCCTGAGGCAGTTATCAATTACACTGCTACGGTTTCGTACAACTATTTTCCTGTTAACTAATTCATTATAAATATAGTTAGCATTTTTGACTTTTACAAGAAGGAAATTTGCATCTGAGGGATAGACTTTTTCTGCTATTTTCATTTTTTTCAGGTTGGCCGATAGCCGGTCTCTTTCCTTCCTGATTTTATTGACCTGAATTTTATATTCCTCAATCTTATGCAGCTTTCTTAGTGCAGCTTTCTGATTGATAGTACTTATATTATAGGGTGGCTTCAACTTGTTGAAATACCGGATTATAGCAGGATTTGAAAAGGCCATTCCTACCCTCACGGCTGCAAGTCCAAAAGCCTTGCTGAATGTCTGCATCACGATCAGATTTGGATATATGTCGACCATTTTAATAAATGAAGGCTTGTTACTGAAGTCAATGTAAGCTTCGTCTATTATCACAATTCCATTAAAACCGGCAATAATATATTCGATATCGGGAATACTCATACTGTTGCCTGTCGGGTTGTTTGGGGAACATATATAAATCATTTTCAGCTTTTTATCCAAGAGGAGTGGTTCAACCTTTTTAATATCAATCTGAAAACTTCCGGTTAATGGAACCTTTACGACTTTAATGTCATTTACTGAAGCTGATACCCCGTACATTCCGTAGGTGGGAGTGAAGGTGAGTATTTTGTCAATACCGGGGTTGCAGAAAACCCTGAAACAAAAATCTATTATCTCGTCACTTCCGTTTCCAAGGAATACTTTTTCTTCCTGGATCCCCTTAATTTTTGAAATTGCAGCTTTCAGCTCTTTCTGATATGGATCGGGATACCGGTTCAGATTTCCGAAAGGGTTTTCATTGGCATCCATAAAAATGCCTGATTTACCCTTGAATTCATCCCTGGCACATGAATAGGGGATAAGCTCAGCAATATTTTTTCTGACTAATTTATTAATATCAACCATTTTGTAGATTTTTTAGTCTTATGCTGACTGCATTTTTATGGCCGGTTAAAGACTCTGCTTCTGCCATTCGTTCAATTGCCGGTCCAAGTTTATTAATGCCTTCCCTGCTTATTTCCTGGAATGATATTTTTTTAAGAAAACTTTCAGTGGAGACTCCGCTGTAACTCTTTGCAAATCCATTTGTAGGAAGTGTATGGTTTGTCCCTGATGCATAATCCCCGGCACTTTCGCAACTGAATTTTCCAAGAAAGACCGAACCGGCGTTTATTACTTTATTTGCCAGATGATCTGTATCTGAGGTGTTAATAATAAGGTGTTCAGGTGCATAGAGATTGCTGAAACATATACAGTCATCCAAAGAGTGAAGAAGGATTAGCTTACTGTTTTCCAGTGCTTTTGAAGCGATGTTTTTTCTGGGCAGTAACTTCAGTTGTTTATCAATTTCTGTTTTCACTTTTTCAATTAACTCTTTATTATCGGTCAGCATAATCACCTGGCTATCAGTTCCATGTTCTGCCTGAGAAAGAAGATCAGCCGCAACAAACTCAGGATTGGCAGATTCATCTGCAATTATTAACACTTCGCTTGGTCCGGCAGGTATATCTATTGAAATGCCATCCTGTTGCACCAACTCCTTGGCTTTTGTAACATATTGATTCCCCGGGCCGAAGATTTTATAAACTTCAGGAACGCTTTCAGTACCATACGCCATAGCGGCTATAGCCTGTGCTCCTCCAACCTTATAAATATCGGTTAGTCCGATGAGTTGTGCAGCGTAAAGAATTATCGGGTTAACTTTTCCATCTTTTGCAGCTGGGGTGCAAATAATTATTTGTCTGCATCCGGCAAGTTTTGCCGGTATCCCCAGCATCAAAACTGTCGAAAAAAGCGGGGCGCTGCCTCCCGGTATATAAAGCCCCACTTTTTCTATTGCAACATTTTTTCTCCAGCACCTGACACCTGTGAACGTTTCAATAACCGGTTCTGTATTTAACTGGGCAGAATGAAAATTCTCTATATTGGTTTTTGCGATCTCAATCGCATTTTTCAGATCTTCAGGGACCTGACTGATTGATTCCCTGATCTCAGTTGGGGATACTTTTAAATTATTGAGGGATACACCGTCAAATCTATCAGAGAAATAAAAAATAGCTTTATCCATTTCTGATTTTACACTATTAATTATACTCCTGACCGTACTTTCAAGATCAATCTGATCAATCATGGGTCGTTTGCAGAAGCTATCCCAGTTCTCTTTTTCCGGAAAAAGTATTATTTTCATTACAGTATCATTTTCTCAATTGGAATTACCAGAATACCTTCGGCTCCAGCCTCTTTTAATTGGCTTATTCTTACCCAGAATTCATCCTCTTTTACTACTGAGTGAAGACTGCACCATCCTTTTTCGACCAGTGGAAGGATAGTGGGACTCTTCATACCGGGAAGTATCCCGCATATTTTTTGTATAGCCGTTTCAGGAGCATTCAGCAGGATATATTTGTTCTCTTTTGCATTTTTCACTGCCCTGATCCTGAAAAGCAGGCTGGTCAGAATTTCCTGCTTTTCCAGGTTGAGTTTATTGTTTCCAATGATAACTGCCTGACTTTTCAATATTGTCTCAACTTCGTGCAATCCATTGGTAATCAAGGTACTGCCAGAGCTTACAATATCACATATTGCGTCAGCTAAGCCTATCCCCGGAGCTATTTCTACACTCCCGCTGATCTCTTCAATTTCAGCATTTATTTTGTTTTTTTTAAAGAAGTCGGAGAGAAGCTTAGGGTAGCTGGTGGCAACTTTTTTATTCATGAAATATTTCAGGCCGGGGTAGATATCTTCTTTGGGAATTGCAAGACTCAGCCGGCAGTTAGCAAAACCAAGCTGTTCAATAATTCTGACATCCTTGTTCTTTTCAAAAACCATGTTTTCGCCAAGAATACCAATATCGGCGACCTGCTGCTCAACATATTGAGGGATATCATCATCTCTAAGGAACAGGAGCTCCACGGGAAAATTCTGAGCAGTTGTTTTGAGAACACTTATCCCGTTTGAGAATTTTATTCCGCACTCCTCCAACAGCTTTTTGGAATTATCACTTAGCCTTCCGCTTTTTTGAATCGCAATTTTAAGTTCACTCATTTTTATTTATTGATGTGTCCGCGCAAACCAGCCGGAAAATGAAAAACCCGCCTGATCTGCTCAGACGGGTTTATGATATTTTTAAATTATACTTATATCACTACCACCTCGCCTGAGAGCAAGTATGAGAATGATGATGTGATGATTTTATGTACATTTTAATAAAATATTAATGCAAAGTTAATATTATTTTAATAATTATAATATAAATCTCTGATTATCTTTTGAAATATAATTTTCAATCCAGTCACCAACATCAGAAGTTGATTTTGGGTTGGCCCTGTTCAGATCTTCAGTAACAAAATCAGCCTCAATCGATTTTTCAACTGCATTTCTGATAATTTCAGCTTCCTTTTTCAGATTAAAGGCAAGGTCAAACATCATTGCAGCGGACAAAATTGTACCTAACGGATTGGCGATATTTTTCCCAGCTGCCTGAGGATACGATCCATGAATAGGTTCAAAAATTGATGTCGACATACCAATTGAAGCTGACGGAAGAAGTCCCAGGGAACCTGCCAGAACACTTGCTTCATCGGAAAGGATATCACCAAACATATTTTCTGTTACAATTACGTCGAACCGTCCGGGGTTCTGAATCAGTTGCATGGCTGCATTATCAACAAACATAAAATCCATCACCACTTCCTTAAAATCTTTTGCTATGTTCAAGGCAGTCTCGCGCCAGAGCCTCGATGTGGCCAGAACATTGGCTTTATCGATCACGGTCAGTTTCTTCGAACGTTTCATAGCGTATTCACATGCGAGCTGTATAACTCTTTCGATCTCATAACGGCTGTAAACACATGAATCATAAGCTGTATTGCCATCCTCTGATCTTCCTTGCGGTTTACCGAAATATATTCCTCCGGTAAGTTCCCTGATCATCATAATATCAACACCATGTAAAATCTCCTTTTTTAATGGCGATTTATCGATCAGTGATTGAAAAATTGAAACAGGTCGCACATTAGCAAATAAACCAAGTTCTTTTCTCATCGAAAGCAGTCCCTGTTCGGGACGTACTTTTGCAGCCGGATTATTGTCGTATTTTGGTTCACCGATGGCTCCGAAAAGGACTGCATCGGACGATTTACAGAGATCAAGAGTTTCAGGAGGCAGGGGATTACCGGTTTTATCAATTGCAACGGCCCCGACTAATCCATAACCAAAATTGAATGTGTGTTTAAATTTCTTACTTACAGCGATTACCGCTTTTTTAGCCTGATCGATTATTTCCGGCCCGATACCATCGCCGGGTAATACTGCTATGTTAAAATCCATTCGTTGCGTTTATTAATGATTTGTTGTTTATAGTTTTAAGTTCATTATTTTCAATAATATTCAACATTCTTTCAGTCGCTTTGATTGCCGATTCCGTTTGGTCCGCATCCAATCCCTTTGTCTTAAATTCCTTACCATTAAAATCCCATGTAATAGTTGTTTCGACTAGAGCATCGGTTTTTCCTCCGGGTGGGATTGAAACCTGGTAGTCAATAAGAAGAGGATACTGTTTCCCAAGCTTGTCATAAATAATCCTTAATGCCTTCATAAATGCATCGTATTGTCCATCGCCTGAAGAGGTTTCCTGGTATAAGTTCCCGCCAATTTCGATCTGTATATTTGCAGAAGGTTTTAAACCGTAAGTGAGGGAAAGGGAATAGTTCTTAATAAATATTTTATAGTTGATCTGTTCATTACCAAGTACATCTGCAATAATAAAGGGCAAATCTTCAGTAGTTACATTCTCTTTCTTATCTCCAAGTTCAATCACTCTCTGGGTCACCTTATTCAATGATTCAGGATTAAGAAAAAGTCCGAATTCCTCAAGATTTTTTCTGATTGTTGCTTTGCCCGACTGTTTGCCCAGGGCATATTTCCTTTTTCTTCCAAACCTCTCCGGCAGGAGGTTATTATAGTACAGATTGTCTTTAGTGTCGCCATCAGCATGAACACCTGAGGTTTGGGTGAAAACATTCTCCCCGATAACAGGCTTATTCACAGGAATCCTGATACCGCTGAACGTCTCGACAATTTTACTGACATTGGTAATTTCATATTCTTCTATGCTGGTATCAGCGCCAAGCTGATCACGCAAAACTCCGATGACACTCGATAAAGGCGCGTTACCTGCTCTTTCTCCGAGCCCGTTTACAGTTGTATGAATGCCTTTTATCCCGGCCCTGACTGCCGAAAAAACGTTGGCAACAGCCAGATCATAGTCGTTGTGAGCGTGAAAGTCAAACTTCAGAGATGGAAACCGGTCAACCATTTTTTTACAGAATTCGTAGGTCTGTTCCGGATTAATGATGCCTAGAGTATCTGGAAGCATAAATCTTTTTATATTTTCATTTTTCAACGAATCGACCAGGTAAAATACATAATCTTCTGAACTAATCATCCCGTTGGACCAGTCTTCAAGATAGATATTAACCTGCATATCAAGCAATTCCGCTTTCCTGATGATTTCCCTGATATCACCTGTATGTTGGTCAGGAGTTTTGCGCAGCTGTTTCTCAAGATGTCTTAGGGAACCTTTGCATAGCAGGTTGATCACTTTTCCCCCGGCATCATTTATCCAGTTGAGTGATATCTCTCCATCGACAAAACCAAGCACTTCAATTTTATTCAGGAGGTTGTTCTGATGTGCCCATTCAGTTATTTTACTGAGAGCTTCGAATTCTCCTGATGATACCCTGGCTGATGCTACTTCGATACGATCGACTTTTACATCTTTCAGCAGAAGCGTAGCAATATGGAGTTTCTCGAGCGGCGAGTATGACACTCCCTGAGTCTGTTCTCCATCCCTGAGGGTTGTATCCATTATTTCAACTCTCATTTTACCAGATTTTTGTTGGTCTCATAACCAATGATTGCATCTTTTATACCCAGGAGGAAATCGATATCATCGAGTCCATTAAGAAGACATTCCTTTTTATAGGGATTGATCAGGAACCTGACAAAATCTCCTGTGGAAATAATTGTAAATGTCTGTTTTTCAAGATCTATCTTAACTTTTGTGGCAGGATTCTTATGAATCATGCTGAAAAGTTTTTTCAGGAATTCTTCAGGTACTACTATAGGCAGAAGGCCATTATTAAGAGCATTATTCATAAAAATGTCGGCGAAAAAACTCGATACAACTGCTCTGAATCCGTAGTCAAAAATAGCCCAGACAGCATGTTCGCGGCTTGATCCGCTGCCAAAATTTTTACCGGCAACAAGGACCTTGCCACTGAATACTCGATTGTTCAGAACAAACTCACTGTTTTTTTCACCTGTCTTCTTATTAAATCTCCAGTCGCGGAAAAGATTGTCCCCAAAACCTTCCCTTGAAGTAGCGCTCAGGAACCTTGCAGGTATGATCTGGTCTGTATCCACATTTTCAAACGGAAGTGGTACACAGGTTGACTCGAGAATATTAAATTTTACTTTTGGCATATCAGATTATTTTTTGAGGTTGTTTACCTGGGATATAAATTCACGCGGATCAGAAATTTTTCCTGTAATTGCGGCTGCAGCAGCTGTGAGCGGACTTGCAAGTAATGTTCTTGCACCAGGTCCTTGTCTTCCCTCGAAGTTTCTGTTTGAAGTTGAAACCGCATATTTCCCACTGGGAATTTTATCGTCGTTCACGGAGAGGCACGAAGAACAACCTGGTTGCCTTACTTCGAAACCTGCACTTCTGTAAATATCTGTCAGCCCTTCAGCTTCCATTTGTCCTTCTACCTTTTTTGAACCAGGGACAATCAGAGCCGTTACATTTGAAGCTTTTTTCCTTCCTTTAATGATCCTGGCAAATTCCCTGAAGTCCTCAATCCGGCCGTTTGTACAACTCCCTATAAAAACATAATCTATAGGATGTCCGAGAAGCTTCATCCCCGGTTTAAAACCCATGTAATCAAGTGATTTTAAGAATGATGAGGAGACTTCACTGTTTTTCTCTCCGACAGAAGGAATTGATCCGTCAATTGCTATTGCCATACCGGGATTGGTTCCATAGGTGATCATAGGTTTTATTAAACCGGCATCAAATTCCAACTCACGGTCGAAAGATGCATCACGATCGCTTTTGAGTTTCTTCCACTGATTGACAGATGATTTCAGATCATCTATTCCGGGAATTGAAGGAATTTGCTTCAGATAATTGAAAGTAGTTTCATCCGGTGCTATTAATCCACCCCGTGCACCCATTTCAATACTCATGTTGCATATTGTCATCCGTGCTTCCATGCTCAGATTTTTAATGGCAGAACCACAATATTCAACAAAATAACCTGTTGCCCCGCTTGCCGAGATCTCTGAAATGATATACATAATTATATCTTTGGAAGTCACTCCTTTATTAAGTGTGCCATTGACACTTATTTTCATCTTTTTGGGTTTTGGCTGAAGTATGCACTGTGTAGCAAGAACCATTTCAACTTCACTTGTTCCGATACCAAATGCTATTGTTCCAAATGCTCCATGTGTAGAGGTATGACTGTCACCACAGACAATTGTCATTCCCGGGAGAGTATAACCCAGCTCGGGTCCTATTACGTGGACAATCCCATTTTTAGGGTGATTCAGACCGAATAATTCGATTCCGTATTTGCGGCAATTTTCACTTAGCTTTTCAACCTGGTTACGGGATAATTCATCACGGATAGGCTGATGCTGATCTTTAGTGGGAACATTATGGTCGGCTGTTGCAAATGTTTTGCCGGGCCGGAGTACAGGAATACCCCTTTCTTTCAGACCATTAAATGCCTGTGGACTAGTTACTTCATGGATATAATGCCGGTCGATGTACAGGACATCAGGCCCATTTTCAATGGATCGTACTAAATGGCTGTCCCAGATTTTGTCAAAAAGTGTTTTTGGTTTCATTTATTTAATTTTTGAAAGAGCGTCAATAAACGCTTCAACGGAAGCTGTTATAATATCGGTGTTGGCAGAAAAGCCATAATAGAGTTTTCCCTCATGTTCAACCTGAATATGTACTTTACCGAGATCATCGCTGCCTTTAGTAATTGCCTGGATCAGAAATTCTTCCAGATGCACAGTTTTGCTCATCAGGTGTTTGACAGCAGTGAAAGCTGCATCAATTGGTCCGTTGCCCGATGCAGTTGAAAAATGTACCTCCCCGTTAATTTTCACTCCGACTGTTGCTACCGGTATCAACGATTTTCCGCATGAAACCTGTAAAAGATCAAGTTTAAGCGACTTTTCTCCCTGGAAAACAGCACCGGCCAGTATTCTTATATCTTCATCGTTGATCTCTTTCTTTTTATCTGCAAGAAGAAGGAACCTATGATAGATATCATCCAGTTCATCCTTGCCAAATTTGAATCCGAGTAATTCAAGATGGTGATTTAGTGCAGCCCTGCCACTTCGTGCTGTAAGAATAATTGAAGATTCTCTTATTCCAACCTCAACAGGGTCGATAATTTCATAGTTCTCCCTGTTTTTAAGAACTCCATCCTGGTGAATACCAGAAGAGTGTGCAAATGCGTTTCTTCCAACTATAGCTTTATTTGCCTGTACGGGCATGCTCATAAGAGTTGAGACAAGCCGGCTGGTGCTGAAGATCAGTTTGGTATTAATATCAGTTCTCAGATTAAGGTCATGGTGACTTTTAATTATCATCGCTATCTCTTCGAGAGAAGTGTTACCTGCTCTCTCGCCGATACCGTTTATTGTCACCTCGGCCTGTCTGGCTCCATTTATAATACCCATCATTGTATTGGCTGTTGCCATTCCCAGGTCGTTATGACAATGGGTTGAGATAATGGCTTTATCTATATTTGGAACATTTTCTTTAAGGAACCTTATTTTCTGTCCATATTCTTCGGGCAGGCAGTAGCCCGTTGTATCAGGGATGTTTACGACTGTGGCACCGGCTTTTATTACAGCTTCGATAACCTTTGCAAGGTAACCGTTTTCGCTTCTTCCTGCATCTTCAGCATAAAACTCCACATCATCAGTGAATTTCCTGGCATACTTCACGGCATCGGAGGCCCTTTTGATTATCTCTTCAGGAGTGGTCTTGATTTTATACTTTATATGAAAAGGTGAAGTTCCGATTCCGGTATGTATCCTTTTTCTTTTAGCATATTGAAGAGCATCAGCAGCCACTTCAATATCTTTTTTGATAGCACGCGTAAGTGCGCAGATCACCGGCGTTGAGATAGCCTTTGATATTTCGACCACCGATTTAAAATCCCCGGGACTTGAAATGGGGAAGCCAGCTTCAATCACATCCACACCCAGCGCTTCGAGAGTCTGGGCAATTTCAATCTTTTCAATTGTATTTAACTGGCAGCCTGGCACCTGTTCTCCATCCCTGAGGGTGGTATCGAAAATAATGACTTTATCGTCCATGTTTATCAGTTATTTTTAAAGATTATTTTTTAACCGGTCTTAGTTTTCGCACTGCAGCGCCTGCTCTCCACATTTCGGAATTACCGAGTTCTCTCAGTTCACCATCGAGTACCTGTTTATAGTCTGGAGCACCTGTCGATTTCAGGACTCTTACACATTCTTCGCCGGATTTTACTTTTTTGTACAGATCAATGAATACAGGAAGTGTTGCTGCTTTGAATTTTGGACGCCAGTCGAGCGCTCCACGCTGTGCTGTTGCACTACAGTTTGAATACATCCAGTCCATTCCATTTTCATCGACCAGACGGATTAAGCTTTGTGTTAATTCCTCAACTGTTTCGTTAAAGGCTTCAGACGGAGTGTGCCCATTCTCTCTGAGTACCTGGTATTGTGCATCCATGATACCAGCCAAAGCACCCATTAGTACTCCGCGTTCACCTGTCAGATCGCTGTAAACTTCCTGTTCAAATGTTGTAGGGAACAGGTATCCTGAACCTATTGCAATACCCAATGCAAGAGTTCGTTCTTTTGCCTTCCCGGTAAAATCCTGAAATACAGAATAGCTTGAATTTATGCCGGCTCCGGCAATGAAATTACGCCTTACACTCGTTCCTGAACCCTTAGGTGCAACAAGGATAACATCAACATCTGAGGGTGGTACAACACCTGTATGTTCCTTATATGTTATTGAAAATCCATGTGAGAAATAAAGTGCATCTCCTTTCTTAAGACATGGTTTTAGTTTTGGCCAGAGAATACGTTGGGCTGCATCTGATACAAGATACTGGATAATTGTACCTTTTTTTGCAGCTTCTTCTACAGGGAACAATGTTTTCCCCGGTACGAAACCATCAGCTAAAGCTTTGTCCCAGTCGGCTTTAAATTCCGGAGCCTGACCGATAATTACATTAATACCATTATCTTTCATATTCATAGCCTGTGCAGGGCCCTGAACACCATAACCAATAACAGCAACAATTTCATTTTTAAGAACTTCGCGGGCTTTTGAAAGTGGAAACTCTTCTCTTGTTACTACATTTTCAATTACTCCGCCAAAATCAATTTTTGCCATGACATTTAATATTTAGATTTGTATTAATTAAGTACTTCTACTGTTTCAGGTTTATAACGGTTAGCTTCATCCATCTCCTTCAGATATGAATTAAGCTCTTTCACCTGTTTTGTGATAGCTACCCTTCCTGATCTTACAAATTGCAACACACCGTATGGTTCTAACTGAGAAAGCAATTCAGCTATTTCTGCTTTATGACCTGTTTTCTCAATAACAATGTATTCGGGTGAAACTTCAAGAATGCGGGCATAATGTTTGCGGACAACCTGATCGATAATGTTTCCTGACAACAATCCTTTTGTTGTAACCTTGAAGAGTGCAATCTCTTGGTAAATAATCTGTTCTGAGGTATGAACAAAAACTTTCAGGACATCAACCAGCTTTTCCATCTGTCGTGCCACTTTCTGTATCATTTCATTTGTCGTTTTTACAACGATAGTGAGCAACTGTACACCTTTTACTGCAGATTCCGAAGCTGTGATACTTTCAATATTTATCTGTCTTCGTGTTAATATTATTGTTATCTGGCTAAGGATACCTATATGGTCCTCGGTGAAAAGTGATATTGTAAATTCCTGTTTCATAGTGGTTTATTATTAATAAGTTAATCTCACTTCAGATACAGATGATCCTGGTTCAACCATAGGGAATACATTTCCTTCCTTTTCGATAGCAATGTCAAGAAGGAACGGTCCGTCAGCAGCAAGCATTTCTTCGAGTGAACCTATTAGCTTCTCCCTTTTCGTAACTCTTGTACCTGGGATATTATAAGCTTTTGCAATCGCAACAAATTCGGGATTTACAAGGCTGGTTGAGGCATATCTTTTATCAAAAAACATGTCCTGCCACTGACGTACCATGCCAAGGTAGTTGTTATCGAGAATAATTATTTTTACGGGTACGTTATATTGCATAATTGTTCCCAGTTCCTGAATTGTCATTTGGAATCCCCCGTCACCAACAAATGTAATGACTTCTTTATCAGGTCTTCCGATTTTAGCTCCTATACCTGATGGAAGGCCGAATCCCATTGTTCCCATACCACCTGAAGTGACCAGGCTGTTCGGGTGAACAAATTGATAATAGCGTGCAGCATACATCTGATTCTGTCCTACATCCGTGACAATTATTGCTTCACCCTTTGTAAGCTCTGATACCAGCCTGACAACTTCACCCATTTTAATATCCCCTTTTTCAGGTTTCGTTTCCTGTTTGATAACTTTCTCATATTCTGTTTTATCACAAATCCGGAATTCCCTAACCCATTTTTCAAAAGAGTTTTCTTTAACCAGTGGCATCAGATTCTTAAGCACCTCTTTTGCATCATTGTTTATTTCGACATCTACAAGTACATTTTTATTTATTTCGGCTTCATCGATCTCAATATGAATTATAGTTGCTTTTGTCGCATATTTTTTAAGGTTCCCTGTGACACGGTCATCGAAACGCATTCCGATAGCTATTATCAGATCCGCTTCATTTGTCAGAAGATTTGGCCCGTAATTGCCATGCATGCCGAGCAGTCCTGTGAATAACCGGTGACCTGATGGAAATGCTGAAAGGCCAAGCAAAGTTACTGCAACAGGAATTCCTGTTTTTTCTGCAAATGTCATAAGTTCTTTTTCTGCTCCGGATAAAAGCACTCCATGTCCGGCAAGGATAAGAGGTTTTTCAGCATGGTTGATCATAATAGCGGCAGATTCTATTGCCTTAATATGCAAAGGAATATGGGGATTGTAGCTCCTGATATAGTTACATTTTTTATAGCTGAAATTAAGTTTTTCAAGCTGGGCATCTTTTGTGATATCAATCAGAACCGGACCGGGGCGGCCCGATTTTGCTATGTAAAAAGCTTTTGCAATTATATCAGGTATATCCTGCGGCTTTTTTACCTGGCAGTTCCATTTAGTGACCGGCATTGATACTCCTATTATGTCAGTCTCCTGGAAAGCGTCAGTACCAATGAGCCCCGACACCACCTGAGCCGTGATAAACACTACCGGGACAGAATCGAGAAAAGCATTTGCAATACCTGTTACGAGATTTGTTGCCCCTGGTCCGGATGTGGCAAAACAAATACCTGGTTTGCCTGTAACCATTGCATAAGCCTGAGCTGCATGTGCGGCTCCCTGTTCATGGCGGGTAAGAATATGTCTGAGTTTTCCTTCGTAATCGAGAAGCTTATCATATACAGGCATAATAGCCCCGCCGGGATAGCCAAAAATTGAATCCACTCCCTCTTCTATCAGACATTGCAAGATTGCCTCTGCTCCTGTAATAGGCTCTTGTCCATTGATTTGCAGTGTTTCTTGTTCTGTTTCCTCTTCAGTCTTCATATTAAATATTGTCTTGATGTATTGTTTTCTAAATGTCTTGTAGTCTTGTGGCATGCCCTGTGCCCTGTGCCCTGCGCCTTTATATCAGCCTTACAGCGCCAATATCCGCTGAACTCACAAATTTTGCATAAGCTTTTAACGAAGCAGGAATTTCCCTGTCACGTGATTCCGGCTTATAGGCTCTGTCTCCTTTTGATTCTTCTTCTGTTTGTCTGTTTTTCAGGTCATCTTCTGATAAAAGGACATTTATTCTTCTTTCCGGGATATTTATTTCAATACGATCTCCGGTTCTGATCAGAGCAAGTTCTCCTCCGGATGCTGCTTCTGGTGATATATGACCGACTGACAAACCTGAAGTGCCTCCTGAAAACCTTCCGTCAGTTATAAGTGCACATTTCTTATCAAGTCCTTTTGATTTCAAATATGACGTAGGATAGAGCATCTCCTGCATTCCCGGACCTCCTTTTGGACCTTCGTATCTTATGACAACCACCTCACCGGCTTTTACTGCCCCTTCCAGGATCCCTTCAGCAGCCTCTTCCTGCGATTCAAATATCTTGGCAACACCATTAAATGAAAGAAGAGAAGCATCAATACCGGCGGTTTTAACAATACATCCCTTACGTGCAATATTCCCATAAAGTACAGCAAGACCTCCATCATTACTATAAGCATTTTCTATCGACCGGATGCATCCGTTTTTCCTGTCGGTGTCAAGATCTTTATAAATTGTATTATGAAAGCCCATTTCAAGGCTCTTTTCCATGGAAGGTGCACTTCTGAAAAAATCAAAAGCCAACTTTTGTGCTTTTTCACCAAGAATATCCCAGTCGGAGATAGCATCATGGAGAGTCGGATAATCTATTCTTTTTACTGAACTGTCTATCAGGTTGGCACGCTCCAGTTCACCCATTATTGATAAAATTCCGCCGGCACGATTAACATCCTGAATATGATATCTGGAACTTGGGGCCACTTTGCAGATATTGGGAATTTTGTGCGAAAGTTCATCAATATCTTTCAATGTAAAACTGACACCAGCTTCATGAGCAATTGCGAGCAGATGAAGAACAGTGTTAGTTGAGCCACCCATCGCAATATCGAGCGACATAGAATTCATGAAAGCTTCTCTGGTTGCTATTGAGCGGGGCAGAATCGAATCATCACCTTCCTCGTAATATCTGTTCGCAATATCGACTATGAGTCCGGCAGCTTTTTCAAATAATTTAAGCCGGTTTTTGTGTGTGGCAACTATGGTCCCGTTTCCCGGAAGCGCAAGACCTAAAGCTTCATTCAGACAATTCATTGAGTTGGCGGTGAACATCCCGGAGCATGAGCCGCATGTGGGGCAGGCATGTTTTTCAATAATATTCAGATCGTCATCACTTATCGTATTATCAGCTCCAGCGACCATTACATCTACAAGGTCGTAATACTTGTCTTTAAAAAGACCGGCTTCCATTGGTCCTCCTGACACAAAAACAGCAGGTATGTTAAGTCTCATAGCAGCCATCAGCATCCCCGGAGTAATCTTATCGCAATTGCTTATACAGATCATTGCATCAGCCAGATGTGCATTACAGACATATTCAACGCTATCGGCAATAAGTTCTCTTGAAGGCAGGGAATAGAGCATACCGTTGTGTCCCATCGCAATTCCGTCATCAATAGCAATTGTATTGAATTCAGCAGCAAAAAGACCCCTTTTTTCAATCTCTTTTTTAACGATCTGGCCTATCTGGTGCAGATGAACATGCCCTGCAACAAACTGTGAAAAGGAGTTGACGATTGCAATTACCGGTTTCCCGAATTGTTTTTCTTTCATCCCGTTGGCACGCCAGAGACTCCTGGCTCCGGCCATATTCCTTCCGGTAGTTGTCTTTGAACTTCTGAGTGGAATCTTCATATCATAAAAAATAGATCAAAAAAAAAGCTTTCCGTTTCCCGGAAAGCTTCTGTATATTTATAGTATAACATATTATTTCCGGATCATGTGCGTATAGCAATAATAAGGAGGACAATAATAATATGTAATATAAAGTTTCTCATCTTTTTGTTATAAATTGATCGGCAAATGTATGTAAATTTTTAATATATCAAATAAAATATGCAATTTATTTTCATTTTTATCTTTTATTATAATTTCTAATATAATCGAGCTCGCACATTGTCGGCCATCTGGGAGTGCTATCAGGCGGTCCAGCCCAGACATTGGCAATCTCAGGAGTTACCATTATGTACATAGAACTGTAAATATAATTTGGTATACTCTTTATTTCGGCTCCATCAAGATACCAGGTAATTTTGATGGAAGTCCATCTAATCCATAGACATGGAACTGGTCTATAGTCACGTTGGTACTATGGTCATATAGCAGGCTTAACAAAATCTTAATAAAATTGCATCAGTTATATTTAAATCAAATTACCAATCAATATTAAATTTGCCTCATAAAAAATATTGTTTCAAATGAATAAAAACTTAAAACATGAAGAATTCGAAAGCAAAAAATAAACCAGTGAAAGCTTCTGAAAACATTGGACAGGTAAACAGTAGTACAGTCGCTCCGGTAAAATCAGTGCCGAGTGAAGAAGATATTCGTGAAAAAGCAGAGGATATTTACCATCAGCGTACTCAGCGCGGGGAACATGGCACTCCGGAAAATGACTGGCTCGAAGCTGAAGCATATTTGAAAGATTCAAAGGACTGATATATAGAAAATAGGGATATCCCTGTACGTAATCTGAAAAGAATGCATAGTGAAGAATTGGTTTAAAAGGTTATATGAAGATAGTTTGAAATGGGCAAATACCAAATGGGGTGCAAGGGCATTAATTATTGGCACCTTTGCTGATGCATCCTTTCTTCCGTTGCCCACTTCAACTTTCTTCGTATTACTAACCATACTGAATAGAGCAAAGACCTTAAAATATCTTTTATATGCAATTATAGGAACTCTTGCAGGCACTTTTGCAGGTTACCTGATCGGTCATTTTGCGTGGGTCAGACCGGATGGGGAATTTTACAGGCTTTGTACAATTCTTCTTTGACAGTATCCCGGGCTTTTCCCAGGTTGTTTACAATGAGATCCATATAATGTTCGCAAAATGGGACTTCTGGATATTGCTTTTCGCCGCCTTTCTCCCTCTGCCGTATGGAATATTTTCAATTTCAGCCGGTGTATTTGACGTTAATATAGTCGTGCTTTTCCTCGTAACGCTGATCGGACAGGGAATAAGATTCGTTTTTTTGGCTCTTGTGACAACAAAATTTAGCCCTGCAGTTAAAAAGTTATCAGAGTTAAACTGGAAACCAGTTGCGATTATTGCAGTGGCATGTACTGTAATAGCGATAATAGTCGCCAACATTATTTTAAATCCAGTTTAAATAACCCGGTTGTATCAATTCATTGCTTCAATTTCAGCCAGAAAAGGCTTTAAAGTATTTGCTGAAGATGCCCTGTAGTCTCTTAATAAACTCTGATATATATTTATAAGCCTTTTCCTGATAATATCTTTATCAAACTGGACTAGTAGTTGTTCCGAAATTTTAAGACCTTCATCATAAAACTGTCTCTCTTCGATCATTCTTCTTGTAAGAGCAATAAATTCCACAGTGCTGCCTGCCTTAAGATAGGGATTTCTATATAAAGATTTGTATTCTTCTATATCCCTATAGATAACGGGAATGCCGCAGGCTGCAGCTTCAATTGGTGCCAGCGGACAATTTTCCTGATATGATGGGAAGAGCATCAAATCTGCAGCTGAATATATAAGAGGCATATCTTCAAGGTCAATCTGTCCTGCATTGATGACATTACTACCTGCATTACTGAATCTTTGATTTATTCTGCTAATGCCTTCTGTCAATCCTCCAAAAGGTCTGCCCCCGGCCCATACAAATTTGACTTCCGGGATTGCTTCTGCCACATCAAGATAATCATCAACACCTTTTCTGCCAGTCAATTGTCCGACACCAAGCACCACAAATTCATTTTCTGTAAGGCCAAGCATTTGCCTGCCATTTTTTCGTTTTTCTTCACTCTTTTTCCATGTTTCAATATGTACCGGGTTACAGATATTCAAGATCTGTGTCTTAGCTCCGCTATCAATAATAGCTCTTTCAACTGTTGGAGATATTGCGATACAGATATCAGCATAAGAATAGACTATCTTTAAGCCCAACCTGATAAATGGCATAAAAAGCCACCATGCAGGTAAGGATCCTTTAATTGAATCTGGTATGATATGAGCAGTAAATACCCGTCTTCCTTTATATTTTCTCCCTTTCCATAAATAATAAAGGCCATAGGTATGACCATGAAAAACATCTCCGGTACCTTCATCATTTACAACAACTTCAATATCATCTTTCTCCTTTAATAACTCGATATGATCCATGAAAGCAGTGTGCACCCCAGTTGCTTTCATAATGAATGGAGTTTCTGAGATCACGTGAATTTTCATATAGCATCTTATAATTTTGAAAAAAAAATCCTGATAATTTCAATTTTTTCATGAATTACTAATACCTGTATTTTCTTTAAGTTTTTCCCCTTTCCTGTTATAATAAGTCAGAAGAAACAAGAATAATATTATAGCAAGGACAGCAAACATGATATATTTAAAACTGCCTATATTCTGAGTAAAAATGTTCCAGGAAGGACCAATTAAATGACCAATTAAAATATAAAAAGAGGCCCAGGTTACAGCAGTAATAATTGCAATGGGTAAAAACACTTTTGGTTTAACTCTTAACAGACCGGTAATGACTGATGTATATCCCCTGGTAAAAGGAGTAAGCCTGAATATATAGATACTCAACTGTCCTCCCCTGGATATTTTAGTTGTGAGTTTGTTTATCATCCTGGAAGACAAAGGGAACCATTTAGGTTTTTTCTGTATGATTAATGTTCCCGTGCAGTAAAAAAGAAAATAAAGTACGTTTGTTCCAATAAAATCAGCAGATGTAGCAGTAAGTATTACAAATGGAAGAAAAAGAAGTCCTTTAAACGATAAATAGCCCGAAAATATAAGCAAGAGTTCATTTGGAAATGGATTAGGCATGCCTATCTCCTGAAGAAAAACAAGGATAAAAATTGCGATATAACCGTAACTTGTCACATAATAAACTACTTCTTCTGGCATATCCGATTTTAAGATCTTACTGATTAAGTTGTCCGGGGTTTAAAAATATTTTGATTTTCCCGTTGCTTCTAAATACTTACTTTGCAAATAAATAAACAAAAAAAATATCCGCAACAGATAATTTACAGAGGAGCATGATTTTAATAATATCTTAATGGGAATGTGTAAATATTTTAATAATATATTAACTGAAATTATTTGTTTCCATTCTTTTATTTTTTGATCTTTTAAATCAAAATTTTGACTTAATTCTGACAACATTTGTCATCTGCCTTTATTTCCTGACCAATTAATATAGGGGGTACTTTAGTTTCTTTAAGGACTGAACAACATAAATAATTATATTTGATAAACAGCATTGAATCAGAAAGTGATATAATCAGAAAAAATCAGGAATGAAATGGCTGAATTTAAAAACAAAAAAATCGTAGCAAGATGGATATTGATTATTAAGGCATTAATAAGATGTGCTCTGGCTGTACTGTTTTTTGGACTGGCGCTATTCTTACCTGCCGGTTCACTGAAATTCAAGAATGGGTGGCTGTTTATCGAAACATTTGTCATTATAATGTTCGGATTCGATATTTACTTATTGATAAAAGATCCGGATCTACTGGAAAAAAGAATGAAAGCAAATGAAAAAGAAAATTCCCAGAGAGTAGCTATGATTTTTTTAATACTTGCTGTTCTTTTAACCTTTGTGATTTCAGGTTTTGATTATAGGTTACACTTGTCATCAGTACCTGTTTGGATCATTATCATTTTCGAATTGATCATGATAGCAGCAAGTATTATGTTTTGTGTTGTTATTCATCAGAATAGTTATGCTTCAAGAGTAATTGAAATACAGGAAGAGCAAAAGCTTATTGATGCCGGACTATATTCTTTGATAAGGCATCCAATGTATTTTGCAGCTTCTATAATATTCTGCTTTTCACCTTTAATACTGGGATCATATTATGCGTTTTCCACGGCGATATTTATTCCAATTTTTATTTGTATGAGAATAAAAAATGAAGAAATGGTTTTAAAAAAAGGCCTGAAAGGATATGATTTATATATGGAAAGAGTAAAGTATAAATTGATACCTTTTATCTGGTGATATATATATATTCTTAATAGTTTGGTGTGCACCCATCAACTCTCTGCATTTACAAGTCATTGGAGTATTCTTATTTAATATATGGTTTAAATCTAAAAATATATCAAGATTGTACGATTCTTGTATCCTATTCAGATTTTAAATATTCAGTCTGAGCGGATTAACAAAATATTCACTTAATTGTAACAATAAGTTATTAGTAAAGAGGCATTAAAATCACTTCCTCTTCCTATTTTTGATTTATTTATTGACCTGAGTTAAAAAGTAAAAAAGTACAAGTATGAAGGTAATTTTTAATAAATTGAATGATTGGATGACTATAATCCTTTTAACAGCAATAACCCTTAGTGGTTTATACATTTTAATGTTAACAAAATAAATTATAAAGTAAGAATTAAAAAGTTAACTATTTCTTCTACTTCTATATTGTTTACAAAGGAAGTTATGCATTTGATCTTTAGAGGGAATTGAATTATATGGGGTATAAAACTATTATTCGTTAAACATTAAAATTAATAATTATGGCGACTTATTTTGTGTTTGGAAACGCACCTACTGTAAATAATTTACTGGAATATATCGGGAAAGATGAAAAAACAGACTATCCAATTAAAATTGAAGATGCCGAAGTTAATTCAGGACATTATATTATCAACATTAATGGTCATATAGTTGGTGCACAAATTGAACGTGCCGGCATAATTACGGCGATTTATGCAATACATGACGATGATGAAGGAGTAAGATTACTCACATTGCTTATTGGACAATGGAGCAAAGAAAACTCAGTTGATGAAGAAGAAATTGCTACTACAGTAATTGATGATGAAATGAGTATTTATCATGAATACATTTAGAAAATCATATTTCCTTTTGTTTCAGATGATTTCAGGACTAATAAAATCATTGATATAAATATAATAATTATCAATTAAATAAGTGTTTAGGCCGTTTTCGTAAAGTTCGTTTTGGGTTATTCCATCCATCCGGGACAGTCTTGGATGGGTGGATTTTTCATTTAAGGTTATTTGAAATATAAAGACCTAGCATTTTTTGACCTAATAGCACATCCCGACCAGTGGGGAATGTAGTCAAAATAAAATGATGATGATTAGAGATTTAATGTTGAATAGGAACAAGCTTTGAAGTGTAATAATTTTTTAACCATTAATTAATCTGGGCTTTCCTGTTTTTTCTAATAATAAAACGACCTTTATTGCCTGGTAGAGAACGTAAGTAACCTACCTAAATTACTGCCAAAGATATATGTTAAGTGGTCGATCAGTCAATGATTAGACAACTCCATAGCAATAACACTAATTGTGAATGATCCTCAATTTAAAGAAACACACTAAAAGTTATGTAATGAAGAATATGGATTTCTTACAATGAATGACAATTATATGAGTATAATTTCTGGTCGCACTTTGATCAGAATACATAGAATACATAGTAGATACAAAGTTATAGACTTTAGTTGATAAACAAAAATGGATAAAAACTATATACCAAAAGAAATAAGTTGGCTTTCCTTTAATGAACGTGTGCTCCAGGAGGCTGATAACAAAGAAGTTCCTTTGCTTGAGAGATTTAAGTTTATGGGAATATATTCAAATAATCTTGATGAATATTTCCGAGTCAGGGTCGCAACCTTGAAAAGAGTTTCTATTTTAGGATCCAAATCAAAAAATATTCTTGGATATAATCCTAAGGCTACACTGAAAAAAGTGCATGAAACAGTACTGGTCCATAACATGAAGTTTGAAGAAATTTATGCAAACCTTTTACAGGAACTTGGAAATAATAAGATATTTATAATCAACGAAAAACAATTAAATACTGAACACGCTGATTTTATTCAGAAGTATTTTCTTAAAGAGGTAAGGACAAGATTGATGCCTTTCCTTATCGAAAAAGATTCTAAACTCCCTAACCTGACTGATGATGCCATCTACCTGGCGATTTATCTTTCTGACAGCCCAACACAGAAAAACAGATATGCCCTTCTGGAAGTGCCAACAAATATTCTTCCAAGATTTATTGTTCTACCCTGTAAGGGGGATGAAAAATATATAATATTTCTGGATGATATTATAAGATATGGCCTGAAAGACATCTTTTTTATTTTCGATTTTAACGAGATATCGGCATATACTATTAAACTTACGAAAGATGCTGAGCTGGAAATGGCCGATGATATCTCTGAAAGTTATATAAACAAACTCTCCAGAAGCTTACGACAAAGAAAAAAAAGCAGCCCGTTACGATTCATATATGACAGGACCATGCCTGCGGACCTTCTTAAAATTATGACAAAAAAGTTGGACTTTGGTCCCGATGATGTCATAATTCCCAGCAACAGGTACCACAATTTCAAAGATTTCATGAGTTTTCCTCGCCTTGAACAAAAAGTGTTCTATTACCCACCACTCGTTCCAATTTCTCACTGTGATTTAAAGCAAGGAGAAAGTATACTTTCGGCCATAAAGAAGAAAGATATTATGCTCTGCTTCCCATTTAATACATTTGATCATATCATTGATCTTCTTCAGGAAGCTTCTCTTGATCCTAACGTGAAATCTATCCAAATCACATTGTACAGGATTGCAAGAAATTCCAGTGTGATCAATGCGCTGCTTAATGCAGCAAGGAACGGCAAAAGTATTACGACAGTTGTTGAACTACAAGCAAGGTTTGATGAGGAGGCTAATATTAACTGGGGGAACAAACTATTGGATGAAGGAGTAAAAGTCATATATGGTGTACCCGGATTAAAGGTCCATGCAAAACTATGTCTCATAACTCGTGTAATAAACAATGTAACCCAGCGCTATGCAGCAGTAGGAACCGGCAATTTCAATGAAGATACAGCCAAAATTTATACTGATTACTTACTTCTTACATCTAATAAAAAGATCACTAATGAAGTCTTCAAGGTTTTCTCCTTCTTAAGCAAAAATTATAAGAAAGATAATTACTACCATCTTGTTCTATCTCCCTTTTTCCTCAGGAATAAGATCATTTCATTAATAGAAAATGAAATAAAAAATGCCAAGGCTGGTAAGAAAGCATCTATTTACCTGAAGCTGAATAATCTCACTGACTCTAAAATTATTGAGTATCTATATAAGGCAAGCAAAGCCGGAGTGAAAATCAGACTAATAATAAGAGGAATGTTTTCAATGATTCCCGGTGTAAAAGATGTAAGCGAGAGTATTAAAGCTATTGGAATAGTCGACAGGTTTCTTGAGCATTCAAGATTTCTAATTTTCTGCGATGGAGGTAATGAGAAAGTCTATATAACGTCAGCTGACCTTATGCCGAGGAACCTTGATTACCGTATTGAGGTTACCTGCCCTATCTTCGATAAAAGCATTAAGAGTACAATCAAAAAAATCTTCGATATTCAATGGAGTGATAACGTTAAGGCAAGAATCTATGATGAAAAACAGTCTAATACATTTGTTAAGGATGGGAATCAGCCTTTTCGTTCGCAGGTCGAAGTCTATAACTACCTTAATAAAATTAGAGAAAAACTTGCTGAATAAGTTCGACGTTGATAATAATTGATCCATCTTTCATATAACCTTTTAATAAGCGAGTTTAACACAAGATTTAGAGGAAAAAATAAAAAAAAATCTGAACTCAATCTATAAGCGGCTTCAGAAATAATTAACATAATCTTAATTACTCCAATACATCATCGTAACAACTTGCCAATACATTTGCAAATAAAATTGTAGAATGTATCACAGTCAAGAAATTTTAATAGCTATTTATAAAACCATTTTAGGATCGATAATAATAGCCTAATAATTGATTTAATTTCAGGAGAAGAATTGAATGGTACAACTACAGACAAACTCGATAGGAAATATGAAAATTTAAATTTAAATTCACTATGAACCAAATACTTGTAATTGGAAGTTCAAACACAGATATGGTTATCAAAACCAAGAAACTCCCCTGTCCTGGTGAGACAATCGTAAATGGAACTTTTATGGGAAACCCTGGAGGAAAAGGAGCTAATCAGGCCGTCGCTGCAGCACGACTTGGAGGTGCAGTCACATTCATAACAAAGAGAGGGAATGATCTGTTCGGCAACCAATCCCTAGGATTATTAATGCGTGAAGCAATAGACACTCAATATATTGTAAAAGATTCAGAGCATCCTTCAGGTGTTGCGCTGATAACGGTTGATTCAAACGGAAGAAGCAGCAGTGTTACTGCACCCGGATCGAACAGTTTTTTATTCCCTGAAAATATCCCGAAACAAATCTTCGAAACAGGCAAATTTGATATTTTGCTTCTTCAACTGGAGATACCATTGAGTACTGTAGAATATTCAGCTTTATCAGCATCGGCGAATAACATTAAGGTAATTTTGAATCCGGCCCCGGTAAAGAAAATACCTGATAACCTATATAAAAACCTTTGGCTGATAACACCAAATAAAGCTGAAGCTGAATTGCTTACAGGAATAAAAATCCATGATATTATATCTGCCGAAAGAGCATCCTGGATTTTTCTTGATAAAGGAGTTAAAAATGTAATTATAACGCTGGGATCTTCCGGAGCATTTGTCAGAACTGAAGGTTATTCAGTCATTATCCCTGCAATAAAGGTTACAGTCGTTGACATTACTGCTGTAGGAGATGTTTTTAATGGTGCCCTGGCAGTAGCGATAGCAGAGGGCAATGATCTGAGGAATGCGGTTATTTTTGCCAACAAGGCTGCTTCCATTTCAGCTACACGGATGGGAGCCCAGGCTTCTGCTCCATATAGAAAAGAGGTTGAAAGCGTACATTCAGATTCATATACTAAAAGCTTCGTTAATTTTTCCTCTTCGCATTATCAAACAAAGGTCAGGCTGGATTGCTGAATATTACTATACTTTAAAAACCTTAAAACAATCTGTTTTGTGCAATATTGTCAGGATTTTATGTTAAAATCCAATATAATGTTTAAAATTATACTAATATTATTTCTTTTCTAAGAATTCAACCGTTTCGTAAATCCCTGCACTATAAGATTTCGGTTTATAATTGAAGAAGCTATTAAACTTTGATGAATCAAAAATATAATTGTATTCGCTCTGGTAAAGCATTTCATAAGACTCAGATACTGTTTTATCAAAGAAGCCGGCCATTTTTATCATCCATCTGTTTAAAATAATATAATCGGGAGCGATCCCCAATTCTTTGGCAACAATACGAATAAATGTTTCCCCGTCAACCGGGTTATATGTAGGTAAATGCCAGGTCTGACTAAAACACTCATCCGTGTTAGAAAGCAAGATTATTCCTTTGGCACAGTCAGTGGTGAATGTAAATGAATGCAATTTATTCGCATCGATCATCCACTGGGCCCTCCTTCCTTTCATTAATTTCTCAATTACCAATATATATGGCAAGCTGTTTTTGGTTGCATGCGGGCCATATAAATCAGCTGACCTGGTAATAAGGGCATTTACATTCTTTTTATTCATCTCATTCTCCAGGAGCATCACTGTTTTTGCTCTTATATCCCCCTTTGTGCTGCAAGGATTGTAAGCAGTCGACTCAGTCATTTTACCCTCTACCTTACCATACATATAAACATTGTCGAAAAAGATCAGTTTGGCATTGACACTTTTGCACGCATCTATTGAGTTTTGCATAATCTTGGGCCATAAATCAGCCCATATTCTTGAATCGTAAGGAAGTCCTGCGCATAAATAAACGATATCTGTGTCTTTAACACTTTTCAAAGTTTCTTCATAAGAAGTAATATCAGCTTTAAAAGATTCAGTTCCGGGAAGTGAATAATTACTTCTGGAAACGAGTCTGATAATCTCTTTTGTTTTTAATAGTTCATGAGTAAGTGCGTTTCCGATTGATCCGCCTGCTCCAAGTATTGTATGTTTCATTAGTATTCAATTAATCAAGCTAAACATCTCTTATATTCTGTAAGGCCCATTTTACAGTTAAATTATTTCTCATTTCCCGTAGGAATAATCTACTCATTAATATTCCAGAAACTATGAGTGTCGCCCATTCAATTGAGATTGCAGCTACTTCAAAACGGTATTCACGTTTTATTCCATACTTCATTGAGATCAGAATTAATGAGACAATTATAAAAACAAAACTCATTATAAAAATCCATCGTACAGCATCTTCCAATCTGTTGTCCTTAGAAAAAACCGGAACTAAGCAAATGAAGGCAACACTCATCATCAAATAGCCGATTTCTTCAAGAGCGATAAAGACTCCATGGGGATTATATTGTGTCAATAATGCAATGCCATCTGTCTCTCCAAGTACCAGAGCAGGTTGTATCACAGATATTTGAATATAATAATCTGTGATTAATGCTATTGCAGAGACTAAAGAAAAAGACAATCCTATCAGGCTGAAAATTTTCTTGTTATCTGAGGCATATTGATGAATAAAAGCCATAAAAACAACAAAAAGAATAATCAAAAATATTGCTGGATACATCCATAAATAATCTCCTGGGAAACGCGAAATAACGTTTGTAAATGGATATACGATGCATGAACCCTTGCAGAACGGACCGGAAACAGGAGGAGTGCAGATTGCTATACCAAAAGTCACAATAGCCAATAATGCCATTATTACCGAGATATAAAACCCCAATTTGTTTACATTTTCTTTAACCTTCATATAATCTACTTCTTATCCTATAAAAAAAATTAAAGGTAGAGTTTAAGCAGAGATTGGCTGAATAAATAAAGTTACGTTTTTATTACATTTTAATTATTTGCCAAATAATCAGATTCACTTAACATAATCTTAATCGTTCCGATACCTGATTGTAACAATAGACAGGTAATTTTGATATAAATGAACAGGTATCTATATTATTTAATTCCAATCTCATGAATGACAACCTTCAAAATAACACTAACAATAAAGTGAAACCAAATGCAAACCTGTTTATTGAGGTTTCACTTTCAATAATCTGTGTGTTGATAATTATTTTTTGCATTATCGTCTCATTAGGATCTTAATATTAAAATCCATTCCTTGGAAATGCTATTAAAATAATATCAGTTCAATAAATGAAGACTGATGATTAAATCTCTTTTAAACTCAAAGAAAATTCCCGGTTTGTCGATTTCAACAATCTTAAAAGATAACTGATTAAGAATTAATATATTCTTCACAGCAATGTAACAGATAGCTAACAACTTGTCGTTAGTTTTGAGCAAAAATAAAAGAGAAGTGCTGTGGGAAAATATCTTTTCTTATATCTGAAAACCGGCGGAGGGCACCTGGCCCCTGCAAAAGCTGTGGCAGAAAAAATAAAAACAAAACGCAGAGTTGATGTTGAAATTCTTTTAGTTGATGGCTTCTCTGAATCAAACACTTTCATAAAAAAAATCATTGAAGACGGTTACAAAAACGCGATTAATAAAGCAGTCTGGACATTTGAATTTCTTTATGCACTTCACAAAATAACTGTAATTTCAAAATTGACTGCATCACTTATATCCCACTTTGTAAAAGCAGGTATTGAAAAACAAATTCTGGAAACCAGGCCAAAGAAAATTGTAATATTTCATTTCTTTCTGGTCAAGCCTGTATTCGAGATAATAAAAGCCCATGCCCTGGATATCCCCGTCATAACTGTTGTAACTGATCCTTTTACTGCACATCCAATCTGGTTCCTGCAAGAGGGTCAGGATTATGTAGTGTTCAGTGATATGCTTAAAGAAAAATGTATCGAGAGAGGAATAAATGCAGATAATTTGCATGTATTCCCATTCGTACTGGATAGCAAATTCTCACAAAAAGTCAGTGATTTTAAAAAGATCAGGATACGTAAAAAACTTGGATTTGAGATTGATTCAAAAATCATACTGATAATGGGCGGTGGTGAAGGAATGCCAAAAGGGAAGAAAATCCTGAAGAAAATAATCAGTAAAAATATGGATGCCGAAATAGCCATAGTATGCGGTAAAAATCTAAAGCTTTACAGTAAGGCAATAAAGCTTAAAAATAAATATGGAATTGACAATCTTAAGGTATTTGGTTTTATTGACTTCGTCCACTCCCTGGTAAGCATTTCTGATATTGTCATAACAAAATGCGGAGCATCAACTTCTATGGAAATACTTATGTTGGGAAAAGTACCGGTCATTAACAACTACATCTGGGAACAGGAAAAGGGCAATATGGAATATGTATGCCAAAGTAAAATGGGGATACTAGAAAAAAATACACGATTTCTGCCCGATGTACTTCACAGACTTCTGACTGATAATGAGTTTTACAATTCAATCAGCAACAATATTAAGAATGCTTCTATCAGTAACGGAGTCGGCCCGGTATCGGATTATATATTAAACTTTCAATAACAAGAAAATAACTATTATGAACATTCTCGTACTATCTGATTTACATATCGACACCTGTGATAATTTCGCCACATTTCAATGGGAGGAAATGGATCTGATAATGCAGATTGAAGGTATAAGGGATATCTATTCAATAGACAAGGTAATTTTCAATGGTGATGTATTTGAATTGTTGAAATACACATTTGAAGACATCAAAAAAGCCAATCCGACACTGATGCGATATTTCAGGGATAATGATTTTATATTCATCAGAGGAAATCATGATATAATAAATGCTCACGCTGTCGATTATTATAATATAACTAATTCCCAGGGTCAGACAATTCATATAGAACATGGACATAACGCCGACTGGCTTAACGGGAACAAGTTAGGCCGGGCGATCGGTAAGTTCGGTCTATCAATGTTAAAAAAAATGTCACATTACAAATGGCTGATGGATATTTATTTTAAAATAGTGGCACTCGAAGATGAGATAAACCATATTCCCAAGAAATACAATACCATAAAGTATCTTACTTACGCGCTAAAACTTTTTAAAGAACACGATGTAGTTATTCTTTCTCATACGCACAAGCTTGAGTCGCATCATACTTATTATCTGAACAAGAAAAAACGGTACCTGAACAGCGGAGCATGTTCAATGGGCCGTTTTCAATGTATTGTCATGGATACCGAATCTTTGAAGTATGAGTTAATAAAGGAGAGTAAAGAATCGATAAAAAATTCATATTTAATGCATTATGCTATTTAAGAAAAATTTATAATTTTTTCATCCTTTTTAAATGAGAAAAAGGTTTCATATATCAATTAAGTATATTACGATTATTTACTTTTTAAACCTGGCCACTCTGAATGCACAGGTGCTGCATGATACAACTGTTTTTGATCTTCTCAAAAATGGTGTTGACTCAATTTATAATTTCCAGTTCAACAATGCCAGTGAGGTCTACTATAAAATCAATGAGTCCTATCCTGGACATCCAATTGGATATCTTTTCAGAGGAATGATCACGTACTGGGAAAACTATCCATTACTTCCCGCCTCACGTGAACGAGCCTTCTATGAATCTGACATGCGCAAGTGCATAGAATTAAGCGAAAAAAAACATGATCCGACTGATGATACAGAATATTTACTTATGAATCTTTGTGCCAGAGGTATGCTTTTATTGTACTATGCCGATAATGGTCTCAGTATGCAGGTTATTCCCCTGGCCACAAGCACTTACCAGTATGTCAGACGTTCATACGATTACACTTCTGCCTTCAATGATTTCCTTTTTTTTACCGGATTATATGATTATTATCGCGAAGCTTACCCGGGGGCCTATCCGGTATATAAATCTCTTGCATTTCTTTTTCCGAAAGGAGACATGACAAAAGGTTTGAATGAACTTCAGGCAGCAGCTAAAAGCTCGATTGTATTAAAAGCAGAATCATTTTCTTTACTGTCTTGGATTTGTTTATGTTTTGAGAATAATTATGAACAAGCATCATATTATAGTAAATCGCTTCATGCACTTTATCCTGCCAATTTACAATATCTGGCAGAGTACATTAAAAACCTGTTGCTGGTTAAACAGTACGATGAAGCTGAAAGCCTTATTTTATCTTCAAGTATAAAAACAGATAATTCCTACTACCAGGCGCAGTTGGCGATTTTTAAGGGTATTCTTGAGGAGAAAAAATACCATAATTCTGAACTGGCTCAACAGTACTACGTTAAAGGTGTCAGAAATATTTCTCTTTTTGGTGAATTTGGCAACGAGTACACTGCTTACGCCTATTTTGGCCTGAGTCGTACAAGTGATGAGAACAGTGGTAAATACTCCAAGAGATCATACAGAAAAAAGGCTATGGAACTGGCTTATTTCAAAAAAATAAATTTTGATGATTATTAAAATGTTTTTTGGTTTGATAGACAAGTTACCTTCACAATACTAATTATAAACTAAATCTTATGTACCTGAATATTCTGAACAACAATGTTGACCTGTCGCCAAATTTGGCTTTATCTAAATCATCCTCCGATAATCAATCCCTACAGGGGTTGAATGACCACAAATCGTTAATTGAGAGGTATGAATCAATTGGTCGCATGGGATATTGGGAATTTAATTTGAAAAGCAATAAAATATGGGCCTCATCTGGTGCCAGACAAATATATGGCCTTGATGAACGTGACTTATCGCTCGACGATATCCAAGTTATCACCTTCCCAGAATATCGTCCTAAACTGGACCTGATGTTTGAGAATCTGATAGTGTATGGCGAAAAATATGATGTCGAATTTAAAATACACCGTCAAAATGATGGCAAAATAATTGATATAAGATCTCAGGCTAATTATGACAAAAATGAAAAAACGGTTTACGGAATTATTCATGACATTTCTGAACAGAATAAAGTTAAAGAGGAGATAAATAAATCAAAAGAGAAAGACGATGATTTTGACTTTTTAAAATCTTTGTATATGTCAAATCTGAGTCACGAGATACGTACTCCCATGAACGGTATTGTAGGGTGTGCGCACCTTTTAACTGAAACGGATATTGAGAATAGTACCAGAAAGGAATATTCTGAAATTATTCATTCTTGCTGCGATCAGCTACTTGATATTATAAATAATATGCTTGATATGGCTAAAATTGAATCAGGCCAAATGATAGTTGACAATGGATGGGTAAATATCAATGATCTCTTAAATGATATACATGAAATTTGTAACCGCGAGGCATTGAAAAAAAATCTAGAGTTGCGTATTAATAATATCAATTCTATTCAGGAGTGCTCATTGTTTACGGATCAATCAAAACTTAACAGAGTTATTTTAAACCTAATTGATAATGCGATCCGGTTTACCACTTCAGGTTATATAGAAATTGGATACACTGATCATAGTGGTTGCATGGAATTCTATGTAAAAGACACCGGTATAGGAATAACACCATTACAACAAGAAATAATTTTCAAACCATTCTGTCATTCGGAAAGTTTAATCACCCAGGAACAAGGCAGAACAGGATTAGGACTAGCAATTTCGGGAAAATATATCTCTCTTCTTGGTGGCAAGATCTGGCTTAAATCCCAGCCGGGAGTTGGAACTACATTTTATTTTACTTTGCCAAAAATTCAAGAGAAAAACAAATCCGCTGAAAAATTGTCAACCAGGAAAAATCAAAATCACCAAAAAACCTGCCTGATTGTTGATGATATGGAAATGAATTACCTGTACCTTCAGGCTCTGATAACACCAATGGGATTCAGTGTGTTATGGGCGAGAGATGGCAATCAGGCTATTGAAATGGCACTGGGAAACAACAATATTGATCTTATCCTGATGGACATCAGGTTGCCACTCATCGATGGATGCGAAGCTACCAAAGTCATAAAAGAAAAGCGTCCCGATTTGCCAATTATTGCACAATCGGCAAATGCTCTGATAGATGAACAAAACAGGGCCATGGAAGCAGGTTGTGATGATTACATAACCAAGCCAATCTATAAAGACAAATTCGAAACCCTAATAAGATCATTTTTTGATAATTAACAGAACAGGGGTTATCATTATAAATGAACACTCAATTACATCTTAATTCAGTTCTTGGCGATTTGGAATTGAATAATACTTCCATTAATATAACTGATATGGTTTTTTCCGTATATCATGTATTTGAGAATGAGAAAACCACACCAGGGTTAATAATATTGAATAAAAGTCAGTTTTTTGGATTACTTTCAAGAGTAAAATTCTACGAAATAATGAGCAAACAATATATGTACGATCTTTATTCAAAAAGAAGTTTAGAATCTTTTTTTGAAGAAGATAATTCCAGAAGTTGTCTTATACTAAGCTCTTCCACTTCTATAATTACAGCAACAAACAGGGCACTAAATCGTATTGAATCGGAGATATTTGAACCAATTGTTGTCGATTGCGGTAGCAATGAATACCGGTTACTTGACTTTTACAAGTTACTTATTGCCCAAAATAAGATCCAGATTTTAATGAACGAATTATTAAAGCAGGCTAATGAGTTTAAAAAGGAAGTGCTTGCTATTACATCTCATGATTTACGGAACCCTATCGGGGTAATTCTTGGATTTTCAGATTTGATTACCAGTATTGACGACCTTGAGAAATGCAAAGAGTTCGCCCTTAATATAAACAAATCAGCATCTCAAATGGAAGATCTTGTTAACAGTTTCCTTGTATCAACAATTAATGACTCTATAGAATACAAACTTGAATTCTCTAATTTTGATATTGTCGATCTGATAAAGTCAGTAATTAAAGAATTTGAGATTTCTGCTGAAAAAAAGAAACAGGTAATTGTACTTGAAGCTAAGAGTTTATCAATAAAAATTACATGCGATCGTCTTAAGATTAAAGAAGTAATTGAAAACTTATTGTCGAATGCAATAAAGTATTCCGCTGAAAGAATGGAGATCAGAGTTTCTTTGGAAAAAGATGATACTGACATTCAAATAAAAGTTGAGGACCATGGCCCAGGATTTTCTGATTCCGACTTAAAAAAAGTATTCGGCAAATTTCAGAGACTAAGTGCTAAACCTACAGGTAATGAATCTTCTACAGGTTTAGGCTTATTCATCACTAAGACAATTGTTGATAAATTGAATGGTACCATAGAACTTGAAAGCATACCCGGGAAAGGGTCAATTTTCAAAGTAAAACTTCCATTGAAATATGAAACAAAACAGAATATGATTAAGTTGAATCAGGCTATATTAACCCAGGGAGTGACCTGATTAATAACAAATTAGATCTTTCATTAACCTATGTACGAAATACTTCAGACAGATCAAATCTCTTTTTATCATTGAAGGCACCATCTTAAGTCTCTCCACTGCCTTTAGGCCAGTAGTAATATTTTCAGCCGTTTAGTAAAATATTATTGGCCAATTATTTTGTTATAAAAAGAAATGTAACAAAAACTTAACAAATAAATATTAATGTTCAGTTTAAGAGTTAATACTTTCGTAGTAATTAAACAATAAACTGATTGCATACTTGTTTTTCCTCAATCATTTTCGTCATTCTGAAGAGCTGGAGATTAAATCTTTAATATTTATGAGATGATATTTTTATATATTGTAATTGGACTGGTTCTAATATTTGATTTCATAAATGGGTTTCATGATTCTGCAAATTCGATTGCAACTGTAGTATCAACCAGAGTGTTATCTCCTTTGTCCGCTGTCGCATTTGCAGCTATTTTTAATTTCCTTGCATTTTTGATTTTCCCTCTGAGAGTTGCTACAACGATTGGGAAAGGTGTTATTGATCCCAATATCATCAGCCTTTCTCTTATAACTTCAGCAGTAGCGGCTGCAATTATATGGAATCTCATTACGTGGTGGCTTGGTCTTCCATCAAGTTCTTCACATACTCTGGTAGGAGGTTTGGTTGGAGCTGCTGTTGCCGCGAACGGGTTTGGATCAGTGATTTTACCAGGAGTTATAAAAATTGTTTTATTTATAGTGATTGCACCTGTACTTGGTATGCTGATTTCATTTATCATTTCCATTATAGTAATCTATATTGTAAAAAATCAAACGCCTTTCCAGGTTGACAAGTATTTCCGAAGATTACAATTATTATCAGCGGCAGCGTTCAGTTTAGGTCATGGAGGTAATGATGCACAGAAATCTATGGGTATTATATGGGTCGCACTGATTGCTACTAATCAGGTCGCCAAAAATGCACCTATTGGTCTATGGATCGTATTATCATGTCATACAGCAATTGCCCTTGGTACATTTTTCGGAGGATGGAAGATTGTCAAAACTATGGGACAAAGAATCACGAAGCTGAAGCCATTCGAAGGATTTTGTGCTGAGACAGCCGGGGCACTGACATTGTTTGGTGCAACCCATTTTGGCATTCCAGTCAGTACAACTCACACAATCACTGGCTCCATCATAGGAGCAGGAGCAATAAAAGGAGCTTCAGCAGTAAAATGGGGTGTAACTACAAAAATCTTTTGGGCATGGATTCTTACAATTCCAGTGTCGGCATTATTAGGGGCAGTAATCTATCATTTGTTTATTATAGTACTTTAATTAAAAGTTCATAGGGAGTTAATTAAACCAATTAAAAGCCCACTTACAAGTCCTGCTATATGTACATAATTGTCAACACCCATAAATTCCAATAGCAAACAGATAGCGATATAATTAATGCGTGGATTAAGACAAATATGATTCTTTTAAAGTTTAATTTCTTCATAATATTATCCCCTTTTAAATTGTGACCATATTCATAAATAAAAAAATTGGCAGCATTTAACATCTCTCCGCCTGATGCCTTAATTCGATCTCGTACATGAACCATTGATTTGAATAAAGATAAGCATAAGGTCTTAATTTTCGAAGTTGTTTTTGAATTTCGGAAATAACCCGACAACACTTCTGTGATATTATTGGAAATTTATTTTATGGCGCAGGTTTTTTACTGAATGTTTTCTAATTCCATTTTAATATCATTTAAGAAATCTTTCACTTTTTGATTCTGTATAACTTCACCAATGAAACCAATACTAAAAGTAATTTCTTTTTGGAATGTTGAGTAAGCCATACAAAAATTGTCTCCAAAGCATATTGCTCCAGTCATAAATGAATACTCAATTGGGATATTGTCAAAATTGATATCTGATGGGTTTATTATTCCAACATTTGTTACTAAAGGAATCGGAGCCATTTTAAAAGTCATGAATTTTTCTTTCAATTTATTATATGTCATAAATCTTGACAATACCAAAATTGGAGAAAGTATATTCATTTCAGCATGCAGTTGTTTCTTGAATGTCATTTCGTCTCTGACCATTAAGAGAGTTTCATTAAAAGATGTTCCTATTTCTCTGCCAATATTACATCTGAGTGAACTTGTCAAACTACAAATTGCAGTATTATGAGTAGGGTTAATGTATTTTCTTAAATCAATAGGCACGATAATTGGCTTTGCTGCATTATCATTATTATTGTTTGTTCTTATAAAAGTTCTTATAAATGCTGCCAGTATAATATCGTTAACTGTTACCCCTTTAGATTTCCCATATTCTTTAATTCTGTTAAATGAATCAGGTGTAATTTTCGTAGTAATGAAAAACTTTTGGTTATCAACATCTGTTTTGTTCCAGTCAAATGACCAGGATTGTACTTTTTTAGGAGATTTCAACCCTTGTTTTATAAAGCTTATTTTTTGAAAAAATGAAAAATGATTCATCACCTGCCTTATACTTCTATCTCCATTAATGTTCGACTTAACGAAGTATTCTGGGTTCCTTATTAAATTAGTGTATAAAGAAGCCAATATTTTCACAAACATTTTTAAACCTGAACCATCAGTCGGTGTATGGTTCATGTTAATACAAATACTATCTTTTTCTCCTTTTCTAATAACTCTCACTTTTACTATTGGAAAATCAAAAGGCGATATTTCAAGTGTTATAAAACGATTTATCTCGATATTTATATCTGCATCAGTTTCAATCAAATCAATCAATAATGAAGCATCAATTTCGTCTTGTTTTTGCCAATATGCCTTTTTTATTTCCTCTTTATAGAAATATGAAAAAATTGGTTCGACATAGATTGCCAAACGCAATGCTTTTTGTAGTATATCAAAATTGATCTTTTTTTCAAGAATGATAATAAATCTCATTTGCTGGTCAGCATTTGAACGTAAGAAAAATTGCATCTGGTCGCTTATTTCAGTGGGTAAACGTTTAGGTAAGTCTTTATGTAAATCTTCAATATCCATCAGTATTATTTTTTATGTTTCTACATGCGAAAAACTCTGGCAACTTGACCGATATTAAGGTCGAACATATTGATAGCAATAATTAATAGTCGATTTATTCATAATTGATTTAAAACTTTTAATCTTTAGAAATCATCAGCAAATTCTTTGACTCCTTAATTTTATAACCAAGTTTTGAACCTATGAAATCTAAAGGAATATACCATTTTGAACCAATTTTGACCGGTTTATTAGTATCTATAATACCGTAAATAACAAGATTGGTTTCTTTAAACTCCGGAACCATTATTTTTATAGTTCCATGAATAACCTCATCCTTTGATTTATCAATAATACATGTATCTATAGCAGTCCCATCTTGCTTAACAGCTGTTAATTTAAATTTATTATCATTTACCTCTGCTACTATATAATTAGGTTGTTCCTGTGGGTCATAGAAAAATGCATCCCATACCTTTTTGCTTAGGTCATGATATGTTTTCCCTCCGCTTCTGCCTGTAATATAATAGATTGTTCCCTGGGATGGTCTTTCCACAAATTTATCATCCTTTATCGGGTAGGTCCAGGAAATTCCATGATCATGTCCATTAATAACAATATCCACATGGTTATTATCAATTACAGGTTGAATAATGTCTTTTAATTTATCATTTGACCTGGTTGCCTTGTTATAATAAGATGTTTTATGAAACAGAACTATTCTCCATTTTTTGTCTGTATTTTTTAAATCATTATCTAACCATTTTATTTCGTTCTTTAAAATGGTACTATCAAATTTTTCTTCATCAATTTGACTGTCCCATACTGCAATATGGACATTCCCATAATTATATGAATAAACCTGACCCTTTAAACCATCTGGTCCATTTTGTGGCACTTTGAATTGTCTTATAAAATAAATTGGTTTTGATGTTACTTTTTCAGTTGAATCTTTATAAGTCTCGTGATTTCCCTGAACCGGCATGAAAGATATTTTATTTATAACACCATTTACAGCTTTAAACCAGTTATTCCAATGGTTATAATAACCTCCTACTTCTACAAGATCCCCCATATTTATAAAGAATCTCGAATCTGGATTTGCATGATATGCTTTGTGAACAGTTGTATCAAATTTCCCATAATCCGGATTGTTCGGTTTCCCACTTTGACTATCTCCAAAAATTAAAAATTTGAAGAAACTCATATTTTCGGGTTCTGTCATAAAAGTGCTTTTACTGCTCCAGTTATTGGCATAACCTACCCTGTAGCAATATGTTTTACCTGGTTTAAGATCTTTTAATGTTTTTGCGTGTATGATCCAGGTACCTATGTCAGTTTTGAAAATTCCTGAGCTATCTTCTTTTGCTTTGACTGCTCTTTCAAATTTTACAGAATCTTCTATATCAGTATATTGAACTTCTCCATTGGTCTCGACCAAATTTGTTCTCCATGTTACGGTTTGAGTGCAAGTATGAGTAAGTTCGTTAAGCGGACTTTCTGCCCATGTTAATGTAATATTATCAGGAGATGTAGGATAATATTCTTTGCATCCAAAAAAAGAAAAACAAATAACACTAAATAAAACAAGTACCTTTTTCATATGTTAGTATATTTAATTTTAAAATAGATCAATATAAAATGTTTGTTTAAAGTTGCGATGGATTAGTTACATTCTTATGCAGAAAGTGTTACATTATTGTTAATTGATTGTACTTATTTTCTCAATTAAAGAATTAGCTGCAAAAAATTATAAAAGTGTCTGATTCATTTGACAGAATGAAAGTTATGAAAGAAAGAATTTGGCTTAATCTATAATTAAGAGTGAGATTAATTTAACGTGGTTAAGGAACCCGATCGGGTCAAAATCAAAGAAAATATATATGCGTGATTCCGGATACTCAAAAAATTTATTATCTTGTACTTATAAAATTAATCTTTATAACTTCCTGACAATGAAAATTATCACTCTTCTGCTTTCAGCTTTTTTATGCATTTCAGTTTCGAATGCCCAAAAAAAGCCACCCGAAAATCAGAAAAGTCAAAGGATTGAAAGGATCATCAATTCACAATGGACATTCAATTATTTCTCAGATGAAAATGCCGGTAAAGGTTATGAATCGCCGAATTATGATGATTCAAACTGGCCAGCCATCAGTTTACCTCATTCCTGGAACACTTATGAAACTACAGGAGAGCTTCATCCTTCTGTAAGTAATGCTGAAGAAAATGACAACCCATACTGGTGGATAGGCTGGGGATGGTACCGTAAGCACTTTTTGATCAGCAGAGATTATTCCGACAGGAAGGTTTTCGTTGAGTTTGAAGGGGTTCAGAAATATTGCAAGGTTTGGATCAACGGGAAGTATTGCGGCGAGCATAATGGAGGTTATGGCTCGTTCGACTTTGATTTGACACAGTTTATAAAACCCGGTGAAGATAATGTTTTGGCTGTTGCTGTAAATAATCGCCATAACGAGGAGTCTGAAATAACTCCTGAAGGTTCAGCTAATTTCAATCCTTATGGAGGTATCTGCCATGATGTCATTCTTGTATTGAAGGATAAGCTTTACATCCCTATGCAGGGATCGGCAAATCACGAGGGAGGTACTTTTATTACAACTCCTCAGACCTCAGAAAAAGAAGGTATTATTAGGGTGCAGACCTGGGTAAAGAATGATAATCCACAAAAAAAGAGCTGTACTTTGCAAACTTCCATTGTTGATGTCAATAATAAAATTATCCAGGTAATTAAAACAGATGTTGTAATAAATCCCGGGCAGATGCATAAATTTGATCAGACAGGCAAACCCATTAAAAACCCTCACCTATGGTCAAATGACAATCCATATCTCTACAAAGTTATTTCGGAAGTAATTGACGAAAAGAAAGTTGCAGATATATATACGAGCCCTTTCGGCTTTCGCTGGTTCAGATTCGACAAGGAGAAAAACTTGCTTTACGTGAACAGTAAAGAAATGATAATCAGGGGAGGAATCTGTCATCAGGAATATCCCTTGCTGGGTAACGCTATTCCAAAATGGATAATGGAAATGGATTTTCTTGATATGTCAGGACGACTTAAATATAACTTTATGAAGATTATGAATTATCCAAATGACAAGCTGGTATATGATTTGGCAGATAAATATGGTATTATTATTGATGAAGAATCTCCGGGCACAGATGTCAGGAACTCATCAGTCGGAGTACGGGAGCAACATATAAAGGAAATGATTTGCCGCGATCGCAACCATCCGGGTATAATGTTCTGGAGTATTGGTAATGAAACATATAGTTCTGACGTTTCAAAATATATTTTAGCGAGTGATACCACCAGGAAAATTATAGCAAATAGTATTTTGAACAATTCAGCAGCTGATTATTTAAAAGAAGCTGATCAGAAAAATGCGACCGATGCGCAGAAAATCACATCAGGCGAACCTGCAAGGATCGTTCTTACAGGTTCACATAAGAAAATAGACGCCGATCGTAGTTCAGTCGCAATAATAACTGCAGGAATTGTTGATTCAAAAGGGAACACTGTTTCAGGAGCAACAAATACGGTCAGATGGAACATCAGCGGCCCTGCAACACTGGCAGGTCCTCCTATTTATGAATCTGATATAATTGAACATAATCAGATAGTTGGCATGGGTTTTACAAATCTACCGGTTTCGAATGTTATCAGGTCGACAGGTATGCCAGGCAAGATTCATATTACAGTCTCGGCAAGCGGTCTGGCATCAGGTTCATTTGATATTGAGGCAGATGAAATGCAGCATGACAATTCAATTTTAATCGAGCCGGTGCTTGATGATAAGGGACGTAACCCAGTTGCCAGGGTAGTTCTGAATGTTAACAGGCTGGATGATGTGCCAAGGGAGATCAACCTGACTAATAATGAGTTCAATCTGGGTCCGTCAGATAAAAAGGGATTTGCAAGTGTTATCAGAGATTATATACTTAAGAACAATACTCGCATTGACACAGCATCAGTAGAGTTTAAAACACTAGTTGATCTGCTGGCTTCGCATCTTGCAAATAATAACGGGCATCTTATAGCGGATGATTATAATTATAATATTGAACATTATAATAATTGCCGGTTAATATCCGGATATATTACCAGTACAAAGCTCCCGCCACTCTTTAAAGAAGCATTGAAAAAATATTATGCAATTGCAATTATTAAACAGGGAAGTGAAAAAAATGCAGGAGAGGAGATGAATTGGTTAAACTGGATCCCTTCCGGAGGAACAGTGGTTATTGTTCAAAATGAAAATACCGGCAGCAGTTTGAAAGGAGCCATCTTCACTCAGCATGACAAACTTGCTGATATAATAAGTGTTGTCTATCCTCAGTTTGTGAAATTTTCTGAAGAAGCAAAAGAACGTGCTTTGATATTTACAAGCAAAGTAAATCCTTATGTACATGCTGCTTCAACAGGTAATCAAAACAGCGGTGGAGATAATTTAAAAAAGACAAATGTTTCATTTATAGCCGAAAAAGGAAAACCTATATTAATTCCTTTACTGAAATTCATTTCTAATTAATTTTCTCTTTGACTATCTATACTTCTTTGTCGCTCTCAGTAAAACCAGGAATAAAGAACTTGCACTGAGTTACAGGAATGAAACAAAGATTGGTGGAAAGATCGAAAATACGTTCCATTTTCTGCAAGATAACTTAAGATTTAATTTGGAGAAAAATAATTAATTCCTACTTTTACCATATAAGTTTTTCAATTTTAATTAATTAAAAATTAAGGATTTGTAAATTCAGAATTAGTAATCCTAAGACATTCAAAATCTAAACCTGACCAAAATGAAAAAAAGAAGTATTATTCCGATTGTAATGTTAATAGCCGTTATCGGCCTGACATTTATCACATTGAACTCATTTCAGCAATCTCCGAAAGGTAAGTACCTCGGGTTACAATTATACTCACTACGTGATTCAATTATGAAAAATGTACCTGGAACTATTGCCAAAGTGAGTAAAATGGGTTATAAATTTGTTGAAGCAGCCAGTTATGACAATGGGAAATTGTATGGAATGGAACCTGCTGCTTTTAAAAAACTTTGTGAAGCTAACGGTTTAACGGTATTAAGTTCTCATGTAGGGCAGCCCCTTCCTGATGCCGCCAATTGGGGAAAAACAATGGCATGGTGGGATGCCTGCATTGATGCTCATGTTGCAGCGGGTGCAAAATTTCTCGTTCAGCCATTTATGGGTGATGAAGCTTATCGTAGTCTTGATACTCTGAAACGTTATTGTGACTATTTTAATAAAATAGGTGAAAAATGCAAAGCTAAAGGGATCCGGTTTGGTTATCATAACCATGACAAAGAATTTTCAACCAAACTGGAAGGTAAAACAATTTACGATTTCATGCTTGCAAATACTGATCCGGCTAAAGTCATGTTCGAAATGGATCTCTACTGGGTTGTTATGGGAGGAGCAAAACCAGTTGATTATTTTAATAAATTTCCGGGACGTTTTGAGCTATGGCATATAAAAGATAAAAAAGAGGTGGGAGGGAAAGATACCATGATGGATTTTGCTTCCATCTGGGCCGCAGTTGCAAAATCCGGAATGAAATATGGGGTAGTCGAAATTGAAGAATATAATTTTGATCAGTTTACAAGTTGCAAAAAAAGCATTGACTGGCTTAACGCTACACCTTATGTTGTGATGCCAAAATAGACATAACAGGACATCTTGGAGAACCCCGTAACTGCTGGCTACTGCTTAATGATATGACGGTAAGCGGCGACAGCAGTTATTTTGCAGAACATCCTCAATATCATATGTTCCTTCATCCTGATTATCCTTCATATGAGGATCAGATAAATGCCCGTGATCACCTGCTAGAACTGCATCCTGATCTTAAATTTATTGGTTGTCATCTTGGAAGCCTCGAATGGAATGTGGACGAGCTTGCCAAACGGCTTGATAAATTTCCGAATATGGCTGTCGACATGGCTGCCCGGATATGCCATCTGCAATATCAGTCAGCTAAGGATAGGAAAAAAGTTCGCGATTTCTGCATTAAATATCAGGACAGGCTGCTCTATGGTACGGATCTCTCAGTTAATGAATCCGATAGCAGAAAAAGGGATTCAACTTGGGTTCATAAAACATGGATTGATGACTGGAGATATTTCACAACAAAAGATACTATGACCTCTGATATGTTCAGGGGCAAATTTGAAGGGCTGCAGCTTCCGAAAGAAGTGGTCAGAAAAATATATTTTGAAAATGCAATCAGGTGGTATAAGCTGAAAATAAAATAATTTTTATTGGCTATGCGATGAATCCTTTGTGATCCTTGGTGATGCCCTTTGAGTTCCTTTATGTTAAAAAAACATTTAACCACAAAGGGTCGCAAAGTTCTACACAAGGGAACACGAAGGGAAAGGGTAAACGTTAATTATCTTCTTATACGGATTCCAATTTATTTTTAATAAATTCCGTATAAATTTTTTATAAATAGATGCTCTGGAATAAAGATATTTATCTATTTTTATACGTGAAAGTACACGCGTAAGTAATTCTGACCGGATAAATTGAAAAGTATAATGTTAATTATCACTTCTCTATGAAAAACCAGCCAAGCTCTCTCATTCAGATTGTTCCCGGACTTGTTTTCAAACTTTCAGTTTTGATTACTATAATCACGCTGCCACTAATGTTTTTAACAGAGTGCAATACTAAGAAAACAAACATTTCAGATGCGACTAAACCGGCATTTCACAAATGGGCACCGACTCCGCCAATGGGATGGAACAGCTGGGATTGCTACGGTCCCACAGTGGTTGAAGATGAGGTCAAGGCAAACGCTGACTATATGGCTTCCCGTCTTAAAAAATTCGGATGGGAATATATTGTCGTGGACATAAGATGGTACGTGGCAAATGATAAATCAGGAGGGTACAATGAAAAAGATCCAGTTTTCAATATTGATAAATTTGGCCGACTTATCCCTGCCGTTAACCGTTTTCCCTCATCAGCTGATGGAAAGGGTTTTAAGCCCCTTGCAGATTATATACACAGTAAAGGTCTTAAATTCGGGATCCATGTTATGCGGGGAGTCCCGGTAAATGCAGTAAGGAATAACCTTCCTGTACTGGGTACAGATGTCAATGCCAAAGATATTTATTCACCTGATGATCAGTGCACATGGCTGAAAGATATGTACACGGTAGATTATTTAAAAAAAGGAGCGCAGGATTACTATAATTCAATACTGGAGCTTTATGCCTCCTGGGGAGTCGATTTTGTAAAGATTGATGACCTCTCTTCGCCGTACCATTCGGAAGAAATTGAAATGATAAGGAAGGCGATTGACCGGACAGGCAGAAAAATCGTTTTCAGCACTTCCCCAGGGCCGACTCCTGTTGAAGAGTTTAATCATATCAGGCTGAACGCCAACTTGTGGCGCACAGTGGGTGACTTCTGGGATAACTGGCCGCAACTAAAAGAGGAATTTTCTGTTCTTGATAAATGGTCTCCCTATGTTGCCACTGGTACGTGGCCTGACGGCGACATGCTTCCGCTCGGGCACATTGGAATCAGGGCTGAAAGAGGTGCCGGCAGAATGTCAGGCCTGACCAAAGATGAACAGTATACATTAATAACATTGTTCGCAATATGTCGTTCACCTCTTATGTTTGGCGGCGATCTGCCCGGTAATGATGAGTTTACCTTAGCTCTGATCACCAATAAAGCTGTCCTGGATGTAAATCAGCATAGTACAAACGGGAAACAGCTTTTCAGAGAGAATTACCTTATTGCATGGACGGCTGATGATTCGGATTCAGGAGATAAATATCTTGCGCTTTTTAACGCTCAGGATTCTTCCTCATCCGCCAAGATCTCGGTTAGATTTAATCAGGTAGGATTGACAGGAACTCATGCTGTAAAAGACCTCTGGACAGGAGAGAACCTTGGAAAATTCACTGACTCATTTACCCGGACAATCAATCGTCATGGAGCCGGACTTTACAGGATACATTAAAAAAATAGAATAATGAAAAGATCAATAATCTCTGCTTCTATTTTCATTCTGCTTTTCAGTCACTTGTTTGCTCAGAGGACTGTTAAAAATATCTCTTCTAAAGAGTCTGGGCACCAGACTGAACTGGCTGTTATCCTTAATCCTGACGATAAACCTGCTTTTTCTCAGGCTCCTGCCGGATTTGATGAGGTACGCGAGAATATCTACCATGGAATAATTGACACCGTCGAATACATGTCAAAAACAGTTGGCAACGCACGCAAAATGTTGATTTATACTCCTTCGGGTTATTCCTCTGACAAAAAGTATCCTGTGCTTTATCTTCTTCATGGAATTGGCGGCGACGAAAAGGAGTGGTATAAAAATGGTGTACCTGAGGTGATACTGGATAACCTCTATGCTGACAAAAAGCTCATTCCAATGATAGTTGTTTTTCCTAATGGCAGGGCAATGAAGGATGATCGTCCTACAGGAAATATATTTGATTCGGTTAAAGTTAAAGCCTTTGAAACTTTTGAAAAGGATCTTCTGAATGATATTATTCCATTTGTTGAATTCAGGTATCCGGTTCTTGCTGATAGTGAAAACAGGGCCATTGCCGGATTATCTATGGGAGGCGGCCAGGCGTTGAACTTTGGATTGGGTAATCTTAACATTTTTGCCTGGATTGGTGGATTTTCATCTGCTCCGAAAAAAACTCCTGAAGTTTTGGTACCGGATCCGTCTGAAACAACTCAGAAATTGAAACTTCTTTGGATCTCATGTGGTGATCACGACGGGTTGATTTCCTTTAGCCAGAGACTTCACCGGTACCTCAAAGAAAATAATGTGCCTCATATCTGGCATGTAGAACCAGGCGTTCATGATTTTAAGGTCTGGAAAAGCGATTTGTACTATTTTTCACAATTACTTTTTAAAGACTGAAAGCTTAATTAAACCGGAAATTATGAACCGTCGGAATTTTATCAGAACAACAGGCTTATCTCTTGCTTCAATTCTTATCAGAGAAAGATTTTTTGTGTCGGGAAGTCCCATTGAAAAGCATATTATTAATTTCCCAGATGGAGTGACAGCAATAGCAAACGGGGAAGTATTAGTCTTGAACAGGAGTGTTGATAATAGCTGGACCTTCCGGAATATCAGTGTAAATCTAAAGAACGATTCCGGTGTTCTTTCAATTAAAGTCCAGGCACCGGGGGTCAGACTTTCTGCTGTAACTTTGCAATGGAAAACGTCTTCCGGCACCGACAGGAATATATTAAACGATCAATGGGAGAGGACATACGGCAATGTTTCATGGCATAGACCATTCAGTTCAGAAATACTGCCATGGTATTTCATCGAATATAATGATAAAAAAACCACAGGTTTTGGAGTCAGGACCGGTTCGAATTCATTTTGTCTCTGGGAAATTAATGATGGCCGGTTAAGCCTGACACTCGATACCCGCTCAGGAGGTAACGGAGTTGAATTGGGTAATCGTGAATTGTTGGCAGCTGAAGTCGTAGCAATGATAAGTAATCAGGATGAATCACCTTTTAATGCTTTAAGAAGATTTACATCAATAATGTGTGATAAGGCACATATGCCGGCTCAACCTGTTTATGGCATTAATGACTGGTATTTCAGTTATGGTAATAACTCTGAAAAGCTGATAATGCAGCATACTGAGATGATGGCACCTCTGGCTGATGGATTGGAAAATCGGCCTTTTTCACTAATTGATGCCGGATGGTTTGAATGGGCTCCTTCACTGGTTAATGACAGCGGCTGGGGAGATAATATGAATACACCGAACAGCAAATTCAGTGATATGGGGAATCTTGGCCTGAAAATCAGGAAGATGGGCATGAGACCCGGAATATGGACACGCCCGCTTTGTGGAAGCTATAAAGATCCTGAAAGTCTGATGCTGCCTCTTATTAAAGGTAGAGAGAAAAATAAACCTGTACTTGATCCTTCAATACCTGAAAATATTGAAAGAGTAAAAAGCTATTTTCAGCTTTATAATAAATGGAGCTTTGAAATTGTAAAGTTCGATTATACTTCGTTTGATATTTTTGGCAGGTGGGGGTTTGATATGATAAAAAACGGATCAATGTCAGAGATGAACTGGAGCATGTACGACAAATCAAGGACGAATGCTGAGATTGTCCTTGATTTGTACAGAGCTATAAGAGATGCCGCCGGAGCAACTTATCTTATATCGTGCAATACATTCAGCCATTTAGCTGCAGGACTCTTTGAATTAAACAGGATCGGAGACGATACATCGGGTAATGAATGGACAAGGACGCGCAAAATGGGTGTAAACACATTGGCTTTCAGAGGAGTGCAGCAGGGTACATTTTATTGCGCTGACGCGGATTGTGTAGGTCTCACTACAAAAATTCCATGGGATAAAAACAGGCAATGGATGGAGCTTGTCGCAAAAAGTGGTACTCCCCTGTTTATTTCAGCTCAGCCTGAAGCTGTTGGAACTCCTCAGAAAGCACTGATAAAAGATAGTTTCAGATATGCATCACAATCATTGCCATTAGCCGAACCTATGGACTGGATGGAAACCCCGTTCCCTGAAAGATGGGAGCTGAATGGTGATATTGTCAGGTTTAACTGGGACTGAAGTGCTTCCATTCGACAATAAAATGGGCTAATTACATTAATTTCCCTGTCAGATCATAAATGAAGTCACAATGATAAAAAGAAAATATTTGAAAAAGAATAGATCGTCAATGATTGACAGATGCAAAATTATCTTTCTGCTTTTAACAGGATTTCTTTTTTCGATACCTGCAATAGCACAGAAGAATCCTCCTGTTATTGTCGCAGTGGATAGGCCTGTATCAGTTATTCAGCCAACGATGTGGGGAATTTTCTTCGAGGACATAAACTTTGCTGCCGACGGAGGGATATATGCCGAGCTGGTGAAAAACCGCTCTTTTGAATTTGCAAGACCATTGATGGGATGGAAAATTCTGAAACCCGATACTACAACCGGTGTGCTGATCATTAACAGAAGTGAAACAAATCCTGCCAATCCTCGCTATGCTAGGATTACAATCTCTCCGGGTGAAGCTTCCTTTGGGCTATCCAATGCAGGTTTCAGAGGAATGGGAATTAAAAAAGGAATGACGTATAATTTTTCGGTTCTCGCCCACAGGCCGGAGGGAAGTACTCTGAAAATGCGCATCGCACTGGTTAATCCACATGGCAAAATGATAGGAGCAACAAACCTGGTGCCGGATTCAAATGACTGGAAAAAATATGCTGCCGGTTTTGTGGCTGATGCAACCGAGCCAAAAGCCAGCCTGAACATTTGGTTTGAAGGTTCCGGGTCAATTGATATAGACATGGTTTCGCTATTCCCCGATGATACATGGAAAAACCGTCCTGGTGGTCTGAGGGCTGATTTAGTGCAATTGCTGGCCGATTTAAAACCAGGTTTTCTTCGTTTCCCCGGGGGGTGCATAGTCGAGGGAAGAGATCTGGCAAACCGCTATCAGTGGAAAAACACTTTGGGGAAGATTGAGGATCGCCATCTGATTATAAACCGGTGGAATACTGAATTTGCCTACCGTCTTACTCCCGATTATTTTCAATCGTTCGGTATGGGCTTCTATGAATACTTTCAGCTTGCAGAAGATATTGGTGCCGAGCCTTTGCCAATATTGAACTGTGGCATGGCCTGTCAGTTCAACACAGCTGAAGTTGTCCCAATGGATCAGCTTGATTCTTATATTCAGGACGCTCTTGATTTAATTGAATTTGCGAATGGTTCTGCTGATTCCAAATGGGGTAAGGTACGTGTTGGCATGGGCCATCCTTCACCCTTTAATATGAAATTTATTGGTGTTGGAAATGAACAGTGGGGTCCGCAATATATCGAGCGTTATGCTGTTTTTGTAAAAGCTGTCAAAGAAAAGTATCCCGATATTAAAATTGTTACCGGTACCGGACCATCTCCATCAGGAAAGGATTTTGATTATGCTTCGGAGGAACTGAAAAAACTGAAGGCCCAGATCGTTGATGAACATTATTATGCCAATCCCGAATGGTTTTTTCAGAATGCAACACGCTATGATAACTACAATCGCAACAGTTTTAAAATATTTGCCGGAGAATATGCAGCTCAAAGCAATTTTACCTGCAGCCCCGACAACCAGAACAACTGGAAATGTGCCCTGGCCGAAGCTGCCTTCATGACCGGTCTCGAACGAAATGCAGGAGTAGTGTATATGTGTTCGTATGCACCGCTTTTAGCACATGTTGATGCCTGGCAGTGGACCCCTGATCTTATCTGGTTTGATAACCTGAGATCATACGGAACGCCAAATTATTATGTTCAAAAATTATTTTCCAATAATAAAGGGTCAGAAGTCTTGCCAATGCTTCTGGAAAACAAACCCCTGACAGGACAAAATGGCCTTTATGCTTCAGCAGCATACGATAAAAATTCGAATGAAATTATATTGAAACTGGTCAATTCAGGTGAAAAAGCTCAAACAGAAAATATTGTGCTTGTAAGCAAAAAAAGGCTGGGACAAAAAGCCAGAATGTTTGTTTTGAAAAGCGAAGACCTGAGCATGGTAAATTCGCTTGAACAACCAACTCTGCTGAGCCCGGTTGAAAATGAAATTGTACTCAAAGGGAGTACTGTAAATCAGGTACTTGAGCCATATTCGTTTTCAGTCATAAGAATTAAGGTTTTGAAATAGGGGACTATAATCGGAATAAATAAACATCGTAGATGCTTCACGGATGAAAAAAAGATCACATATAATGCAATTATTTAGATTTAAAAGACATCTTTCTCTTTTTGCACTTTTAACTCTTATAATTGCGATTTCTTTCTCCTGTTCGAAAAAACATGATTTATCTTCGAATATTGATGACTCTGCAAATGATTCTACGATCATCGATCCTGTTGATCCCCCTGTTTCGTCTACTATAGGATTCTTTCTGGACGATTGGCAATCCAAGACTTTTGTGGCACCTCAGTACACCGAAGCAGGTGTTGCCTCCAATTCGGAGACGATAGTGACTGTAGATGCAGCAAATGTTATCACAAAAATACCATTAACGATCTTTGGGCATAATGCCAATAACTGGATGTCACAGATGTATAATGAACCGGTGTTTATCAATCATCTGACGAATCTGAAGCCCCATGTTATACGTTTTCCTGCGGGGAGCGGAAGTGATGCATTTTTCTGGAATTGTAATAAGGACCAGCCTCCTTCCGATGCACCAACACGACTCAGGAAAGCTGATGGTACTTACCAGACGACCAATCTGTATACTTATGGCAAATCAGCAGAAAACTGGGAAGCCACAGTTGATGATTATTATTCTATGCTGCAACAGAGCAACAGCGAGGGTCTTATTACAGTCAATTATGGTTATGCCAGATATGGAACCGGTACTGATCCGGTTGCTTCAGCCGCACATCTGGCGGCCGATTGGGTGCGTTATGATAAAGGGCGGACTAAATATTGGGAAATTGGAAACGAAAACTATGGCGATTGGGAGTGGGGATATCGTATTGATGCGGATGCCAATAAAGACGGACAATCAGAGTTCATAACCGGTGACCTTTATGCCAGGCATTTTAAGGTATTTGCCGATTCGATGAAAACAGCTGCCCTTCAAACAGGAAGTACCATCTACATTGGTGCGGTGATGTATGAATCATCAACTCAATCGTGGCAGACGACAACTACTCAAACCTGGAACACAACAATGATTCCGGAAGCTAATAATGTACCAGATTTTTATATAGGTCATAATTATATCACACCTTATGGTGAGAACTCAGATGCAAGTACTGTATTGAATTCAGCCCTGACTGTTCCCTGTCAGATGATCTCTTTTATGAAAAGTGAATTTGTTCGAAATAGCGGCACTGTTAAACCAATTATTTTATCGGAATGGAATATGTGGGCCCAGGGTTCAAAGCAGCAGGTTTCCAACACCAGCGGAACATTTGCAGTAATCGTCCAGGCTGAAACACTGAAAAATGGATTTGGACTTACTGCACGATGGGATTTATACAATGGATGGAGTAATGGCAATGATATGGGTCTTTTCAGTGCCGGTGATGAACCCGGGGTAACCCGTTGGAGCCCCCGGCCATCATTCTACTATATGTACTTTTTCCAGAAGTGTATTGGAGACAGGTTGGTCAATGCTACGGTAAGCGGAAGCAATTACCTGAAAGCATATGCTTCAACATACACTTCCGGGCAGGGAAGTGTGGCTCTTCTAAATACATCTGCAACAGCGCAAAATGTTCGGGTTAAGATTAAAAATTTCAGGATAGGCAGTCGTTTCTACTGGTACACTATGGAAGGAAGCAATGACAATGGCGAGTTCTCGAGAAAAGTGATTGTCAATGGATCCGGACCAACAGCAGTTGCCGGAGGTCCTTCTGATTATGAAAACATAAAGGCAAGATCAGCACTGACTTCCAAAGGGATCACTCTTACTGTTCCTGCCTGGAGCGCTGTTTTTGTAATGGTTGATTCAAAACAGAAATAAATAGTAATTTGATGTCCTATTTCAGGTTTTATGATGTTGGTTATTTTGTTTTCAAGGATTATTTAAAAATTGAAAGGATATGATAAAATACATTTTGGTGATCATTTGGTTAATGTCTTCAGAGATAGGGGTATTTGCCCAGTCAACGAGTACTTTGTGGTATGACCAGCCGGCCAGTTATTTTGAAGAAAGCCTGGTGCTGGGAAATGGTAAAATGGGTGCCTCGGTATTTGGTGGAGTAAATTCTGACATAATTTATCTGAACGACGCCACATTATGGTCAGGTGGTCCGGTAAATGCAAATATGAATCCGGAAGCTTACAAAAACCTGCCGGCAATAAGGGAGGCCCTGAAAAACGACGATTATAAACTGGCCGATCAGCTGCAGCACAAATTACAGGGTAAATTTTCAGAATCATATTGTCCACTCGGCACTGTATTTATTGATATGAAACACAAAGGTGAACCAAAGGATTATTACCGTGAATTGAATATTGGGGATGCAGTTTCTAAAGTGAAGTATGTTATTAATGGTATTACATATACTCGCGAATACTTCGTTTCTTATCCCGATCAGGTAATGATAATCAGGCTTGCAAGCTCGGAAAAGGCAGCTTTAAATTTCAGTATCAGGTTCAACAGCCTTTTGAAATATAAAATATCAATTGAAAAGGGTGATTTAAAAGCAGAAGGATATGCGCCAGTGCATGCAGCTCCAAATTATTTGGGAGATATTCCTGATGCAATTGGTTTTAATGAAAAAAAGGGAACACGCTTTACAGCCATCTTTAAAATTAAAAACAGCGATGGCAGAATTGTTACTTCAGACAGTACACTTGGAGTTAAGGATGCTACTGAGGCGTTGGTATTTGTATCAATAGCTACCAGCTTTAACGGCTTTGATAAGGATCCGGCGTCAGAGGGTCTGAATGATGATAGTCTTGCCAAGCGGCAGATGGAAAAAGCTTTTCCAAAATCGTTTCAGCAGTTGAAATCATCCCATCTGACCGATTATCAGAAATATTTTAAACGCGTTAGCCTGACACTTGGAAAAACAGATGCTCCAGACTTACCCACAAACGAAAGACTTAAGCGTTATTCCGAAGGCAAGGAGGATAAGAACCTTGAAATACTTTATTTCCAATATGGACGGTATTTGCTTGTAAGCAGTTCACGCACACCAGGAGTTCCGGCCAATTTACAGGGAATCTGGAACCCGTTTCTTCGTCCTCCATGGAGCAGCAACTACACTACTAACATCAATCTGGAAGAAAACTATTGGCTGGCCGAAAATGCCAACCTTCCGGAGATGCACCGGCCATTGCTGACATTTATTAAAAATGCTTCGGTAACCGGGGCAGTGACGGCACGAACCTTCTATGGTTGCAATGGTTGGGTATTATGCCACAATTCCGATATCTGGGCAATGAGCAATCCGGTTGGCGATTTTGGACATGGCGATCCGGTTTGGGCCAACTGGAACATGGGAGGTACCTGGCTAAGTACCAATTGCTGGGAATACTATACTTTCAATAAAGACATTGATTTCCTCAAAAACGAAGGTTATCTTCTTATGAAAGGCGCTGCTCAGTTCTGTCTTGACTGGCTTGTAGAAGACAAGGAAGGGAAACTGATCACCTCACCCTCGACTTCCCCTGAGAATAAATACATCTCAAACAGTGGATATCATGGGGCGACTTTATACGGTGGTACATCAGATTTGGCGATGATCAGGGAATGTTTTACACAGACAATCGAAGCGTCACGTGTATTAAATATTGATACAGATTTCAGGACAAAACTTGAAAATGCGTTGGCCCGTTTACATCCTTATCAGATTGGCAAAAAAGAAAACCTGCAGGAGTGGTATTATGATTGGGAGGATGAAGATCCTCAGCATCGCCATCAGTCTCACCTCTTCGGCCTCTTCCCTGGGCATTCGATAGACCCGGTAAAGACACCCGACCTGGCCAATGCCTGTCGTAAGACACTGGAAATAAAAGGAGATGAAACTACGGGTTGGTCGAAAGGCTGGCGTATTAACCTGTGGGCACGGCTTGGGGATGGAAACCATGCCTATAGAATGTATCGTGAATTGCTGAAATATGTCGATCCAAAAGGTGAAGGCACGTCCTACTCCAGGGGCGGAGGTACATACCCTAATTTATTTGATGCCCATCCTCCGTTTCAGATAGATGGTAATTTTGGCGGATCAGCAGCTGTGATTGAGATGCTGGTTCAGTCATCAGAAAATGAAATACGACTTCTTCCGGCGCTTCCTGATGCATGGGAAAGCGGTTCTGTTAAAGGGATTTGTGCCAGGGGCGGTTACGAGATTTCGATGGATTGGACACAAAAGAAATTGAAAAACCTTGTCATTCAGGCAAAAGCAGATGGGATAACCACACTGATTTGTGGCGATAAAATAAAGGAAGTAAAACTGAAAAAAGGACAAAAGATGGAGATAGATTGGTAACACTCTATCTGACTAAACTCTCGTCATTCTGAGCAAAGCGAAGAATCTCACGATTTTGTCGGTCAGTAATGAAAATATATCTTAGTACCTTAAACTTACAACTTGAAAATGAAACTTAGAACTTTAAAAACTAAACAATTCCTGTCTTTGCTGGCATTTGCTGTTCTGTCTGTTGCAACTCAGGCCAAAGTAATGTCATTTACAAAAGACAGCGATGGGATCACATGCAATCTTGACAAAGGTTTGTTGAAAGTGAAAATTTGCCTGGACAATATAATTGAGGTGAAATACACTTTCCTTCCCGTATTCCTTGATAAACCTTCACTGGTTATCACAAATGAGTGGAAAAACACTCCCTGGTTCAGCATTTCCGAAAGTACCGGCGAAATTATTATCACTACTGCTAAATTGAAGGTGATTGTTGACAAGCAGAGTGACTCTGTCAAATACACAGATTTGAAAGGGAACGTTATTCTTGGTGAAGATGCATCTCAGGGCAAATCGATGACAGCGGTTACAATAGCCGGAATTCCGACTTATAGCTGCACAACTCAATTTGATTCTCCTGCAGATGAATCGCTATATGGTCTGGGATGCCATCCTGAAGATTCGCTTTCGATAAATTACAAAGGCCGGAATCAGGATTTGACAATCAAGTATATGACTGGTGCTGTTCCAGTTCTTCTCTCGACCAGGGGTTACGGACTTATGTGGGATAACTATTCAGCTTCTGATTTTTATGGGGCTGAAGAGGGAAATACAAAATTCAGATATGTATCCGAAAGCGGCAATATGGTTGATTATTATTTTATCTATGGCCCCGGTTTCGATCATATCATAGCTTCTTATCGCAATACTACAGGCTCTGCGCCAATGTTCCCAAAATGGGCATTTGGCCTTTTCCAGTCGCAGGACAGGTACAAGAGCCAGGCAGAAATTTTATCGGTTAAAGATAAGTACCGGAACAATAGAATTCCGGTTGATTGCATTGTTCAGGATTGGTTTTACTGGGAACCCAATGTGATTGGATCGCACGTAATGTGGCCTGAAAGATACCCCGATCCTAAGGCTATGGTCGATGAACTGCATAAAGCAAATATTCATGCTATGATTTCCATCTGGCCCGTTTTTTCAAAAGGGACAAATACCTATGATCAGATGGCACATTCGGGTGGAATGACAGATATACTATGGGACAACGCTATGACTCACATTATGGATAGTTATTATGATGCTCATAGCCCTCAGGCCCGTGAACTGTACTGGAAGCAGGCCTGCGACAGTCTTATAGGGCGTGACGGCTGGGATGCCTGGTGGATCGATCAGTGTGAACCCGATAATGGAGGCAATATTGATGCAAGAAGGAAAAGCAATTTTGCTATCGGTAGGGGCATTGATTACATGAACACTTATTCTTTAATGCATGCAACCGGTTTATACGCAAACTGGAGACGCGATATTCAGGGAAAAAGGGCTTTTTTCCTTATCCGTCAGGCATTTGCAGGGCAGCAACGGAACGCTGCAACTTTATGGTCGTCAGATATTACCTCCACCTGGAATGCTTACAGGAACCAGGTGCCACAGGGAATTAATGCTTGTGCATCGGGAATCCCTTACTGGACTTCCGATATTGGTGGCTACCATTTTCACTGGCAGGCCCCCGATTGGTCAGCACCGGTAAACCGTGAGCTATTTACAAGATGGTTTCAATTCGGAACTTTCAGCCCTGTTTTCAGGATACACGGTAAAGGCGAAAGGGCCCTATTCTCGGACAACTGGGATACTCAGACAAAATCTATCTTGTTAAAATATGATAATTTACGCTATCGTCTTTTGCCTTACATTTATTCGCTCGCATGGAAGGTAACAAGTGAAGGTTACACAATTATGCGATCACTTGCATTTGATTTTCCGGAAGATGATGCTATTAAATCAATACCAGATCAGTACATGTTCGGTCCTGCATTCCTGGTCAATCCTGTAACTGAAAGATTATACAGTCTTCCCGGCAATAAAAATTTAACGAAATCGAGAAAAGTATATCTTCCCAAAACGGCCAACTGGTACGATTTCTGGACTGGGAAAGTGATTCCTGGTGGACAAACTATTGACGCAGCCGCACCCATTGAAACGCTTCCCCTTTATATAAGGGCAGGTTCAATTGTGCCAATGGGGCCCTACCTTCAGTATGCAACTGAAAAGTCCGCCGATCAGGTTGAATTGAGGATTTATCCGGGAGTTGATGGAGAGTTTATTTTGTACGAAGACGAGAATGATACCTACAATTACGAAAAAGGGCAGTATGCTACCATACTTTTTAAATGGGACGATAAACAAAAAATCCTGACAATATCAGACCGGAAAGGAGAGTTCCCGGGTATGCTGAAAGAACGATTATTCAATATTGTTTTAGTTAAGAAAGATCATGGTGCTGGTCTTGAAATATGCCCAAAAGCTGACAAGACGGTAAAATATAATGGAACTAAGGTGGATATAAAAATATTGAAAAGCTGAAACAAGGGTTTACAGGCATTTTTAATTAATCATGGTTTATAAAATCAATATGACAGACAATTTGGAATACAATATTAATAATGTAACTTATGAGTAAACTATTGCTTAAAATTTTTCTGCCGCAGACAAATTTATTATTGATCAACGCATCGAGAATAGTCTCACTAAACTGGGTTGATACTATAATAATTGTCCTGTATTTCGCATTTGTTTTGGGAATCGGATATTATTTGCTTCGGTTTACAAAGACAGGTGAGGATTTCTTCCTTGCAGGCAGAAGTATGACAAGATGGATTGCAGGTCTTTCTTTTGTAGCAGCTAATCTTGGGTCCCTTGAATTAATGGGTTGGGCTGCTGCATCGTATCAGTATGGAATACTTGCAACCCATTGGTACTGGATTGGCGCTATACCTGCCATGCTGTTTCTTGGACTTATTATGATGCCATTTTATTACATTTCCAGGACACATTCCGTTCCGGGCTATTTAAAGTTAAGATTTGGAGAGAATGCAAGTATGCTTTCTGCAGTTTCATTTGGATTCATGACAGTGCTGATGAGCGGAATAAACATGTATGCTATGGCTCTTGTTATGAAAGTTGTGCTTGGCTGGGACATTCATTTCAGTATATGGGTTTCCTCATTGACTGTTATGATCTATGTCGTGCTTGGCGGATTGCTTTCAGCAATATTTAATGAAGTGTTGCAGTTTATGTTAATCTGGCTTGGGGCATTGATAATTCCGATTGTAGGTTTGGTTGAAGTAGGTGGATGGAGTGGAATGGTTCAAAGGATCCAGCATAATTTCCCCGGTGGAGATTATACTCATCTGTGGCATACACTGGGTTCTTTTCAGGACAACCCTATGGGTATTCACTGGACCGGAATTGTCCTCGGATTAGGTTTTGTTATTTCTTTTTCATACTGGACAACCGACTTCCTTGTGGTACAAAGAGTTCTTGCTGCAAAAGATTTGCAATCGGCAAAAATGGCTCCGATTATCGGTGCATCATTTAAAATGTTTGTTCCGCTTATTGTTATTCTTCCCGGGCTTTTGGGATTAGCAGTTATTCCCGGATTAGTCGGACAAAGTGAAGCCGTAGCAACCGGGGCACACAGTTATAATGAAGTTCTTCCTTTAATGCTGGCGCGATATGCAGGACCTGGTTTGCTGGGACTTGGAGTAACTGCGCTTATTGCAGGCTTCATGTCCGGAATGGCCGGTAATGTAAGTGCTTTTGCAACTGTGTGGACTTACGATATTTATAAACCGCTTCATTTGGCATTGAAAAAAAGTGAAGAAACTGATGCTCACTATTTAAAAATTGGCAGATGGTGTACCATCATTGGAGTACTGATAAGTATTGGTACGGCATATCTTGTTCAGCAATTTGCCAGTATAATGGATTATGTCCAGGCATTATTCAGCTTCTTTGTGGCACCAATGTTCGGAACCGTAATTTTTGGAATGCTATGGAAACGCACTACAGCTGCTGGCGGTTTCTGGGGATTACTTGCCGGTATCGTTTCTTCAGTCGGCATGTGGCTTTGGGTAAAGATTGACCCGGCAGCACTAAAGATAATTGCACTTTCGGCACATGCCAAGGATATGGCTGAGAATATGTACAGAGCATTATGGTGCTGGATTATCACTGCATCAGTGACTGTAATTGTAAGTCTGTTGACAAAACCAAAGCCGGAATCACAGTTGGTTGGGTTGGTGAGAGGTTGTACACCATTGCCCTCAGAAGGTGAATTACCTTTGTTAAAACGCCCCATCTTCTGGGCTGCAGTGGTACTTGTTGTTTTTATTACACTTAACATAATATTCTGGTAGGAGGTTACAATGCAAAAACGTTTTATTTCCATATGGTTTTTTATCGGCACTCTTCTTCTTTTTTACGGAGTAATAATTCTGACTGCAAATATTTATGAAGCAGTTGCTCCTTCTCCAAATAGTCATATTGTTTTAAAAGAATTAAACTTTGGAATATATTGGGGAGTGTTGTTAATAATAATCGGCTTGTTATACTTTATTAGTTTCAGACCCTGGAAGAAACAATAATGTGTCTTCTTAGTTAATCTGAAGTCATAAACCTCCGGCATTTTAATTGAAGGAGTGTCAGCTGATAAAAGAGAATTACTGTGGCATAGAATAATATTAGGTTTATTATCTGAATATTAACCCGGTGCAATAAGAAATATTTGACGAAATTTATCTCCAAAAGATACTGTAATAGGAAGAATAATATTACATTTATATTTTAAAGTAATCGCGAAAGTTATCGTGTAAGTAAAAATAAAGACTTTGTATATGAAAAAGATTGTTGTTGCAGGAGCAGGCGGATTCATAGGTGGGCACCTTGTAAAAGAGCTGGTCAAAAAAGGCCATTTTGTGAGAGCAGTTGACTTAAAACCTTTAAATAAATGGTACCAGGTTTCGCGTGATGCAGATAACCTGGTTTTGGATTTACGGTTGAGAGAGAACTGCTATCAGGCAGTAAATGGTTATAATGAAGTCTTCAATCTTGCTGCAGATATGGGCGGAATGGGTTTCATTGAAAATAATAAAGCTGCCTGTATGATCAGCGTTCTTATTAACACTCACCTTCTTATTGCTGCCTGTGATTGTGGAATTGACAGGTTTTTTTATGCCTCCTCTGCTTGTGTTTACAATGGTGAAAAACAAACCGATACTGATAACCCCGGCCTGAGAGAAACAGATGCATATCCTGCGCTTGCAGAAGACGGTTACGGTTGGGAAAAATTATTCAGCGAACGTATGTGCCGTCATTTCAGGGAAGACTTTGACCTCATTACAAGAGTTGCCAGGTTTCATAATGTGTATGGACCCTGTGGCACGTATGATGGCGGAAGGGAAAAAGCTCCGGCAGCTATCTGCCGCAAAGTTATTGAAGCCGGCATAACTGGGGAAAAAGAGATAGTGATCTGGGGTGATGGCCACCAGACAAGGAGTTTTATGTATATTGATGATTGTATCAAAGGCATTCAGGATATAATGTATAGTAATATTGAAGAGCCTATAAATCTTGGAAGCAGTGAGATGGTTTCAATTAATCAGCTTGTCGATATGGTCGAAGATATCGCCGGTTACAAACTTGACAGGAAATATGATCTTAAAGCGCCCAAAGGTGTAAGAGGACGCAATTCTGAGAATACTCTTATTAAAAAATACCTGGGATGGGAACCTTCAATACCACTCAGAACCGGAATGAAAAGAACTTATGACTGGATAAAAGAACAAATAATGAATGAATCAAAAATCAAAAAACAGATAAACAGGTTTAATAAGTAATCCACATCGGAGAATGAAAAGCAAAAAGGTAATGGTAAGCGGTTGCTATGATTTGCTTCATGGCGGGCATATTGCCTTTTTTAAAACTGCTGCAGCTTTTGGCGATCTGTATGTAAGTGTAGGAAGAGATGAAAACCTTCTTTTCCTGAAAGGGAAGAAACCTGTCTTCTCAGAGGAGGAAAGACTATTTATAGTTAAATCAATAAAATATGTCTCCAAGGCTTTTCTTGCATCAGGAACGGGAATGCTTGATTTTGAACCGGATCTGGTAAGAATAAAGCCTGATGTATTTGTTGTAAACAATGATGGACATACTTCTGATAAAGAGACTCTTTGTAAAAAGCTGGGGATAGAATATATTGTTCTTGAGCGGATCCCGGAACCCGGATTACCTGCACGGTCAAGTTCAGCCACAAAAAGGGATATGAGGTTCCCTTACAGGTTATGTCTTGCAGGTGGCTGGATCGATCAGCCATGGGTTTCAAAAATTCATCCGGGATCAGTTGTGGTTGCACAAATCTGGCCCAAAATTGATTTTAACAACAGATCAGGGCTTGCAACCAGTTCCCGCGATGTTGGAATAAAAATCTGGGGCAACAGGTATCCGGAAGGTGATCCTGTGGAAAATGCAAAAATATTGTTTGGTGCTGAGAACCCTCCCGGGACAGAATATGTTGCCGGTTCTCAGGATCATTTAGGGTTACTTCTTCCTGGCGTGAACAGACTTCACTATAATGGCGGATATTGGCCGGATTTTATACAATCATCTACCGATAAAAATGTATGTGACTGGCTTACAGATGTTATTCATCTTGTACCCCTGAAGCCACGTCCGGACGGATATGATCCTTTAAAAGAGAAGCATCTTGAGAAACATTTGATCAGAGATCTCGGTGAAGCCGGTGACAGGTGCTGGGAAAGCATTCAGAAGAAAGACGTTATAGGTTTAGGTAGAGCATTGTCCGATACGTTAATTTCCTGGAAAAAAATATTACCACTGACTGTTCCTGAAGATATCATGAAAGAAATGGAAACAGAGTATTTTTCAAAATACCCGGGAGCTATCACTTCAGGTTGCGGTGGCGGTTATGTAATTGTGGCCTCTGAAAAAGCAGTTCCGGGAGAAGTCAGGATAAAGGTGAGGTATTAAACTGATCGGGTTTTTTTTTGACTATTTTTAAATATTAATTTGATCTCAGGGAACAGATGGTTAATATCAGACAATCAGATATTGCAAAAGAGCTCAATATTTCACGGGTAACTGTTTCCAAAGCGTTACGCGATCATCCTGACATTTCCCTGGCGATGAAGAAAAAGATCATCGAGACAGCAGGGAAGATGGGATATATTCCAAACCTGATTGCCCGTCAGCTTAATTCACGAAGAACATATACTATAGGAATTGTCGTTCCTGACCTCGAAAACAGTTTCTTTTCATATATTGTCGACAGCATGGTAGATTATGCCACCGCGCATAATTATTATGTGATCCTTACAGTTTCGCGCGAGAAGGAAAGTATCGAAAAACGTAATATCGAAAATCTTATCGGTATGAGGGTTGATGGTCTTCTGATTTGTCTTTCACAGGAAACAACAGACAGACAGGTGTTTAAAAAAGTCAGTAAAATGAATATCCCGCTTGTGTTTTTTGACAGGGCTTTTGAGAATATGAAATTTTCCAGTGTAGTATTTAATGATAAACCCGGAGCGGCGAATTCCCTGAACCGTCTTGTCCTGGAAGGATACACCAAAATAGCTAATTTATCGGGGTACTCAAAAACCAATATCGGAAAAGAACGTCTCGAAGGATTTATGGAATCTCTTGTAAAGAATAAAATCCAAATCAGGAAAGAGTGGATTATCGAGGGTGGCTTTGAACTGAAAGATGGTTACGAATCATTTAAAAAATTAAACATTTCCGGGCACTTGCCTGAAGTGGTATTTACTGTCAACGACAGGGTTGCGCTGGGTGCTTATAAAGCCGCAAAAGAAGCTGGTCTAAGGATCCCGGAAGATATCGGAATATTAGGTTATGGGTTCAATGAAATCACAGATTTCTTTGATCCGCAATTGACAGTCATTAATCAGGATCCGAGAAAAATGGGCCTTGAAGCCTGTAAACTGCTTATTAATGAAATTGAAAAGAAAATAAAAAACGGCAAAAATAAAATTTATATCGAAGAGGAATTCCTCTGGAGAAAATCAGTTAAACGTAAATAATATATCAGGTTTTTAAGTTTTGAATGGCTTCAGAAATAAGACAAAAGAAAAAAGTAAAAAGATAAAAGTAATTAGAGATAGGCCTTTGCGACCCTTTGTGGTAAAAGTCAAAACATTATATTAAAGAAATTAATTAATTGATAATGAAAACTAATCTTATGAAACAAATTTACACATCAGTTTTTTTAGCTCTGGTTTTGACATTTTATGTTTCAGCCCAGCAGACACCTCTACCAGAAGGTCCTTTCAAACCTACAGACGAGTCGCTGAAACTGTATCAATATCCTGAGTGGTTCCGCGATGCCAAGTTTGGTATCTGGGCACACTGGGGACCCCAGGCTGTACCACGTCAGGGCGACTGGTATGCCAGGAGGATGTATGAGGAAAAGGACCCTGCTTATAAGTATCATATTGAACATTACGGACATCCTTCCGGGTTTGGTTATAAAGACATAATACCTCTTTGGAAAGCAGAAAAATGGGATCCGGATAAGCTCATGGAACTCTATAAAAAAGCAGGTGCAAAATATTTTGTCAGTATGGGTTCTCATCATGACAATTTCTTTCTGTGGAATTCAAAGATAAACAGATGGAACGCTGTAAACACAGGTCCGAAAAAAGATGTAGTCGGGCTGTGGCAGCAGGCAGCAAAAAAACAGGGTCTGAGATTCGGGGTTTCTGAACATCTTGGTGCAAGTTATACATGGTTCCAGGCAGCTCATGGATCAGACAAAGAGGGACCCAGGGCCGGAGTTCCTTATGATGGTGCAAACCCCGATTATCAGGATCTCTATCATGCAAAAGCATCTGCTGATGATAAAGACTGGCTGACTAATAACCCTGCTTTTCAACTGGAGTGGTATAGATGCATTAAAGAACTGGTCGATAACTATCATCCCGATCTCCTCTATTCCGATAGTAAAATGCCTTTTGAAGATATGGGAAGAACACTTATTTCTCATTTTTATAACCAGGATATATCCAAAAATAATGGGATACTCGAAGCTGTATATACCTGCAAGCAACCATCAGGTGGAATGTGGGTTGAGGATCTTGAACGCGGTGTAAAAGACACGGCAAGTCAATACCCCTGGCAGACCGATACATCAATTGGCGACTGGTTTTACAGGACAGGACAGAAGTATAAAACTTCGACTGAGGTTATTCAGATGCTTGTTGATATTGTCAGCAAGAATGGGAATCTTCTGTTAAATGTTGTTCAAACCCCCGAAGGAGATCTCGAACCTGATATGCTGGCAATCCTTAATGAGATAGGAGCCTGGACCGAAGCAAACGGAGAAGGAATTTATGGTTCCCGCCCCTGGAAAATTTATGGTGAAAAACCGGCAGATGAAGCTGCACTTAAGCTCGGTAGATTTGACGAAAACTATAAATTCAGCTCAAAAGATATCCGCTTCACATCAAAAGGAAACACTCTTTATGCATTTTGTCTTGGGAAACCCGAGTCAGATATCATAATTAAATCTCTGGCAAAATCCTCAAAACTGACAAATAAAGCAGTAGCATCAGTTGTAATGGTTGGAAGCAAAGAAAAACTTGACTGGAAACAGACATCTGATGGACTAGTGATTAAAAAACCGGTAAATATGCCTTCATGGCAGGTAATCGGTTTTAAAATTGAATTCAAAAATTAGCAATTTTAGAATCTTAAGATTTAAGAAAGACTTTTATGAATATAGCTTGAATTTGTTAAAGATTAATACACGACATTACAACATTACAACATAGCGGCAGACAAATCAGATCAGACTTGATCAGGATAAACTTGATTTAAATAAATTATTAAAATATAAGGAGGTTAAAATATGAAAACACATTTTCAGAAATTATTCACAATTTTGGCTCTTTCGTTTACAGTAATTTGTTCAAATGCCCAGGAACCAGCAAAACAAACTGTTAATCAGCCTGCCGCAAGGCCTGCCTTCAGAATGCCCATACTCATTAAATCAGCTGAAATACTACCTGACAACAGCATTGTTTTCAGATTGCTATCAAAGGATGCAGGTAGCGTTGCTGTAAGCGGAGACTGGATGCCGGGATTTGGTACAAGTGTTCCGATGGTTAAGAATGATACTAACCTTTGGACTCTTACAGTGGGCCCGCTTAAACCTGAACTTTACAGCTATACTTTATTAATTGATGGAGTAAGGGTGCTTGATCCGAATAATCCCCAGGTAAAAAGAGATGGAACCCGCAACGAAAGTATGTTTTTGATACCGGGTGCAGAATCGGATCTCTATTTTGTAAAGGATGTAGCTCATGGAACTCTTGCAAAAATATGGTACAATTCTCCAGCACTGAAGATGAACAGAAGAATGTATGTATATACACCGGCAGGATATGAAAATAAAAAGGATAAATATCCTGTGTTTTATCTTCTTCATGGAGGCGGAGGTGATGAGGATGCCTGGACCACTCTGGGACGTGTATGTCAGATAATGGACAACCTTATTGCTCAGGGTAAAGCTAAGCCTATGATCGTTGTAATGCCTAACGGAAATCCGGGTCAGCCTGCAACTCTTGCTGATGCTCCTATTCGACAGGCAGCCGATGTACAGTCAACTCCTGCTGATATGGGAAGAGGATTATTCGAAGAGAGCTTGGTAAAAGATATAATTCCTTATGTGGAAAGTCATTACAGGGTGATAGCCAACAAAGACAACCGCGCTGTAGCAGGTTTGTCAATGGGTGGAATGCAAACACTGTACCTGACAAGTAATTATCCGGCATTATTCGGTTACATAGGTGTAATGAGTATGGGATTGATTGATGCAACGATGATGGGATTAAAACCTGATCCTGATCAGGATACCAAATTTGAGGCTCTGAAAAAAAGTGGTTACAAGCTCTACTGGGTCGGTGTTGGTAAAGATGATTTCCTTTATAAATCAGCTCAGAACCTAAGAACTGCACTTGATAAACATGGTTTAAAGTATACTTACAGAGAAAGCTCTGGTGGTCATACCTGGGCAAACTGGCGTATTTATCTTTCGGAATTTGCCCCTCAGCTGTTCAGATAAAACTAGTTTATTACCGGGAATGATTTTTGCATAATACTGTTTTGATAATATAGATTTTGTACCTGAATACAGATTTCTATCAGAAGAATTAAGAAAATATTTTTCCGTGTTTGATAAGTTTCTGCCCGTACGTGAAAACCCTTTTTCTGTCGGTAAAATTCCTCTTTACTTCTATTTAATTTTTATTGATTCAGGTTGTAATATACATTTATTCTGAAATTGAAAAGTTATTTAGAACTCATTTGCAGGTTGGAATTCAAAAACAATATTGAATATTTAACAACTCTTAACATTAGGTTAATGTACCTTTACAGTATAAAATTTGTGATTTAGTATAACAATTACATTTAATAAAAGTAAATTAAAGCTTATGAAAAGAATTATCATCGCTTCAGTTCTCTTGTTTTCCTTCATTATATCAGGAAACTCACAAAATGCGAGTACCCCAAAATTGGGTAAGGACCCTGTTAAAAAGGTTGTTGCAGCTATGACTCTTGAAGAAAAAGCTGCTCTTGTTGTTGGTACAGGAATGCGGATGCCAGGTTTACCTCCTGCTGCCGCTGGCGCTCCCAGTGCCCCAGGTGCTCCTTCTGCTCCAAATACACCTGACGGACCGGTTATTAGTCAGACTAAGAGCCTGGTTGACGGAGCTGCAGGCACATCTTTTGCTATCCCGCGTCTGGGAATTACTCCGATGGTGCTGACTGACGGACCAGCAGGAGTGAGAATCAGTCCGACCAGGGAAAATGACAATAACACCTATTATTGTACAGCATTTCCTGTCGGTACCTTACTGGCATCGACCTGGGATGTTGAGCTGGTTAACAAAGTTGGTAAGGCAATGGGTAACGAAGTACTCGAATACGGAACAGACATTTTGTTGGGCCCGGGAATGAATATTCACCGTAATCCATTGTGCGGAAGAAACTTCGAATACTATTCTGAGGATCCTTATGTGACAGGTAAAATGGGAGCTGCCATGGTAAGCGGTATTGAATCTGAAGGTGTTGGCACTTCAATAAAACATTTTGCTGCAAATAATGCTGAAACAAACAGGAATTCTCTGAATACTATTATAAGTGAACGTGCTTTGCGTGAAATTTATCTTGAGGGATTCAGAATAACTGTCCAGGAGGGCCAGCCATGGACAGTTATGTCTTCATATAATCTTATTAATGGAACTTACGCATCTGAGAGTTCCGACCTTCTTACAAATATATTAAGAAAAGACTGGGGTTTTAAAGGATTTGTAATGACTGACTGGTTTGGTGGTAAGGATCCGGTAGCTCAGATGATTGCCGGAAATGATATGCTGATGCCCGGAACTCCTGCACAGATTCAGACCATAATAAAAGCTGTTAAAGAGGGGAAACTCGATGTTGCCATCTTAGACAGAAACGTTGAGAAAATTCTGAATATCATGCTCCAGAGTCCACGATTCAAGGGCTACAAATATTCCAATAAACCCGATCTTAAAGGTCATGCAGAAGTCACCCGTCAGGCTTCTTCCGAAGGAATGGTACTACTTAAAAATGACAATAACTCTTTGCCATTTGGAAGCAGTGTCAAAAATATAGCTGCCTTTGGCAATACATCTTATGAAATCATTACCGGAGGAACAGGCAGCGGTAAGGTGAACGAAGCTTATAGTGTTTCTCTTATTGATGGGTTGCAGAATGCTGGCTTCAAGGCTAATGAAGATCTTCAGACACTTTACAATGATTACCTTAGACTTACAAAAGCCGGTCGTCCCAAGATGACAGGATTTATGGCAATGATGGGATCAAAACCTATAGAAGAGCTGAATCTTAATAAGGACATTATCAATGGTATGGCGATCGCATCAGATGCCGCAATTATAACCATCGGAAGGAATTCCGGCGAAGGAAGTGATCGTGCGAATGTAAAAGGCGATTTTCAGCTTACCGACTCAGAACAGCAGCTTATCAAAAATGTATCCTCTTCTTTTAAGGCAAAAGGGAAAAAGGTGATTGTTCTGTTGAATATTAGTGGTGTTATTGAGACAGCAAGCTGGAGAGACTTACCGGATGCGATCCTTCTTGCATGGGAGGGTGGTCAGGAGACAGGAAACTCTGTTGCTGATATACTGAGTGGTAAAGTCAACCCGTCAGGGAAGATTGCTACTACTTTCCCTGTAAGTTATGAGGATGTTCCATCTGCAAAGACCTTCCCCGGGAAAGAATTGCCCTCGGATCAGTCTGCCGATCAGGGTCCATTTAGCTCTTTCATGAGAATTAAACCGGCGGTGACAACTTATGAGGATGGTATCTATGTGGGTTATCGCTACTATGAAACTTTTAATGTAAAACCTTCTTATGAGTTTGGATATGGCTTATCTTATACAAACTTTACTTATAGCAATCTTAAATTAAGCTCCTTAAAGTTTAACGGCAACATTACCATTACTGTTGATGTTAAAAACAGCGGAAATGTTGCAGGAAAAGAAGTTGCTGAACTTTATCTCAACGCTCCTGCAGTCAAACTTGATAAACCGGCGCTGGAACTGAAAGGTTTTGCAAAAACCAGGCTCCTGAAACCAGGTGAATCCCAGACACTGACTTTCAAAATTGACAGCCGCAGCCTTTCTTCATTCGATCCCGCCAGTTCATCCTGGATTGCAGAAGCCGGAAAGTATGATGTAAAAATTGGTGCATCATCAAAAGATATAAAGCAAAGTGCATCTTTTACTTTGGCTAAAGAGCTGATAGTAAAGAAAGAAACAGTATCGCTGGTGCCAAAAGAAAAAATCAGTGAGCTCAAACCCGGAAAATAAAAACGAAAACATAGAATTCCTTATTGAAGATCCCCGGAGCTTGCTTCGGGGATTTTCAATATCATAATATTAAATATATTGTAATACTGATGATGCATTAACTTGATAAATTATGGTTATATATTATTAACAATTAATAAAATATAAGTGTTCTTTGATTTTTTGATTTGAATTGATCTGTTAACCCCGAAGGGGTTTAATTTGAATAACCGTGGGTGCAACCCACGGTAAAGACAAGAAAACCCTCTGGCAACCCCGGAGGGGTTGAATAATGATAACACTATATCAGTCTAATATTCAGCCCCTTCAGGGCTGTGACATTCAGTTATATTGAAATCAAACGCATCAGTAGTAATATTGTAATAACAAACATTTTTTACATATACATATTCTGTAGTTGCAATCCCTTGCAGCAATAATTATTTTTTACCGTCTCTCTTACAAAGTTCCATTATTAAATAACAATGGCAATCTTATAAAAAATGAATGACCTGACCAAAAATTATAAAATCCCACTGACATGTTAATCAATCTTATCAGACACAGTTTAAGTTCTTTTAAAAGACAACGTGCATATATAATTATCAATATCCTTGGCCTTTCCATTGGTATAGCCTGCAGCCTGCTGATTGCGCTTTTTGTTATCAACGAAGCAAGTTATGACAGGTATAATATTAAGAAAGACAGAATTTTCAGGTTGATCCTTAATGGCAAAATCGGAGGCCAGGAAATAACTGCCGCATATACAGCATCTCCTATTGGCCCCACAATGCTTAAGGAATTTCCCGAAGTGGAAGATTTTTTAAGAATGAATGGAGGTTATGGACCTACTATTGTTGAGTATAATAACCAGACATTTACTGAGGAGCATTTTGTTGAAGCAGATTCCTCCTTCTTCAATTTCTTCTCAATTCCCGTTCTGAAAGGTGATTCCAAAAACCTGCTTAATGCCCCCAGAAAAATTGTAGTATCAGAATCAACTGCAAAAAAAATATTCGGAAATGAGAATCCAATTGACAAAGCTCTTAAAATTGGTTCAGACACGGCTCGCTACATCGTTTCCGGAGTGATGAAAGATATTCCCGGGAATTCTCACTTTGCTGCCAATATAATAGGTTCATTTATGACTAACCCCGATTCAAAAAGCCCGATATGGATAAATAACAGTTTCAGCACATACCTTCTGCTAAAGCCAAATTCAACTCATACTACTGTTGATGCAAAGATACCGGAGATGCTTGTTAAGTACGTTGGACCCGAAATCCAGAAACTTATGGGCGTGTCGATCACTGATTTCTTTGCGCAGGGAAACAAATACAGATTTTATCTGCAGAATCTTAAAGATATACACCTCGATACATCAATTCAGCAACAGTTTAAGGCAGCCAGCGATCCCAAGTACCTTAAAATATTCGGAAGCATAGCTCTTCTGATTATATTAATTGCTGCAATAAATTTCATGAATCTTTCCACTGCTCAGGCTTCAAGAAGAGCAAAAGAGGTTGGTATTAAAAAATTAGGCGGGTCTTCGAGGGGAATGCTTATCACACAATTCCTTACAGAGTCATTTATCCTGACCTTCATATCATTGATTCTTGGATTGATAATCATAAAAGTGACTCTTCCATACTTTAATAATTTGCTTGGTGCGAATCTTGTTCTTGACCTTTTTGCCAACTGGTATATTATTCCAATCCTCATACTTTTCTCTTTCTTAGTCGGTTTCCTTTCAGGAAGCTATCCTGCTTTCTTTCTTTCATCTTTCAACCCTTATGAAGTTTTGAAAGGCAGCGTGAAAAACAGCATGAAGAATGGCCCGCTTAGAAGAATTCTCGTTGTTTTTCAGTTTGCTGTTTCAATTCTTCTGATTATTGGCACAATAATTATGTACAGTCAGATAAAGTATATGCTGAACAAAGATGTCGGATTCAATAAAGAACAGTTAATTGTTATAAACAGGGCAGATGCTCTTGGATCAAAGACCAGGGCTTTTAAAGATGCCATAAAAGGAATTCCCGGAGTCATCAATATCGCCAGCTCCACATCTGTCCCTGGCCGTAATAACAATAACAATGGCTATATGATGGAAGGAAGGAAAGAAGAAACTTTCCTTATGCAGACCAACTGGGTCGATTATGATTATCTTGAAACTTATGGCATGACTCTTACGTCAGGAAGATCATTTAATGAATCATTCGCAACTGACCAGAATGCATGCATGGTTAATGAAACCGCTGTAAAGAATTTTGGAATCAAGGACCTGAGTAAGACCAGGTTCATGCAACCACAGCCTGGCGGAAATACCGAACCGAACTATTTACAGGTCATTGGAGTTGTTAAAAATTTCAACTTTGTATCGCTTCGTAATCCTATTGGTCCATACATATTCTGCTTTAAAAATGACAAAATGCAGTTCGGATATTTGTCTGTAAAGTTATCTGCACAAAATTATTCGAAGACGATCAGCGCGATAGAAAACAAGTGGAAGGATTTTACTGCAAACAATCCATTACAGTATTACTTTGTTGATGAGGATTTTGAGCAGATGTATAAGCAGGAAAAGCAGAATGCCCAGATGGCTGTGATCTTTTCAATCCTTGCAATATTTATAGCTGCACTCGGACTTTTCGGACTTACATCATTTACAGTGGAGCAGCGGACCAAGGAGATAGGAGTAAGAAAAGCCATGGGCTCCACTGTTCCCGGTATCTATGCTGTTATTTCAAAAGAGGTCATTATTCTTGTCTCAATATCGGCCCTTATTGCCTGGCCGATAATTTACTATGTTGCTGGTAAATGGTTAGAGAATTTCTATTACAGAATATCACTAAGCATTTTCAGTTTCATTGCAGGTTTGACAATTGCTCTTGGAATTGCTGTCCTTACCATAAGTTATCGTATATTGAGAGCTGCGAACGTAAATCCCGCGCAATCGCTTAAATATGAATAGACTAAATATAACCAGGAGATGTAAAACTGAATATCTTATTATTGCCATAATTCTTGTAATTAATCCGGCACTTTAACTGCCGGATTATTTTATTGGATTGACAAATCTTTAATAGCTTTACAAATGACTTATTAAAGAATCAAATCGAAACCTCAATTTAAAATGAAAGAAAATATTACCGATCTTATCAGAACTCAGGCAGGAGAGATTTTGCACTATTTTCGCAATGGAGACATGGAATTTCTGCAAACTCAGAGCGGAGTAAAATATTTCATTATTGGCGATATTATATGTTTTCTTGATAATATTTCATTAACCGGAAATAACAAAAATTATCAGAAAATGTACGACCGTTTTTCCGTGTTTTATGATCTGGCAACACAAAGTTATGCCTGGTTTAAAAGTGGGAGCGAAAGAAAAAGACTCATGCAGTATCTTTCGTTTCTTGATATAAGAAACGGAGATAAAGTAATTGAGATTTCAATTGGAACCGGTCGCAATATAAAATATCTTAACGCCGGTGCTGACTATTACGGGGTTGATATCTCTCTGGGGATGCTTAAGAAATGTCAGAAAAAAATGAAAAAGCTTAAGCGTGAGATTACCTTAATTCAGGCCGAGGCAGAATCATTACCAATAAAAGAGGAATCATTCGATGTAGTGTTTTCTGCCGGCGGATTTAATTTTTTCAACGATCCTGCAAAAGCGATAAGTGAAATGTTAAGGATAGCTAAAAGCGGATCGAAGATTTTAATCACTGACGAAACAGAAAGGTTAAGGTTGAAATTCAAAAAAAATAAGTATTACAAACAAATCGAGATCAGGAACCCTGTAGAATATTTACCGGCTTTTTGTAAAAACATTGAATATAAAGAGATCTGCGACGGGGATTTATATGTCCTTACATTTTACAAACCATAAAAAATACAACCATTCATTTCAATAAAATCCGGTTGATGTATGGATTGACCTTTAATAAATTCTTTGTAAAAAACCGGTAAATTCCTGTAACCTTTTATTTTGACTGAGGTTTCCAGTATAAATTGCATCAAATTAATAGATAAAAGTTTGGATACGCTCTCGGATAATGCTCTTATGATGAAAGTAAAAGATGGTGACATTGATAAAATGGGCCTGCTTTATGAACGATATAACCGTCAGTTGTTCAGCTTTCTTTTTAATATGACCAGACATAAGGAAATAAGTGAAGATATGGTTCAGAATGTTTTTTTCAGAATGTTGAAATACCGCAAGAACTTTACAGGATCCGGTGAATTCAAAACATGGATGTATCATGTGTCCAGAAATGTAATGCGCGATCACTACAGAAAGGATAAACGGACCCCTTCACATAACAGCCTCCAGATAAAGGATTATGAAGAAAAAATTGCCGGTGAACAGCTTGCAGATTACCAGCTGGAAAAACAACAGGAATTAAAAACCTTGGAACTGGCAATGAAGAATCTAAGTGATGAAAACCGTGAACTGCTTGTCTTATGCAGGTTCCAGGAACTAAAATATCAGGAAATTGCCGAAATCCTTAATACAACGGAAGGAGCAGTAAAAGTTCGGATGCATCGGGCTTTGAACCAACTAAAAACCAATTTTTTAAAGATTGAAAATTAAGAATATAAATATGGAATGCAGTTATTATAAAGAACAGTTTACCTTGCTGCTGACTGACTCTCTTGATCAGACTCAACGCACTGAGATCGAAAATCATCTGGCAACCTGTACCGATTGCCGTAAAGAATTCGAAACTGCTGAAAAAATATGGAACCTCATGGGCGAAATCCCGCAAGCGCAGCCCTCAGATGCTATGAAGGTCGGTTTTAATTCTACTCTCTCTGATTTTAAAAAGGAACTGATTGTAAAGAATAATCCGGTCGATAACTGGATAAATAAGATTCGTGAGTATTGGTCCCTGCAGGTACAGCCTCATATTGCTTTTGCGATTTTATTACTGGTAATCGGACTCTCTGCAGGTTATTTATTACACCGGCCGGGACAAACAGCAATTTCTTACAACAGCAAAATTGATTCACTTTCTGCACAGGTTTCTGAAATGAAACAGCTAATGATGCTTTCCCTCCTCCACGACCCTTCAGCTTCACAGCGCATGCTTGCAGTTTCGTATACCGATGAAATAAGTAATGTTGACCTTAAAGTAATTGATGCACTGTTTACAACTTTAAATGAGGACCCGAATGTAAATGTAAGGCTGGCTACTCTCGAGGCTCTTGTTAAATTGTCTGATGAACCAAAAGTCCGCGAGGGACTTGTAAGGAGCATAAGCCTGCAGGATTCTCCCCTCATGCAATCGGCCATAGCAGACGTCATGGTTAAATTGCGCGAGAAAAGCTCAATACAGTCATTGCAGAAGCTGCTCAATAAAAAAGATCTTAATCAAATGGTTAAAATAAATATTCAAAAAAGCATAAATAAATTGATCTGATAACAACCATTCAATAAACAAATTATGAAAAATGAAGTAGTCTCCCTTTTGATGGGATTGGGAATGATATGCACCGTTCCCGGGGCAAATGTAGCAGATTTTAAGGAGCATATCAGCAAAGAATTCACTCTTTCCAGTGATGCCGGAAAAAGTACATTGTTCATTTATAACATTTCAGGTTTTATAAAGGTGGAAGGATATGCAGGAAATAAGGTGTTGCTTGAAATGGATAAAACTTTAACTGCCGATGATGATAAAACACTGGAAGCCGGAAAAAAGGAGTTCAGACTTGCATTCGACCAGAAATCAGATAGTATTGTCGCATACATAGCAGAACCTTTTGATTCGCGCCCGCACCGGAATTGGCACTATAATAACGATAGTGCCGAAATCGAATATCAGTATAATGTTGATTTTACAGTGAAGGTGCCTTTTGATATGAACCTTCATATCTCTACTGTTAATGACGGGATGATTACAGTTAATGACGTTAGCGGGGCATTGCATGTCAATAATGTGAATGCAGAAATATCAATTAAAAATGCCAGGGGAACAACTTTTGCACATACCGTAAATGGTGATGTCTCGGTCGACTATCTCTCTAATCCGCCTGAGGAATCATCATATTATACTATAAACGGGAATATAAATGTAAGCTATAAGCCTGATCTTTCAGCTGATCTTCATTTTAAAAGCATGAACGGAGATTTCTACACTGATTTTCCAGGAGCAGAATTATTGCCGGCATCGGTAACTAAAGTTCAGGAGAAAAAAGGCGAAGGAATGGTTTATAAACTGAATGCAACCACCGCGGTCCGTTTCGGTAAAGGCGGCAGGATTTTCAAATTCGAAACACTTAACGGGAACGTTTATATTAAAAAACAATCTTAAATTATACAATTATGAAAAAAATGAAAATTGCAGGCATAGTATTAATGAGCCTGATTATCGCAGCAAAGTCTCTGGCACAATCCGGATCACCTGAAACGCTGACAGTACCATTGAGCAACCCGGGGAAACCCTATTCACTGAAAGTACATCTGATTTCAGGATCTATTAAAGTTGCAAGCTATGATGGGAAAGACATCATAATCAATGTGGCCCCAAGGGAGGGCGATGACGACGAACAATCGAAAGCAGTTGAAAACGGAATGAAACGTATTACAACTCATGGTAGTTATGAAGTTACAGCCAAAGAGGCTGATAATAATGTCACTGTGAGTACAGGTGCCCCCGACAAGGCTATTGATCTTGATCTGAAGATTCCACAGGATGTAAAGCTCCAGGTTGGTACAATAAACGACGGTGATGTCGTTGTCGATAACGTGAGAGGTGAACTTGAAGTGAATAATGTAAATGACAAGATTACTCTTACCAATATTTCCGGTTCAGTTGTTGCCAATACAGTGAATGGAGATGTAACTGTCACTTTTAATACAGTTGACCCGAAAGCACCGATGGCATTTTCGACACTGAATGGCGATGTAAGGGTAACTCTTCCTGCCGACACAAAAGCCAACCTTAAAATGAAATCCGACAGGGGAGATGTTTACAGCGATTTTGAGATTGACATTGATAAAACACCACCCAAAGTTGATAAAACGGCTGAGCCTGGAATGTACAGGCTGAAAAAAGATGACTGGGTTTATGGTAAGATCAACGGCGGCGGCCCTGAAATAATGATGAAAAATATGCAGGGGGATATATATGTAAAAAAGGGGGCCAAATAAATACTGGCAGGGCCACACCATGGCGTGGCCCTACAAACTGGTTATATTACTAAAGTCCTGGCCATTACGAATTATGATAAAATATCTCAGCATTATGATGTGGCAATCGGGGAATTAAAATGAATTAAGCAACAGTTAAATAAATTATTCACAAAAATTATGGACTATCGTAAAATTGGTTTCTGGCAATTAGTCATTCTGTCATTATTGTTGAATTTTGTCGTTCAGACAGTACACGAAGCAGGGCATTGGTCAGTGTGTGAAACCCTGGGGCATGGACCTGTATGGGGATTCACGCAGCTGTTGCAGATATGGGGCGATCCGCCACCAGTTCATCCTGAGGAATGGGTCGCCACGGTATCGCCTGATGGAGAAAAAGGATGGATGCGATTAACTTCATCTCTTACAAAAAAGGAATTTAATTTTGTTCTTATTGCCGGCCCTCTCGCCTCAGTATTGGGTGTAGTATTTGGTTTGATCCTGATGCGCTGGAGTCGCGTTCCGGCTACAAAACAGATTGGGTTGGTAATGGCGCTGATAGGATCTTTAATGATGAGCCAGTACTACCTGCGGGGCTTCTCACGGATGAGCGGGGACGAATATTTTCTGGCTGCCAATTTGGGAATACCAAAATACATAATTGATATTCCGTTTGCTGTGGTTTTCATTGTTGCCTTTATATTCGGAGTATGGGCACTGGGCAATTGGCGGACCAGGCTTAAATGGCTGGGGGCGATTATGGTCGGGAGCGTACCTTCAGGTTTATTCCTTATGAAAGCCAACGCACTTGTTCTGGCTCAGGTCAATCAGGACAATCCCTTCTTTCGTCCTCTGTTTGGCTGGTCATTCCCGGTCATTATTGTCAATGTGGTAGTCTGTCTGTTGATTTGGATTTGGTGGAAGTACCAATAATGATTGCTCTTGTTAATGTAGCTTTGTATTTTAAACGTAAATATTTTAATGCCAATAATTTGATTTAGCGTATTCCCGGATTAAGGTAAAATTTTCCATAGTGACCGTTTTCTCTCATTACTTAACTGTGAAAAAAGTATCTTTACGATATCTGAATTATAAATTGTACCTGAAACATGTTTGAACAAACCTTCAAAAACATCGACGATATACTCCACAAAGACGCCGGATGCTCTTCTGAACTCGATTACGTCGAACAAACATCACTGGATCTTATTTTTAAAATACCTTGACGATCTGGAGAAGGACAAGAAAACAGCTGCCGAATTATCAGGTAACACATACAAACCAATTATAAGTCCGGAATACAAATGGGAGAAATGGGCCGCACCTAAGAGAACAAAAAAAGGGTTACCGAGCGAGGTCGAGATAAACTACCAGGTGGCTCTGACCGGGGATGCACCTGGCAGACTTTGTCAATGGTAAACTATGGCCTTATCTCAGGAAGTTCAAAACTGATGCTGAAAGTGCCGGCACTATTGAGTATAAGATAGGTGAAATATTCAGCGAACTGAAAAACCGGATTCAAAGCGGTTATAACCTCAGGGAGGTAATAAATCGGATTGATGAACTTCGTTTCCGCACTCATTCAGAAAAGCATGAAATGAGCCACCTGTATGAGGGCAAAATACAAAACATGGGTAATGCAGGTCGTAATGGAGGTGAGTACTATACTCCTCGTCCCCTGATAAGGACTATTGTGAAAGTAGTTTCCCCTAAGATAGGTGATAAGGTCTATGATGGTGCAGTTGGTTCCGCAGGATTCCTTTGTGAGGCATTTGAATATCTGAAAACGACCAAGGCTCTTACAACTAAAGATACTACAACACTTCAAAAAAGTACCTTTTATGGAAAGGAAAAAAAAGGGCTTGCCTACATCATTGGTACAATGAATATGATACTTCATGGGATTGAAGCTCCAAACATCATCCATACCAATACCCTTGCTGAAAATATAACAGATATACAGGATAAAGATCGCTATGATGTTGTCCTGGCAAATCCACCTTTTGGAGGAAAGGAACGGGCAGAGGTGCAGCAGAACTTCCCTATTAAGACAGGTGAGACAGCCTTTCTGTTTTTGCAGCACTTTATTAAGATTTTAAAGGCAGGTGGTAAGGCAGGCATTGTAATTAAAAACACCTTTTTAAGCAATACTGATAATGCTTCGGTGAGTCTGCGTAAACTTCTGTTGGAAAGTTGCTATCTACATACCGTATTGGACTTGCCGGGAGGTGTGTTTACAGGTGCAGGGGTGAAAACGGTCGTACTGTTCTTTGAAAAAGGAACGCCAACCCGCAAGATTTGGTATTACCAACTGAATCTTGACCGGAATCTGGGCAAAACGAATGCCCTGTCTGAAAATGATCTGGCTGATTTTGTGGAATTACAGAAAACAAAAGCAAATAGCGAAAACTCCTGGAGCATATCGGTGGCTGAGCTTACCGAAGACACATGCGATCTATCAGTCAGGAATCCCAATAAAAAAGAAGAAGCTGCGTTGCGGGAGCCTCAGGAGATTTTAGCCGAAATGATGACATTGGACAAAGAAACAAATGAGATTCTTATGAACATTAAGCATTTGCTATGAAAGGCTATATGTACATATTACTCTGTTCCAATGGCCAATATTATACGGGTAGTACAAATGATCTGGAACGTAGATTAGCGGAGCATCAAAATGGTGAAGGTGCAAATTTCACAAAAAAGCATTTACCGGTAGAGCTTGTATTTTATGAAGAGTTTGAAAGAATTGACGATGCTTTTTACAGGGAAAAACAAGTGCAGGGATGGAGTAGAAAGAAGAAAGAAGCATTGATAAAAGGTGAAACAGGTAAATTACATTCATTGTCAGAATGCAGGAATATGACAAAGAGTTCCCTTCGGCTACGCACAGGGTGATTTCGACTCCGCTCAATCACCCGGTCCGCTCCCGTCGGCTACGCACAGGGAACGGCAGTACATAAACGCTCCCTTCGGCTGCGCTCAGGGAACGGCAGTACATAACCGCTCGTTGAGCGAAGCCGAAACGAGCAATAACGAAGAGCTATTATGAAACAAGGTTGGGAAATAAAAAAGTTGAGAGAGATTTGTGACTTTGGAAATGGACTTTGGACAGGTAAGAAACCACCATTTATTAATGTTGGGGTTATTAGAAATACAAACTTTACTAAGGAAGGAGAATTGGATGATTCCGACATAGTATTTTTAGATGTAGATCAATCCCAATTTTCGAAACGGAAGTTGAAATTCGGTGATATTATACTTGAGAAATCGGGTGGAGGACCAAAACAACCAGTTGGAAGGGTAATAGTTTTTAATAAAAAAGAAGGTAACTACTCATTCAGTAATTTCACATCTGTCATAAGAATAAAAAGTTCCAACCAAACAGATTTCACCTATCTACACCGTTTTTTATTCTTTTCATATATATCAGGGATGACAGAAACAATGCAAAGCCATTCAACTGGGATTCGGAATTTAAAATTTGATGAATACAAAGAGATCAAAGTACCACTTCCTCCACTCCCCGAGCAAAAAAGCATTGTAGCCATAATAGATAAATCCTTTGCCTCCATATCCAAAGCAAAAGCAAATGCCGAACAAAACCTTAAAAACGCTAACCAACTATTTGAGAGCTATTTGCGGAATGTGTTTGAAAATAAGGACGAGAGATGGGAACAGAAGAAGTTGGGTGATATTTGTGAATTGATTATGGGACAGAGCCCACCTGGGGAATCGTATAATTCTAATAATAATGGAGTTCCTCTAATTAACGGACCTGTTGAATTTGGCAAAGAACCATTCTCAAAAACAATTAAATCAAAATTTACCACAAAGCCAACTAAGTATTGCAAAGAGAATGATTTAATTCTATGTGTAAGGGGTTCAACAACTGGAAGAATAAATATTGCTGGTTTTGATGCTTGTATTGGACGTGGAGTTGCAGCAATTAGATACTCTAAGAATCAATTTTGGCTTAATTATTTTATTTTTGCCTCAAGAAAGAAAATATATGATCTGGGATCTGGAGCAACATTCCCTAATGTTTCTACTGACATTTTAAAAAAATTATTTATTCCATTACCACCACTATCCGAACAACAATCCATCGTCCAGAAACTCGATGCCCTTTCAGCCGAAACAAAAAAACTGGAAACAATCTACCAACAAAAACTCAATGATCTGGAAGAACTGAAAAAGAGTATATTGCAAAAAGCCTTTAATGGATGTCTGAACTATGATTCTTGTGATTCCTATGATTATAATGATTAACAAACAATACAAATATTCCGAGCTTACCTCAAAAATAATAGGTTGTGCCATGACCGTTCATAAATCTTTGGGTAATGGGTTTCAGGAGTTAATCTATCAGAGAGCTTTAGCTATTGAAATGAGCCTTGCCGGTATTACCTTCAACAGGGAGTTTGAAATGCCCATATTCTACAGAGAAAAACAGATTGGTACAAGAAGAGTTGATTTTTTAGCAGAAGGAGTGATATCGGTAGAATTAAAAGCCATTACCAAATTAGAAGATGTGCATTTTGCACAGGCAATTAATTATCTTGAGGCATATAATCTGGAGATTGGGTTGCTTATAAACTTCGGCGAGACAAGCCTTAATTTCAAGCGGCTTACAAATAAAAAGTTTAAATTGCAACCATCAGAAGAATCAAAAGAATCACAAAAATCATAGTTCAGACAATGAACGAAGCAGAAACCAGAGCAGAACTCATAGATCCTAAACTTAAAGATGCTGGTTGGGGAGTTATTGAGGGTTCAAAAATCCTTCGGGAACACATAATCACTTTCGGGAAAATACAGACCGGAGGAGGAAGAGCCAAACCTCTGATTGCCGACTATGTTCTGGTTTATAAAGGTGTCAAACTGGCCGTCATTGAAGCTAAAAGCAATGATCTTGAAGTTGGTGAAGGTGTGGCACAGGCCAAATTATATGCTTCAAAAATGCATCTTGATACTACTTATGCTACAAATGGCAGAGAGATTTATAATATCTGCATGAAAACAGGTAAGGAGGGTCTGGTTGACAACTTCCTTACTCCTGATCAGCTCTGGGACAAGACCTTCGCCTCACAAAACCAATGGCGTGATACATTTAACGAAGTTCCTTATGAAGATGTAGGCGGAACCAAAGCTACCAGGTATTATCAGGAGATAGCTGTAAACAACACGATGGAAGCCATTGCCAATAACAAACAACGAATCTTATTGACTTTAGCCACCGGTACAGGAAAAACTTTTATAGCCTTTCAGATTGCCCTGGAAGTTGTTCCAGACCAGGTGGAATTTAAAACGAGATGGTTTAAGGAGACCCAGAATATTATTCCTGGCGGATAGGAACATTCTGGCTAACCAGGCTTTCAATGCCTTTTCAGCATTTCCGGAGGATGCCCTTGTGCGGATAAGTCCAAGAGAAATAAGTAAGAAGGGGAGTGTCCCTATCAATGGCAGCATCTTTTTTACCATTTTTCAAACCTTTATGAGCGGGGCTTCGGCAAGCTCAGCCCCCGCCGAGCCCGTGAAGTACACTGAGCTCGTGAAGTACACTGAGCCTGTCAGGGCCACTGAGTCCGTGAAGTACACTGAGCCCGTGAAGGACACTGAGCCCGTGAAGGACACTGAGCCTGTCGAAGTGTATGGTGAGTACCCAACTGACTTTTTTGATTTTATTATAATAGATGAATGTCACAGGGGTGGTGCAAATGATGAAGGGAACTGGCGGGGTATACTTGAATATTTCAGCCCGGCTGTTCAGCTGGGATTAACGGCTACTCCAAAACGCAAAGACAACGTTGACACTTACAGGTACTTTGGTGATCCGGTCTATATTTATTCTTTAAAAGAAGGTATCAATGATGGGTTTCTTACACCATTTAAGGTAAAACGTATCCAGACCACACTTGACGATTATATCTATACTTCTGATGATACAATAATTGAAGGCGAAATTGAAGAAGGGAAATTATATATTGAACCGGATTTCAATAAGATCATCGAGATCAAGGCCCGTGAAGCAGGCGGGTAAAGATTTACATGGATGAAGCCAACCAGAATGAAAAAGCAATCATCTTCTGTGCCACCCAGGACCATGCAGCTGCCATTCGTGATCTGGTTAATCAATATAAGAAAAGCAGGGAGCCAAATTACTGTGTCAGAGTAACTGCAAATGATGGAGCCCTGGGTGAGCAATATCTGCGGGAGTTTCAGGATAATGAAAAAACTATTCCCACGATTCTTACTACATCACAAAAACTCTCTACCGGAGTGGATGCAAGAAACATACGTAATATAGTACTATTACGACCTGTTAATTCTATGATTGAATTTAAACAGATCGTTGGACGGGGAACAAGACTGTTTGATGGCAAGGAATTTTTCACTCTTTATGATTATGTAAATGCTTACCATCATTTTGCCGATCCTGAATGGGATGGTGAACCAATCCCTGAAGAACCTAAAGACTATACTCCCGGGCCACCACCTGTACCCGGTCCGGAAGAACCACCTGTTCCATTGGCTCAACATAGAACCAGGATCAAGGTAAAACTACGGGATGGCAAAGAACGTGAGATTCAACATATGATTTCCACTTCATTCTGGAGTGCCGATGGAAAACCAATTTCAGCAGAAGAATTTTTACACAATCTGTTCGGCTCATTACCTTCATTCTTCAAAAGTGAAGAAGAATTACGAATACTTTGGTCAAACCCGATGACCAGAAAAGCTTTACTTGAGAAACTGGCCGATGCAGGTTATGGGAAAGAAGAACTTACAACTCTGCAAAAATTAATTGATGCCGAAAAAAGTGATCTGTTTGATGTATTGGAATATGTTTCTTATGCGGTGAAGCCAATTTCAAGAGAAGCCCGGGTTGCTGCCTCACAACCGGCTATATTTGCCTTGCTTGATAACAAGCAGAAAGAATTTCTGGAATTTGTACTTTCTAAATATATAGAATCTGGTGTGGGAGAGCTTGACCAGGAAAAATTGCCGATATTGCTTCAGAATAAATACCAATCCCTCGGTGATGCAGTTGATATATTGGGTGAAGCCTCAAAAATCAGTTCATTGTTTATCGATTTCCAAAGATTACTTTATATGGTCAAAGTAGCATGAACAATTTTACAAAAACCTATTCTATAATAATTTTACTCCAGATTCTTTAGAACATAATCAAGTCTATGATTGATATACTTCAGACTGCAGATATAATAGAAGCCTGTGAAAATCTTTTTCAATAAAGAAGGCGGTACATATATGTCTCGCTGCATCTCCCGGGAGCATTGGAGAGCCCCTGTGTAAAAGGAATAATGTAATGTACCGCATGAGTATCAGATTTTCCTGATAAAGAAAGAACTTATTCAGAAGTTCTCCGTTCGTGGTACGTCCTGCATCGTGCATCGTGCGTCGTGCGCCCTGTGCCATTAGGCCTTTTCCAGTTCCACATTCAGCTCGCTCCTCTCCCCGTCGGTAACACTTAGCGATACCTCTTTCTCCTTATACCCTTCTTTATTTATCGATACCCTGTAGGTTCCGGGATCCATACTCTTTAAATGGAAACTTCCCATTTTGGAGGTTTTCTTTACTATTTCACCATTTCCGTTCCCCCCGTGTGCCTCATTTCTGAAAATAAATTCCACTCCGCTCAGGGGCGCCCCGCTTACAATTTCCTTTGCAGATGCCTTTAGTGCAAGCGATCCTTTACCAAGGTCAATCAACATTCTGGAATTTTTATAACCTGTAAAGAAATCGGGGTACTCTTCCTTTGCGGCCCTGACAACCAGGTCCATTATATCCAGTTCTGCATCAACAGCATCGAAAAGCAAACTGATTTTTTCCGTTGCCTGTTTCCTCGCCGTAATTCCTGATCTTGGTGATGCGATCGCATTTTTAAATGCAGTTATAGTATCCTGAAACTCCTTTTGGGTATCGGGTGTGACTGCCTGGTCAGACAGGCTCCCGATATTGGCCTCAACTCTGTCATAAATGAGCTGTGAACGCTCAACTAATGTTACTCCTGCCGATTTTCCCAGATCCCATTCATTTATCCTGACCTCCTTAAGCAGGGTATCGTTGTTTATCTGGGTTGCCAGAACAGTGGCTCTGTTTGCGTACTTTATTGTCAACTCAATCAGCTTCTTTTTCAGCCTCTTTTTATCCAGTGCAAGACCGGTCTTGTTTGTCCCCTGGATTTGTCCGACCGACTGTATTTCATCAATTCTCTTCTTAAGTAACTCAAAGCATGATGATAGCTTTGGGATACTTTGCAGAATGGTTAAATTCTGGTTTCCAAAATTGTCAACCGAAAGGAGCATGTTTTCCTTGATTCTCTGTTTGTTGTTCATCTTTTTAAGTTTTTAGTTTAATTGATAATATAAATGTTGATTGTAATTCTCTTATTAAACCGGATAGTTCCGGCTGATCTCATATATGCTGCGGGAATAAGTACGGTCGTTGCGCGAAAACTGACGTTTGATGCTATAAATGGTATATTCGTTACGATAAAAAGTACATGTGTTGCGGTAAATCCGACGATCAATGCGATAAAAAGGATACATGTTGCGGGGAAACTGACACCTGATGCGGGAAAAAGTATTTGTCTTGAAGTAAATCATATATTCGTTGCGGTAAACCGGATGATCGTTGCGGTAAACCGGATGATCATTGCGGTAAACCGGATGATCATTGCGGTAAAAAGAACGAATGCTTAACTGAACCTGTTTATCCGGAGGTTTCATATCGTAAAATGAATTTTTACATATCAAAGTTATAAAGGCAAAATATTCTAACATTAGTACCTGAGTACTAGTACCTTTATTTAAAAGATGAAATCTTTATTTTACTCCGCTATTAATTTTTCTGATCCCTGTTGCACAATTCAGAATATTGTTTTATTTTTATTCCACGGTTGTGCTAACCTGATAAAGGGTCGACCGGGAACTAAAGATGAATCGCTGATATAGCTTGCAGGTTTTGTTGAAGAGGTAGGGTTCAGGAAAGAATATTTGTTATGATTCTTTTTAGTGAATAAAAAATACTGATGATGCATTAACTTGATAAATATAGTTATATGTTATTTACAATAAATAAAATATAAATGTTCTTTGATTTTTTGATTTAAATTAATCTTTTAACCCCGGAGGGGTTTAATTTTAATAACCATGGGTGCAACCCACGGTAAAGACAAGAAAACCACCTGACAACCCCGGAGGGGTTGAATAACAGTTGTCCGTGGGTTTCACCCGCGGTTATACAGATTGTGCCACTTCGCGGCACTAAAAGATATTGAAATCAAACGAATCAGTAGTGAATAAAAAACATTAAGATGATTCTTATAAATAATAAATATGTCTCCAGGTACTAATGACCAAGGTTTAAAATTGCCAGTATCGTCCAAAAAGACAGGCATCCGCGATGAAAAGCTTTTGCTTGATATGAATATCCAGCTAAGAGAAGCAGATGACGGGTTTGATTTAAGTGTTCGTTTTGAAAAGCTTAAGATAATGGAATTCACTGGATATATCTTAGAGAATCTCCTCAGGAATCATTCCCTCTTTGCCGGCCATAAAGAGCAGGTTTCTGATGACCGTTTATCTGTTAATGGTAAAGATTATATCTCTCTTGATAAGATTAATCGTATAAAGGCTCTGTCTGTCAGGCAACGTGAAATCTTTGAAAAGCTTCTTAATGGTTTGAATAATAATCAGATTGCAGATGAAATGAAATTAACCGTAAGCACAGTCAAGAGTCATCTGCAGGAGGTATATCTCAAGCTCAATGTACCAAACCGTTTTGTAGCAATTGCCCGGTACCGGGAACTCTTTGAAAAATTTAAAAAACTATCCTCTGAATAATAAAAAAGTACTAGTACCGGAGTACTAACTGCACGTTTTGAATCCCCGCGAACGCATTAGCTTCGCCGGGCTCTCCCGCTTAGGCGGGCTCGGTTCTACGTTGCTTGCCGCGAGGATCTTCAGTTCCAGCTGTTTATCATATAATCTTTTGATGTTTCTTTAATCTCGGCTTGTAAAAATTTCCTTAAAACTCATTTTTGTTAAAAAAAGTTTCAAAATCCGTGTCACAAAAGTGCTGTTTCTGACATGAACAGATGTGTGCGTTTGTGCACATAAAATTTACTGCACGTAAAGCAATTAGTTATATGCAACATGTAAAGATAAAACTCGTCTTTAGATTGCCTATAATTTATTCTGGAATGTTAATAAACTTACTTTTAAATCTCTTTTCAGCCAGTATACGGAAAGAGGTTTTACCTTTAATGATAAAAATCGTCTTCTTTTCATATATAACTTAAGAGACCATGTTTAAAAACTTCTTTCGTATCGCCGTCCGTAATATTTCGCGACATAAAGGTTTCACTTTTATTAATGTAACCGGACTGGCAATCGGGCTTGCCGCGTCTCTTTTAATACTTTTATGGGTTCAGGATGAATTCAGTTTCGAAAAATATAACCTGAATGCTAAAAATATATACAGGGTCGAAGAGGACCAGTTTTATTCAGGCGATCGTTATCATGTAACCGTTACTCCCTTTCCGTGCGGACCTGTATGGAAAGAAAAAATTCCGGAAATTAAAGAACAGACCCGCATTCTTCCCTGGCTTCCACGCCTCTTATTCAGGCAGGACGATAAGGTTTTCTTTGAGTCGTCAGTTGCTGCTGCCGATTCAGGAATCCTGAAAATGTTCACATTTCAAATGCTGATGGGAGACCAGGTGACAGCATTGAATTCTCCTCATTCAATCGTTCTGAACAAAAAGCTGGCAACAAAATATTTTGGTAATACAAATCCTGTTGGAAAAACTATTACACTGGAAAACAAATACCAGTTCACTGTAACAGGAGTAATGAAGGATCTTCCCGACAATTCCATTTTTACTTTTCAGGCGTTATTGCCTTATTCCTTTCTAAAGGAAACAGGTGCTACTGATGCTTCATGGGGCGATAATTCAATCTTTACATTCATCTTTCTTGAGAAAGGTGCAGATATCAGGGCAGTTAATAAGAAACTGACGGATATAGTGGTTGAGAATAGTCCTCAGATAACAACTAAATACCTACTGTTTCCTTTGTTAGACATTCATCTGCATGGCCAGTTTGGCTTTGGAATAAATAATGGCCCTGTAATAGCTGTTTATATTTTTACACTTATTGCAATTTTTATTCTGCTGATTGCATGCATAAACTTTATTAATCTTTCAACCGCCAAAGCTTCCTCTAGAGGGAAAGAAATAGGGATAAAAAAGGTAGCCGGTGCTGATCAGATGACAATGATAATTCAGTTTATGTCAGAGTCGCTCGTGCTGGTTACAATTGCTATGGTGTTTGCCCTGATCCTGGTAGGATTATCCCTGGGTGTATTCAATAATATATCAGGAAAGAATTTCAATCTCAGAGATCTTATGCAGGGCAAATTTATAATCAGTTACATAATTGTCGGACTGTTTGCAGGTTTTATTTCAGGTATTTATCCTGCCCTTTACATGGCTTCAATAAAACCTGTAGCGGTTTTGAAGGGAGAAACGGTGTCAGGAAAAAACAGCGGAAGACTGAGGCAGATTCTTGTTGTAATTCAATTCACTCTTTCGATCCTGATAGCCATGGCAGCCATATTTATGTACATGCAGTTAAAATTCATGCAGGGAAAGGATTTAGGTTTTAATAAAGAAGATCTGATCTGCATTCCCATGGCTGATAATATGAAGCCGAAATATTACTCTCTTAAGAGGGAGCTTCAGAAAGAGACCCTGATCCAGGGAGTTACTGCTGCCCTGTGGAACCCTGTAATGATTGGGAGCAATTCAGGAGGCGCCAGCTGGGAGGGAAAGGACCCTGCAAAACAGGTGCTTATCGGAACCGATGGTATAGATTATGATTATCTGAAAACAATGAAGATGGGGCTTATCTCGGGTCGTGATTTTTCAAAAGACTACCCTTCCGATATAGCCAGGGACACCACAGGTAACTTTCTTGTGAACGAAGAGGTGGTTAAAATCATGGGGATTGGTGATCCTGTTGGTAAAAGCTTCAGGTTCATGGGACTTAATGGAAGGATAGTAGGAGTAATGAAAAACTTCCATTTTAAAGGAGCGGATCAGGCAATTGAGCCGGTAGCTTTTGCCCTGACCAACACTGACTATCTTCACGTGATCCTTATCAGATTAACACCGGGCAATATTCCTGCATCGCTGAAATCAGTTGAAAAGGTCTGGAAGGATGTAATACCTGAATATCCTCTTGAATACACTTTCATAGATCAGGATTACAACAGTTTATTTAAAACGTATACACGTCTCGCGGGATTATTAAAGTATTTTACCATTCTGGCTGTGATCATAGCTTGTCTCGGTCTTTACGGATTATCATCTTATTCAGCTGAGCGCCGGACCAATGAGGTTGGGATCAGAAAAGTCATGGGAGCTGGTTCTCTTCCCGTAATGTACACATTGTCGAAAGAGTTCCTTTTGCTGGTTCTCATTTCAATAGTTATTGCGATACCAATAGGCTGGATTGCTGTAGGAAACCTGCTGAAGCAATTTGCCTACAGAATAGAAATGAGTATAGTGGTAGTTATTTTAATTGCTATCGGAGCTTTAATAATTGCCATGTTTACTGTTAGTTTCCAGGCATATAAAGCAACCGGCATAAATCCGGCTGACGCTTTGAAAGTTGAATAATTTATTTTTTTGCAACAAAGCAGTTTTTTTTGCGTCTATTAAAGTGTGTCCCTGGTAATAACAAAATATCAGTGAACCGTTGAGAATTAATAACCCTATTATTAACAATTTTATTCTGAAACAAAATGCTAAACAACCTTATAAAGCACAGCATAAGATCTTTTAAAAGACAACGTGCATATGTTATTATCAATATTCTGGGACTATCAATAGGAATAGCCTGCAGCTTGCTTATTGCGCTTTTTGTAATAAATGAGGCAAGTTATGATAAATTCAATGTAAAGAAGGAGAGGATATTCAGAGTAATACTTAATGGCAAGATTGGAGGTCAGGAAATTACCGGGGCATATACTCCGGCCATAATGGGACCAACTATCCCAAAAGAGTTCCCTGAAGTCGAGGATTTCCTTCGGATGGACGGTCATGGTCCTACAGTAGTTGAATTTGAAAAAAAGATATTTACGGACAACGACATTGTTCAGGCTGATTCATCATTCTTTAATTTCTTCTCTATCCCTGTTCTGAAAGGAGACGCGAAGAGTCTGTTGAATGGTCCGCACAAAGTTGTTTTGTCTGAAACCATGGCGAAAAAAATATTTGGGAATGTGAATCCGATAAACAAGATCATTAAAATAGGAAATGACAGCGTCGGATTTGTCGTAATGGGAGTGATGGGAGACGTTCCTGAAAATTCGCATTTCAGGGCAAGCATGATCACTTCATTTATGACCAACCCAAGATCTAAGGACCAGGTCTGGATGAACAACAGTTTCTCACTTTATCTGCTTCTGAAGCCACATTCAAGCAACATAACAGTCGATGCTAAATTCAAGGATCTGATTGTAAAATATGTCGGCCCTGAAGTGCAAAAATATCTCGGAATCAGTATCGAGGAGTTTATTAAAAAGGGCAATAAGTACCGCTTTTTCCTGCAGAAACTGACTGATATTCATCTGGACAACACAATACAGGGAGGATTCAAGGCACCAAGTGATCCGAAATACCTTATCATCTTCGGAAGCATAGCAATTCTGATAGTGGTAATTGCAGCCATCAATTTTATGAATCTTGCGACCGCACAGGCATCGAGAAGGGCAAAGGAGGTCGGGATCAAAAAAATAGGAGGATCTACAAGAGGCATGCTTATCACTCAGTTTCTTTCCGAATCGTTGATACTCTCATTCGTCTCGCTGATTTTTGCTATTCTATTTATAAAACTTAGTTTGCCCTATTTCAACAATCTGCTGGGAACCAGGCTGACTCTGGAACTTTCTTCCGGCTGGTACAAGATCCCTGCCCTCCTGTTGTTCACAGTCATTGTTGGAATCATGGCCGGAAGCTATCCCGCCTTTTTCCTCTCCTCCTTTAACCCATACGAGGTACTCAAGGGCAATGCAAAAAGCAGCACCAGCAACGGAAGGCTCAGAAGGGTATTGGTTGTATTTCAGTTCGCAGTATCGATCCTGCTCATTGTCGGCACCCTCATTATGAACAAGCAGATAAAATATATGCTTAATAAAGATGTGGGATTCAACAAGGAGCAGCTGATAGTCATAGAAAGAGCAGATGTTCTGGGCAATAAATTAAAATCATTCAAGGAAAATGTCAAAAGAATCCCCGGCATAGTCAATATCGCCAGCTCCACAGCTATACCCGGACGGACAAATAACACAAACGGTTATATGATTGAGGGGAGGAAAGATGAAACGTTCCTGATGGCTAGCAGTTGGGTCGATTATGACTTCCTTGCCACTTATGGCATGACACTTCTTTCGGGAAGACCGTTTAATGAATCTTTTTCAACTGACAAGGATGCATGTATAATAAATGAGAGCGCTGTAAAGAATTTCAGTATCACAGATCTCGAAAAGACCAGAGTACAGAAACCAGGGGAGAAAGGACCTGAGAATATATCGATAATCGGAGTTGTTAAGAATTTCAATTTCGAATCGCTAAGGAATCCTATTCAGCCATATATTCTGCTTCTCCAGGATGAAAATAATACCTGGGGATATATTTCAGTCAGACTGCTGGCATCAAATTATACCGCTACAATCAATGAAATTGAAAAGATATGGAAAGATTATGCATCAAACACTCCGCTGCAATATTATTTCCTGGATGCTGATTTTGAGAAGATGTACAGCCAGGAAAAACAAAATGCAAAGATGGCTGTCATCTTTGCTATCCTGGCAATATTTATTGCATCCCTGGGCCTTTTCGGATTGACCTCATATACTGTCGAGCAGCGCACAAAGGAAATTGGTGTAAGAAAGGCAATGGGCTCTTCCATTGCCGGAATATATGTTGAAATATCCAAGGAGGTCGTTATACTTGTCTCAATATCAGCGCTTATTGCCTGGCCGGTCATTTACTACTATGCCGGCAAATGGCTCGAGAATTTTTATTACAGGATTAATCTAGGAGTTTTCAGCTTTATAGCCGGTCTGACAATTGCCCTTGGTATTGCAATACTTACAATCAGCTATCGTATAATGAAAGCAGCCAGTGTAAATCCTGCACAATCGCTTAAATATGAATAAGATTTGTTATGAGAATGGGAGATTCCATTTGGTGAACTCGCATTCTGCCCGATTCCTCTTCAATTATCTTCATGGCGACTATACTCACTCAATTACTTAGCCCCCCATTTATGGGTGTGGGGCATAGCCGTCAACTTAATGATCTGGTCCAGCACGATTTTCTGGCCTCTCCCCCTCCGTCCCCCTCTCCCGATGTGAGAGGGGGAAGCTCATTCAGGATGTTGTAGTTAATTCTTTTATAGTAGCATTTATCTTTTTAACTACCAGATCGCTATCATGCAAAATCTGGTTATTTGTGAACCGGAGAACTTTTATTCCGAATCTTTCAAGTTCACCAGTGCGACCTTCATCATGACTTTGAATTTTCTTTTCTGTATGAATTTCTCCATCTACTTCAATAACAAGTTTCAAATTATGACAATAAAAGTCAGCAATGTAGAATTCAATCGGATGCTGGCGACGAAATGGAAATCCTGATTGACGGAACTTTCTGAGTATTTTCCACATGGCTCTTTCCGCTTCAGTCGGATTTCTTCTCATCTGCAAAGCCAGAGTAAACAACTCAACTTTTGCTCCGAAAAACATGTTCTTTTCTATTACCTTCCTTATTATTCCCATATTTCAATCCAAAATATACACAATTTTCCTGAATTAAAGCCCCTCTCACATCGGGGGTTTAGTCTGATCTACCAGCCTCTCCCCCTCAGTCCCCCTCTCCCGATGTGAGAGGGGGAAGATCATCAAGACAATTATTCTGAAGCCCCTCCTACTCCGGGGGAGGGGTTTGGGGAGAGGTCGGCTGACACAAAGTACTGCGAAAGTGTGCTGAAATAGCATATTTAATTGATTTTCAGTATTCTTAAAATTATTTATCTCTTAGGTTGACGGCTATTGTAGTGGGGATCAAAAAAGAATCCCGCAATTGCGGGATCCTTATCTTGTCTTATAATCGGGAGTATATAGTGATTGAGAGTGCTCTAGTACATTTTATTTATCAGCTGACCTATTTCATCACGTTTCTTTAATGGAAAACTGTGGCATTTTCCATCTCTTGTAACAACATTCAGCCCTTTTACCGAGAACAGCCCTTTACCAAAGAAAATGACCTCCAGAATATTATCAAAAAGTATTTCAAGATTGAATTTTTCTGTCTCTTCACTCGTAGTTTTGAAATATATTCTCTGGTTTGTTACTATAAGTTTACCTTCGATTGTATTCTTGTCAATAACCTGGTTTGTGTCACCGGCGTTAAGAACAACTTCATTTGCATTTAATTTTACTGTCATGGCTCTGGTTGTTTGTACGACTCTTTATACTTTCTCTGTTCTCTGTTCTCTGTTTCTAACATAAAGACGAATATCTCTGGTAAATGTTGCATTGATAATGGGGATTAATTGAATTATTCCCAATTAATCTAAAGTTATATGACTATTGGCTATCAATAATAAGATCATGATAACAACATGGAGATTACCTTCGGTGAGCTCGTCCCGCCGGAGCGGGACTCGGTTCCTCGCTAACGCTCGGAATGACAAATTATTAAGGTGTTAAATGGGGATTACCTTCAATAAGTTCGTCCCGACTAAGCTATTTAGCCACTTTGGAAACCATAATGCAAAAGCCAGATTCATCAACTAAACTTACAAGTACCTATTAATATGTGAGTTATGAAATATTGTCGTTAGTTTGAAGTCCCGATTTATCGGGACGAAATGAGGAATCTCCCGTATAAAAAAGTGTAATTTGAGAAGTGACCCGGTTAAAGAATATTTCTTTTGATATCTGATTATTATTCATTCCCGATACTTAATTAAAATTATATTTATAAAGTGTCTAATTATTTGACATATATTTGATACATGTTATTAAATTTCAGTATTTTGGTAAAAAAATGATAAATGATTAAAGGAACCCTTCTTATTGTTGATGACAACAAGAGCGTAATAAGCGCACTCGAAATGATGTTGCAGTATGAAGTAGAAAAGCTTATAACAATTATCAGCCCGAAGAGGATACCTGAGATACTGGAGCGGAATGAAGTAGATATTGTCTTGCTGGATATGAATTTTCAGGCAGGCGTCAATTCAGGAAATGAAGGAATTTTCTGGATGAAAGAGATACTGAAGTACGACAATAATATAAGTGTTGTAATGATAACAGCTTATGGAGATGTTGAACTTGCCGTTAAAGCAATAAGAGAAGGAGCGGTCGATTTTATTCTCAAACCATGGGACAATGAAAAACTTCTTGCAACAATAAATGCAGCATGGAGACTCAGAACATCAAGGCAAGAGGCTCTCACCCTTAAAAATGATAATCAGATATTGAAAAAAGAGATAAACAGGACAGGCGATAAAATAGTCCTCGGTGCATCGCCTACCATGATTAATGTAATGAATATTGTAAGGAAAGTTGCGGAGACTGATGCAAATGTTCTTATCACAGGCGAGAACGGAACAGGCAAAGAGATGGTTGCGAGGGAGATACACAACCTTTCAAAGAGGAGCAATGAACTAATGGTGAGTGTGGATATGGGTTCCATAACCGAAACACTTTTTGAAAGTGAAATGTTCGGACATGTGAAAGGAGCTTTTACTGATGCTAAAGATGACCGTAAAGGGAAATTTGAAATGGCTCAGAAGGGAACACTCTTTCTCGATGAAATAGGGAATCTTTCTTTACAATCGCAGTCCAAATTACTCAGCGCTATTCAGAACAGATGCATCGTAAGAGTGGGATCAAACAAACAGATCGCGGTTGATATTCGATTAATATGTGCCACAAATTGCAGTCTTCCGTCAATGGTGAGTGAAGGATCATTCAGAGAGGACCTTCTTTACAGGATAAACACCATCCAGATTGAAGTTCCTCCGTTGAGAGACAGAGTCGATGATATTCCGGTTCTGGCAGCTCACTTCCTGAAAATCTATTGTGAAAAATATAACAAGCCAGGAAAGAAAATCAGTATTCAGGCCATGGAAAAATTATCAAATTACCAGTGGCCCGGAAACATCCGTGAATTGCAACATTCAATTGAAAAGGCGGTAATATTATCTGACAGCTCTGTCATTAATCCGGCTGATTTCGTTTTCAATGCTTCAGCAAGAGGTATGATCAACAATGACAATCTCACGCTGGAAGAAATGGAGAAAAAGATGATTGCGGATACAATTAAAAAATATGATAATAACCTGAGTATTGTTGCCTCAAAACTGGGTATTACAAGGCAGACTCTTTATAATAAGCTGAAGAAATATGATCTATAAAAGATTTTACCTGATTATTGTGGTCTATCTAGCAGGAATAATCCTGTTTACATCAGCATTCGCTTTCAGTCTTGGGAAAGATCTTACATATTCATTATTATCATTGATTATTTTGATTCTTCTTACAGTGTTTTTCGCTATATGGCTGAACCGGACGAATAAAAAGTTAGCATTTTTCTTCAGCGCTGTAAGAAACGATGAAACTTCATTGTTCTTCCCGGAAGGGGCCGGATTAGCCAGTGAAAAACTGCTTAATAAAAGCCTTAATGAATTGAATGATAAATTAAAGAATGCAAAAATCAACATAGAACTTCAGGAGAAGTTTTATAAAAGCATTATGGAACATATCGGAACAGGAATAATATCCTTTTACAAAAACGGCGTTGTGGAATTCACTAATCCTGAAATTAAGAGGATGTTTGGCCTTGATCATATTTCTCACATCAGTAAACTGATGAACATCGATTCAAAGTTGGTGGAGCTTCTGGAAAAAATTGAAACAGGAGAACAAAAACGGATAAACATAAAGGTCAACCACAAACTTATGAGCCTTGCAGTACATTCGCAAAAAATAGTATTGCAGGGCAGAGAAATAAAAATAGTGACGTTGCAGGATATTAAAAGCGAGCTTGATATGCATGAAATGGATTCATGGCAAAAACTGATCAGGATACTTAATCATGAGATAATGAATTCAGTTGCCCCGATTACTTCTTTAAGTTCTACATTGTCGGGTTTTTATAAGTCAGGGGAGAAACACAGAAGTCCGGAATTTATAACGCCTAAGATTATTTCGGATACCGTGAGAGGGCTGGGTATCATAGAGGACCATGGAAAAGGTTTAATAAACTTTGTGGAGTCGTACAGAAGTCTGACTCAGCTTCCAAAACCCGAGTTTATAAGAGTTAACATTGAAGAGTTTTTCGAACGCATAACAATTCTGATTAATAGTTATCTTGATTCGGAAGAAGATAAAAATGAGATAAAACCGGAAATCACGACTAGTGTAGTACCATCTGATCTCACATTAATGGCTGATGACAAGCTTCTCGCCCAGGTCTTCATTAATGTAGTTAAAAATGCAGTTGAAGCATTCGGTAAAGGCACAATCAATAAGAAAATAGAAATAGAAGCCGGCAGGAACAGTGATGGACGGACCATAATTACCGTAAAAGACAACGGTAACGGAATGGATGCTGATACCCTCGAAAAAGTATTCGTGCCGTTTTTTACAACTAAAGAATCTGGTTCCGGTATAGGATTAAGTCTTTCGCGACAAATTATGCAGATCCATAACGGGAACATAACATGCGATTCAGCACCCGGTACCGGAACAACCATTTCATTGATATTCTGATTTATTTCTGAAACTGATTTCTTTTACTGCATTTTTATTCTTTACGTAATGTTTCGGCAGGATTGGTCCTTGCAGCCTTATTTGCCGCCCAGCTTACTGTAAGTAATCCTATTGCAAGAGCCAGGAAACCTGAGGTTATAATGAGCCATAAACTTATTGTTGTCTTATAGGCAAAATTATTGAGCCATTTGTTCATTGCATAATAGCCAATCGGTGCGGCAATTATAAAAGATATAAAAATCCATTTTAAAAGATCAAGATTAAATTTCCAGAAAATATCCGATATCGTCGCACCATTTATTTTTCTTATGCTGGTCTCTTTCATCCTGCTCTGGGTAGCGAATGTGGCCAGACCAAATAATCCAAGGCTGGAAATGAATATTGCAATGACAGACAAAACAAGGAATAACAGATTCATCTTTTGGTCCTTGGAATAGGATGCAGCCATTAAATCTTCCAGAAACTCATATTCAAACGGAAAATCAGGGTTCATCTCTTTTAGTACTGATTCGCAGCTCTTCAATACATCTTTACGATTGGACGGCAGGTATTTTATAACAACTTTCTCGAATTCTCCCACTTCGTTTACCGTCGATATAAATATTGGTTCTGTTTTATTATAAAGTGAAGATGTGTTGAAATCTTTTACCATACCGATTACCTCATATTTTGTACCTTTTCTTGAGATTGATTTTCCGGCAGGCTGATCCCATCCCAGAATTTTAGCAAATGTCTGATTGATTATGACCTTGTTGCTGTCTGACCTTATATTTCTGAAATCGCGACCATCAATAAGAGAAATATTCATTGTTTTCAGATAGTTCTCATCAACATACAAGGCACGTGCCAGCATTGGTTTCTCGACACCTTCAGGAAGATACCCGTTCATGAAAAACTGCACTCCCGGCTCACCACCTGCCGATACCGATACGGAAGTAACTCCAGGGATAGAAGAAAATTTCTGTAAAATCAATTCATAAGTGGCTGCAGTCTTTGAATTCAGATTTACCATGAGTATGTTCTTTTCATCGAATCCTTTATCGATCTTTTTTACGAATTGCATCTGGAAATAAATTACAAGGCACGATATAATCAGTACAATCGAAATCGCATATTGAAATGTCACCAGAATATTACGTGAGTATTGTTTCCTTTTTCCACTGTTTATATTCGATAACAATGCAAGAGGATTTATTGAAGAAAGATAGAAAGAACCGTAAAAGCTTGCAAAGACAGTGCAGAAAATAAATATTGAGGCATAGATCATCAACCATGCTAAAGGTGTGATTACTGTAAGTGATAAGCCTTCTCCGATCAATCCTGATGTAAGCGGAAGCAAAATTTTAACAAGCAGAAAAGCCAGCAAAAGCGATATCAGTATTGCTAAAGCTGATTCAAAAACGAAAAACAAAATGATATTCTTTCTGTCTGACCCGAATATTTTCTTCACGGAAACTTCTTTTGCCCTCTTGAAGGAAAGAGCCGTGCTGATATTTACAAAATTGAAGCATGCGATCAATAATATTAATAAACCTATACCCGAAAACAGAAATATCTGTTTCAAGCTTCCCTTTTCACCCGGTTCATAATCAGCTTCAGAATACAGGTGAATATCACTGATTTTCTGAAGATAAGGATTTAATGCATACCCGAATTCCCTGTATTTTTTATTTATTGCACCCTCCATATATTCCAGTATCTGTTTTTCAAGAGCTTCTGGATCTGCGCCTTTCACCAGTTTAAGGTAAGTATAGCAGGATAGGCCGCCATCCCAGCCGATATGCGCTTTTCTGGCAATTACTGAAAGAGGAGCGAGGCAATCAAACTGCATATTGGTGTTAACCGGAGGATCTTTAGCAATTGCAGTGACAGTGAAAGTCTCCCCTGAGATAAGTATAGCTTTTCCCAAGGCGTTTCCTGAACCAAAGATTTTTTTAGTGGTTTTTTCTGTCAAAACGATCCCCTGAGGTGAATTAAGACAATTTTGTTTATTCCCGGCTACCAGCCCGAATGAAAACATATCAAGGAAAGTACTATCCGTATACAGTACTCTGAGTTTGACTGTTTTATCATTGTAAATAGCTGATTCATCATCAAGTTCGAACCTGACAGAATTCTCAACAACCGGGAACTCTTTTTTAAACTCGGGCCCGGCAGGAGCATTAATCATTGCACTGTTTATCTCTTTATTGGGAGTTTTCAGGATCATTCCAACTCTGTACATACGATCCCTGTCTTTATGAAATTTATCATAGCTGGTTTCTACGGAGATCCAGATAATTAATAACAGAACTGAAGCTACGCCAATCGTCAGACCAAGAATATTTACAAATGAATATGGCATTTGTTTTATCAGCGATCGGAAACCATAACGGAGTAATATTTTTAACATATTGCAAAATTTGGTAAAGGGGCTTTAAAAAAAGCTCAAAGCTTATGCCAGTAAATGTATGACACATATAACCAGGCATATACGATTATAGAGTTCATTATTAAACGAATCATTTGTAAATAAATCATCCAAAATGATGCAATTTTTTAGACATATCAGATCATACATGGAAAATAAAAAAGAGGTGACCTGTCAGGGCACCTCTTGAACAATAGTTTAAAGGAAAAACGGACTAGACCTTTTTTTCAGTTACAATCTGGCCATCGAACAGGTTCACTATTCTGTGAGCGTATCCGGCATCCCTGTCAGAGTGGGTCACCATTATAATTGTTGTTCCTTCTTTATTCAGTTCGGTTAGAAGATTAATAACCTCGATACCATTCTTTGAATCGAGGTTCCCTGTCGGTTCGTCAGCAAGAATCAGTTTGGGATTTGCAACAACGGCGCGTGCAATGGCTACCCTCTGCTGCTGTCCGCCTGATAATTGCTGTGGAAAATGTTTGGCACGGTGTCCTATTTTCATCCTTTCCAGGACATCTTCCACTCGTTTCTTCCTTTCACTGGTCTTCATCTTCAGATAAATAAGCGGCAACTCGACATTTTCGTAAACATTGAGTTCGTCGATCAGGTTAAAACTCTGGAAGACGAAACCGATATTTCCTTTACGGAAAATTGTCCTGTCGCGTTCCTTCAGGTTTGCAACCTCGGTTCCATTAAATACATAACTTCCTGATGTAGGATTATCAAGTAAACCCAGAATGTTCAGAAGGGTTGATTTTCCGCATCCTGACGGGCCCATAACTGCCACATATTCTCCCTCTTTTACATCGAGGGTCACTTTATTAAGAGCAGTTGTTTCGACTTCTTCAGTTCTGAAGATTTTTGTTAAATCATTAGTTTTAATCATGACTTCAATTATTAATAGTTATTTAGATTTTTTAAGAATCAGTTTTTCGTTTTTACCGAAGGTTTCATAACCTGAGACTATAACCTTTTCACCGGGATTAAGTCCTTCAAGTACTTCATAATATTTTGGATTTTTTCTGCCTATTGAAATATTGCGTTTGGTCGCGAACGATTCTGTTGGGTCAAGAACAAAGATCCATTGTCCGCCTGTCTCCTGGAAGAATCCGCCTATTGGTACAAGTACTGATACCTTTGGCTGGCCCAACTGAAGACTTATATAATACGTCTGACCGGTTCTTATATTGTCGGGCATTGTGTCGCGGAAAATCATGTCAATTTTAAATGTTCCATTCCTTACTTCCGGATAGACCCTTCTTACAACCAGATTATATTTATTTCCCTGCCTGTCGAGTGTTGCAGTAAGCTGAGCCCTCACCCTGTCAATATAATGTTCATCAATCTGGGCAGTAACTTTATAGGATGTAAGTACATTTATCTGCCCCATGTTTTCTCCACGGTTAATATTCTGTCCTATTTCAGGACTTAAAAGACCGAGTTCACCATCTACCGGCGATGTAACATTAAGGTTTTCCACTCTTCCCTTTACCAGGGCCAGGTTATTCCTCATATTCACGAGGTCGTTTTTTGTAGTCTCCACGTTCACAGTACGAAAAAGAGAGTCCTGTGTTTGCCTCTCAATAAATAGTTCTTTGGATTGTTTTGCCATATCCAGGTCTTCTTTCGATCTGATATATTCTTCTTTTGAGATAAGGTTATCTTTGATCAGAATTTCATTCTGCTGAAAATTACGTTCCTTTCTTTCAATATCATACTTAAGAGTGACAAGCTCTCTTTTAATTGCGAGTCTATCCTGTTCCATCTGAATCTGAGTATTCCTGAGGAAGTCTTCCTTCTCAGCAAGTTGAGCCTCACTGTTGAGAATAGTAAGATACAGGTCGGGATTAGATAGTTTTAAAATGACATCACCCTTTTTAACCATAGATCCTTCTTCAATAAGTTTCTCTTCAACCCGTCCGCCTTCCTGCGCATCGAGAAAAATTGTGCTTATTGGTTCTACAGTTCCGGGAACAGTTATATAATCATTGAATTGATCTTCTATAACTGTTTCAATTATGAGTTTATCCTTTTCAACTTTATATGTTGAGGTGCGATCGGCAAAGAAAGCCATATAAATAAGTAAAACCATTGCTATTCCGATACCAAGATATCCGAAGTGTTTTTTCTGAATGCCTTTTTTCTTTGGTATCGCTTTATCCATTGTTTCACGAGGAGTATCCATTTCAAATATTATTTATTTACTTAATTATTTACACTATTGATATATTCGCCTGTTGAGTAAAACTGAATAGTGAGTTTTCTGATCAGCAATTGCAGCTTTGTTCTCAGAGTTTCAGTTTCAGCTTTAAAAAGAGTAGTTTTTGCTGCAGAATATTCTGTTACATCGACAAGTCCGGATTCAAATTTCTTTTCATCGGCATTAAAAGACTTTTTGTTAAATTCAAAACTGGTTCCGGCAGCTGCATACTCGTCTTTTCCTCTGTTATAGTCAAGACAGGCATTCTCGATTTCAGTATACAGATTGTTTTTTTCCTGTTCGAGTCTGAATTCAATATCACGTTTATTGATTTTAGCCAGTTTAATATTTCTGGCAGTTGAATAATTGTTAAATATTGGTATATTGAGAGTAAGAAATACTGCCTGTCCGAAGTTGTTATGCATCTGTTTCGAGAAAGAGCTCTGGGAAGCTGTATCGTTAAGAAGGGTATAGTATCCCGAAAAAACTGACCCTCCGAGAGACAGGTTGGGAGCAAGATTTCCCCTGGCAGCAGCTATCTGTTTTTTTGAAGCTTTCAGTTCAAATTCGATTTCTTTTAGTCGTGGGAGAGCCTGAGAGGCAATGTTATAGATACTGTCGGGATTAAAGCTATTATCGGTAATCAGCATATTATCCAGATCAGGCATCAGAATATCAAAATCTGAACCCGGCACCAGCTGTAGCATCTGCTTCAGCGTTGTAAGTGCCTGGCTGGCAGAATTATGTGCAATTGTATAAGAGAGTTTGTCTGTAGAAACCTGGCTTTCAATTTCATACTGTCTTGACAAAGCCTCTTTTCCTGTTTCAACCATTTTTGTAATTCTGAAAAGCTGTTTCTCCGAAAGTTCAAGCTGCATTTTTGAAGCATTCTCAAGTCCTCTGGAATACAAAACCTGGTAATACTGACCCATTATATTAATGATGAGCGTATTTCTTACTATTTTTTCTTCTTCCAACCCGGCTTTAAGCATGAACTTATTGGCGGAAATTGTATTAAGAATGGTAAACCCATTGAATAGTCTGATGTTTGAACTCAAATCGTAATAGTTTGTAAGGTTTTGCAGAAAGGTTATCCCGTTCGAAATAGGATCAACTGACCTTCCGTATTGGATATTAGCATTTGATTGGAAATTAAGTGAAGGAAGTATATCCATTTTTGACTTGAGAAGATTGACTTCAGCACTTTCGGTCTGGAGCATTTGTCGCTTGAGTCCTATATTATTTGTAACAGCATAAGTTATGCAATCCTCGAGTGACCATTTTTTCACCTGGGCTTGTATTTCCTGAAAACATAGAACTATAAGCAGTGATATTATAAGGTAGATTCTTTTCATTTCAATTTGTAATTCCTATTTTGTAATTCATAATTCAATATTCCTTATGCCAAACAACGTGCCAATATTGTAAAAAACATATAATCAGGCATATAGTATATTGTGTGTTTTATAAAGTGTAAAGAAAATAGACAATATAATGTATAGAAATGCAACAATTCACCTTTTTTTGTCTCCTTGCTTGATGGCATCCGAAAACCGGCAAAGATCAGATGGCTTTTTAAACAGTATCCGGAATAAGAAATGATTATATCACTACACTAACTCCTTTATATGATATGAATAAGTAAAATAGTTTTGAATAAATGTTAAAAAAATTATGTAACTTTGGTTTAACAGATATATTGCAACATTCACAATAATTTTAGTCTGGAAATGAAAAAAGACTATTTTATTTTTGAATTAATAAAAAGCGGACCATTTATGTTGCTGGTAATAATTGCTCTTGCAATCTTACTGGGTCTTGCTATTTCGAACCATCACAAACGTATAGTTCAAATGAAAGAGGATATTCTGTATGTTGCCCCAAAACCGAAAAATTAATGGGTTAGGAGAATTCAGCCTGTGATTGATGCTCTGGTCATTTAATTCCTTTTGCGATTCCATTAAACATGTTTGTAAAGTAAGGCACTTGCACCGTTATACTAAATAATCGAAGTGCAAAGAAGCTAACAAATAATTTAGAAATATACGAATATAGTAAAATAATAATATATTAGTATGATTTTTTAAAGAATGTATAAATGAACAAAAGATCTGAAAAGTTTGATGATATAATCAGTGCGGCCAGAAAATTATTCTGGAAGCATGGAATAAGGAGGGTGACCATTGAAGAAATATGTCAGGATGCCGGAGTAAGCAAGATGACCTGTTACAAATATTTCAGCAATAAAACTGCAATTGCAAAATATCTGATAGAAGATTTGTTCGAATCAGGAATAAAAGCTTATAAAGAACTATACGATAGTGATATTTCCTATGAAGAAAAGGTTAAAAAAATGGTCGGACTTAAAATGAGCAATGCTCACGAAATGAGCCAGGAGCTGTTGGATGATATATATAAATACCAGGATGAAGAATTATACGAAACCGTCGAAAGTATCAAAAAAAGGATGATTGGGATTTATCTTGAAGATATTCGCGAAGCACAGAAAATAGGGGAGATTCGCAATGATGTTAAACCTGAGTTTATGCTCTATTTTCTTAATAATTTAACGGAAATGGTTACCGACCAGCGATTGGTCGGGATTTATTCGAATCCTGAACAAATGATCGTAGAAGTTATGAATTTCTTTTTTTATGGCATCATGCCCCGGAAAAATGGGAAAAAGTAAATGAATATTCTAAAATTCAATATTGCCTTGCTCTTTTTACCCCTGCTTGCACCGCTGCATGCTCAGGACAGTACTTTTTTTAACCTGAAGGGACAAATGGATGCTTATGGAGGATTGAATTTTGAAAACCCGGTTCTATTGCAGACAGGTGCAAGAATCATACCTTCACTTTCTGTTGGAAAAAGCTGGAATAATAATCTGAAATTTGACTCCGAAATATCTTTTGACAGCTATTTGGATTATCAATTTGCCGATTGGAAGAACATCGGGTCAGATTATAAAATAAAACCTTACCGGTTTTGGCTAAGACTCAGTTCCGATAGGTTTGAATTAAGAGCAGGTCTTCAAAAAATCAATTTTGGCTCTGCCTCAATGCTTCGTCCTCTCATGTGGTTTGACCGCATGGACCCACGCGATCCGCTTCAACTTACCGATGGAGTATATGCCCTGCTCGCCCGATATTATTTTCAGAATAATGCTAATGCCTGGCTATGGATGCTATGGGGAAATGATAAGACAATGGGCTGGGAAACTGTCCCGTCAGCATGGAAAATTCCCGAATTCGGAGGCAGAATTCAATTACCGGTTCCAAAGGGCGAAGTGGCACTCAGTTATCATCATCGCACTGCTGATCTGACCGGAATAATCAATCCGGCTGATCTCCATGGCTCTGCAACCTATCCGGAAGACAGGCTCGGATTAGATGGAAAATGGGACCTCGGGGTCGGTTTATGGGCAGAATATACTGTCGTTCACAGTTCCCTGGATTCGACCTATTTCATGTCCTGGACAAAATTATTTAACCTGGGAATGGACTATACATTCACACTTGGTAAAGGACTAAATATGGCTACAGAGTTTTTCAGATACGGCAATTCAAATAAAGTATTTGAATCAGGTATCAACAAAACATTTTCGTTGCTCTCTGCCGATTATCCCATTGGAAATATAAACCGGATAGCATGTATTTTATATTATGACTGGACTGATAAAAGCTTATATCGCTTTATCGACTTGCAGAGACAAAATGATGACTGGACTTTCTACCTTTTTTTATTCTGGAATCCCAATACGATTGCAATTTTTAATACTGGAACCCAAAACAATACGTTTGCAGGTAAAGGAATTCAGCTGATGGCAGTATATAATTTTTAAATAGCAAATGCTTATAAAAAACATTTTATGGAAAATTTGAACATTATTTCAATTAATGGACTCAAAAAACATTTCATCACTGCAGGAGGTAAATTTACTGCACTGAATGGTATTGATCTTGAGTTCGGCAAGGCGGAGTTTACAGGTGTTGTGGGTCCGAGTGGCAGTGGCAAAACCACCCTTCTTAATATTATTGGTTCGCTCGATTCCCCTTCTGAAGGAAAAGCAATTGTGCTGGGACAGTCAATAGGCGATCTTAATGTGAAACAGGCTGCCTTTTTACGACGATCACAGCTTGGCTTTATTTTTCAGAGTTATAACTTGCTACCTGTATATACTGTTTTCGAGAATGTGGAATTCCCCCTGCTTCTGCTGAAACTTGACGATGGCCAACGCAGAAAAATGGTAATGGATTCTTTGGAATGGCTGGGTCTTACAGACAAGGTAAAATCAAAACCTTCACAACTATCCGGAGGTGAATGTCAGCGGGTAGCCATTGCCAGAGCAATGGTGAAGAAACCTGAAATAGTTCTTGCAGATGAACCAACCGCAAACCTTGATGCTGCCAATTCGCATCATATACTTAAAACCATGGTTCAGTTGAATAAGGAATTCAATACCACTTTTATTTTCGCTACACATGATGATAAAGTAATCGGGTATCTGAGAAGAAAAATTTCCCTGGTTGACGGAAAAGTGGCTGCTGATAAAATCACGAATAACTAATTCCTGAAAATCATGAAACTGTTATTTAAACTCGCAGCAAAGAATCTTATTGGGGCAGGTTTGAGAACCTGGCTCAATGTGATTGTGCTCTCTATCTCATTCGTCATTATAATCTGGCATAAAGGAATACTTGATGGATGGGACAGGCAGGCAAAAAATGATATGATAAACTGGGAAACAGGTGGTGGCCAGTACTGGCAGGCCAGCTATGATCCGTACGATCCATTTTCATTAACCGAAGCTCATGCAACAATTCCTTCAGTATTCGACAGTACTCTTTCAAAAGGCGATCTTGCAACCATACTAATTACCCAGGGAACCATCTATCCTGCTGGAAGGATTCAGAGTATTCTCATCAAGGGAATAAACACCGATCAGAATGTTCTTAAATTGCCCAGTTCATTATTCAGAAAAAGCAGTGACGAAATACCCGTCCTGATCGGGAGAAAAATGGCCAGCGATAACGGGATAAAAGAAGGTGACTTAATTACCCTGCGCTGGCGCGATGTACATGGAACATTCGATGCCAGTGAAATAAAGATAATAGGAATTTTCGACACCAATGTACCTACTTCAGATCTTGGTCAGGTGTGGGTTCCTCTTGATCGACTTCAAAAAATGATGGGGATGCCCGGTGAAACTACCATAATAGTTAGGAAAAACGTTGATTCCGGAATTCTTTCGGCTGAAGGATGGAAATTCAAGAGTAGTACCAATCTGCTTCAATCCATCACCGACCTTATTAAAATGAAATCAATCGGAGGAATTGTTTTATACATAATTCTGCTAAGCCTCGCGATGCTTGCCATTTTTGACACTCAGGTTTTGTCAATTTTCAGGCGGCAAAAAGAAATCGGAACATACATAGCCCTGGGTATGACCCGTACTCAGGTAGTAGGTCTTTTTACAATAGAAGGATCTCTTAATTCGGTGCTGGCCGGTTTGCTTGCTGCAATTTATGGAATTCCATTCCTGGCGCTCCAAGCCAGCAGGGGATTGACTTTTCCCGGTGCAAGCAAAGATTACGGACTTGCTCTGGCAGATAAAATTTTCCCTGTTTATGGAATTGGACTTATTGTCACAACCATTGTGCTTATTTTGCTTACAACGACCATTGTAAGTTATCTGCCTTCGCGAAGGATTGCTAAAATGAAACCGACTGAAGCTTTAAGGGGGAAATTGCAATGATCAGATTTTTATTAAAAGGTATTCTTAGGGATAAACAACGTAGCCTTCTTCCGGTTGTGATAGTAAGCATAGGAGTGATGCTTACAGTATTTCTTTTTTGCTGGCTAAAGGGTGTACTGAACGATAGCATAGAGTTAAATGCACGTTTTTCAACGGGTCATGTCAAGATAATGACTGCACCTTATGCCAGGAACATTGACCAGATTCCTAATGATCTGGCTATTATTGGAGTTGATTCACTTATGCTGAAATTGAAAAAGGAATTTCCTGATATTAAATGGGAACCAAGAATTCATTTCGGCGGACTGATTGATGCTCCGGATTCAACCGGTGAAACACGTTCCCAGGGACCTGCAGTTGGTTTCGGTATTGATATGCTTTCGGGTGACCGTTCTGAAATAGAGCGGTTTAATCTGCTGAAGTCCTTGCGCAGAGGAAGACTACCCAACCGTTCCGGAGAAATACTAATGAGTGAAGAATTTTCGCATAAGCTGAAAATTAACCCTGGAGATACTGTTACACTTATTGGTTCTACTATGAATGGAAGTATGGCAATGTATAATTATAAAGTTTCCGGAACAGTTGTTTTTGGAACGGGTCCCATGGATTATGGGTCAGTTGTTATTGATATTCAGGATGCCCGCACTGCTCTGGACATGAATAACGCCGCTGGCGAAATTGTTGGTTATCTGCCTTATAATTATTATGATGAAGAGAAGGCAGAACAGGTAGTCAATCGTTTTAACCGGCTTTTTCCAGCTTCTGGTGATGAATATGCTCCCGTAATAAAGACTCTGCGTCAACAGAACAATTTAGCTGATATGATTGATGAGATAAACCGTGTTGGAGGTTTTATGGTATTTATATTTGTTCTCTCCATGTCGCTGGTTTTGTGGAATGCAGGTCTGCTGGGCGGACTGAGAAGATATACAGAATTTGGTACACGGCTGGCAATCGGAGAGAATTATTCTCATATTTACAGAACTATGATATATGAGTCGATACTTATTGGAGTAATCGGATCTATTAGCGGCACAATAATTGGTTTGCTTATGTCGCTGTTTCTGCAGAATCATGGAATTGATATCAGCTCATTGATGAAAAATGCTACTATCATGATGCCGGTTGTTTTTCATGCAAGGATCACGACTGCAGCTTTTTTTATAGGATTTATTCCAGGACTGCTTTCTACAGTTGTTGGGACAATGCTCTCAGGAATAGGAATATACAGACGTAAAACAGCATATTTATTTAAAGAATTGGAAGCATGAAAAATTTAACAGTACCTATACTGCTTTTGTGTTTCTCTGCGAATGCACAGAATCCTTCAGCAACTGAAATAATTGAAAAAGTGGATAAGAATATGTCAGCCGACAGCCGGATTTCTACTGCAAAAATGATAATACATAATCCAAGAAATACCAGGACCATTGAATCCAAATCGTGGAACCTGGGCGAAAATAAATCCTATACCGAATACCTGTCGCCGCCACGTGAACAGGGGACCAAAATGCTGAAACTCGAAGATCAGCTATGGATATTTTCACCTGAAACCGACAGGATCATCCAGATTTCGGGACACATGCTCAGGCAATCGGTTATGGGATCTGATCTGTCGTACGAAGATATGATGGAGGATCAGCATTTGCTTAACCATTATACAGGCAAGATTGACAGGGAAGAAAAACTTGAAGAAAGACTTTGCTGGGTTATTACTCTTACTGCAAATACACCTGATGTCGCATATCAGACTCAAAGAGTATGGGTGGATAAGGACCGCTATATTCCATTAAAGAAAGAACTATACGCTAAAAGCGGAATGCTTCTGAAAAAAATGGAACTCTCTGATATAAAGCAAATACAGGGCAGATGGTTTCCGGAAAAAATACTGTTCAAGGATGTTCTTAAAGATGGGGACGGAACGGAATTCCAAATTGAGGAAATTAATTTCAATGTTTCAATTCCTGAGTATATTTTTTCAAAAGCGAGTCTGAAGAAATAGGTTCTGAGAAACCTTTATTCATCAAAGTCAATATTTTTGAAATCTGCCATTTCCATGGCCTGTTTACGATATGCTTTCTTCAGGTTCTTATTACCATCGGTTTCGCTTATCCGGCTAAGTCCGAAATAGGCATAAGCTGCATATTCATTTCCATACTGACCAAAAAAGGATATGCCCCTTATTCCATTATTATAAAATTCCTTAGCCTTGTTATGATCATTATATTTTTTCTCCTGGATAATACCATTGAAAATGGCTAGCTGAGCCCGGAAGTAGGAATTGCTGATGTTTGTTCCTGAAGATAAAACAAGCTTCTCAGCTTCATCATATTGTTTAACCAGCAGCAGGTTTTTAACGTACTCTGCCAGATATTCCAGGTTGGCAGGATAAAGGTCATGTAAAGATTTACTGTAAAAAAAAGCCTTCTGAAAACTATCCTCAAAAGTCATACTGACTCCGGAAAGCAGACAATATGATTCTGCTTTTAAAAAAATGGAATTACTGGCAGCCGTCTGGAGCTCCTTTAGTCCTTTTGCCCTGTTTCCCTTCGGAAAAAGAAATGCCAGGCTCTTATATACCGGATAAACTTCAGGATAGACAGCACGGTAATAATCATAGACTCCTGTAAAATAAAAAAAATCAGAATAGGAGGAAGTAAAATCAAAGGAACTTATTATATATTCGTAAGTACTGATTGCAAGTGGAAACACTTCTATACTTAGGTTATTATTGGTGTAAAATAATAATAACATTCCCCTGGCACACAGATTAGTCAGCAAATATTCTGCCTCATCATCAGGATTATGTTTGGTTTTACATAATTCGATACACTTTCGCATGTCATTCTCAAATGAAACCCGGGCCGGTGAAGAAGAAATAAGCGGATAATTCTCCCAGAAAGTTATCATTCCTTTTAACAGGTATTCTATTGGATGTCCGGGATACGATTGATTGATCTTTGTGAAGATCGTGCGGGCACTGTCGAAGGAAAAGTTATAAATTTCATCAACACCTTTTTTAATCAGATTTAAGGAGATAGTGTCGTGAAGTATCTGTGCATTTATTGTGACCGTACTTAAACATAATAACAGGCCGACGAACCTGATGAATGATTTGAATCTCTTTGCATCCATTGGAAAATATTGAATCTTGTTTTTTGTAAATTTACTTACATTAAAAGTAAAATCTGATCTGTATTTCAGTTTCGTATCAAATTTCTTGTAGAAAACGTTTATACTATGTAAATAACAATTGCATAATTAGTCATGGATATAAATATAGTTTTGCTAAAGCAGAAACAGATTATTCATATATTTATGGCCTGACATTAAAATTTTTCTGAGAACAGATTAAGATGCAATTATGCATATTCCGGATGGTTATCTGAGCCCCCAGACGTATATTCCGTTAATTGGAATATTTGTGGCAGTTGAGGCCATGGCAGTAAAAAAGGTAAGAAATGAAGTATCGGCACGTAACATTTCTTATCTCGGTATGGCTGCAGCTTTTTCATTTATTATCATGATGTTTAATTTACCTGTACCCGGTGGAACAACCGGTCATGCAGTCGGTTCAGCTGTTATAGCGATTCTGTTTGGTCCATGGGCAGCCACTATAGCTGTGTCAGTAGCGATATTGATTCAGGCACTTGTTTTTGGTGACGGAGGAATTACAGCAATCGGAGCGAACTGCTTCAACATGGCAATATTTATGCCTTTTACAGCATATTACATCTTTAAACTGTTCTGTAATAAGCCGGGAAGCAGAGGAAGGGTCTCTTTTGCGGCATTTATATCGGGATATCTTAGCCTGGCTATGGCTGCGACGGTTACAGCTGTTGAACTGGGGATACAACCTCTGATTGCATCAACCAATGACGGTAAAGCACTGTATTGTCCTTATGATCTTAGTATTACAATTCCTGCTATGGCTATAGAGCATCTGTTGCTCTTTGGTATTGTTGAAGGAATCGTCACTGCAATTATCGTCAACTATTTTTTGAAGAACGATCCCGATCTTATTTATGCTTTCAGGAAAGGAGGTAAGAATTAAAATGAATAAACTTCAGAAAAAAATTCTTATCATACTACTTTTATTATGTCTGATAACCCCAATAGGAATTCTGCTTCCTGCTTATTTCAATACCGGAGAAGCCTGGGGCGAATGGTCAGCTCAGACAGTGAAAGAGCTTACTGGATATGTTCCTGAAGGACTTGCAAAATATTCGGATACATGGAAAGCTCCTCTTTCTGATTATACGGTCAATAATAATGATAAATCAATTGTTCACCGGTCAGGCTATTATATTGTGTCAGGAATAATCGGAGCAACTTTGGCATACATTATCATGTTATTGTTTACAAGATTAATTGTCAGAAATGGAAAATAAAATTCCTTCATATTTGCTCCGGCCTGTTTATGATCAATATGATTTTGCAAAAATAAAAAGGACAAAATTTACCTTTCTTGACAAAACAATATTGAACTCTGCAAATGCTGTAAAATCTATTTATATGCAGGCAGAAAATGCAACCAGAGAAAATTTCATTCAAAAGATCAATCCTCATGTCAAACTTATTTCTCTGATCTATTTTGTAATAGTAATAAGTGTTGTAAATAATTTGAAAACACAAATATTTATTACTGCATTTATTTTTTCTCTGTTTCTCATTGCCGGATTAAAAATTTTCCAGGTGTACCGGAAAATATTCCTTATTGCATTCATTTTCGGCTTTCTTATTGTGTTGCCGGCATCTCTTAATATTATAACACCCGGTAAAATCATTTTCAACATTATCACATTTTCTAAGCCTTCACATTTCTGGATTTATAACATTCCTCAGAAAATAGGGTTTACTGAAAATGGATTTCGGGTAGTATTACTGGTTTTTCTCAGAGTGCTTAATTCTGTTTCATTTGCTATTCTTATAATTTTTACGACATCTTTTCCGGATTTTATAAAATCTTTCAAAATATTCGGAGTACCAGATACGTTCCTGATGGTCATATCGCTTGCCTATAAATATATTTTCATTCTTTCCCGTACGATAGAAGAGACTTACTTTGCTCTGAAATCAAGGCTCTCAGGCAATATTAAAAACAGTAATATCAGGAACCTGGTCGGCGGAAGGATATATTATATTTTTAAAAGATCAGTGATAATTTATGAAAATACCTATTTTGCAATGGTTTCAAGAGGCTACCAGGGGAAAGTAATATTGCATTCTCAAAAGCAATTTACATATAAGGATCTCCTGGCACTCATTTTTATTGTTGTAGTTGGAATTGCTATAATTTTATTCTGAAAGGATAATGGAAGAAATTATTTCATTAAAAAATATTGATTATTCATATTACGGCAAGATTCCTGCACTTAAGGACATTAACCTTTCAATAAAAAAAGGTGAAATGTTTTCTGTCATCGGGCTGAATGGAAGCGGCAAATCGACTCTGCTTCATTTGATAAATGCACTCATTTTCCCTGATTCGGGAGAATTTTTATTTAACGGAAATCCTGTAAATGAGAAATCGCCAGGCGATAAAAAATCAGGAATGAATCTGCGACAAAGCATGGGTTATATTTTTCAGAATCCCGACATACAATTATTTTGCCCGACGGTTTATGATGAACTTTTATTTGCTCCATTACAGTTTAACCTTCCTCTTGAAATTGCAGAGGAAAGAACGATACAGACTTTATCATTTCTGGGGATTGAATACCTGAAAGACCGTCCGATATATATGCTTTCGGGTGGAGAAAAGAAAAAGGTTGCAATTGCATCTGTTCTTACAATGAATCCGGATATTCTGCTGATTGACGAACCTCTTTCAAGTCTTGATCCCAGGACCCAGACATTTTTCATTGAACTTCTTCTTGAACTCAACCGTTCAGGGAAGACTATAATTTTTACAACTCACCATCTTGAGCTGATAGATCACCTCCAGCCGAGAGTTGCTGTGCTTTCAGAAGAACATACCATCCGGAAAACGGGCACTGCTTCAGAGATACTAAGCGATGAAGAATTTCTGATCAGCGTAAACCTTATTCATGAGCATACTCATAAACATGGAAAAGAGGTGCATAAACATTATCACTCACATTATGTTTTTCATAAACATGAAAATGACCATGATTGAGAATAAAATTTAATTTACTGGCTGAATTCCCATTTTGCAACAAAAAATGTAATAATTTTATTTCCTTAAATATCTAAAATATGTACAAGATGAACTTAAGAAACCTATGCGGCACTATAATTGCCGGTTTTCTTATCCTTTTACCGGTAAAAGGTCAGGATAAAGATAAAGCGATATTCACGGTACCCGAATCGGGGTTTTACCAGAATTCTATAATGAAAGATGAAAGGGATTTAAAGGAACAATCATCTGCCCCGAAGGTTAATAAGGAGCTTGCAGTGGACCTATCGGGTTATCAGCTTCCAAATAAAAAAGATCTTTACAAAAATCAGCAATGGCATAATACTCCTGTATCGCAGGGAAATACGGGTACCTGCTGGTGTTTTTCTACAACATCTTTCCTTGAATCGGAAGTTTACAGAATTAATAAAATGAAAGTTAAGCTATCGGAGATGTACACTGTGTACTGGGAATATGTTGAAAAAGCACACATGTATGTTCAGAAAAGGGGGAACTCATTATTTGATGAAGGCTCGGAGGGAAATGCCGTTACGCGTATATGGAAAAAGTATGGTATTGTTCCTGAATCGGACTATCCCGGGCTTGGTAATGGCAGAAAATTCCATAATCATGCGGACATGATGACAGAAATGAAAACCTACCTCGAATCGCTGAAGACTAATTCTGCATGGGATGAAGAAACTGCAATTGCGACAATTAAATCGATAATGAACCATTATATGGGTGAACCCCCTGCTGAAATTATGGTCGATGGGAAAAAAGTGACACCCCTGGCCTATCTTCATGATATTATCCGGATTAATCCTGATGACTATGTTGATATTCTTTCTTATGAACAGGAACCATTCTATCAGCATGTCGAATATAAAGTGCCCGATAACTGGTGGCATAGTACTGATTACTGCAACGTTCCCCTTGACATCTTTATGGAAACATTAAAAAAAGCAGTTCGCAGCGGGTACACATTAAGTGTCGGGGGAGATGTATCCGAACCTGGGTTCGACCGTAAAACACAATGCGCCATTATCCCTGATTTTGATATTCCTTCTGCTTATATCGACGATAATGCAAGACAGTTCAGGTTTTCAAATTCCACAACTACAGACGACCATGGCATGCATCTGGTTGGATATCTGGAAAAGGATGGGAAAGACTGGTACCTGATAAAAGATTCAGGCTCAGGCTCCCGTAACAACGATCCCAAAGCCGGCGAATTCGGATACTATTTTTTCTCGGAAGATTATGTAAAGCTCAAAATGATGGATTTTATTGTGCATAAAGATGCTGTGAAGGATCTTTTATTAAAGATTAAATAAAAAAAATCCAAAGCTCAGAGTTCAGAGATAGATTATATTCAACAATGCCTGACGTACAATTAAATTATATTTAACACCAAATTTTTAAAATAACAATGAGCAACAGGAATAAAAACAGAGTCTGCCCTGTAGAACTGTCGGGTGGTCTTGATAATTCTCTTAGAAAGTTGCTGCAAAATCCTCAAAAAATATTAAAACCATATATAAGGGAGGAAATGACAGTGATTGATCTGGGTTGCGGACCTGGTTTCTTTTCAATTGAAATTGCAAAAATGGTTGGCAATAAAGGGAAAGTTATTGCCGCTGATTTGCAGCCGGGGATGCTTGAAAAGGTAAATAACAAGATCAAAGGAACTGAACTGGAGCAAGTGATAGAACTTCACAAATGTCAGGATAATAGAGTTGGTATTACCGAAAATGTGGATTTCATTCTGGCTTTCTATATGATTCACGAAGTTCCGGATATGGACAATCTGTTCGGAGAGTTGAAGTCAGATTTAAAACCTGGAGGGAAAATGTTTATCATTGAGCCTAAATTTCATGTTTCAAAAAAAATGTTTGAAGATATGATAAACAACGTAATAAATATTGGATTTGAAATAACAGACAGACCACACGTATTTTTCAGCCGGGCAGTTTTATTCACAAATAAAAAATTATAAGATTTCGAATCAACTACATCGGAATATAATACTCATTCAGCATTTAAAATAGTAATCAAAAAATGAAAAAGCTTATTCTTCTTTTAGCCGGTTTATTATTTACACTTGGCATTAATTCCCAGGACAATAAAAACCTGGCTGAATTGCTTGGCTATCCAAAGGACTCTAAACTTCTCATCATACATGCCGATGATATGGGTTTGTCTCATTCTGTTAATACAGCCTGTATTAAAGCATTCGAAAACAAAGGGATTACTTCCGGAAGTATTATGGTACCTTGTCCCTGGGCTCTGGAAATCGCCGGTTATGTGAAGGACCATCCCGGAATGGATGTTGGGATTCACCTTACAATGACTGCCGAATGGGGATTCTATAAATGGAGCGGAGTTGCTCCTTCTGACCAGATTTCAAGCCTTCTCGATAAGAATGGAAATTTTTATTCAAGCGTTGAAGAACTTGGAAAAGTGGCAAAAGGAGCAGAAGCTGATAAGGAACTCAGGGCCCAGATTGATAAAGCAATTGCACTGGGTATTCAGCCTACTCACCTCGATACACACATGGGTTCTGTCCTTGCAAATCCTGAACTGGTAAAAATATACCTGAATCTTTCAGATGTGTATCATCTTCCGGTTCTTTTTCCTCGCGCATATTTGAGCTGGTTTTCGCCTGATATGGCTAAAGCTTTAGGTTCGAAAATCTTCCTCCTTGATAATTTATTTATGCTCGACCCTAAGATGATAACTGGCAAATGGATCGATCCTTATAAAAAAGCTATGGAAGAGATGAAGCCCGGCTTAAATGAAATAATAGTTCACCTGGCAGTCGATAATGATGAAATGAAGGCTGTCACTAAAGGGCATGACGATTATGGTTCGGCATGGCGCCAGAAGGATCTTGATTTAGTTCTAAGCTCTGAATTTAAGGATCTTATAAAAGCAAATCATATTATCCTTGTCAGCTGGAAACAGATAAGGGATCTGATGAATGCTCCTGTTTCTAAATAAGTCTGTTTTTCGAGCGATAAATAAAACCCTGTTAGCACTCCGGACATGAAACTAGTAAAAGTTATTAAAAATTTCTTTCTGGGCATATTCATTTTAATTATAATCGCTCTGTTATTTCAGTTTGTGGTTAATGTGAAATATTCATTCCCTGAACCACATGCCTTTAAAGGTGATTATCTTTTTAATCCTTACAGGGGAATAGAGAATGATAAATGGAGAATGGCGAATTTCCATGCACATGCCAGATTATATCTTGGACTGACTAATGGGGCCACTAATAGAAATAGTTCTCTCGATAGTCTGTACAGGTATTTCGGCTACAGTATTATCAGCATTTCAAATTATCAGAATATAAATACTTTTGAAAGGAAAAATAAATGGTATGTGCCGGTTTACGAACATGGCTATCAATATTATAAAAATCACCAGCTTGTAATTAATGCAAAAAAAGTGAGCTGGCTTGATTATTTTTTCCGTCAGTCTTTAAATAACAAACAATTCGTGATCGACCAGCTGAAAAAGGATACAACAGTAATTCTGACAATAGTGCATCCCATTCTAAGAAAAGCTTATTCTTATGATGATCTTAGATACCTGAGTAACTATAACTGTCTGGAAATTGCGAATCATGAACGTCAATTTTCTGCCTTTTACGACACAATTCTTTCAGCAGGACATCCTGTTTTTATAATGGCTGATGATGATACACATGATCTGAAGAAACTGGACGAAAATGCTCATTGCTTCAACCTGGTTAATACAGATCTTGTTAAAGATTCAATTATTTATGCATTAAAAACCGGCCGTTCAATAGGAGTGCAGTTCAATTTAAGTTCTTATAAAACTAATGAAGAGAAAAAAGCTGCGTTACAGCGGTTGCCCGAAATTACCGGTATTACTCTTTTAAATGATACTCTTTCTGTCAGATTAAATCAGCCTGTTAAAACCATTAAGTTCATAGGACAGTATGGCATTGAAAAGAAGGTAATTACAAATTGCGCCCTGGGAACGTATTTATTCAGTAAAAGGGATACCTATATCAGAACTGAGATTGAATGTAAAGATGGTACTGTTTATTTTCTCAACCCGGTTTTCAGATATGACGGTAAAAAACTGACAGACTATACTCCTTCATATAATGTCGCTAAGACCTGGTACTGGCGTTCAGTCGTTTTTGCTATATTAATATTTATCATAATAATCCGTTACTATAAAAAAGTAAATGTATAACGGCAAAAAAATAATAGTGGTACTGCCCGCTTATAATGCAGCGCTGACACTTGAAAAAACTTATCGGGAAATTCCTTTTGATATAGTGGATGATGTTATTCTTGTCGATGATTTCAGCAATGACAATACCTTTGAAGTAGGAGAGAGACTTGGAATACACCATATTATTCAGCATGATAAAAACAGAGGATACGGTGGGAATCAGAAAACATGCTATAGAAAGGCATTGGAACTTGGTGCTGATATTGTTGTAATGTTGCATCCCGATTATCAATATACACCGCTTTTAATTCCGGCAATGGTTAGTATAATAGGGAGCGGCTTGTACCCTGTAGTATTTGGTTCGAGAATATTAGGAAAGAGCGCTATCGCAGGGGGAATGCCAAAATATAAATATTTCTCAAACAGGTGCCTGACTTTTATACAGAATATTTTAATGCATCAGAAACTTACAGAGTATCACACAGGTTACCGGGCTTATTCGGGAGAGGTGCTTAAGAAGATAAAATTTGAATCAAACTCCGATACATTCATTTTTGATAATGAAATGATCGCACTTATTTTTTACAACGGATTCAGGATAGCTGAGATAACCTGCCCCACGAAATATTTTAAGGAAGCCTCAAGCATAAATTTCACTCAAAGCCTGAAATATGGTCTTGGGGTATTACGTGTTTCATTTCTTTATTTTTTAACTAAAACAGGCATTTATAAATGGAAACTTCTGGAGAATCAGTGCAATGAATAAAAAGTTTTTCCCGTTCTTAATTTTAATATCGGCAATTTTCTTTTTTATTCCTTTTCTTGGCTCTGTTCATCTTTTCGACTGGGATGAAATTAATTTTGCCGAATCGGCTCGCGAAATGATTGTAAGCGGGAATTTCAGTCGTGTACAGATTGACTTTCATCCTTTCTGGGAGAAACCGCCACTGTTTTTCTGGATGCAGGCTCTGAGTATGAAGACTTTCGGAATCAATGAATTTGCTGCCCGTTTTCCAAACGCCGTTATTGGTATTGTTACACTTGTTACATTCTTCTTTCTAGGGAAAAAATTGTACGATGAAAAATTCGGGTTAATCTGGGCGCTTGCTTATCTGGGTTCGTTTTTACCGCATTTTTATTTCAAATCAGGAATTATTGATCCTTTCTTTAATTTTTTTATTTTCCTGACAGTTGTTTTTCTCGCTAAGAGCATCAGCAAAACGGGAGAGAGCAAAGGTCTTAAATATGCGTTATTTGCAGGTATTTCAATTGGCCTGGCAACACTTACCAAAGGTCCGGTCGGATTATTAATTACAGCAATTTCGATACTGGTGTACTGGATAATCATGAGATTTAAGAAAATTACAAACTGGAAGAATATCCTGATTTTTGCACTCTCGTGTTTAATCATTTCTTCTTTATGGTTTGGACTCGAAATGATCAAGAATGGATTCTGGTTTTTCAAAGAATTTATTAAATACCAGGCAGATCTTTTTATTAAACCCGGTGCGGGACATTCCGGACCAATCTATTATCATTTTTTAATCGTTTTCCTTGGATGTTTCCCTATTTCTGTTCTTGCTCTGCCGGTTTTTTTCAGGATAAAAAGTGAATCAAATGATGATGGGACATCTTTTCTCAGATGGATGCTTATTCTGTTCTGGGTAGTGATGATCTTATTCACAATTGTTAAAACAAAGATAGTGCACTATTCATCACTTGCATATTTTCCTCTTTCATATTTTGCCGCCTTCTTTATCTATGAACTTATCAATAGAAAGGCTGAATTAAAGAAATATATTATATGGATTCTGGCCGTGACCGGAACAATATTTTCCGTGATCCTGATAGGGCTGCCGATTGTAGCCACCCATAAAAATTTAATAATACCTTTTATTAAAGATGATTTTGCTGTTGCTTGTCTTAATTCACATGTAAAGTGGTATGGTTACGAATTTCTGATAGGTGCAGGTTATCTTATATCCCTTTTCTTTGCGTTGATAATTATAAAACGGAAGCAGATTTTCATTGGGATAATAATTCTATTTTATGCAACAGCCTTCTGCATCCTGTTTTATTTAAAAGCAGTTGTTCCTAAAATAGAAGGATATTCCCAGGCTCCGGCTATTTCTTTCTATCAGAGTATTTCCGGTCAGGACGTTTATGTCACTACAATCGGGTTCTACAGTTATGCTCAATATTTCTATTTTCAGAAAATGCCGGGAGGAAATGTTGAGAGCAGCAATAAAGACTGGCTTCTCAATGGGGATATTGACAAACCGGTCTATCTGGTTGCTAAATCAACTTCTAAAGGATTATTCGATAAACATCAGGATTGCAGATTTATTAAACAGGAAGGTGGGTTCTTATTTTACTGCCGGATGCCTGCGAAAACTACTCAATAGTCTGTTTAACATCCTCTGTAGGTTGAAAGTATACGCGCAATGGTTTTACAGTCCTCAGTCAGACTTAGTCCACATATATTGGTCAGTACATGAGTCAATCCCTTTTCAGAAAGGGTTTTCGAAAATTCCATGTCGCCCGGGAACATGTTTCCGTTTTCGTCTTTTGCCCCGAAACGGAGGCCATAGGTAAAGGTCAATAGTATTTTATCTACGCGACATCTGGTTTGCAGGCCATTAATGAGAGGACCAAGTATCCGGTCATTTCTGTGTAACTTTCTTTTCAGATCGCAACCCACCCTGAAAACAGTATCGCCCAGAGCACGATTTCCAAAACGGGTCAGCAAGTCATCAATATGATCGGTAAGTCCGGCAATGGAAAACTCACAGGGATACTTTCTTATGAGAATATCAGCATTTTGCAACATGGCACAGCGGGTAAATCTTTTGACGGAAGGTATTTCAAGTACATCAGCCAGATATTGAACTGACGGATCAGTTTTATATCCAGCATAGGCAGCCGCAGCGTGACCAAAATTATGAATATGCGATTTACAGTCGACCCAGGCTTTTATATTCTCTTTTGGTGAAAGTCCTTTTACGTCAGGTATCGGATTCTTAAAGGCTTTTTTATCGAGGATCAATATATCGTAAGGTTCTGCGTATACAAGCAACAGGTCTTTTTCCTGTTCTTCCCTGGGCATTATCGGCACCATCTTTCCAATGCTGGTTTCAATAAGTCCAACAAGTTCATCGACCGGATAATCATTCCCCATAATACCAGACAGAATATCTTTTACATATTGATCAGCATTGTGCATGTTCTCCGCCAGGATAATATCTAAAGGTTTTCTGCCATATTTCTTTTGTCGCAGAATAAGTCCTTTGGCTAATGTTGCTATAACCTGCGGCAAACCTTTTTGTCCAACTGACACAGCAGCAATGTCACAAACCGAAAGCTCTTCAGCTACCTTATCCACATCGTTTCCCGGTACACCCCTTACGTTACTAACCCGGATGATAATATCGGGTTGTGAACTTTTAATTACCACCTTATATCCATTTAACCGGTTTAATTCCTTTATAACAGGTTCAGCAACATCAACAAATACGACCTCATAACCCGAATTGGAAAATAATTGTCCGATAAATGACCTTCCAATCTTACCTGCACCGAATAATACAAGTTTTTTCATTATTAACCGGAGTGACCTTAAAAACTATTTACAGAAATCTCTAAAATATTGGTTGTGCTTTCACCTGGTTGTAAAATGGGTAATGCATTTTCTTCCCGGAGTGATTTTCGCGATTTACACAGGACGTTTGATGGTTCGATACCAAGGACATATTCACCCCAACCCATCATTTTCCACTGGTTGATATATGGAAGTTGTTTTATGCTGAATTTTATGCTGACAGCAACACCGGCCTTTTTATTTCTCACCATGACGATGGTTTCACCGTCATCATTTCCCTTCATTTTGTGAAAGAATACCTGTTCATTATAGTCCTGCTGCGGTTTGATAAAATTCCTGAAATCCTTAATACCTGGAACTGCATCATTGTCGCGGGGAATTGTTGTCAAAGGATCTATCACCAGTTCAGCGTCTTCGGATAAAAGAGGGTATCCAAAATTCATGTGATAAAGAATAGTATATGGGCTTGGTTTATTTCCGAAATTGGTGATTTTATCAGTTAACCATATTACATTTTGTCCGCGGAGCGAAGAGATCTCCCTCTCCATCCTCATTTTATTACCAAATAGGAAGCCTTCCTCGACTATTCCCCTGACTTTATAGCGATATTCATTACCTTCCCAATCCGACAAGTCAGCAAATTGTTTGACAGGAATTGTTGAAAATCTACCGTGAAGTCCCAGTTCTTCCCCTTCATCATTACACGGAGAGCCAAGATATGTAAGTCCGCAAGTTGTAAGCAGTCCACCGGCAAAAGTATGCAGCCAGCCCAATCCATCAGGTTCATAAAAGGCAGGGTGAGTTTCGCCATTGCAGGTAAGATAAACGAGGTTCATCCCCTTGTAACCGGCAAGAGAAATATCAAGTCCCCGGTCAGGTAACACTGTATATTGAAGACCACTTCCTGTGCTGATGTCCGTTGCTCTCATCCCGCGTCCCCATCCCTCATTAAGAGTATGATGCCGGCAACCTCCTGTTTGTGAAAGGTTTCCAATGTATTTAAGTAGTTCAGATTTATCCATATTGTTGTTTTTAGAGATTGGGATTCAAGTAAATGTGAATGTACTGGTCATGGCTTCCAGAACTGCTTTAAAACCGGGTAAAGCTGTTTATATGATTCAAATTTCCTCCCGTATAATACTGCATTTTCCGGATTTGGAGAGAAAACTTCATTTTCTGTTTTGCTATGTCTTAATAACTGTTCAACAGGAATTTCCTCAATGGCGCTGCGGGCAAGAAGGGCTGCTCCATAACATCCGGCTTCTTTAATATCCTTTACAATGATCTTTTTGTTCAGCACATCTGCTTTAAGTTGTGTCCAGTTCTTATTGCGGGTGCCTCCCCCAGTGGCAATGAAGGTGTTGATCTTCATACCCGATTTTTCCATCAGCTCAAGGTTAAGCTTCATTTCCATGGCAACACCTTCAAGCAGAGCCCTGGTGATTTCGCCCTTTGTTGTTGTAAGCTGAAGTCCGATAATGGCCCCTTTGGCCCTGGTGTCAAAATAAGGAGTACCCGTAGCTGAGAAATATGGAAGGACAAGCAGATTGGTGGGAGAGTGAGGCATAGCATCTAGCAGAAGAGTATAAGGATTCTGACCAGAACCTGTTGCACGATCAATTTCTGATTGCCCAAGTTCATCACGCATCCAGCGAAGAATATTGCCTCCGGTTAAACTGTAGGCAAGACTGGCATATTGATTCTTTAGCGTGTAATCATAACAGCAAATGTTATTTCGCTGTAATTCCGAAGAGAAACCCGGCTTATCAAGCAATGGACAAAAACATTCCACTGTACCGGTTGCGTACATGCACATTCCCGGTTCAATAACCCCGGCGCCAAGTGCGGCACATGTCTGATCATGTCCTCCGGCTACAATCGTCACCGGATTTTTAAAACCAAGTTTTCTGCCCTTTTCCTGTCCGATTATTCCGGTAATTTCGCCGGAAGGCACAGGAATTGCCAGCTTATCAATCCGAAGTCCTGCGGCATCAAGTATTTTGTTGCTCCATTGATGTTTTATTACATCAAACAACATGGTTCGTCCCGCCATCGACCAGCTAATCTTTGGTTCGAGCCCTATCTTAAAATGAAATAAATCTTCAAAACAAAGAAAATAGATACTCTTTTCCCAAACATCCTGTTGATTCTCTTTTATCCATAAAATTTTAAAAAGAGTGAAAAGAGGGTGGGGGGTATGACCTGTGATATGATATAAGTTTTCTGTTCCGAAGTTTTTGCTCCATTCAACAGTAATATCCCTTGCCCTTGCATCGGAAGAAACCATTGCATTACCAAGGGTGCTGCCATCCGGGCCGACCGGTGTAAATGCTTCACCCTGACTGGAAATACTCATAGAAATAACCGGATCGGAGATGTTGGCATTAACATCGGTTATTACCTCAAAACATTTTTGAATCACCTCCTCAGGATTTATCTCGGCCCAGTCAGGGTGACAACGTAAAACATGGTATTCCCTGAATGAGAAAGCAAGTTCTTTTCCTTCAGCGTCGAAGACAACAGCTTTACATCCTCCGGTTCCAATATCCAAACCCAGATAACTCAAGGCTTAGGTTTATTAAAGTTCAGTAATTTCATAACCAAGATACCGAATGGATGCTTCACGCAAAGCAGTTACAACGTGACCCGGAGTTACACTTACATGATGACGAAAGCCTTTGTACCCTATTTTATAGAGTTTTTCCTGCAACCGGTCTATTTTTGCTACGCCTCCACAGCCAAAAAATCCTTCCTGAATGGGGTCGCTGGTGAATTCCCCTTCACCCATGTAAATATTGAATTTACCATCTTGCGTTTTAGAGCTGGCAAATGTGATTTTGTTTGGTGCAATACGTCCGACATTACAGCCGAAACCACATCCTGACCCAAGCGATTTGGCAAACATTGGATGTTCAATTACCTCTCCTTTTCCTGTCATAAGGCTTTGTGGCACGGGGCCGCAATGAAACAAAATACATTTATCGGGATCGTCGCCATAATTATTATTCCAATCAAGACAGGTTGCAGGCTTACCTGATGCAAGATTGAGAGCATACATAGTAATAGCATTGCATATATCGAGTTCACAGGCTGCCGGGAATCCACGATCGTTAATTTCACTTAAAAGTACGCAGGGAGCCACACCAAATTCTTTTTCCATCTCGAGCCAACAGCGCAACGCAAGAGTATTGAGACTATATTCATTAATAATATCATCGATAACAACGCCGAAGCGTACCAGGTTTTCAAATGCTTTTTCAGGAACATTTTTAAAGTTGGTATAATTCCTGAGTGTCTCTGCTTTTTGTCTAGCCGGAGAAGAAGTTATATTAAGTTTACGGACGCGGCTGAAAACCTCAGACAAATCAAGAACTTCAGTGGTAATTCCATATTTCTGAAGAGCAATCTCATCATAACGAACGGTTTTGAATGCTGTGGTACGAGCGCCAATTGCACCCACGGTCAGTCGCTTCATTCCTTTAACAACCTTGCAAACCCTGTCAAATGCATCAATCTGTTTTCCAAACTCTTTTGAGAAGGGATGCACGGTATGTGGTGGGAAAACGGTGAAAGGCAGCTGATACTGATAGAAAACATCCATGATGGAGAATTTGCCACAGAAAGCATCACGGCGTGCTTCGAATCCCATCTTGTCAAGCTCGTCAGGATAGGCAAGGATGTAAATCGGCACACATGCATCCTGCAGCGCTGAAACAGCGCCGGTCTCATCACCAAAGTTCGGTAATACCAGAATAACACCATCAAATTTGCCCCGGTTGTCATCCAGGAATTTAGCATATTTTCTGCCTTCTTCCAGACTTTCGACTGCTCCAAAACGAGTCAGGTTGCTATCCATCATCAGGCAGCCATACCCAAGTTTTTTCAGAGTATCACTTACTTCCTCACGGGCTATGGCAATTAATGATTCAGGGAAAAAGCCACGATTACCAAAATAAAGAGCGAAGATTGATGTCTTTCTTTTCATAATTGATTTTGATTATGATATTTACTAATAAGTGTGTAGTGTACATTTATTAAATATTCCTCAGCTTAATTACTGAGGATGTATTTAGCTGAACCGGCAATTTCAAGCTGATTATTGATAAGATCGAGCATCTCGTCATAAACAGCTTCCTGTGCAGCTTTCACTGAAGAATTCATCATTTTCTCATAGGGTTGCCTTATAGCTGTAGCGATGTTGATTTTAGCTATGCCATGTTTAAATGACTGCATCAGATATTCTTTGGCGATACCGGATCCGCCATGCAATACCAGCGGAATGTGAATCGAATCGTTTATTTTTTCCAGGTGCTGTATAGCAAGACGTGCCTCAATTTTTTTCTCATTACGTGTTGCTGCGGATATCGCCCCGTGAATATTCCCTATAGCAACCGATAACCAGTCTGTTTGAGTTTCATCAACAAACCTTTTAGCCTCATAAGGAGAAGTAAATCCTTTCCCTGTAGAAAAAAGTTCTTCGTAAGGGGGCAAAGGACCTGCTTCATGTCCCATCACAGCCCCAAGCTCAGCTTCCACAGGAACACCTGCCTTATGAGCCATTTCAACAATTCTACTGGTTTTTTCAATATTCTCTTCCAGCGAAAGTCTCGATCCGTCTATCATCACCGAATCATACCCTAATTCAATAGCTTCAGAAATAATATTTTCAAATTCAGTAAGCAGATTATCCTCATCAATCACCGGTACATGATCGAGATGAAGCCGGGTAAAACGCAAATCCTTAAGTTTCTTATATTCATCGCGAACGGCCTTCATACTGCCTGATTTAAATTTCATCCATTCCAGACGTGCCACCATAATGAGCCCGAAAGTTCCAGTATCATATAATGCCCTTACGACAGGTTCCATCATTGGCAAATAGGGGATATTAAAACCAGGAACGACCATTCCCTTTTTAAATGCATTATTCATTATTGTTCCGGAACCAGGTTTTGAAGAGATCATTTTATTGAATCATAAATTATCAGATGGTCATTACGAAATTAGATCATAAAAATCAAAAAATATAGAAATGGGTTTGCTATATAATGAACTATATTTACATCATTCTTTATCGTGAACCGGAATCCGCCAATATTATGGAGATAACTTACGAGAAACTCTATACTGATGAAAACAGTCTCTTTCATTATCAGGAGTTTACTCAGCCCCATTTCACATCTCCATTTCATTTGCACGACGAATTCGAGCTTATCCTGATTGTAAAAAGTCATGGCAAACTCTTTATAGGAAACAGTATCACCAATTTCAATGGTGGTGAATTGTATCTTTTCGCACCAGGATTACCGCATTGTTTTTACAACACATCTGGTTATGAAAATGACAATGAGTTGGCCCACGCAATTGTTATTCAATTCAGAAAGGATTTTCTTGGAAATGCTTTTTTCGAGAAAACTGAGGCATCCCAAATAAAAAGGTTGATAAAAATGGCAGATTTCGGTGTGCAGTTTATCAATACTGATAAGTCGCTGAAAAAACGAATTCAAACATTGAAACAAAAAAAAGGTCTTGAAAAACTAGCAGCTTTACTGCTTCTGTTGAATGAACTTGCCGCCAGAGACAATTTCAGGTTATTGAGCACTGAAAATACACTCAGATTATCCGGATTAAACGACTCAAAGATCATAAATAACGTATACAGATACGTCGCTGAAAATTTCCAGAAGAAAATCAGTTTCAATATTGCGGCATCAGTTGCAAATATGCAACGATCAGCATTTTGCAGGTATTTTAAACGAAAAACGAAGAAGAAGTTCACCCAGTTTGTGAATGAGATCCGGATAATGCATTCCTGCAAACTTTTGGCAGAAACAGATAAAACTGTTATCGAAATAGCGTTTGAGTGCGGTTATGAAAATACATCCTATTTCAACCGCCAGTTCAGATTATATTGCGATAATTCCCCAAAAGCATTCAGGGAACAACTCAGGCACAAAATCAATTGACCATAATATCTTCCGTTGCTGAATCCAATCCACTGCTGTTAGCCGTAAGTTTTACAGATCCTGGTTTGGCAAAAGGTCGTATTATGATCATTGCTTTTCCACGAAATGTGCTGCATTTCTGTTGATGGAAACTGGTCATCTGGTTGGGACTTCCGTTCCCGGCGGCAGCCAGTTCACCATCCCCGCTGATCGTGAAATCAACTGGAATTCCAGCATTTGGAATAATGTTGCCATTTTCGTCAGCTACTTCAACTGTCACATAGGCCAGATCGTTTCTGTTGGCATGTATTGAAGAACGATCAGAAGTTAAAATCAGCTTTTTAGGAACTCCAGCTGTTTTTAGCACCTTAGTGATTACTTCTTTTCCGTCTGTTAAACCGATAGCTTTCAATTCTCCTGGTGAATAAGGTACTTCAAATCTGGCAGTTAACTGAGTATTTGGAACAACTCCTGTTAAAATTGCTGTTCCTGCTGCAGACTGCTGGAGGTTTGGATCTGCTGTCACCTTTTTTTCACCAATCACCTTGCCATTGAGTTCAAGTCTTACAGAAGTGCATCGTGTATATACTGAAACCTGGAATGTTTTTCCATCTTCACCGGGCCAGGTCCAGCATGGCAGTTCACTTTCCCAACCCCAGGGACTGACAAGTTCATTATGGCCTGCAGGCAAAGGGGTATGGACCGCTATTTCCATCTGACTGCGATTCCAGACCACATCGCGATAATAAGACTGCGGTTTTTTAGAACCAATGATATCAATGTCGCCGCACCAGGCAACGAACCAGGGCCATGCCCTGCCAAATCCCATGTTGGCCCCCGGGAATCCCATACCATACTCAACCTTCTCATTGTCAATTTTACCATTCGCCACTCCTGATTCACCAAGATAATCCATTCCGGTCCATACAAAATCACCAATGACCCAGGGAGATTGCTCAATCCGACTCCAGATCGGGAACATATCAACTGGCATTGATTCGGTTGTCATCATCACCCTTTCGGGATGTAATTTATGGTCATTCTGCCACTCATTCCAGGTGTAATTATAACCTCCGATATTGAGCAATGCAAAAGCCGGTGCTGAATAACTCCACTCATGCCCCTGTCCCATGAATCCGAAAAATGCACATATTGCTTCCGAAACCGGACGAGTTGTATCATATTTCTTCACTACACCTATCAGTTGTTTTGTTATTTCCAACCCATCAGGATCCGCCCTTTCGGCTATTTCATTTCCAATACTCCAGATAATTACACCCGGATGGTTACGGTCGCGCAAAAGCATAGTCTTCAAATCCTGCTGCCAGTAATCTTTGAAATAGAGATGATAGTCACGATCTGTTTTTGGCTTAGTCCATGTATCAAAAACTTCATCCATTACAAGCATACCAAGGCTGTCACAGGCATCAAGGAATTTTGGGGAGGGCATATTATGACTGGTACGGATAGCATTGAACCCATTAGCTTTCATAATTCCGATCCTGCGCTCTTCAGCTCGATCGAAGGCAGCAGCACCGAGAATTCCATTGTCGTGATGCATACAACCACCTTTTAGCTTAACTGGCTGGTCATTAATTGTGAGACCGTTTTTGGCGTCATATTTAATCGTACGGATACCTGTCTTCAGGATGTAAGTGTCTATTATTTTGCCCTTTGAAAGGATATTCACTTCAACTTTGTACAGCTTTGGTGCATCAGGAAACCATAGATCAGGTTTGTCAAGAGTGATTGTTTGAATAAATTCATTGTAGTTTTTAGAGGCTATTTTTTCGATATTAGCTTCTTTTCCTGTCACTTTCCCATCTGTCGCGACAAGACGGGTCTCAATTTTTATATCAGCATCTTTTTTTGATTCGTTAATTACTTTTACTGCAACATTTACTGTTGCTTTTTCTTTTTCTTTTGAGACATTGGAGGCAGCAACATAAACTCCCCATAGATCGATGTGAACAGGATCCGTAACTATAAGGCTCACATGACGATATATTCCTGAACCACTGTACCATCTGCTGGTCTGACCAATATTTCTTGCCCTGACAGCAAGAATATTTGGTTGCCCGGGAGGATTAAGAGATGTTGTCATGTCATAAGCAAACGGAGTATAACCATTTGGATGATAACCAAGGTGCTTCCCGTTTAACCAGACATCCGACTCTGTTAAAACTCCGTCAAAAAGTACCTTTACGATTTTCCCATCGTCTTTGGTATCAATAGTGAAATGTTTCCTGTACCATCCTGTTCCTCCAATAGTATGGCCGGTAAGAAAACCACCGGTTACGATTCCGACAGAATTGCCTGATGGTGTTTCCTTTAAGAAAGGGCCAATCTGATCTGCCGTCTGCGGTCCGGGCAGGTCCTCAATACTCCAGTCATGAGGTAAATCGAGAGTGCGCCACTTTGAGTCGTCAAATGCCGGGTTCTCTGCTCCGCCTATGCTGTCTTTTATAAATTTCCAGTCGTTATCGAACGGTCTTTGACGGTTCACAGCTACCTGTTCCTGGTTTGAAGTATTACAATGTTGGAAAAGAAAAAATCCTATTCCGGCTAAACATAAAGAAAAGATAATTGCTTTCATGGTAATATAATTTACTATGTTTTATATTTTGATTAAACTCTGAATTCCTGATCTTTATACAGAACAATTCCTGCCTGAGCAATAATACAATTACGAATTTACATCATAAAAATCAGATAAGACAATATTTAGTTTGCTATGTAATGAACAATATTTACATTATTTTGTGAAATAATTTATTTACTTTTATAAAAATTTTTATTTCCTGGTATGAGAAATATAGCGCTGGAATACAAGATAAAAGTAAATCGCGCCGGTCTTTGTTAGATCGTACAGAGACTATTATTACCCAAACTTATCTAAAAGCAGTAATATGATCAGAAAGGAACAAACCTTCCTGGCTGCTATCTTTTAAAAGGTTCAACTTAAAAACATAATATGGACAAGTTAATTATTACAGGCTCAAACCTGACAATTGAAGATATGGTAAATGTTTCACGCCATGGTCAGAAGGTGGAACTTCATCCGGAAGGGAGGGAGCGGATTAACAGCTGCCGCGCAATGCTTGAAAAAAAGATTGATGCACACGAGATTATGTATGGTGTAAATACCGGTATCGGGGAATTCTCAGAAGTTGTTCTGAATGATGACCAGATAAAGGATTTCCAGAAATACCTTGTATATAACCATGCGGCCGGTATAGGTGACCCTGCACCTCTTGAATATGTAAGGGGGGCCATGCTCGCACGGATTAATGTTCATGCTCACGGCAACTCCGGTAACAGGTTGATCATTACCGAAACTCTGGTAGAAATGTTAAATAAAGGTGTTACTCCTTATGTTTGCCAGAAAGGTTCTGTAGGAGCCAGCGGCGATCTGGCTCCAATGTCTCAGATAGCTCTGCTGATGATGGGCGAAGGAGAAGCATATTATCAGGGCGAATTACTCGATGGCAAAATGGCTATGGAGAGAGCAGGGATCGCGATACCCGGACTTATGGCACGCGACGGACTGGCAACTATAAATGGTTCAAATCTGCTTACAGCCATGAGCGCCATATTCCTTTACGATGCAAATAACTGGCTTAAGCAGGCTGAGATTGCTGCCTCCATGTCGCTCGAGGCTCTCAAGGCTAACATGAAGCCTTATACCCCATTGCTGCATGAAGTCAGAGGTTTTAAAGGTGCAGTAAGGAGTGCGAAGGCAATTAATATGTGTGTGAACGGAGGCGATCTTAAAGAGGGAAAAGTAAAGAGTAAAGTTCAGGACGCATACTCTATGCGTTCAACACCCCAGGTTATAGGAGCTGCCCATGATGCGCTTGCTTATGCACGTTCGCAGGTAGAGATCGAGCTTAATGGAGTGGGTGACAACCCTATCTTTTTTCCCGATCTCAATATTCAGCTCTCAGGTGCCAATTTTCAGGGCACACCGGTCTCGGTTCCAATGGATATGGCCGGAGCATGTATCACTATGGTATCAGTCATGTCTGAAAGAAGGATGAACAGGTTGAATAACCCTGCATTGAGTGTAGGTCTTCCTGATTTTCTCACAAAAGGAGCCGGTATGTTTTCGGGACTTATGCTCAGTCAGTATACTGCTGATATGATGATTGTTGAGCAGAGGATACTTTCTGCACCTGCTTCCATCCAGTCTATCCCGGCAGCTGCTGATCAGGAGGATTTTGTTTCGATGGGAATGAATACGGCAATCAAGAATTTCCAGATACTCGATAATGCCTACGGTATTCTGGGTATTGAATTTATGGCTGCGGCACAGGCTCTTGACTTCAGGAAGGAGGAGTATAAATTTGGCAAAGGTGTACAGAAAGCCTGGGAGGTGATCAGGAAGCATGTAGAATTCCTTGATATAGACAGGCCTCTTTATCACGACCATACAACAATGCAGAAACTTGTCAGATCGTGCGAAATCCTTGAAGCGGTTGAGAATGAGGTTGGAATTCTTGGCTGAAACTGTGTGAATGATTTTTGCAAATTAAATCATAGACAAGTTTAGACTTTGATAAAATGTAGGACATGATATCGTCCTGACCTGTAAAAATATAATATATCTTTGAGTACATTGAATCCGGATAAAAAGAGTTTAAACACCGGTTAAGATTTACAATTATGTCAGATATTGCCGAAAAAGTAAAAGAGATCATTATCAACAAACTGGGAGTCGACGAATCAGAAGTAACTCCTGATGCCAGCTTCAGAAGTGATCTGGGAGCTGACTCTCTTGCCGCTCTTGAATTGATTATGGAGTTTGAGAAAGAATTCAATATCGGTATCCCTGAAGATCAGGCTGAAAAAATAAATACTGTGGGTGAAGCCATCAGGTTCTTTGAAGAAAATACATAATAGTTTTCACTCTTTTATCTGTCTATCAGGCACCAAAACGTTTCGCTGCTTCCGTGAGCATGGCTTCAGTGGCTGTTGCACCTGATCGTGTTGCACCTGCTGCTTTCATCTTCAATAAATCATCGAGAGTTCGGACTCCTCCGGCACATTTAACCTGTACTTTTGGTCCGGAATGTTTTCGCATCAGTTCAACATCTGCAACAGTGGCTCCTTTGTAATTATAATCGCCATTTGGTAGCTTAACGAAACCGAATCCTGTCGATGTTTTCACAAAATCAGCACCAACACTGGTACAAATTTCACAAAGATGGATTTTATCCTCGGTCCTGGTAATATAGTCAGTTTCAAATATCACCTTAACAATGGCTTTTCTCTTGTGACATTTGGCCGTTATGGCACTTATTTCCTCTTCCACATAATCCCAGTCACCTGCCAGAGCCTTGCCGATGTTTATCACCATATCAATTTCTTCAGCACCTTCCTTACAAGCCTGTTCGGCTTCAAACACCTTTACTGCAACTGAACTGTTCCCGTGCGGAAAACCAATTACGCAACCTACCTTAACATCAGTATCTTTGAGTTCTGCAACTGCAAGCTTTACATGGAAGGGTTTTACACAAACTGAAGCAACATCGTATTTCTTTGCCACTGCACATTGTATTACCAGGTCTTCATCAGTATATGTGGGATGAAGAATTGAATGGTCGATCATTTTTGCCAGGTCTTTAATCATAGTCATTTCTTAACGTTTTATCAGTGAATCCCCACGAAACATTGGCTTCGCCGAGCTCTCCTGATTAGGCGGGATCGGTTCTCCTTTGCTTGCTGCGAAGATCTTCAATATTTTGTGGTATTTTTCTTCAAAATCTATTGCAACATCCTGTAAATTAAATTAATTATTCATATAAGTTTATGACAATATTATAAAATAAAAATGCATACGCATTATAAAAAATTTTATTTTTATGCATTTAAATTTTATAATCTGAAGTTTTAAACTACCTATGTGTATTTGTAAGAATAAGTTTAATATAAATTTCACGACTTTACGGGTTTTGAAACTAAAATAATTTTTGAATAAGTTCATCATAAAATATTATTTTTTATGAAAAAGAGTGAAAAGTTCTTAAAAGAACATAAGTTGAAGGCCATTGATATAAATATGCAACAGCTTGTTGAAATATTTACCTCAGAAATGTTAAAGGGCCTTGAAGGCAGTGCCAGCTCTCTGCGAATGATACCTACTTATATTGAAGCCGATAATGAGTTCCTTAAAGAAGTGCCTGTTGTTGCAATTGATGCAGGGGGGACCAATTTCAGGGCGGCTAAAGTGATGTTTAATAAAGATAGCAAACTTGAAATAAGCAACATAGTGAATGCCCGGATGCCGGGTCTTGAAGGTGAAATATCGAAAGATGAATTCTTTCAGACTATTGCAGGTTATATCAGGACACTTACAAATGAATCGGACAGGATCGGGTTCTGTTTCTCATATCCCACTGAAATTTTACCGGGCAAAGATGGCATACTCCTGCAGTTTTGCAAAGAAGTACAGGCCCCCGGAGTAATTGGTCAATTGATTGGTAAGAACCTTCTCGAAACATTAGGAATGCCTCAAAAACAAATCGTATTATTAAACGATACTGTTGCTACACTTCTTGCCGGAAAATCTGCTTCTGTCGATAAGATTTATGATTCTTTCATTGGATATATTCTTGGTACAGGTACAAATGGCTGTTATATTGAAAGCAACAGGAACATACTGAAAAAACCCGGTCTTGATCCGGACAAAAGCCAGATTATAAATATAGAATCGGGCAATTTTGGAAAAGCGCCCTGTACGGACATTGATATATCATTTGACAGTACTACAACAAACCCGGGGGAATACACCTTTGAAAAGATGATCTCGGGAGGGTATCTTGGAGGCTTGTGTCTCACAGCTTTAAAAACAGCAGCAGACGCATGTATATTTTCCGGATCAACTGCTTCCGGAATAATGTCTCTGGATGGATTGTCTTCAGAAGAGGTGAACAATTTTGTTTGTAATCCTTCGTCCGGTCGAAGCATATTACACAATTGTATTATGAATATGGCTGATAAAGAAAACTGTATTAATATAGTTGAAAGTCTGATTGAGAGAGCAGCCAAACTTGTGGCAGCAAATATGGCTGCTGTAGTGCTTAAAACAAATAAAGGAAAATCGTCTGACCGGCCTATACTGATTACAGTAGAAGGGACAACCTTTTATAAAATGCACAACCTGAGATCTGATTTTGAAAGGTATCTGGGGGAATATTTGTGTGGTGAAAGACAACGGTATTTTGAATTTACCGAAGTTCAGCAATCCAGCCTGGTCGGTGCGGCCCTTGCAGCGTTAATAAATTAACAATGAAGGATTGAGCTTATTCCGATTAAAGGATTTTCAAATTTAATTAAATCATATACGAATGAAATTCAGAATCATTTTTGTTATTATTCTTTGCATAATTATTATTTCATGTAATAACAATCAGCAAATGAAGGAAAACATTAATGTTCCAGAGAATAATGAGAAACCTGAGATACCTGTGGTACAACTCCGCATACCGGGTAAATCTGAGCCGTTCGCATTGGAAAACATTACTTTAAATGGTTACCTGAACGATAGGGTGAATGCAAACATTGTAGAGAGACTGCTTAAAATAGATGAGACAGGTATATTGGAAGGCTATTATAACCGCCCCGGAAAACAGACATGGGTTGGAGAATACGTTGGAAAGTATCTTCACGCAGCAAGTCGCGCATGGCGCTTTTCAAAAAACAAACAATTGAAAACTCAGATGGACCGGATAGTCAATATATTAATCTCATGTCAGCATGATGATGGTTACCTGGGCACATATCTGCCTGATAATTATTGGACCGAATGGGATGTATGGGCGCATAAATACAACTTACTGGGACTGTTGAGCTATTATTCGGCTACAGGTTACAAACCGGCATTGGAGGCATCGGTAAAAATGGGCGATTTACTGTGCAGAACCTTTGGAGAGAAGAAAGGTCAGCTGAATATTATTGAATCTTCACCACATATAGGAATGGCTTCCACAAGCGTTCTCGAACCCATGACTGAGTTATACTGTTATACCGGCGATAAAAAATACCTCGATTTTTGTTATTATATCCTGAAGGCTTATGATTATGAAAACGGACCTAAAATTGTTTCCGGTCTTGTTAATACCGGTAAGGTTGATAAGATCGCTGATGCAAAGGCTTATGAGATGATGTCGAATCTCACAGGTATCGTAAAGCTTTATCAGATAACAGGTGATGAAAAATTATTAAAAGCTGCTGAAAATGCATGGAAAGATATTTCAATCAATAAACTTTATATTACAGGAACTGCAAGCAAGGAAGAAATATTTCAGGAAGATTTTGTTCTGCCTGCCGGGAATGATGTAAATATGGGTGAGGGTTGTGTAACTGTTACCTGGCTGCAATTCAGTCAGGCGCTTTATAATCTTACAGGCGAACCAGAATATATTGACGAAATTGAAAAAACAATCTATAACCATTTGCTGGCTGCCGAAAATCCACAAACAGGCTGTGTCAGCTATTACACAGCTTTGCTAGGTAGAAAACCATATCGTTGTACTATTAACGCCCATTGCTGCCTGGCAAGTGTCCCTAGAGGTATTGCAGCAATTCCTGAACTTGTGTATACAAAAAATGCAGACAACGGTTTCAGCATAAACATTTATTCTGCTGGTAAAATAATAGATAAGATTACAACCAAAGATGGAACAGAAATACCTGTTGAGTGCACTGTTGATTCAAAATTTCCAGAGGAAGGGGAAGCAAATATTTCATTGAACCCTGCTATAAAAGCTGAGTTCAGGCTGGCTCTTCGGGTACCCGTCTGGTGCAGGAACTTTAAGGCCAGTGTTGATGGCAGGATATTGAGTGGAATTCCTGGAAGTTATCTGAATATTGACCAGGTATGGGATATTAAATCAAAAATATCAGTTTCATTCGATTTGAATGTACATGTTTTAGACGGAGGGAAAAGCTACCCGGGTTATATAGCCCTTAAGACCGGGGCGCAGGTGTTAGCTGTTGATCAGATGTTGAACCCTGAACTTACAGATCTTGATAAAATAACTATGGGTTCGCACAATCTGGTTCTTCTTTCAAAAACACTGCTTCCAAAGGGATGGATAGGTTCGCAGATTTATGGCACTAAAGCGTACTACGATGGGAAACCTGTTGAATTAAAGCTGGTACCCTTTGCTGATGCCGGTCAGACAGACGGTGATATCCGTGTGTGGAATAAAAAGGGACTTTGAATTGTCATATATTAAATACTGAACTCAGGATTCCACTTAATTTATAAAATAAAGAATTATGAAAAAGACACTCTTCATTATGGCAGGTATTTTCCTCTCTTTGTTTGGTCTTAATGGCCAGAATGTTTATAAAGGATATAAAATTGTTCAGCAGATCCATCTGGAAGGAGATGGTTTCTGGGATTATCTGACTGCCGACGATGCCACCGGAATGTTATACGTTTCGCATGGGAAAATGGTACATGTAGTGGATATGAAAACCGGCAAAAATGTTACCACCATCACCAATGTAAATGGCGTACATGGAATCGCAATTGCCCCGGAATTCAATAAGGGATTTATAAGCAACGGGCCTGACAGCAATGTAACAGTATTCAATACAAAGGATTTCAGTTTCATTGAAAAGGTTGCTGTAACAGGGAAGAATCCCGATGCTATTATGTATGAACCGTTCACCAAAACAATTATTACTTGGAACGGACGTACATCGAATGCTACGGTCATAGATGCCAAAACGGATAAAGTAATACAAACAATAACCCTGGCAGGAAAACCGGAGGCAGCAGTAAGCGATGGAAAGGGGAAAGTGTTTGTTAATATTGAAGATAAGAGTGAAGTTTGCATGATCAATACAAAAACCTGGAAGGTAGAACAAACATGGTCCATAAGTCCCGGTGAAGAGCCAAGCGGACTCGCCATCGATATTGAGAATCATCGTCTCTTCAGTGCCACCGATAAGCTGATGGTGGTGCTGGACGCGGAAACAGGCAAGGTCATTACTACTCTCCCTACCGGAGGTCGTGTTGATGGTGCAGGTTTTGATCCTGGTCTGAAACGGGCCTACAGTTCCTGTGGAGAAGGCATGCTGACGGTCATCCAGGAAGAAAATCCAAATTCTTTCAATGTTCTGGCAAATGTGCCGACGATGGCTGGAGCCAGAACCATTTCGATCAGTGCAGAAACACACAGGATATATGTACCGACTGCTGAATTTGGACCCACGCCTGAGAAAACAGCCGATAACCCCAGGCCGCGTCCGTCATTGAAACCCGGAACCTTTACCGTTGTTGTGGTTGAGCCGGTGAAATAGTTTTATTATCCCTTCCATCACCTAGAACGGGGTTGTTTTCTTATATTTTAATAATATATTCCATCCATCCGGGTTAATCCCCGGGTGGATGGTTTTTTTCTGCGCTTTACAAAAAAACAATATCACTTCAATTACATTTTGCGGTTTCAGTTGTTTAAGATGTTAAGGGTTATATTTTTTATTGATTGTTCTATTAACATCATAATCAAATAAACTCCTGATTATCTCAGAACTATAAAATGAAGCTTATCAATAAAAAATACACTTTTATTATATATCTCTTTATAGGTCTGACTAACCATCTGATTTCTTATTCTCAGATTTCTGAAAAAACAGTTATAGTAGGTTCGGTTACTGATGCGAAAACCGGGCTCCCGGTTGTAGGGACAAATGCTTTCCTGGAAAAAACAACAATAGGGACAACTACTGATAAAGAGGGAAAATACAGGATTGAAACAATAACCCCGGCAGAGAAAATTATCTTTTCGTTTATAGGTTATCAAACCGAATCAAGAAATATTTCCAAAGATAAAGTTCAGACCATTAACGTCAGTTTAAAATTATCTGTATTTTCTCTTGATGAAGTAAAGATAAACCCGTTAAAAAAAGGCTACAAAAACAAAAATAATCCGGCTGTTGACCTGATTGAAAAAGTAATTGATAATAAAGATAAAAACAGGAAAGAGAAATATGACTACCTGGAATATAAACAATACGAAAAGGTACAGTTTGCCCTGAGCAATATAACTGAAAAATTCCGGCAGGGTAGCATGGTTAGTAAATTCAAATTTGTATTTGATAACATAGATACCACTAAACGTATTGGTAATAATATTCTTCCTTTGTTTATCAAGGAGTCCCTTTCTGATCATTATTATAAAAAGAATCCTGAAACAAAAAAAGACATAGTTCTTGCTGAGAAGACCACTAATGTTGATGAATATCTTGACAATAAAGGTGTTTCGGCATATTTTAACTATTTATATCAGAATATAAATATATATGATAATGAGATTCTGTTTCTGACAAACAGATTTTTAAGTCCGATTGCTAAAACAGCTCCTGCTTTCTACAAATATTATATTCTTGACACTTTGTCCGTTAACAATATTAAATGTATAAAACTGTTTTTTGAACCACGGAACAAAGCAGATTTTCTTTTCCATGGGAACCTTTATATAACCATGGATAGCAGCTATGCTATCAGGAAAATCGATATGGGAATAAATAAAAATATTAATATTGACTGGGTACGGGACATCAGTATCACACAGGATTTTGATCAGTTCGGGCAGAAAGACTGGTTGATTTCAAGAGATGAAATTTCAATTGATCTTGGTATAGTTAATAACTCATTGGGTTTGTATGGGCAACGTACTATTTCGTTCAAAGATTATAAAATAAATGAACCTGTTAATGAAGTGATCTTCAAAGGACCGGAGAAAATTGAAAAACCTGATCCGGCATCAAATAGTGAAGGTTACTGGGAATCGAATCGATATGATCCACTTTCCAAATCGGAAAAAGGAATTTATACAACTATCGACAGCATAAAAAAGATTCCTGCATTTAAAAGAAGTATGAATTTAATAACCCTTTTGACCACCGGGTTTTTAAATCTCGGAAAAATTGAAATAGGACCCGACGGAAGTTTCTATAGCTATAATACTGTAGAAGGATCCAGGTTAAGATTTGGCGGAAGAACCACCGCCGATTTCAATAAAAAAATAACTCTTGATAGTTATATAGCTTATGGGCTGACTGATAAAATTCTCAAGTACTTTGGCAGTGTGACTTACTCATTGACGCCAGGGACCATTTACCAGTTCCCCGTAAAATTGATCAAACTAAGCTATCAGAAGGATACAAAAATTCCCGGTAATGAACTTCAGTTTAATCAGGAGGATAACATATTCTTATCTCTGAAAAGAGGAGTGTCGGATAAACTATTTCTAAATAAAACAATTAAAGCCGAATACCTTAATGAATTAGAGAATCATTTCTCTTACCAGATTGGTTATAGCTTTACACGGCAATCGCCGGAAGGGAATTTCTATTTCAATACCGATAATTATTTGTCATTGACAAATACGGTGCCCTATATTAATATCTCCGAACTTTATCTTAATCTCCGGTATGCACCTAATGAAACATTTTACCAGGGGAAAATATACAGAGATCCGCTCCCGGGCAAATATCCTGTTATTCAGCTGAATATTGCTTACGGTTCAAAATTAATTAGCAACGACTTTAACTATATGCGCTTTCAGCTGAACGTAAGCAGACGATATTACATTTCTATTATCGGATATAGTGACATATCATTTGAAACCAGTAAAATATATGGTCAGGTGCCGTTCCCTTTACTGTTCATACACAGGGCAAATCAGACATATTCATACCAGGAGAATTCTTACAACCTGATGAATTTTCTGGAATTCGTCAGCGATCAATATGTTTCACTGAATATCGACCATTGTTTTAATGGATTTTTCTTCAATAAGGTCCCTTTGCTGAAAAAACTAAAGTTAAGGGAAATTGTAACCTGCAAGATTTTATATGGCGGTCTGAGTAATATTGATAACCCTGATTATCAGAATAACCTGCTCAGATTTCCGGTAAATAATAACGGTACGCCCCTGACCTATTCGTTTGATAAAATGCCATATATTGAAGCAAGTGTAGGAGTATCAAATATTCTGAAAATATTCAGAGTCGATCTTATTAAACGGTTTACCTATCTGAATCATCCGGATGTTTCAGAATTAGGAATCAGGATCCAGTTCAAATTAGATATTTAAAAGTAAGAATTCTTATGCCAGCATTAATCTCTCAATATCAAATTTTCTCATTTGCATGAATGCTTTGGTAACTCTATCCGCCCTGTCAGGTTCGCTCAGCAAATTTTGGAGTATTGTCGGAACGATTTGCCACGAAATGCCATACTTGTCTTTGAGCCAGCCGCATTGCCCTTCCGCTCCTCCATCTGTGAGTTTGCTCCAGTAATAGTCAATTTCTTCCTGTGTACCGCAGAATATCTGGAACGAAATTGCTTCATTGAATTTGAAAAATGGTCCGCCATTTAATGCAGTGAAAGATTGTCCGTTAATTTCGAAATTTACAGTTAGCACAGTGCCTTCATTTTTACCGTGAATCTCAAAACCTTCCTTCCCATAATGGCTAATGCTTTCAATTCTTGAGTTTTTGAAAACAGATAAATAAAAATTGACTGCTTTTTCCGCCTGATAGTCGAACCACAAGCAAGGTGTTATTTGATTTGTCACTTTTAGTTTTTGTTTATTGATAATTTTCTTCCACATAATTTTTAAAATTATCTAAAATAAATTGCCAGCCATCATGCTGGATTTCAATAGAATGAACGATTTCAGCTTCAAAGGTCTCCTTGATTTCTGTCTTGTTATGCAGGGCAGTAAAAACAATTTTTACTTTTCTGCCATCACCAATTGTGTATTCGATTTGTTTGTTTATAATGACTTTATCATAAACTCCTTCAAAATCAAAACCCATACTCCCGTCTTTTGCTTCCATTCTATAGTTGAAAGTTCCGCCTGTACGCAAATCATTTTCTGCTCGTGTAGTATGCCAGTCATCAGAAGCATTGTTCCATCTGACTATATCTTTTGGAGTTGTCCAAAACTTCCATACTACTTTTATTGGTACATTGATTATTGCCTGCACTGTAATGTCTGAATATTTTCTTGATTCCATGGTTCACTTCATTACTAAACTTATTTTAATTTTTCTGTACAATTGAACATCCATTGCACACCATATTTATCAGTACATGCTCCATAATATGCCCCCCAAAACATTACCTGCAATTCCATGGTGATTTTACCGCCCATAGATAGAGCATCAAATAATCTTTTAGTTTCTGCTTTCGTATCAGGTTCAAGACTGATATGAATATTGTTTCCAAAATTCAGTTTAAATCCCATCGATTCCGGAGCATCGGTCCCCATTAATAGATGCCCGTCAAGTATTGGTAATTCGATGTGCATAATGAGATTTTTATCTTCTTCTACTATTTGAGGCATACCTTCTGTCGCAGGAATATCTCCTAAACGAGCTATACCACCACCACTGAACTCTCCGCCAAAGACTGATTTATAAAAATTGAATACCTCTTCCGTATTACGGGGAAAATTGAGGTAAGTGCTTACTTTAGCCATGATAATAAACTTTGATATTTTAAAAAATAAACAATCAGATTATACTTTTGTTTAAAATCTGTCTGATCCGCTTATTCCTGTATTTAAGAAAACAGTTTCCATGGTTAAAGTATGTTCTTAAACATGTAGCTAAATTACAGGTTCACCCTGATAGTGTCAATAATCTGTCAGGCTTTAATAGGGTGAAATTTTCGTGAGAAAAGTACTAAACTGCCTGTGATTGGAGAAATTATGATTTATAAAGATCATTTTTACCCGGGAGCAAAAATGTTTAAACCATCATTCCTGGCGGTACATCCGGCACCGGAATGGTAGTGATTAACACCACCAAGGTATTGGAAAAATTCTTCATCAATGGTTTTCCTCTTAGACACCTCTTCTTTTATTCATTAAAATTTTATTAATAAAAATCAGAGCCCACGCACTCAAACTGTTACCAATTATTTTAAAAAAATCTGTAAAAATTAAAAAAAATGACAATTTGTACTTAAATTTGTACTTTATTATGTACAAATAAAAAACAATGCGATGTTAACAGCAACAATTTCTGATTTTCGAAAAGATATTAAAAGCTATCTTGACCGTGTAACGGAAAACTTTGAAACCCTGATAATTAATAGAAGTAAAGATAAAGGGGTGGTCATTATGTCATTAGACGAATATAATTCACTTAATGCAACCTATCATGAATTATCCTCTAAAACGAATGAGAAAAGATTGGATTCAGCCATTGAAAAGTTAAAAACAGGCTCGTCGTTTCAGGAAGATCTTATAGAAAAATGAAATACATATTTGTTGATGAGTCTTGGGAGGATTATCTGTATTGGCAACAGTCCGACAAGAAAAATCTATCTAAAATAAATGCTTTATTGAAGGACATTTCACGAAATCCTTTTTCGGGCATTGGAAAACCAGAACCATTGAAGTTTAAGTATAAAGGATATTGGTCACGCAGAATTAATGACGAACATCGATTGATTTATAAAGTGAAAGACGATGAAATACTAATTGCGAAATGTAGATTTCATTATGATTAAGGTTGAATCCCCGCGAGCGCATTCCCCGTTGCTTGCTGCGGAGTCAGCGAGCATTAAGAATTTACCTTAGGGGATCGAAGATTAGCTGCGCTGAGCTCCACTTCGTTCCGGTTCTTCGTAGCTTGCTGCGAAGAGCTTCAATAAAAGCCAGTTAACACGGCATATCTGCAAGGGCTAAAGCCACTCTTGGCCGGTTAGATTACAATTTACATACATAACATGACAACAAGCACTTCCCTTCGACGTGGGTTGGTTAGTCTACTCCGGCCAGAGGTGATCAGAGCTGTTGGTTTTTCCACTATACTGTATATTCATGAAATAGGTTTAACTTTTATTAAATCCTGCCATAGAAATGGGGTACATTATAATAAAACACAAATAATTTATTGAAGAATTATTTTCTGAACAACTTTTTCAATTCCAGATATATCCTTTATCTGAATAAAATAGACACCCTTTGCAACCTTTGAAGAAAGGTTCAAATTATATAACTGCTCAGTCATTTTTGACTCATAAATTATTTGTCCATTCAGATTTATGACTGTAATGGTGTATGCAGACTTCAAATCACTATTTCCAAAATCAATGAAAATATCACCAATTGTAGGGTTTGGATATATTCTCAGTCCAGATAACAAATTTTCACTTATACTTGTTGCAAAAGAAACATTCAGGGTAATTTTTCTTGTATATTATAAACCCGACTTGCTGCTTACTTGAATCCTCAATTTTTTTTAATTAGTTCTTTATAGGGATGTCGCCAGCATTTCCTACAAAAACCACGCTAAGGAATTATTTTTTGGTCGGCTCACGAAACAGAAGTCACCGTACGTCTCCACCAGCTAACAAAACAATAAGTTTTATTTAATGACCGTATAAGAGAAATTTGAAAAACCTTCCTTTTTCCTTATTTTTTTGGATCTCAAACGCTATGTTTTCGATTAAATCTTATTTAACAGGTTGGAATTTTTGATGCTGATAACAGGTCGTAACGGTGCTTTGTTATGTTGCTGGAAAAAACCTTATAACATTAATTTCAGTAGTACTTTTGGGAAGCTGGCAGCTTTTTAAGAAATGAGATTGGTGAAAGTAATTCGTAAAAATGATTATAACCTGTTAATCCCTAGATTTCATTTATAGGATTGGCATGGTTTTTGGAAGTCAATATATACTGACTAACCTACTAGCTCTGTGGCAATATTTAAATCATTATATTATGAAAAACAACATATTAAAACTTGCTATTTCCCCGGCTCTTATTCTTTTCCTGGTACTTGCTTCATGCAAGAAGAATAACGATACAACTCCAACCCAGCCTGTCCGGATCAATCTCACACTTAACCAGGCCGCGCTTATCAGCTCTGAAAACTCGTACTCATTTGATCTTTTCAACAGGGTACTTAGTCAGGCTGGAGATGTCAATACCATCATATCTCCCCTGAGCATATCTTATGCTCTTTCAATGACGGTGAATGGAGCAGCAAATGGCACAAGGGATTCAATCCTTAAAGCACTTGAGGTGAGTGATACTTCGATGGCTGACCTGAATAAATCGTACAAGGATCTTACTGCATCACTGTTATCAGTCGACAGCAAGGTCACCATGTATATAGCAAACTCGGTATGGACCGAAAAGGACTTTCCGGTCAAAGCACCTTTTGCAAATACCCTTACGAGCTATTATGATGCCCAGGCCAAATCTTTTGATATAACGGATCCTACGGTCCCGACACAAGTCAACATCTGGATTTCAAATAACACCAATGGCCTTATAAATAATATGATCAGCCAGCTTGACCCCAATACTGTAATGCTTCTTATTAATGCAATTTATTTTAAAGGTATGTGGAAAACCAAATTTGATGCTTCTGCCACGACTTCCAGAACATTCACAAAGCCGGATGGATCAACCGAGAGTGTTCCTACAATGTATCAGTCTGAAACCCAGAAAGTATATAGGGGTAATGGATTTTATGTTGCGGAGATTCCATATGGGCAGGGGAATTATGTAATGGATATCATTCTTCCTGATGACAACAACCTTTCAGCGGTCACCAGCTCGCTGACCGATGCCAGTTTAAATGCCTGGACAACTTCGTTGACCTCAGGCAAAGTAAATCTTTACCTCCCAAAATTCAAATATGGATATAATATTAGCCTTCAGAATGTTCTTTCTCTTATGGGTATGGGGATAGCTTTCACCGATTCAGCTGATTTCTCAAATATCTCTGACATACCGCTGCTTATAAGCAAAGTACTTCACCAGGCATACATTCAGACCGACGAAGAAGGTACAGAAGCTGCGGCTGCAACTGTGGTCGAAATTGAAACTAATACGGCGGTATCTGGAGGACCAATAACAATTGATGTAAATCATCAGTTCATATATCTCATAAGGGAAGTTACTACCAATTCAATCATTTTTATGGGAAAGGTCACCGATCCACTTGCACAATAGACTGGCTAAAATTGCTAATTGCGTTGACAATAATCAGCCAGAATAAATTGACCACACGAATCAGGAATTAAGTATTAGCAAAATATATAAGTTTATTTAGGACGAGACACATTTATATTTCATAATAACTTTGTCAGAATTGTAATTATACTCTTACATATTATATTTAGTTTTTGACAATCTTGCTGATCCCATAAAACGATTTTGTAACTATCCGGCAGATATAAATCCCAGGAGCAGCTACGGACCCTCTATCACTTCGCCCATCCCAGTTAATATGAAGGGGTCCGGGACTCATATATCCTTTTAACAATGTTCTGATTTTAATACCTGTTATTGAATATACATCTGCATCCACAGGGTTTTCTGGTGAGAAAACAGATGAGATAACAGTATAGTTTTTCATCGGGTTAGGAAATACAGTAAGTTTTATGTTACCATAAGCAGGGATTTCATTAATAATTGAGGCTTCATTTACCCTTACCACTGCAGTATCAAGGTTACTGATATAAAGATTGTCGAACCAGAGATATTTACCGAGAATCCCGGTCCATTCTGTCGATATTTCAAATACGTCAACCTTTGTCCAGTCAAACTTTCCTTCCGGGTTGTACCAGGAATTATTGTCCCATGCGCCGCGTTCGGTAAATGAAGTGAGCGGTACCCGCACATGATGCCACTTTAAATCCCATGTAGCAGACGTTGAGTCAATAGTAGTTCCCATTCTCCACGGGTGTTCCACTGTGCCTGTTTTTGCATCCATGAACCTCATTTCGAAACTGATGCCTGGAGCACTTCCCCTTACCATGAAATCAAGTGCATACTCACTGTTTACAAGTCCGGAAAGATCCTTATCGGGAGCAAAATCAAAAACTATCGCGTTGTACTGGCTGAACCCGTACCAGTTGAGACAGAAATGCCCGGCTTCAGGAAGATTTGTGCAGTAGAAATCAATAGTTCCGTTGCTGTAGCTTGCATTATTGATGCCTTGTCCGATATAATCACCATAAAGCATGAAACCTGTTGTATCAGGCATGATGGAAAAGGGGGTTTGAGGCGGCACATTAAGACCCATTGAATCAAGAAGGTCGATATTGAGGTCGTGCTCAAAAAGCTCATTTGATCCTTTTGTGAAAAGACCGAATCCGCCCTTGTAATCCCAGGACGTCCAGGGGATGTCATTATTCTCAAGGTATTGCCGGACGGTTTTATACCACCTGCACCTGTCATCATTATTACTATTAAGCATATATACTCCGAATTCGCCGCAGTATATTTTCACTTTTCTCTGGCTCCGGAAAGTCAATGCGTTATTTATCAGTTCATATATCCATGTTGGCGTGCCCAAAGCTGAATAATTGTTAAGATCACTTTCAATCCAGGTACCTTTCAGTACGGAAGGACAGGCAGGCATTTCAGCCTGGTTGTAGGGAAACGGGACACCTGAAAGAGTCGCCAGAGAGGGAGTGACCCATGTAGCTCCCTGGTGAGTAAAGACCATAGGATCGTAAAAATGAAATGTATATAAAAGATTGGTATCGGCATAGACAGGAAGGTTCTTCAACTCATTATATGAATTCCAGCCTGATCCGCCAACCACTATGGTATGCCTGTTATCATATTCCCTTATTGCATTTATAACCTGGCCCTGGATATTTCCCCATGCGGATGTTGAAATGCCATGAGGCTCATTAAGCACTTCGAACAGCAAATAGCCCGATCGATCTTTATAATGTGATGCCATCTGGCCCCATACTTTGATAAGAGTATCAGCCACTGTGGGGACCGTACCTGTATTACTGTGATTATCGAGGATGACATAAATACCCCGTTTTTCGCACCATGTCACAGCAGAATCAAGGAAATTAAAAAGCAGGGTATTAATTTTAAACTGAGGAGCCTCTGAAATCATATCGCGAAGGTCGATCGGAAGGCGGATGACATCACATCCAAGTGACTTAATATTTTCTATATCTTTTTCGGTAAACAGGGTAAATTGTATATCGTGTGCGCTGCTGACCTGAAACCAGCCTGTAAGGTTTATGCCCCTTGAAAACGGCGCCTGAGCCCCAATCTGTGAAAAACCAGACAGAAGCAACAGGATCATAATCCATCTCCTGATCCTTTTATATGCAGACATAATAAAACTCTTTTAAAACATTTCCGGGTTTGAACTTGAAGTGGTTCATGAGCAAAAAGAAAGCACGGCTCTTCTCGTTGTTCATGCTCAAAAACTTTGAAAAAGAAGAATAAATAAGAAAGTTTCTGATATTGTAATAGAACAATTTCTTTTTCATGTGACCATTATTACTAAATAATAGTAACAAATGTACATTCAATAATTTATTTCAGGAACTTTTTGGAATTCCATTAAAGTAATCTGGTCCGCTACTTCTATTTTTAAAAAGTAATATTTTGCTGAAATAATGACTTTTTAAACCAGAAAGCAACGTTCACAAGACCTATCATTACTGGAACTTCTACAAGCGGACCTATTACGGCTGCAAACGCTTCTCCTGAATTAATTCCAAATACTGCTATTGCTACTGCGATTGCCAGTTCGAAATTATTACTTGCAGCAGTAAAAGATAGGGTTGTGGATTGTTCGTAATTTGCTCCGATTCTTTTACTCATAAAGAATGAAACAACAAACATGACAACAAAATATATCATTAATGGGATAGCAATACGTATTACATCAAGTGGAATTTTTATTATGTATTCTCCTTTTAACGAGAACATCACTAAGATTGTAAATAATAATGCAATTAATGTTAGTGGACTTATTTTGGGAATAAACTTAGTATTATACCAGTCTTTGCTCTTTATACGAATTAATGTAAGCCTTGTCAGAAAGCCAGCAATAAATGGTATTCCCAAATAAATGAATACACTTTTGGCTATCTGTGCGATGGTTATTTTGGCAACTGTATCATTTACAGGTAATCCAAACCAAGCGGGCAATATTGCAATGAACAGATATGCATAAAGTGAGAAAAACAAAACCTGAAAAATTGAATTAAATGCGACCAATCCTGCTGCATATTCTGTATCACCTTTAGCAAGTTCATTCCACACAATAACCATAGCAATACATCTGGCAAGACCAATAAGGATTAGTCCATACATGTAATCAATATTGAATCGCAGGAAAACAATGGCAAGAATAAACATCAGAACGGGACCGATTATCCAGTTTTGTACCAATGATAATCCAAGAATTTTAGTGTTTCGGAAAACATCCCCTAATTCTTCATATTTAACTTTGGCAAGTGGTGGGTACATCATTACGATTAATCCAATGGCTATTGGAATGTTTGTCGTTCCTGACGACAGGCTATTCCAGAATTTGGCAATATTTGGACTTAACCAACCCGCTAAAACTCCAATCAACATTGCAAGAAATATCCACAGGGTGAGATAACGGTCAAAAAACTTCAAACGTTTTGGAGATGGCATAATATGAGTTGTTATTGTTTTAAACCAGAGACTGTAATGCTGTAAATCCCAATGTTTCCATAATTGAAACTTGATATCTCATCAGATGTCAAATATTTGCTCAAAATATCTTCAGGTAATGATATTTCCTTTTCCTTATGTATAGAAATATTTTTGAACCCATTTTGTTTGATAATGCCGAGATATTTGTCCATTTCAATTGCACCAGAAACGCATCCTGCATACATTTCTGCATCTTTACGGAGTTTTTCAGGCAAGTTGCCTTTAATAACAACATCAGAAACACAGAAATGTCCCTCAGGCTTTAATACACGAAATATCTCATTAAATGCTTTATTCTTATCTGGTACTAAGTTCAACACACAATTGGATAAAACCACATCATAAATATTGCTTGGTATTGGCATATTTTCTATATCTCCTTTAATGAAAAATACGTTCTTATAGCCAAGTTTTTTGAGGTTTTGACCTGCCTTATGAAGCATTTCATCTGTAAAATCAATACCAGTGATTTTTCCTGTTTCACCGACAAGTGCATGTGCAACAAAACAATCATTACCTGCCCCGCTTCCAAGGTCAAGTACAGAGTCACCTTTTTTTATGCCAGCATATTGTGTTGGTATGCCACACCCTAATCCTAAATCTGCTTCAGGATTGTAACCTTCAAGTTTATCATAGTTTTCGCTGAATACTGTATAATCAACAGATGAACAGCAACCACCAGTACCACAGCAGGACGATTCATTCTGTTCTTTCGACTGCTTGGCAATTTCGCTGTATTTATCCTTTACAATTTGCTTTAAATCTTCTGCTTCCATGATTCAATCATTTTATGTTATTTCATTATCTCTTCAACTATTAATACTGAGTCTTTAACATATCTTTCACAATTAATATCAAAGAGTTTTTGCTTAATAATTTTTTCGTGGTCTTCAGGATTATTCAGGTCAAGTCCATTAAGGAGTTCTCTGCAATTGGTAGTACCGTGTAGTTTATTAAACTCTGCAAATAATTCTCTTGTTTTGGTATAAGTCAGTTGTTTTTTCTGCTCGCTATCATCAAGTGCTTTGCCATATTTTAGACCGAGAGCCATCATTGCTCCTGTTACAGCACCGCATGTGAATTGCTGGCGACCCATTCCACCACCAAACGCACAAGCTACCTTCAGACATTCATTTTCAGGTAACCCGTAATCCGTTCCAAACACGGTGAATACCGACTGTGAACAATTGAACTGATTTCTGAAATATTCAATCGCTTTATCTGCTTTTTTCATTTTAACATCGGTTTAATTTTATCCTCAAATAGTTTAGTAAATTCATTTTTAATCAGGTCTCTTACTCTACGGAACTCGCTCATTATATGTTCTTCTGAACCAGAAACCTTTGAAGGGTCTTCAAAACCGATATGCAGACGATAATTCACTTTGCCAATGAATACAGGGCAAGTTTCATTTGCATCATCACATACGGTTATTACATAATCCCATATATTATCAAGGTATTGTTCAACTGACTTTGGTTTATGGTGACTGATATCTATTCCAACCTCATTCATCACAGTAACGGCTTTCTCATTGATCTTACCAGAAGGATTCGTCCCAGCCGAACGTACAGTAATATTTTTATCAAAGGATTGTAAAAATCCGTGTGCCATCTGACTACGACAACTGTTTCCTGTACATAGAATTAAAACTTTCATGATTATTATATTGAAAATGAATATCGTTATTTCACTTCTTGGTTTTATGTCTGGGTTTCAACTGGCAAACACAAGAACCATCTAATTGTTCTGTTTTATCAATCCTTAGTGGCAATCCATCTCTTTCCCAATCAACAATACCACCAGCGAGATTTGCAATATTCGTAAATCCTTTGTTTATAAGGAATTCCATTGCTTCATGGCTTCGTAAGCCTACAGAATCTGCCACTATCATTGGTATTTCTCGTGGTAGGCTATCATAATTTTCGGATAAAACACTATTTGGAATATTAATCACCGTTGGGACATCAAATCTTTTATAACCTGTGAGTCTGATTTCACGAACATCAACAATAATAGCATTATTCTCAGTTGCTTCTTTATAAGCCTCACTGGCTGACAGGTTAAGAAAACCTGAACTGACGAAACCATGAACAAGAAATGTCATATATTCAACAGACATTAAGTGATTTAGAAATATTGCTCTTACATCGGTTTAATCTTCTGATAGATGCCGTTTAAACTTGTCTTATAAAACTCTTTGATAGTATTTTCATGCTCTGACATTGGTTTAACTGGTACAAGATCGATCACTTTCTCATACTTTAATCCAGAATTAAAAAGTGTTTCCGATGTACCCAAGAGCATGGCAGAAATAGTTTCATGTACTTCTTTTTCAGATAAACCATATGAAAGTCCAAGTTCTTTAAGTTCTTGCAGTTGAAACCAAAAATATGTGTGACCCATTGCACTAACAACAGCGTAGGCTTCGATCTGATTTTCGGGAACGACTGGAACTTTACCAAGTCTCTCAAATACTTCGATAAAACCATTAATAATAGTTTTATTTGCACCTTTTGCAAAGCATACTGGATTATATCCCTTATTGACGTAAGTTCCAGCATTCGGATTCATACGAGCAAGGTTTGATGCATTAGGTAATACTGATTGCATCTTCTCAAGTGTAATCTTGGGTGCAAATGATACTACCAAAGCATCTTTCTTAATGAAGTTTTTTATTGTTTGCAATGCATCCATTAAAACTGGCGGATGTAAGGCAATAAATACCCAGTCTGAAGAGGCAGCCATTGTTGAATCTGTGCTTGAAGTTTCGATTTTAGGATAATCTGCTTTTAAAGCACCCAGTACAGTTTCATTAGTTTCGTAGACATAGATTTTTTCAAACGAAACATTTGCATTTTTTAATCCATTCAACAGGATTCGAGTTATGCGTCCACCACCAATAAAACCTAATGTTTTCATAAAAAAAAAAAGCTTAAATTAATACTATCATTTACTGCATAATTGCATTAAAAAGAAAACCTACTATCATTATTCCTATTGCCATAATGCCCGCAAAAGTCAATATAAATGGCAGTTTCAGAACTTTCTTCAGTATTATCATTTCAGGCAGGGAAAGTCCTATTACAGCCATCATAAATGCCAATGCAGTACCAATTGAAGCACCTTTTTCTATCAGTACCGAGACAATTGGAATGATTCCAGCAGCGTTTGAATATAAAGGGATACCAATTATTACAGATAACGGTACACTATACCAAACCGACTTGCCCATTAATGAAGCCATGAAATCTGCAGGGACATATCCATGTGCTGCTGCACCCACTGCAATACCGATAACTACGTATATCCATACTTTACCGACTATTTCCCTGACTGCATTAAAACCATACTGGATGCGGTCAGCAAATTTCAGTTTTTCACCTTCTGAATCAGAGTTGCCAGACTGAGACTGGTAAACCCAATCCTGAACCCAATGACGAAGGTTCAGTTTGCCGATTAGCCATCCTGCAGTGATGGCAATGATTAAACCCGCTACTACGTAAATAAGAGCAGTTTTCCACCCGAATAAACTGAAAAGGAGCACTACGGCAACTTCGTTAATCATAGGTGAAGCAATCAGGAAGGAAAATGTAACTCCAATGGGTATTCCTGCTTCAACGAATCCAAGAAACAGTGGAATGGCAGAACAGGAACAGAATGGTGTAACTATGCCAAGCAGCGATGCCATTACATTACCTGTAAATAGTGATTTACCTTCAAGTACTTTTCGGGTTTTTTCTGGTGAAAAATATGAACGGACAATGCCAACCAAGAAAATAATCAGAATGAGCAGTAACAAAACCTTTGGAACTTCAAAAACAAAAAACCTCAATGTTTCTGTAAGGCGAGAACCTGCAGTCATACCCAGTACAATATCAATAAACCAATCCGTGACAGGTTTCAGAAAATGATAAACGACAAACCACACAGGCAAAAAAACCAACGGAAGGGTAATCTTTTTATTCAAATTAACTGATAAACTCATTTTGGTTGGTTTAATGGTATTTTGATAAGACCCGTAGAATTTCTGCTGCAGATGGCATACGTCCCTTTATTTCAACTTTTTCGTTAACGACCAATGCAGGAGTAGCCATGATACGATATTTCATTATTTCAGCAATGTCCTCCACTTTTGTAATCGTGGCTTGAATTCCATTCTTTTCAACTACTTCACGTGTTAGTTTCTCCAATGATTTGCATTTTGCACATCCAGTGCCTAAAATCTTAATTTCCATATTATTTCATTTTATCATTTCGGAAATATCCGAAACATATAATTAAATTTTTTTACTTTTTGAAGAATTTGGCGAACAACAATTTAGCTTCTTCCCAATGTTCAGGATTAATACAGTACCTGATATATGGCGGATTTATTTCCCCCTGAATTAAGCCTGCCTCTTTCAGTTCTTTTAGATGTTCCGACAAAGTAGAGCGGGCAATTGGCAAGATTTCAGCCATATCCCCGCTATAGCAGGCTTTATTAAGATTATTTGACAGATATTCAAGAATAAAAACACGGATAGGGTTTGAAAGTGCTTTCCCGTAGCGTGCTATCTTTTCCTGATTATCCGTAATAGGTTTATCTTTTTCTACCATCACAAATTTCATTTCGGAATTTCCCGAAACAAATTTATATGTTTTTTTAATTTAAAAGCAAATTATCAGTAAATATTACTGATTAATTTCTGCTTGATTTCTTTAATTCATTCAATAAATCTACCTGAGCACTATTTTTGACAGAAGATTCTTGTTTTGAAACAGTGATCTTTTTTAATGATAACTTTTCTTTCAGTTCTTTTACGTTTTTTATCATAAGTTCATCAATAATTGTCCCATATGAATCCAGTTATTTTCACCACTTTTTGGCTTATCGGTGGCGGTTGCTATTTCTTGTGCGTCCGCATTAAGTGTTGAATTAGCGTGTTGCGCAGGAGAAGTTATGCGTTTGCTCAGTATATGCACGCTTGCGTTGCACTGAGTAGCGGAAACGCTGAAGATACCTGCGCTGCGGGGGTTGTAAAAAAGAAACCACACTCGTTGGAATGTGGTTCAGGGTGGAGCTGCGGGGAGTCGAACCCCGGTCCAAACATGGAAGTCATATGCTTTCTACATGCTTATCTCTGCTTGATTTTCGTGACCGGTCAGCTGCAGAGCAACCTAACCGGCCCTTATTTCCTGTTTGTTTCGCCTTCCGACCGGAAAAATCTTCAGACTAGCCCCGGATTGCGTGCGCCTCCTTGTCGGGTTGGATCAGGGCATGACCGCCCGGGAGACGTCTCGATCCCACACCTGGTGCGGAATGATCCCGCCGAAGCGGAAAGTGCCTAAGCTACTGTTATTCGCTTATGCTGCGAGAGCGTAATTGTTTTCGCCTTTTATTGTTTTGTGACACTGTTTAAGTGACGCGCCACCACACACTGCATGCTTACATAACACCTCTCATGCTGTCAAAACCAGGTCAGCCCCGGTGTTATTTGCTGCAAAGATACAAAAAAGTTTGGAGTGCCTAAAGTGCCTAGAGTGCCTAAAGTACTTAGAAAAACTTTATTCATTATTTTTAGAACTATAGACACTTCAAACTTTAGCTCACTCCAAACTATTATTTTGTATCTTCACATCTCCATAAGTAAATTGTGCGGTTATATGGAAAAGACTTTAAAAGTAGGAATACTCCGGGAAACAAAAAACCCTCCCGACAGAAGGGTTCCTCTTACACCGCCTCAGATAATAGCACTTGAGGAGCTCTATCCAAATGTTGAATTCTACGTACAGCCAAGCGACTGCCGCAGCTATTTAAATGAAGAATATGAATATCTCGATATTCCCCTTAAAGAGGATCTTCACGATTGTGATTTTCTGCTGGGCGTAAAGGAGGTGGATAAGCGGACTTTTATCGAAGGGAAAACTTATCTCTTCTTTGCTCATGTGGCTAAGAAACAACCACATAACCACGATATGTTCAGAGAGATGGCTGACAAAAACATCACTCTTATTGATTTTGAATACCTTACAACCGACATAGGACAACGGGTGGTGGCATTTGGCCGGTATGCAGGTATTGTGGGAGCATATAACGGATTAAGAGCAAGAGGGATCAAAACAAACAGATTTAAATTAAAACCGGCTTACCAGTGCCGCGATCTTGAAGAGATGTGGGCAGGTCTGCGGCTTATAGAACTAAAACACGGACTTAAAATTCTTGTTACAGGCGATGGTCGTGTGGCCCATGGCGTAATGGAGACATTAAATATAGGAAATATAGTCCAGGTGAATCCGAATGATTTTCTGACGAGGGAATTTAATGTTCCTGTATTTTGCCTGATAGGACCGGAGCATTATACAAGGAATAAGAATGGACTGAAATTCAGTTTTAATCACTTTACAAAGTTTCCTCAGGAATATGAATCGACATTTCTTCCTTATACAAAGGTTACTGATATATTAATTACAGGTCACTACTGGGATCCGCGATCACCTGTCTTTTTTACAAAAATGGATATGAAAAAATCTGATTTCAGGATTTCCATAATTGCCGATATTAGCTGCGATATTAATGGCCCTGTTCCTTCAACAATGAGGGCAACAACTATTTCCGATCCATTTTATAGTTATAATCCTCACCTCGGAGTCGAAGAGCCCGCTTTCTCAAGACCAACAAATATTACGGTAATGGCAATCGATAATCTTCCGGGCGAGCTTCCGCGTGACGCTTCATTGGATTTTGGTAAGCAGCTGATGAGTAATGTATTGCATGACTTACTATCAGAAGTTGAAAGTCCTATGATCGAAAGGGCTACTATATTGAAAAATGGCAGACTTACACCAGCATATATTTACCTTAATGATTATCTGAATGGCTGAAAACAAAATCCGACTCACGACTCACGACACATGGCTCAGGGAAGAAGTAAATGAGTTTTTCTTACCCTTGCGTCGTGCCTCCTTTGTCAGTTGTCATTTTTCTGCGCCATTTACTTACAAAATATATTAATTTGATTAAAGTCAATGAAGATAATTTCGCTTGGTCCCGCATATCCTTACCGGGGAGGACTGGCATCATTTAATGACCGACTTGCGCAACAGTTTTCTACCGAAGGCCATAATATTGAAATATTCACTTTTAGCTTGCAGTACCCACGATTAATGTTTCCCGGAAAAACACAATATACTGATGGTCCTGCTCCTGTGGGAATTAAGATCACGCGTAAACTCAATTCGATTAACCCATTTAACTGGATTGCTGTCGGGCTTAAAATAAAAAATGAAAAACCCGACATTCTTCTGATAAGATACTGGCTGCCCTTCATGGCTCCATGTCTTGGGACAGTTGCCCGCAGAGCAAAATCAAACCGGCATACGACTGTAATATCTATTTTTGACAATGTAATACCTCATGAAAAGCGACCGGGCGACAAAATTCTTACGAGGTATTTTACAGGCAGTATTGATGGTGCAGTTGCAATGTCGCAGACAGTTCTGGATGATCTTGGAACCTTCGGGAAGAACATTCATGCTGAACTCAGCCCTCATCCGCTGTTTGATAATTATGGTTCCCCGGTTGGGCGAAAGGAGGCGCAGTCAGCGCTTGATCTCGATGCCGGTTATTCATATCTCCTGTTCTTTGGATTTATAAGAGCATATAAAGGACTGGATCTGCTTATAGAGGCTTTTTCAGATGAAAGATTAAGAAACAGGAAACTGAAGCTTATCATTGCCGGTGAATTTTATGAAGATGAAGCTCCGTACAAGAATCTTATTAAAAAGTACAATCTCGAAAATGATGTCATATTTTTTGATCATTTTATAAAAGATAATGAGGTTCCGCTTTTTTTCAGTGCAGCTGATCTGGTGGTTCAACCGTATAAAACCGCTACACAGAGCGGTGTTACGCAGATAGCCTTTCACTATGAAAAGCCAATGCTTGTTACAGATGTCGGCGGATTAAAGGAGATTGTGCCTGACGGGAAATGTGGTTATGTGGTCAAACCTGAATCAAAATACATAACCGAAGCAATTATCGATTACTTTGATCACAACAGGAAAGAAAGCTTTACAGAAGCAGTGAGGATGGAAAAAGAAAAATTCTCATGGGATAAGATGACAGCGGCAATAATTGAGGTTTATAATAAATGCCAACCAACTTACCCATTCACCCCCAAGACGGAAAACTCCCAAAAGCCAAGCTGAATTTAACTAAATATCAATGTTTTATCTCCCAATTTGGGGAGATGCCGCGAAGCGGCAGAGAGGTGTTTCAAATATTCACCCTGTCTTTAATAAGATAGTTATTTCTTTCTGATGAATTTCGGTTTACCATTTCTGCAAGGAAGCCTGTCAGGAAAAGGAATGATCCGATTATCATAACCGTGAGAGCAATGAAAAAATATGGGCTGCTGGTGACAAGCGGAGCTTTCAGATGATGATTAATGAAAATAAGTTTTTTAACACCAAGATAGCCGGCCATTATAAAGCCTATCAAAAACATAAGTGTTCCAAGAGATCCAAAAAGATGCATAGGACTTTTCCCGAAACGAGTAATAAATCCAATAGTGAGAAGATCAAGATACCCTTTCATAAATCTGTCAAGTCCATATTTTGTGACCCCGTATTTTCTTGGTCTGTGTTCAATAACTTTTTCTCCGATGTTTTTAAAACCGGCCTCTTTTACCAGAATGGGAATGTATCTGTGCATCTCTCCGTATATCTCAATGCTCTTAACAACTTCAAGACGGTATGCTTTTAGCCCGCAGTTAAAATCATGAAGTTTAATGCCTGATGACAACCGTGCTGTGCCATTGTAAAACCTGCTTGTAAAACGTTTGACAAAAGGATCATATCTTTTCTTTTTCCAACCTGATACGAGATCGTATCCTTCGTTCCTTATCATTTTTACAAGTCCGGGAATCTCATCGGGACTATCCTGCAGATCGGAATCCATCGTTATAACAACATCCCCGGTAGCCTCTCGGAAGCCTGTATGAAGAGCGGCAGCCTTGCCATAGTTCCGCCTGAACCGGAAACCCTTTACCGATTGCTGCTCTTTTGCATTAGACATGATCTTTTCCCAGGATGAATCAGAACTACCGTCGTCTATAAAAATAATTTCATAAGAGAGGCTGCCGGAAACACACACCTTCCTGATCCATTCAGTTAGTTCCTGAATCGATTCCTCTTCATTATAAACAGGGATAATAACCGATAGATCCATCAGAATTATATTCGGGTTAGTTAGAAGGAGAATCTATCAAAGGATTGCCCTCTTTCCTGATAAAAATGCTGATAACAAGCGATATAATTGCTCCCCAGAATACGTTTCCAAGAATACTTATAGGCGCCATTATTGCAGGCTTCATTATTTTTGCAGTGAAAGCCATTCCTGTATCAATTGCTGCTTGTGGAGCACCTTTTTTTACCATAGCATCTTCAGCCATAGCAAGTTGTTTAGCCACAAGACCCGGGTCTATTATAGCATATAGGATGTAAGTAAAAATTGCCATTATAACAGCATAGTACAGGCAAATAATCACTCCGGCACCGAATGACTGACCATAAGTTATCTGACCATGCATATAATTATCACGGTACGATTTAAGAAGAAAATACAGAATTGCAATTTGAATTAAAATGAAAACATACCCTTGCGGTTTGTTCAGGGAAAGGTTGAGAAAATACATTATCAGAGAATAAACGACACCTACCATTCCTAATATAAGGCCGTTTGTTAGGTTTGTTTTCCAGGCATTGACTTTTTCTTCCATGATGCTTGTTATTAAAATTTTTAGATAAGTTAGTTGATTAAAAACAAATATAATGTAAAAATAGAAATGATAGTTGCTGTCAAAATGAAATAATTATTTTGAAGGCTTCCGGAAATATCGTACTTTTGTACCGGGTAAGTCTTATACGACCAGCTCCTGCTGAACTCCCCCAGGATCGGAAGGTAGCAAGGGTAGGCAGTTGTAGCGGTGCGATATAAGGAGCTTACCCTTTTTTTATCTTTGGCAGTATTCGAAATATTCATGCTTATCCGCATTTATAACGAGAACCCGAACCCAAAGCATATCAGGCAGATAGTTGATCTGCTTGAAAACGGAGGAATTATCATATTTCCAACTGATACTATTTATGCAATGGGGTGTGATATCAGGGCATCAAAATCAATTGAGAAATTAGCTCGTTTTAAAGGGTTAAACCCTAAAAATCCGGAATTGTCGCTTATCTTTCATGATATGAGCCAACTTTCTGAATATACAATAATCAGGGATAACACAATTTTTAAACTTTTAAAAAGAAACCTTCCCGGACCGTTTACCTTCATTCTTCAGGCAAATAATCAGATTTCAAAGTTGTTTAAGAATAAAAAAAAGACTGTTGGCATAAGGATTCCTGACAATAATATTATACTTGAACTGGTACGTGAGCTCGGACGACCGATTATTACTACATCAATTCATGATCAGGACGAGGTCATTGAGTACACTACTGATCCGGAACTTATTTATGAGAAATACCGCGATTTTGCTGATGCGGTCATTAATGGTGGTTTTGGTAAAAACGAAGCTTCGACAATTGTTGACTGCACAGGCGAAGAAATAGAGATTGTACGGCAGGGGCTTGGTGCACTTGAGCTTTAAATATCATATCCTTTTTATAAAAGCTCCGTATTTTCGCACAAAATGGACAGTGTCAGTTCCTGTCAGGACAACCTGCTTAGGTATATAAAAACCCGTATTTGATTCAGATGAAATAATAAACGTTTTAGGGGGTTGCCTGAATGTTACATTATTTTCAATTTCAGGTCCTGATCCAGTGAAAACTACAATATCAGGTTTAAAATATTTCAAAATAGTTTTGTCCAATGAATTGGATATTAATATATTATGTTCTCCGGCCCTAATACAATAGAACTTATTTTTTAGTATATTCATTTTTATCCTGAGTCCGAGTGTTGCACAATCTCTTTTTACTTCATTCCCTGCAAAAGAGGTATCGGAGTAAAGATTCAGAATCTTGCCGGTTCTTATGCCGATTGTAGATGAACCAGGTATATTATAGACAATTAATTCGTTGGTGGTTCTTGTCTTAATTTCACATACTGTACCTGAAATTGCAAAAAGACTAAATAATGCTATTGGATAAATAATTGAAAATGATTTTTTCTTCAGCAGGAAATGGCTGAAAAGAAAAATAGTAACGGTAAGAAGAATACATTCAATAGTTGTCATGCCGATATTTTCAAGAGTTGACGACGGCAGGGAGGCGGTCTGCGCAGTAAGTAAACCGGTGAGTCCTGTCAGATAATTAAGAGCTATGGCAAGAAGGTGTGAAAGAAAATGAACCGGGTATATCATAAGTACAAGGCATCCTGTTATAATCAGTAATGACGAAATCGGCACAATTATAATATTTGAAAGGATGAAGTATGTCGGAAACCGGTTGAACAACATAATTGTAAGCGGAAGAGTACCTGCCTGTGCTACAAGGGTGACAGAAGAAGATTGCCATATCTTGTCTGCTAACCAGTTTTTAAAATGCAGCTTAATGTAGAAATCGTGATAGAAACAGATAATGTATATCACAGCTGAATATGAAAGCAAAAACCCGGCTTCGAATATTACTGATGGCTTTATAAGGATCAGAACAAATGCTGATGCAAGTACTGAATTTATTCCATTTACACGTCTCTTCATCAGGCTGCCGGCCTGAAGGAAGGAAAACATCAGAGTTGCTCTTAACACTGAAGGTGTGAGCCCTGTCACAAAGGCAAATGACCAGAGAATAAGGATTGTAATTATTATCCTCATGATGTTGAATCTACGCTTCAGAAAAAACAAAAGATTGAAAATAAACAGACTCAGTATTACGGCATGAAGCCCCGATACGGCCATTATGTGCATCACCCCTGCCTTCATGAAATTCTGTTTTTGCTCCGGTTCAAGCATGTTTTTCTGACCCAGAGTAATCGCCGCAACCAATGCCAGCCTTTCACCGGTGATACCACTCTCTTTGTACATTCCAATGATCTTTTCCCTTATTATCAGTGCCCTGTGGATTAGCTTCCTGTGATGAGGAACAATATGGCTGATTATATCACGACCGCTGCTAAATGCATAATACCTGATACCCTGGTTTTCCATAAAGAACCTGTAATCAAATTCATAGGGATTTCCTCTGTTTACAATTTCTACAGGTGTACAATTAATTATAAGACGATCACCGGGCAACATTGAATTAACTGAGGAATCTTTCTTATTATACAGTAACATGGACCCTTCAACGACCTCATGGCCTTCCCGTGTGATTTTGTAGTTCAGCTTAACGGTTAATCTGATGCTGTTTTCTTTTTCTTCGGGGAAGTCGGAGAGGGTACATGCAAAATATGATTGTTCAGGTTTAAGGGTCGTCAGGCTGTCTTTTTCATTTACATATAAAAGGAGACCGCAGGTGAAGAGCGATATTGACAGAGAGCAGCCAAAAATCAGATTATTTTCATATTTATTGTAAAAAAGACTGGCAAAAAAGCCTGAAACAATAATAATACCAGCCACTGACAGGAAAAAGGCATCCGGTTTTATATAAAGGCCCGAGACGATTCCGGCACATAATGGCAGGCCTATACGGATAAAGGGAATTTCTTTATGTAGCACAGTCTGCAACTGATGAGACTGTATAAAGATATAAAATTTATAATAATCTTATCTTTTGTCCGGGGAGAATTGTCTTATATTCAGCTTCAAACTTGCCTTTACTTATTGCCGCAAGCTTACTTTTAATTAGTCTTTTTCTGAGAGGACTAACCCTGTCAACAAAAAGGATGCCGTCGAGATGATCATATTCGTGCTGGATTATTCTGGCTTTATATCCATCAAATACTTCATCATGATACTCCCAGTTCTCATCATAATAATTTATCCGGATATGTGACTCCCGGTTAACTTCTTCCCTTAAATGAGGTATGCTTAAACAACCTTCATTCATAAGTTGAAAATCTCCACATTTTTCCGTATTATGAGCATTAATGAAAACCTTTTTGAAGTCGGCTAGTGATGGCTCATCATCTGCTATCGGTTTTCCATCGATCACAAATATTCTGATGGATTTACCAATCTGGGGTGCAGCAAGACCCATACCTTCAGAATGATACATGGTTTCAAAAAGATCCTCTATTATCTGATTTACCCCTGGATAATCTTTGTCAATATCCTCTGCAATCTTTCTTAGTATCGGATGCCCATATATAACAATCGGATATATCATTTCAGCTTAATATTTTCTATTTTATTTGATCTGTTATCAAGAAAAGACTGAAGAATGATCGAAGCGCTTATTTTATCAACCATAGATTTATCTTTTCTCTCTTTCTTTTTGACTCCTCCGTTTATCATCGTTCTGAGAGCCATCTGCGAAGTGAATCTCTCATCGACAAGATGAATATGTTTCAAAGGATATTTTTTTTTAAGTTTTTTGATAAATGGATTTATGTATTTAACAGATTCGCTCGGCTTGTTGTTCATCTGCACGGGGTATCCTATGACAAACGCATCTACCTCTTCTGAACGCAAATAATCTTCCACAAACTTTTCAAATTCTTGAGGAGTTACTGTATTTAAAGGTGAGGCAAATATCTGAGTCGGATCAGTAACAGCCAATCCGATCCTCTTTGTACCATAATCTATTCCTATTATCCTGCTCATAATTTTGATATGGCACAAAAATACGAATAATATTTACAATTTGCACGGAGCACAGAGCTCAGGGCGCAGCTTGTATTATACACTGAGCTCTAAGCTCTGAGCCCTGAGCAAAAAAAGCCACCCTTCCGGATGGCTTTCTTTTATTTCCATACTTAATTATTCTGTTTTTGTCTCTTCCGGCACAGCCTCTGAAGCTGCAAACTCCATAGCCGCCAGGCGCTGGTACGATTTGTACCTCCATTTTGCGTTTTCTTCAGCAGCTTTGAAAAGTACTTCAGCTTCAGCAGGGAAAGATTTAATCAGTGAAGTATAGCGCACTTCAGATTTAAGAAAATCCTGGAATTTGGTCCAGTCAGGTTCTTTCGAATCGAGTGTAAAAGGATTCTTACCTGCGGTTTCAAGAAGTGGATTAAACCTGTAAAGATGCCAGTAACCAGCCTCAACGGCACGTTTTGTTTCAGTCTGGCTTTGTCCCATCCCTTCTCTTAAACCATGGTTGATACATGGTGCATAAGCAATTATGAGAGATGGTCCGGGGTACGCTTCTGCCTCTTTTATGGCCTTGAGATACTGAGCATTACTTGAGCCCATAGCAACCTGTGCCACGTAAACATAGCCGTAGCTCATGGCCATCATTCCAAGGTCTTTTTTTCTGATTTTTTTACCAGAGGCAGCAAATTTTGCAACTGCTCCAGCCGGTGTAGACTTTGAAGCCTGACCTCCTGTATTGGAATAAACCTCAGTGTCGAGGACAAGAATATTTACATCTTCACCTGAAGCTATAACATGATCAAGTCCACCATAACCAATGTCATAGGCCCATCCGTCGCCACCAAAAATCCAATGTGATTTTTTAACCAGGTATTGTTTCAGACTTAGAATTTCTTCAACGACTTCAGATTTCTCTTTATTACAGGCTTCAATCACTTTGACAGATGCATTTCTGGAAGCTTCAGCATTATCTTTTCCTTTTAGCCACTCTTCAAATACAATCTTAGTTTCAGCGCTTACTGAACCATTTGTCAGAGCTCCATTCATTCGTAGTGCAATACGGTCCCTCATCTTATTTGTGCCAAGCGAAAGACCAAATCCATACTCAGCATTGTCCTCAAACAGTGAGTTTGCCCATGCCGGGCCATGACCATTTTTATTATGCGTGTATGGTGTCGAAGGGGCAGAGCCACCATAAATTGAGGAACATCCTGTAGCGTTTGAAACAATCATCCTGTCACCAAAAAGTTGTGTAATTGATTTAATATATGGTGTTTCACCACAACCTGCACAGGCACCGGAGAATTCAAACAGCGGTTGTGCAAACTGACTGTTCTTAACATTGACAAATTTATCAACTATAGTATCTTTATAACCAACTTTTTCATGCATGTAAGTCCAGCGTGTGATCTCTTCAAGCTGTGTTTCAAGTGGTTTCATAATTAATGCCTTGGTCTTTGAAGGACAAATATCGGTGCAGTTTCCACAACCTGTACAGTCAAGAACACTCACCTGAATTCTATACTTGTAAGCTTTAAGAACACCAGGGATCCCTTGTATGAACTTTGATCCTTCAGGAGCCTTTGAAGCTTCTTCATCAGTCAAAAGAAAAGGACGTACTGCAGCATGAGGACAGACATAAGAACACTGATTACACTGAATACAAACATTTGGTTGCCATTCAGGAACATTAACTGCAATTCCTCGTTTTTCATAGGCTGAAGTACCTGAAGGAAAGGTTCCGTCTTCTCTGCCAACGAAAGCACTTACCGGAAGATCATCTCCCTTCATACTGTTTATTGGCTCCATAACATCACGGATAAATTCAGGAATATTGCGAGTGTCGGCAACTTTCTCAACTTTAATATTGGCCCATTCTGAAGGAATTTCAACTTTCTCAACTTCACTTCCCTTATCTACTGCAGCATAATTCATTTTTACAACATCTTCACCTTTTTTCCCATAACTCTTATAAATAGCCTTCTTCATTTCAGTTTCGGCTTTTTCATAAGGTATTACGTTGGCTACTTTAAAGAAAGCGGCCTGCATAATAGTGTTTGTACGATTCCCAAGGCCTATCCCTTCTGCAATGAGCGTGGCATTGATCATATAGAAATTGATGCTGTTTTCAGCAAGATACTTCTTCATGTGGTCGGGAAGACGTTTTTTGGTCTCTTCCGCATCCCATATTGAGTTGAGGAGAAATGTTCCTCCTTTCTTCAAACCTTTTAGCATATCGTACTTATCGAGATAGGATGGTACGTGACACGCTACAAAGTCAGGTGTGTTGACAAGGTACGGGGAACGAATAGGTTTATCACCAAAACGAAGATGAGAAGTAGTTATACCTCCTGATTTCTTGGAGTCATATGCAAAATATGCCTGACAATACTTATCTGTTGAATCACCTATGATCTTGATGGAGTTTTTATTTGCACCAACAGTCCCATCGGAACCAAGTCCGTAAAATTTTGCAGAATATGTGCCTGGCAGGGCAACATGAATTTCAGGGAGTATTGGCAGGGATTTGAATGTAACATCATCGATAATTCCAACACTGAATTGATTCATTGGCTCTTTGAGTTTCATATTCTCAAATACTGATAGAATCATACTCGGTGTCGTATCTTTCGAACTGAGTCCGTAACGACCACCTATTATCATTGGTCTTTCATTTCTTTCATAAAACATCTCTTTAATATCGAGATAAAGAGGTTCACCGTTACTGCCAGATTCTTTTGTCCTGCTTAATACTGTTATTTTCTTAACAGATCCCGGGAAGACATTAAAAAAGTATTTTGAAGAGAACGGACGATAAAGATGAACACTTATAAGTCCGACTTTTTCACCTTTAGCTCTGAGATAATCAATAGTTTCTTTTGTTGTATCTGTCACTGAACCCATTGCAATAATGATATTTTCAGCATCCGGAGCGCCATAATATGTGAAGGGCTTATATTCTCTTCCTGTTAGTTTTGTTATCTCAGACATGTATGAGTTTACAATATCCGGGATTGGTTCATAGAATTTGTTAATTGATTCTTTTGCCTGGAAGAAAATATCAGGGTTCTGAGCAGTCCCTCTTGTAACAGGATGTTCAGGATTGAGAGCATTTTTCCGGAATTTATTAAGGGCATCCAGATCAATGAGATTCTTAAGGTCATCTTTCTCAAGATATTCAATTTTCTGAACTTCGGCTGAAGAGCGAAATCCGTCAAAGAAGTGAATAAATGGAATCCTCGATTTAATAGCTGAAAGATGCGCTACTCCTGCAAGATCCATTATTTCCTGCACACTCCCGCTGGCCAGCATTGCAAAACCAGTCTGCCGTGTAGCATAAATATCGCTGTGATCACCGAAAATTGACAGGGCATGAGCGGCTATTGCACGGGCACTTACATGAAAAACACCCGGAAGAAGTTCTCCGGCGATCTTGTACATATTGGGTATCATAAGAAGCAAACCCTGTGAGCAGGTGAATGTTGAACACAAAGCACCAGTCTGTAAAGCGCCGTGTAATGCACCGGCAGCTCCTGCTTCCGATTGCATCTCAACAACTTTAACCTGTTCCCCGAAAATATTTTTTAATCCATTGGCAGCCCATTCATCAATAAATTCTGCCATAGTTGATGAAGGTGTGATAGGATATATGCAGGCAACTTCGCTAAACATATATGCAACATGCGCTGCGGCCTGATTGCCGTCGCATGTTATAAATTTTTTTGTTCCCATTGTGATTTATATAATTGACTAAAAGAATGTTTTTAAATAAAGTGCAAAATTATAAAAAATTCCTTTTCATTATCCTCCATTCATCGAAATCAGAAACTCTTCATTCGACTTTGCCTGAAGTAATCGGTCTCGAAGGAATTCCATAGCTTCGACAGAGTTCATATCAGTAAGAAAGTTACGTAAAACCCAGATTTTCTGAAGCATATTCTTGCTTAGGAGCAGATCTTCCCTTCGGGTACTCGAAGCAGGAATATCTATAGACGGGAATATTCTTCTGTTGGAAAGTTTCCGGTCAAGCTGAAGCTCCATGTTACCTGTTCCCTTAAATTCCTCGAAAATGACATCATCCATCTTTGAACCTGTTTCCGTAAGAGCTGTAGCAAGTATAGTGAGCGATCCTCCATTTTCAATATTACGTGCTGCCCCGAAAAATCTTTTCGGTTTATGAAGTGCATTGGAGTCAACACCTCCGGATAATACTTTTCCTGATGCAGGAGCCGTTGTATTAAAAGCTCTTGCAAGTCTTGTTATTGAGTCGAGAAGAATAACTACATCATGTCCGCATTCGACAAGCCTTTTCGCTTTTTCAAGTACGATATTGGCAACACGGCAATGCCGTTCAGCCGGTTCGTCAAAAGTTGAAGCAATAACCTCAGCCTTCACATTTCTGGCCATGTCGGTAACCTCTTCAGGACGTTCATCAATAAGTAAGATCATCAGGTAAACCTCGGGATGATATTTGGCTATAGCATTGGCTATTTCCTGAAGAAGAATTGTCTTTCCTGTTTTGGGTTGAGCAACTATTAATCCGCGCTGTCCTTTACCAATAGGAGTAAACATGTCGATTACCCTTACTGATAAAGATCCTTCTCCAGGCTGACACAAAGTGAATTTCTCATCAGGAAAGAGTGGCGTCAGAAAATCGAAAGGAACTCTGTCTCTTATAAAATCAGGACTTCTTCCATTTATCTCGTCAACTTTGATCAGAGGGAAATATTTTTCGCCCTCTTTTGGCGGACGAATTGACCCTTTGATTGTATCTCCGGTTTTAAGGCCGAAAAGCTTAATCTGTGATTGTGAAACATATATATCATCAGGAGAATTCAGATAGTTGTAGTCAGGTGATCTTAAGAAACCATAACCGTCGGGCATAATTTCAAGAACTCCGGTATTATAAATTATGCCTTCAAAATCATATGGTTTTTCCTTTTTCTCATCTTTTAAAGGCAAAGCAGGAATGGTTTCTTTTACAGGAGGTTCAACTATAATATCTCCATAGTAAACATCTGCAGTCGATTTAATCTCATCAAATGAAGCTTCTCCGTTACTTATGGGAATTATATTTTCAATCACTGATTCTGTGAGAGGCTCAGGACTTCTCTTTTCGTACCTGTCAGCAGATATTTTATTATATTTTTTTTCATCATGACTACGGTCCGTTCCCCATTTCGGAACTTTTCTTTCTTCAGGAACCGGCTCTGTTTTTTTAAACAGATCTGGTTTTTCATCAGCCTTTTCCGGTTTTTTAGCCTGTTCCTGCCATCCGCCCGGTATGGTTTCAGGCCTCTTAAGGTCACCGGGTGAAACGGTCATGACCGATTCTATTGATCGTTTTACTATTGGCTTTAATGTCCTCGGACGTTTTCCTCTTCTCAAGGAAGAATCAAACTCCAGGTTATTAACCTCAGGAAAAGAAGGTACATCATCCTTCTCATTTTTGACGGTAGATTGGATTTCAGTGGCTTCAATAGCCTGCTGATCAAGGATTTTGTAAATCAGATCCTGCTTTTTCAAAGATTCGGCTTTTTTAATTTTAAGTTCCTTTGCTATATCCTTTAATTCGGGAAGCAGCTTCTTACTTAACTCAAGAATGTCGTACATATTTTAATGATATATGGAATATAAGAGATCTAAATGATTTGTTTTGGAAACACGGGCCAAGATATGAAAATGAACCCGCTGGATTATGCTAAACTTATTTCACATATCCAAAAACCGCTGCAATATTAAAAAAAATGCTAATATAATTCCTGCAAAATGTTGTTAAAAATGCAACGGGATTTTATCAAATCAATTAATAATTTGATATTCAATATGTAAAATAACGCTGCAAGATACTAAAAAACTATTACTAACCAAAAAATAATTAGGAGAATATGTTGTAAAATAGTATTTTTTTATTAAAATTGTGCCTATTGCCTGAAATTTCTTTGAAAAATTATACCTGGCCTGTAAATGCGTCAGTTAAAGATAACAAAACAGGTTACTAACCGTGATACCCCGTCACTGGATAAATATCTTCAGGAGATAGGGAGGGTTGAACTTATTTCACCTGAAGAAGAGGTTAGCCTTGCCAGAAATATAAAATCAGGAGACACAGCTGCTTTAAGGAAACTTGTTAATGCAAATCTTCGATTTGTTGTATCTGTTGCCAAACAGTATCAGAATCAGGGTATGAGTCTTCCGGACCTAATTAATGAGGGGAATCTGGGCCTGATGAAAGCTGCTCAACGATTTGATGAAACAAGAGGATTTAAATTTATTTCATATGCTGTATGGTGGATACGACAGGCAATTCTTCAGTCTCTTGCAGAACAAGCCAGAATCGTTCGACTTCCTGTAAATAAAATTGGCTCTATAAACCGGATAAACAGGGCTTTTTCCCGACTTGAACAGGAGTATGAGAGGGAACCTTCCTCCCAGGAAATTGCTGAAATACTCGAAATGGTTCCTGAAGAGGTGAAGGAAGCCCTGAAAACAAATGGCCGTACTGTAAGCATGGATGCTCCGATCAGTTCAGAAGAAGATAATAACATGTACGACGTTCTGCAGAGCTCTGATGCACCAAGTCCCGATAAGAATCTTATAAATGAATCACTAGCTTTTGAGATTGAAAGGGCTCTCAGTACTCTCTCTCCGCGCGAATCCAAAGTGCTGAAATTATATTTTGGGTTAGGAATGAAACATCCATACACTCTGGAAGAGATAGGAGAAGAGTTGAAACTTACGCGCGAACGAGTCAGGCAAATAAAGGAAAAAGCGATCAAAAGGATTCAGTTTACTACCCGATGCAGAATATTGAAAACATATCTTGGTTAACATTTTGTTCCTATATTTGCTCAAAATAATCATAGATGGACCACCTTGTTTCTCCTTCATTATTAGCTGCTGATTTTGGTAATCTTGAAAAAGATGTTCTAATGATAAACAGAAGTCTGGCCGACTGGCTTCACCTCGATATCATGGATGGCGTTTTTGTCCCAAATATATCTTTTGGTTTCCCTGTTATTGAATCCGTAAAGAAAATTTCAGGAAAACCGCTGGATGTCCATTTGATGATAATAGACCCCGACAGATATCTGACACGTTTCCGTGACTCCGGAGCCAATAATCTGACGGTTCAGTACGAAGCCTGTACACATTTGCAACGTACAGTAACTGAAATACATAGTCTTGGAATGAAAGCAGGTGTTGCATTAAATCCACATACTCCTGTTATGCTTCTAAAGAATACAATTCCCTTTATTGACATTGTTCTTATTATGACTGTTAATCCGGGTTTTGGCGGACAGTCATTTATTGCAGAGAGTTATAACAAAATAGCTGACCTCCGCAATATGATAGATAAAAGTGGATATAATGTTCTAATTGAAGTTGATGGCGGTGTGGATATCAATAATGCTGCAAAACTGATCAATTCAGGTGCAAATGTTCTTGTAACTGGTAATTCTGTTTTTCATTCAGCTGATCCGGAAGGAACAATCAGGAAATTGAAAAGGTTGGTTTAACCGATTCCTCAATATATTCTTTAATCTCACCAACCTGTTCAGGCTCAAACCATTTGATATCCTTATCCTTGCTCCACCAGGTCATCTGTCGTTTAGCGTACCTGCGGCTGTTACGCTTTATAAGTTCAAGAGTCTTCTCCATTGATATATTTCCATCAAAAAAATCAAAAAACTCTTTGTAACCTACACTGTTGAGCGCATTCATATTCCTGAAACTAAAGAGATTTCTGGCCTCTTCCTCAAGGCCCATACGAACCATTTCATCAACCCTTGAATTAATCCTGTTATAAAGAACCTTCCTTGTTCTTTCGAGTCCTATTTTAATTATCCCGAAGTTCCTTTCTGTTTTTTGCTTTTTCAGGAAGGATGAATATGGCCGGCCGGTTGTTTCACATATTTCAAGAGCTCTTATAATTCGTTTATGATTTTTGAGATCAACTTTCGCATAATGTTTGGGATCGAGCAATTTAAGGGCCACTCTTAAACCTTCAATTCCTTCCTGCCTGTATTTTAAAATGTATTTCTGCCTTATATATGGGTCAACGTCAGGTATGTCATCAATGCCCCTGCATACAGCATCAATATACAAACCTGATCCACCCGACATTATTACAATATTGCTTTCTGTGAAGAGATTAGTAAGCAGTTCAAGAACATCCTTTTCGAAAAGACTGGCACTGTAGTAATCTTCAACCGATAAAAATCCAATAAAGTGGTGTTTTATTGTATTAAGTTGATAATCAGTTGGAACTGCCGTTCCGATTCTCATTTCCCTGTAGAATTGTCTCGAATCAGCCGATATTATATCACAATTGAACCGGGCGGCTAAATCAATAGAAACATCAGTTTTACCGACTCCTGTCGGACCGAGCAGAACTATCAGAAAATTTTTCATTGGAATAGGATCCTGAAAAGATCTATTCTTCGTCCTCGTTCAGATTATCAATATTCTCGAAATCGGGTAATGTTTCTTCGTCATCCCCGTTAAGAAAAAGATCATCAACTTCAGGTTCATCTTCATCTTCGTCGTCCGAAACGACTATATTATTATAAAGTTTCCTGGAGCTTCCACCGAAAATCACCTGTTTGGGAGGAATTCCCTTTGAATTTGTGCAAGACGGGTACTCACGTCCCTCAATTTCTTTAGCTTCTCCCGTATATTCCACAAACAGAGATCTCTCATTAAAAAAATCAAAAACGTAAAGTAATTTCTGGTTCTTACGGAAAATAATGTCTTCCAGAACAGCAACTTCCATCGTTGAAGAACCCGTACCCATATCAAAAAGAGTAAATTCTTCCTCTTTCTCCCAATTGTCTGTTGCCATAAAAAATGAAGCCATCTGGGATTTATCAAACTCCATCTCATCCTGAATCTGGTTGTGAAAATCCATTAATGTATGAGTATCAAGGAACTCAAATTCCCTGATAAATGATTCATCTTCATCTGATAACACTACAAATTTGTAAACCATAAGATGTATTAATTCAAGGAGTGCAATATAATATTTTTTAGATTACAATATTAAGGCTTAGTTTTTTTTTAGAAGAAATTCAATTGTGTCTATTCCATCAGCATAATCCCATAAATTTGGCGACTGGGCCTTGCCGAAAGGAATATTATGCCTGCTGATCATACATTGAATTTTTTCTTTCAAAAGTTCTATTTGCTGTTTTAAAGCAGTTTGTGATTCATAATACTCGTAATAGAGTACAGAAACAGGTGAAGAAATTCTGCTGTCTTCTTTTAATAAAATGTGACCTGCATCAAAAAAAGCTTCTTTATTAACCAGGTAAACAGCTTTATTGAAATCATAGTTATTTGCATATTTAGGATGACTGATAACTCCTGCAAAAGTGTCCCAGTACCTGATCATTGATCTGAAATCATATCTTTTTGGCACATAGATTTTTGAGACATTTCTGCACCCAAGTCCGAAATATGAGAAGATATCAGTTCCAAGACCTTCCAGCTCATCACCGGTTTCATCTCCTTCAATAATCGCAATGCTGTTTCTGTTCTTCCTGATAATACTGGGATACTTACCAAAATAATAATCAAAATATCTTGAGCTGTTATCACTGCCGGTCGCAATCACAATATCAAAATTTGAAAGTGTACCTTCTGCAAATCTAATGTTATCTCTGAACGAAGGATTTATTGAGCAGAGAATATCACTTATATAAACAATTAGTTCAGAGTCTTTTGAACTTGGCTTTACTATAAGATTGTTTCCACTGATCAGAACTGAAAGAAAGTCGTGAAAACCTGCCAGGGGTATGTTCCCGGCCATTATTACACCTACTTTCAAAGGATTTGATTTCTTTCTTAAGGCAGGGTAATTGCTGGTCCAGTTTATAAGGTTTTCTTCAGTGAGTTCATTGGCAATTGCTGTTATCGCTCTTCTCACATTTTCCGGTGTGAACCAGGGGTTATGTTTATGCTGATTTATAATTAATGTATTAAAAAGGGACTGATCTCGATCTCTCCCTTCTTTTGTTACAAAACTGCTATTCAAGGAGTTTCGGAGAACTTTCCCGAGTGTGGCAAATGATTTTATTCTTTCTTCAAGATTCATAATTGCGTCGTAACAGACGACAAATTTACAGAAATTGAATCATAATAAAATAAAAAAAGCTGACCCTTACAAAGGTCAGCCTGTATTATAAAGTTGCAGGAACAGATAGCTGGCTGGAACTGTAATCAAATTTATTTCAAAGAAAATGTAATGGGTACCATATACCAGACAGGAACAGGCTTTCCCCCCTGTCGTCCCGGGTTAAAAGCCGGAAGAGTACTGACAACTCTTATTGCTTCATTATCAAGTTCAGGTGCAATACCCTTGAGAACACTTATCAGGCTGACGCCGCCTTCAGCTGTAATGCAAAATTTTATAATTACCCTTCCCTGTATATTCTGTTCTTTAGCATTAGCCGGATATTGCGTGTTTTCACGAATGTACTTTAACAGGGCAGCATCACCTCCTGGGAACATGGGCATTTCTTCAACGACTACAAATGGTGCTTCCTTTGATTCTTCTGCCGGAATTTTATTTAACTCTGAGGGCGGTACCTGTACAGGCGGTGGGGGCATTGTTCCAACCCACGAAACTGATTGCGATAATTGAGGGAACGTAATGAAATCTGTCTGGATTTTAGGCAGATTAATATTTCCCCGGAATGCGGAGATGACTAAGAACACAATGCTGATTATAGGGACAATGATAATTAGTTTTAAATCAGCGAGAGCTGAGGTGCGTTTTTTTGTCATCATAATCATACGTTTTTTGATAAGTGATGGATTTGAAAAGCTGTTAGACATATTGAACACTCTCGTTTTAAAAACCTGGTCTAATAACAGACTCTGGTAACTTAAAACAGGCACCCCTGAACTAAGGCATTTCTGATCGGCCTGATATTCGTGAATAGCCCGTAATGATCTGTCAAATAGATAAATAGCCGGATTGAACCATAGAAATGCTTTTACGAATTCAATGAAAATGATATCAAGAAAATGATTCTGTTTAAGATGATTTTGTTCATGTTTTATTATTTCGCGGGCTTCTTCAGAGCTCAACCTTTTATTAATAAAGATATATCCCATAGATGAAAAACCGGAAGTATTAAAACCATGAAATTGGATAATCCGGCTTCCTTTGTATCTATTACGCATTATTAAAAACAAGAGATTTACAAAGTCAATTAATAATTTGGATATGAGAAGTGTTACACCAATAATATAGATCGGAAAAATCATCTGCAGTAAATCATTTGCTGATGCCCCGGAGTTTAATGTTTTAGTTCCGTTTGCAGAGGCAGTAACAAAGACGTCGGACAGATACTTTCCAAAAAACTGAATGTCCAGAGGTTTGAAAGCCTGTAAGGTGACAAAAGGGAAAACCAGAGCCGATAATACAGAGAGAAGGATGAAAGCTCTGTTACGACTATAAGATGTGTCTCTACTTAACATTATTGAATATACCAGGTAAAAGGCTATCAGGTAGACTGAAACCTTTAACATATATATAAATAGTGTATTCATTATTTTGCCTTTTGTTTCTTAACTTCACCATCCATAATTTTCATGATTTCTTCCATCTCCTTTACAGAAATGTTTTTTTCCCTTGCAAAGAAGCTTACCATTTTTTCGAAAGAATTTGAAAAGTAGTCGTTTACAAAAGTGTCGAGATGCGTTTTTGAATAAGAGTTTTTCGAAACAACCGGGTAGTATTCATGTGTCCTTCCATAAGCTTTGTGAGAGACAAACCCTTTATCCTGCAAAATACGGACAATAGTACTTACGGTGTTATAGGCAGGTTTGGGTTCATCAAAATGTTCCAGAATATCTTTGACGAATCCCCTTTTTATCTTCCATAAAACCTGCATTACCTGTTCTTCAGCTCTCGTTAATTCTCTCATATCCTGATTTTTAATTCTGAATTTATTAATTCAACTGTTTTTTAAATTTGTTTCTATCAAGTACTTACCAAAGTTACAACGAACAGATTAGTTATGCAACTAAAAGAGTAATTATTTTCAACCGGCATTTAAAAAAACTTTGGTAGTTAAAAAATACTTTGAGAGCCATTGTTATATCCTTTGTGATCCATAATGGTAAAATCTATTTATCTGACTCCAAAGTATCACAAAGTAAGACACAATGTAATACTAAGTAAAATCTTGCAATAAATCATTTTTAGACAACTGACAGGCTTGTCAGAGTGTATTATTTTCTAAATAATCAATTATTTACTATTCCGGCTTTCGCTTAAAAGGAAAAAAAGTGTACTTTTATTTTTTTTATTGTTGAAAAAGGGACTGGAGATATTTTAAATGAAGAAAAGGATATTAAAAATAGGTATTTTCAAGGAAAATTTAAGAATTTCATTCCGGGCAATTAAATCCAACAGGGTCAGGGCGGTACTTACAATATGTATTATAGCAATTGGAATTATGGCGCTTGTGGGTATTCTTACGGCAATTGATTCGATGAAATCGTCCCTTACAAATCAATTTACCATGATGGGTGCAAACTCATTTACAATTACTTCACAGAGCATGAATTTTGAAAGAGGCGACAGGTCAAGAGCAAAGAATTTCTCCAGAATATCTTACAGGGAAGCAGAAGAGTTCAAAAGTCGTTTTAAGGAGGGTGCACTGGTTTCAATATCATTTAATGCATCGGGATTGTCAACTGTTAAATACGAGTCGGCTAAGACAAATCCTAATGTAAATCTGACGGGTATTGATGAGAACAATCTGGGTGTTTCAGGATACGAGATTGAATCAGGAAGAAATTTCAGTGCGGATGAGATTCAGCTCAGCCGTCACTTTGTACTGATAGGTTCAGATATAGTTAAGGATCTTTTTCCATCAGGTGTTGACCCACTTGGAAAAGAGATCACTGTTGCAGGACTGAAACTGGAAGTCACCGGGATTCTGAAAAGCAAGGGCTCTGGCATAGGTAATCCCGATCGTGTATGTTTTATGCCTATAACAACAGCTCGCCAATACTTTTCAATACCTAATATGTCATTCACCATTTCGGTTATGCCTATAAATCCTGTAAATCTTGATATGATGACAGGGGAGGCAGAAGCAGTTTTCAGAATTATACGGAATCTTAATCCAAAGGATGAATCGGATTTTAATATCTCAAAAAGCGATAACCTTGTCAATATGCTTCTCAAAAATATCAGGTTTGTTACATTAGCCGCTACAATAATTGGTTTAGTCACTTTATTTGGAGCTGCAGTGGGCCTTATGAATATTATGCTAGTCTCCGTTACAGAAAGGACTCGTGAGATAGGTGTAAGAAAAGCTATCGGAGCAAAAACCCAAACTATAAAATATCAGTTTCTTTTTGAATCTATATTGATAGGTCAGCTTGGTGGGGTTTTTGGGATTATTCTGGGTATTCTTATAGGAAATGCAGTATCGTCAATGCTTAAGTCAAGTTTTGTAATTCCCTGGATATGGGTGATGACCGGCATTGTAGTATGTTTTATTGTAGGTGTTGTTTCAGGTTATGCACCGGCAGTTAAAGCCGCTAATATTGATCCCATTGAAGCTTTAAGATACGAATAAATCATCAGAATATGGAAAAACATGTAATTCAGGAAGAGTTAAAAAATTGTCCGGGTATCGTTTATTATCCCGATACAAACAAACTTGAACTGGTCGGACGTTCAATTCCAGAAAATCCTGAACTGATCTTCAGGCGTCTTGAAGAATGGATTACGCTCCATTTCGAAAAGAATAAAGGGTTGGATGTAAATATTCAGCTGGAATACATTAATAGTGGTTCATCCAAGTATCTGTACGAGATCCTGAAAAGACTGACAGGTTACGGGCGTTCAGGAAAAGATGTAAAATTGAAATGGCTTTATGAAGAAGATGATGAAGCAATGCTTGAACTTGGGGAGCATTACCGTGATACTGCAGGTATTCCGCTGGAAATGGAAATGATAGTATAAAATTTGAAGGGACGTTGCAAGCAGCGTCCCTTCTTCAGTTAACTATAGTAATCTGATCTTTTACTTCACGGTGCTCATATGAGCTATGAGGTCAAGAAGTTTGCAGGAGTATCCCCACTCATTATCGTACCAGGCTACAACTTTAACAAAGTTGTCGTTAAGTGAAATACCAGCTTCGGCATCAAAGATTGAAGTACGTGAATCGCCGATAAAGTCGCTTGAAACAACAGCATCTTCAGTATATCCGAGAATCCCTTTTAGCGGACCGTCAGCAGCAGTCTTCATAGCTTTTTTGATTGTGTCGTAGCTGGCCGGTTTCTCAAGACGGCAGGTAAGGTCAACAACTGAAACATTCAGGGTCGGAACCCTGAAAGACATGCCGGTAAGCTTTCCCTTAAGTTCTGGTATAACTTTAGTAACAGCTTTGGCAGCACCTGTTGAGGATGGAATTATATTTCCGGAAGCAGCCCGACCACCTCGCCAATCCTTATTCGAAGGGCCGTCGACTGTTTTCTGCGTCGCTGTAGTTGAATGAACGGTTGTCATCAAACCTTCAGCTATGCCGAAATTGTCATGAAGTACCTTTGCCAGAGGTGCAAGGCAGTTTGTTGTGCAGGAAGCATTAGATACTATCTGCATATCTGACTTGAATTTATTTTGGTTAACTCCCATAACGAACATCGGAGTATCATCTTTGGAAGGACCAGACATCACAACATACTTTGCACCGGCTGTAATATGACCCATTGCGCTCTCCTTTGTGAGAAAAAGACCGGTTGATTCAATTACGTATTCAGCACCTACCTCGTTCCATTTCAGGGTTGAGGGATTTTTCTCAGAAGTTATGCGGATACTCTGTCCGTTTACAACAAGTTTCCCATCTTTAACTTCAACTTTTCCATCGAATCTGCCATGAATGGTGTCGTATTTAAGCATATAAGCAATATACTCCACATCAAGGAGGTCGTTGATTCCTACTATTTCTATATCGTTCCTTTTAACGGCAGCCCTGAAGGCCAGTCGGCCGATCCTGCCAAAACCGTTGATACCTACTTTAATTTTTGACATTTCTGTTTCATTAATTAGTTAATAAATTGACACACAAAAATAGTATTTTCCGCGGAAAAGGCAAAAACTGAAAAAGATCAATTATTCTTTTTTCTCTTGAAGATATTTGAAAGTTTGTTTGATTCCGGATCCTGGGGGTCGATAATTATTCCGAATCGGTAACTTACAAACAATGAAAAAAATATTGCTTTGTTATTCGAAATAAACATAATCGGTATCTTTACAGGAAAAGCATTAATCTGGGCACCAACCTCAATTGCATGTATTATTTTATCCTCTTTGCTATATTCAAAATTGAAACCTCCTTTTGCAAATAGCCCCGGCATTGCTTTTATTTCGTTAAGTCCCATTGTAAAAGGGGCTTTGCTGTAAATATCATCAGGAATCGCAATTGAGGCATCAAATTTTTGCTCTTTAATTTCATAAGTATTACCGGAGACATTAATCACTTTGTAATAAATGGGTTTGTAAATTGCAAAAACAGGTCCCGCTTCATAAAAATATCTGATAGCTATTCCTCCAAGGTCGGCTTTTTTATAAAGTTCATGCTGATGGCCTATACTTCCTCTCAGGTAAAAAGTGGAATTGAGTTTGCCAAATATTAAAGTATTATCATAATCATTAGATTGGCTGTATTCTTTAGGATCTTTCAGAGTTCCTGCTTCAATCTCGAAGAAATGCTTATTTAGAAAATCAACTCTTTTAGCAGCACGATAGCTGATTCCAACGCCATCAGTATTTAGAAGAATTGCAAAAGATCTTTCATTTCGGAAAAAAACCTTCTGCTGCTCATTTAATTCACCCTGGGCACTAATTGTAACCTCGCCAAATAAAAACATTACCGCTATTATAAGCAGCTTTTTCATTTCTATGCTAACTTATAAAGTTGGAAGAATTTAAAGAGCAATCTTTGGATCATACACTTTTATTTGTCTGCTCAGTAACAACTTTGGAATAGGCCGGACATTCCTTTTTGTTACATGAACTGACAACTAAAGCTGTAATAAAAGCAACTATAAGTAAAACAGCAAATTTTTTCATACCTGTTACAAAAATTAATCATTTACAAAAGTATACTTTTCATTCTAAAAACAATATTTGCACCAAAAATAATATTTAAACAAATTATACGCTGATTTCCAGTCATTATTTATTCCCAAAACTCAAAAAAAGAACAATTAAATGCATGAAAAGGTTTAAAGTTGTAACTTTTTTGTTTTGGATTTGTTATTCCTTCTATGAATAAAAAACTATTTTATGAAAAAGAGATATTCTATAATAATATTATTGATTTATTTTGTTGTCATGAGCGAAAAATCTTATCCACAGGAAAAATTGCAATACTATGATCTCACAAAAGCTGAATCATACGTTATAAATAATAAAGGTACTGAATCTCCATTTACGGGAAAGTATACTAATAATAAAGATAAGGGTACCTACATCTGTAAAAAGTGCGGTGCAGCACTCTATTATTCATCCGATAAATTTGAATCAGATTGCGGATGGCCAAGTTTTGATTCCGAAATTAAAGGAGCTGTAATCAGAATTCCAGATCCGGATGGTATCAGAATTGAAATTGAATGTGCCAACTGTGGCGCTCATCTTGGACATGTTTTCACAGGTGAAAGGTTAACAGCCAAAAATGTCCGTTATTGTGTAAATTCGATTTCAATGGATTTTGTACCTGCACATCTCGAGGGCGGAAGATATGGAACAGCAATTTTTGCCGGTGGATGCTTCTGGGGTGTTGATTATTTTATGAAGAAAGCGCCTGGCGTTATTTCCGTCACATCAGGTTTTACGGGAGGTCATGTGAAAGATCCGACCTATCAGGAAGTTTGTACCGGTAATACAGGACACGCTGAAGCTGTTAAAATAGTATATGATCCTGATAAAACTTCATATGAAAAGCTTCTGAGGTTGTTTCTTGAGATACACGATCCGACACAGGTCGGAGGGCAAGGTCCGGATATCGGAGATCAATACAGATCAGAGATATTCTATATGAATGATGATCAGAAGAATATAGCTGAAGAAAATCTTAATATACTGAAGGACAAAGGATTTAAAATTGCCACAGTCATTACAAAAGCATCTGAATTCTATCCTGCTGAAACTTATCATCAGGATTACTATTTCAAAAACGGCAAGGTACCTTATTGCCATGCCTATTCTAAGAGGTTCTGAGATTTTGTGATAGTAGTAGAGACGTCCAATCTGAGAGTCTCTGCATTTATTGACAGAATCTTCGGGATATTAAATTTTTTATAATATTTTTTCCCGGGAAGTCAGGTAAACAGTTAACTTTAACAAGTTTTTTTGAATCTTTTCCGGGGAAATGAATTACAATAATTACCGAAGGCAGACTTTTGTTAAACATAGGACAAAATTCTGGTTCATCCTTGCCGGCTTTTTAATAGGTCTGGCATTCCTGAAATCGGGTAATATGATGCTGCATTATACATCTACCGATAAATATTGCATCTCATGTCATATTCACCCAATGGCTGATCAGAACTGGAAACTTTCAACTCATTTTAATAATCCGTCAGGGAATATTGTCCATTGTGTTGATTGTCATCTCCCGCCGGAAGGTCATGGGTACTTGTTAGCAAAAACAAAACATGGGTTTAAGGATGTTTACGGGTATTTCTTTAAAGATAGTGCCTCGATAAACTGGCAGGAGAAAAAGTTACTTGAAAACGCCAAAAAATATATTTATGAGAAATCATGTCTCGGATGCCATCAGAACCTTTTCCCGGTAAAACTTTCTGTGAACGGAGGAAATGCACACCTTCTTTATACAACATCCGGGGATCAGTTGAATTGCATAAATTGTCACATTAATGTTGGTCATTTCGAAAGGAATGTAATTCATGCTCATGATACAAATTTTGGTGTTACTGTCACTGAAAATAAAACCCTTTTCACAAAACCTGCAAAGGTTGAAAAATTTGAGAATTTCAGTGAAATGATACCTGGAACAAGTGTGTCATTTGAAATGGTAGCGCTCCCGGGAGGAACATTCAAAATGGGAAGTCCTGATAATGAGCCATTACGCAAGCCTGACGAGGGTCCGGTAAGAAAAGTGACTCTGTCAAAATTCTGGATAGCCAGGACTGAAGTGACATGGGATGAATACCTGGCTTTTTTTAGGGCAACCGGCTCACAGGGAAGGACAGAAGGCCAGGTTATAAGCAACAGGAAAGTTGATGCTATAAGTGGAGCAACTCCGCCATGGGGCGCTCCCGATCAGGGCTGGGGAAAAGGTAAGCGACCCGCGATAACGATGACATGGCATGCAGCAAATGTCTATTGTCAGTGGCTGTCGAAGGTAACAGGTAAGAAATACCGGTTGCCAACTGAAGCTGAATGGGAGTACGCATGCAGAGGCGGAACAGAAACTCCTTATTTCTTTAAGGGAAGTCCAAAAGATTTTACATCTGCAGGATTATTTAAAAAAATATTTCATCCGGATACTTCAATTATTGCGACAAGTGTAGTGTATAAATTAAATAGTTCTGCCAGGACCAGAGAACCCGCATCAGTTAAAGAAAATCCCTTCGGATTAAAGAATATGGCAGGAAATGTTGCAGAGTTTTGTTCTGATTTCTATTCTCCTGATGGTTATAAAACCGATTCGGCGGGAATGGTCAATCCAAAAGGACCTGAAACAGGGCAGGAATATGTGATTCGTGGCGGATCGTTCAAAAGCGATGCAAAAGATGTAAGGAGTGCCGCCCGCGATTTTACAAGAACAAAAGAATGGTTGGTCACAGATCCACAGATGCCAAAAAGTATCTGGTGGTATTCCGATTGTATTGATGTCGGATTCAGGGTGGTATGTGAAACAGACAGTGTTACAGGACAATAACAAAATTTTTTATTTGGAAGAATATGCAGAATATCGACAGACGAAAATTTATTGGAAAAACCGCTCTTGCCGGTATCGGATTAGCGGGTGCGGGAGCTTTGATAACAGCCTGCAAAAGAAAACCGGATATTGAATCATTAAAACTTCCTCCTGTTTTAAAGAGTGCACCGAAAGGCAAGAAGCTGAGGGCCGGTCTGGTTGGTGCCGGAGCCAGGGGTACCGGAGCAGCAATTAATTTTATAAGTGCAGGGCCTGATCTGGAGATCGTCGCCCTGGCAGATGTTTTTCAGGACAAGATTGACGCCTGTCGCGAAAGATTCGCATCATTTAATCTGCCGATACCAGCCGAAAAATGCTATGTCGGCTTTGATGCTTATAAAAAGCTGATGGCTCTTTCTGAGATAGATGTTGTAATTCTTGCGACTCCGTGTAAATTCCGCCCTGATCATTTTCTTGAAGCAGTTGCCAATAATAAGCATGTCTTTATGGAAAAGCCGGTAGCTGTCGACCCGGTTGGAATACGCTCAGTAATAACAACCGGGAAAAAAGCCGAAGCTATCGGATTATGTGTTGTTACAGGAACTCAGAGGCGTCATCAGGAAGATTATATTGAGACATACAAACAGATAGTGAATGGTGCAATTGGCACAATAACCTCTGCAAAAGCCTTCTGGAATCAGGACCATGTTTGGTTCCGTGAAAGGGAAAAAGGATGGAACGATATGGAGTATATGATCCGGAACTGGAACAATTTTTGCTGGTTAGGAGGTGACCATATCCTTGATCAGCATGTCCACAATATAGATGTAATCAACTGGTTTATTGGGAAACATCCCGAAAAAGCGATAGGATATGGCGGCCGGGCACGAAGGGTCACCGGTGATCAGTACGATTTTTTTAGTATTGACTTTGATTTTGGCACAGGTGTCAGTTCCCACAGTATGTGCAGGCAGATAGACAGCTGCGCTAACGGAACAGGTGAAATAATTATGGGAACTGAAGGCTATACCAACTGCGTAAACACAATATGGGATCTGAAAGGAAAAGTCAAATGGCGTTTTGAATATCCAAAAGACGAAAATGGAAATCCAATGGAACAGGTTAAAATTCCTCCCTATGTTCAGGAACACATGCATCTTGTACATGCAATCAGAACAGGCAGTTACGTGAATGAAGCAGAACAGACAGCTATTTCGACACTGACAGCTATAATGGGAAGAACGGCTGCATATACAGGGCTTGCGATCACATGGGATGAAATTTTCAAATCTGATATGTGCCTTGGACCTGCTAAAATTGAGTTTGGACCTGTTAGTACGGTTTTTGAAACACCTGTTCCCGGAACTCCGGTAATTGTTTGATATATAAGTTATTTTAATATTCTATTAATATAATATATCAATATGGCAAATAAATTCCATAGAAGAGAATTCATTAAAAAATCAGTTGCAGTTGCAGCAGGTGCTTTTGTGCTTCCTCAAATCATTCCTTCATCTGCATTTGGAATGGGAAAGAGAGTTGCTCCCAGCGATCGGATCCTTATCGGCTCAATCGGTACAGGATCGCAGGGAATGAGCAATATGAATGATTTCCTTAAGCTAAAAGATGCCGTACATTTCGTTGCAGTCTGCGACGTGGATGCCCTTCGCCTGGCAAAAGCCAAGGCGACAGTTGACCAGGCAAACAAAAACAATGATTGCCGGACTTATGGTGATTACCGCGAATTCCTCGAAAAGGAAAAACTTGATGCTGTTTCTTTAGCTTTACCCGACCATTGGCATGGAATTATTTACACCGCAGCGGCTGAGAAAAAATTAAATGTCTATGGCGAAAAACCCATCTGTCGCACAATAAAAGACGGTCAGACTATTGTTAAAGCTGTTAAGAAAAATAATATTATCTGGCAGACAGGCAGCTGGCAACGTTCTGAGCCTAATTTCCATCGTGGAGCCGAGCTTGCAATTAACGGAAGAGTCGGGAAAATAAGATATATTGAAGTAGGATTACCCGATGGGAATAAGGGAATTGGTACTCCTCCGATCCAGCCTGTTCCACCTGAACTTAACTGGGAGATGTGGCTTGGACCGGCTTTGAAAGTTCCTTATCGTGGGGTATCCCATTGGGACTGGCGTTGGATACTCGATTATTCAGGTGGCCAATTGACTGATTGGGCCGGACACCATATTGATATCGCCAACTGGGGAGCAGGACTGGAAAATACAGGGCCGGTTGAGATTTCAGGAGCAGGTGTTTATCCCGTTGAAGGAATTTTTAATGTACCGGTTGAATATGATTTCCTCTGCAAATATGCAAATGGAATCGAAATGCGTGTTGCGAATGCAGCACGACTTCCTCTCGGAATGGGAACCACCTGGCATGGAGATCTGGGTTGGGTTCATGTTGACCGGGGCAATATAATTTCGGTTTCCGATCCCAAAATCCTTAATGAAGTTATAGGTGAGAATGAGATCCATTTGTATAAGAGTGAGAACCATTGGCAAAACTTCGTTGATTGTGTTCGTTCCCGAAAACCAGCTATCGCTCCTGTTGAAGTAGCTTACAGGGCAATATCTGTAGCATTGCTGGGAGAAATTGCTATGACAACAGGACAAACAATTAAATGGGATCCTGACAAGGAGGAAATAATAGGCAATTCAAGGGCAAGCCGCATGCTGAGCCGTCCTTACCGTCAACCATGGACATTACCGACCGTTCAATAATAAGCAGAGAAATGAAAAAACAATATTTACTTCTGATAATAATTGCTGGTTTATTAACTTTCTTCTCCAGCTGCAAAAAAGAAACAGTCTATAAAACATTGATAATAACAGGTCAGAATAATCATAACTGGAAGGCCAGTTCTCCTGTTCTGAAACAGATACTGGATGAAACCGGATTGTTTTCGGCCGAAATTATTATCGCTCCTGAAAAAGGAGGAGATATGAAAACTTTTAATCCTGATTTTTCAAAGTATAAACTGGTTGTCCTGGATTATAATGGCGATTCATGGTCAGATAAAACAAAAGCTGCATTTGTTGAGTATGTGAAAAACGGAGGCGGGGTGGTTAGTTATCATGCTGCAGATAATTCTTTCCCGGAATGGAAAGAATATAATGAAATGACCGGACTTGGTGGCTGGGGTAACCGTAGCGAAAAGGATGGTCCTTATGTATATTATAAAAATGGGGTCATTGTAACTGATACTTCGAAAGGTATCGGTGGTTCTCATGGCAAAAGAAGAGAATTTCTAGTCAGGACGAGGATAATTGATCATCCGATAACCAGGGGTTTGCCTGCAGAATGGTTACATGGAATGGATGAATTATACAGCCAGCTTCGCGGACCTGCCAGAAACATGCAGATCCTTGCTACAGCTTTTGCTGACAGTGCCGCGGGTGGAGGAACAATGAGGGATGAACCAATCCTTATGACAATCACTTACGGCAAAGGACGAATATTTCATACAACAATGGGTCACGCTGATGAAGGAGGTGGCCCGTCAATGCATTGTGCGGGATTTATCACAACTTTACAGAGAGGCGCGGAGTGGGCAGCAACAGGAAATGTAACTCAACCGATACCATGGGATTTTCCAAGTGCTGCCGGGGTAGTTCTGCGTCCCGACCTTAAAGAGATAACACTCGATGAAGCATTTGCTAATATCGGAAATTATGATATAGCAAAAAGCACCAGGTATCTGACCTGTATTCAAAGCCATATCAGAAACCTGGCAGGAGATGAAAAAGAGTTGTCGGCAATTGAAAAGAAGATGGTAAAAGTACTTGTCAGCAAGGATGCAACTGTTGAAGCAAAGAAACTTTTGCTCCGGGAATTAAGCTGGATGGGAACTGATTATTCCGTTCCTGCTATTAAAGATCTTATAAGGAATGCAGAATTAAAGGACGAAGCTGAATTTGCGCTTACAAGGTTAGAAATTAAGTAAAGTTACTCAATGTCCTTAATGGAGAAAATCTGAATGCTCTCACTGGTAATACCCATATTTAACGAAGAGAAGCTGATCGATGAACTGGTTAAAAGAACCATTTCATCTCTGGAATCATTTATCGCTGATTATGAAGTGATTATAGTTGATGATGGAAGTACGGACCAGAGTCTTGCCAAAATTTTATACTGGCAACAAAAAAACAGGAAGATAAAGGTATTGGCATTATCGAATAATTTTGGCCATCAGGCTGCATATACTGCAGGACTGGAATATGCTAAAGGTGATCTTGTTGCAATGATGGACGGTGACCTGCAGGACCCGCCCGAGCTTCTTTCAGATATGTACAGGAAGATAAAAGATGAAAATCTCCATATTGTCAGTGGTAAAAAGACAGGGAGAAAGGGAAAGAAAGGCAGGATTATGTATGAAATTTTATTTCATCTCTTTTTTAAAAATATTGGTGAGATAAAAAACATGGAGAATTCAGGAAATTACTCCATGATGAAGCGTGAAGCACTTAATGCACTTCTGGCGATGAAAGAGAAAGTCAGGTATCTTCCTGGTTTAAGGACATTCATAGGTTTTAATCAGGGATATGTCGAATTTGTGCGAGAAGACCGATTCAAAGGAGATCCTAAAATGAGTATTCGCAAATTATTTGTCCTGGCAGCAGATGCAATCTTTTCCTTTTCAAGGTTCCCGATTCGCTTCTGCCTGATCCTGGGGACCATTGGCACTCTGGTTTTTATGGGAGCAGGAATTTATGTTTTGATAGCCAAAGTTTACGGTTTTGCAGTTATTGGTTGGTCGTCCACTCTTCTCAGCATCTATTTTCTGGGCTCTATTCAACTGGTTTTTATGGGTATCCTCGGTGAGTATGTTTACAGAAGCTATAAGGAATCACAAAACCGTCCGCTATATTTCGTAAAAAAGATTTATGATGACGGTTTAGAAAAATAATGAAAGAACCAGGGTTAAAATATATCTTTTATTTTTCTTCCGTACTTCTTCTTTTTCTGATGCTTGTTATAAGCAGGGATGCTGGAATAACATGCGATGAGGTTCTTCATTATAATCAATCAGTATCAGTTTATAATTTTTTTGCGACTCATGGCAGGGATCAGTCTGCCCTCAATACTCCGGTCACTAATCTGAAATACTACGGCCAGTCTTACGATAATATTGTGACAATATTGATCAGATGGTTTAATATTGATGATATATACACATTTCGTCACTTTATGAGTACCATCGCAGGTTGGCTTGTTATTTTATTAACAGCACTTTTTGCAATATGGCTGGCAGATTATAAAGCAGGAATACTTGTTCTTTTCCTCTTTGCAGTTTCACCGACTTTTATCGGACATACTCAGAATAACCTGAAGGATATTCCTTTTGCTCTGGCTTATATAGCAGGCACTTTTTTCACTCTTAAATTTTTGGTTTCAGTGCGAAAAAATCCTTTCCGGGATATAATTATGCTGACTGTAAGTATAGCTTTTTCAATCAGCATCAGGGCAGGAGGGTTACTGCTGATCTGTTATCTGTTCTTTTTCTTTTTTATCTTCTTTCTTTTTAAATATCTGAAAGAAAAGAAATTTGATTTAATTGAAATAAGAACAAAACTCCTTTGGATCTTAGGGGTTACAATTTTTTCCTGGTTATTAAGCATTTTGTTATGGCCGTATGCACTTCAGAGCCCTGTCAGGAATGTCCTCGAATCGTATCAGGTTATGGCCCATTTCCCAGGAACTTTCCGCCAGATATTTGAAGGAAAAGTTGAATGGTCAGATTTTATGCCGTGGTACTATCTGCCTAAATCAATGTTAATCACAATTCCATTGATAGTACTGACAGGATTGGCATTATTCTTGATTTTTTCAAGATTTTACTTAAAATCGGAGAAAACCATACTATTTGGATTTTTAATTTTTACAGTTTTATTTCCGCTTATTTTTGTGGTTTATGAGAAATCGAATCTGTACAGTTCCTGGCGACAGTTTCTTTTTGTCTATCCGGCAATTGTATTATTAGCTGCAAACGGATTTCATCATTTTTTTGAATATGTCAGGAACAGATATTTAAAATGGGGTATAGTAGCATTTATTGCTCTGCTTTCGATTCATCCTCTGAAGTTCATGATTTTAAATCATCCATACTATTATTTGTATTATAATCAGTTTGTTGGCGGACTCAAAGGAGCTTATTCCAATTACGAAACTGATTATTATTATGTAAGTCAGACTGATGCATCAAAATGGCTCATTGATTATCTTAAAGAGAAGAAAATTGAGGGTCATTTAAAAGTCAGGGCAACTTTTTCTGTCCAATGGCTTTTTCGCAATCATCCTGAAATTGAAACTTCATATTTCAGATATGAAGAGAGAAGCATGTCCGACTGGGATTACGCCATTGTTGTGAACAGGTACATTTCCCCTTATCAGTTAAAGCATGATATCTGGCCTCCCAAAAATGCTATACATATAATATATGCTGACAAGGTTCCTGTCTGTGCCGTTATTGAAAGAAAATCGAAAGATGATTTATATGGTTATAATGCTCTGAATGAAGCCAGATACAAGGATGCAATAAAATTCTTTGAGAAGGAATTGAAGGTTGATGCTAATGATGAAATGATTTTTTATAATTTTGCGGCAGCTTTATATAACGATGGCCAGTACCAGAAAGCAGACTCGTTATTAAAAAAGGGCCTGGAAATAAATCCCGGTTTTGAACCGATCCTGATGTATATGGGAAATATTGCCAGGGCTCAGAATAAGTCAGAAGCGGCAATACGGTACTATGAAAGAGTTATTGAAGCTGACAGGAAATATTTTGAAGCGTATGTTGGATTGTCGGAATTATTGATCGACAAGGATATTATGAGGGCCAGAGATTTACTCAGGACCTGTCTGACGATGAGTCCCCGATATAAACCTGCAATTTCAGCCCTGGCTGATACATACAGGAAATCAAATCCGGAAATAGCAAAGAAGTATGATGACCTGGCAAAAACGATTAATTAACTTATTAATAAAGTGTTTCAATATGAAAAAATCAGTTTTAATGTTTTCGATGACATCGCTCCTTCTCATAAGTGGTATAAATATGGCAACTGTACAGCAGCAACCAAAACCAAAGAAAGATACCGTAAATATGGATACGCATGCGAAACCTACTTATTATTATGCAGTTGAGGATGATAAAAGCAAAGCTAAAAGCAATTCCGGATCCACAGCTACAATAGCAATAATTGCCGGAGCCGTGGTAGTAGTTGGTGCTGCCGGTTTCTTCCTGTTAAAAAAGAAAAAATAACTTTCGTTTCTTATTGTTTGGTGTTATTGAGTTTTTGCCTTTGCGCTTTTGCATCATTGCGCTCTTGTGCCTTTACGCCGTTGCACCTTTGCACCATTGCGCCTTTGAATACACCTTAACCCACTTATTCCCGGCTTTGTTGGATTCAACAACAGCATGAATAAATTTCATTCCTCTCACTCCATCATGAACCGTGGGGAATTCGCCCGGATTAAATTTCTCGCCACGAATCGATTTGGCTGTCCCTTTATATATGTTTGCAAGAGCTTCATAAATACCTTCCGGATGACCTGCCGGCATTGTATGGCCGCTCTCAGCAAGCTTTTCATTATAACCATGGGCCGGTTTGAATATTTTGGTCGGTTCAGAATCGCTTAGCATGTAGAGAAAATTAGGATTTTCCTGTCCCCACTTAAGACTTGCTTTTGATCCGTAAACCGCAATTGTCAGATTGTTCTCTTCACCACCACACACCTGACTTGCCCTAATAACTCCTTTAAGCTTTTTACTGAAACGTAATAAAACGGTGCCATCAAGATCGAGTTTAATACCCTCTTTAACAGAATTAAGATCGGAGAGCACCTCTTTCACCTTCAGACCTGTAGTGTATTCAATAAGGTTGAAAGCATGAACCCCGATATCGCCCATACAGCTGCTGGCTCCGGCATGTTTGGGATCGAGCCTCCAGACACCTGTTATTCTGCTTTCAGTACCATGAATTATTGAATTGATCCAGCCCTGATAATATTGTGCATCAATACGTTGGATAGTCCCCAATTCCCCTTTAGTTATAATATCCCTCATCTGGCGGATCATCGGATATCCAGTATAAGTGTGAGTCAGAGCAAATGTCAGCTTATTCTTTGTGACCAGCTTTTCCAGCTCTAATGCCTCCTTAACAGTAATGGTCATAGGTTTTTCGCATACCAGATGGAAGCCTGCCTTGAGAAGACTTTTTGCAAAAGGATAGTGAAGTGCGTTTGGTGTCACTATCGATACAACTTCCATTCGTTTATCTGCCGTCACGGATGATTCTCCTTTAATAAGTGCATCAACACTTTTGTAGCAGCGGTCAGCAATGATGCCTTCTTTTTTTGCGAACTGTCTGCTCTTCTCATAGTCGACGTCAAAGACCCCGCCTACAAGTTCAAAATCGTTACATATTCTTGAAGCACGACGATGTGCATCACCGATGAAGGCTCCAATACCGCCGCCTATCATACCCATTTTTATTTTCTTCATGATATTTCTATTATTTTTTTTCGAAAGCTGCATCAAATGCAATATTTGAAGAAGGAAAATCGACCTTGCGTACAAATTCACAAGCCTCCTTTGCACCGAATTCACGGTCCATGCCACTGTCTTCCCATTCAACCGACAAAGGACCTTTGTAATTGATGTGATTAAGTGCCCTGATAATTCCCTCAAAATCAATGTTCCCATGACCAAGGCTCCGGAAATCCCAGTAACGGCCCCGTGTTCCAAATTCTGTATGACCACCGAAAACACCAGCTTCTGCAGGTACTCTTGACCATCCGACATCTTTCATGTGTATATGGAAAATATTTTCTGCAAATGTGTAGATAAACTTCACATAATCAACCCCCTGATAACCCAGGTGAGACGGGTCGTAGTTGAATCCAAAGTTAGGATGGTTGTTTACAGCTTTCAGCGTTTTGCGAGCTGAAGCAATGTCGAATGCAACCTCCGTCGGGTGTACCTCGAGAGCAAAAAGGATACCAAGCTCACGATATTTATCAAGAATCGGGATCCATCGTGATGCAAAATCCACATAACCCTCTTCAATCATAGCAGGAGGAACCGCCGGGAAAGAGTAAACAAGATGCCAGATAGGACTTCCTGTGAATCCGTTAACAATGGAAACTCCTAATCTCCTGGCAGCTTCACCAGTGCTTATCATCTCAAGAGCCGCCCTTTGCCGTACTCCTTCCTGATCTCCGTCGCCCCAGACATGTGCGGGTAAAATACTTTTGTGCCGTTGATCGATACGATCAGTAACAGCTTGTCCGACAAGGTGGTTGGAAATTGCAAATACTTTGAGACCATATTTTGACAGTATTTCTTTCTTTATGCGGCAATATGCCTCATCAGCTTTATTCACTTCAAAATGATCGCCCCAGCAAGCGATCTCCAAACCGTCGTAACCGAATGAACTGGCTTTCTGACATACAGTTTCAAATGGCAAATCTGCCCATTGTCCTGTAAAAAGTGTAACCGGTCTGCTCATAATTTTAGTTTTTAAAATAGAATTCTGTAACAAGTATAAAAAACATTCTCCTGAAAAGCAATAAAAAAATCTCAATAAACTTTCATCAGTCAGATAGATGCTCTTCTTAAATGTTCTTTTCAAAAAATATGCTTTAACCGGTTGGATATTTTTAATTCATGCCAAAATAATAAAATCCTTTTTTGACGGCCTTCAGATAATACAGGAATTTGTTTACTTTGTTGGATAATCCACAACATAATAAAATGACAGATATATCACGTATTTTATTGGATCGCAGGACAATACGGAAATATTCCTCAGAACCTGTTGATGATAAGCTTCTTACCGAGCTACTTACAATGGGATGCCGGGCCTCAACAACCGGCAATATGCAGGTATATAGTGTCATTGTTACACTTAATGAAGAAAAAAAAAGGAACTTGCTCCATTGCATTTTAATCAGATTATGATTACTGAAGCACCTGTTGTTCTTACATTCTGCGCTGATTTCAACAGGTTTAATAAGTGGTGCAGGTTGAGGAACGCAGAGCCGGGTTATAATAATTTCCTGTCGTTCATGACAGCTGCGATTGATGCACTGCTTGTTGCGCAAACTGTCTGCATTGCGGCCGAATCGAAAGGCCTTGGTATATGTTATCTTGGAACCACAACATATAACGCTCATAAAATAATTGATACGTTAATGATCCCTAAAGGTGTGGTGCCGGTAGCTACTGTCACCCTTGGCTGGCCCGCTGAGAAACCTGAACAGGTTGACAGGCTGCCGCTTGCAGCAGTAATTCACAAAGAGATATATTGTGATTACACCGATGAGAGCATCGAAAGTTACTATAAAACGAAAGAGGGAAGATCTGATTCGCAACAGTTTGTAAATGAAAATAATAAAGAAACTCTGGCACAGGTATTTACAGATGTAAGGTATAAAAAGGCAGATAATGAGTATTTCTCAGAAATACTGTCGCAGGTATTGAAGGACCAAGGGTTTATGTAGAAGATACCCATATCCTTTTAGTAGAATTGAGACCCCCAAAACTCCCTGTCCTTTATCACTCAAATTCTATACCAAGTTCCTTAGCAATTTCAACCAGATCATCCCTTATTGCCGGAACAAGTTTAATTCCATCCCTCATATTTTTTTCCTCAGCTTCTCTTTCCGGGTCTCCCGGAATAAGTACATGTTTCTGACCCTTTATTGGTTTAGATGATCGGAATGTCTCAATCCATTCATCCATTTTAGCCTTGAATTCATCGGCAGGCTGGAAGGCATCAATCCTCATTGCTCCGAAAAAATGTCCGGTTCCTTCTCCTGTTTTTTTATTGAGCAGGGGAAGATAAGCGACACTTGGTGGTACAAATGGCCCGAAGTTGGCTCCGCTGAAAACGGCAGAGAAAATATCGACTATGGATGAGAGACAAAACCCTTTGTGACTGCCATGAATCCTATCTCCACCCAAAGTAAGCATTGATCCTCCGCTTTTAAGTATTGCCGGATCTTCAGAAGGAATTCCATATTTGTCCTGAACAAATCCGAAAGGAACTTTTTCACCTTTTTTTTCTGCTATGGCAAGCTTGCCCCTGGCAACAGGCGTAGTTGCAAAATCGGCGACAAATGGTGGCTGTTTCAAAGCAGGTATGGCAACTGCAATCGGGTTGGTACCCATCATTCTGCTTATTGAGAAAGTTGGAGCAACAAGTGGATTGGCGTTAGTCAGACAGATTCCTATCATATCGTACTCAAGGGCCATCATAGAATAATAGCCGGCGATTCCGAAATGATTCGAATTCCGGGTGGCAACCCATCCTGTGCCTGCATTTTTTGCTTTTTCGATAGCAATTTCCATAGATCTTCTGGCAGCCACCATTCCGATGGCATTATCTCCGTCAACAACTGCAGTACTTGGTGACTCATGTACTATAGCGACATGAGGATCAGTATTTATTCTTTTAGCTTTCCATAATTCGTAGTAGTCCATCATCCTTAACATACCATGAGAAGAATTGCCCCGTAATTCAGCAGCTAGAAAAACATCAGCTATAACAGTTGCATCATGCTCACTGCATCCGATCTTCATGAAAACGTTTTTTGTAAAATCAAACAGGTAATTATATTGATACATAATTCAGAACTTTTTAATTAAAGTAATCCGGGATTAAGGGTTTGCTGTTTTGGGATTGCAGCATGCGGAAATCCTCACACCTCACACCTCACGACTTCCTGTAACTATAATTAACCCCCGCCTGTTGTGTGGGAGTAATTACTACCTCATTTATACATACTCGATCGGGAAGAGTGGCACAATAATATATTACGTCTGCAATATCATCGGCAGATAGAGCATCAATTCCTTTATAAACGTTTTTTGCTTTTTGTTCATCTCCATGAAACCGGACCAGCGAAAATTCCGTTTCCGCCATCCCTGGTGCAATAAGCGTCACCTTTATGTTATTTTTAAGCATGTCTATACGCATCGATTTTGAAAGAGCATCAACAGCCGACTTTGATGCACAATAAACATTCCCGTTTTCGTAGGCCTCTTTTCCCGCAATTGAACCGATATTAAAAATATGTCCTTTATTTCGTGCAACCATCAGTGGTGCAACGGCTCGGGTAACATAAAGAAGACCTTTGACATTTGTGTCGATCATCCTGTCCCAGTCATCAATGTTCCCGGAATCGATATGACCGAGTCCCGCAGCAAGACCAGCATTATTTACAAGAATGTCAATGGCTTTCCATTCTGAAGGAAGATTTTCGATAACAGATGCAACTTCATCTCTTCTCCTGACATCAAAATTCAGAGAAAGCACTTCGATCTTCCCAAATGAAAGAAGTTCTTTTTCCAGTTCATTAAGTCTCTCTTTTCTTCTTCCGGTTATTATAATGTTATATCCATTTTTAGCAAACAAACCAGCAGTTGCTTTTCCAAAACCTGCGGTTGCACCGGTTATCATAATAGTTTTGTTCATTTTATATTATTGAAGTTTATTGCCTGTAAAAGTAGAAATTTATTTCTTATACGTGTACTCAGATCGTACCATAGCAGTTGGCTCCACCGACTTCCAAAATAATTTTATCTTTGGGTTTTAAAAAAAATAATGGAAGATCGACCTCTGAATTCAAAAGAAAATAATAAAGCTGCTGTTGAATCAATGTTCGATTCTATAGCCTGGAGATACGATTTTCTTAATCACTTTTTATCATTTGGGATTGACCGGTTATGGAGAAGACGAGTAATAAAAATTATTTCCAGGTCTTATAAGAACCCTTATATTCTTGATGTTGCGACAGGCACAGGCGATCTTGCAATTGCTTCAATGAAGCTGAACCCCTCAAAAATAGCAGGTATAGATATATCGCTGAAGATGCTGGAGATAGGTGAAGAAAAGATCCGCAAGAAAGGTTTTTCCGGGAAAATTGAACTGATGCCCGGCGATTCGGAGAACATCCCTTTTGATGATAATGTTTTTGATGTGGCCATGGTGGCTTTCGGAGTAAGAAATTTTTCAGATCCGATGAAAGGTCTGTCCGAAATGAAGAGAGTTATCCGTAATAGAGGTATGATTGTAGTGCTTGAATTCTCTAAACCATCGGTTTTCCCGGTTCGCCAGGTTTATAATTTCTATTTCAGGAATATACTCCCGTTTTTAGGAAAATTATTTTCTAATGATAAAGCAGCTTACATTTATCTGCCCGATTCGGTCATGAAATTTCCTGATGATGAGGAATTTCTTAAATTACTTGAGCTTACGGGTTTTTCTGAAACCAGTCAGATAAAACTGACTTGTGGAGTGGCAAGTATTTATACCGGTATAAAACTGGAAATGCAATAATTGGAATTCAAACCAGTTTATTATCTTGTATCGCTAAAACTATTATTTCAAAGAAATTTGAAAAAAAGAATTACCAATATCATATTTTTCCTTATTTTTTTGCTGATCCATCAGAGTTTATCGGGACAGAAGCAGAAACCTAAAAATGAATCATGGTACGATGATAAACTTCTTCACTTTGGATTCAGCCTTGGGTTCAACACAATGGATTTCAAAATCACTCCTTCACAAAAATCTTTTAAAACGGATTCGCTTTATCCAAGTGTAAGCAGACTCACGCCGGGTATCAATATACAGATAGTAACTGATTTGAGACCGGCTAAATATCTCGATATAAGATTTCTTCCAGGTGTCTCTTTTGGCGAAAGAGTTGTGATGTACTATCAAAACAAAGTCCTCTATGGAAATCCGCAAAAACTTGAATCATCATTTCTCGAGTTTCCTTTGCTGCTTAAATTTAAAGGTGACAGGCTGAATAATGTCAGGCCTTATGTTATTGGCGGGTTAAATTACAGGTACGATCTTGCCGGTAAAAAAGAATATGATGATACAAAGCCGATTTATATCCGCATCAAACGACCGGACTTGTATTATGAATTCGGAACCGGCATGGATTTTTATCTTACATATTTTAAGCTTTCAATAGAGCTTAAAATGTCAAACGGGTTAGGTGATGTGCTTATAAAAGACCCAGCGCCAGGGCATCCTGAATTCGCCAATGCCATAGAAACAATGAAATCGCGGATTTGGGTACTGGCATTCCATTTTGAATAATAATGATGAAACAGATTCAGATAAATCTTAGTCCTGCTGCAGCTGCCGATGATACAACAATCAGGAAAATTTCAGCTTCACTTTCAGGCATGGACCAATCGGAGATTAAGACTGTAAGAGTCATTAAGCGATCTGTTGATGCAAGAAAGAAAAATATCCGTGTTAATCTTACCGTTGAAGTTTTTTCAGGTGATGATTCTGTAATACCTGCAATTAACCCATTTGTTCCTGTTGATGTCTCTCTGCAGAGAGAAGTCATCATTGTCGGGGCAGGACCAGCAGGTCTTTTTGCCGCGCTTCGTCTAATTGAACTTGGCATTCGTCCGGTAATAATTGAAAGGGGCCGTGATGTATCATCACGCAAAAAAGATATTGCAAGAATCAGCCGCGAGCAGGTTGTTGATCCCGACAGTAATTATTGCTTTGGAGAAGGCGGCGCCGGAACTTATTCTGATGGGAAACTCTATACGCGTTCCAGGAAAAGGGGAGATAATATCAGGGTTCTTGAGTTGCTTTGCCTTCATGGAGCTAATAAGAATATTATGTACGAGGCTCATCCTCACCTCGGTACTGATAAGCTGCCTGGCATTATCTCCAACATCAGAAAATCGATTCTTGATGCCGGAGGGCAGTTTATTCTTGAAAAAAAAGTGACTGATTTTTTTATTGAGGGTAATTCTATTAAAGGCGTGATAACAACCGGCAATGAAAAATTTCTGTCTCCGTACGTTATTCTCGCAACGGGCCATTCGGCAAGAGATATTTATGATATTTGCCATATCCGGAATGTGAATCTTGAGTTGAAACCATTCGCGATGGGAGTGAGGGTAGAGCATCCTCAGGAGTTAATAGACGGAATTCAGTACCATGGCAATAACAGAGGAGAATTTTTACCGGCTGCCTCATATAATCTTGCGAAACAGGTAGATAGAAGGGGTGTTTATTCATTTTGCATGTGTCCCGGCGGATTTATTGTACCTTCTGCAACAATGCAGGAAGAGGTTGTTGTGAACGGAATGTCACCATCCGGAAGAAATTCCCCTTATGCAAATTCAGGAATAGTGGTTGAGATCAAGCCTGAAGATCTTGTTAAATATAGCGGTTTTGGTGAAATGGCCGGACTTGAATTTCAAAAAGAGCTTGAACGTGAGGCCTGGAAAAATGGCGGACATTCTCAAAAAGCTCCTGCTCAGCGGCTGGCCGATTTCGTTGCAGGTGAAACATCGGGATCACTGCCAAAAGTATCTTATTCCCCGGGTGTATCTTCATCTCCGCTTCATAACTGGCTGCCAAAATCAATTGGAAGACGTCTCAGGGACGGGCTAAGGCAATTTGGGCAGATAATGAACGGTTATCTGACTAATGATGCTGTCGTTCTCGGTGTGGAGTCGAGAACATCTTCGCCTGTAAGAATTCCAAGAGACCCTGAAAAACTTGAACATATAAAAATATCAGGTTTATACCCATGCGGCGAAGGATCGGGTTATACAGGGGGTATTATATCGTCTGCGGTCGACGGAATGAGAACTGCTGAGGCGATAGCGAGAATTATTTTGTAGGGACAGGTCGCGACCGGTCCCTACAAAATCAGATTAAACTTACACAAAAGCTCCAAATATTATATAGATTTGTCTGTAAGTTATTTGTAATGGAAAATCCGTTCAAAAAATCATTTGGTAAAGTTGAAACAACAAGGGAAAAGCTTGTATTTATCCTTGTTTTTGGTCTTTTTATTTTCCTTTTTCTATTTCTTTTTAAACCATTCGGATTAGCTCAGTTAGAGTCAATGTCGCAGCTGCTGGTTTCATTTGGTTTTGGAATTGTGACAACCTTTATGTTATTTATTTTTAAGTTTTTAATTGAACCTGTGGTAATCAGGGGGAACTGGACCCTCGGAAAAAACATTCTCTGGGGATTACTGATAGCTTGCAGCATTGGTGCAGCTAACTATTTCTATGTGAGTATTATATTTCCACGAATGTTTGTTTTTAAATATTTTTTATTTGCCATCTGGACTGCTATTCTGGTAGGAATCATCCCGGTTACCATAGGTTATATAATTTCATTCAACAGGATTTACAAAACTGCCTTAATTGAGGCATCTATTCCTCCTGAAGAGATTTTATGGGAAAGTGAAGTTATAATCAGGGCCGGAAATCCAAAGAACGAGTTTAAGTTTAATCCGAGGAATATTGTTTATTTATGTTCCAATGATAATTATGTTACAGTTGTTACAATAAAGGGAGAGACTTTAATCAAAACACATCTTCGTGGCACCTTGAAGGCGGCCGAATCGGAACTCAGAAAGAATACCTCTTTTTTCAGATGCCATAAATGTTATATAGTCAATGCAGAATATGCCGAACGTGCTAAAGGTAATGTTCAGAGTATGAAAATCAAACTTAAAACTCAAGGTTTGGAGATTCCTGTTTCAAGGTCAAAAGCCTCATCAGTAATTAAAAAGATTAAGTGATCCTCAAATAATATATTCATATAAAAGCCGGTCCCGGGTGTATCTATTTACCCCTTTTTTTAGCAATTCGTCCCCTGATCTAAACCTTTAGCCACAATTTATGTTCGTTGACCACTTTTGTCTTGCAGTTAAATGCAAGTCGCCATAGATTTGCTGAAAAACAGGTTATGACAGATTCCTTGATACTTGGTTTAAGCAGTGGTTCCGCCTGTCTTGCAACATGCGGAATGGTAATGTTCCCATACCTGATGGCTGGTTCAGCAGGCGTCAGAAGGATTGTTGCTGACCTTTCTCTTTTCATGTTAACAAGGTTTGTTATTTATTTCATTCTTGCAACATTAGCTTGGTACTTTGGCCAGGCATTATTCAGTAATCCGATAGTAAGAAACATAGTTCCCGGTATATTATATATTGTATTTGCAGCTATGCTTGTCTGGTACAGTTTAAGCAATAACCGGAATAGAGAGTGTCCGGCAAAAATTGTGAAGGAAGTTAATAATCGCAGACTTGTTCCAATCTTTCTTGGAATTGTAAATAGCCTTGGATTTTGTCCTGCATTGTTTTTAATTCTGACTAAAAGTGCAACACAGGGGACACTTATTCAAAGCTATCTTGCCTTTCTGGCATTTTTTATTGGCTCTTCAGTATGGTTTTTGCCATTGCCTCTGGCGGGTAGAATACAAAAAAAAGAAGTACTGAAAAACATTGGAATTCTTGCCACAGGTCTGGCAGGTATAATTTTTATGATAAAAGGAATAACTAACTTAATTGGAGGAATAATCAATGGATAACATTTTAAAAAATGCAGGTATGAGGAAATCCTTCGGGACTTCACTTCTTTATGCTCTGCCTATGTTTCTGATAACATTTATGTTCATGTCCAGAGGAAAACTGAATTTTTCAGATCCGGTAGCGGCTCTTGCCATACTGATTGCGTTTTTATTGGTGAATGTGCTCTATTTCCTTATGCACTACACGGGGAAAACAGACAGGTTCAGGGTAATCCTCTTTATTATTTTCGCATTGACTCTCTCGTTTACTCTTATAAAAAATATGCTGGCAATACGAAACTCGATGTCTTTTTCGCAGGCCGACATTCTCGAATGTAAAATTCCGTTCTGTCATCTGGTAATTCCTATGATGATCCTGCCTGCTGCATTTACAAAATCAATCATTTTCCCCGGGAGCATTATCGGAGGTTTTGCAAACATATCATCAATGGTTGTATTATGGTCAGTAGCCACTCTAGTGCTGGGAAGAGGTTTCTGCAGCTGGGGATGTTTCTACGGCGGATGGGATGACGGTTTTTCAAGAATAAGAAAAAGGCCGGTAATAAGAAAAATAAACGAAATATGGAAATGGATGCCATTTGCAGTTCTTTTTATGGTAGCTATAACAGCTGCTTTGTCTCTGATGCCAACCTATTGTGCCTGGATCTGTCCATTTAAAGCGGTCACCGAATTTGAACAAGTGACTTCGGTCGAATCTGCTGCAAAAGCTGGTATATTTTTCACAATATTTGCCGGATTGGTTGTAATCTTACCGATATTGACTAAGAAAAGGACCCAATGCAGTTTTTTATGCCCACTTGGAGCAATTAATTCCGTATCAAATAAAATAACTCCTTTTACAATTAAAATAGATAAAAATGTCTGCAACGAATGTTTTAAATGCGTAGAGGTGTGTCCTTTGTTTGCTCTTACACAGGAAAATATCAAAGAAGGCAAAGTTTCAATATTTTGCAGTAAGTGCGGAAAATGTGTTGATGCATGTTCAAAGAATGCAATTCATTATGGTATAAAAGGTATCCCTCCCGGTACAATGAAGAATTTTTCAAGAAATTTATTTCTATTTGTTTCATTCCTGTTTATGTCGGTGTTCTCAGCCGGAGCAATAATTTCCACTTTACGAACCATACTTAAACTAATCTTCTAAAGCATTAAACAAAATGAAAAAAATAAAAATAATAGCAGGAATTAGCTGGGCATTTATTTGTCTGATAATTATACTTATATTATTCCCGGGTTTGAATTCTTTTTCAGGTTCAGTTTCAAAATTTCCTTTTATGAAGATAAATCCCAGATATACCGGTGGTGAAATTGCAAATCAAATGATTAGCGCTGGTTGTACTTTGAAAATACGTAAACCCGTTTTTAACGGATTATTAAAGGAAAGAAACACTGGTTTTGTTCAGATGGACTGGCACGGAACTATTCCGGAAAATATTTGTGATTCAATAGATTATAATAATGACGGGAAAAAGGATTTTTGTATCCTGATTGACAGGAAGAATTCAAAAACAGTTCTTGAATCGTTTGATAGCAAGGTGAAGAGAGTTTTGATTTCGACTCCGACATCGTATGGATGGGCTGTAAGAGTCGGATTGGACAGATGGAATAATATACAGAAAAATCAATCTAAATAATTAAACATGATACCAATAGTCTATTTGTCAGTTGCTTATGCATTCTCAGAATTTGTCCTGATGCTCATCAAACATTCAAAGATAAAAGCTGTTAAAATGAGAAACGACAGGGGTTCTATGATCCTGATATGGTGTGCAATTTCTTTTGGAATTACCGGTGGATTTTTTCTGTCGGAATCTGTTAATGATTTTTGGGCAGGTTTTGGATTGGTATTCATTATTGCCGGAATAATTATCAGGTGGATTTCAATTATTCAGTTGGGTAAATCATTCACAGTCGATGTAGCCATAACAGATGCTTCGAAACTTAAAACAGACGGATTATATGAAAAAGTGAGGCACCCAAGCTACCTCGGATTACTACTGATAATCATTGGATTTTCTTTAACAATGTATAGCTTCTATTCATTTCTTGTACTGGTTGTTCCGGTATTCCTGGCAATAAGTTACAGGATAAGTGTTGAGGAAAAGGTACTGATGAATGAATTTGGCGATAGCTATAATAAATATAAAACCGCAACGAAGAGGATTATTCCGGGAATTTATTAAAAATCAAAACAAAATAATAGTTTACATTGTAAACTACTGATCTTCTTCTTTACTCAGAATTGTTGATTCCTTAAGTCTGAGCGATATTAAAATACTCAGTGCCATTAGTACAATCAGCATTATCAAAGATCTTGTCATAGAACCTGTAAATGAAGATTTCAGGCTGTCCATGCCAAAGATGAATGCAATACCGGATATCTGGCCCATCAGTATCAGCATTCCATTTGAAGTACCTTCAGACGCCGGGTATGTTATTTCAGCTCCATACTGAAAACCTATTGGTCCTGAGCTGAGGAGAAAGAAGCCCAATACTACCCCGGAAAGAAGCAGCAACCAGTAGCTGGTTGCAAATGTTATGCCCGCAAGACCAATTGTGGCGCCAATAAGGGCGATAACTATAAACGGAGTTCTTTTTTTGTAATAATCTGAAAGCAATGGGATTATGAGAGCACCGACGACCCCCCCGACAATCATTAAACCTCCTGTGATTCCTGCCTGCGTGGCTGAGAAACCCCGCGGTCTTAATATGTCTTCTATCCAGGTTGTAACTGCATTAAAAACTCCCAGTCCGATAAAAAAGATGATCATCAGCCAGATAAAATCTTTATTTCGGAATGTTTGCTTAAAACCATCAAAAACCAGAGATCGTTCCTCCTGATCGGGGCGACAGGGAGCTGTAGGGGGTCCCTCTTTAATCATAACAAGAAAGATAAGTGCTGTGATAATAGAAATAATACCATAAATATAAAGCATTCCGCTGATGCCCGATCCAATCGTAATATATGGTGTCAGAGTCATTCCTATTAAAATCCCAACATACATCGACAGTGTACCGAGACCAGCTGCTGTGGCCCGTTCTTCTATTGGAAACCATCGGGCGGCCAGTTTAGTGGTTGCATTAAGTATGAAGGGTTGCCCGATCGCAATACCAATTTGTGAAAGGAGTAACAGGTTGTAATCTGTACCGGCAAATCCGCGAAGCAGACCAAAAATGCCTGTAAATACAGCGCCAATCCCAACACCAATCCGGATTCCAAATTTATCTATCGCCCACGATGCTGGAATTGACACGACAATATAAACGATCATAAAACACATGGAAAGAATTCCGATCTGAAGGTCAGAAACACCATAATATTTTGTTGCGTCACCGGTTATCGGTGCAAATGTTATCCACAACATTTGATTTACGGCAGCTATCAGCATATAGACGCTAAGCATTATCCAACGGGTCCTGTAAACTTTGAATTTTGATTTTGGCATAATACAATAATTTTAAACAAATATAATTTTATTAATCAGTTAACATGCCAGATCTTCGGAGAAATTCTGAAAAAACTATCGAAGCTGCCATACTTACATTCAGTGAATCAATTCCCTGTTTTGCTCTGCTGAATTTAGGGATCATTATTCTTTCAGTAATAAACGGAATGAATTCATCTGAAATACCCTTTGATTCATTCCCAAGCAAAATAACCCCTTTATCTTCAAGCTTATGGTGGTAAATAGAGTCACCTTGAAGCATTGTCCCAAAGACCGGAATATTCATCTTAACAGCAGAAGCTAAAAATTCTCTGAGATCAAAATAAAAAACATTTACATGTAGTAATGCCCCCATGCTTGACTGGATTACTTTTGGATTATAAACATCGACACAATCCATAGAACATACTATATTTTTAATGCCAAACCAGCCGGCAGCTCTGATAATTGTTCCCATATTGCCAGGATCCTGAATAAAATCGAGGGCGACACAATATTCTTTAATTATTTCTGAGATATTCATTTCAGGTTCTGGCATATGTACCACTGCAAGAGCATTATGAGGGGTTTTTAAAGTGCTGATTAGTTTAAGTTCCTCATAACTTATATTTTCAATTTCATCAACAAATTTCGTAAGATCATCTGGCAGATCACTCAGAAATTCAGGTTTTCCGATTAATATCTTTACCGGGATTTTTGCTGCCAGAAATTCTATGACAAGTTTATCGCCTTCGATTATGAACAGCCGCTCTTCATCTCTTACCTTTTTTTTCTGAAGTGAGATAATGAATCTTGACTTGTTTTTACTAATCATATTATGGGTGGTTAATCCTGAACCGATACTTTAATTTTAAACTATGAAATCAAATTTCTGAAATGATTTTAATTACATAGCATGTAAATATATTGTAAAACACGCAAAAATTTCCTTATTTTATCAGAATGTTTTCATCTCAATATTAAAATTTATTTATAAGATTCCTCCAGAAAAGCATATTTTTTAAAAAAAAGTTTTTTGTAAATATTCGCGTCCCGGCAGCCATCCGCTTTTCAACTTTTTGGAGTGGACTCAATGAATAACTGATAGATTTCTTAACCAGGCACACGAAGTTCAATTTATAACTGTTAATCTCTTCCGTTGTGACAATGGTGAATCTTTCAGATTATAATTGATATATTTGAATAGAAACTTTTGCTATAAATTTTGAGAAAGGCAGCCACATATTTAACATTTTTCCGACTGGGATATTATCTCTGCTTTTTCATCATCATTCTGATTGTATCATCGTGTAATCCAACAAAATATGTTCCTGAAGGCGAGACACTTCTAAATGATAATCATGTTTTTATCAATAAGGAAGGTATAAAAAAAAGCGACCTGTTGCCTTATATTAAACAGAAGCCGAATAAAAGGATTTTTGGTGCAAGGTTTCACCTCGGATTATACAATCTGTCGAATATTAATAAGCAGAAGTGGCCTAACAAGTGGTTAAGAGACATTGGAGAAGAACCTGTTATTTTCGATTCCTATGCCATGAATAAAACCAAAGATCAGATAAAATCGTATGTTGTCTCTAAAGGTTATTTTGATGGAAAGGTGACAGATTCTGTAGAAACAGTTAACAAAAAATCAGAGGTTTATTATAATATTGATTTGTTACCTGCTTACACTATTCGTAACCTGCATTATGCGATTGCAGATAGTAATATTCAAAAACTTTGTTTTTTTGACTCCGTGAATTGTGTTATCGAAAGGGGAAAGCATTACGATGTCGACGTTCTGCAGGCTGAACGGACCAGGTTTGAACGTTTTATCAGAGATCATGGTTTTTATGGATTCTCAGGTGATCACATCTCTTTCAGAGTTGACAGTACCGTCGGAAACAGACAGGTTGATATTTATTATAATGTCAAGAATTTTTCAAAGATTGATTCCTCTAACAACGTAAGTCTTGTTCCTCTCTCAATTTACAGGGTAAAGAATATTTATATTTATCCCGATTTTGTTCCCAAAGAGGCTCTGGAAGGTGGCGAAACATACCTTAAAAGTCTGGATACCATAAACTATAAGGGTTACTTTTTTATTGAAAGAAAAGGGAAACCAGAGATCAGATACGACCTTATAATCCAATCGCTTTATCTGAAACCGGGGTCCATTTTCAATGTTACTAATACTGAGCAGTCGCAGGCACATCTTTTAACTTTAAAAGTATATCGTCTTGTTAATATTAATTATAATGAGATAAAAGAGCCTGAAGGTTCACAGGATTCAGTAAAGTTCCTCAACTGCAGCATTCAGATGACTCTGCTAAGTCAGCAATCGTATAAGGCTGAGCTTGAGGGAACCAATTCAGCGGGTAATCTTGGTGGCGCACTTGATCTGGTGTACCAGCACAAGAATCTTTTTCATGGTGCAGAACTATTCAGCTTAAAGCTTAAAGGAGCTTATGAAGGACTGGCACAGAAGAATCTGGTCCTTCAAAGCTCAAGGGAATATGGAGTTGAAACAAGTCTCAGCCTTCCTGAATTTCTCCTTCCATTCGTTAAGACGGAGAATTTTGTAAAAAACTATAATCCTTCCACAAAGTTTTTAGCGGCTTTTGACTATCAGGCAATGCCATTTTATACCAGGACAATAGCTAATGCAACTTTTGGTTATAGCTGGAAAGCTGGTAATTATCAGGAACATATTGTCAACCCGCTTCAGTTTGACCTGGTAAAAGTATTCTCTATAGATTCTGCTTTTGAGGCGAAAATTGAACAGTCATCCTATCTTGCATATAGTTATAAGGATGTAATGATTCTTGGCGGAAGCTATTCATATATATTTAATAATCAGAAAATTAAAAAATCGAAAGATTACTGGTTCCTGCGAATAAATGCCGAAACATCTGGTAATATGCTTTCATTGGCTGAAAAGCTTCTGGGAAGGAAAAAAACAAAAGGGGTTGACACAACCTCAACAGGAGTGGTAATAGATACTACCTATACCTATAAATTGATGGGTCAGCCATTTGCCCAATATGTCAGAACCGATTTTGATCTCAGGTACAATTATATCTTTAATGATGTCAGTTCAATAGTGTATCGCGGATTTTTTGGCATCGGAATACCTTACGGAAATTCTAAGGCAATACCTTTTGAAAAGCAGTATTTTGGAGGTGGGGCGAACGATATCAGGGCTTGGCAGGTGCGGTCACTTGGACCGGGTTCATATAATGCGGGCAATACAACTGCGTTTTTGAATGAAACCGCTGATATAAAGTTAGAAGCAAATGCCGAGTACAGGTTTAAACTATTCTGGATACTGGAAGGAGCACTCTTTCTTGATGCTGGAAATATCTGGACTTTTAACAACGACCCTGCACGGCCCGGATCTCAGTTCAAATTAGATACTTTTTATAAGGATATTGCTGTTGGGACCGGAACAGGATTAAGGTTCGATTTCAAATTTGTAATTGGCAGAATTGATCTGGGAATGAAACTCCGTGACCCCAGCCTGACGGATGGATCAAAATGGATAATTATGAGACAACCATATAACTGGAGCGACTTTGCAATTGTACTGGCAATAGGATATCCGTTCTGATTACCGAAACGCCGTTTATTCTCATCATCTCAAAATCTTTATTATTTTCCGGGTTTCTGTTTTGCAATTGAAAAAGCCACTTGTTTTTTTATTAAGTAATATTTCTTAAATTGCATGATCTCGTTGCAATTTGTATTTGTAATAATGAAACTAAACAGGGAACCAATTAAGGACTGGTTTGGCTTTACACGAAGAGAAAGAAGGTCTTCTTTTATTCTGCTTCTTATAACTATTATCATTATAGTATCGAGATATATTGTGCCGGAAAGAAATATAGCAATTGAGGATATCACGACCAGTATCTACAGCCAGGGATATCCAACAGGTGTTCTTAACGGAGAAAAAATGCTTCCAGTTTCCTCGTACCAGGGGGAAAGATCAGATAGTATCATGATTAAACATCGGATTCCTGTTAAAGAAACTAAACCATTAATTAGCTATTTGAACAAAGGAGGTAAATTTAGAAACCCATCGTATATCAAAAGAAATTACAGGATAAATGAAGAAAAAGCTGAGAAACTTAATCCCCTTATTGAAATTGCAACTGACACCTTGGGAAATGTAAGAACAAATTCTTTTCATAATCAAAAAACTCTGATTGATGTTAATAGTTGTGACTCAGCATCTTTTGTAAGGCTGCCTGGAATTGGTCCGGTACTATCTGCACGCATCATCAGGTACAGACATCTGCTTGGGGGTTTTGCCAGGATAGACCAGCTTAAAGAAGTGTACGGTTTATCGGAAGAGACATACGACCTTATAAAGGACAGGTTATTTGTAAATCCTTTGGAACTTACAAGAATAAATGTTAATTCAGCTGATTATAAGGAACTTATCCGTATTCCATATTTTGAGAAATATGAAGTTGCAGCTATTCTCAAGTACAGGAAGTTAAAGGGCAGGATAGCTGGAACTACAGTTCTCGTTGATAACAAATTGATAACAAAGGAGAAAGCGGATAAGATTGCTCCCTATCTGAAATTCGATCAGTAAGTATAAATTCATAATAACTGAAAATAATTACTTTTTTGCCCAATAACAGATCTCATTTTATATGACAAGATATATTTGCATCTGTTTAAAAAAGGTTGTAAATTTAGTAAGTAAAAATTCTACAGGATGCTGCAATTATTAATTAATTTAATGTCAAAAATAAAGCGATATGGATAAATTATTCCCGTAAAAGTTTTGAAAAGACTTTTTCTATTTCTAACTTTGCGCCTCGTTTAAAAACTGAATTAGTAATTATGATCATTGTACCATTAAAAGAAGGCGAAAACATTGAAAGAGCTTTAAAAAAGTTCAAAAGAAAATTTGAAAAGACAGGAGTGATCCGTGAATTAAGGTCACGTCAGGCTTTTGTTAAGCCTTCAGTACGCCGGAGGGAAGAAATCAAGAAGGCTATGTATGTTCAGAAGTTGCAGGAAAGCGAAGAGTAATTCCCTTGCATGTATCTCAATTTTTAACATAATAGTTAAGGAGGTTCCTTCATGACCCATAAGGAATCGTTCTTACAATATCTGCAAATCGAAAAGCGGTATTCACCGCATACTGTCCGGTCTTATTTAAATGATCTGGATCAGTTTTATTCCTTTTTACTATCACAGGAACTGCCCGATGACCCGGTTGCAGTTACCTCGCACGATATCAGAGCCTGGATTGTCAGTATGCTTGATAATAATTATACTACTGTAAGTGTTCACAGAAAGATATCGTGCCTGAGAGTATTTTTCAGGTATTTAAGAAAAGAGGGTATTATTAAGACAGATCCTCTTGAAAAAGTTGTTCTACCAAAAAGAAAAAAGAGCCTGCCGGTTTTTGTTGAGGAGCAAGCCATGGATAAACTGCTCGATGATTACGACTTCGGAGATGGTTTCTCAGGATTGAGAAACAGAACAATTATAGAAATGCTTTATCTCACCGGGATGAGAAGATCGGAGCTGATCGGACTCCGGAATCTCGATGTTGATCTTTCGGAAGGCTCAGTAAAAGTGACCGGCAAAAGAAATAAGCAAAGGATTATTCCTTTGGTAAAACCATTTATTATACGATTGGAAGAGTATATTAAAGTGAGAGAAGAGAATGTCGCAACAGGGAGCGAGGGATGGTTTTTTATTAGTGACAAAGGGAACAAGTTATATGATAAATATGTTTATAATACAGTAAATAGATATCTTTCCATTGTTACAACCATTGAAAAAAAAAGCCCGCATATTCTGCGACATACTTTTGCGACACATATGCTTAATCATGGGGCTGATCTTAATTCAATTAAAGAATTATTGGGACATGCTAATCTGTCTGCAACACAGATATATACACATAACACATTTGAAAAACTAAAAAAAATATATAAACAGGCTCATCCAAGGGCTTAAACATTAATCAAATAATAGGGAGGTACTACTATGAACATTCAGATTCATTCAGTGCGGTTTGATGCCGACAAAAAGCTAATTGATTTTGTTCATCAGAAACTGGAGAAACTTACCCAGTTTGATGAAGATATTGTTTACGTCGAAGTTTATCTGAGGCTTGACAAAGATCAGGACAGGGAGAACAAAATTAGCGAAATCAGGCTGGAATTACCGGGTGGACCTTTATTTGCAAAGAAGCAGAGCAAAACATTTGAAGAAGCAACTGATGAAGCAATTGATGCGCTTAAAAAGCAGATTACCAAGCACAAACAGAAGAAGAGAGGAGCCTGATTATTCTATTTACAAAAATATATTGAATTATTTTGATAAGTAAAATTTAAATTCATACATTTGCAAACCGTTTTTTGAGGGTGGATTATGCACTCGCGGGGCGTTCTTTAAATTGCCGATGTAGCTCAGTTGGTCAGAGCAGCTGATTTGTAATCTGCAGGTCGGGGGTTCGAATCCCTTCATCGGCTCTTGAAAGATTTGTAAATGTGTGTCTTAGGAGCAAAACTCTGTTTAAAGGGGGAGATACCAAAGTGGCCAACTGGGGCAGACTGTAAATCTGCTGGCGAATGCCTTCGTAGGTTCGAATCCTGCTCTCCCCACTTCAAACGGGGAAGTACGTAAACTCAGGCGATTACAAAGCAGAGGATACGGGTTTCTTTGGACGATATAAGGCGGGAGTAGCTCAGTTGGTAGAGCATTAGCCTTCCAAGCTAAGGGTCGCGGGTTCGAGTTCCGTCTCCCGCTCACTTTTTGAAGCCAGAGTAGCTCAGGGGTAGAGCACTTCCTTGGTAAGGAAGGGGTCATGGGTTCAATTCCCATCTTCGGCTCAACAGGAAACTTGATTTATAATTGATTATAGATAAACTTAATTTAATACGCTTGGAGTTATGGCAAAAGAAAAATTTGACAGGTCGAAACCGCACGTAAATATTGGTACTATTGGTCACGTTGACCATGGTAAGACCACTTTGACTGCAGCGATCACTATGGTCCTTGCCAAAAAAGGTCTCTCTGAAATCAGAGATTTTGACTCAATTGATAATGCTCCTGAAGAAAAAGAAAGGGGTATTACCATTAATACTGCTCACGTTGAATATCAGACAGCTAAACGTCACTATGCACACGTTGACTGTCCAGGTCATGCTGACTATATCAAAAATATGGTTACTGGTGCTGCCCAGATGGATGGAGCAATTCTTGTAGTTGCTGCTACTGATGGCCCGATGCCTCAGACACGTGAACATATTCTTCTTGCACGTCAGGTTAACGTACCTAACATTGTTGTGTTTATGAATAAAGTTGACATGGTTGATGATCAGGAAATGCTTGATCTTGTTGAAATGGAAGTTCGTGAACTTCTTAACTTCTATAAATTTGACGGCGACAATGCTCCGGTTATCCGTGGTTCAGCTCTGGGCGCTATGAACGGCGAAGCAAAATGGGAAGAAAAAGTGATGGAACTGATGGATGCTGTTGATTCATTTATTCCAATTCCTCCGCGTGAAAATGAAAAACCTTTTCTTATGCCGGTTGAAGATGTCTTTTCAATCACTGGCCGTGGAACTGTTGCTACCGGGCGTATTGAAACAGGTGTTGTCATTACAGGTGATGAACTTGAACTGATCGGACTGGGTGCTGACGAAAAGAAAATCTGTTGTTACCGGTGTTGAAATGTTCCGTAAGATTCTTGACAGAGGTGAAGCTGGTGATAATGTTGGTCTTCTGCTTCGTGGTGTTGATAAAAAAGAAATCAAAAGAGGTATGGTTATTGCCAAACCAGGGTCAATTACACCTCATACAACATTAAAGCTGAAGTTTATGTTTTGAAGAAAGAAGAAGGAGGCCGTCATACTCCATTTCATAATAAATACCGTCCTCAGTTCTATGTACGTACACTTGATGTAACTGGCGAAATCACACTTCCTGAAGGAACGAGAAATGGTTATGCCTGGTGATAATGTTACAATCACTGTTGACCTTATCTATCCGGTTGCTATTAATGATGGACTTACGTTTCGCTATTCGTGAAGGTGGTAGAACAGTAGGTGCAGGACAGGTAACTGAAATTGTAGAATAAGGTATTTGGATATATATTGTATTAAGTACGGGAGTGACAGTCGTCGACTTGTTATTCTGTACATAACAAGATACGGGTGTAGCTCAGTTGGTAGAGCACTGGTCTCCAAAACCAGGTGTCGGGAGTTCGAGTCGCTCCTCCCGTGCAAATTTATTAGTACAATGAATATATGAATATAAAAGGATATTTTCAGGAATCATTTATAGAACTTGTGCACAAAGTGTCCTGGCCAACCTGGAGCGAACTTCAGAACAGCGCTGTTTTAGTTATGGTAGCTACGCTGATATTTGCTGTTATTGTTCCGGTATGGATTTTATTTTTCAGCAAGGCAATGCAATTCATTTACAGTTTGTTATACTAAACAGGAGAAGATTGCAATGGGTGAGAATATAAAGAATGGTATGTGCTTCGGGCTATCGGTGGTAAGGAAAAAAAGGTAAAAGAATATATTGATAACGAAGTTGCACGTCTGAAACTTGAAGGATTATGTCTCACAGGTTCTTATTCCAACCGAAAAGGTTTATCAGATAAGGAAAGGCAAAAAATCAGTAAAGAAAGAACATTTTTCCCGGGATATGTCTTGTTGAAGCTCTGCTTGTCAGGTGAAATACCACATATGTTGAGAAATATCCCTAATGTAATCGGCTTTCTTGGTTCAAAGGATGGAGAGCCGGTGCCGCTAAGAAAATCCGAAGTAAACCGTATTCTTGGAAAAGTTGATGAACTGAATGCCAGTGATGAGGAACTGAATGTTCCTTTCTTTGTTGGCGAATCGGTAAAAGTGATTGATGGCCCTTTCAATAGTTTCACTGGTATAATTGAAGAGGTAAATGATGAAAAGAAAAAGCTTAAAGTGATGGTTAAAATATTTGGCAGAAAAACCCCGCTTGAACTTAGTTTTATGCAGGTAGAAAAAGAATAATTAACATGAAGATATTGATAGTTGTAATATTCATAATGCTTCCTGAATAACTATCAAACTCTCGCAATAAACACGCAAATTTTAAATTATGGCAAAAGAAGTTGCTGGAATTATCAAGTTACAGATTCGTGGCGGAGGCGCTAATCCATCTCCACCTGTAGGACCTGCTTTAGGTTCTAAAGGTGTGAATATTATGGATTTCTGTAAGCAATTTAATGCAAGGACCCAGGATAAAGCTGGAAAAGTAATACCGGTTGTAATAACAGTATATGGCGATAAATCATTCGATTTTGTTACCAAAACTCCTCCGGTTGCCGTTCAGCTTCTTGAAGTTGCCAAAACGAAGAAGGGTTCTCAGGAACCTAACAGAGAAAAAGTGGCTTCAGTTTCCTGGGACCAGGTTAAAACAATTGCTCAGGATAAAATGGAGGACTTAAACTGTTTTACAGTCGAATCCGCTATGCGAATGGTAGCTGGTACCGCCAGAAGTATGGGAATCACCATTAAAGGAGAATTCCCAATAAAATAATTAATAGGAGAAAAAATGACTAAACTTACCAAAAATCAGAAGTTTGCTCTTGAAAAACTCGATAAGGACAAACTTTATACATTGAAAGAAGCTGCTTCTCTGGTTAAGGAAATGACCAAAACCAAATTCGATGCTTCGATCGATCTGGATGTAAGGTTAGGTATAGATCCAAGGAAATCCAATCAAATGGTTCGCGGTGTCGTTTCCCTCCCTCATGGAACCGGAAAAGAGACACGTGTTTTAGTGCTCTGTACCCCCGATAAGGAGGCCGAAGCGAAAGAAGCCGGAGCCGATTATGTTGGTCTCGACGATTATGTCGAAAAGATAAAAGGCGGTTGGACAGATATGGATGTTATAATAACCATGCCATCTGTAATGGGGAAAGTCGGTCAGTTAGGTCGCATACTTGGTCCACGCGGACTAATGCCAAACCCAAAAAGTGGAACTGTTACTATGGAAATTGGTAAGGCTGTTAAAGAAGTGAAGCAGGGTAAAATTGATTTCAAAGTTGATAAAAGCGGAATCATTCATGCCTCAATTGGAAAAGTCTCATTCGAGCCTCATAAGATCGTCGAAAATGCAAAAGAATTTATCTCAATGGTAAACAAACTTAAACCGGCTGCTGCCAAGGGAACCTACATTCGTAGCGTATTCATATCAAGCACAATGAGCCCGGGTGTTAAAATCGATCCAAAAGGTCTTGATGATTAATTAGTAAAGTTTAAACTTGAAAGAAATAATGAGACGCGAAGAAAAAAATGCTATCATAGTAAGCCTTGCTGAGAGATTAAAAGAGTACAGCCACTTTTATCTGACTGATACGGCTCAGCTTAATGCTGCTGATACAAGTGCCTTGAGACGGAAGTGTTTTGAAAACAACATTAAACTTATTGTTGTTAAGAATACTCTGCTTAAAAGAGCACTTGAGCAGTCTAATGGAAACTTCGAAGAACTATATACTGTTCTGAAAGGTACTACGTCCATCATGTTTGCACAATCGGGTAATGTTCCTGCAAAACTTATTAAGGAATTCCGTAAACAACATGATAAACCTGTGCTTAAAGGCGCATACGTTCAGGAATCAGTTTATCTGGGAGATAATATGCTTGATGCACTTATTTCAATCAAAACCAAACAGGAACTGATAGGTGATATTATTATGCTTTTGCAGTCGCCAGCCAAAAACGTTATTTCAGCCCTGCAATCAGGTGGAAATAAAATTCATGGTGTTCTTGAAACACTTTCAAAAAGAGAAGAAAAATAATGTATAATTAATTTAAAAATCGATAAATATGGCAGATCTTAAGAAATTTGCAGAAGAACTGGTTAACTTGTCTGTAAAAGAAGTAAACGAACTGGCTAAAATACTTAAAGATGAGTATGGTATTGAACCTGCTGCTGCAGCCGTAGCTGTTGCCGGCCCAGCCGCCGGTAGCGATGTTGCTGCTGTTGAAGAGAAATCGACATTCGACGTTATCCTCAAAGCAGCCGGTGGTCAGAAATTACAGATTGTTAAACTTGTTAAGGATATTACCGGACTCGGACTGAAAGAAGCCAAAGCAGTTGTTGATTCTGCACCGGCTCCAGTTAAAGAAGGTGTTTCCAAAGATGAAGCTGAAGCTATTAAAGGTCAATTAGTAGAAGCAGGAGCTGAAGTTGAACTTAAATAAGTTATACCTAATTGCTGGGTTATAGGTTTAGTCCCGATTTTTCGGGACTAAGCCTTTTTGTTCTTTTAATTATAAGTTCACTTAATCTTTTAATAAATGTCCTCAAAAAATACCGAAAGAATAAGTTTCGCATCCAGAAAAAATCCGCTTGAATATCCTGATTTTCTGGAGATTCAGTTAAAATCATTCGGTGAGTTTTTCCAGCTCGGAACTACTCCCGAAAACAGGAAAAAAGAGGGACTTTTTAAGGTCTTTACAGAAAACTTCCCGATAACTGATACAAGGAACAATTTCGTTCTAGAATTTCTGGATTATTATATTGACCCCCCACGTTATACGATTGAAGAGTGTATAGAACGCGGACTTACTTTCAGCGTTCCGCTCAAAGCTAAACTAAAACTTTACTGCACCGATCCTGAACATGAGGATTTTGATACGGTTATTCAGGATGTATACCTGGGAACTGTACCATATATGACGGATCGCGCTACATTCGTTATTAACGGGGCTGAAAGAGTGGTTGTTTCTCAACTGCACAGATCTCCCGGGGTCTTCTTTGGTCAAAGCATACACGCAAACGGCACTAAACTCTATTCCGCAAGGATCATCCCTTTCAAAGGCTCCTGGATAGAATTTGCTACCGACATAAATAACGTGATGTATGCCTATATCGACAGAAAGAAAAAACTGCCGGTAACAACTCTTCTCCGTGCTATTGGGTTCGAGAGCGATAAGGAAATACTTGAGATATTTAACCTTGCTGAAGAACACAAAGTATCTAAAACAAATATCAAAAAACTTGTAGGACGTAAACTGGCTGCCAGAGTACTGAAAACATGGGTGGAAGATTTTGTTGACGAAGATACCGGTGAAGTGGTTTCAATCGAAAGAAATGAAGTAATACTCGACAGGGAAACAATTATCGAATCGGAGCATGTCGATATGATTGTTGATTCAGGCGCAAAAGCAATTCTCTTACATAAAGATGATTCGACCCTCTCTGATTTTGCAATAATTTATAACACACTTCAGAAAGATCCCTGTAACTCTGAAAAGGAGGCAGTTATCTATATTTATCGTCAGCTGCGGAATGCTGAACCACCCGACGAAGCGACTGCACGCGATGTTATCGACAAACTGTTTTTCTCCGATAAAAGATATGACCTGGGTGAAGTGGGACGATACAGGATAAATAAGAAACTGGGACTTAACACAGAAATTAATGTTAAGATCCTTACCAGGGAAGATATTATTAAAATCATTGGATATCTGATTGAGCTTATTAACTCCAAGACCGATATAGACGATATCGACCATCTCAGTAACAGGCGTGTTCGAACTGTGGGAGAACAATTATATGCACAGTTTGGAGTAGGCCTTGCACGTATGGCCAGAACAATTCGCGAGAGAATGAATGTCAGGGATAATGAGGTATTTACACCGGTTGACCTTATCAATTCAAAAACCCTTTCATCGGTAATTAATTCTTTCTTCGGAACAAACCAGTTGTCACAATTTATGGATCAGACCAACCCTCTTGCAGAAATGACACACAAACGTCGTTTATCAGCATTAGGTCCCGGCGGTCTTTCTCGTGAAAGAGCAGGGTTTGAAGTAAGGGACGTTCATTATACACATTACGGACGCCTTTGCCCAATTGAAACCCCTGAAGGTCCTAACATCGGACTTATTTCATCTCTCTGCGTTTACGCAAAAATAAATAATCTGGGATTCATCGAAACTGCCTATCGTAAAGTCAAAGATTCCCAGGTTGATTTTAGCGATGATGGAATTGTCTGGCTAAGCGCTGAAGAGGAAGAAGAAAAAATGATTGCCCAGGCAAATGCTCCCCTCCTTAAGGACGGACATTTCGAAAATCTAAGGGCAAAATGCAGATACGAAGCTGATTATCCGATTGAAGAAGTTTCAAAAGTGGACCTCATGGATGTGGCTCCAAACCAGATTGCTTCAATTGCTGCATCATTAATACCATTCCTCGAACACGACGATGCCAACAGAGCCCTGATGGGATCGAACATGATGCGGCAGGCTGTCCCGCTCATAAACCCTGAGGCGCCCATCATTGGTACGGGTCTTGAAGCACAGGTGATCAAAGATAGCCGGATACTTTACGTTGCCGAAGGAGACGGTGTGGTGGAATTCGTTGATTCAAATGAAATTGTGGTAAGGTACACCCGTACTGATGAAGAAAAGTTTGTAAGCTTTGATGATGATATCAAACGTTACATACTGCCAAAATATAAGAAGACCAACCAGAATACCTGTATCAATCTTATTCCAGTTGTTAGAAAGGGTGAAAAAGTAACTAAAGGACAGGTACTTACAGAAGGATATGGAACCAAACATGGTGAACTGGCTCTCGGAAGAAACCTCAAAGTTGCTTTCATGCCATGGAAAGGATATAACTTCGAAGATGCCATCGTGATCTCTGAAAAAGTTGTTCAGGAAGATTATTTCACTTCAGTTCACATTGATGAGTACCAGCTGGAAGTACGCGATACAAAACGTGGTCTTGAAGAGCTTACATCCGACATTCCGAACGTAAGTGAAGAAGCTACCAAAAACCTCGATGAGAATGGACTTATCAGGATTGGAGCTCATATCAGACCCGGTGATATACTTATTGGCAAGATAACGCCCAAAGGAGAATCTGATCCTTCACCTGAAGAAAAACTGCTGCGGGCTATCTTCGGAGATAAAGCCGGCGATGTTAAAGATGCATCTCTTAAAGCAGGTCCTTCGCTCGAAGGCGTGGTAATTGATAAAAAACTATTCACAAGAGCTATCAAAGACAGGAAAGCAAAAGCAGTGGAAAAACCTCTGCTCGACAAGATCGAAACAGAATTCGACAGAAATGTTGATGATCTTAAAGCAAGACTTGTTGATAAGCTTTTCATTCTTGTTAATGGTAAAACATCACAGGGTGTTAAAGATTATCTCAATGTTGATGTTATCCCGAAAGGAAGTAAGTTTACGCTTAAACAGCTACAGGAGGTTGATTTTCTTAATGTTAATCCAAATAAATGGACAACCGATAAGAAGAAAAACGATAGTATCAAACAACTTCTGCATAACTATATAATAAAGTATAAGGAAATAGACGGTGTTTACAAGCGTAAAAAATATAATATTACAATTGGCGATGAGCTGCCTGCCGGTATAGTTCGACTTGCAAAAGTTTACATAGCCAAGAAACGCAAAGTTAAAGTTGGAGACAAAATGGCCGGACGTCATGGTAACAAAGGTATCGTTGCCAGGATAGTACGTGCGGAAGATATGCCTTTCCTTGAAGATGGCACTCCGGTTGATATTGTTTTAAATCCCCTGGGTGTTCCCTCGAGGATGAATCTTGGACAGATTTATGAAACTGTTCTCGGATGGGCCGGTCAAAAACTTGGACTTCAATTTTCGACACCGATTTTCGATGGTGCAACTATTAATCAGATAACTGAGTATACTGAAGAAGCTAAACTTCCAAAGTATGGAAAAACATATCTTTATGATGGTGGCACTGGTGAAAGATTCGACCAGCCTGCAACGGTAGGAGTTATATACATGCTTAAGCTTGGGCATATGGTCGACGATAAAATGCATGCCCGATCAATTGGACCTTACTCGCTTATTACACAGCAACCATTAGGTGGTAAAGCTCAGTTTGGAGGTCAGCGTTTTGGTGAAATGGAGGTTTGGGCACTCGAAGCGTTTGGAGCTGCTCACATTCTTCAGGAAATACTTACAATTAAATCGGACGATGTCGTTGGCCGTGCCAAAGCATATGAAGCAATTGTGAAAGGCGAACCTATGCCTTTACCAGGTATTCCCGAATCGCTGAATGTTCTCTTGCACGAACTGAGAGGTCTCGGACTAAGCGTAATACTTGATTAAGTATTTCGCGAGGGTATGAATTTTTAGTTTTAGAATAAAAAAATATTCAGAATATGTCATTCAGAAGAGATAACAAAACAAAGACCAGTTACTCAAAAATCTCCATAGGTCTTGCTTCGCCTGAGGAAATTCTTGATCGCTCAAGTGGTGAAGTACTGAAGCCCGAAACAATAAATTACCGTACATATAAACCTGAACGCGATGGGTTATTCTGCGAAAGGATTTTTGGTCCGGTAAAAGATTATGAGTGCCATTGCGGAAAGTACAAAAGAATCCGTTATAAAGGAATCGTTTGCGACCGTTGTGGTGTTGAGGTTACAGAAAAAAAGGTTCGTCGTGAAAGAATGGGACATATTTCGCTTGTTGTTCCTGTTGCCCATATCTGGTATTTCCGTTCGTTACCTAATAAAATAGGGTATCTTCTTGGTCTTCCGACCAAAAAGCTCGATTCTATAATCTATTACGAGAGATATGTTGTTATCAATCCGGGTGTAAAAGCTGTGGATGGTGTAAAATATCTCGATTTTCTTACAGAAGAGGAATATCTCGAGATAACGGAATCGCTTCCAAAAGAAAACCAGTATCTTGAAGAAAATCACCCTGATAAATTTGTTGCAGATATGGGCGCTGAAGCTCTATATAAACTTCTCAGCCGTATCGATCTTGACGATATGTCATATTCTCTTCGTCATAGGGCAAATACTGAAACTTCGCAACAACGTAAAAATGAAGCGCTTAAACGCCTTCAGGTTGTGGAAGCTTTCAGAGATTCCAAACAGGTCAACAAACCTGAATGGATGATCATCAAAGTGGTTCCTGTTATTCCGCCTGAATTGAGACCTCTTGTTCCTCTCGATGGCGGACGTTTTGCGACTAGCGATCTTAACGACCTTTACAGAAGGGTGATCATCAGGAACAACCGACTGAAAAGACTTATTGAGATCAAAGCTCCCGAAGTAATATTGCGTAATGAAAAACGAATGCTTCAGGAAGCTGTCGATTCACTTTTTGATAACTCCAGAAAAGCAAATGCCGTAAAGACTGATGCTAACCGTCCTCTTAAATCGCTAAGTGATAGTCTGAAAGGAAAACAGGGGAGGTTTCGTCAGAACCTGCTTGGTAAAAGAGTTGACTATTCAGCCCGTTCAGTAATTGTTGTTGGTCCGGAACTTGGATTGCACGAATGCGGTCTGCCAAAGGATATGGCTGCTGAACTTTATAAGCCCTTCATTATTCGTAAACTTATTGAACGTGGTATTGTAAAAACAGTTAAATCGGCTAAGAAAATTGTTGACAGAAAAGATCCTGTTGTCTGGGATATTCTTGAAAATGTATTGAAAGGACACCCTGTTCTGCTGAACCGTGCTCCGACACTGCACAGGTTAGGTATTCAGGCTTTCCAACCAAAACTTATTGAGGGAAAAGCTATTCAGCTCCATCCGTTGGTTTGTACCGCTTTTAATGCCGACTTCGATGGTGACCAGATGGCTGTTCATCTCCCTCTTGGCAACGGTGCAGTGCTTGAGGCCCAGATGCTTATGCTGGCTTCGCACAATATTCTTAATCCGGCAAATGGTGCACCAATAACTGTTCCGTCGCAAGACATGGTTCTTGGTCTTTATTATATAACTAAAGGAAGGAAAAGCACTGAAAGCGAAAAGGTAAGGGGAGAAGGTCTTATTTTCTACTCTCCACAGGAGGTTAATATTGCATATAATGAAGGACAGATCGATCTTCATGCTGTTATTAAAGTCAAAGTTAACGACAGGAAAGATGGTGAGTTTATTAACCATCTTGTAGAGACTACGGTTGGCAGAGTTATCTTTAACCAGTTTGTGCCTTCTGAAGTTGGTTATATCAATGAGATATTGACAAAAAAATCTCTAAGGGATATTATCGGCCGTGTCCTCAAACTTGCCGGAACAGCAAAAACAGCTGATTTCCTTGATGCAATTAAAAACCTCGGATTCTATTCTGCATTTAAAGGTGGTTTGTCGTTTAACCTCGACGATGTTATCATACCTGAAGAAAAAACGAAATTTGTTACTGAGGGATATGAGCAGGTTGAGGAGGTACTGACTAACTATAGTATGGGATTCATTACCAACAACGAACGATATAATCAGATAATTGATATCTGGACGCATGTTAATGCGAGGCTCACGCAATCGCTGATGAAGCAGTTATCGACCGATAAGCAGGGTTTCAATTCTGTATATATGATGCTCGATTCAGGTGCCAGGGGTTCTAAGGAACAGATACGGCAGCTCTCAGGTATGAGGGGTCTGATGGCTAAACCTCAGAAATCAGGATCTACAGGTTCTGAGATCATTGAAAATCCTATTCTTTCAAATTTTAAAGAGGGACTTTCAGTTCTTGAATATTTTATTTCAACCCACGGTGCACGTAAAGGTCTAGCCGATACAGCTCTTAAAACAGCCGATGCCGGTTATCTTACCCGTCGTCTTGTAGATGTTTCGCAGGATGTCATCATTAATGAAGAAGACTGCGGTACACTGAGAGGATTGATTGCCACAGCGATTAAAAAGAATGAGGAAGTTGTAGAATCATTATACGAAAGAATTCTCGGTCGTACTACGGTTCATAATGTCTATCATCCTCTTACAGGTGAACTGATTGTAGAATCAGGGCAGGAACTTACTGAAGAACTTGCAAGGAAAATTGAAGATTCTCCTATTGAACAGGTTGAGATCCGCTCGGTTCTTACATGTGAATCCAAAAAAGGTGTATGTGCTAAATGTTATGGTCGTAACCTGGCTAACGGACTTATGGTGCAGCAAGGTGAAGCAGTGGGTGTTATTGCAGCTCAGAGTATAGGTGAACCTGGAACTCAGCTTACTCTTCGTACTTTCCACGTTGGAGGTACAGCATCGAACATTACTACAGAATCGAGGCTTATTGCGCGTTACGCCGGTATTGCTGAGATAGAAGAAATCAGAACTGTACCTAAAAAAGATCCAGAAAAAGGAGATATTGATATAGTTATCGGTCGTCTCGCCGAATTAAGAATAATTGACAAGAAGACAGGCATAGCACTTACGACTCATACAATTCCTTATGGCTCAAAGCTTTATATTAAGTCAGGGCAGAATATTGAAAAGGGTAAACTTATCTGCGAATGGGATCCGTTTAATGCTGTAATCATTTCAGAACTGGCAGGAAAGATAGGATATGATTATCTTATTGAAGGTGTGACTTTCCGTGAGGAGTCTGATGAACAAACCGGCTTTAAAGAGAAGGTTATTATTGAAAGCAGGGACAAGACTAAAAACCCTGCCATTAAGATCTTATCACCTAAAGGCGATGAGCTCAAAATTTATAACCTTCCCGTTGGTTCTCACCTTGTTGTTGATACAAACAAAATGGTGGAAGCAGGTGAAGTACTTGCCAAAATACCGCGTGCAGTAGGAAAATCAGGTGACATAACCGGTGGGCTTCCTCGTGTTACAGAATTATTCGAAGCTCGTAACCCGTCCAATCCGGCTATTGTTTCTGAAATCGATGGTGAGGTAACATTCGGAAAGATAAAAAGAGGTAACAGGGAAATTACTATCAAATCAAAAACCGATGAGACAAAAAAATACCTTGTTCCACTTTCAAAACAGATACTGGTTCAGGAAAATGACTATGTAAAAGCAGGTATTCCGCTTTCAGACGGAGCCATCACACCTTCTGATATTCTTGCAATTAAGGGCCCGACTAAGGTCCAGGAATATATTGTTAATGAAATTCAGGAAGTATATCGTTTGCAGGGAGTTAAGATAAATGATAAACATTTTGAGATTATTGTCCGGCAGATGATGAGGAAAGTCGAGATCGTTGATCCAGGAGATACAAAATTCCTTGAACGACAGGTGGTTGATAAACTTGAGTTCATGGACGAAAATGACTGGATCTTTGCTAAAAAAGTGATCATCGACAGCGGCGATTCTCAAACACTTCGTCCTGGCATGATAATATCGGCCCGTAAACTAAGGGATGACAACTCTGTTCTTAAACGTCGCGACCTGAAGATTGTAGATGCCAGAGATGCTATACCTGCTACCTCAAGCCAGGTTTTGCAGGGTATTACAAGAGCTTCGCTTCAGACAAAGAGTTTCTTCTCAGCTGCTTCTTTCCAGGAAACTACAAAAGTACTTAATGAAGCTGCAATATTAGGCAAGGTAGACAGACTTGAGGGGTTGAAGGAAAACGTTATTGTTGGCCATCTTATTCCGGCAGGAACAGGACAAAGGCAATATAATGGCATAATAGTCGGTTCCCTGGAAGAATACGAAAACCTTGTAGGCGTCGAACAGGAAAGCGAAGCCGAACAGGTAAAATAGAATTAATAATATAAAGGCTATGACAGATCCTAAGAACCCTGCACAGATCAGTATTGAACTGAATGAGGAAGTTGCTCAGGGCACATATTCAAACCTTGCAGTTATAACTCATTCAGCTTCTGAATTCGTTATCGACTTTGTCAGGATAATGCCCGGGATACCAAAGGCTCAGGTTAAATCGAGGATTATACTTACTCCTGAACATGCAAAAAGACTTGTAGCAGCCCTTCAGGATAATATTGCTAAGTACGAGTCTGTTCATGGAACTATCAAAGAAGTGAAAGGGTCGGGACCCGCATTACCTTTAAGTTTTGGTGGTCCCACTGCACAGGCATAATCTGCTTATAAATCAGATAGAAGCCGTCATAATCACGTCTTGACGGCTTATTTTTTTTGTCATCAATGAAATAAAAGTTTACTTTGCAGGTTATTAGTATATAAATTTTTATAAAAACAATAAATGAGAGGTAAAATAATAAGGAAGATTTTATTAGTTCTGATAATTGTCGTGCCGGTTTTTTCCTATTCAGATTGCAAGAAACAACCAAAATGCGGTTGCGGAAAAGATATTATATTTGAAATTGTAGATGAACAGGTTGCAGTATATTTTAATTCAACCGGGACAACAATCACTTTTACGAGGTCATCTGATCCTTATTCAACTTACTATTTCTGTAATCCGGTTGAGATGTTCCCTAACCTTGCTAACAATAAGACAGGTGATGAGCTTGAGCTTTCGGGACATGTTTACTGGGATTGCAGCTATGTGTACCAGTCAAGCAATTCAACGTACCAGAACCCTTATAAGGTCTACCAGGTAGAGGTTACCAGCCTCACTACTAATCTTTACGGAAAATAATCATTCTGGTTTTATTTCTGATGCTTATCGAAATAAGATTCTCCTGACAGACTCTCTTCCATTACTTTTATCTGTTTATTTATTAGTTATAGGATATCATAGATACCGATTCATCGATTCTCATGCGATATGGTTTATGTTTCTTTTTAGGTACAGCAGTAATAATACATATTGCAGGCAATTTTGTATATTTCAGAAAAATTCAATATGATTAATTGCAATTTATCTTTTGCAGGAGCAGGAAGAGTGGCAGGTGCTTTATGCAGAGAAATGTACATTAAAGGTTTCAATATTGAATTAATTGTATCCAGGTCTGAAATAAACGGTAGGTCACTTGCCAGTTCCTGTAAATCTAAATGGTCTAGTGAACTTATCTTTCCCGATTCAACCGATGTGATAATTATTGCTGTCCCCGACCATGAATTGATAAGTGTTCTGGATACACTTAAATTCCATACTGACACATTGGTTGCTCATACCGCGGGTAGTTTTGGCATCGATATTTTTCCTGAAAATATTAAAAGAAAAGGTGTTTTTTATCCTTTGCAGACTTTCTCAAAGAACAGGATAGTCGTTTTCAGGGATCTTCCTTTTTTACTTGAATCTTCAGATGAACAATCATCAGCAGTCTTAAAAGAGTTGACCGAATCTATTGGAGGAAAAGCGTATTTTGTTGATTCTGAACACAGAAAGCTGCTTCATATAGCTGCAGCTTTTGTTTGCAACTTTACAAATTATATGCTTACAGCAGGGAAGGAGATAGCATTAGAAGCAGACTTTCCCTTTGAAATTCTGGGGCCATTAATAAGGGAGACTATCTCAAAAGCCATTGATATCGGGCCCGAAAACTCCCAGACGGGACCAGCTGTACGAAATGATCAGAATACCATTGAAAAACATTTGAAATTATTATCTTTCTCGCCGGAATTGCAGAAAATTTATAATGATATGACAATGTCAATAATCAAATACTATAAAAAATCATGATGCATGGCTAATTTTAAAGAAGATCTTGTGAAAGTCAAGGCATTTATTTTTGATATAGATGGAGTTTTGTCGCTACAAACAATCGGACTGAATACTTTTGGCATCCCGAACAGAACTGTTAATCTTCGTGATGGGTACGCTCTGCAGTTTGCAGTTAAAAAGGGCTATCCTATTTGTGTTATTTCAGGAAGCAGTTCAAAAGAGTATCAAAAGAGGCTTAAATTATTGGGTATAAATGATATCTATCTCAATAGCAAAAGCAAACTTGACCATTTTAATACTTTTCTCAATAAATATGACCTGAATAAATCTGATGTTTTGTTCATGGGTGATGATATACCTGATTTTGAGGTGATGAAAGAGGCCGGGGTTGCCGTCTGCCCGTCTGATGCTGACAGTGAGATTAAACAGATATCTTCATATATTTCAGATAAAAAAGGTGGAGAAGGATGTGTGAGGGATGTCATTGAACAGGTATTGAGACTTCATAACAAATGGATGGATTCAGACGCATTTACATGGTAAATTATGAAAGCATTTTTTAATCTGATCAGATGGCAAAATCTTCTCATCGTTATCCTTACTATGGTCCTTATGAGATATGCAGTAATTGGACCTGTCATCAGCAAATTAGGTGTCATTCTTATCCATAAGGGTACCGGAGAAGAGATTCCGATGGAACTTCAGTTCCCGTGGTATGACTTTATATTACTTGTTGCCGCCACAGTTTTTATTGCATCGGGTGGATACGTAATAAATGATTATTTCGATATAAAGACTGATCTGATAAACAAAGGGAAGGTTATTGTTGGTACAAAAATTCCCAGGCACCGGGCCATGATGTTGCACAATATTTTTAATTTGACCGGTGTTTCTGCAGGCTTCTACGTTTCGTGGAAAGCCGGATATTTCTGGCTGGGAGTTCTCTTCCTTGTCGTCTCGGGGTTACTCTATTTTTATTCGGCAACTTATAAAAGACAATTTCTGATAGGTAATATAATTATTGCAGTTCTGACAGCAATGGTACCTCTGCTCGTTGCTTTTTATGAATGGCCGGCATTATACAGGTACTATACTATAAATGCAATATCTCTACCTGATATAAACATAATTTTTTACTGGGTTGGGGGATTTGCTATATTCGCTTTTCTGACTACCCTTACACGCGAGATAATAAAGGACATCGAAGACTTTGAAGGTGATGTTGCTTATGGGAGAAATACTGTCCCTGTGGTGATAGGAATACTTTCTTCCAAGATAGTCTCAATCAGCCTTATAATTATTACTATTGCTGCACTCTATCTCACATGGCATTTTTTCATTTACGATACCATAACACTTATTTATCTCTCTGTTGCAATTGTTTTGCCTCTGTTATACGTCATCTATAAGCTGGTTATCAGCATTGACAGAAAACAGCTTCACAGTGCAAGCAGCATCATGAAAATTGTAATGCTGACCGGGATACTTTACTCCGTTGTAGTTAAAGTGATACTAACCTGAAACCTTTTCTGACAATGATAATTGATAACCTGGATAATTACAGAATAATCCTTGCTTCACGTTCGCCAAGGAGACAGCAACTGCTAAGGGAACTGGGTCTTAAATTTGATGTGGTAATAAAGGATTATACTGAAGTTTATCCTGAAGGACTTAGTGGCGAAGAAATTGCACGTCACGTTGCACATGAGAAAGCGGTCTCTTTTAAAAATGAAATATCAGATAATGAGATTGTTATTACAGCAGACACCATAGTATGGTGTAACAATAAGGTACTTGGGAAACCTTTAAATTTAAAAGATGCAATCAGGATACTCAAAGAGATTTCCGGCAATACCCATGAAGTAATTACAGGAGTGTGCATATTTTCTGCTTCCAGGGAAGTAACATTTTCTGTCTCAACAAAAGTCTCTTTTGAAGCACTCTCAGAAAATGAAATAATCTATTATGTTGATAAATACAAACCGTATGATAAGGCCGGTGCGTATGGAATTCAGGAATGGATCGGCATTATCGCGTGCAGCCATATTGAAGGTTCATATTTTAATGTTGTTGGGTTGCCTGTGCAGCGTCTCTACAAAGAACTTCAGCTCTTTTTCTGAACTTCTTTTGGAGCAAATTTCTGCCAATTGAGGATCCATGAGATGGAAGAAAGACAAGGCAACCCGTTTCGAGTAATTTTCCCCAACTATTAATCATATCAGCAACATTGTCTGCGTAAGGAGGAAATACTGATCCGGGAAATATACCGAATATTGTATCACCAGCCATGGCTATTTCTTCATCTACAATAACACTCTGTGATCCTGCTGTATGTCCGGGTGTATGAACAATATAACCGTTGAATCCAAAATCTTTCAGGCTTAGGATTTGGTCAACAAGAATATCCGGATTACAAGGCTCATAGTTTAGTTTAACCAGAAAGATTGGAGCTAAAATGCTTGAAATGAAGCGTGTGATGAAATTTGTGCCCTCAGGTATTATATTTTCTCCTTTTTCAAGAAAAGATGCTTCGGTTTTATTGACAATCACCTTTAGATCATACTTTCTTTTCAGCTTTGCCGAGTTTTCAGCATGATCGAAGTGAGTATGAGTAAGAATCAGAAAATCAATTCTTTGCAAGTTCAGTTTTTTTAATCTACTGTTTAATTTCTTCCACCCTCTTTTCGTCCCTGTATCCACAAGAATGTTTTTCTCTTTACCCGATAAAAGGAATACATTACTTCTTCCTGAAAGAATACAGGTAATTGAATAATCATTTTTTGTTTTCCATTGTTTCATATATAACGACTTTAAAGGATATCGGTAAAATTATTAACTTTCACCTGTTATATTAATATTATGATAAAGATAGTTGCTGACGATAAGATACCTTTTCTGAAGGGAGCTATAGAACCTTATGCAGAAGTGCTCTATTTACCTGAGAAGCAGATTATCAGGGATGTACTTAAGGAAGTGGATGCCTTACTGATACGGACAAGAACCAAGTGCACAGAGAGCCTTCTGAAAGGAACAAATGTCAGGTTCATTGGTACAGCAACAATCGGCTTCGATCATATTGATGCACAATACTGCGAAAAACATAATATCAAATGGACAAATTCTCCAGGTTGCAATTCATTGTCGGTTCAACAATATATTGCTGCTGCTTTGCTCAAGATGTCTTCCGATTTCAGGTTTGATCTGAAAGGCAAGACTATTGGTATTATAGGAGTGGGGAACGTTGGTTCAAAGGTTGAAAATCTTGCAGGAACACTTGGGATGAATATCCTTTTGAACGATCCTCCGCGGGCCAGAAAAGAAAGTGAAAAGGAATTTCACAGACTTAAAACAGTCTTATTTGAATCTGATATTGTGACGGTTCACGTACCTCTTAATGTGGTTGGCGAAGATTGCACGTATCATATCTTAAATGAAAAGAGCTTAAAATGGATGAAAAAAGGAGCATGGCTTTTGAATACCTCGCGTGGGGAAGTGATAGATACATCAGCGCTTAAGGAAACACTAAGATCGGGGAAACTTGGTGGCGCCGTTATTGATGTGTGGGAAAATGAACCGGATATTGATCTCGGACTTATGGCAAAATCTTTTATAGCTACACCTCATATTGCAGGGTACTCGGCTGATGGCAAGGCTAACGGAACAGCAATGATAGTCAATTCTATATGCAGAAATTTTGATCTTTCTTTGAAGAATTGGTACCCCGTGGATATACCGGAGCCTCCGGTTCCGGAGATAACAATTGATGCTATTAGCAAATCAGATGAAGAGATAATCAGAGAAGCTGTTTTTCATACTTACAATATTGCCGGTGATGATCTGAAACTTCGTTTTTCACCATCTGATTTTGAAAAACAAAGAGGCGACTACCCCTTGAGAAGAGAGTTCCCTTCCTATAGGATAAGTTTAAAAGGTGGCACCATAAAATCTCAGAAAACACTTGAAAGCCTCGGATTCAGGGTTATTGTCTGATTATCTTCTGTCATATAATTATAATATTATTTATGCAACTCTTCAAGACCCGTTTTATCGGCAGGATGTATAAAAGAACAAAATAAGATTGTCTTAGATAAAAGCCTGGTATAGTTTAGAATCAAGTCTATACCGTGAAATTCTTATTTATATATTCCTGGAATTTATCTTTATAGAGTTTGCTGACGGGAATTGTAACACCATCGCCACAAACAATTATGTTACTCTCTATTTCGGATATCTTTTTCAAATTGACAATATACGATTTATGCACCCGCATGAACTGATCTTCCGGCAATTGCTCCTCAAGAGATTTTAAGCTGAGCAGCGACATTACCGATCTGGAGTGTTCCCTGTGAATACGCACATATTCGCTCATCCCTTCAATATATTTAATTGAATTAAGGTCGATTCTTATAACCTTATGCTCCGATTTTATAAATAAGAACTCTTTATCAGATTTTATGCTTACAACCTCATTTTTTGCATAAATCCATTTTTTTGCCTTTTCAGCTGCCTTAAGGAATTCCGGATAATCCACAGGCTTAAGTAGGTAGTCGACAGCATCAGCCTTGAACCCTTCCAAAGCATATTTGTCGTAAGCTGTTATGAAAATAATTACAGGCTTATATTCCAAATTGCGGACAAGCTCAAGACCTGATAAATCTGGCATTTGGATGTCAACGAAAAGCAAATCTATCCTGTTTTCTGACAAGTACTCAAAAGCTTTTACTGAATGGGTGAATTTTTGAGTAAGGACAAGGAAAGGTGTTTGCGCAATATGAGCGGCAATAATGTCTATTGCCAAAGGCTCATCGTCAATAATTACACATTTCAGTTTCATTTAACAGGAATATTTAGTTTTACCGAAAAAGTTTCATCAGCTTCCAGGATATCCAGGTTGTAATTATTTTTATATAATAAGTCCAATCGTTGCCGGCTGTTTTGTAAACCTATACCACTTGCATTATCTTTTTCGGAAAATACATTTTTGTTGTTTGTGCAGGAAAAATACAAATGATTATTTCCAATTTCAAAAATGACTTCAACCACACTTTTATGCTGATAGCTTGTACCATATTTAAAAGCATTTTCAAGGTATGAAATAAAGAGTAAGACCGGAATTTCTGAGTCAGCATATAATTCAGGTATTTTTAGTTTTATTTCCACTTCATCGACGAAACGCAGTTTCATCAAATCCACGTAATTTCTGATAAAATCAAATTCCTTGCTTAAAAGTACTTTGCCGTTTTGATTCTCATAAAGTAAATATCGCATCAACTTTGATAGCTTCATTACAGCCTGTCTTGATCTTTCTTTGTCAGATTCTATTAATGAATAGATATTATTCAGAGTATTCATGAAAAAATGTGGACTTATCTGATTTCTCAACATTCCCAATTGTGCCTGTACGTTCTCTTTTTCAAGCCTGACTTTGTCTTCTTCAGTCACATACCATTGTTTTGTGAATGATAAACCGGTATCTACTGCTGCTATTAAGAGTGAAAATAATAATAACTCAGCATAGGGCGGAATAGGCTGAGGCTGATCTGATTGCTGTACATCAGGTTTCATCTCATTCCCGGGTGAGGGAGTTTCTCTTCTGGCTTGTGGCCGTGGCATGAATGCTCTTTCTGCAGGCTTGTCATAAAAATAATAGCAAACAGTTATCAGCGTTATCATTAATAATACCAGAACAATATATAAGCCATATTTTCTTTTCAGAACCAATTTCGGCACCAAAAGCCAGTGGTTAATCATAAAAAGAGGTATAAGAAGTACCTTGTCCTGCCATATTTTTATTACACTGGTCCAAACTATTCTGCCGTTATCTCTTGTAAATACTACAGGTAGCAGGAATAATAGAAGAAAGATGAACAGCACCAGCAATGAGCCAATGTTTCTTATGTACGACTTTTGATTATTCATTTTTTTAATTCAGACAAGTATTGAGCATGACAGTTCTTACGGGAATGTCCTACTCAATACAATTATCAATTGATTTATTATTTAAACATAAAATCAGTATTTTCAATCTCAGGCATTGTTATCGGTTGGGAGTACAAAAATGCTCCCTGTGGGGCAACATATCCTAAATTGCCGGCAAGATCTTGCAATTGAGATTTTTGTTCGCTTGACATAGATTGGTAAATCTGTGAAAAATATTTTGCATAAAGATAAATAATCTCCCCGTCATAACTTCCGTAAGCTTCGGAAAGTGTTTGAATTGCCGTGGAATCCGCTGTCCCGCCACTTATGAATTTTCTCAGTTCTATAGAAACCTGTTCACGTGTACTTACTATTGATGACAGGAATGCCCTTTGCAGATTAAGAACATTTGTCAGCTGATTTACCTGATCCGAAGTCAGAATTTTATAAAGATTCTGACCTGCAGAAGCTGTAAGCTGCTCATTGATGCTATAATCGGGATTCCCCATTGCTGGCCAGTCTTTCAGGTAGAACGATCCGAAATATGTACCCTGTCTTTCAGGACAAAAATAGACATCTGCTTCAACGGAACCCGCATACCACGCATAAATTTCACTTGCGTATGTCATCACTGCAACGCTGACATCCTGCTGCAACTGCAAGACATCAAGAGGATTAGGCAGGTTTGCATCCCAGTTTCCGACACCATTTTCGGCTTTTAGAGCAGCCAGCTCGCTTTTCTGATCATTTGATAATGAATTAATGACCTGTCCGAAAAGCCGGGCCCGGTTATAACTTATCCGACCGTCAATTTTATATAACGAAGCCGAGTAAGCCTTGACTGAATCTTCATTCAAACCGGTTGTGCCTGGGGGAAGGTCGTTGTCAATCAACCTTCGGAATGCTTTGCATAAAGGGAAACGTTGATAAGCATATTCGTTAATCATTGCGATCTGGTTGTTTGCTGCGTCAACAAATAGCTGAATCTGAGTATCTTTAAGTATATTCAGTATATTCATTGCAATAATGGTTACAAAACTTGTGTTATGCCCCAAATCAGTAGGGTCATTATCACGAAGGTACTGGAATCCGCTGTAATCTGCCACTTTCCCTGGAGGAAGAAAACTCTGGGATCCCAGGCATCCTGTCATAAATCCTAGCGCATCAAATGCCATAGTGTTTTGCTGTGCCTCATCAGACACTGTCTGGGTGATAGTGTACGTTGGCTGTGTTGTTGTAACCTGAGGATCATCTTTTTTACATGATAAAAAAGCGGTCATCATTAAAAATGTTGCGAGTGCCAGACTGCAGAGAGCGACATTAACGGTTAAATAATTTTTGCGTTTCATAAGTATGGGAATTAATTATTATTAAAATTTCAGAAAATAAACTTCATAATTTGTTGATAAGTTTCACCTTGCTATTTTACATTGCGTGAATAATATGCTGTCATCTTTGCACTTGAGATGGTTATATCTTTTATTGCATCTAAAATAGTTACACGGTCCACCTTATCAGGGGAGACAATTATTACTGGCTTCTGAGACAATGCATATATAGTGAAGATGTAGTCTTTAATACCCTGGCCCTGGGAACAGGGAGGTGAGTAAGAGGTCATATCATTCAAACTGTTTATTCCAAGGGTTCCTATGCCAGATACATTTCTTGGTAAACTATCCACATAGGAAGGAATATTGTACAATATCCAATAACAGTGAATGTCAGTCGGTGAAGTTTCGTGGTGCATTATTACTGCAAAGGAAATAGTCCCTTCGGGTGCGTCCGACCACCTTAAAGGAAGGGTTGCGCTTACCCCGTCGCATGTATAATCGACAGGCAATAAGCTATCAGCACCTATTTCCGGGCTTGAAAGTATAAAATCAGAATATGATTCTGTTGAGCTATCTCTTTTCTTACAATTCATTATAATAAATGTGACAAAGAATAAACTGACTGGTGCCAGCATTATTAACTGCTTTTTCTTCATCCGTGCTAATCTTTGAATCATAATCCCTGTTTTATAAGTAATCAATCTTTAATTTCTTGATTTAACGGAATAATGCAAAGATTTGTTAGAACAAATCAATGAACGGCAGGATTTTATAAGTCAAATTCAAAAAAAAATAAGTCAATGTATAATTAGCTTATTTTAATATCTAATGCGAGTAAGAAAAAGGAGTGTAAGCTAAATGGAACGGCCGGATTTTTCTGAGAGGATCAATTATTTCCAACCTTTTTACAGTTGTTTCGTTCAGGATACATAACCTGGCAGGAATGCATCCAGTTCTTATGGCAATATGTTGTAAATTAACTCATTAATTACGGAAAACAATATAATAAGTGGTGTTGCCAGTGATATTAAGGCCTAACGCACTGATTTCGGCAAATACTTTGTATCGCTTTACAAAGAGCAATGCTGATTTAAAATAGTTTTTGAACATTTGAGTTTAGTCAAGTGTCTTAAGATCCTTTGTGTTTTAGCACTTAATTATTATCCTTAACTACAGGAAGATTAATCATGAAACAGGTTCCTTCATTTACTTTGCTTTCGACAGCTATACTACCATTATTTATCAGAACAAGCTCATAGCAGAGTTTAAGTCCGAGTCCGGTTCCCTTTTCATTCTCTGTCCCGGGTGTACTCTCAATTTCGGTTGATGTGAAGAGATATTTCTGTTTTGTCAAAGGTATTCCGACTCCATTATCACAAATCTTCAGCATGATACCTTCTCCGTTCATCGTTTTATCTTTCAGAAGAATACTTATTCTGCCTCCCCTGGGAGTATATTTTACTGCATTCGACAATAAATTTCTGATTATAATATCGAGCAGATCTTTATCAAAAAATGCGATCGAGCTTCCTACCTGTGTGAAATTTACCGATATCTCTTTTTTGTCAGAGGTTTCTTTGAATATGCTGAGATTTGTAAGGATTATATCAGCCAGGTTGCGTCTCTCGGGAGAGAATTTAATCTTATCTTCCTGCCCTCGTCCCCAGACAAGCATATTTTCGAGCAGGCTGATTACCGATTGAGCATACTGTATACTTGAATTTGCAAAAGTGTCATATTTTTCTTTGTACTCTTTTTCTTTAAGCAAATTAAGCATATACAGTATATTGACAACCGGACTTCTTAAATCGTGAGCAATGACAGAAAAAATTCTGTTTTTTAGTTGAATTGTATCAGATAACTGTTTGTTTTGCAACGCAATTTTGCTATTTTGATTCTCTATCTCCTTATTCCTGACCACAAGTTCCTGTGTTCTTTCACCTACAATAAGTTCAAGATTCCTGTTCATAAACTCAAGTTCATTTTGAAGTTTTTCCTTCTCATGATGTGCTCTTACCCACTTATACATTAACAGAACAGCCTGTATAAAAACAAAAAGTACAATTATATATGTAAGTATATATCCTATAGAACTATTTTCCTTCCCGGTAGCTACCCTTATATCGTGCAATCCTCCGAACAGCAGAAGAATAAACGCTGCAAAATACATTATATCAAGACCATTTCTCTTCAATGATCCCAGAAAGCTCATTAACAGAACATAAAAGATCAAAAGTAACATGGAAGGATAGTATATCGGAGCCGAGTAACTGAATATTTTAACAGGAAGAAAGAGAGTCAGAATGGTTGTTATTGTAAAAAACAAAGTAATAATCCAGCTGATTATTCTGATAAATCCTGAAGGATAAAGATTCTTAACAAACCAGGACCATCCAATTATTACGAGGAATAAGGAAAGGTATTCAAACCTTATTATCCAGATCCAGTTCATGTTAACCAGATTAAGGATTAAATAGTGAGAGGTAAAAAGAGGTCTTAGAGCCAACCCTATTGTAGTCATGCTGAAGAATCCCATGATTTTTTCCTTTGGTGAGATAAGAAAGAAGAAGAGGAAAAATACGGAGAATCCCATTAGCAGGCTGATTACCGACCATTCGCCTGCCCAGCTGTTTGCCATTCGTTTCTGAACCTCAGTAAAAGTTCCCAGCTTTACAGGGAGCCAGAATCCGCCCCTGCGATGATAATAATTTGATACATTTATTATTATTGAGAGAGAATCTGATATCGGGTTTATTCTGTAAAAATTTCTCCTGTACTCGGGAATTGATTCAGCAGCAGATTTACCTGTTGTCCCGTTTCCTCCCAGATATTTTCCATTGATATAAATATCATAAGATGAGTCAAAAACAGGCAGATCAATAGCTAAAGAGTTTTTAAAACCTTTGGGTAATAATACTGTTAACCGGTAAGTAGCATAACCGTATTTTTCAGTCTTAATTGATCCCTTCGGATAATCCGTCCAGTATGATGGTACCTTTCCGAAATAGTCAGGTTTTATAGCTCCGGTTTTAAAATCATTTGGACGAAGCATTTTGTGCCAGTAAAATTCCCATTCACCATTAAGTTTTACAATGAAATGATCGCGATCGCTTATTTCACGAAGGTCAATTGTGCCTTTTATAGCTTTTGGAGACTGTTCCATTGCATTCAGGGGATGTGCGAATGCGGTCACAAAAATTAAAAAGAAATACAGCCTTATTCTCATCTCTGACGGGTGAAGTGCATAATGTACAAATATAAATTTTAATGAGAAGAGTTTTCTAATTTAAAGCACTTTATTAGTGAACTTTGTGATAAATATTGTTTTAAAGATGGGAAAAAAGAAAGGAAAGAAACCGGGAGGTGTCTTTCCTTGATTTACCTAAACCTGATCGTAGAATCGGCCGAATGGCGATTGTAGAGAAATTAAACCTAAAAACTAACCTGTTCTTTTCATGACTGCCTGATCAATTCAATAAAAATTATATTTTTAATTATTTCATATTGTCTTTATTCTTTCTTTTGTCTTTTGTCTTTTTGTCTTTTTGTCTTTTTGTCAATATATAGACGTTTGGAAACTCAAATTGTTGCATGATTTTTGTTAATGATTTGTTAATCATTTGTTAATTAATTGTATGTATCATATAATTAAGCATATACAATTAAGATGAAGAGTGGCATTTTAAGTGCACGAACAACATATTAAAAAAATTCATAACTTGCACCCATCATTTAATAATGATGATAGAAAAACTAAGATATCGTTTCATGATGCAGCGTCTTGGACGCAGGCTTTACAATTGCCTTATGTTTTACAGCTTCTAGGCTCATCAGTTATTCAGGATCTTCGGTACAGGTAATCCCCGTTTTTATTTATTATATCTAATTTATTTCTTCACCTTTTATCTATGAAAGGACTCATCTTCAGTGTAAAAAGATATTCGATTCACGATGGACCCGGTATTCGGGTTACATTCTTTATGAAAGGATGTCCCCTTAGTTGTTTATGGTGCCATAATCCTGAAGGAATTTCTCCTTATCCTGAAATTGTAACACAAATAAATAAAGTGGGTGAAAAAGAGTTCAGCAACACTGAGGAAGCCGGGAAATACTATTCAGCTGAGAATATCCTTGAAATACTTGACAAAGAAAACGTTTTTATCAAACAGTCAAAAGGTGGTATTACATTCTCAGGTGGAGAACCGTTGCTTCAGTTTGAATTTCTGCTTGAAGCATTAAAGGCCTGTAAAAAAAATAGTTATCATACAGCAGTAGATACTTCAGGATATTCATCAGCTGAAAACTTTAAGTCAATAATTCCATATACTGATCTTTTTTTATTCGACATAAAGCACATGGATGAAGTCAGGCATATTGAAATGACCGGAGTTTCCAATTCACTGATACTTGATAATTACAAGCTTCTTGTTCAAAGCGGTAAAGATGTGATTGTAAGATTTCCTGTCATCCCGGGTTTTAATGATGACTCTGGCCATCTGGAAAAACTAAGAAAACTTCTTATTTCGACAAAAACCGGATCTCTGAAGAAGATAAACCTGCTTCCTTTCCATAAAACAGGATCATCAAAGTATAAAAGATTTAATATTCCTTACAGGATGGGTGGATTGGAACCGCCTTCAAAAGAAAAGATGCAGGAACTTAAAATATTTTTCAGTACGACAGGGATTAAAGTCAAAATTGGCGGATAAAATTTAAAAATGGGACCGTTCATATTATACTACTTTGTGAGCCTTTGTGAATACCTTAGTTCCCTTTGTGGTTAAGTGTTTTATACCACAAGGAGATCAAAGGACAAAGCTAAGTAACACAAAGGAATACAGCTTGCTAAGTAAAAATTAATAATTGTAGAAATATGATTTTATCAGAAAGAGTTAAAAAATTGCGTGATCAGAGCCTGGATGCAGTCGAAAGAATCAGTGCTGAAAGAGCATTGCTGATGACTCAGTTTTACAGGAGTGATGAGGCACGTGAGTTGTCGGCACCAGTTAAAAGGGCAAAAGCTTTTGAATATCTCCTTAAAAACAAGAAAATATGTATCAATGATGGTGAACTGATAGTAGGCGAGAGGGGACCCGGACCCAAGGAAACCCCGACTTATCCTGAAATCAGCCTTCATTCCATGAAGGATCTTGAAATACTTGACTCAAGAGAAAAAGTCTCCTTCAGCGTCGGTGATGAAGTAAAGAATCTTTATGAGAAAGAGATCATCCCTTTCTGGAATGGGAAGAGTAATCGCGACAGGATCATGAGCCTGATGACTCCTGAATGGATAAATGCTTATGAAGCCGGGATATTCACTGAGTTCCAGGAACAACGAGCCCCTGGACATACTGTGCTGGGTTATAAGATGTTCAAAACCGGATTTCTTCAGCTAAAGGAAGAAATAAATAGGTCCATGTCAGGTCTTGACTTCTTTAAGGACCCACAGGCATTTGAAATGTCAGAAGAGCTTAAAGCAATGACCATAGCCTGCGATGCAATAATCATGTATGCAAACCGTCATGCTGATGAACTTGAAAAGCTGGCTGCAAAAGAAAAGAACTCAGTCCGGAAGAATGAATTGGTTAAAATGTCAGCAATATGCCGGAAAGTCCCTGCAAATGCTCCGGAAACTGTTCATGAAATGCTTCAGCATTACTGGTTCATTCATCTTGGCGTAATAACAGAACTAAACCCATGGGACTCATTCAACCCGGGAAGACTTGATCAGCATCTTTATCCTGTTTATAAAAGGGAAAAAGAGGTAAGTTCCCTTTCCGATGATGAATTATTTGATCTGCTTGGATGTTTCTGGATAAAGTTTAATAATCATCCCTCACCGCCAAAGATTGGGATCACAGCCAGCGAAAGCAACACATATACAGACTTTTGTCTTATCAATCTGGGTGGTGTGAAACCCGATGGTACCGACGCAGTTAATGAGATGTCCTATATTCTGCTTGACGTCATAAAGGAGATGCGTATAATTCAACCGGGTTCGATGATGCAGATAAGCAAAAAAAGTCCCGACAGATTCATCCACAGGGCCCTTGATATAATAAGAACAGGCTTTGGACAACCATCGTGTTTTAATACCGAGGCAATCATACAGGAGTTGCTCCGACAGGGCAAAAATATTACAGATGCCAGGAATGGTGGTGCCTCGGGATGCGTTGAGACTGGTGCTTTCGGAACGGAAGCATATTGGCTTACAGGTTATTTTAACATGCCAAAAGTCCTTGAAATTACGTTGAATAACGGATCAGATAAAAGGACAAGCAAGCTTGTCGGACTAAAGACAGGCTATGCTCATGATTATAAGAGTTTTGAAGATCTTCTGGAAGCCTTTAAGCTGCAGGTTAACTTCTTTATTGATATTAAGATAAGAGGTAATAATGTTATTGAGAAAACATTTATCAACTGGCTGCCTGTCCCGTTTTTGTCGTTACTTGTTGAAGATTGCATTGCCAACGGAAAAGACTATAATTGTGGTGGCGCACGATATAATACATCATATATCCAGGGTGTTGGTCTTGGCAGCATAACTGATATGCTTACGTCCATCAGGTTCAATATTTATGATAAAAAGAAATTTGGATGGAATGAATTAATCAAAGCTCTCGATGCCGATTTCGAAGGCTACGAAAATATTCAATATGAGATGATCTATAACACTCCAAAGTTCGGAAATGACGATGATTATGCAGATCATCTGGCTGTTGCTGTTTTTGAAATTTTCTATGATGCCGTGAATGGACGGCCGACATCAAGAGGGGGGATCCACAGGATTAATATGCTGCCTACAACTTCTCATGTATATTTTGGAAGTGTTACAGGAGCAACTCCCGATGGCAGGAAGGCTAATAAACCACTCTCTGAAGGTATATCACCCAGTCAGGGCGTAGATAAGCAGGGACCGACCTCGGTAATTAAGTCAGCTTCAAAAATAGATCACCTGCGCACAGGAGGAACACTTCTTAATCAGAAGTTTTCGCCGCAGTTTTTTGAAGATGAAGATAGTTATGATTGTCTTACATCGTTGATACGCAGCTATTTCAGTCTCGATGGACATCATATCCAATTCAATGTTGTCAATGCAGAAACTTTAAAGGATGCCAGGAAGCATCCGGAACTATACCGTGACCTGATTGTGCGCGTAGCAGGATACAGTGATTATTTCAACGATCTTGGCGAGGACCTTCAGAATGAGATCATCAACCGGACAGAGCATGAGGAAGTATGAACCGTTTTAAAGGTTTTCTTATTTCTTCTTATCCTTTGTTTCATTGAACACCGAAGTTGCAGTCGCAACAATACCTGCAATATCAGTCAGATTCGATGGGATTATTAAAGTGTTATTGGTCTTGGCAATATTTCCAAACGCCATAAGATATTGTTCTGCTATTCTCAGGTTGACAGCATTTAAACCGTTTTCCTCGGATATTGCTGATGATATTGCTCTCAGACCATTAGCGGTTGCCTTTGCAAGCTGTTCGATCTCTGACGCGCGTCCGGCAGCTTCGTTAATACGCTTCTGCATTTCACCTTCCGATTTTTTGATAAGTTCCTGCTTGTCACCTTCAGCATTATTTATTTTAGCCTGCTTGGTACCTTCCGATTCAGCAATTACGGCCCTTTTCTCCCTCTCGGCTCTCATCTGTTTTTCCATTGCATCTTTTATGCTTTGGGGAGGTGAAATATTTTTTACCTCATAACGGGTTACTTTGACACCCCAGGGTTCACTGGCTTTATCAACAGCTTCTACGATAGATACATTGATTGTTTCCCGCTCTTCAAATGTTTTGTCAAGCTCCAGTTTCCCAATAACACTCCTCATTGTTGTCTGGGCTATCTGTATTGAAGCAAACCGGTAATTATCAATTCCGTATGATGCCTTTTGTGCATCTAGGACCTGAAGATACAGAATACCATCAACCTCAACAGCAATATTATCGCGGGTAATACAAATCTGTGGCGCAACATCAATAGCCTGTTCTTTAAGAGTGTGCCGGTACCTGACTTTATCGATAAAAGGGATTAGTATCTGAAAACCTGCAGTAAAGGTTGCCCTGTATTTTCCTAGTCTTTCGACTATTATTGCTGTTCTCTGAGGAACAATTTTTATCATAGATATAATCAGGATAAATCCTAAAAAGATTATACCCACAAGAATAAAAGTAGTGCTTGATCCTTCCATTTTTTATTTATTTTTTGGTTCAACTATTAACTTGAAATTTATTTTTTCAATTATTATAACTGTTTGTTTTTCTTTAATTTCTGATTCTGATTCAGCAGTCCATGTTGTTCCTTTGAACTCGACTTTACCTTTCTTGTCCGGGCCAAAATCGGTTGTAGCAACAGCCTCTTTTCCTGAAAACTCGTCTTCAACCTCTTCAGACAGGTTACCTTTACTATAGAAGAATTTTTTCTGAATAATTCTTCTTAATGCGATGAGAGTAAGTACGGAAGTTACTGCAAATATTATAATCTGGGTATTTGTCCCCGGTGTTCCTATAAGACAAACCAGCGCTGTAACCCAGGCTCCCAGGCCGAAGAAAAAAATGAAAAAGCCCGGAATTAATAATTCGAGCAAAAAAAGACCCAGTCCGATGATGAACCAAAACAGTTCTGGCCTGGAAAAAATGTTTTCAATCATAATGAATAGTTTTATTTATTAGCGAGAAAATTGTTTTGCATAAAGTAAAGGTACAAAAAAAGAACAAATAACTCAAAACTCAGTTACGCTTATCATTATTATTTAAAGTTTTGAAGCTTTAACCGGAGTTACAGAAGGCCTATTTTTCGGTTATCCTGTTATTGACGTCCCTCAGCCACGCGGTAACCTTTTTAGAATAGAAATTCAGGTTTTCACACGTGAAATCACCTTCCTTTTTAATAAGGTAACCTTTATAGGTTCCGTTGCTCTCAGAAAACCTGTAGCAGATAAATTCTAACGATCCTGTATCTATTGCCATTTTTTTTAAAGCAGTTACTTTACTTGAAGCTATGTTTTTAATGTACTTTGTATATTTCTGAAGTTCTTCTTTGGGGATTTTTTTGCCTGATGGCAGACATTTGTTAACATTTTCGGATACCTGCCTTTCACTTAACCTAAAATCATTATCCGGAAAGTTCCAGTTTTCAGGATTATTATACGTCAGAACGTTTCCTTCATTGTCGATAATAAAACCATTATGCTGATTACCCCTGACATTATTGACATATTCAAACTGAAACAACATTTCCTGCTTATTACTGATGGAATAATTCTTTTTACATCCTGCCATTAACAGGAACATCAGTGCAATAATAGTTGTTTTCTCAAGTAGCGACTTCATTTAAAGTAAATTGATCTTTCATTCATCAATAATCGGACCAGATGTAAAGCCATTGATTTTCCGCCAGACAAAATTATTATAATATTGAATGCAAAGAGTATCACAATAAATAAATTTTAGGGATTCATTTTTTTTTTGTAATTTATATCGTTAATAATTTCTGAGGAATTGCTCTGAGATTCAATATATCTCATCCGTTGGTTTAACGGGATAAATAATTAATTTACAGGCATTAATGCGCTATGTTTTTTAATATCTTAAAAGAATAATCAGGAAAGGAGACAAATCAGATGGAAAAGTTTTTTGATTATTTTGACGGTCGGTATAGAGAGAGTATCTTAAACAAACCTCCTGCCGATGATGGTCCTGTAATTACCCTTTCAAGGTTAACAGGATGCGATGCCCGTCAGGTCGCTGCACTTCTGGTTGATAAACTTAATAGTAAATATGGTACAATAAAATGGAGGTGGGTCGATAAAGATATTATTTATGCAATAGCAAAGGAATTGAATACGGATACTCAGCGTGTTGAGAATTTCTATAAAGGGATTGAATTATCCAATATTTCAGAGATGATAATGGCTTTCTCAGGTGGTTTTGTAAGCGATCTGAGAGTAAAAAAAGCTATAAAGGAGGTTGTCCTTTCAATGTGCAAAGAGGGATATATAATACTGGTTGGAAGAGGCGGCGTATCTATTGCTCATGAAATTGCCGACGCTCTTCATATCAGACTAATTGCGCCATTTTACTGGAGAGTGGAAAATGTGATGAAAAAGAAAGATATGATTATTGAAACTGCTGAGGAATATGTTGTTGACACTGATGAAAAAAGATTCAACCTCATCCAGACATTCCTCGATAAAAAGCCTCTGAATATTGATTATCTTTTTGATGCAACAATAAACCGAAGCTCATTCACAATTCAGGAGATTGCCGATCTTATTGTGTCTATGTATGAGAAAAAAGTATGCAGGCAGATAGCTGAAAAGAAAAAGATAAACAGGATCTGTTAAATGTTCAGATCTCCTATCTTTTTAATATGTTCACTTAGTCTTTTGTCGAGGTTTTTATTATAAGCATCCCAATCTTTGATCGGATATTTTGCCACGCCACTTTCCATAGCTGCTTTGGCAACTGCAGGGGCCACACATGAAATGAGCCTTGGATCAAGCGGTTTTGGAATAATGTACTCTTTCCCGAAAATCAGCTTATCGACATTATAAGCTTTACATACTGAATAAGGCACCGGTTCTTTTGCAAGAGAAGCAAGAGCTTTCGAAGCAGCAAGTTTCATCTCTTCGTTAATTGTTGATGCTCTCACATCAAGAGCTCCACGGAAAATGAATGGAAATCCAAGTACATTATTAATCTGGTTAGGATAATCTGATCTTCCTGTTGCAAAAATCAGGTCGTTGCGTGTTGCCATTGCATCTTCAAAGGATATTTCCGGATTTGGATTAGCCATCGCAAAGACGATAGGATTCTTCGCCATTGAAGCCAGCATCTCTTTTGTCATCATATTGGCAGCAGAAAGACCAAGGAATAGATCAGCACCTTTTACAGCCTGAGCTAAAGTGTCTATATCCCTGTCAGTTATAAACTCCTGCTTGTACTTGTTGAGATCTTTTCTTTTACGGTTAATGACGCCTTTACTGTCGACCATAACAATATTCTCCTTTTTGACACCGAGCGAAAGATAGAGTTTTGAACAAGATATGGCTGCTGCTCCGGCTCCGCACACTACCAATTTAATTTCTCCGATTTTTTTGCCGGTTATTTCAAGCGCATTTATCAGCCCGGCTCCTGAAATTATTGCTGTCCCATGCTGGTCATCATGGAAAACAGGAATATCAAGCATTGCCTTTAACCTTGTTTCTACCTCAAAGCATTCAGGAGCTTTTATATCTTCGAGATTGATCCCTCCGAAAGTGGGAGCAATCGCGGCACATATTTGAATAAGCTTTTCAGGATCCTTTTCATTAACTTCAATATCGAAGACATCAACATCAGCAAATACCTTAAACAGAAGTCCTTTGCCTTCCATAACAGGTTTACCTGCCATGGCCCCGATATCTCCGAGTCCGAGCACAGCTGTTCCATTCGAAATTACTGCAACCAGATTTCCCTTTGCAGTGTAATTATAAACATCCTCCGGGGTCTTTTCTATTTCAAGACACGGATAGGCAACGCCCGGAGTATATGCCAGACTCAGGTCAAATTGAGTATTGTAAGGTTTTGTCGGTATAACCTCAACTTTACCGTGACGGCCTCTGCTATGGTAGATAAGCGCATCTTCTTTTGTTACTTTTGGCATGGCATGAAGTTTTATATAATCAGTCGAATTTACAACTATAATGCCGATATTTTTATGAAATAAATCATGTGTTTTTTCCTGAATAAGAATTAGTTTTAATTAATAAAACATATAATATTCTTAATCATTTGAATTTATTTTGCATTGACAACAAAATTAGATATTTTCAAGGCAGTTTTGATTGTACATTTTATCAGATTTTCATATTATCTATTATCTATGAATAAATACATCGCAATAGGCTCTGATATAGGAGGAAGTCATATCAGTTGTGCAGCTATTGATCTTGTCTCAGGAAAAATCCTCAGGGAGACTATAAATGAAAAAACGGTCAACAACCAGGCTCAGGCCAATGCAATAATCTCAATCTGGGCCGAAGCACTTTCGGGAGTTTTGGCAAAAGTACCTTTTGAAAATGTCAAAGGGATTGGCTTTGCGATGCCCGGACCATTCGATTATGTCAAAGGGATTTGTTATATCCGGGGTGTTGCAAAATATGAAAATCTTTATGGTTTTAATATCACCGATGCTATTGCAAGCAGTCTCGATGTCTCTGATGATTTCCTCATCAGATTTATGAATGATGCATCAGCCTTTGCTGTTGGTGAGGCATGGGCAGGAAGTGCATCAAAAGCAGTCCATTCACTTTCAATAACCCTTGGAACCGGCTTTGGATCTGCATTTATCACTAACCGTGTACCTATTGTGGATGGTCCTGTGGTACCTAAACTTGGTTGTATTTATCACCTTCCCTACAGAGACGGAATTGCGGATGATTATTTTTCAACCCGTGGATTGCTTGGCAGGTACAGGAAACAAACCGGGAAAGAACTTAGCGGTGTAAAAGAGCTTGCATCATTAGCCTCTTCTGACAGAATAGTATCAGATCTTTTTATTGATTTTGGGGATAAACTCGGATTGTTCCTTGTTCCGTGGCTTGAAAAATTCAAAGCTGAAATTCTTGTCATTGGTGGAAATATTTCCAATGCTTATAATCTTTTTGGAGATATTTTTGAGAGCAGACTGAAAAAGGAGAATTGTGATTGCAAAGTAGCCCTGTCGAAATTAAAAGAAGATGCTGCCCTTCTGGGAAGCGCTTACCTGCTTGATGATGATTTCTGGGAATCAGTGCAACATGCTCTTCCTTTAATGTAAACCACAACCCTTAAGCTTTGAACTTTGAAACTCAAACCTCAAACCAAAAAAAATGAATACACAAAAAGTTAACATCACAAAAATACTACCTGTCCTTATGGCTTTCTTTGTCATGAGTTTTGTTGATCTTGTAGGCATCGGAGTTGACCGGGTAAGCAAGGATATGAACCTGAGTGCAACACTTGCTCAGTTAATACCTTCAGCAGCTTTCCTGTGGTTCCTTCTTCTCTCTGTTCCCGTGGGAGTGATGCAATCGCGACTGGGTAAGAGGTTTATGCTAAATATTGGAATGGTGGTAACTTCACTTGGATTACTTGTTCCCTTTTTCTTATACTCTTTCGGAATGGTACTTGTCGGATTTGCTCTGCTTGGAATAGGAAACACAATCGTCCAGGTTTCAGCTAATCCGCTTTTGGTTGATGTTGTTCCTGGTAACCGGACATCAAGTTTCCTTAGCTTTTCTCAGTTTATAAAAGCTATCGGCTCGATGATAGGAGCTCCGCTTGCGGCAATTCTTGCTGCCCGATTCGGCGACTGGAAACTGTTATTTCTGGTATTTGGAATTGTTTCGATACTTTCAGTTATATGGCTGGGATCGGTAAAAATTGATGAAGCAAAACAGACAGAGATCAAAGCTACTTTTGGTTCGGCATTTAAACTGCTGGGTACAGGTTTTGTCCTTATGATGGTACTTTCAATTTTTCTGGTAGTGGGTATAGATGTGGGATTCAACTCCAACTCGGGTCATTTCCTGATCAAACATTTTGGAATTAATCAGACAGCAGCAGAATCGGGTAGGAGTGTCTATTTCTTTGGTCGTATGCTGGGTACTTTTGCAGGAGCTATTATGCTGACAAGGATCTCATCAAGAAAATTCTTCATGTGGACATCAGTACTTGGAATTATGTGTCTGGTCGCAATCCTGCTAATCTCATCACCTGTCATGGCTTGGGTGCTCGTCTTCCTAATAGGGTTGGCAGTTGCTAACATCTTTCCTCTGGTATTTTCGATTACTGTTGAAAAATATCCAAACCGCAGCAATGAGATTTCAGGTCTCATGATGATGGCAATTTCAGGAGGAGCAGTTATACCTTTAATAATAGGATGGGTAAGCGATATAAGCAATGTTGCAATCGGAATGTCAATCCTCATAGTTTGTATGATCTATCTTTTATCAGTGTCAGTTTATAGTCTGAAAAGATAAAAGTTAGTTACTTTTTGAATGTTTTTCTGTAGTATTTTATTAGAAGGAGCAGAGACGCGCAGGTTGCGCGTCTCTGCTCCTTCATTTTCTGAATTTTACATCAACTGTGATCATCCGGTTTCTGTAAAGTTGAGATATTATCATAAACCAGTTTAAGTAAGAAAGTTAATCGTTCATAAGATCAGAAGTGTCATATACACATTAAAAAGGATAGTTCATACAAAACATCTGAAAAGAATGATTTATACCGCGAGATCGAACTAATTTAGTAGTGATATTGAATGTCACATTGTCAATGCAAAGATGTTCTAAAAATGGATACTTTATTTCATCAATATGTTCACTGATAGTTTCAGGTTTATTATTAATTAATACTGGTTGCAGAAATGTCATGGGAAGCCAAGAAAAAAATCAGATAAATCGTGACCCTGATCAGGAAATAAGATCTGATGGCTATCCCGATTATATCAAATTTCGTTGTTTCCAGAATCCTGATTCAACATGGGGATTTACAATATTCGTAAACAGCAGGCCATATCTCAGTTACGATAAGATCCCGGTTCCTAAATCGGCTTCAGGGTTTCAGTCAAAAACGGACGCCGAAAACGTTGCCGGACTTTTTGTAAAGATGATCAGAAAAGGCGATTTAACTCAAACATTAAATAAGAAAACAACTGACAGTCTTGGAATAGTAATAAAGTTAAGTAAATAATTAGGTATGAACGTTTAGGTTTAATTTTCATCTGTTCCGGAGCTCTCCATTCCCCATTTTCCCAAATACTCCGGAATGTTTTATCCCCCTTCCCTGTGATCTAATTAATAATTCTCCTAACAGCAGGGTGGGGGTTCTTTTTTAAGACAACTGGCTGGATTTCCTGCATACAATACTGTGTAATATGAACAGGTTTTGTAAAAACAGAACTTTTCCTGCTTGTGAATTGATTGTAAAACTCGCAAATTGCATCTTACTTGTAAAATCTGATTCTACCATGACAAAAATCCGGAAAATTCTTATTATCAGTTTTTCTCTTCTCCTTATTTCCTTAGCATCTTACTCACAGGATAAAAGGAGTGTTGAAACGAAAGTAGCTGATCTTCTTGCGCAGTTTCCTGCCGCTGATAATCAATTAAACGAAAAATTGATGGGAGATATGCTTTCGCTTGGAGAAACAGGAATAAAGCAGATTTGTGATAAAATCATACCTGCATGGACAGGCGATGATAAAAGACCGAGAATAGCAGTTGCCGGTCTCTCACATTTTCTTTCCATAAAAGGAAAAGATACAGAAAAAGAAATGTGGGAAAGAATTTGTATCAGTTATGCGACCAGTCAAAAAGACAACGATGTCAAAGTGTTTTTTATAAACCAACTTGCTTCAATGAAATCACAAGTAGCTCTTAGTGAATTCATTATGTGGGCTTCCAGCGACAATGTCAATATTAAGGCTTCTGCTTACAATGCACTTGCTCAAAGCGGCAGCCCACTGGCATATCCGGTATTATCAAAAGCAGCTAAGGAAGTCACATACACAACGGAGGCTTCAGGTGCCACTGCTTCGTTACTTAATTATGCAAAAGTGATAGCCCTGATCGGCGATATTAAAACCATGGACAAAATATGTAAGCTCGTTATTTCAAAATGCGATGATGAGGCTACTGTAAAAAACAAAATAAGTGCCCTTGATATCTATGTGAGCTTTCATGGGATTGATGCAATGCCTGACCTGCTTAAAGCTGCTGCCAGCACGAATAGCAGTTATAGGGAAGCTTCTTTGCAAATGTCGCTTGCAATTCCAGGGAAAGAAGTAGTCAGAAGATGGATCGAATATTTTCCAAAATCAATTCCAGCTGCTAAACCTGAAATTATAAAGATTCTGGGAATCAGAGCAGATGAGGTGGCATTGCCGCTCATAAATGTTTCCTTGACAGATAAGGATTTAAATGTAAGAAGGGAGGCTGCTAAAGCTATTGTAAAAATAAGTGGAAGTCAGGCTATAAATTCACTTATTAACTATATGCTGGTATTCAGCAGTGCTTCTGACCAGGAAGCTGCAAAATCAGCACTTATGGCAGTTACAGGAAGTGATAATATGCGATATTTTATCCCTGTTCTGAAAGAGGGTACTCCTGCTGCCAGGAAAAGTGCAATAGACCTGTTAGCTTCGAGTAAGGATAATCAATATTTTTCAGAGGTTCTGCCTTTTACTTCATCGGCTGATGAACCGATAAAAGCAGCAGCTTTTAAAGCTCTGGCAAAGCTTGCCGGACCTAGTGATCAGTTAAAACTTATAGAACTTCTGACTGTTACCAGTAATCCGGAATACATAATTGATATTCAGAAGGCACTTGCTGCTGCTGCCGGCAATATTTCCGATCCGGAAAAGCGATCTGCAACGATTCTGAAAGCAATGGAAGGCACAATTCAAAAGGAAAAGATAATTCCGGTTCTTGCTAAAACAGGCGGAAGAGAAGCCCTCGCAGCTGTATTAAAGGAATTTGAGAATGGAAATTCAGATATCCGCGATATCTGTTTTAAGGCGCTTACTGGCTGGTGCGATTATACCGCTTCCTCTGCATTATTTGATATCTGTGCTTCAGGGAATAAAACTTTTGAAGGCCCGGCATTTGAAGACTATATCAGGCAAATAAAGTCCGGTAACTTACCGGATGAGCAGAAGCTGCTTTCTTACAGGAAGATAATGCCTTATGCCCTGAGTTTTGTGCGTAAAAACGAAGTTCTTGCTGAAACAGGAAAACTAAAAACGTACCAGTCACTTTATTTTGTGGCTCACTATCTCGACAATCCAGGTACCTCTGTTGAAGCTGCGAAAGCTGCAATGAATATAGCTCTTCCATCCCCAAATTCTAAAGCTGGAATGTACGGATATATGGTAAAAGAGATACTTATCAAAGCAACCGATATACTTAAAGAACAGGAAATTGATTACGACAAAGAGGTAGTAAACAAATATATGGCAGGGATGTCCACAGAAGAGGGATTTAAGCCGATGTTTAATGGGAAGGATCTTTCAGGATGGCATGTACTTGTTGAAAACCCGGTTGCACGGGCAAAAATGAAACCTGCAGAACTTGCCAGAAAACAGATTGAAGCGGATAAAAAGGTTGCCGGAAACTGGAGTGTTAAAGATGGATGTATATGGTTTAATGGAAACGGAGATAATCTTTGTTCAGTTAAGGAATATGGTGATTTTGAGATGATTGTTGACTGGAAAATCTCAAAGGCGGGAGACAGTGGGATCTATCTCAGAGGCTCACCTCAGGTTCAGATATGGGATACATCAAGAGTTGAAGTTGGTGCCCAGGTTGGCTCCGGTGGTTTGTATAACAATCTAAAAAATCCATCTAAGCCTCTTAAAGTCGCTGATAATCCTGTCGGAGAATGGAATACTTTCAGAATCATGATGATTGGTGAAAAGGTAACAGTATGGCTGAACGGAGAACTGGTTGTTAATAATATTACACTGGAGAATTACTGGGATCGCATGATTCCGATCTTTCCGAAAGGTCCCATTGAGCTTCAGGCTCATGGTACCAATCTGGCGTTCAGGGATATTTATATCAGGGAGATAAGTGAAAAGGAGTATTATCTTACTCCTGAAGAAAAATCTGAAGGATTTGTGGCTCTTTTTAATGGAAGAAATCTGAATGGCTGGGAGGGAGATACGGTTGCCAATGGAGTCGAAGATGGATTGTTGGTTACTATTCCTGCTAAAGGAAATATAGGGAATCTGTACACGGAAAAAGAATTTTCTGATTTCAATTTCAGATTTGAATTCCAGCTTACTCCTGCTGCTAACAATGGCATAGGGATACGTGCTCCTCTTACAGGCGACGCAGCTTATGTTGGAATGGAACTTCAGATACTCGATGATTCCGACCCGGTTTATGCTGATCTTCAGCCATATCAGTATCATGGTTCTGTTTATGGCGTGATACCTGCAAAGAGAGGATCTCTGAAACCTTTGGGAGAATGGAATTATGAAGACATTTATGTTAAAGGAACATGGATTAAAATAACACTTAACGGAACGGTAATTGTTGATGGTGATATAGCCGGACCAAGAGATAACGGAACCATGGATCACAAGGATCATCCCGGATTAAGAAATAAAACCGGCCATATCGGCTTGCTTGGCCATGATTCACTTGTCAGATTTAGAAACATCAGAATAAAGGATCTTTCACAATAAAGTCTGATAATGAAAAACCTAAATGACCACACAATCACTTACGGTAATAGCCAGAGATTCCATTTCTTTATAAAGAATCGGAAAGTACTGATATGAAATATTATAAATTTACACAACTCTTGCCACAACTAAATGGAATTGGATGCGGTGTAAAAATTACAAATTAACTTTCAGGAAAATGAAAAGAATTTTATCTCTTCTGATTTCAATTATTTTTTTTGCTGCCTGTTCGCATGTAAAACCACCGGAACCTTTTGGTCCTGTTCCTTCTGACCGTCAGCTTGCCTGGCATGAAATGGAGTATTATATGTTTGTACATTTTACTGTTAATACTTTCACAGATAAAGAGTGGGGTTATGGTGATGAAAAAGAACCTGTCTTTAATCCCACTGAACTCGATTGCAGGCAATGGGCAAGAATTGCCAGCGAAGCCGGGATGAATGGTATAATAATTACGGCCAAACATCATGATGGTTTTTGCCTTTGGCCATCTGAATTCACGGAACATTCGGTCAAAAACTCAATCTGGGAAAATGGGAAAGGTGATGTTTTAAAAGAACTCCGCCAAGCATGTGATGAATATGAGCTAAAACTTGGTGTCTACCTTTCCCCCTGGGATCGAAACAATCCGGTTTATGGTACCCCTGAATACTTAATCTACTACCGTAACCAGCTTCGTGAGCTCCTTACAAAGTATGGAAATATTTTTGAAGTATGGTTCGATGGTGCGAATGGAGGTGACGGATACTATGGAGGTAAAAAGGAGACCCGAAAAATTGATAATAAAACCTATTACGATTGGCCAAATACTCATAAGATTGTAAGAGAATTACAACCAGAGGCAGTTATGTTCAGCGATGCCGGACCAGATATCCGCTGGGTGGGCAATGAAAGTGGCGTAGGGAGCATAACTAACTGGTGCCTTCTGAAGAAGGATGAAATGTACCCTGGCGGAGACTTTGCAAAAATCCTTGGCGAAGGACACTCCGATGGCAACTACTGGGTACCTGCCGAAGTGGATGTTTCTATACGCCCAGGTTGGTTTTATCATCAGAATCAGGATTCACTTGTAAGGTCACCTGAGAATCTAATGGAGCTTTATTATTCATCTGTCGGACGAAACTGCAATCTTCTTCTTAATGTACCTCCCGACAAGAGAGGTCTTCTACATGAGAATGACGTAAAATCTCTTCTATCTTTTAGAGAGTTACTAAAGAAGGAATTTGAAACAGATCTGGCAAAAGGAAAGAATGTAACTGCCACATCTTTCAGGGGAAAAGGATATGAAGCTTCAAATGTAAACGATGGAAATCCGGAAACATACTGGTCCACAAATGATTATCAAACATCAGGCGATTTAATCATCAACTTTGGAGTTGAAACGGAAGTAAACAGAATTATACTTCAGGAATATATCAGACTGGGACAGAGAGTTCAGGAATATAAGGTAGAAGCTTATGTTAATGGTGATTGGAAAGCAGTTATAAGTGGTACAACTATAGGACACAAAGTGATAAGGAGATTTCCTGTGGTAAAAACTTCTAAAGTTAAAGTAATTATCAGTAAATCAAAAGCATGCCCGGTCATTTCTAATATTGAATTGTACAGGGCACCAGGGGAATGATGAATGAAGAGGAGAAAAAGAGAAGAGGAGAAAGGTTGAGTGGGAGGCTAAGAGACTTAGAGGCTAAGAGACTTAGAGGCTAAGAGATAAATAGTGTTTCTAATTATACTATTTGAAACATCCTTGCAATTTTGACTGCACCTGCAACTCTTTTAGTAAGTCCTTTCCAGTCTCTTTTCTGTACCAGCTCTTTTGTGATAAGATTTGAACCGATACCGACACAGGCAACCCCGGCTTCAAACCACTCCCTTAGATTTTCAACTGTTGGTTCAACACCGCCTGTAGGCATTACACTTGTCCACGGACAGGGCCCTTTAATTGCCTTAACAAAATCAGGTCCCCCGACAGATAAACCGGGAAATATCTTAACTATTTCTGCTCCAAGCTCTTCAGCATAACTGATTTCTGACAATGATCCACACCCCGGTAACCATAGAATTTTTCTACGGTTGCAAACCTTTGCCATTTCCAAATTCAGGACAGGAGAGACAATATAATTGGCACCAAGCTGAATATATAATGAAGCTGTTCCTGCGTCAACAATCGATCCCACACCCATTATTAACCCCGGCACCTCTTTCTCGGCCCATTTATTGATGTCGCTGAAAAGCTCATGTGCATAATCGCCGCGATTGGTATATTCAAAAACTTTTATACCTCCGTTAAAACAGGCATTAATGACGTTCCTGCATACTTCAGGATCTTTATGATAAAAAACAGGTACGATGCCTGATTCCTTCATTTTAAGAATGACATCTATTCTGGTAAATCTTGCCATATTCTTTGATGTTTATACAAATGTATTTAAATCAGAGCAAATAGCAAAACTTACAGATACTGTAAGGGTTGTATATGTTGTAAAGGTACTGAAGGTTGTGAAATCAATATAGTCTTTTTACCTTTTCACTCCCGACCCAGCAGTCAGAGTTTTCACTTCTACATTTGCCTTTTGTCTTTTGTCTTTTGTCCTATATTTCCAATTATGGTTATCTTAGCGATTCAAATGGCTGGGTATTGATGCACAATTTATCTATGCTCTGCCTTTTGCAGATTTTTTTCATTATAGTTTTATAAATTAATATTTGACTTAAATCAAGTAGGGTTTTTATGATATTACAAGAATAGCATGAATAGCAGAGAAATAGCTGAACAGATTTTTTTAGCAGGAATCGATAGTGTTCTTCCTGCTAAGCTGATAGCAAGGGTTATGAAACTAAAGGATAATTACCTGGTTATAGGCAATGTGAACTTTTCTCTGGACGCAATTGAGAATATTTATGTCATAGGTGCAGGAAAAGCAAGCGCCATGATGGCTGCAGAGGTAGAAAATATTCTTGGTGACCGGATATGTGAAGGATATATTGTCGTGAAGTATGGTCATTCATGTAAACTTAAATATATAAAAGTTACTGAAGCCAGTCATCCTGTACCCGATTCTGACGGTTTCAAAGCGGCCGCGAAGATTATTAAAATAGCTCAGAATGCTAATAGTAATGATCTGGTAATATGTCTATTATCAGGAGGAGGTTCATCACTTCTTCCTGATTTTCCCGATGGATCTTCTCCTGAAGATATGATTAAAGCTTATAATCAATTGATTAACAGCGGGGCCTGTATTCAGGAAATTAATGCAGTGCGAAAACATATCTCGGTTATCAAGGGAGGTCAGCTTGCCAGAGCTGTTTTTCCGGCTACTCTTGTCAGTCTTATCCTGTCTGATGTTCCGGGCGATCAGTTGGACGTAATTGCTTCAGGGCCAACAACTCCTGATCCAACTACTTTTCAGCAAGCTCTTGATGTTTTAAACAAGTTTAACCTGACAGCATCTTTCCCGGAGAGTATTCTGAAGCACCTGAATGAAGGAGCAACCGGAATCAGACCTGAAACACCTAAATCAGCCGATACCATTTTTGAGAAAACTTACAATATCCTTGTTGGGAATAACAGGCTGGCACTTGAGGCAGCGCAACAGAAAGCTTTCGAGTTTAATATCAATCCGGTTATAATAGACGATCAGCTTCAAGGCGATACAAATACTATTGCAGAATATATAGTGGAAACATCGTTAAAATTTAAAAGTGATAAAAATGAGATAAAGCCTGTCTGCCTGTTATTTGGAGGAGAAACGACTGTTAATATGACAGGCAAAGGAGCAGGTGGAAGAAATCAGCATCTTGCATTATCATGTGCTCTTCTTCTTCGAAATAACCCGGATATTACAATACTCTCTGCAGGTACTGATGGTACAGATGGTACAACCGGTGCTGCAGGAGCTATTGTTGATTCGGATACATTACCTGATGCTATATCGAAAAATATTGATCCTGTAAAATACCTCAGGGAGTTCGATTCATATCATTTCTTTAAAAAAGCAGGAGGACAGATCATCACCGGTCCCACTATGACCAATGTAATGGATATAATAGTTATTTTAATCCGATAATTTATAATTCAGTACTTAAATTCTAACTCAAGCTTAATAAATATGAAAGCAATATCAGCGTTCATTATAGTTTCTTTCAGTTTGATTTCTTGTAATACACGGCACGAACAAACTTCAAATAACGTAAACCAGAACAGATCTACATTTATAGACAAATCAGATATGACCAATAATTTTTATGATAATACTGAAACATATTCCCTTCCGCTGAAGGGATTAATAATTGACGGAGAAATAGAAAATCCGGGAGAGGTTGATTTTACCTGTCTTCCTGTGCATTCGGTCATTGTTAAAGAAACATTACTCGATAGTGCCGGTGGGAACAGGTTTGTTGGTGCCTACAGATATGATGGTTATTCACTTTTTGATATTCTCGATAAAAGGATACTTAAAAAGGTAAATAGCGCTGAGTTTAGGCCAATTATTGACCTATATGTAGAAATTGAAAATGACAGAGGTGAAAAGGTTATTTTCAGCTGGGGTGAAATATTTTATCCATACAACCTACACAAGATAATAATAGCCACTAGTGTGTCGCGGATAGTACCTTCCAAGACAAAAGAGTTGTGGCCGTTTCCGGTTAAAAGCAAAATTGTGGCTGCAAGCGATCTTGTATCTGAAAGGAACATTTCATCACCTTTGAAAATTACTGTCAGATCATTTCCCGGATCGTTTAAGCTGGCTAAAAATTTATCTCCCTTGTATTCACCTGAAATAAACATTATCAGTCACTCAAAACTTATTGGAATAATAGATAAGCTTCCTGGAAAGCTTAAGGAAGAGACTTTTAATACAGTATTCTATGGAAGGGGAAAAGGCATTCACAGCACTACTCCATTCACCGGAATTCTGCTAAAGGATCTGCTTCAGGATTATTATCCGGTTTCCAGGGAAAATCTGCAATCAGGAATAATGTGCATTGTGGGTAAGGATGATTACCGGTGTGCAATCTCTTATTCTGAACTGTTCAACCGAAACGATCAGCAGGAGTTTCTGCTGATAAAAACAAAGCCTGAAGAAGATTCCGGCCTTTTCAGGGTTTTCGTCGCTGCAGATTTTTTCTCCGACAGGGCGATAAAATCTGTAAGTGAAATACGTCTTGGATTCTGAGCCAATGCGATAGGAAAAGCCATGTGTTACATGTAACAGACAAGAGATAATCAGTGACTTGAAATCTTTATAAAATCTTTATATCTTCATCTTCTTTCTTTATAAAAAAAAGGTTACTTTTGCAGGCTTTATTTACTGTTTTGGTCAGAATTAAGAAACCTTCAGTAAATAAACAATTGTATGGTAAATAATTAGGATAGAAATGAAGGGTTCAGGTGAGAGTTTATTGTTTGCCGAAAAACTAAAAAACACATTCATTGGCAAAGCTAAACTCATTCAGGACAAAGGGCTATTTCATAAATTAACTTTAATAGCTTTTTTTGCATGGATAGGTCTTGGAGCTGATGGTATATCTTCATCGTGCTATGGACCGGAAGAAGCATTCCGTAATTTACAGGGCCATCCCAGTTTAGCTATTTTTGTTGCGCTTGGTACTGTATTGACAATCATTATCATAAGTTCAAGTTACAACCAGATAGTTCGTTTGTTCCCACATGGCGGAGGAGGATACCTGGTTGGCAGTAAACTGTTGTCGCCTACAATCGGAATGATATCGGGTTCTGCACTAATAATAGACTATGTTCTTACAATTACTCTGTCAGTGTCAAGTGGTGCTGACGCCCTTTTTAGTTTCTTCCCGTTTGAATGGCAGGTGTATAAACTTCCTTTTGCCCTCACGGGAGTATGTTTCCTGATTCTGTTAAACTTAAGAGGGGTGAAAGAATCGGTACTTTCGCTTACACCAATATTCATTGTTTTCATTGTGACACATGTCATCGCCATTTTATATGGTATTCTTATTCAGTCTTATAATTTATCGGCAGTTGCCAGCCAGACAACTCATGAAATTAACTCGACTGTTTCTCAATTTGGATTTTTTGCTACTTTCTTTATAATTCTCCGGGCATACAGCATGGGAGCCGGAACATATACCGGAATTGAAGCAGTAAGTAATGGCATGCCGATTCTAAGAGAACCTAAAGTTGCTACTGCACGTAAAACAATGCTGTTAATGGTGATCTCCCTTTCCTTTATGGTGCTGGGTCTGATGATTTGCTATATGCTTTTTAATGTGCAGCTCGATACCCATAAAACCTTAAATGCAGTATTACTCGATAACCTGACAGCCGGATGGGGCCATTTCTGGTCAAGAGGTTTTGTTCTGATAACTCTTTTATCAGAAGCCGCGTTGTTGTTTGTTGCTGCTCAAACTGGTTTTATCGATGGTCCAAGAATAATGGCAAATATGGCAATTGATCATTGGTTCCCTAAAAGATTTGCGTCTCTCAGCGATCGACTGGTGACATTGAACGGAGTTCTGTTAATGGGGATCGGATCTATTATTCTGATGGTAATATCCAAAGGTTCAGTCGCATTACTGGTTGTGTTATACAGCATCAATGTGTTTATTACGTTTACCATCTCGCAGGTGGGAATGGTGAAGCACTGGTGGCTGATGAGAGAAAAGGAACTGCCATGGAAACGAAAATTAACAATAAATGGTGTAGGGCTTGTTCTTACTTCCTTTATTCTTGTATCAGTGATAATTATAAAATTTAAGCAGGGTGGCTGGGTTACTCTGGTCATTACCGGCATCCTGATTTCTTTGGCGATGATTATTAAACGCCATTATTTCAGAACTGCTTTAAAACTTCAGAAGTTAAGATTAAATGCTTTTAAGGAAATTGAAAAGATAGTTGGGCAGCGTCCCTGTGCGGATAAAAAAATGAAAAAAATCTGTTTCAATAAGGAAGGCAGAACAGCTATTATATTAGTCAGTGGCTTTGGTGGAACAGGTTTATACACTTTTTTACGAATTCTCGAAAACTTTAAAGGTGTTTATAACAACATAGTTTTTGTAAGAATTGGCATTCTTAATTCCAAAATTTACAGAGGTACAGTAGAACTTGAACATTTTAAAAAGCAGGTAAAAGAAGATGGGGAAAAATATGTGACCATTGCCAATCAATTCGGGTTATATGGGAAAAGTATCTGGACTATTGGTACTGACCCGGTTAACGAAATATACCGGATTGTTAAAAGACTTAGACCCAGGCTGTCGGGCGCAGCTTTCTTTGGTGGCCAACTGGTCTTTTCCAAAACATTTTACCTTTCAAAATTATTACATAACCATACTATTTTTTCAATTCAGAAACGATTCTTTAAATTCGGCATCCCAATTATAATTTTCCCGATAAAGATCGAATAGTCCCTCGTAAAATAATCTTTCTCACAAACTTGTTTTTATTATATTTGCTTTTCATCAAATCTTTTGAAAATAAGTCTGATAGAATGAAAGCTCTCGTTTTGGAAAAATATAATGAGTTGGTATATAAAGATGTTCCGTCCCCTGAAATTAATGTTGACGAGGTACTCGTAAAGGTTAAAGCATGTGGTATCTGCGGCTCAGATATTCACGGTCTGGACGGAAGTACAGGACGAAGAATTCCACCGTTGATCATGGGACACGAAGCTTCTGGTGTCATTGTTAAAACAGGGAGTGATGTAAAGGTCTGGAAATCGGGCGACAGAGTAACTTTCGATTCGACTGTTTATCCTTTGGATGACTGGTTTACACTTGAAGGGATGTATAATCTGAGTGATAACCATGAGGTTCTGGGAGTTTCTCCAGGAACTTATAAACGCGATGGAGCCTTTGCGGAATATATTGCTGTTCCGCAGCACATTTTGTACAAAATGCCTGAAAATGTTACTTTCGAACAGGCGGCTATGGTAGAAGCAGTAGCTGTAGCTCTTCATTCAATAAATATCTCCGGAATAAAAACAGGAGAAAGATGTGCTGTTACAGGTGCCGGTACGATCGGAATTTTCATCATAAAGTTGCTTAAATTATCAGGAGCATCAAGAATTATTGCTATTGATATCAATCTGAAACATCTTGAACTGGCGAAAAAAGCCGGAGCTGATAATATCTTCCTTTCAACTGAAGGCAACCTTGACGAAAAGATTAGGGCCCTGACTGATAAAAGAGGCGTAGATATCTCATTTGAAGCAGTTGGTAAAAGTGATTCAGTAAATATCGCATTAGACATTCTGCGGAAAGGAGGAAAAGCCGTTTTAATTGGTAATGTTTCTCCGGAAATCGGTTTTCCGCTTCAGAAAGTTGTGACACGCGAATTAAAAGTACTTGGTAGCTGTGCTATCCGCGGTGAATATGAAGTAGTTCTTAACCTGTTGGAAACCGGAAAAATAAGTGTGGATGATCAGATTTCAGCTGTTGTTCCTCTTTCTGAAGGAGCTATATGGTTCGATAAACTTTATAGAAAAGAGCAGGATCTTAATAAAGTAATTCTGGTACCCTGATATTTTTAAAATGGCTGAAAGGATTTATAATATTTCAATAGCCGGTTGCAGCAAAGTTGCCCATCTCCATGCAAAAGCCATTCAGGGTATTCCCGGAGTACGGCTGGCAGGAGTGTGGAACAGGACAACCCTGAAAGCAAAAGAATTTGCTTCGGTTTACAAAACAAAGGCATATTCAGATATTTCCAGGATGGTACATGATAACAAAATCGATCTTGTAATTGTCTGCACGGCCCATCCTTTTCATAAGCAATCTGCTGTTGAAGCAGCAAGAGCAGGTGCTAATGTGCTGGTTGAGAAGCCTCTTGCTTCTGACCTGAAAGATTGTGATGATATTATACTGACATGTAAGGAAAACGATGTAAAACTGGGTGTGATAAGCCAGAGACGGTGGTACGAGCCCGTGAAAAGGGTCAAAGATGCAATTGAAAGAGGCAAGCTCGGGAAACCTGTCCTGGCAACTGTTGCAATGTTAGGCTGGCGCGATAAAGCATACTATGATTCTGATGCATGGAGAGGATCGTGGAAGACAGAAGGAGGGGGAGTGCTGGTAAACCAGTCGCCACATCAGCTTGACATTCTTTTATGGTATATGGGCGAAGTTGACGAAGTGTACGGCATCTGGAGAAACCTGAATCATCCCTATATTGAAGTAGATGATACTGCAGTTGCGATCGTGAAGTTTAAGAGCGGTGCAATTGGAAACATCCTAGTCAGTAATTCCCAGAAACCTGGTCTTTATGGTAACGTCCATGTACACGGTGAAAATGGAGCATCTGCCGGAGTACAGACCGATAGAGGAGCAATGTTCATAGCAGGCAGGACAGGTGTCGCAGAACCCCCTGTAAATGATCTCTGGACCATACCGGGCGAAGAAAAAATGCTGAAAGTATGGATAAAACAGGATACTGAAACTTTTAATAAATGCGATCCTACCATTCGCTATATTCAGTATCAGATTGAAGATTTTATTATTGCGATAAAAAATAATACTGAACCGTTTGTCACTGGTGAGGCAGGTCGCAGGACTGTGGAACTTTTCACGGCCATCTACCGTTCCTCACGCGATAATGAACCTGTTAAATTTCCTCTTAAGCCGGAATCGGGAAATGATGGAAGAGAGGAATAAGGAATTTGGGGTCCGGTCTTATGTTCCACTGTATTGATATACTGAAATATAAATAAAAATATGCCTCTGCTGATTGTCATTCTTGGGATTGGCCTGCTTCTCTTCCTGATCCTTGTATTAAAATTCAATTCATTTTTATCCTTTGTAATTGTCTCTCTGACAGTTGCTATAGCAGAAGGGATGAATATTAACAATGCTGTTATTTCAATAGAAAACGGAATTGGCAGTACCATGGGATCACTTGTACTGATTCTTGGCTTCGGTTCCATGCTTGGCAAACTGGTTTCAGAAAGCGGGGCAGCTCAAAGAATAACATCAAAACTGGTAACAGCTTTTGGTATTAAACATATTCAGCTGGCTTTAATGCTGACAGGCTTTATTGTTGGTGTCTCTCTGTTTTATGATGTCGGTTTTTTCATCATGATACCGCTTATTTTTACAGTTGCAGCTTCGACTGGTCTTCCGTTACTGTACGTCGGTTTACCCATGCTCGCATCTCTTTCGGTCACTCATGGCTATCTGCCTCCTCATCCTGCTCCGACAGCTATTGCAGCAATGTTCCATGCAGATATAGGGAAAACATTAGTTTACGGAATTATTGTTGCAATTCCTGCAATAGTTATTTCCGGACCTATTCTCTCAAAAGCCCTTAGTAAAATAGAGGCTAAACCGTTGCAGGAATTTTTAAACCAGAAAGCCTTGACTGAAGAGGAAATGCCGGGATTTTGGATAAGTTTTTTTTCTTCCCTGTTGCCGGTTATCCTTATTACTGTATCAACAATTGCAGGATTCCTTCTGGTTGAGGGCAGCGAGGTCAGAAAATTGTTGGGTTATATTGGAAATCCGGCTATCGCAATGCTGATATCCGTACTGTTTTCTATTTATACGCTTGGACTGGCGAGAGGAAGAAAAATAACTGATATAATGAGTTCCCTTGCGCATTCAGTGACCAGTATAACAATAATTATGCTTCTGATTGCCGGGGCCGGTGCTTTAAAACAAGTTCTGGTTGATGCCGGAGTAAGCAAATACATAGGCGAAATGCTGAGTCAGTCTTCTCTTTCTCCATTATTCCTGGGATGGCTTATTGCAACAATTCTGCGCTTTTGTGTCGGTTCTGCAACAGTGGCAGGTATTACAACAGCAGGAATTGTTCTGCCGTTGGTTACAGGAGGAACTGTAAAACCCGAATTAATGGTACTGGCAATTGGTTCAGGAAGTCTTATGTTTGGTCATGTGAATGATGGTGGATTCTGGCTCTTTAAGGAATATTTCAATCTCAACATTAAAGATACTTTGAAAACATGGAGCGTAATGGAAACATCGATTGGTATCAGCGGGTTGATAGGAGTAATGATACTTAGCCTTCTGGTGTGAAAAGATTAACAGTAGGTTTATGGGTTTACCTTATTAATATTTCAATCTCTGTAAATTACTATAGACCATTTAACAGTTACATAATCTGATATTAAATTTTTCTTGTATTTTTAACCTATTGAAAATGGATCATTAATAAAACACTTAGTAACCATGAAAAAAGCATTTTCACTGGTTTGCCTGTTATTTGTTCTTCCGGTATTGTCAGCCCAGGAAGGGGCACCACTTCTTATCAATTTCAAGGAAAGCAGGGAAATTGAGAATCAAAACTGGGCAATCTGCCAGGATATTAACCATGTTATGTTATTTGCCAACAGGAAAGGGATCTTATCATTCGATGGACAGGATTGGCTTTCTATCAGGATACCTACAATACCTTACTCCATGCAATTAAATCCAAAAGACGGTAAAATCTATGTCGGAGGCGATAATGATTACGGATTTCTCGAAAAGGACCAGACAGGTTCATATAGATTTATATCACTTTCCGGAGATGCTTCAGACATTGGTATAATAACTAAAATTTGCTTTAAAGATTCTTTGGTCTGGTTCTATGGCGAGCAATCGGCAAGCCGGTATAATCTTGTGAATGGGAAACTTGAATTGAGGCTTAACTCCAAAGAGGATAATTCCTTTACAGGTATTTTTGTCACGCCAAAGAATACATTTATCAATGTACTAAATAAGGGATTATACAAGGTCGAGGGCGATACTTTGTTCCCTCTCGTAACAGGCTATCTTACAGAGAAGAATGACATATTATTTTCTCTTCCATATAATAATAATATGGTTTTGGTGGGTCTCAGCAATGGAAAATTATCGCTTTTTGATGGAATAAAGTACTATGACTATCAGATTAAAGACAATGGTTATCTGAAGGATAATATATTGTCGGATGGAATTGCTATTGGTGACAGTCTATATGCCTTTTCAACCCTCGATGGAGGTGCACTGGTTGTTAATAAAACCAGTGGCAAGATCAGATATACCATCAATAATCAGAACGAACTTCCAGATAATGAGATATTTGCCTTAGGCCTTGACAAAAGCGGAGGCCTATGGCTCTCTCATCAATTCGGACTTACACGTGCTGACCTTAATCTGTCGGTCCGGAATTTCAGTATCTATCCCGGACTTAAGGGAAATCTAACAACCTCTTTATGGTATAATAATGAGCTTTTTGTTGCAACCGGCGAAGGAGTTTTTTATCTAACTGAATTAAAAAATTCTGAGATTCAGGTGAAAAATGAAGTCAGCGCATCTGCAAAACAGTCAGAAAAACCGCAGGAACAGGAGAGTCCGCGCAGAAATATTTTCACCAGGATCTTTGGAAAGAAGATTGTTAAGGACCAAAATGTGAAAGTGGCGGCCCAGAAGAAACCTTCTGCGGAAGCTGGTTTCAAAGAGTCTTTGAACAAACCTAAGACAATAAATTATGGATTCAAAAAAATTGAGGGATTCAACGAGAAATGCAGGCAACTGGTTTCAACAAAGAATGGCATCCTTGCAGCCTCAAACAAAGGGCTTTACGTTATAAATAACCATAAGGCAGATCTTATTGCTAATAATCATTATGTTAATTTCATCAGTTGGAAACCAGTAGACAATAAATATTATATTGCTGCAGGAAATGGGTACTTCACGGTGAAGTATACGGATGGAAAATGGATGACTGAGTCAATTGATCCAGGATTCACAAATCCTGTTTATTCAATTATAAAAACCAATAGTAATATACTTTGGCTCGGGACAGATAATGATGCCCGAGAAGCAGATATCAGCGGTGGATCAAACGCTGTCAAATATACCCTCGTTAGTATTAAAAATGATTTTCCGCAACGTTATATCCTCAATCAGATAAATGATTCAATTTACCTGTTCACTGAGTCGGGAATTTATTTTTTTGATAGCCGGTCAGATGCGTTTATTCAGACGAAATCTGATAAATATTCATCTGAGTCCAGAATGAAATATATCTATCCCTTTTCAAACATGCCATGGATAAAGCACGGCGATGACTGGATTTATCTGAATTCAATGAATAATGCTGAAAAAAAGGAGTTGTCAATCCTTAAATTATTCAGCGATGTAATATCAGTAAATGCTGAAGATAATAACCTGTGGGTGATAGACGGAGAAAACAGGCTTTTCAGGATTGATCTTAAAAAACCGAAAAAAATCAATCCTGAAAATAATGTTTTCGTAAAAAGTATTTATAATGAAAATGGAACGACTTTTAATTTATCAGACATTGTCTTTAACAGAGGAGATAATATCGTTAATTTTGATATTGTCGCACCCAGCTATTTCAAACAAAACACAACTCAATATCAGTACACAATTAATAAACTGATGCCCGATTGGTCGCCATGGTCAGTTCGTACAAATTATAATCTCATGGTACCAATGGCAGGTGAATATACCCTTCGGATAAGAGCTAAAGATTTATGGGGTAATATAGGTGAGCCTAAATCAATTAAATTCACTATAAAAGCTCCTTTCACGCAAACGACATTTTTCTACGTTTTATTGATTTCCATTGTATTACTTTTTCTTTTCATTATTGTACGATTCAGGGAGCGGCAACTCCAGAAGGAAAACAGGGTGCTTGAAGAGAAAGTAAAGGAACGGACATTAAAAATTGAAGCACAGAAGGAAGAAATTACATCAAGCATTGAATATGCAAGCAGAATCCAAAGGGCGATGCTTCCTGAAGAAGAACATTTTAAACGTTCTTTTTCCGACAATTTCATTATTTATAAACCACGAGATATCGTGAGTGGCGATTTTTACTGGTTCGGTGAAAATGAGAAACATATATTCTTCACTGTTGCAGACTGTACCGGTCATGGCGTCCCGGGAGCATTTATGAGTACACTTGGGATGTCTACACTCAATGAGATAATTACGAATAATGACGATCTCCAGGCAAACACTATATTAGAGCTTTTACGCGATAAAATTAAAACAACACTTCATCAGACAGGTAAAGTGGGAGAGGCTGCTGACGGGATGGATGTTGCTTTCTGTGTTCTTCAGAAAGACAGGAAGATGCTTCAGTATTCAGGTGCTTATAATCCCCTTTTCATTTTCCAGGGAGGAGAATTCAAGGAATACAAGGCCGACAGGATGCCGATTGGAATCTATTATGGCGAAAAAGACACATTCACAAATTACGAGATTAACCTGAAAAAGGGCGATACTCTTTACATTTTTTCAGATGGGTTGGCCGATCAGTTTGGAGGACCGGATGGGGTTAAATATAAGATAGCCAATCTGAAAAAGCTGCTGGCGGATAACTATTACAGACCGATGGCTGAACAGCGAAGAATTATTGAAAATGAGTTCGAAAAGTGGAAAGGGTCCGGCGATCAGGTGGATGATATTACAATAATAGGAATAAAGATTTAATATTTTGCTTGCCGTTGACAGCTCATGGCTCGATAAGAATCAGCTTTCCATACTGATATTTTATAAGTTGTTAACCCTTTGAGCCATTGTGCCTTTAAGCCTTTGAACCTTTTATTCCATATTTCACTATCTTTAAAGCATTAATCTGAAAAGAAAATGAAAATCAAATTTATTGGTGCAGCCAGAGAAGTCACGGGAAGCAAACATCTTATAACTACAGATTCAGGAAAGAGAATACTGCTCGACTGTGGTATGTTTCAGGGCAAAGGACTCGAAACTGACAGTATGAACAGGGATCTTATGTTTGACCCCTCCGAAATAGATCATATAATACTTACACATGCACATATCGACCATTGCGGACTAATACCATATATGTATAAGTTGGGTTTCAGGGGATCAGTGGTGTGTTCAAATGGAACACGCGATCTTTGTGCCATAATGCTTGCTGATTCCGCTTTTATACAGGAGCATGATACGATTACATTCAATAAGCGCAGAGCTAAAAAAGGCTTACCTCAGGTAACACCAATTTATTCACAGGCTGATGCCACCGGCTGTATGAGTCTCTTTATAGGAGTTCCAAAAGAGATGAAATTCAGAATTGACGAGAACGTAAAGGTTCAGTTCACAAGTACCGGTCATATGCTTGGCAGCGGTGTAGCTAATATTCAGATAATTGAAAAAGGGCAAATCAGGAGAATAGCTTATACTGGAGATATCGGAAGGCCTGTTGATCAGATACTTGCTCCTCCACTACCTTTTCCACAGGCCGATATCCTTATTACAGAATCGACTTATGGTGACAGATTACATAATGATACTGTAGTGGCGGAAGAAGAACTTCTTAATGTAGTTGTGGATACATGCGTCAATAAAGGTGGAAAACTGATAATCCCTGCTTTCAGTGTTGGACGAACACAACAAATTGTGTTTTCTCTTAATAACTTCTTTAACCAGGGCCGGTTACCTAAAGTTGATATTTTCGTCGATAGCCCTCTTGCTGTAAATGCAACCACTGTTTTCAGAGTGCATCCCGAATGTTTTAATAAGAATTTCAGTGATGTTCTGGAAAAAGATCCTGATCCGTTTGGTTTTGACAACTTGTATTATATCAAAAGTACTGAAGATTCAAAAAAACTCAATGATCATAAAAAACCTTGTGTAATTATCTCTGCTTCAGGTATGATGGAAGCCGGCCGTATAAAACATCATCTGGCAAATAATATATCAGATCCAAAGAATACAATTCTCATTGCAGGATATTGTGCACCAACAACTCTTGGAGCAAGAATAGGAAGAGGTGACAAAGAAGTTTCAATCTTTGGAACAGTTTATGAAGTAAAAGCTGAGGTGAATAAAATCGAATCATTTAGTGGTCACGGTGATTATAAGGAATTAATCAGCTTTTTAAGTTGTCAGGACAAAAACACTCTGGAGAAGACTTTTATCGTTCATGGCGAGTATGAAACACAGATAAAATATGTGGAGAAGCTAAAAAAGGAAGGTTTTAAAAATATCGAAATACCGGCTAAAGGACAGGAATACAATTTATAGGGTATGTCCATACACCAGCAGGTGGATGACCTGGTGGTTAATTCACTTTTCAGCTTCCTCTACTGTATGTACTTCTTCATCTCTTTCCTTACTGTTTTCCATTCCGGAAAGAGTTCATTTAATAATTTATAATATCCTGAACCATGGTTATGGTGTTTTAGGTGGCATAGCTCATGAATAATGACATATTCAATATACAGATCAGCCAGTTTGATAAGTTCTGTGCTTAATGTAATTATTCCTTTATTTGAACAGCTTCCCCAGCGTCTTTTCATGGTTCGTACAACTAACCCTGTTGGCTTAAACATCTGATTTTCATGTTCCCTGAGAATTTTATTCATTAATTCAGGAAAAACTTTTAAAGCTTCATTTTTGTACCTTTTGTACAACAAGCTTTTTATAGCCTTTGCATCTTCTGTTTTTTCCAACCCCAATACAATCATGTTATCGTAAAATGTGATGTAAGGTTTCCCTGATCTTTCAACCCTGAGAACATACTCATTTCCACGGAAAAGATGAGTTTCCCCTGTTTCATATAACCTTTTAGGTGTACTGTTATCCAGTATCTTGTAATTGTCACGATGTTTTAAAATCCACCCTGATTTTTCATTAACAATCCTGTTGATTGTTTTAAAAGAGGTACGATATGGCACTCTTATAATCACCGATGAATCCGGAAGTACACTGATACCTAATGTCCTTCTAGAGGAATATATTACTTCGAATTCTATATCTGCAATATTGAAAGTTTCTTGTTTTTTTAACATTAAGCTATGATTATAATTATTGATTATAAAGAGTTACTTTGCTGCAGGATTCTTGTTCCTAATATTTTCAGTTTATGCCACCGGGCAATTCAAGCATGGTGCAATTTACTAAACTTTAGCTCACCTTCAGGACTCCCGGATTACATAAAAATAAATATGGAATTTTATTCTATATTTGATGGTATTCGGAATAAAGACATCAAAATTATTCAGATGAAGATCAGGGAAATAATATCGCAAATAGTTGAGGGTAACAATCTCTTTACCAGGTCGCATAAAAGAGAATATTTTGAGAGTTTCAAGACAAAACAGCAACCATATATTACCCTTGTAACTTGTTCGGATTCGCGGGTTCCGCTTAATGCATTAATGAATGATACATCCAATAAAGTATTTTCAATTCAGAATATCGGAAATCAAATATTATCTACTGAGGGTTCAGTTGATTATGGCATATATCATTTGAAAACGCCTTTATTGATGTTCCTGGGACATTCCGATTGCGGCGCTATTAAAGCTTATTTAAAGGGATTTGATAAAGAAACCTATGGTATAAAGCATGAACTCGATTTTTTAAAGCCAACAATAAAAGAGCATATAAGAGATTTTGATTTTGATAAGCTTCATGCACTTGTAATTGAAAAAAATCTTGATTACCAGGTGAATATCGCATATAAAAAATACAAAGATCTGATTAATTCTGATAAACTCACTGTTGTTGCAGGATTCTATGATTTCAGGGGCGAATTTGGGAAGGGCCCGGGAACGATTGTCATTGTAAACATCAACAGAAATAAGGATATTAGTGAAATGCACAATATGTCTGCATTTGCAGATCTGACCCTTTCGCAAAAAGAACTTCATATAGGCCGCCTGCCTGAATAACAACAAACCTGGTTAACTTAATCAAAGTTATTCTATCAGTTGAAGTTGATTTTTAATCTTAGATCCTGCCTCAGAATTTCACATTTTAAAACGTTTCCTGGTTTCAGTACTGGATATGTTAATTTTTTTGGCGTGAAATGTTAAAAATATCTAAAAATGGCTTTTACAGGAATATTTATTTGTTCCGTGTTGTCTATCAGACATAAATAAAACTAAAATGTTTAATATGAAAACAGGATTGAGATTATTATCAGTTATATTTTTATCAATGCTGATGGGTACATTATCAGCACAACAGGGTCAGGGACAGAGAGTCCAGAGAACACCTGAAGAGACAGCCAAAGCTCAGGTTGAATGGATGAAAACGGACCTGAAGCTTGATGAGGCAACACAACAAAAAGTATATGATGTAGTGCTTAAATATGCTAAGCAATCAGCTGAAGAAAGACAAAAGGCAGCAGGCGATAGTGAAGCCATGAGAGCTAAAATGACTGAAATTATTGCAGCAAGGGATAAAGAGTTAAAAGTTATTCTTGGTGATAAAAACTTTGAGCTTTTTAAAACCAAAGAGGCTGAAAGAAGGCAGGCAATGATGAAACAAAGACAAAATTAATTTACAGGTTACCCCACTGATTTTGATTAGTTGATTATTCAAAATTATTTTAATTCATATTTAGCAGGTTAGTGAGTTAGTAGGTTAGTTTTGGAACAGATGAGGGTAACTAATACGGGTGGCAGTGTTGATTCTGCCACCCGTTCTCTTTTTTATAATTTAATGTACTTTTGAACCTCGATCTGGTTTGTTCCGGTTTGATTGTTAGCAGAGTTATTTCCTGCGGCATCCACATGAAGGAAAACTAGATATATTCAAAACTCACCTTCTTGAGCCATTTTTCTTCAAGCAGCCGGGCTATCCGTTTTACAACTGTTCGTCTGATCTCAAGATCCACTGGCAGATTGGGATCCTGATGAGCGATATTGATTCTTGTTCCGATAACGAAGTGGATCTCATCACTTTCCATAATAAGTCTTACTATCTTATCAGCCGGTCCTTTACCCAGCCTGACACTATTATTGTATGTTTTCAGTATTTCATTTACCTTCTGAAGAGTAAGAATTCCTTCAGTCACAAGGTCAATTCCCTCAAGAAAACTTTCCGGAGGCAGTTCCGGGTCTTCGAAAATCAGTTCGTCAACAATGGTTCTGTTCAGCTCTCTAGCAACTATATCGGCAGTGGTTCCTCCGCAAAGAATTACTTTTCCAATATATCCCCTTACTTTTAAAGCTAAATCTTTATCTTTTTCTTTTTCGTATGGGGGGCCTGTACAAATTAATAATTTTCGGGGTTCACGGAAATAAATTGTTGCACAACTTATATCATCACTGGCTTTATAGCTGTCATTTTTATGCGCCATTGTAACAATTTTTCCGGCAAGCATCACAGCCGAAATAGATGCTTCGCTTGAAACAAGTGAACTGGCGTAGTTAGCAATATTATCCCTTTCCCATCCAAACGGAAATATATCACTCCCCATTCCACTCTGCGAAACTCCATCTGAGCAGAAGATTATCCTGTCTTCCTTTTCAGGTTTAAAGGTACAGGTCTTAAGCACTTTCCCGGAATGTTTTCCTTTTTCAAGAATTACCTTTTTCCAAGAAGGATCAAACATCTGATTGCCTCTCAAGACAATAGTTGAAGGATTGTCATATTCGAGTATGGTGGCCCGGCCACTGCTCTCAATGTCGATTATTGTGAATGTGGAATAGCTTATTTTCCTTTCGCTGCAAACTGGCAATGTATTCATTATTATATCTGCAATATGGTCAACCTCTTTATGTTCCCGGGTGAAATTGAGAGCCATTGTTGCAGTGAGTGTAGCAAGTATATTTGCTTTAACTCCATGCCCCATCCCGTCAGACAATACAGCAATAACCCTGTCTTCTTCTTTTATATACCGGTATAGGAAGACATCTCCGCAAATTCTCTCTCCGTCGTAGTTCCTTTGCTGGCTGTTTACCTCTATATAAAAGTTCTTGTTCACTAAAGCTTATTTCTGATTATTTTTCAGATTTCCTTTTTTCTTTTTATATGATTCGATAATTGAATTGAGCATCTGTTCAGTCTCTGAAGCGCCTTCTCCAAGCAAAAATCCGATCTTTTGTACCATTTCAAGGTTCTTATCAATTACTTCACTTACCCTGTTTGTCACCTCTTCACCTTGCACTTCAGGGGAATAGAGATCGCGGATTATTGCCCCGCATATCTTATTCTTCCTTATTGGGAAGATTGAAATATTCAGCATTTTGTCTTCAAAGTGAACATCTTTGCTCACAACAGGCTCATCTTCTTTTATAACAAATGTAAACATGTTATATACATTGAAAGGGATTAGAGTCTTGACATCAGCGCCAACCAGTCCGGGAATGACATCGGAGATTGCCCTGGCATCTTCGCCGATTATATTAATAAAGCTTTGATTGGAATGAAGTATTTTGAGATTATTGTCCACAATGACCACCCCGGTTGGAAGCTTTTCGAGCATGTTATTCATCATATCCGAAGCACTCTGGGCAATCTCCTTTTCCCGACGGGCAAGTTCTTCTGATTCTTTGAGAGCCTTTTTAGTTTCAGCCAGTTTTCGGTTAGTCTGTCTTAATGTTTCAATATACTCCTGCTTATTGCGAAGATTGAAAGTGTGACACATTTCAGGAACTGCGAGCCCTTTTGCCACCGTCGAGGCAAATTCGCGGCACGATAGATATCCGCAAGCTCCACAGTTTATCTCTTCATCAGGATTGTCTTTACCGATAATTTTAAGTACTTCTGCTATAGACTCTTCCGGAGGTTCAGGAATTCTCTGGTCGTCAGGTGTGAAGGTTCTTGAAAAATCGAGTTTCGACCATTTTTCCATATTCTTTTGCCAAAGCGCTTTATCAAGTTTGCCAACCCTCTTTTCTGCATACTTCCGCACAAGCGATCTTCTCCTGAAACGTTCGTTATGTTGTTCCATACCCGGGCCAAGAAGACATCCGTGACAGAAGAAAAGGTTAAAATGGTGCTGAATAGTGTCAATGTACTTATCGAAGTCATTAATTGCTTCAAGGATCTCTTCTTTTCCTGAAGCCGTAATTACACTGCTCGAAACCATATCGCGTTTTATTCCTCCTGCCTGTATAATGCCGGCAGGAAGAGGGTAGAGGGCTCCCCAGTTGCCATGCGGTGGATCGAAATCCGACATTTTTACGAGTCTCTCCTGTATCCTGAATTCATCAAAAAGCTGTCGCACTTCAACAAAAGTCAGGACCCCATCGACAAGCTTACCTGAATTATAAATCAAAGATTCATCTTTCGCATCTATGCATGGCCCAATCTGGACCGTGGCTACATCATCTCCATATAACTCTTTAACAACCATTGCCGTAGCAATCATCGGTGAAACTAATGGTGCAAGATTAGGCACAAGTTCCGGATGAAATTTTTCTATCATTTTAACAATTGACGGGCAGTTGGCAGTTATAAGATACTTGCCTTCAGCTTTCGAGAATAGTTTTGCATAAGCTGCCGCTATCAGATCAGCTCCGAACGAACCTTCATGAACATAATCAAATCCGAGCAATCTTATCATTGCAACAAGCTTCCTGTAATCAGTAATATCGTCAAACTCCGATGCAATACTTGGTTCAATAAGAGCTGCAGTTTTCCTGCCCGATGATAATAATTTCTTCACATCTTCGCTGGAGTCGCGGAACTCAATCGCGTCAGGAGTGCATGATACATAACATAATCCGCATCCTATGCATCTGGCAGGAAGGATATATGGATGCGCCTTCTGGGGCCTGACCTCAATGGCATTTACAGGGCAGACACGCACGCAGGAATATGAATTTCTGCATTTTTTATCATTTATGTAAAGAACAGGTTTTCCGTTTATCATGCTTATAATTTTAAGCACCCGAATTTCGGTGCATTTCAGGTACTTATTTGAGTTTATATAAATCTGGCAAGCTCTTTTTCCAGAATGCACTCAATTTTTGAAATGGTGACATCCTCAATAATCATTCCGTTTATATTAAGATTCGGACCATTACTGCAACGGTCCATACAACGCGCTCCTTTAAAAATGACTTTGTCATCGAGATGATTTTTCCTGAGGTATTCGCGTATGAACATTACCACATCTTTGTTACCTCTGGAGAAACATGAACTGCCAAGACAAATCTGCATTTCAATTCTTTGAGCCATTTTCTTACTGTTCATAAATAAACAACTACATCAAAAGTAATAATTTTTTGCCAGCAGATATCAATCTCTTTTTATCTAAAATTCGCTTAGTCAACTTATAGTTTATTCAAATTTTAAATTCCTGAAAGAGACAGAGGAGATCAGATTAAATGATGTAATCTATGTAAGTACAAGGTAATCAGTCCTGTAATATAAAATATAACAAGATATATAATACTAATATTATTGTTAATAAATTAACAATGTTTATTTATTAACAATAAATAGTTTTATCTTTGTATTGAAATTATCTACTTTATATCATCAGAATGGGTTCAGATATTGACATAATTCTGAAAAAATACAAACAGGGGAAAAGAGAGGATCTTATTCCTCTTCTTCAGGAAATACAGGAAGATTATGGATATCTTTCTGAAGAAGCTATTATCAGGGTTGGTGGTTTTTTAGGGTTAAGTACGACAAAAATTTATGGCCTTGCAACATTTTATGACAGGTTCAGGTTTATTCCTGCCGGAAAAGTTCAGATCAGGATTTGTAATGGCACATCCTGTTTCCTGAACGGGTCACAATCAATCATTAATAAAATTAAAGAAGAAACGGGAGCAATGCCCGGACAAACAACCAGGGATGGGAATTTCAGCTATGAGATTGTTTCATGCATGGGTGGTTGTTACAATGGTCCGGTAATTAATGTTAACGGAGAATATCAAATCCATATTAAAGCTGAACAATTGCCCGAGCTGATTAAAAGATTAAAGTACGTTGTTGAAAACGACTAATTCTGTTATGCACTTATGATGGAAGATTTAAAAACTTTCATTATCGAAAAGGTTCTTTTATTTGAATCCGATACATTGTCACCGGAAACAGAAAAGATATTGCAACAGGTAAGACGGGAAAAACCCGATAAACCTGTAATCTTTGTTTCATCCGGTACAAGCAGTATCATAGCCGGATCGGAAAAAACCTATTCTTCCATCGAGACTTATATTACAGAAAATGAGCCAGCTGTGGGATTAGTACGCGTGGGTTGTACAGGACCTTCAAATTTTGAGCCCATAGTATGTGTTCATATTCCCGGGAAAAATAAGTTATACTTCAGAAATATAACCGAGGAGAAGGTTGAACCTCTTCTCAATGGTGTTTTCCATAATGATATAAACGAGGATGACCTCGTTGGGCAAACCGGAACCAAAGGATTTGAATTATGGAACGGGATCCCATTTTTGGATAATTTACCTTTCTTTGCCAATCAGAAAAAAGTGGTTCTCGACAATTGCGGATGTTACGATCCTGAACGCATTGAAGAATACATCGCTCGCGGTGGATATCGTGCCTATATTAAGGCAATCAGACATTATACCTTTGAGGAGGTTTGTGATATTATTGAAAAGAGCGGACTGAGGGGAAGAAGCGGTGGAGGTTATCTTACTGGTCTCAAGTGGAAGCATGCTCTTAATGCAAGTTCGAACGCAAGGTATCTGATCTGTAATGCTAAGGAGAGCGACCCCGGAGCCTTCACTGACAGGACCATTCTTGAAAGCGACCCGCATCGTCTCATTGAAGGTATTGCTATTGCATCGTACGCAATAGGAGCTTCAAATGCTATAATATTTATGAGATCAGGATCTGATCATGCTCTCAACAAGCTTCAGAAAGCAATTGACAAAGCAAGAGAATATGGTCTTTTTGGGCATAATATTTTTTCAAGTGGCTATAACCTCGATGTTGTAATACGGAAAGAACCAGGAGCCTTTGTCTGCGGAGAAGAAACGGCTCTTATAAATACTCTTGAAGGAAAAAGGGGAATGCCGCGCCTTAAACCTCCATATCCGACTACAGCGGGATTATTCGGAAAACCAACTGTAATAAATAATGTTGAGACTCTAATGAATGTCCCGCTCATTATGCAGAACGGTCCGGAATGGTTTAGGACACTCGGAACGGAAAACAGTCCGGGCACGAAAGTTTTTGCCGTGGCTGGAAAAGGCCGGATGTCAGGAGTGATTGAGGTCGAAATGGGTACGACGATAAGGACAATCCTGGAAGAAATAGCTGATGGGATAAGGGAAGGGAAAGAGTTTAAAGCCATACAGTTAGGAGGAGCATCAGGTTCATTCATAACCAATGAAAACCTCGATATTGCAATAGATTATGATGAGCTTAAGGAAAAAGGGATCGGAATGGGTGCAGGTGGATTTGTAATAATAGATGAAAACACCTGTATGGTCGACCTCGTCAGATATTATATGGAATTCATGCGAAATGAGAGTTGTGGAAAATGCATCCCCTGCCGTGAAGGCACGGGTAGGATGCTCGAAATCCTTGATAGCGTAATAAAAAAACCTTTAAATGAAGAATCCGGTACTACTCTTGAACGGTTCAAGGGAGTCATGCAGCTCGAGACAATTGCATCGGTAATGAAGGATACATCTCTGTGCGGTCTCGGTCAGACAGCTCCTAACCCGTTTATCAGTGCTTTGAAAAATTTCAGGGATGAATTTGAAGAACACATTTTCGACAGGAAATGCCGGGCAAATATATGCAGAGGGTTAAGGACTTTTTCCATCGATGTGGAAAAATGTACAGGATGCACAGCCTGTGCTGCCAAATGTCCTGTTAATGCGATTTATGGAACACGACTTCAGCCATTCTTCATTGTTGAGGAAAAATGCACTGGCTGTGGTATCTGTTTCGACATCTGTAAATTTAGTGCAATCACCGTTAAATAGCATATATGCTTTTTACAATACAGGTAAATAATAAAAAGATCAGGGCTGAAAAAGGTGAGACTATTCTCTCAGCCCTTAATCGTAACGGGATCATTATTCCTACTCTTTGCAGGATGAAGGAGTTTACTCCGACAGGCGCCTGCAGAATGTGTGTAGTTGAAGTCGATGGTCGCGACCGTCTGGTCACAGCCTGCTCTCAGCCAGTAGAAGAATGGATGAAAATAAAAACCCATTCCCCAAGAGTGATAATGGCAAGAAAAACGATAGTTGAGCTTCTTCTCTCAAATCATCCGGATGATTGCCTTTATTGCGACAGGAACCTGAATTGTGAATTGCAGCGTCTTTCTGAAGAACTGAACATCCGGGAGCGACGGATACGAGGCAAAAAGATAAAACCTCATCTCGACCAGTCGAGCCCTGCCATTGTCAGGGAGCTCTCGAAATGTATTCTTTGCGGAAGATGTGTCAGAGTCTGTGAGGAGGTCATAACTTCAATTTCACTCGATTTTATTAATAAAGGAAAAGAGACACATATCGGGGCAGCAATGGACAAAGATTTCAACTTCTCAAGTTGTATTCATTGCGGCCAGTGCGTGCTCGTTTGTCCTACCGGAGCACTTCATGAAAAGCATAACATAACCGAAGTTCAGGAATACCTTCATAAACCTGATATTGTTAAAATCATTCAGTATTCCCCTTTGGTGACTGTCGGAATTGCTGAAGAACTCGGGATGAGGTACAACAGGGAATTTGATAAAATACTGAATGCCATTCTGCGCAAGATAGGTTTCGATAAAGTATTCACAACAGGTACAGGCACTGATGTATGTATCACTGAAATTACCGGTCAGTTATCAGAAAAAATTGAAAATAAATCTGAAACACCTTTAATTATTTCTGCCTGCCCGGCCTGGGTTAAATATGCAGAGCAGTTCATCCCTTCGCTAATTCCGCAGCTCTCCACAGTAAAATCGCCGCAACAGATAACCGGGGTTCTGGTTAAAACACTTGTTGCCGGACAGTCAGGTGCGAAACCGGAAGAAATCTTTTCGGTATCTGTAACTCCTTGTATGGCAATGAAATTTGAAGCCCGTCGCGATGGAATGATGAGAAAGGGAATAAGTGACGTTGATTCTGTTTTGACTGTAAGAGAACTAGCCAGGCTTATACGGTTATATGGTATAGACACAACAAATATTGAACATGAACCGGCAGACGAACCAATGGCAGGGAGAAGTTCTGCAGCGGTACTGGCTGAAGTATCAGGCGGATTGGCTGAAGGAGTTATACGTTCGTTCCATTTTCTGAAACTTAAGAAAGAGGTTGACAAACAGCTTTTTAAAAAACTCCGGTCTGGTGGGTCCTTCAGGGAGACAAAAGTATATATTGGCGAAACTGAGTTGAATATAGCTGTAATTGACGGGCTTACGGGTCTTGAAAAACTAAGAACATCTACTGTTTCAGGTAAAAAATACGATCTTATTGAAGTGATGACGTGTCCCGGGGGATGTGTACATGGAGCAGGACTGCCTTTCAGTACTTCAAAAGAAGAAATCAGGAATCGGGCGAAATTTATTTATCAGACCGATGATACTGAAGCAATTAATTTACCTTGCAAATCACCGGCAATAATTAATCTCTATGAGAAGTTTTTAAAAGAAAATAATGACATTACAAATAAAAAGATATTTTATACTCATTTTGAAAAAAGAAATGTGTTATTATGATCTGTAATACCATATTAATATGCTGGTTTATACAATAAAGGAACTTTGTCGTACCTGCTATACCTGTGTAAGGGAATGCCCTGCCAAAGCTATTCGTATTGTCGGAGGACAGGCCGAGGTTATAGACGAAAGGTGTATAGCATGCGGAAATTGTACCAAAGTATGCAGCCAGGGTGCAAAAGTTTTTCTGAATACAACTGACAGGGTAGTAAAACTTCTTGAAAATGAAAAGAAAGTTGCTGCTATTATTGCTCCGAGTTTCCCGGCTGAATTCTCTGATTTTGCTGACTACCGTGTTCTCATAGGTATGATAAAGGCGCTCGGATTTGAATATGTGGCGGAAGTCTCTTTTGGTGCTGACCTTGTGGCAGATCGATATAAAAAACTCGTCACGGAAAGCAGAGATTTTTATATTTCGTCTGATTGTCCTTCAATTGTAAACTACATCAAATACTATCATCCGGCTCTTGTTGATAATCTGGCTCCGATAGTTTCTCCAATGGTGGCGATGAGCAGAGTGATACGTGAAAAATATGGTAAGGATGCAAAAATTGTTTTTATAGGACCATGCATTGCAAAAAAAGCTGAAAGCGTCGAAATAGATGAGGCAATAACCTTTACTGAATTAAGAGATATGTTTGCCGACAGGGATATCACTCCTGAAAACAGTAAACTGATTGATTTTGACCAGCCTGTAGGTGGAAGAGGTGCTATTTTCCCTGTAGCACGCGGATTGCTTCAGACAGCCAAAATCAGCGATAATGCTATCACAGGTAATATTATTGCCGCCGAAGGGAGGATAGATTTTCAGGGCGCATTAAAAGAATTTGAAGCGGGATTGATAAAGAACCAGCACATGGAACTTCTCTGTTGTGAAGGATGTATAATGGGGCCCGGATTATCGAAAAATGGAAAACAGTACAACAGACGGGCACTTGTAAGTTCCTATGCAAACAGTAAAATGCAGAATATTGATTCCGATTTTTGGCAAAAATCATTTGATGAATTTGCAGAGCTTGATCTTTCATTCCGTCATAAGGCTGAGGATCATCGAATTGCTGTCCTGGATGAAAATGATGTGAACGATGTTCTTATAAGAATGGGCAAGAAAACAAAGAAAGACCAGCTCGATTGTGGTGCCTGCGGCTATGAAAGTTGTGTGGAGCATGCAATAGCTATTAAAAAGGGTCTTGCAGAAGTCGAGATGTGCCTTCCATATACTATTGAAAAGCTTCACAAGTCGGTAAAAGACCTTGCATTGTCGAACGAGAAGCTCTCCTCAATGAAACAGGCTCTGAAACAATCAGAAAAACTTGCTCACATGGGTCAGCTTTCAGCCGGTATTGCTCATGAGCTTAATAATCCTCTTGGAGTAGTGATAATGTACAGCAACATCCTTCTGGAAGAATCCTCTGCCGGGGATCCTGTACGGGAAGATCTTAAACTCATTGTAGAGCAGGCCGGCAGATGCAAAAAAATTGTCGCAGGGTTGCTTAATTTTGCGCGGAAGAACCAGGTGAACCACCAGATAGTAAGTATTAAAGAGCTTGTTAATCATAGCCTTGAGAGTATGATTGTTCCTGAAAAAATTAAAATTAATGTTTTGGATTTAACAACAAACCCTGAGGCAATGCTCGATTCGGAACAAATGATGCAGGTTTTTACAAATCTGATAAAAAACGCGATTGACGCAATGCCGGGCGGAGGGAAAATTGATATCAGTCTGGAAGATACTCTGGGTGATGTTATTATTACTATAAGCGATTCCGGAACAGGTATCAGGGAGGAAGATAGAGCTAAGATTTTCGAACCTTTTTTTACTACTAAAAGTATTGGGCAAGGTACAGGACTGGGGCTGGCAACCGCATATGGTATTGTCAAAATGCACAAAGGGCAGATTACAGCTGAATCGAATAATAATTCTGCAAAAGGGCCAACAGGAACAAGCTTCAAAATTGTGTTACCGAGACGAAAAGAATAGGATCAGTGGTACGTCGTTTGAGGTTTGCGGTTGAGTATGCCTCTTGCCACACACCCCGAACCACACACTGTTAATAAAATAACTACAATCATATTTATCATAATAACTGGTTGATTTAAAGAATTTTTAGAAATTTGTAGAAAGATGAAGAAGAGTGATTTTACAATATTGATTGCAGATGATGATCCGGATTATCTTTTTCAGACTGTATTTAATCTGGAGAAGGCAGGATACAAAACCATGGCCGTGGAGAGCCAGACAGAGGCTGAATCGGTTATTGCCAGATTCAAACCTGATCTGGCAATTTTTGACCTGATGATGGAGAGTGACGACAGCGGCTTTATCCTGTGTTATAAGTTAAAGAGAAAATATCCTGACGTACCTGTTATACTTGCAACAGCAGTATCGCACGAAACAGGCTTATCTTTCAGTATCGATTCAGAACAGGAAAAATCATGGATCAGGGCTGACAAATATCTTGAAAAAGGTATCAGACCCGAACAGCTTGATCAGGAGGTTATGAAACTCTTAAAACTATAATATGGCTGTTTTAAAAGTACTTGTCATTGATGATGAACCGGGAATACGTTCAGGGGTTTCCAGGATACTGAACAATTTCCATGTCACTTATCCTTTTATGGATGAGGATTATACATTTGAAGTGACTGAAGCCGGAACAGGCGAAGAAGGTATCACTATTCTTGAACACGATATGCCGGATATCCTTTTGCTCGATAATAAGTTGCCGGGAATACAGGGGGTGGATGTACTTGAGTACATAAAAAAAAGGAACTATGATATTGTCGTGGCAATGATCACATCGTATGCATCGCTTGATGTTGCATTAAGGGCTACCCGCGATGGAGCCATTGATTTCATCCCAAAACCATTTACTCCACAGGAATTAAAATCGAGCATCGAAAACATTACGAAACAACAGTATCTGAAGAGAATAACGCATAAATTGAAACAGGATGGGAAGAAGGTCAGGTACCAGTTTCTTTCAGTTCTTTCACACGAATTGAAGGCTCCATTAAATGCACTGGAAGGATATCTCAGGATGATGCAGGAGAAGCAGTCAGGGGACAGAATTGAAGATTATGCAACTCCAATCGAAAGATCTCTTCAAAGGATACAGGGAATGAGAAACCTTATTATGGACCTTCTTGATTTTACAAAGATACGTCTTGAAAGGAAAGAGGAAAAAATACAGGAAGTCAATCTTTCTGAAGTGGCTTCAAATGCAATAATAACTGTTCAGCCCTATGCGATCCAGATGGATGTAAGCATTAATCTTGATGTTCGCTCTGATGCCATTATAATGGCTGACCCCGATGATATGGAGATTGTTTTTAATAATCTCATTTCTAATGCAGTAAAGTACAATAAAATAGGTGGAAAAGCCGAAATTACCATTGATAGTTCTGATAGTGAAGCTATTCTCATTTTTTCCGATACGGGAATAGGTATAACAAAAAATGACACAGATAACCTGTTTGCCGAATTTGTAAGAATTAAAAACGAAAAGACAAGGAATATATCCGGTAGCGGACTTGGATTGTCCATTGTTAAAAAAGTCGTGGAACTTTATCATGGTACAGTTAAGGTTGACAGCACACCCGATGTTGGAACAGTGTTTACAATAAGATTACCAAAAAAACCAATAACCTTTAATTAAATTAATGATGAATTGAGTTACGAAGCTTCGTGATTAAGACATCAAAATCAATTATTCTATTATGAAATTACCAGGAAGAACCGTAGAAAGGCTGAGTGAATACAGAAGGACACTTCTGGAGTGCCTTAATGAAAAGAGAAACTTCATTTTTTCTCACGAGCTGGCCGCCCGTCTTCACATTACTGCAGTACAGGTCAGGCGCGATCTGATGCTGATTGGATATTCGAGTGTTCTTAGAAAAGGATACGACGTCAGGGAGCTTATTGATAAAATTGGAATTATCATTGATTCGGAAGTGAGCATGAATGTCGCAATAATTGGAATCGGAAATCTGGGAAGAGCTGTAGCAGGTTATTTTAAGGGGAAACGGTCAAAACTGAATCTTGTGGCTTCGTTTGACAACGATATCCAGAAGGTTAATAAAGTCATTTCGGGAGTGAAATGCTATCCTTACAGCGATATAGAAAAAATAATAACAGAACTCGATATAAGAATAGCCATTCTTACTGTTCCACCTGAATATGCAAGGGAAATAGCTGAAGAAACAGTCAGATACGGAATAAAAGGTATTCTCAATTTTACAACTATTCCTTTAAATGTTCCGTCAGGAGTCTATCTCGAAGAATATGATATGATTACCTCTATCGAGAAAGTTGCATACTTTGTGAAAGAAAATAAAATTTAGGATTCTGCCTTCATGAATATTTTCAGAAACTTTGAAGATGCAAAGATTATCAGAAATCCTGTTGTGACAACCGGATCGTTCGATGGGGTTCATATCGGACATAAGACCATTCTTAAACGGTTAAAAATGCTGGCTGAGAAGCACGACGGTGAATCGGTGCTCATCACATTTGACCCGCATCCCAGGAAAGTGCTTTACCCCGATACTGCAGGTAAGGACCTGAAGCTTATTTATTCGCAGGAGGAAAAACTGGAGCTCCTTGAGAAAACCGGTCTTAATAATGTTATCATCATAGAATTCACCAGGGAGTTCTCTAAAATTACCAGCGAGCAGTTTGTTAAAGATTTTCTTCATGGTATTTTACATGCTAAGGTAGTTGTTTCAGGATTTAACCATCATTTTGGATTCAATAAGGAAGGAGATTATAAACAACTTTGGGCATGGCAGGGGAAATATAATTTTGAAGCCGAAGATATACCTGAACAGGAGGTTCAGCACGAAACGGTCAGTTCAACAAAAATACGCCAGGCTATAAGCGAGGGATATATCCAGAGGGCAAATGCTTATCTTGATCACTATTACATTATCATTGGGAAACCGATAAAGTACGTCAGTGAGGCTTCTATTGAGCTGCCTCCATTTGTACAAGTGCCACTTACAGAAGAATGCAAACTTCTTCCTTCATACGGAATTTACGCAGTATCAGCTGAAAGCGGATCTTTTTTTTCAAAAGGTTTGGTAGTAATTCATAAAAACCAGGAAGATAAAGGAGAAGTTCTTTTGAATGTTTTTGATAATTCGTGGTCTCTTTCTGACCAGAAAATTACAATATACTTTCATAAAAAAATATATGGTTCTGTTAATATTTACGATAATAAAACAATCGTAAGGATTAATTTGGCAAAAGAAGAGATATCGGACCTTATATACTAACTAGTATCATTTTCTGAAGGCCATTTATTGATTATCTTTGTTAAGTAATTTTAATATCATTAATTTATGAGGTTTTCACCTGAGAAGTTGAGTATTCCCGATCAGCGAATGAAACAATTCATTGATCCTGAAGAGATATGGGCATTGATAAAAAACACAAAACCTGAAAGGCAAAGGGTGAGGGATGTTATCGCTAAATCGCTTGATAAACAAAGGCTTACAATGCAGGAAACTGCCGTACTGGTAAATTCAATCGGCACCGATCTCGCTGATGAGATTAAACAGGGGGCAAGAGAACTGAAAGAGAAGGTATATGGAAACCGGATCGTGCTTTTTGCTCCTCTATATGTTGGTAACAAATGTATAAATAATTGCCAGTATTGTGGATTCAGAATTTCGAATAAGGATGCAATCAGGAAAACCCTGAGTAATGAGGAACTGATCAAAGAAGTTGAAGCGCTTGAAGATAACGGGCAGAAAAGACTTATCCTGGTTTATGGAGAACATCCTGATTACTCACCGGAATATATCGCCCAAACAGTTAAAATTGTTTATGGAGTTAAGAAAGGTCGGGGCGAAATAAGGAGGGTAAATATAAATGCAGCTCCACTCGACATTGAAGGCTTTAGAACTGTAGGAGGATCCGGTATAGGAACTTATCAGATATTTCAGGAAACATATCATCCCGAAGCTTATAAATGGTATCATCTGGGAGGTAAAAAGAAAGACTTTGAATGGCGGCTTACAGCTTTGGACAGAGCGCAGGAAGCAGGAATTGATGATGTGGGAATAGGCGCTCTTTTCGGACTGTACGACTGGAGGTTTGAAGTTCTGGGACTTGTACGGCATACCAATCATCTTGAGGCATGTTATAATGTGGGCCCGCATACAATCTCATTTCCCCGTATCAAAGATGCCCTCAGCCTGAACATTGACGGAAAATACCAGACAAATGATGAAGATTTTAAAAAACTTATTGCTATACTGAGACTTGCAGTCCCTTACACAGGTTTGATATTGACTGCAAGAGAAGCTCCTGATGTAAGGAAAGAAGCCATGCAATATGGTGTTTCCCAAATAGATGGTGGAACAAAACTTGAGCTTGGCTCATATTCTGACTCAAAAAATGAGAAACAGGATCTGAATCGCGAACAATTTAAGATAAATGATGCAAGATCGCTGGCTGAAGTGATCGACGAATTACTCACAAACGATTATCTGCCTTCATTCTGCACTTCGTGCTACAGGATGGGACGTACTGGCGAACATTTTATGGAATTTTCAGTACCCGGGTTTATTAAAAGATTCTGCACACCTAACGCTATTCTGACTCTCTCGGAATATATCTGCGACTATGCTCAGGGAGAAACAGTGGAAAAAGGATGGAAGGCAATTGAAAAAAACCTGGAAAAACTTGAGCCTAATGTGGCTATTATTACAAAAGAGAAAATTGAAAGAATTAAGAAAGGGGAAAGAGACTTATATTTCTGATATAAGACTATGGCCTAAATAATTAAAAGACTAAGTGACTAAAAGACTAAGTAACTGAGAGACTGAAGGATGAATTGAATGAGAGATTTGAAGTTGCGATATTCAGTGAAAAACTCCCGATAACTCTGGAGTAAAAGAACTTTGAACAATGAATTTTGAACTTTGAACAATGAACTTTGAACTTTGAACTTTGAACTTTGAACTCCTAACACTGAACAAAATCTGAACATTATGATAAAGGTTCTCGGAATAAAAATCATCGACAGAATAAAAGAAGCCGGATTGACACAGGGAATCTTGTCCCGTCATGCCGCTGTTATTACAACCCGTCTTGGATTTCATGAAGTGACTGATGAAGTCTGCAGTCGTGAGGCGTATATTATTCTTCATCTTAATGGCGATCCCGCTGATTCAGATAAGCTTACAAAGGAGCTGAAGGAACTGGGCGGAATAGAGCTCCGCGAAATGATCTTCACAGATAAAAAGGAGACTTTAAATATTGATCCTGTCAGGAATAATGTTGAAATTCTGGGCCTTCTTGTTGAAAGAGATCATGACGTTATTTTATCTGTTCAAAAAGTTCTTACTGCGTATGGTTGTAATATCCGGACCCGGCTGGGAGTGAATGAACTATTCTTCGGTGAACCTGCAGGGCTTATCATTCTCGAACTGAAAGGAGATGAAAAACAGCGTATTCTGCTCGAAGAATATCTGAGAGCATTAAAAAAGGTACACGTCCGGACGATGGTGTTTTGAATGATGGCTAAGAACTTTCAACTTCATTTTCTTGGTTAATGACCTGTTATCTGTCGTCTTCTCATATCGTAATGTTTCGAATCGCCCCATTCACCATAGATTACCTCCGCATCAGCTAGGCTGATACGTGCCTCCAGACAACTCTGGCAGTCCTCTGCTGAGTCTTCAGTGCAGGGTTTATTATCATATAGTTTATAGCTGTCGCGGTATTTCCCAGGTGTAATATTTGGCATAAGTATATTGGCACCGATCCTAACGGCTTTTTCCCTTCCGATAGCATCAATTGCCTGCAGGGCAGTTGCAGCAACAATATTAATATCTTTCATCATTATTCTGATAATTGCAATCATCTTGAGTGTAAGATCAAATCTTTCTTTCAACGGTAACAGATTATCAGAATGTTTTATAAGTGGTGTATCGGCATGCTCAATATAAGGTCCCATACCGCACATATCAATATTAAAAACTTTCATGAACAGAAGGTCATCAGCAAGATCATCCATGGTCTGAAATGGCAAACCGATCATCACCCCGGTGCCTGTCTGGTAACCGATATCCTGAAGGCTTTTCAGACAATTCATTCTCCGATGGAAATCATGCTTTGAATCATTCGGGTGAATCTTGTTATAAAGTGACTGATTCGTTGATTCAACTCTCAGCAGATAGCGATGAGCACCTGCAGCGTACCATTTTTTATAGACTTCCGGTTCCTGTTCACCAACAGATAATGTCACACCTAATTCCCCGTTTGACAATTCCTTAATCTTATGCAGGAGGTTTTCAATTCTACTTGTAACAAACTTGCTCTCAAGTTCTCCGGATTGAAGGGCTATGGATCCATAACGGCTGACATAAGCAAACCTGGCTGCCGCAAGTATCTCATCATCAGTTAAGCTGTAGCGTTCCAGCTTTTTATTGCCTTTTCTGATCCCGCAATAAAGACAATCTTTGCTGCATATATTTGAAAATTCGATTAATCCCCTGAACCATACCTTATTACCAATGTATTTCTCTTTAATTTCAGCAGATTTTTTAAAGAGAAAAGTTCTCTCTTCACCTTCAGATTGAAGAAGCGAAATGATATCTTCTTTGGTTAATATCTGCTTTTCCAGGATCTCTTTAATATTCAATGCCATATACTTTTATATCAGTTTACAATGATACAACAACCTCTTTCAACCCTTCACCTCTAATCTTTTGTCTTTTGTCTTATCCTAAAACCCTCTCCCGAACATTCCCCAGAGCGTAATTTTCATATCTTCCCACCTCTTCATCGCAGAACCGGCAAAACTGTTAGTATACGAAGTGACATATTTCTTTGCTTCCTCATTTTTGCCATCTTTTACCAGTTCAACAACCTTTTTTTCTACCACAGGTAACTCCTCAAATGCTTTATCTTCAAATTCCTTCACTGCAGGTTCGATAACGGCCCTGCCCTTTGACCAGTTTACCGTTGCAAGTTTATTAGCTTCGCGGAATGCCCAGATAGCTGCATCTGTTCTGTACCGGGGCTGACCACAGATACTGAAAGAAAGTGGAAGGCTAAGGGTTCCTGAAAAAATCGGGATCCTAGGACTTTCACCCGGATTGTCAAATGCAAACCAGACTATAGCTCCAACTTCATCAGGAAGCCAGTCGCGGCACTGTATCACAGTAGAATAAGAACAATTTGCGATTGCAATAGTTCTCTGCCGGTCAATAATTCCCGGTTTTATTTCGTTCAGTAAAGTACGGAGGTCATTATTCATCCAGTTACTTATGCCAGGTGTCTTTACCTGTCTCTCAGTCTCTTTTCCGTCTTTATCTTTTTCTTTTACTGTAATGAGCAGATTTTTAGTCATATCCCATTGGGTCCCTTCATAAGTCTCCCTGAAGAATTTCATTATATCACGAGGTGATTGTTTCTTTTCCGGCTTCACTGAAAATGGAAGTTCTTCAGCATCAATGGAGAGTTTTAATGATGGGGCAAGAGTGCTTAAAACATAATATTCCCTTATAGAAAAAGGCTTTTTCCCGTTAATTATTTTCCAGAATTTAAAAGGTTCTTTTCCATCCCAGTAACCAAGCTTTTTTGCAACATTTTGCAAGTCGGTGCTATACATAAAACAGTCAGGATTTTTGAAATCGATTATTGATATCCTGGGTATATTTGCGCATATCCCAATGTTTTCATCGGGTATTCTTTCAGCACACCATATTGCTGATGGTTTCCCTTTACCTGAACCCGCAATTTCCAGTTGCCATACTTCTTTAGGATCAGCAAGTGTTATACATTCTGCCAGATCTCCATATCCATATTCTTCTGCTAGCCTGCCAATCAGACCGATTGCTTCCCTGGCAGTTTTACATCTTTGAAGAGCGATCTTCTCAAGCTCCTCAATAAGAAACATTCCATTTTCATTTCTGAGCTCCTCGCGGCCATATATAGTAGTTTCTCCGATAGCAAGCTGTTTTTCATTGAGACAAGGGTAAGCTGTATTGAGAAATGAATACGTTTCAGCAATCTCCGGAATCTCTCCTTTTGTTGTGACCTTAGTCATATCCCATGCCTCTTCGGTATGAAGCATTCCTGAATAAACCGGATGCATTGTTCCCTTTTCAAATTTTTGGTGGGGGTAGATCTCCAGCCATGTTCTGTAGGTTCCGTCACAACTGTGGGAAGTCATCACGGATCCGTCGCTGGAGGCTAACCGGCCAACCATAATTGTGGTACAGTTCTCCCCGTAACCTGATCTTTCAGTATCGACATAATTGAACTGCGCATTAACCGATTTTATAATGCAGATTAAAAGAATTAAGAATAACCTGCAGCTTTTGGAAATAAGTCTTTTCATAAGAGATTTTTATAATATAATATTTGAAAAAAATCAACCTCACAAAAGTAATTTTTTAAGACATATTTACAACCATTCTGTTTTTGTCATGATTTAAAAAATGGAATGACAATTATCTTGTTTTGTGCTATTTATTTTTATTATCTTGCTTTTATGATATCAAATACTATTTTGGCTGTAAGTTGTTATATATCAGAAAAATATTTGTTTGTTGTTGCTCATAATGTGAGCTTCCTAAAAATGTTTGCGGGGTTATAATTTCCTATTCATCGGAATTCCTGAATTAATAATATTCCCTGCAAAATTACTTTTCATTATGATAAATGATAAACTTATAAACCCGGGCAGCATCGTTGTAGTTGGAGGATCGGGCGATCTTTTCAAACCTGGAGGGAAAGTCCTGAAAAACATTATTGACGGAAAATTTTCAGGCGACCTTTATGTAGTAAATCCTAATCAGGACGTTGTTCAGAGTATCAAATCATACAGAGATATAACTGAACTTCCCCAAACAGATCTGGCTATACTTGCAATTCAGGCAAAGTATTGTCTGTCAACTATTGAAGTACTTTTAAAAGAAAAGAGTACCAAAGCATTTATTATCATTTCTGCAGGTTTCAGCGAAGCAGGTGAAGAAGGCAGAAAGCTTGAAAAGGAAATCTCTGACCTTATCAATAGTGTGGGAGGATGTCTTATCGGGCCCAATTGTATTGGAGTGATAACCCGTTCGTACAGTGGCGTTTTTACAACTCCGGTTCCAAAGCTTAGTGCCGGAGGATGCGATTTTGTGTCTGGTTCAGGAGCAACGGCGGTATTTATTTTTGAATCAGCTATGCCGAAAGGTTTGAACTTTTCGAGTGTTTTTTCAGTCGGGAACAGTGCCCAGACAGGTGTTGAGGAGGTACTGGAATACTGGGATAAAAATTACGAAGCAGGAGTCAGCTCTCCAATTAAACTGATTTATGTCGAAAGTATACAAAACCCTGATAAACTCCTGCATCATGCAACTTCACTTATAGGCAAGGGATGCAGAATTGCAGCTATTAAAGCCGGCACTACAGAAGCAGGAAGCAGGGCAGCCTCATCGCATACAGGTGCTATGGCATCATCAGATTCGGCAGTTGAGGCATTGTTCCGTAAAGCCGGAATAGTTAGGTGCTCGGGACGTGAGGAACTTACTACTGTGGCATGCGTATTTTTTCACAAACATCTGAAAGGAAGAAATATAGCTATAATTACACATGCTGGAGGACCAGCGGTAATGCTTACAGACGCATTATCAGCAGGGGGCATGAATATTCCAAAAATCACCGGTGAACATCACGACAGGTTGCTGGAAATGATGAATCCCGGAGCATCAGCTGATAACCCAATCGACCTGATTGCAACTGCAACCAATGATCAGCTTGATAATGTAATCGAATATGTGGACAAAAAACTGCCACTGATTGATGGAATGAGTGTAATTTTTGGAAGTAACGGTCTGAATGATATGACAGAAATATATGATCTGTTACATAAGAAAATACAGAATTGTAACAAACCACTCTACCCGATATTGCCTTCGGTGACCAGCTCTTCCAGAGAACTTGAATATTTTCTTAACAAGGGTCATATCAATTTTCCTGATGAAGTTGTCCTTGGCAGAGCCCTTACAAAGATATTCAATACTCCTTCCCCTGCTGAAGAGAAGATTTTTCTGGAAAATATTGATGTTCCACTTGTCAGACGGATTATAGATAATGCTCCAAATGGTTATCTGGAACCTGCTGTAATACAACAACTTCTAAATGCAGCACATATTCCCATTGTAAAGGAAGCAGTTGCTGCCTCAAACAAAGAACTTTTATCACTGGCCGATAAAATCGGTTACCCTCTTGCATTAAAGGTTGTGGGGCCGGTTCATAAATCGGATGTTGGCGGAGTTACACTTAATATTAAATCGGTGAAACATCTTAAAGCTGAGTTTAACAGAATGATGAGAATTAAAGGAGTCAGGGCTGTGCTTGTACAACAGATGCTTTCAGGTACTGAACTTTTTATTGGTGCGAAATATGAACCACGTTTCGGACATATTATTCTTTGCGGTTTGGGAGGAATTTTTGTTGAAGTACTTGGTGATGTGTCATCAGGACTTGCACCTCTTACATTTAATGAAGCCGAATCTATGATCAGAAGTCTGAAAAGCTATAAGATTATTCGCGGAACACGTGGGAAACCCGGGATAAATGAGTTAAAATTTGCAGAAATAATTGTACGACTTTCCAGTTTACTACGCTATGCAACGGAAATTAAGGAGATGGACTTGAATCCGCTTATCGGAAGCCCTGACAATATTACTGTGGTGGATGCAAGGATAAGAATTGAAAAGTGATCTTCATATACTTTCTTTCGACCCGTTTAATTTTTATGTTATATTCGAATATTCTTTTCACTCAAAAAATACATAAAAAATGATTATTCATCAGTTATCAGTTTTTCTTGAAAACAAATCAGGACGACTTACAGAGGTTCTTGAGGTTCTGGGAGAGGAGAATATCAGGATAACTGCTTTAAGCGTTGCCGATACAGCTGAATTTGGGATTTTGCGTCTCATAGTTTCTGATCCTGAAAAAGCAAGAGAGCTTCTTAAAAAGCATACATTCACTGTGAATATGACTGATGTCATTTCAGTTATGGCACCAAACGAGGCAAAACATTATGCCAGAGTGTTGAAAATATTATCTGATAAGGATATCAGTGTGGAGTACACTTATGCATTTTCTGTAGGGAATAAATCAATCATTATTCTCAGGTGCAGTAATCCTGAAGAAGCTATCAGTGCCCTTAAAAGTCATGAAATGGAATTGCTTAAAGCCAGCGATTTATATAAAATTTAAAAAATTTATTCTATTTTCAGGATTAACTGAAGATTGAGTGACACGGTGAATTAATTATTTTATTATGGAAATTTGGAACCCCCATTTCGAGTCTATGGATCGGGATGGAATAAAGCATATTCAAAATGAAAGGCTCCGGGAGACTGTTGAAAGAGTTTATTTCAGTGTGCCTTACTACAGGAATAAGATGCAGGAAGCCGGATTAGGACCCGAAAATATTCACTCAATCGAGGATCTTCCCAGACTGCCATTTACTACCAAACAGGACCTCAGAGATAATTATCCTTTTGGACTTTTTGCTGTTCCAATGAGCGAAATTGTCCGTATTCATGCTTCATCAGGTACTACAGGAAAACCAACAGTGGTTGGATATACCCGCAATGATATTGCCACTTGGTCGGAGGTAATGGCACGTACTCTAACGAGCAGCGGCGCCAATAAGAATGATTTTATACAGATAGCTTATGGCTACGGACTTTTTACAGGTGGCCTTGGACTTCATTATGGAGGAGAAAAAATCGGGGCATCTGTAATACCAATTTCAGGAGGTAACACAATCAGACAAATTCAGCTTATGCACGATTTCGGATCTACCGTGCTGGCTTGCACTCCATCGTATGCATTATTCCTTGCCGAGGCGATCCAGGAGAGTGGTATTAAGCGTGAGGATCTTAAATTAAGAGTAGGTGTCTTTGGAGCTGAACCATGGACTGAAAACATGCGCCGCGAGATTGAAGGCAAGTTAAAAATCAAAGCTATTGATATTTACGGACTCAGTGAGGTTATTGGTCCAGGTGTTGCGAGTGAATGTATGGTACAGGAAGGTCTTCATATTAACGAGGACCATTTCTTCCCTGAAATAATTGATCCAGATACTCTCCAGGTATTACCTGAAGGCTCGATGGGTGAATTGGTTTTTACCACACTAACCAAAGAGGGATTACCTCTTATACGCTATCGTACCCGCGACCTTACAAGACTCACACACGAAAAATGCAAATGCGGACGGACAATGGTAAGGATGGAAAAGTGTCTCGGACGTAGCGATGATATGCTGATAATACGGGGAGTTAACCTTTTCCCTTCACAGGTTGAGAGTGTTCTTCTTGAAATGAGCGAAATTAAACCTCATTACCTTTTAATTGTCGACAGGATTAATAATCTTGATACGATTGAACTGAAAGTAGAAGTTGACGAAGCATTTTTTCAGGATAAGATAAGCCAGTTGGAAGCTCTGCGTCAGAAAATCCAGATTAACCTTGAAAATGCACTTGGACTTAGCATAAAAGTAACTCTGGTTGAACCAAAAATTATCGAGAGAAGCGAAGGTAAAGCCAGACGTGTTATTGATAATCGGAAATTTTAATTCTTCAATGCTGTATGAACACTTTCCCAATATCTGGTGAATTAGTAAAAACTCTGGCTGAAACTACAGGTATCAGCAACCTTGGATCATCATCGATAAGGGAAATCACTCAACTGGTTAACAGGCTTGAAGAAAAGACAGGTATTAGATTCGTAAGGATGGAGATGGGTGTTCCGGGAATTCCTGCTCCTTCAATAGGAATCGAAGCTGAAATAGAAGCCCTGAAAAGTGGTGTCGCTGCAATTTATCCAAACATAAATGGGATTGAATCGCTGAAACATGAGACTTCAAGGTTTATTAAGCTTTTCCTTGATATCGACATAAATCCTCAAGGGTGTATTCCAACTGTTGGTTCTATGATGGGAGCAATGGTTAGTTTCCTTGTAGCCAACAGAAATGATAAAACCAAAGAAGGAACACTTTTTATTGATCCGGGTTTCCCTGTCCAGAAGCAACAGGTGAAAATGCTTGGACACGATTATTATTCTTTCGATGTTTATAATTTCAGGGGAAAGAAACTTAAAGAGAAACTTGAATCATATCTGAAAACAGGCAGGATTTCTTCTTTGCTTTTTTCAAATCCGAATAACCCGTCATGGATATGCTTAACCGAGGATGAACTTGAAACTATAGGTGAACTTTCCAGAAAATATGATGTTATTGTAATTGAGGATCTGGCTTATTTTGGTATGGATTTCCGGAAGGATTATTCAAACCCCGGTAAATCACCTTTCCAGCCTACTGTTGCCCACTATACGGATGAGTATGTTATGCTTATTTCGAGTTCAAAAATTTTCAGCTATGCAGGTCAGAGAATAGGAATGATGGCAATATCGGACCGGCTTTTTGATAGATCTTATCCTGATCTTTTAAGGTATTATTCAACAGATAAATTTGGCCATTCGGTAGTTTTTGGGGCATTATATGGTTTGTCGGCCGGAGTTACTCATTCTGTGCAGTATGGGTTTGCTGCTCTTCTTAAAGCGGTTAATGATGGGGTTTACAGATTCCGCGATGATTTGATGGAGTATGGTGAGAAGGCCCGCATAATGAAAAAAATGTTTGTTTCGAATCATTTTGAAATTGTATATGACAGGGATCCCGACGAACCTCTGGCCGATGGTTTTTATTTTACCATCTCATACCCGGGAATGGCCGGAAGTAAACTTTTAGAGGAGCTTCTCTGTTATGGTGTAAGTGCCATCTCGCTGGAAACTACAGGAAGCGACAGACCTTATGGATTGAGAGCATGTGTTTCCCAGGTTTCGAGGGACCAGTTCGATGACCTTGGAACACGTCTGAAAAAATTTTCTGTTGATCATTCTGTTAAATTGATAAAATAAATAAATATATGGCAAAGGTTAAAGGCATTATTGTAGTGGATGTAGAGAAATGTAAAGGATGCGAAGTATGTATGGTTTCGTGTCCCACAGGGACCATCGCGATGGCAAAAGAGGTGAATGGGAAAGGATATAACTATGCTTTTCCTGCAAATCCGGAGCTTTGCAATGGATGTGCCAATTGCGCTATGGTCTGTCCTGATGGTGTTATAACAGTTTATAAAACAAAAATATAATCAGCCAATGGAAAAGGAATTAAGATTGATGAAAGGCAATGAGGCAATTGCAGAAGCTGCTATCCGTTGCGGAGCCGATGGCTATTTTGGTTATCCTATTACTCCCCAAAGCGAGATACTGGAGTACCTTATGGAGGCAAACCCCGCTGAAACTACGGGCATGATAGTTTTGCAGGCAGAAAGTGAAGTAGCAGCAATTAATATGGTTTATGGTGGAGCAGCATGCGGTAAAAAAGTTATGACATCATCCTCTTCACCGGGGATAAGCCTTAAACAGGAAGGCATTTCTTATATAGCCGGAGCAGAACTTCCATGCCTGATAGTCAATGTTGTAAGGGGTGGTCCTGGTCTTGGAACTATCCAGCCCGCACAATCAGATTATTTTCAGGCAACCAAAGGGGGCGGACATGGTGATTATCACCTGATTGTACTGGCTCCTGCATCGGTTCAGGAAATGGCTGATTTTGTAGAGCTGAGTTTTGAGCTGGCTTTTAAGTACCGCAATCCTGTTATGATACTTTCCGATGGTGCAATCGGACAGATGATGGAAAAGGTTTATCTGGGTTCTCAGAAAGAAAGATCAAAAGTAGCTCCTGAATGGGCCACAACTGGAAAACCATCGACAAGAGAAAGGAACATTATTACTTCACTTGATCTTGATCCTAACGGGCAGGAAGTATTTAACCAGAAACTTCTTAAGAAGTACAATGAGATAAGGGGAAAGGAGGTGCGTTACGAAGAGTTCCAGTGCAACGATGCGGAATATCTTCTTGTGGCTTATGGCACCAGCGCAAGGGTTTGCCAGAAAGCAGTACAGCTATGCCGTGAACAGGGTATTAAAGTTGGCTTATTAAGGCCAATTACATTATTCCCTTTTCCGACAAAACGTATATGTGAACTGGCTGAAAATATTAAAGGGATCCTTTCAGTTGAGATGAGTATGGGGCAGATGGTGGAAGATGTGCTCCTGGCAGTTAACGGAAAAGTGCCGGTTAAGCACTTTGGACGAATGGGAGGTATTGTTACGACGCCTGAAGAGGTGGTCGAAAATCTGAAATCACAAATTATAGGAGGTTAAGATATGACTGAAGCTATAGGATTAAATGAAATCATAAAACCTGAAAACCTGGTTTATAAAAAAACCAGTATTATGACAGATAATATACTGTCATACTGTCCTGGTTGTGGGCATGGAACAGTACATCGCATTCTGGCGGAAATTATCGAAGAAGAAGGGCTCCAGTCCAAAACTATAGGAGTCAGCCCGGTCGGATGTTCCGTCCTTATGTATAATTTTCTGGACATTGATATTCAGGAGGCTGCACATGGTCGTGCCCCTGCTCTTGCCACTGCTATTAAGCGCCTTCTGCCCGACAGGTTCGTCTTTACTTACCAGGGTGATGGTGACCTGGCTGCTATTGGCACTGCTGAGACTATCCACGCCTGTAACAGGGGTGAAAACATTCTGATCATTTTCATTAACAACGGAATTTATGGAATGACGGGAGGGCAGATGGCTCCCACAACCCTTGAAGGAATGAAATCATCGACATCACCTTACGGAAGAAATGTCAAAACTATGGGTAATCCTCTTAAAATGACCGATATTGTTGCAACGTTACAGGGTACTTATTATGTTACAAGGCAGAGTGTACATACTCCGGCAAACGTCAGGAAGACTAAAAAAGCGATCAGAAAAGCTGTTCAGTACCAGAAGCTCGATATGGGTACATGTTTTATTGAAATAGTTTCAAATTGTCCTTCAGGCTGGAAAATGACTCCTGTTCAGTCAAATATATGGATGGAGGAAAACATGTTCCCGTTTTACCCTCTCGGAGACCTGAAAACTCCGAAAGAATAATCTTTAGATATTTAATCAAGTAATTCTTAATAAAATGACTGAAGAAATAATTATAGCCGGATTTGGAGGACAGGGTGTCTTGTCGATGGGTAAAATAATGGCATACTCGGGAGTGATGCAGGATATGGAAGTGAGCTGGATGCCATCTTACGGGCCTGAAATGCGGGGAGGAACTGCAAACGTGACAGTAATTATAAGCAGTGAAAGGATCAGCTCACCTATTCTGAAACAATTTGATACTGCTATTATCCTCAACCAGCAATCTCTCGATAAATTTGAAAGCTCAGTAAAAACCGGAGGAGTACTTATTTATGATAGTAATGGTATAACCCAGCATCCTGAAAGAAAAGATATTAATATCTATCGTGTTGATGCTACTGAAGAAGCTTCAAAAATGAAAAATCCGAAAATCTTTAACACGATTGTTCTGGGCGGTTTCCTTAAAGTAAAACCTATAATTAAGCTTGAGAATGTTATAAAAGGACTGAAAAAATCGCTTCCTGAAAGATATCATAATCTTATTCCGATAAATGAGAAGGCTTTGCAACGGGGAATGGAGATTATAAAGAAAATCTGATCCTGGTTCCGCAATAATAGTCTAAGTTAAAACCAAAAAAAATAACAACATATTTCAAATTAATGATGTGATGCTGCTAAAAATGCAGCCTCACACTATTATTCTATCTGACCAGCTCGAAAGCAGTTGGAAGTGATGAATTATTCGTAATTGCAACGAAATAATCCACATCTTTCAGGGTCATGTCTCCGGTGATTTCACATACACCTTTATCTATTACAGATCTTACAACAGGTGTATAAAGTATATAGTTATCAATGGTTATTGCTATAGACCGGTTCATGTTTCTCCTGGTTGCGTCGGCCCATAATTCGGCTCCTGACTTCTTAAAAATAATAGAGATCTTAAAACTCTGATTATCCTTATCCTGTTCAGGTTTAACGGTTTCAACATCCGACCTGGTCAATAAAGCTTTTCCGGCTTTATCAGTCTTTAAGGCATACAGGCAACGGAGAGACTCATCGGATGAAACACCCCGAAAGCTCCATATAAACTTGCAATTTTCCGGATTCTTGATGCTTTTAAGATATGCATTTACTGGACTGCGCTTTTCAACATTTATGCAGCCGATTCTTGAACCTGAAGGGGTTACTCCCTTATCACTGTTCAATAATAGGAACAGCTGATTATCACCTTTCATCAGATCAGAAACCTCATCCTTGATATAAGTCTCATAAAATGCAAAATCACCTTTCAGGGTCAGGAGCCCTTCAATTTCTGAAAGTGTGTAATTATCAGGTATATGAACTTTAATCTGACCTTTTTCAGGTACGGGAGTAACATCGGGTTTTTCGATACCATAAACTTTGAGCCTCGCAGATATTATTGTGGCCGATTGTTCTATTCCAGCAGTTGTGACATTCTTGTCAATAGGTTTTAACAGGATAGTTTTGTTATCATCCTTACTTATTATTGAAACTGAAGTTAAAGTGCAATAAATAAGACTTGCTATAATAAAATATATTATATTTTTCATAATATAGGATTTAAATTATTGATTAAAATAAGTTGAAACTGAAAACATTAGTTATTTTCAGCTTAACAATGGCACGTCATCATTATCAATCCGGAAAACATGATATTGAATAATGAAAGTCGGTAAGTTACCTGATTTCGCAACCGAATCTTTCTGGATTGAGATCCGGTCGGAAGTTTTCCTGTTTGCTGAAATTATACTAATCGTGTGATTAACAATTACAGCGAGGTTTATTTCAGGGATCAGATTATCCTGAAGAAGAGTTATTGGAATATCACGAAAAACTATCGCATTGCTTTGACAGACAATATTTTCACAGGTTATTTTAGGTTTTGACCTGTTGGGAAAGTGATTGGAATCATCATTGCATAATGATAGTATAAAAAGAAGAAACAACGCAACAAGAATTGAGTCAAAGATATTGTTCCCGATGTTCTCTTTTTGATTTATCATAGTTCAAAAGTAATTCATATTTTGTAAGATACAAAACGTATGAGTTTATTTACGGCTTATTTTATTTTGAAAGCTTTTCCTGACAGGTACATTTTGAATTCTTCCGGGCTTTGTGGTGAAGCCATTTCAAACGTGGTGTTAACTGTCTTGTTGTCAACTGTAATATAAGTAAACCTGAATCTTATCATATTGGCAACCTCATTACTTGTAAGAACTACTGAATTTTCCGTGAAACTGACCTTATATTTTATAGTGTGACCCTCGTTGTCAAAATAAATTGCTTCCTGGGGAGCGCCCGGGTTGACTTGATAAACTATAATAATATCATCGTGCACTTTTAGAGGAGAACCTGCAGTCGCAGGGAAGATTGTACGGCTTTTTCTTACCAGAATTTTTCCGTCAAGATCTGTCTGAAATGAAAAAGATCCTTCATTCTGCCCAGGCTGGCCACTTCCTTCTCCAATCCATTCGCCGATAAGATAGTTCCATTTTTCCCAGGAATTTTTTGTCTCCTGCCCGAATAATAACTGTCCTGATATCAGTAAGATAACTGCGATAATAATTTTTATTGATTTCATTATTAAATATATTGTTAATTGATAATTTGCTACTAACGAGATGGAGGACGCACGATGCACAACGCAGGGAACTAACGACCTTGTGTCTTGAGTCGTGAGCCGTTGTCGTTTCTCACCTTTCATAAAAATGCATCTCTTTAATATATTTCCAAACCGTTTCAGAAAGGAAATATGACATATCCTTCCTGTTTTTAATTCCTTCCCTGATAAAAGTGCCCGAGATATCCATAAGCGGAGCTTTTACGGAGTGTATGTCAGCTGTCGAAAGAATCTGTTCGAGCAAGGGAGAAGAGGGCTTTACTGAACCTGACCTTGGATAAGTGTATATAGAACACATATTAATTAACTCATTCACATTCTTCCACTTATGAAGTGAATAAAGATTATCTTCCCCCAGGATAAGACAAAATTCATATTTGGGGTATTTTTCTCTAAGATATGTAAGTGTATCAATAGTATAGGATGGAACAGGTAGCTTGAATTCTATATCTGAAGCTTTCATCTTTATATTATCGCCAATTGCCAGTTGTAACATATATAGACGGTGATGATCAGCCAGTAGAGTTTCTTTCTTTTTTAGCGGATTATGCGGGCTTACAACAAACCAGATTTGATCGAGACCGGCAAATTCAGTCATGTAACCTGCAATAGCTATATGTCCGATATGAACCGGGTTAAATGAGCCGAAATATAAACCAATTTTAGACATTTGAATATACAGATTTATCTTACCAGAAAGGACGAAACTATGTCAAAAGCTTCTTCCTTAGCTTTATCGAGCTGATAGTTGACGATGACAGAGTCGAACTGATTTGCAAGCTTAATCTCTTCCATAGCTTTTTCAACACGCATCCTGATTTTTTCCTGGCTGTCTGTTCCTCTTTTTACGAGTCGGTTTTCAAGTTCTTCAACTGATGGGGGCATAATGAATATTGCAACCGATTTTGTGCCAAATTTCTTCTTCAGGTTAATCCCTCCTTTGGCGTCTACATCAAATAAAACATTATTCCCTTTTGCCCATATTCTTTCCAGCTCGCTTTTGAGCGTACCGTAAAGTTGGTCCTTATAAACTTCTTCCCATTCAACAAATTCATTGTTTTCAACCCTTTTTTTAAATTCGGAAACTGTCATAAAGTAATAGTCCTCTCCGTCTGTTTCATTACCTCTTAACGGTCTGGTAGTTGCAGATATTGAAAATATAAGATTCAATCCGCTGTCGAGCAGATGTTTAACTATTGTTGTTTTCCCGGCACCTGAAGGTGCAGAAATGATAACCAGTTTACCTTCCACTTATTTCTTTTACCATTTTATTATAAAACATTCAATGTCTGTTCTTTAATTTTCTCAAGTTCATCTTTCATCATCACAACCAGTTTTTGAATGGAGGCATCATTTGCTTTAGATCCGATTGTATTGATCTCACGGCCTATCTCCTGGGCGATAAAATTCAATATTTTTCCGTTTGGCGACGGAGTACTGACAGTCTCCAGAAAATAGTCACAATGAGTTTTTAACCTGACTTTTTCTTCATTGATGTCATACTTTTCAAGATAGAAAATAAGTTCCTGCTCAAATCTGTTTTTATCGAGGTTTTCCGTACTCACATTCTCTTCAAGGATTGAAATAAGCTTTTCCCTGATTTTTGATATCCTTCCCGCCTCAAATGTCTCAATAGTTTCGAGTAACGATAAAATTTTCGCTATACATTTTTTCAGATCTTTCATTATTGAGTTACCCTCTTCTATCCTGTATAGATCAAGCATTGTAATTGACTCAAGTATCTGATTTTTAACAATTGCCCACTCCGTCTCAGGTAACTCGGGTTTTTCGGTTTTCAGAGTGTCGGGGAGTTTCATTATTGCAGTAAAAATCTGATCATCCAGATCAATTTTGAGTTCAGCCGCTATCTCTTTAAACTGATTGTAATAATTTCTTACTGCCGATTTATTTATGACTGTAACAACTTCATCATCAAGCATGTCGAAATAAATAGTAAAATCAATTTTACCTCTGTCGAGTTTCTGACTTATCAGATTTCTGATTTCAGGTTCCTTTTCCTTATATACCCATGGCAGCTTTGTATTTAAATCAAGCTGCTTGGAATTGAGTGATTTTATCTCAATTGTTATTTTTTTTTGAGGGGTTTCTGCTAGGGCCTTACCATAGCCTGTCATCGATTTTATCATCTCCCTTTGTGTTGGATTGGAATTAAAAAATTATGGTCTGAAAGTTACTGATTATCCTGATATTTAGCAACATATTTCTTATTCAAGCCATCTGATTCTTACAGTATAATCAAAGAGATAATTATATCTTTTCCAGCTCAATAGTAAAATGCCTCATAATAGGTGCTTCCCTTTTTATCCTTAATCCATGTTTTATCTTAACTCTTCTTTCAAAAACCAGATTCACTGCTGCTGCAACATAATCCATATGATTATTAGTATATACCCGTCGCGGTATAGCGAGTCTTAGCAGCTCCAGTTCGGGAAACCGGTTTTCGCGTGTAACAGGATCTCTGTCGGCCATGAGTGCACCTATTTCAACTCCTCTCACTCCTGCTTCAATATATAACTCTATTGCAAGAGTCTGGGCAGGGAACTCTTCTTTCGGGATATCCGGAAGGAATTTTTTTGCATCAATAAATATGGCATGCCCTCCGAACGGCTCAAGTACGGGTATCCCGCACTTTTTTATCTTTGTTCCCAGGTATTCCACCTGGTTTATACGCGATTCAAGATATGAGTAATCTATGCCTTCATAAAGACCCTGTGCAAGAGCATTCATATCCCTCCCTGACATGCCTCCGTATGTAATAAACCCTTCATATATAATATTATATGTCGTGGCTCGTCTGAAGAGTTCTTCATCCCTCAGTGCTATAAAACCACCCATATTAACAATGGCATCCTTCTTTGAACTCATAGTCATCCCATCTGCATAAGAGAACATTTCCCTGGCTATATCCTTTATATTTTTATCCCCATAACCCTCTTCCCGCAACTTAATGAAATATGCATTTTCTGCGAAGCGTGCTGAATCAATAATAAATTTCACTCCATATTTTCGTGACAATTTTCCCACTTCTCTCAGGTTAGCCATGCTGACGGGTTGTCCGCCTGCAGTATTGTTGGTGATTGTCATTATAATGAAAGATATTTTATCGGCAGGATTGTTCTTAAGCACATTTTCCAGCTTCTCAATATCCACATTTCCTTTAAATGGATGCAAGGCAGTGGTGTCTGCAGCAATTTCAGCAGTACAATCCACAGCTTTAGCTTTTCTGAATTCTATGTGCCCTTTTGTGGTATCAAAATGAGAGTTTCCGGGCACAAGATCTCCCTCCTTCACAAGTACAGAAAAAAGAACATTTTCTGCAGCTCTTCCCTGGTGTGTCGGAAGAAAATAATCGAATCCGGTGATATCTTTTACACCTTCTTTCAGCTTATAATAGGAAGTGGCACCCGCATAACTTTCATCTCCAAGCATCATTGCTGACCACTGTTTGTCGCTCATCGCCCCTGTTCCTGAATCGGTAAGAAGATCTATAAAGACCTGCTCTGATTTCAGGTTAAAAAGATTAAATGATGCATCTTTTATCCAGTTCTCTCTTCGTCCTTTAGTGCTTCTGTATATGTTCTCGACCATCTTGATCTTAAATGGTTCCGTTAATGGTAAGTCCATAATCTCAATAAATTAAAAATTGTTTAGATAATCCGATTGTTATAAAAATGCTGATATGAAGCCCCTTAATTGGGCTTTTGCTGGAAGTTTTCGAAGAAGAAGTCTCTGTTTTTGATATTTCTATAGATATCAACCAGTCGATTTTTCGTTATATTAAAAAGCGACATTAATTCTGAGAATTATTTTGTATAATCAGAAGTACTTAATGATGTATTCAACCGGGGTGGAAAAACCACAACTATCCGGAAAATATTATATGCCTTTACAACCTTTACAACCTCTAAATCTTTTACAGCTTCTTCTGGTAAATCCTGAATTTTTTAACTACCTGACAACCTATTCTTTCATATTCGGCTCTCATCTTGGTGTTATTTTCAAGAACCAGGTGGCTGTCGATCATGTCCATTTTATGATTTATCCCCGACTGGAGGATCTTAACGCCCATCAGGACTTCGAGACCTTTTCCCCTGTATGCTTTTTTCACCCCTCCAAGCATCATCAGCAATTTCTTTGACCTCTTTGAATCTTTGAGTATTTTAAAAATCCCGAAAGGCAATAACTTCCCTTTAGCATCTCTTATTCCTTTGCTAAGATCCGGCATGCCTACTGCAAATCCAACCAGTTTTCCTCCTGTTTCAATGACTTTAATGAAATTAGGATCAAGTATAGGCAGATAACGGGCAGCAAAATCAGTTTTCTCCTTATCATTCAGCGGAACAAAACCATAAATTTCAGCAAAAGTTTCATTCATAAGTTCAAGCACATCAATGATATATGGCTTTAATTCTTTTTTTGAATTAAACTCAATTATCTTATATTCTTTGTTATTGTCAACCCGCGACAATACTTTTTCATAGATAAGGGGTAATTTATCCGGCAATTTGCCCAGATAGTCTACAAGATCGACTTTTTTTTCATATCCTTCAGCTTCTATAAGCTCAGGCATATATGGTGAGTTTGTCGGAGCTGTCATGAATTGAGGGTATTCAAATCCTTCTATCTGAAAACCCTGAGGATCCTTATCGGAAAATCCAAGAGGACCGACAATCATAGTCATCCCGTTCTTCCGGACCCACTCCTCGACTTTGGTTAAGAGAGCGTGAAACACCTCTTTGTCGTTAAAACATTCCATGAAACAGAAACGTCCGTGCTGCTCATTATTAATGGCATTATATCTGTTATTTATAATGCCCATTATCCTTCCTACAGGCTTTTTATCCCTGTAAGCAAGAAGCAAAATTGCATCGGCATATTTGTAAGATTTGTTTTTCTTCTTGTTATATAACTCCCTTTCATCCATGTAGATAGGCGGAAGCCAGTCAGGCTCATTTTTGTGGACTTTTTCAGGCAGATAAATAAAGTCGTGTCGGTCTTTTCTTGTAAGTACCTCTTTAATAATTAATTCCCCCATAGATATATTTTTTAAAGGTTGAAAGAAACAAAAAAACATTCAGAAGAACAATAATTAGTGGAAAATAATACAATTTAATGGTATCTGAAAAGAAGATCAATAATTATGAATAATGCAAACACAATACTGGCTATGCCATTAGTTGTACCGAATGCAATGTTCACTCTGCTAAGGTCATCATGTTTAACAATCTTATGCTGATATATTAATAATATCGTAAATAAAGATGCTCCTGTCCAGAAAAGAAAACCTCCCATCTCCAATATACCCGCAATCAGAATCAGAATAAAAGTGATAAAATGAACTATTAAAGAAATAAAAAGCGATTTTTTTATTCCTATAACTTTTGGCAGAGAGTGAACCTGGTTTGACTTGTCGAACTCATTATCTTGCAGAGCGTATATGATATCAAAACCACTTACCCACGTCAGAACTATAAAAGAGTAAATAAGAGGAATGATGTCGAAATTACCTGTAACAGAGATATATGCACCGGTAGGAGCTAGGCTTAAGCCCAGACCTACTACAAAATGGCAAAGAAAAGTAATTCGTTTTGTCAGGCTGTACCCAAGGATAATAATCAGGGCCACCGGGGAAAGAAAAAGAGTCAACCGGTTAATGAATGCAGTGGTGATGATGAATAGCAAGGCATTGATGATAATAAATGCGGCTGCTGCACCAGGACTGATTAAACCTGAAGGAATCTCCCTGTTCCTGGTTCTTGGATTAAGAGCATCAAACTTCCTGTCGACCAGCCTGTTAAAACCCATTGCTGCATTGCGTGCAAAGATCATGCAAAGGATTATCAGCAAAAGCAGTCTGAGACTGAAACTATATTCGTCCTTTGAAACAGCAAGTGAAAAACCGATCAGTGCAAAGGGCATTGCAAAGACAGTATGGCTGAACCTGACAAATGAGAAATAGTGTTTAACCGATCTGAAAATTGAAATCATTTGTCAAGAAGCTTCCTGTAAGTTTCGTAATTATCATCGCCTAATGTAACAAAGATCACCTTTTCAGGGTAGCTGTTTTTTATCAGGAATCTTTTCGTTTCATTTATGGCAATCAGTGCTGCCAGATCTTTCGGGAATCCGTAAACACCTGTAGAAATTCCCGGGAATGCGATTGTTTTTATTTTCTTTTCTTTTGCCAGTGCCAGACTGGTCTGATAGCAGGATGCAAGCAATGAGTATTCATCGCGATAACCACCATACCATACCGGGCCGACAGTATGAATAACATGCTTTGCTTTAAGACGATAGCCCTTTGTTATTTTTGACTGGCCGGGTTCACATCCTTTAAGACTCTCACATTCAGTAAGAAGATCGGGCCCTGCAGCATCGTGGATTGCTCCGTCCACACCACCTCCACCAAGAAGTGAAGTATTGGCTGAATTCACGATAGCATCCACATCAAGAGCAGTTATATCTCCTTTTATCAGTTCAACCCTTTTTTTACTCATTACCTGATCTGTGCATTAAGTTCTTTCTCAAAAGCTTTAATAAGATTATTCATTACCTTATCGATACTCTTATCAGTCAGTGTTTTCAGATCATCGCGCAGAATGAAACTTATAGCATACGATTTTTTATTTTTTCCAAGATTGTCACTCTCATAGACATCGAACAGATTTATATCCTGAAGAATGTTCTTTTCTGTTCTTAATGCTATCTCCTTTATCTGGCCGAATTTTACTCCACTGTCGAGTAATAGGGCCAGATCGCGACGTACCGAAGGATATTTGGGAAGCTCGTGGAAAGAAATAGAATGTGTTTTGATAAGTTCCAATAGCAAATCCCAGTCAATATGGCCGTAATATACATCCTGACCTATGTCGAACTTCATAAGATAATTCTTTGATAGACGTCCTGCTTCTGCAATTATTTTATTACCTGATAGATATATTATAGATTCTGTATAATATCTATTTTTACTTTCACCTATAATCAGATTTTCCATTTTAATCCCCAGCCTCGAAAAGATCATTTCCACCGAAGATTTTATATTGAAGAAATCGGTAGGATTGGATTTGCAGTTCCAGCTCTGACGACTTGTATTGCCCGTTATAAAAAGATCGAGAGCGGCTTTCTCAATATAATCATCAACTTTCGGGCAGGTATTTTTGGACTTTTGATGAAAATAACAATGTCCGAATTCGTAAAATTTCAGATCAGAGTTTTGCCTGTTGATGTTCCAGATCACTGAACTTAGCCCTCCAAACAGAAGAGTCTGCCTCATAGAATTCAGGTCTGAACTAAGTGGATTGGCAAGCATCACAAGCTGATTCTTATCGAAATCGCTGCTCTGTTCATACCATGCCGAAGGATTGAGAGAATTACACATTATTTCAGCAAAACCATTAGCCGAAAGAAGATCAGAAACAGTATTGATAATTTTTTCCTTGTCGGGTTTTTCAGAGTATGAAAGAGTCGAATTTACGTGGTCATTTACACCGACATTGTTGTATCCATAAATTCTTAGGATTTCTTCTATAACATCAGCTTCTCTTTTAACATCGACCCGGTATGTGGGAATCTCAAGAGTAAGGGTATCTCCCTTTTCTTCCTTTATCACAATATCCAGACAGCTGAGAATTTTTTTGATTACCGGACGGTCGATATTCTTTCCGATGAGTCTGTTTATGCTGTTATAATCAGCTTCAACCAGCACATTCCTGATTGGGTCCGGATAAACATCAACAACGGATGATGAGATTTCGCCACCTGCAATATCTTTAATCAGCATTATTGCTCTTTTGAGTGCCCACGGGGTCATATTTGGGTCCGCGCCCCTTTCAAACCGGAAAGAGGCATCGGTTTTCAGTCCATGTCTTTTTGATGTCTTGCGTATTGCAACAGGGTTAAAATATGCACTTTCGAGAAAGATATTTTTCGTTGAGGCAGAGACTCCTGACTTTATTCCTCCAAAAACTCCTGCGATACACATTCCTTCTTTGGTATTGCAGATCATAAGATCTTTTGATGAGAGACTTCTTTCGACTTCATCGAGGGTAATGAACCTGCTTTTATCAGGAAGGTTCCTTATGATGATTTTTTCCCCTTCAATTTTGTCAGCATCAAATGCATGCAACGGCTGGCCTGTTTCATATTGCACAAAATTAGTTATATCAACCACATTATTAATAGGGTTTAGACCAACTGCCCTGAGCCTGTTTTTAAGCCAGTCGGGCGATTCGCCTATTGTTACTCCGCTGATTGTGATCCCGGTATATCGTGGACAATCGGTTCTGTTTTCTATTATTACATCGAAGGTATTGTTGAAATTATCTGGTTTAAAGTTTTCTATTGAGGGGAGCAGAGCTTTCCCGTTCATTCCTTCATTCAGGTTCAGATATGCAGCAAGGTCCCTTGCAACTCCAAAATGAGAACCGCTGTCAATCCTGTTAGGAGTAAGACCTATTTCAAATACAAAATCCTTTTCAATTTTAAAATAGCTGCAGCCTTCTGTTCCCGGTACTGCATCATTGCTTAGTACCATAATTCCATCATGTGAACTACCAAGTCCCAGTTCATCTTCAGCGCATATCATTCCTTCCGATAACTCTCCCCGTATCTTTGACCTTTTTATCTCTAAGCTATCGTCGCCCCTGAAAACTACCGTGCCGATAGTTGCCACAGGAACTTTCTGACCAACAGCAACATTAGGGGCTCCACAAACAATCTGCAAAGGCTGAGAGCCTCCTATGTCGACGGTAGTGACTGAGAGCTTATCGGCATCGGGATGCTTTTTACAGGTAAGAACTTTACCTATAACAACACCTTTCAGACCTCCTTTTACTGATACCCATTCATCCATACCTTCAACCTCAAGTCCGATACCGGTCAGTATCTCTGCAACTTTTGCAGGTTCGAGATCAATCTTTAAATAATCCTTAATCCAGTTGTACGAAATCTTCATTTCCTGTTTTGACTTAAAATAATATAAGTAAGAATGCAAAAGTAAGGATTTTTAAAAAAGTTTAACCCGGGTTCTTCATAAACTTTGTGCGCGGATAAGAAAACCTTCTTAAAGATTTATTAAAAATGACTTTATGAATTGAGCACTTTACAAAAGAAAGGGTATTTGTCTATATTTGTACATCAAACATTTTTTATATGGTAGTTGAAAAAGATGACAAGCTGATTCTTTTGACAAATGATGACGGGTTATATGCGGCAGGATTAAAAACGCTTCTTGAAGTGATGGAAGAGTTTGGAAAAGTTGTTCTTATATCCACAACAGAGAGCATGTCGGGAATGTCGCAGGCTCTTACGGTAAAAACTCCATTACGTGTCAAGCTTCTTGAAGAAAACGATAGACACAGGATTTATGCATGTAACGGAACTCCAACCGATAGCGTAAAACTGGCTGTCAATCAGTTGCTTGAAAGACAACCAGACTGGGTTGTCTCAGGTATAAATCATGGTTCCAACGCTTCTGTTAGTGTCCTCTATTCGGGAACAATAGCTGCAGCAATTGAAGGCTGCCTTTACGGGATCAGCTCAGTCGGTTTTTCTCTGAATAGTTTTTCGCCAACTGCCGATTTTTCAGCTTGTAAGAAATATATTTGTATTATTATGAAGAAGCTGGCTACGGAACCCCTTCCTGCCGGGATATGCCTTAATGTTAATATTCCTGCTGCTAAAAAGGATGAAATAAAAGGGATAAAAATTTGCCGGCAGGCTAAAGGAAACTGGAAAGAGGAATTTGAAAAAAGGAAGGACCCCATGGGCAAAACATATTACTGGCTGACTGGAATTTTTATGAATCATGAACCGGATGCGATAGATACGGACCAATGGGCAATCTCTAATAATTTTGTTTCGGTTGTTCCTGTTACTGTTGATATGACTGCCCATTGGTATATTGATAAACTTAAAGAAAGCTTTAAAAATGACTATCTCTGAAAAATATGATAAGGTCATTACCGGTTTGATTTCGGGACTTGTATTGCCATTTATCATTGGACTCATAATTTATCTTTTTTCATCAGGTCATTACACACTTCATGACTATCTGGTTAGAATAAAAGATTCAAATATTATTACACATGCTATTACTTTATGCGTATTTCCGAATGTTTTTATTTTTCTGATATTTAATCGCTTCGATATGCTGCGAGCCGCTCGCGGAGTGCTTGGAATTACAATGGTCTGGGCTGTTGTAGTTTTTGCTGTAAAGTTTTTAATATGAGGTATTTCATTATTGCAGGAGAACAGTCGGGCGACCTTCATGGTTCAAATCTTGTCAGAGGACTTTTTGAGGCTGACACCAGTGCAGAAATATTCTGCTGGGGTGGAGACTTGATGGAATCGGCCGGAGCAAAGGTTCTTATGAATTACAGGAAAATGGCCTTTATGGGCTTTGTGGCAGTTATTAAAAACCTGGGCGCCATAACAAAAAACCTTTCTCTCTGCAAACAGCAAATAACTGAATATGAACCGGATGTTATAATCTTTATTGATTATCCCGGTTTCAATCTCAGGATCGCTGAGTTTGCAAAAAAATCAGGAATCAAAACCTTTTATTATATCTCGCCAAAACTTTGGGCATGGAATGAAGGAAGGGTTAAAAAAATCAAAAAATATATCGACCGGATGTTTATCATTTTTCCGTTTGAAGTTGATTTTTATAAAAAACACAATGTTGATGTCAAATATTACGGAAATCCGCTTGTAGATGAAACCGTGAAAAAGATCTCTTCATTTCCTGCGAAAAATGATATCTGTAAATATCTCGGAATTGAAGAAAAACCGGTAATAGCGTTCCTTGCCGGAAGCCGGAAGCACGAAGTTGAGTTTATTCTGCCTGATATGATCAAAGCTGTTCGTCATTTTCCTGAATATCAGTTTGTTCTTGCTGGAGTTAGAAATATTCCTGACGAATTTTACAATAAAATTATTGGCAATGAACCGATCAGACTCATCAAGGAAAAAACTTACGAGATACTATATGCAGCCCAGGCAGCTCTTGTTACTTCAGGTACAGCAACTCTTGAAGCAGCTTTGATAGGCACACCGCAGGTAGTCTGTTTTAAAGGCGACTTCATCTCAATGCTGATAGCATGGATTGTGATCAAAGTGAAATATATTTCCCTTGTGAACCTGATAATGAATTGTGAGGTTATTAAAGAGCTGGTCCAGTACAATCTTAAAGAGAATATTCTTTCGGCAGAGCTAAAAGCTATTCTTCCGGGAGGAACAAAAAGAGAAAAAATATTATCAGATTATAAGGTTCTCAAGAAGAGGTTGGGACCAGCAGGTGCTTCAGGAAGAATTGCGAAGGAGATGGTGGCAGAGTTGCAGAAATGAAAAGGATTATTTTATGGGCAGACTAAGGATTCTTATTTTTTTATTACTGACAATTTTTGTTTCATCCGCTTCTGCGCAGGTAAAAATAAGGTTGTTTTCAAACCAGTCTCCCGAATCAGTAATCTTTTCTGTTACAGAAGGAAAATTCGAAATAAATGCATTCAATGGTGAAACTTTTAGTGTCACCAAAGGTGAACCTGTAATTATCTGCAGATTCAATGGAAAGTTGACGGTTAAAACCAGAAATGTTGCCGGATTCGTTTGCGATTCAGTCAATCTTGCAGGGAAAACGGGTAACGCCTCTTATTCATTACGGATTAACGGAAATTTACCGGTAAGGCAATTATATTCAGGCGATCTTAAATGTTTTCCGGATCTGGGCACACTGTTACTTATAAACATTTGCGATAATGAAAAATATATTTCAGGTGTTGTTGAAGCTGAAGGAGGAAACGGGAAGAACATTGAGTATTTCAAGACACAGGCTATAATTGCACGTACTTATATGTACAAATACTTCGATAAGCACCTGGCGGACAGGTATAATGTCTGCGATAATACACATTGCCAGGCTTTTAACGGATTATCTTCCGATACACTTATTAACAAGGCCGCTTTGGAAACGAAAGGGCTGGTTATTCTTGATAAGGATAGCACTCTTATAATATCAGCATTTCACTCAAACTGTGGGGGAGAGACCGCATCCTCAGAAGATGTCTGGCTGACCAACCAGCCGTACCTTAAAGGTGTGATTGATCCATATTGCCGTTCCTCAAGAAATTCTGTATGGGAAAAGAAGATAAGCATAAACGACTGGCTTGAATTTCTGAGGAAATCGGGATACAAAGGAAAAACGGATGATCTGTCGGTATTCAGTTTTCTACAGAATGTAAGGTTAACTGATTACAGAACAGGGTCATTTACAATGCCTTTAAGTACGATCAGGAATGAATTGGATCTTCGGTCAACTTTCTTTTCAGTTGTTGCAGATGGTGATTCTGTTATCCTGAAAGGAAGAGGTTATGGGCATGGTGTTGGCCTTTGTCAGGAAGGAGCGATGGAAATGGCAGAAAAGGGCTTCAATTACCAACAGATTATAAGTTTTTATTATACAGATGTTATTATTTCGGATATAAAAAATACAGTAGTTTTACAAGCCAGCTCACCAACGGTAGCCAGAAAATAAAAAAAGTAACAAGAAGTAAAACTCAAAATAACACAAAGAAAAAACCGGACAATTAATTTTAACGAAATGTTTGCGATTTTCAGAAAGGAGATAAGCGGCTTCTTCAGTAGTCTGACAGGTTATGTTGTTATTATTGTTTTCCTGCTGATTAATAGTCTGTTCATGTGGGTTTTCCCTGGTGAATGGAACATATTCGACAGTGGTTATGCTGGTCTTGATACATTGTTTTTACTGTCGCCATGGGTGTTCCTGTTTCTGGTGCCTGCTGTGACAATGAGGATGATAGCGGAAGAAAAACGACTGGGTACTATTGAACTGATATTCTCGAGGCCCATTACCGAACGGGGAATTATCTGGGGAAAATTTTTTGCTTCTGTTTCCCTTGTTCTTCTTGCTCTCCTGCCCGGGCTAATCTATTATATCTCTGTTTACTATCTAGGCGAATCGCCAGGGAACCTTGATAAGGGCGGAACATGGGGTGCCTTTATTGGTCTGTTCTTCCTGGCATCAGTTTATGCCTCGGCTGGAATATTTGCTTCATCTGTCACTGATAACCAGGTAATTGCATTTATTATTGCAGTATTTATATGTTTTGTTCTTTTCATGGGATTTGATTCTTTTGCTTACCTCCCCGGACTAAAAAGTCTTGATGAATTTGTAATCAGGCTTGGAATCAACGAACATTATAAATCTATCAGCAGAGGCGTTATTGATATCAAAGATGCTGTCTATTTTATTGCAGTTGCTGCTATCTTTAATGAAGCCACAAGGTTGGTCCTGTTATCGCGCAAATGGAGGAAAAAAAGTTGAGCCATGACAGATACAACGAATAGTAAAAATATAAAATCGAGGAGTTGGCTTCAATTCCTCTCAGCAGTAACAGGGATAATCCTTGTTGCCTCTGCCAGTTCATTAGTCAGGTTCAGGTTCGACCTGACAGAAGACAAAAGATATACTCTTTCTAGCCCTACAAGAAAAATCCTTTCGGGTTTAAAAAATGACATATTTATTCAGGTTTATCTTGACGGAGAGATGCCAATTCCATTAAAACGACTGAAAAGATCTGTCAGTGAGATACTTGATGAGTTCAGAATAGCCTCAGGACGGAAAATTGACTATGAATTTATAAATCCTTCAGCCGGGAAAGATGCTAAACAACGTGAAACTCAATATCAGGGTCTTATCAAAAAGGGATTAAATCCTATAAACATTCAGGCTGGTGATGCTGAAGGTGGATCAACCCAAAAAATTATTTTCCCAGGTATGATAATAAATTACAATGGGATTGAAGTACCGATCAACTTTCTTAATAATAATCCTGCAATATCATACGAACAAAATATTCTTCATTCGATTGAAGGACTTGAATATGAGGTGATACAAACAATATCGACTTTGAGTTCCGACACTATTTATAAGGTCGCATTCATTGAGGGTCAGAATGAAATGCCGGAGATTGAAGTGGCTGATTTAACAATGAACCTGGCTAAATTCTTCACCATCGACAGAGGTACTATTGGTGGAAAACTGCATATACTCGACAAGTACGCAGCTGTAATTATTGCCGGTCCTGAAAAGGAATTCAGTGAATCTGACAAACTGGTTCTGGATCAGTACATTATGAATGGCGGGAAAGTTTTGTGGCTTTTTAATGAAGTAGCTGTAAACTCCGACAGTCTTGTCAATGGTGAAACAGTAGGACTCTACCGTCCATTAAATATTGAGGATCAGCTGTTCAGGTACGGAGCAAGAGTAAACCCTGTAATTGTTCAGGATATTGAGTGTGTACTTATCAGGATGGAAGTTATGAGCGGAGGAACCCAACCACAGATTGTATCGGCTCCCTGGGTCTATTATCCGTTGCTGAATCCGGATACAAATCATCCAATTACGAGAAATCTGAATAAAGTGAGAGGTGAATTCACAAATTATATCGATACAGTTGGTCTTGATCCCAAAATAAGAAAGAAAGTGCTGCTGTCCACTTCAAATTTCAGCCGTACACTTTCTCCTCCGCTATTGATCCGACTCAAAGAAGCTGAATTGACTCCGGATGAGAAAGATTTTAACAGATCTGATCTTCCTGTAGCAGTCCTGCTGGAAGGTGTTTTTCCATCCGTCTTCAAAAACAGGGTGACAAATAACCTTACGGATGACAAAAATTTCAGGATTAAGACTGAAAGCAGCGAAACAAAGATGATAGTTGTTGCCGATGCTGATATTATCAGAAACGATGTCACAAGGGTAGGTCTTGAAGAAGTACCATCGCCCCTTGGTCTGGATAAATATACCCGTCAGATGTTCGGAAACAGGGATTTCCTTATCAATTGTCTGAATTACCTCGTCGATAACAACGGGATCATGGAATTAAGGTCGAGAGAGCTGAAATTGAGACTATTGAATACTTCGAAGATAAAAGCTGAAAAGTTTGAATGGCAGATTATTAATGTGGCCGGCCCGGTGCTAATAGTAGTTATAGCAGGATTATTCTATAGTTATTTCAGAAGAAGAAAATACACAATATTTTGATGATCAATAGAATAGTTATAAAAAGTGTATTTATTACACTTATAATCGGATTGATCCTCCTGATTTTATTTAAAAACAGATCGCCTTTTGGAAAGGATAATAGCTCATTCGCTTCAGAACCTCAAAAAGAGATTACCAGGATTGAATTTTCACAGGGAGAGAAAAGATTATCGCTGGAGAAAAAAGGAGAAACCTGGTTAATAAACGGAAAATTTGAAACAAGAAAAAGTGGTATACTTTTTATTACCAGGATATTGAAGGAGATAAAAATTAAATCGCCTGTTTCGGCTGAATTATTTAATACTGAAATCACGTGCAAAGATATCCTTCCAGTAAAGGTAAAAGTCTATGAAAAGAGAAAACTGCTTAAGACTTTTCTGGTGTATAAAACAAAATCCAACCCTTATGGTAATATTATGAAGATAAAAGAAGGATCAAAACCTTTTATAGTCTATGTGCCGGGTTATGATGGTGATATAGGTTCGGGATTCACGCTTAACGAATTGTTCTGGCAGCCTTATACTGTATTCAATCTGCTGCCTTCAGAGATAGCCTCAATAACATTTGAGAATTTCTCAGATTCATCATCCTCATTTTCAATAACCAATAAAAATCACCATTATGCTGTTTCCGATGGGAACATCAATCTGACAGGTTTTGATTCAGCTCTCGTGAAACGTTATCTTACATATTTTACATGGATCCCTTTCGAATCGTGGGCATTAGAAATTCCAGGTGAGGAAAGAAAGATGATTGAATCTCAAAAGCCTCTTTACAGAATAACTGTAATTACAGCCGGCGGCACTAAAGATGTTCTTACTTTATGGGAAAAAATGTCGGGTCAGGATAAAATAAAAATAAAAGACAGCGATAAACTATTTGGCAAAACACAGGGCAGGGATGAGCTTTTTATTATGAGATATTTTGATATTGATCCTTTGCTTAAAAAGAGGTCATATTTCTTTCCGCAATAATTTTTATTTGAGGTAATAGTTTTTTTTTGTAATATTGGTAATTGAGAATTGATCATAATATATAGTTCAATTCATTCATTTTGATTTAAATAGTGAAATTTGAAAATCAATAAATCAACTTAAAACGATACCAATATGAAATTTGTAGTATCCAGCTCGGAACTTCTGGGTCATCTTCAGGCCATAAGCAGGGTAATCAGTTCAAAGAATACCCTTCCGATTCTTGATAATTTTCTTTTTAACCTTTCAGGAAACGATCTTGAGATAACCGCATCAGACCTCGAATCAACGCTGATAACAAGGATGAAGCTTGAAAATACTGAGGGAGACGGAACAATAGCCCTTCCGGCCAGAATATTACTCGACACATTAAAGGAGTTCTCGGTTCAACCTCTCACCTTTGATATCAACATGGATACAATGGCTGTGGTCATAAGCTCTGAAAACGGAAAATTCAATGTTATTGGTCAGAACGGGATCGATTTTCCTGCGCTGCCTTCCATAAAAAAAGAGAAAAAATTTGTCTTCATCATAAATGCAGATGTGTTGATGGCAGGTATCGGCAAAACTCTCTTTGCCACTGCTGATGATGAACTCCGACCAGTCATGGGAGGTATATTTATAGAGGCTTCAACCGACAAAATTACATTTGTTGCCTCCGATGCCCATAAGCTGGTAAGATACCAGAGAACCGATGCACATGCCGATGACAACTCTTCTTTCATACTTCCTAAAAAACCGGCTTCTCTTCTGAAAAACATTCTGCCAAGAGAGGAAGGTCCGGTCACAGTTGAGTTTGATGATAAAAATGCATTTTTTATTCTTAGCAACTATAAAGTTGTCTGCCGTCTGGTTGAAGGTAACTATCCCAACTACAATTCAGTAATTCCCAAAAATAATCCCCGCAAAATCACTATTGACAGGGTTGAATTTTATAATACGCTTAAGAGAGTATCTGTATTCTCAAATCAGGCAAGCAATCTTGTTAAACTTCAGCTTAAAGGTAACCAGGTAATGGTTTCTGCACAGGATATTGACTTTTCGATATCTGCTTATGAAAGAATCAAATGCCAGTACGAAGGAGAAGAGATTGAAATCGGTTTCAAATCAGTCTTCCTGCTCGAAATACTTGCAAATATTGCATCGCAGGATGTAATGATTGAACTTGCCGATCCGACACGGGCCGGTCTGTTCCTTCCTGTTATAACAGATAATGAATCGGAAGATCTTCTGATGCTTCTTATGCCAATGATGATAAATGCATAGCCATTGAATCTGAACCTTAAACGGTCCCTGGCTTTTATCGATCTTGAAACAACAGGAATTAATGTTTCAACCGACCGTATTGTAGAACTATCAGTACTGAAGATCAATCCCAAAGGAAAAGAGGAGTGGATGAGCACAAGGGTGAACCCCGAAATGCCTGTTCCTCCTAAATCCACCGCTATCCATGGCATTAAAGATGAGGATGTTGCAAAGGCGCCTACCTTTAAGGAAGTAGCTAAAAAGCTTGCTGTTTTTCTTGAAGGATGCGACCTGGCAGGATACAATGCAATAAAATTTGATATACCTGTCCTGGCCGAAGAATTCCTGAGAGTTAATATTGATTTCAATTTCAGGAAAAGAAGGTACATTGATGTCCAGGTAATTTTCCATAAAAAGGAACAGCGCACTTTATCGGCTGCTTACCTGTTCTATTGCAAAAAGGATCTTGAAGGCGCACACGGATCAAAAGCCGATACTGCTGCCACGTATGAAGTTCTCAAATCTCAGCTCGACAGATACACTGATCTGGAAAATGATGTTGAGAAGCTGGCCGATTATAGTTCTTTTAACAGTAATGTAGATTTTGCAGGAAGAATAATTCTTGATGAAAATGGTGTGGAAATTTTCAATTTCGGTAAACATAAGGGTAAATCGGTAGAGCTGGTTTTTCAAGAAGAGCCGGCATATTATTCGTGGATGATGAACGGCGATTTTCCTCTTTATACCAAAAAAGTGCTTACTGAAATAAAATTAAGATCTTTCGGAAAAACTCCGTAATACAATGAAAATCATCTGTATAGGGCTTAATTACAGAAAACATGCTCTGGAGATGGGATGGAACATCCCCGAAGAGCCAGTGGTCTTCCTTAAACCCGATTCTTCAATCCTGAAAAATAATAAACCTTTCTTTTTACCTGGTTTTTCAGAAAACATCCACTATGAGGCAGAGGTTGTTATAAAAATAAGCAAACTCGGAAAAAGCATTTCTGCGAAATTTGCCCCTCGTTACTTTGATGAGGTAACGGTAGGTATAGATATTACGGCACGAGATCTTCAAAGCAGGCTTGCAAAAAACGGAATGCCCTGGGAACTATCAAAATGCTTCGATGGCGCCGCACCTCTTGGACGGTTTATCCCGGTCAGCAGCGTGAACGACATGAGAAACCTCGATTTCAGGCTTGAAATCAACGAAAATGTCGTACAGAAAAGTAACACTTCCGATATGATATTCGGATTCAACGAGATAATTGAATATGTCTCGAAATATTTTACTCTTAAAACAGGCGATCTGATATTCACCGGTACTCCGTCGGGTGTGGGTCCGTTAAAAAGAAATGACAACCTTATTGCTTACCTGGGAGATAAACCGGTCCTTGATTTTGTAGTCAAATAATATTATGATCAGTTAAACCAGTACGACAATTTCAGTACAAGTCCCCTGTTTTTTACCCTGAAATCATCGGGATATGAGTTTTCTGTATAAACAATAAACAGATCAGATACCGGTGCAAATCGCCACTGGAAACGGAGATTAAGATTAAGATTGTTGATCTGGTTATTATATTGTACAAAACTTGTGAAGAAGAGTTTGTCTGTAAAAGTAATATCAAGTTTTGGTCCGAACAGGATAAACCGGGCACTTTTATAAGGTGCGGGCAGGGAGATATTGTTGTATGTTGTGACAACTGCCAGACTTCCATAAGGTTGAACCCGATAATACAATTCTCCATCAATCATCCACAATGTACCATTATAAAACCCGCCGTAACTGCTGCTGATCAGATAATTAAACGATTTCCGGATATCTGAAGTAAAAGAAACACCAATCTCTTTCGAGCTAAATTTATCATTTGCAGGAAGTTGAACACCATCAGTATTGGTCGGATCAAAAGGGTTTTGAAGTTTAATGAATGTCTCCATTGCATCAACTATCAGAATACTTTTATTCATCCATTCAACCTGGTAAAGAAACTCCGTAACCCTGTCAGTCAATCTTAATGAAGGATCAGTATACAAATCCATAGATAAAGAAGGTCCGTGGTCAGCAATTCTGCTGGCTGCCGGGAAAAACTTATACTGAAAAATCGGATTTATTTCGTAATATCCTTTTCTTCTTATATATCCTACATCTGCAACATAATCAGAGCCTACCCATGCCTGATTCAAAGTTGCTGTAAGATACTGGGTGGTATAAGCAATATTGGCAGATAATGCTGCAGCATTTCCTGATGCCCCCGGATAAAATGACTGATGGTAAAATGCCTTCCCCAACCAGTGATTATCAGCGCTTGCCAGATTGTACTCAAGCCCTGCGACCCGGTTGAATTTATAACTTGTGGATGATGTGTCATTTTTCGGATTCATTACCTGCTTGTTGACAAAAAAAGCCGTTATGTTGGAATGATTGAAAACCTGTCGCTGAAGAACAGCAACAGCAAAATTTGCAGACTGTACTGAATCATTCTGATCGGTCTGGATGTCCATAAGCCCTATTCTCCAGTCATTTCCAATCTTACCGCTCAGCCTGGCCCCTGCCAGTACCTGACTATCAAGTCCAATCCGGCGCGAGAAAAAGGGCCTGAGATTAGCGCTTCCCAGATTTGCAAAGAGATCGCTGTTTTCAAGATAAAACTGTCTTTTTTCAGGGAAAAACAATTCAAACCTGTCAAGATCAGTAATTTGATTATCAACTTCAACCTGTGAATAATCGGGATTAACCGTAAGATCGAGGTTCATTGAAGTGGAAAGGATAACTTTTGCATCAACGCCGGCGTTAACCTGGGGTTTAAACCCTTCTCCGGCCTCTTTATCCTGCGTGGTTTTTGCTGATATATATGGTATTAATGAGAACCGGAGACCCGATGGTGGCAGAGGCTTATCCCATACAAGTGAACCTGTAAATGCCAGAGTTGCTGTAGCAAATTGCCTTGGCATAGGGGCCCAGCTTGATTTTTCGTTGGTTTTAAGATCAAGTCTGCTGAAATTTATTCCCCATTCAGGTTCTCCTCCATTATAACGAATGCTGCGGAACGGAATTGCGAACTCAGCTACCCATCGGTCATCATAGTTTTTAACAGCAGATTTCCATTTAATGTCCCAATCGAGATTTACGGTCCCTCCATTAGCCTGAATACCATCCCACTGTGCCCCGGCAGCAGAAACACCAAATGCAAAGCCGTTAGTCTGATCATTATAGGTATCAATAAAGACAATAAAGTTATCATTCTTCAGAAAGTTGAAGTCGCGACGCAGTGATTCCACCGGACGTTTCCCTGGTGATGGATCGTAACAGATAATACCCACATAAAGAGTCGATTCATTATACAGGAGTTTCACCTCAGTCTGTGCAATTGCAAATCCCGTATCTGTAGGCAAAACTCTTTGAAAATGAGTAGCTTTGTTAGCTGTTTGCCAGGCTGGCTCATCGAGAATTCCATCAACATTAATTGTTGCGTTTATTTCTGAAATATTTATCCGGTATTTCTCCCGGTTTATTCCTTTTGACTGACCAGACAGAATATTATTGAAACAAAAGAGTAAGGCAGCAAGGGCTAAAAAAGAGGTTCTGAACATCGAAAAAGGTTAATTTGGCCCAAGTTAAAAATAAATTCGTAATTCGTAATTAGTAATATTACCTCGATTAATTGTTATAATTTTATAAATATGAAAAGTATAAAAGTTACTCTATGATCATCAACATTAGTAAAGATGCATCGGAACTAGGATTAAAAGCCGGACAATTTGCAGCAGAAAAACTAAACAGAGCTATCGTGCAAAATGGAGAAGCCAGGCTGGTTGTTTCAACCGGGAGTTCACAATTTGAGACATTTCAGTCGTTACTTATGCAAAAGGTTGAATGGGAGAGAGTTGAGGTTTTCCACCTTGATGAATATATTGGGCTTCCTGTCACACATTCAGCAAGTTTCAGAAAATATCTTTATGAACGATTCATAAATCATATAAAAATAAAAAGATTCTATAGCGTTGATGTTGAAGGTGATATCGCTGCGAAAATAAAAGAATTAACTCACGATTTACGGGAGAAACCAGTCGATCTGGGACTTATCGGAATCGGAGTGAATGGCCATGTTGCTTTTAACGATCCTCCGGCTGATTTTGAAACCCGTGAAGCTTACATTATTGTTAATCTCGATGATCAGTGCCGGTTGCAGCAGGTGAATGAGGGATGGTTCAAATCTGTAGATGAGGTTCCTGCCAGAGCTGTTTCAATGACTCCCTGGCAGATAATGCAATGTAAAACTATTATCTCATGCGTTCCACATAAGGTCAAAGCAATAAGTGTCAGGTATACACTTATTAATAGGTTGACAAACATTGTTCCTGCTACAATACTGAAACAGCATCCTGATTTTCATCTTTACCTCGATAACAATTCGGCATCTGATATTATACCTGTGGAAAGTTTAATAATCTAATATAACTATTGGCAATTAAATCAAAATCATTTGAAAATCAATGTATTCATCTGAAACAATTGAGGTTCTTAATTAAAAGAAATGCATTGGAAGATGAGGAAAAAAAGAGAAAACATTTTTGTAATTGAAGCCATCCATTATGCAACTGGATCTCCGGTCAGAATAGAAATTAATAATGGAATTATTGAATGTATAAAAGAAATAACAGAGTTAACAGATGAAGAAAGTAATCTGTTTGTTGCTCCGGGTCTCATTGATAATCAGATAAACGGATATTCAAATGTTGATTTTTCAGGGAATAATCTTACCGCTCCGGATATTATAATTGCAGCTAAAGCAATCCGGAATGACGGAGTTACATCTTTCCTTCCTGCTCTGATTAGTAACAGTCATGAAAACCTGATAAAAAACTTAAGAATTCTGTCTGATGCTTTAGAAACTGATGAAAAGCTCAGTGAATCGATTCCCGGATTTCATCTCGAAGGGCCGTATATATCTCCGGAAGATGGTTACAGAGGTTGTCATCCCGCTAAGTATGTACGGAAACCTTTCTGGAATGAATTTATTGAATATAAGAAAGCTTCCGGGGGAAAAATTATTCAGGTAACAATTGCGCCTGAGGTTGAAGGAGCCATTGAATTTATAAGGCTATGTTCGAATGATGGCATAGTGACTGCTATGGGTCATACAAATGCATCAGCAGAACAGATAAGTCTTGCTGTAGATAATGGGGTCAGTTTATCAACACATCTCGGGAATGGTTGTGCCAATCTTATCAATCGCCATAATAATCCAATCTGGCCGCAGTTGGCAAATGATCACCTTACTGCATCAATTATTGCCGATGGATATCATCTTCTTCCTGATGAAATATATGTGTTTTATAAGGTGAAACGACCTGATAATATTATTCTTACTTCAGATGTTACTCATCTTGCAGGCATGGCTGCAGGGAAGTATATTTTTTTGGAAAGTGAAGTTATTCTTACAGAGGAAGGTATGTTGTTAAACCCGGAACTAAATTGTCTTGCCGGAGCAACTTTCCCATTGAAAAAAGGGGTTGAGAATATGATAAAATTCACTGGTTGTTCATTATCCGAAGCAATAAATATGGCATCAGGGAATGTGGCACGAATATATAACCTGAATGACAGAGGAACGTTGACTATGGGTAAAAGAGCGGATATAATATTGTTCAAAAGAGATGGTAATGAGTTACTTATAGAGAAGACATTTCTGAATGGGAATATTGTTTATCAGAAAAAAATTGAACATTTGAACATTTGAATATTAGAACATCAGAATCTGCTACGGTTTTGATCAATAACCCGGGATAAATCAATCTGAGACAAGATACTTTGGAGCTTTCCTATGTTTTGTTCCCTGTTCATAGCTGTACGCAATTTTAATCAGAAGGGGTTCGCTCCATGCCCTGCCGAAAAAAGTAACTCCAACCGGCAGATCATCAACAAAACCCATTGGTACTGTGATTGCGGGATATCCCGATATTGCTGCAAGTGAAGAGCTTCCACCTTCAAAATGGTCACCAAGGAGAAGATCGGTTTTCCATGCAGGTGATCCTGTTGGGGCCATTATTGCATCAAGTTTATTATTGTCCATTACTTTATCAATGCCATCTTCCCTTGTTGCTTTTGTCATACTGGCAAGTGCCTTTTTATATTCAGCTGACTTCAGGTCTCCTTTTTTCTCAGCCTTTTCAAGAAGTTTCTGATCAAAATACCTTAGCTCGACCGTATCTGATTTATTAAACTCAATTAATTCTTTCAGATTTTTAATGGGTGCATCATTACCAAGTCCGGCAAAATATTTATTAATTCCGTCTTTGAATTCAAAAAGCATCACCTCGAGTGAAGCATCTTCATAATTTTCACCCTTTGGAAAATCAATTTCAATTACTTCGGCACCGCACGCTTTAAGAAAATCAATTGTTTTATTCATAAGAGTATCAACTTTATCTGAAAAACCCATTGCCGTTTTAAGCAGGCCGATCCGTTTACCATTCAGACCATCTTTTTTCAGAAATCCTGTATAGTCAGTCTTATATTTGCCCTGTGAAGCCATCGTTTTGGAATCTGATGAATCGATTCCGGTCAGAACCCCGAGTGCGATTGCAACATCTTCAACAGTCCGTCCCATTGGACCCGGAGTATCCTGTGTGAAAGAGATCGGGATAATACCGGAACGACTTATAAGGCCGACAGTCGGTTTTAAACCCACTATACCATTATTATTTGAAGGGCAAACTATTGAGCCATTTGTTTCTGTTCCTATTGCCATCATACAGAGATTTGCAGAAACAGCTACACCTGATCCTGAACTGGAACCACACGGGTTACGATCCAGAACATATGGGTTTCTGGTTTGTCCTCCAACACCGCTCCATCCGCTCGACGACATTATTGCCCTGAAATTGGCCCACTCACTCAGATTTGATTTGCCAATTATAATTGCTCCTGCTTCTCTTAACTTTTTCGCTACATAGCTGTCGGCTTTTGGGAAAGAGTTTCTCAATGCTGTTGCTCCGGCTGTTGTCGGCATATTGTCGTGCGTGTCAATATTATCTTTGAGAATTACCGGAACACCGAACATAGGGCTCCTAGTTTTCCCTGATGCAAGCTCCCTGTCGAGTTCTTCAGCTATCTGAAGAGCATCCGGATTAATTTCAATAATTGAATTAAGCCTGGGGCCATTTTTATCAATCTCATTAATACGATCGAGATAGGTCTTAACTATATCTTTTATAGTGTATTTGCCGTTTTTGTAGCCTTGCTGCAATTGTGTAATTGTTAACTCTTCAATCCAACTGTCAGCTACTGCTTTCTGAACTTTATTATTTACTGGTGACTTGCACATAACCAGGCAAAGCAAAGCTGAGATAAAAAGTACTGAGAAACTGGAAAATACAGGTTTCATAATTTTATTGTTTTTACATAACTCATCATCCTTAAAATTATGAATAATAAACCAATTTGAATATATTTGTTGTAGTTGTTACAACAAAACTGAGCATTTCTTCTTCACAGGTATTTAAAGTTTCTTATTTTTTGGGGGATATGAAAAACATTTACCTGCAGATTCTTGATCATCAATCAAATATCTCTTCTCTGGCTCTGGCCACTGTAACAAGAGCTGTTGGATCAACTCCACAGAAGCCTGGTTCTTCAGCTTTATTTGATGGGAAAGGCATAATTTCCGGCACTGTTGGTGGCGGAATTGTAGAAGGGAAAGTGCAGAAATTTGCTAAGGAGGCGATTACTTCAAAAGAATCAGGACATTTTCATTTTAATCTTGCAAATGACATCTCAAACGCTGAAGAGGCTATATGCGGTGGACAGATCAGTGTCCTGGTTGATGCGAATCTTTATAATTCTAAATCTGTCTTTGAACAGGTAAAACAGTCAATGGATAAAAGCATGGCAGGTGTTCTGATAACAAGGGTGACCGATCTGACTGAAAAAACAGTTCTGATAAACCGTTACTGGATGGATCAAAATTTTGTACCTCCTGTTCCAAATGAGTTTTTGAGGAAGATTGAACCTGTTGTAAAGAATTTGATTTCAGATGGCAATCCGACAGATTACAGAGAACTGTTACTTTCATTACGAGATGAAGAACCTGCTTCTCTGTTCTTGCTTGAACCGGTTTTCCCTCCTCCGCACCTGGTAATTGCCGGAGCGGGACATATCGGGAAAGTCCTGGCACACCTTGGAAGTATGCTCAATTTTGAAGTTACTGTAATAGATGACCGTGCCGAATACGCTGATCATGATAATATTCCGGATGCCGACCATTTACTGGTTCGCAATATTGGAGAAGCTATGCAGGAGCTGAAAAAGAATTGCGACACGTATGTAGTTATAGTTACACGTGGACACAAGGACGATGCTGCAGCGTTAATACCTTGTATCGGTTCTGATTTGGCTTATGTAGGAATGATTGGCAGTAAAAAAAAGATCTCTGCGATGCGAACGAATTTTCTCAGTAACGGATTGGCAACTGATATACAATGGAGTGAGATTCATGCGCCTGTTGGACTGGATATTAAATCACAGACAGTTGAAGAGATTGCATTGAGTATTGCTGCCCAGCTGGTTCTCGTCCGTAATACTAAGAAATGAATGGTAATAAATGAATAGTGGGAAGAACGATATTTTAATGGGAGAACTCTGGGCCATAATTCTGGCAGCAGGAGAGTCAAAAAGAATGGGATTTCCGAAAATGCTGCTTTCATTTAATGGAAGCACAATGCTGGAAATTGTAATTCGAAACGTGATAAAATCTGATGTTAATAACACCTTGGTTGTCTTGGGTGCTAACAACAATGCAATCACTGGACTGATTAAAAAAATGTCTGTAAAATATTGTTATAATGAGAATTATAAAGAAGGGATGCTCTCATCTGTGAAATGCGGGTTCAGAAATCTTCCTTCAGATTTTAAAGCAGTCCTGATTTTTCAGGGCGATCAGCCATTGATCGCTCCAAAGGTTATCAATATGGTCATTGAGGCATATAGATTATCCGGTAAGGGAATTGTAATTCCGGTTCATGAAAAGAAACGTGGACATCCTCTTCTGATAGACAGAAAATTCAGGAACGAAATAGAAAAACTGAATAACCATGGCGGGTTGCGCTCTCTGGCATATCAATTTCCTGATGATGTTCAAGAGGTTGAAACAGACGATTCAGGTATCCTTCAGGATTTTGATACATACGAAGAATATAAAAAGGAAATTAATAAACTACAGCAGATATGAAAGAGAATATTAGTTTTCAGTTAAATGGGAAAAAAACAGAAGCCCTTATTGATCCCACCCAGACTCTTTTATGGGTGTTGCGGAATCATTTTGGATTGACAGGAACCAAATTTGGCTGCGGGATGGGATTCTGCGGGTCATGCACAGTCCTTGTCGACGATGAACCTGTAAGATCATGCCAGCTGTCAGTTAACGATGTAGCAGGGAAGAAAGTGGTCACCATTGAAGGTCTTGCCACTAACGGCAAATTACACCCGGTTCAGAAAGCTTTTATGGAACACGATGCATTACAGTGTGGATACTGCACTCCGGGAATGATAATGAGTGCAACAGGCCTGCTTTTGAAAAAACCTTCACCATCAGTTCAGGAGATTAAAGATGGCCTGGAAAACAATTTTTGCCGTTGCGGAGCGCATGTACGGATTGTTGAAGCAGTTCAAATAGCTGCTGAAGAAATGAAAGGAGGGAAGTAATCATGAAAAAGGAACTAATTAAAAATCAGGATTCATTACTAACTACTGAAAAACATGGTATGCCAAGAAGAGACTTTTTTAGAATTCTTGGCGGCGGGATCTTTATTTTCTTCCAGCCCTGGAGCTCTTTCGATTTATTTGGGTTACCGGCTGATCAGGGAAGAAGTCTGCCAAAAGATTTTAATGCTTTCCTTCAGATAGCTGAAGATGGAACAGTAACTTGTTTCACCGGCAAGATAGAGATGGGTCAGGGTATTATCACATCATTGCCTCAGATGATGGCTGATGAACTGAATGTACCGATTGAAAAAGTAAAAATGGTGATGGGTGATACCGAACTTTGCCCGTTTGATCAGGGTACATGGGGCTCAATGAGTACAAGAATATTCGGTCCAAATATGAGAGCTGCAGCTGCTGAAGCAAGAGGCGTGCTTCTTGAACTAGCATCAGCACAGCTGGGAGTACCGGTTTCGCAACTTGATGTAAAGGATGGAATAATTACCGATAATAAAAACCTAAAGAACTCAGTAAGTTATGCTCAATTGACTAAAGGTAAAAAAATTGAAAAATTCCTCGATATAAAGCCTTCAGTTGAAGATTATACCAGGTTCAAGTATATTGGCAGATCATATAATCATCGCGATGCTGACCTTAAAGTGACCGGTGAGGCAAAATATACAGGTGACCTGAAAATACCCGGAATGGTTTTTGCCAGGATTCTACGGCCACCTTCACACGGAGCAAAACTTACATCCGTTGATTATTCGGAAGCTGAAAAGATTGAAGGTACAAAAGTTGTACGCGATGGTGACCTGGTAGCTGTAATTAATGAAAACAGGGATGAAGCTGATGAAGCAATAGCTAAAATCAAAGCAGAATACTCGTTCAATGAAATGCCTGTTAATGATAAAACAATCTTTGAATGGATGCTGAAGGCCGATTCAAGTATAAATGTCTTAAAGTCAAGCGGAGATATTGATGAGGGAACTAAACTTTCAGCAAAGATATTCGAATCGGAGTTTCACGATCCTTATCTGGCACATGCATCGATTGAAACACATACTGCTCTTGCCCGGATCGAAGGCGATAAGCTGACAGTATGGGCTTCGACCCAATCACCATTTGGTCTTCAGAGCGGTATCTCACACGAACTTGGATTTCCAATCGAAAAGGTAAGAGTTATAGCGCCATTTATTGGTGGAGGTTTCGGAGGTAAAGGAGCATTCCAGCAGGGAATTGAAGCTGCCAGGCTTGCAAAACTGACAACAAAACCAGTTATGCTTGTGTGGACTCGCGATGAAGAATTTTTTTATGATACTTTCCATCCCGCCGGGGTAATTAAAATAAAATCGGGCATTGATAAAGATGGCCTTATAAAACTATGGGATTATAATATATACTATTCAGGCACAAGAGGTTCTGATACAATTTATGATGTACCGAATTCTAAAACGACAAGTTATAGTGAGAAAAGAAATGGTTCGCCTGTTCATCCTTTTGCTACAGGTGCATGGCGCGCACCTAATAACAATGCGAATACTTTTGCCAGGGAGGTGCAGATAGATATAATGGCATCAGCAGCAGGGATCGATCCCTTTGAATTCCGATTGAGAAACCTGAAGGATGAAAAAATGAAAGCATGTCTTAAGGCAGTCGCAGATAAGTTCGGTTATGTTGCTGGTAAAACTCCGGGAGATAGAGGTATCGGTATCTCTGTTGGTATTGACGCTGGAACCTGGGTTGCTCACATGGCTGAGGTTAAGGTCGATAAAAACACAGGTAAAGTTCAGGTTTTACGCATAGCATGTGCCCAGGACATGGGATTATGCGTTAACCCTGAAGGTGCCACAATACAGATGGAAGGCTGTATTATGATGGGATTAGGATATACTTTTACCGAAGAGCTCTTTTTTGAGGGAGGAAATATTCAGGACAGGGGTTTTGATACTTATCAGATACCTCGTTTTTCGTGGCTTCCAAAGATTGATACTGTAATTTTAGAAAGAAAAGATAAACCGCCACAGGGAGGAGGGGAGCCTGCTATAATTGGTATTGGTGCTGTGGTTGCCAATGCAATATTCGATGCAACAGGTGCCAGATTGTACAGAATGCCAATGACGCCGGCCAGAGTACTGGAAGCGATAAAAAAGTTATAAAATAAATTTATGGAAATACATCTTGTTAACGCAAAGTCAGATCTGAAAAGATTCATTCATCTTCCGTATAAATTATATAAAAATGATCCGGTTTGGATACCTCCGTTACTGGATGAGCAATTCAGCCAGTTTGATGCAAAACGCAATCCTACTCTTGATCATTGTGAGTACTCCCTGTTCCTTCTGGTTGAAAATGATGAAGTTATCGGACGCATTGCTGCTTTCATTGACAAACTCGCTCTTGATACATGGAAAGAACCTGTCGGGCTATTTGGCTATTATGAATGCATTGATGATAAAAAAGCTTCCGTCATGCTTCTTGATGCTGCCGCTGACTGGCTCAGGAAAAAGGGAATGACATTAATGCGAGGTCCCTGGAGTTTTGTATCGCAGGAATGGGGATTGGTGATTGAAGGATTCACACCTTCCCCGGTTGTAATGGCGCCATATAATCCATCATATTATGAGGATCATATGATATCATTTGACCTGCATAAGATAAAGGATCTGCTCATTTATTACATATCGGCAAAAGAGGGTTATTCAATTCCTGAAAGGATAATGACCCTTACAGATGATGTCTCAAAACGCTTCGGAATTAAAGTTCGCCATGTTGATATGAAGAATTATGATAAGGATGTTCAGAAAGTGATTGATCTTTCGAATAAAAGCCTGATTAACAATTGGGGTTATACTTCAGTAACAAAAGCAGAGGCAGAGGCTGTTGCCCGCGACCTGAAACCTGTAATTCAGCCAAAAGGTGTTATTTTTGCTGAAGATTCAGAAGGCAGAGCTATAGGTTTCTTAATTACCATTCCTGATGCTAACAAACTGCTGAAGGGGCTGAATGGAAGGTTGCTCCCTATCGGTTGGCTGAAAATTCTTTTAGGGTTGACAAAATTGCATAATTATCGTTTGTTTGCACTTGGAATATTACCTGAATATCATGGGAAAGGAATTGACAGTCTTTTATACCGTGCTTTGTATGAGTCCCTTTATTCACCAGATATATGGCTGGAGATCAACTATGTTCTCGAAGACAACGCCCCCATGAATAATGCTATCCATAAACTTAATGCAAAGCCATTGCGGAAGTACAGGATATATCAGAAAGACCTGTAAAATCAGTAGAGACTTTAGGCAATAAGGAAATTCAGTCAGGGTGTTTTTACACCTTCTGCAATTTTTCTAATATGCTCATTAAAATTATAAGATTGTCGTAAATTTGCACTTTATTTAATTGTAATGAAACTTTTAATTGTTGAAGACGACAAGTCGCTCAGCCGGTCCATTTATGATTATCTTAAGATGGAGGGTCATATTTGCGAAGTTGCACAAACTTATCACCAGGCTCTTAATAAAGCAGCAGATAACACCTACGATTGCATTATACTTGATATAGGCCTTCCTGATGGGAGCGGACTTGATATTATTCGGGAAATGAAGCTGAATAAATTAAATGGAAGCATTCTTATACTCTCTGCAAAAAGCTCTCTTGATGATAAACTTACCGGATTAAAAATAGGGGCTGACGATTATCTGACAAAACCATTTCATTTTGCAGAACTCAGTGCCCGTATTAATTCAATATGCCGGAGAAATAATTTTCTGGGCATGAATGAAATAATCTTTAATGAGATCAGGATTAATACTAATGATAATCAGGCTTATGTGAACGATACGTTGTTGAATCTCACAAAAAAAGAGTACGACCTGCTATTGTTCTTCATGGCAAATAAGAACAGGATAATTACCAAAGAATCAATAGTTGAACATCTTTGGGGTGATGATGTAATACTTACCGATTCGTTCGATTTTGTCTATACACATGTTAAAAACCTACGAAAAAAGATAGTTGCTGCTGAAGGACGAAATTATATTAAATGCATTTATGGTTTTGGATATAAATTCATTGAAAGTTGAAGTTATTAATTAAAAGCACCTATTATTTCTTGTTTTTATCAATCCTCGCAATGATTGCGGGTGGAGCATTTTTATATTTCACAATTGAACGGGTTATATACAAACAGATTGATAACAGTCTTATCACTGAAAAAACAATAATTCAGAATCAGATTGAACAAACTGACACTATACCTGATTTCGAAGCTACAGATGGCAATCAGATCGAAGTTAAATTGTTGAATTACCCGGTGCGAAAGTTCCAGTCTATAAAGGACACTGATATCTATGATACCAGGTCTGACTCGCATACGACTTTCAGATATCTGTTTTCATCAGGCAATACTATTGCCAGGAAAGGTTATATAATTACTATTATTCAGACTTTAAGTGAAGAGCAGGAATTGCTTAAAGATATAAGTATTTACTGGTTTTTCTTGTTATTCTCGCTTCTCCTGATTTCTATTCTTTTCAACTATCTGATAGCAAAAAGACTTTGGAAACCCTTTTATATTTCGGTGGATAAAGCCGGCAGGTACGATATATTATCTGATAAACCTTTGGAATTACCTGAAACAGATATAAATGAATTCAGGCAACTAAATAAGGTTTTTGATCAGATGGCACACAGAATGAGAAATGATTATCTTAACCTGAAAGAGTTTAGCGAAAATGCTTCTCATGAAATTCAGACTCCACTTGCGGTGATTCGTTCGAAGACTGACTTGCTGATGCAACAGAAAAATCTTAATAAGGATAGCATTAATCTGATCAAATCTATCAATGAAGCAACAGCAAGGCTATTAAAACTTAATCAGGGGTTGCTGTTAATCACAAAGATTGAGAATCAGACTTTTCAAGAAAAGAAAAAAATATCTCTTAAGCAGATTATCGAGGACAGTCTCGATAATTATAAGGAGATCATGCAACTTAAGAAGATAAGGGTTGAAATGGAAGCTTCTGATGAAGCACTGATTGAGATGAATGATGTGCTCGCTGATGTACTGATTTCGAACCTTCTGAGCAATGCAGTCAGATTTAATGTCGATGGAGGTTTTATTAAATGTCATATTGATGACAGATATCTGATCTTTACAAATAGTGGCTTCCCTTTGACTATAGATCCTGAAATGTTATTTAGCAGGTTTTATAAGGGTAGTGATAACCCTCAATCAGTAGGTCTGGGCTTATCTATTGTTAAAAAAATCGCTGAAAGTTATGGCATGAGGGTGACATATACCTGCAACGGAACTGTTCACGAAATAAAACTTCAATACAGGCTTACTCTGGACTGAAAAGCAATAGTAATAAGGTGATTTGTTATAATTATGTCAAAAATTTTTAAACTTCAGATCGTCTTCAGAATCTATGAATATTTTTGATATGTTAAACCAACTAATTTATTAAATATGAAAAAGTTATTATTTGTTCTTGTATTAGTTATGGCAGTTCTGGTCGTAAATGCACAGGCTCCAAAAACTACACCAGCACCTGCTGCTCAGCCAGCAAAAGCTGCACCAGCTGCACAACCAACAAAAGCTGTCATTAAAGTAGCAGATCTTCAGAAAGCAATAACAGACAATATTGCAAAAGATTTTGCCGGCTTCACTATTAAAGAAGCTTCAAGTGTTACTACCAATAAAGTTGTTACTTATGAAGTATGCATCGTTAAAGGAACAGCAATGGAAACTCTTGTTTATGACAAAGCTGGAAAGTTCCTGAAAAAAGTAGAAGCTAAACCTGCTACACCACCGGCACCACCGGCTCCAAAAAAATAACAACCGGCAGGTTAACTGATAATTAAAGAGACCGTATCATTTGAGAACGGTCCCTTTTTTTTTAGGCTGCAAGGTTCAACCCGGCAGAGGCGCTGAGAAATAAATAAACTGAACCCTGTGCCTACTTTACCTCAGCTTTTGCTCCTGTAGAAACGACTATATTTTTTTTCCATTCATATTTGGTTCCGGTTCCGTAGTCGAGAAGAACATCATATGTGCCTGGAGGGCATGCGTTTGTTAATACTATACTTTCGTAGTTAATTATTTCAAGGTTTTTAACTGGTGCTGGATTGCCCGTCTGTTTACTAGCTGTACCACCAGGATATAGATGCATAGCTTTTACATCTTTGTTTCCCCCCGTATAGGTGATAACGCCTCCGTTAAGATTTGTTGCAATCTTATAATTAAAATCAGGCTTTAGAAGGAAGTTCTCCAACCAGACCTTTTGAGTCTGTCCGGATATACTGATCGAAATAAGTACATCATAAGTACCCGGTTTTATTTTCCCAAATGTGTCACCTGTTTTTTCATCGGGTGTAATCGGCTTATCATGATTGCCTTTTGCATAAAATAAAGGTACAGCCTTATTCATGTTTTGTTCAGTGTTGCCTTTATACCTGTTAATTTTGAAATCGTAGTACGTGAGTCCCTTTAAAGATGCCGGAGCTTCCTCAATCAATATCTGGTAATCGTACAATATCACCGAAACAGATGTCTTTGTTTTTGGCTTAATTACTAAGTTGCCTACAACAAAGCTTAAAGTTCCTGGTTTCCCTGAAAGCTTAAAAGTCAGTTTCAAGTCATAGGTACCTGGTGTTGCTCCCTGCAACTTGACCTCTTTGCCGGCACCAATAAGCTTAAAAGTGGAACTGGAAATGAGATCACCAAGGGTTCTGATGTTTACTGCTAAAGGCGATGCCTTGTCACCGGCATTCATAGCTGTATAACTTTGTTGTACCCACACCTGGTTCCAGCAGTGTTCAGTTTTTATTGTAATTCCGTCATCGAGTTTATAACTATAGTTTGACACGGGCTGAGCCTGCAGGGAACAGATCAAAACCGTCTGGAGAGCTAATAATAGAAATAAGTTTTTCATAGGAGTAGTATTTAATCAGTTGAAAAAGACCTCAATCAAAGTTACAGTTTTTAATACTTGAGTCAAAATTTATTTTAATTTTCATGCCCTTCTCTTGTTTGATTATAAGTGAAAATAAATGAGGATCTTACATCAAATAATTAATTCAGGCTGACAACTGAATTATCTGAAGACCGTAATAAATGCATCATTCTGATAATTTTTTATTTATTCTAAGGAATGTTTACCTTTGATTGGTTGTCTAATACATTATCAAACAACTCACCAAAATTTTCAGGAAAATGAAAAAAGATGTGAAAAATTTAAGAAATAATAACTCTCTCTTTATGAGGTTAATATCTTTAAGTCTCCTATTGGCTCTTATTACATCAGTGACAACAAGTGCGCAAAAAGGTCAGGTTAATTTTGCTGGTAGCTGGACTTTAAATGCAGAGAAAAGTACTCAGCCTGAAGCTCCCATGGGTGGTCAGGGTGGCGGACAAAGAATGGGTGGCGGCAATTTTATTGTCACACAGGATGCTAATCTCCTTACTATTGAAAGAACAAGACCCGGCAGGGATGGTCAGCCTGTGACCACTACGTCAAAATACACTCTCGATGGGAAAGAGAGTATTAACACTTCACCCCGGGGCGACAGCAAATCTACTGCTAAATGGTCCGCTAACGGAAAAACTCTGACCATTGAAACATCAAGGACAATCGACATGAATGGAGAGTCGAGAACAATGAATTCAACGGAAGTGTGGACACTTACTGACGCGAAAACAATTACTATCCTGACCACACGACAGGGTCCAAACGGTGAAATAAAAGCTACACTGGTTTATGATAAGAAATAACCAATAAAATTACAGAATGAAATATTGAGGGGCTCCATGACGAGCCCTTTTTATTTGAATGGAACAAATATATGTAGTGAAAAAGAATAGTACCAGTTAATAAAATACTGAAAGAAAGTGAAGTAATAACACTTTTATATTTGAACAAGTTTTGTTACCTTCATGTTTAAACATTTGCATAATTATCAATAATATGGAAGAAAATACTTCGGTAGGCTGGCAAAAGATGCTCTCAGGATATCCCTGGTTCAGATGTAATGGATGTTATCCAATAACTGCCTATTCTGAGTTTATGCCACCTCCTAAGCTCGGTTATAAACCTTATGGCGAACCAGATCATTCAATATTAAGTGAAGATGATCCTTATGGCTGGAAGATCACTGAACTTGAAGAAGAATATGAACTTAAACCGGGTATTGAGCATATCGGACAACAGATAATGAGTAACCTTCTGAAACTTGGGAAGGGACTTCCACAGCACTTTATCAGTGGTCACGGTGGCGAAAACCTGAGGAATAATCCGTACTGGCCTCCTGAACTGGCTGATCGGGCAGGATCTCTGTTTCATGAAAGGTATATTACATTATTGCCACTTATGCTTTCCCGTACACAGGATGATAAAGGCAGGGTTATATGGACGTTCTTCGGAAACAGCATCCACGATCCTGAACAGACTTTCTGGAAAAATTTCTTCATTGCTCCCGGGAAGGAAATCCCCTTCAGCGATACCGTCTCTTTCTTTACAGATTTATTATCCGACGCTTATGGAGAAAAATTATCTGATGATTCATCCCTTTTTAGTGTAGGATTCAGAATATTGTCTTCAGAAGGCTCAGTATTACCTGGCTGGACGAGAAAATTTCTGGTTAAAGATAATTCATCATTCAGGGATATCAGGTACTTATTGACATTCAGACCTTTCAGTCAATTACCTGATGAAGTTAAGAGACTCTATCTTGATGGAGCACTGTCTTTACTCCCTTTCCCGGGAAGTCTGGTATTCTGGGGCATGCCGGGCTATATCAGGCTTAAAAAGGAGCTGCCATCCGCTGCCCAGATTCCATTGCTGAACCTTGTTGCTCGTAACAGGGGAATTGGTGGTTTACGTGTGACACAGTCGGGATGGCTGCATGAGCCGCATCCTGATAGTAATACTTTTATTATTAATGAAAATCTTATCCATGATTCTTATCATCGGACCCATCGCTGGCAGAGGGTGCACAGGTATCAGGATGAACTTAATGAGGTTGCACATAAGATAAAGCTGATAAAGGCATTGTTTAGCACAGAAGCTGATGCAATGGGTTTATATGACAAGCCATTGGCATGCAACAGTCAGCTCTGGAACAGCAAATTCGAACTTTTATTAAATGGTCCTAAAGCGAATAGGAGAAAAGTTATGGAGGTCGAAAAAACTTTCCTGAAGGGAGGCCTTTTCGGCTACAGGATCTTCTATCCTCCAATGCGTGTGGGTGAGCATGAAATATACCTTCACCGTCCCCTTGTGGCATTTATCAGACCACAATCGGAAACAGCAGAGATAAAATCCGGATCAATGTATGGATATATCACAGGATATCACGATAATGACAGGGATATGTCAAATCCTGTTGAACTCTGGCCTCGGATGCAGAAACGTGAATTGTATCTTTCTGCTTTACATGATTTTAACACGCATAATGATCATTATGCTCACCAGACTTCATTTAATATCATTTCGTTGATCGAGAGCTGGGAGAAACAAAACCGAAAACCATTGTCAAGAGCTTATGCTCATCACCTTCTGAATATTGCCAAACATAAGACTTTTGAGCAATGGCTCGATGAACTGGATATTCATGCCAGTACTCCTGATAAATCGGCCTATATGCGTAATGCTCTTAAAAAGATTATAGAACCCCAATATGATAATGTTCTTCCTGAACCACTGACATATTCTGAAACAGCCACCCGACGTTTTGAAGAAGCATGGTGGAACGACATTAAGTTTCTGGCGCACGGTGAATTTATTTATAAGGATAATGCAGATATAATGCTTGATGAAACAACACTGGCTCAGGTAAGAAAGAAGCAAAGGGATATTGAAATTCTTGGTGATTATTTCATCAGCAGGTATCGTAAAGCAATTGCCGAAGTATCGATGGAAGGAAAAGCTATGATCGGAGAACTCCCGTTTAAATGGAATACAACTTTTGATTTTTTACAATACGGTGGATGGGTTGGTAACCAGAAAGGAAGTAATTATGAGCGCAATATCCTTATGATTATTCCGGGTAAAAACCACAAACAGGCAGTAGTGCTTGGCGATCATTATGATACGGCCTATATGGAAGATGTTTATGAGAAAGGAAAAGGAGGGTCAGGAGCACGATTGGCGGCCAATGGAGCAGACGATAATTATTCTGCAAGCGCAACACTTCTACAGGCTGCCCCGATACTATTAAAACTGTCAAAGGAGGGAAAGCTTGAACGTGATATCTGGCTCATTCATCTTACAGGAGAAGAATTCCCGGCTGATTGCATGGGAGCACGCAATTTTTGTCAGACTCTGATAGAGAAAGATATAAATCTGAAAATTAATAATCAGACCAGTATAAACTTATCTGGCACTGAAATTGTCGGGGTATTTGTAATGGACATGATAGGTCACAACAGGGATAATGATCAGGATATATTTCAGATTTCACCTGGTAAAAGCGTTGCATCTTTACACCTTGCATGGCAGGCTCATCTTGCAAACATGATATGGAATGCCGGGACATATGAATGGAATAGTCAGCCTGACAGACTTAATAAAACCCGTGGAAAAAGGATATCGGGTTTGCAAGAGATACCTGAAACAGCGAAACATCTGCAGGTCAAAGGTGAGGTGAGGACCCAGTATAATCCTCACAGCTCGATCTTTAATACCGATGGTCAGATATTTTCTGATACCGGTGTTCCTGTTGTGCTTTTTATGGAGAATTATGATATTAACAGGAGCGGTTACCACGATACAAAAGATACTCTTGAAAATATCGACCTGGATTACGGAGCAGCCTTTGCTGCAATTGCTATTGAAACCGCAGCAAGAATTGCGTCACTGCCGGAAGTTGGTTTCTGAACATTATATACCATTAATAAAAAATACAGCTTTTGCAGCATTCGTTATATTTACAAAACTTAAATCATTTGAACCATGAATATTACATTCAGAACAATTCCGGAAAAACGTGATATAAACCGGGTCATCGAAATAGTTGAATCAACCAAATTTTTCTATGACCACGAAATTGAAGTAGCAGCAGAGCTGGTCGCCGAACGTTTAAGTCAGGGTGAATCGACGGGCTATTATTTTGTTTTTGCAGATGTGGATGGAGTAACAGCTGCCTATTCCTGCTTTGGCCCAATAACTTTGTCCAAAACGAGTTTTGACCTGTACTGGATCGCTACTCATAACGATTTCCGTGGTAAGGGTATTGGTAAAAAATTGCTTGAAGAAACCTGTAACCAGGCCAGGAGCATGGGCTGCTCAATCATAATAGCAGAAACTTCAGGACTTGAGCATTATGCCCCGACAAGGGCATTCTACATTAGCAATAAGTTCGAACTGGAAGCACGGTTGAAGAATTTTTACGCTGAAGGTGACGATAAGCTCTTCTATACAAAACGTATCGGGTAGCCCCTGAAAATAGAAAATAAGCCCCCTTTCATGTCGAATAAGGGGCAATCTCTCTTTAATCAGCTAAATCAACCTTCACAGATGAGCCTGTTAATCCTTTCGCATCGGCTTTTACAGTGAATGAGCTTTTAGCACCTTTTTCCGCAGCCACTATTACAAGGCACATTCCATTGTAAGCTTTCTTTGATTTAGACTGGAATAACTCATGACTTGTGGCATCTCCATTATCGGTGGCAACGATTCTTCCAGGACCTTCAATGCTGAAATTAACCTGGTTACTGCTTCCGGGAACCAGTAGTTTGTTCTTGTCTTCAATTCTTACAGTAATATAGATAAGATCTGTACCATCGGGATGAACAGCAGGCCTGTCTGCTGCCATCGACAGCATTGATGCCTTTTCAGTTGTACGCATTACATCTTCTGCCCATTTAACTCCGTTTTTGTATGCTATTACCTTCAGTTCACCCGGTTGATAAACGACATCATCCCATTTCAAACGGTATTCAAATTCTCCCTTTTTCTTTTTGCCGAGAGATTTCCCATTGAGGAACAGTTCAGCTTCATCTCCTGATGTATATACATAAACAGGTGTAACCAGCCATTTTCTTTCCGGCCAGTTCCAGTGGGGGAGGATATGAGCCATTGGCAGCTCGGGTCTCCATCTTGATTGGTAAAGATAGAAACGATCTTTTTTAAATCCTGCCAGATCCATTATCCCGAAATAACTGCTGCGCGAAGGAACCTCTTTAACTCCTTCCATCTCAAGCATTTTAAGTATTTCTTTGTATCCCCATTGATTTGGCTTCAAACCCGTCATATCGCCGTCGTAAGGTGTGGGTTCTCCTATGTAATCAAAGCCAGTCCAAACAAATTCGCCATAAACGGCAGGAAATTTATCGAGCATGGTCCATTGCTGGTCAACAGTAGATGCCCATGCCGGATAAGCGACATCATAAGATGTTATCTGGAATATTCCTTTGCCCGGAATGTTATTGTACAGATCGCCTTGTTTTACCGGGAAAAAGTATTCACCTCTTGAACTTAATGTTGAGGCAGACTCACTTGAATAAATCCCAAGGTTTGCATTATCCTTCAGAGCAAAGAATTTTTCATATTCATCTTTATATACATGATAATTTATACCAAAAACATCAAGAGACTTCTGGAAACCATCTGTACCGGAATAAGGATGATCACAACCGGATGTCACGGGACGAGTATCATCTTCTGATTTAATTATTTTATTAAGATCCAAAGCCAGGTATGGATTTTGCTGATCCGGGACCTCGTTTCCGATGCTCCACATAAAAACTGACGGATGATTTCTGTCACGACGTACCATTGCTTTTAAATCTTCAGTGTGCCAAGCATTGAATAAGAGATTGTAGTCTTTTGGTTTTTTACTTATCCTCCAGGTATCAAATGCTTCGACCATTATGAGGAATCCCATCTTGTCACAAAGATCTACTAGTTCCGGGGCAGGAGGGTTGTGACTCGTCCTGATGGCATTACAGCCCATCTCCTTTAGAATCTCGAGTTGCCTTGCAGCAGCCCGGATGTTGAATGCAGCTCCGAGCGCTCCCAGATCGTGGTGATTGCATACACCCCTGATCTCGACTCTCTCCCCGTTCAGCAGAAAACCGTTGCGAGGGGTGAAATTCAATGTTCTGAAACCGAAATTGGTTTCATATCTGTCAGTTATGGTAGTTCCCTGCGAAACTGTAACTTCTACGCGATAAAGTTCAGGGTTTTTAATATTCCACAGAACCGGATCTTTAACAGGAATATCAAGTCTGAAGTCATGTTCGGCCATACCGGCAACAGTGGCTGTAACAACAACCGATTCGGCAACCGGTGCACCAGATGGTTCATATTTGTCATTCAGTTTATAAACTGATGCTTTTACGGTGACAGGAACAGGTTCATTTAAATGGCTTTCCACTTCGGCCTCAACACTTAGCATGCCTCTCTCTTTCTTAATCTCGGGAGTTGTGCAGAAAACACCATTGTTTGCTATGTGAAGTTGTGATGTTTTTACCAGCCACACGTTGCGATAGAGTCCGGCACCCGGATACCATCTGGAATCCCAGTTTTTTGTGTCGAGCCGGACAGCAACTATATTCTCCTTACCGATAATTATATAAGGTGTTAGGTCGAGTCGGAATGATGTATATCCATACGGCCATTCGCCAACAAATTTTCCGTTGAGCCATACCTTTGCGTTGGCCATGGCTCCGTCGAAATCAATATAGATTCGTTTACCCTTATCATTGTCGCTGATAACAAAATGTTTCCTGTACCAGCCAATCCCTTTCCATGGAAGAAGTCCGGTGTTGTTCTCCAGAGTATCGCTGAACGTACCCTCAATTGCCCAGTCGTGCGGCAGGTCGAGCGACCGCCAGTTATTGTCGTTCACAGAAGGAAGCTGAAGATTCCCGGGTTCCTTATCGTTGGTGACAGCTTCGTCGGAGGCATTGAAATATTTAACGAACTTCCAGTCCTGATTAAAAGATTCCCGTGACCGCGGCGACTCTTGTGCCTTTAAAGCTTCACTGATACAGATTGTTATTACAATCATAAAAAATGTCAAGATTGATGTTCTTTTCATATAATAAGATTTTAAAATTTTTTTTCTAAGTTAGTTAAATCCGTTCAATTCGAGCCATCATAAACAAGCGTAAAAGTCGTAATGTTTTATAAAATCTTCAGACCTTATTGAATATCAGTCTATCTTTTTACTTTTGTAATTTGGCATTTATCTTAAAATTTTTTATCAATGAAAAAGACCTCCGTCTTATGCTCCGTTTTATTGACATTCAGTTTTTTTTTACTTCCCGTGAATTTGTCATCTCAAAAAGTTGTTTTTACCCGGCAGGATACTCTTCGCGGATCGATAACGCCCGAAAGAGCATGGTGGAACCTCACATATTATCATCTTGATATTGCTGTAAATCCTTATGATAGTACAATTTTTGGAACCAACACCGTAATATACAGGGTAGTCTATCCTGCCAGTTTGATGCAAATCGACCTTCAGGAGCCTCTTAGGCTGACTAAAGCCGTTCAGAATAATAATATCCTTAATTTTAAACGAGAGGGAAACGTGTACTGGATTCAACTTACAGAGAAACAGGAGCAGGGGAAGATTTATTCAGTTGTTCTAAGCTACGGAGGAAAACCCAGAGTTTCAACCCGGCCTCCCTGGATTGGGGGAATTACCTGGTCAAAAGATGCGAGAGGTCTGCCTTTTGTGGCCTCTGCCTGCCAGGGTGACGGTGCAAGTCTCTGGTGGCCCTGTAAGGACCACATGTACGATAAACCCGATAGCATGCTGATTAGTGTGAATGTTCCGGAGAACCTTATGGATATTTCAAATGGGAGGCTGAGAAGTGTGGTGAATCAGAAAAACAAAACAAAGACTTACAACTGGTTTGTTGCAAATCCAATTAATAATTATGGAGTTAATATAAATATTGGAGATTATGTTCATTTCTCGGAAATTTATAATGGCGAAAAGGGACCGCTTGATTGTGATTATTATGTACTGAGAGATGACCTTGAAAAAGCTAGGATTCAGTTTAAGCAGGCACCAATGATGCTGGCTGCTTTTGAGCACTGGTTCGGACCATATCCGTTTTATGAAGATGGTTACAAGCTTGTTGAGGCACCATATCTTGGGATGGAGCACCAGAGCTCTGTAACTTATGGCAATGGATTTAAGAACGGTTATCGTGGAACAGATCTGAGCAGCACGGGATGGGGTTTGAAATTTGACTTTATAATTATTCATGAATCTGGTCATGAGTGGTTTGCTAACAACATATCTTATGAGGATATAGCTGATATGTGGGTGCATGAGAGCTTTGCAAACTACTCGGAGAGTCTTTATGTTGAGTATTATTATGGTAAGGAGGCCGGAAGCGAGTATGTTTTAGGTACCCGTAGCAACATTATAAACGACAAGCCGGTAATAGGCATTTATAATGTCAACAACGAAGGCTCGCACGATATGTACTATAAGGGTGGCAACATGCTTCATACACTGCGCCAGATTGTCAATGATGATGAGAAATGGAGAGGCATTCTGCGTGACCTAAATAAATATTTTTATCATCAGGTTGTTAAAGGTTCACAGATAGAGAATTATTTAAGCGAAAAAACGGGAATGAATCTTCAACCCTTTTTCGATCAGTACCTCAGAGATGTAAGGATCCCTGTATTTGAATATTATTTAAAAGGAAATGACCTTATTTTCAGGTGGAACAATTGTGTTCAAGGTTTTGATATGCCGCTGAGAATATATGTTTCGGGAAAAGAAATGAACATATCTCCTAAACTCGCCCCGACAACCATAAAACTCGATTCTGAGAATGCAATTATTAAAGTCGATCCTGAATATTATGTTGCAACACTTAATATCACTGGAAAATAAAATTGGCACAACGGCTCAATGGCGCAACGGCCAAAGGCAAGACTCACGGCACAGGCTAATGAGCTCAGTTTTAAATATTTTGGACTCCGTGTAACCCTGTGATACTTCGTGGTGAAAAAATAATGAACTCATTAAAAAAGCTGATTATTTTGTCGGATACGGAGGATGATTTGGAATTTTCTTCCCTTTTGTTTTCAAATCTTCCAGTATAACCTCAATAGCTTTATTTAACTGCTGGTCAGTCCCTGTGAATTCAAGATAGGGATCATTATCAACTACGATATCCGGTTCTACACCGACGCCTTCGATGATCCATTCCTTTCCTTCCAGATCGTACCTCGAAAATTCAGGTCTGTTTAAAAATCCTCCATCAACTAATGGCAGAGAGCCTCTTATCCCGGTGACGCCTCCCCACGTCCTTTTACCGACTACAGTGCCCATCTTATAAGATTTAAACCTGTAAGTCACAATATCGCCATCAGAAGCCGAGAATTCATCGCATAACAACACTAACGGGCCATTCATTGTTCCTTCCGGATCAACGCCAGGTTTTGTATTGCGTGCAATGGTAATTTGCGAAGCGATCCTGCGCAAACGTTCAATTATGATTGGGGAAACAAAACCTCCGCCGTTGCCTCTTACATCAATAACCAGTGCTTCTTTATTCAATTGCGGATAGTAAAATTTCACAAACTCATTCAGCCCGTCAACTCCCATATTTGGTATATGAACATAACCCACTCTGCCATTAGTCGCTTTGTTAACCTTTTCAATGTTTCCGTTTACCCATTTCAGATAATACAATTGCGATTCATCAGCAACAGGAATAACTGTCTCTTCGTGTTTCCCCTGTTCCATAGGACCCGAGTTCAGAGTAAGTTTTACCTGTTTTCCGGCTTTATTAACAAGAGCTTCGTAAATATTATTCATAGTTTTAGACGGTTTCCCGTCGAGTTCAAGTATAAAATCACCCTCTTTTGCATTTACTCCGATTTCTGTCAACGGTGACTTAACCTGGTTGTCCCAGTTCTCTCCACTAAGGATTTTATCAATTCTGAAATATCCGCTTGTCTTATCTTTGGAAATTTCTGCGCCAAGCAGCCCTGTTTTAAAACGTTCGGGCTGAGGCCTGTCACCTCCACCTACATAGGCATGACCAATATTCAACTCACCTACCAACTCACCAATGATATAAGTCAAATCGTTCCTGTCATTTACGTACTTAACCAACTCAGCATATTTATCGCCCTGGGCCTTCCAGTCAACGCCATTCATATTAGGAGAATAGAAAAAATCCCTCATTTGCCTCCAAGATTCTTTATAAATCTGCTGCCACTCTTCCTGTTTATTAATTTGTATCTGCAAGCCTGATAGATCCAGCTTATCGCTTATTTTGACTTCGGACGAAGGAAGATCAATTATCCCATAGTTTCCATTTTGAGCGACAAGCATTTTTTTCTTATTTGCCGATAGTTCATAACCGTCAACAAAACCTAATGTCTTTTCTTCTCTTTTGTCGAAATCAAACATACATAATGTCGATTTTTTATCATTTCGTCCCCTGCGCTGATAATAGAGTTTGTTTTCTACTGAACTCAGACTATGGTAATTGGAAGCTTCGATAGGCAGCTTTCCGATCCGCCCCTGAATGCCGTCAATATCTATTTGAATGTCCGAAATTTTTATCGGAGCCTTAGATTCTTTCTTTTTATCATTCTCTTCTGTTTTTATTTCGTTTTTAGTCAATTCAACTTCGTCGCTTTTGGGCTTGAATAATGATGGAGTCTCTTTGGTTAAACTGATAAAATAAATATCACTCATGTCGGAATAGCTGATTGTGGGTTCAATCTCACTAAAATCGGGATTAAAATCCCGCGATGAAATGAAAAACAGATACTTTCCGTCAGCACTGAAAGTGCCGGAAAATGCATTATACCAGTTTTCAGTAACAGGAGATGATTTTTTCTGTTCGAGTGAATAAAGAAAGATCTGCTGGAAACGGTTATCGCTATTTTTTGAATACACTATCCATCTGCTATCGGGCGACCATGCATAATCCCTGATTTCAAATATGCTGTCGGCATCAACATAAGTCATCACTTTTGTAGTAATATCAATATATTGAAGCTTTTGTTTGCGATCGGCCCAAAGCAGTTTTTTACTGTCGGGCGACCAATAGGGCTGATATTTGTAATTATCACCTCCGGAAGTAATCTGAATTGCAGGTTGACTACCATCCTGATCCTGGATAAAAATCTCATCTTCACCGGTTTTATCAGAAATGTACGAGATCCATTTCCCGTCAGCTGACCATTTTGAATCTCTTTCGTGTATCCCGGAAGACTGTGTCAGGTTTCTTGTTTCACCATATTTTTCAGGAACAGTAAAAACATCACCACGGGCACCAAACAGGGCCCGTTTCCCATCGGGAGAAATTTCAAAGTTACTTATGCTTTTACTCACATCTTTCAGAATGGATCTTCCCGACACAAAATCTTCAGCGAGAGTGATTTTTACTTTCCCGGATTTTTCAGTAATCAGGTCCATTTTATAAATGTACCCACCGTTTTCGTATACAATTGCTTTATTGCCGAGTGATGGAAATTTTATGTCAAAATCTTTGAAATCAGTAAGTTTCTTAGTTTCCTTCGATGTTAAATCATATACGTACATATTCATCCTTTTATTCTCATCCCTGTCAGACAAGAAATAGATTTTATTTCCCGACCACATTGGAATGATATCCTGGGCCGGATTATTGGTTATATTCTCAATTTTATGAGTCTTGAAATCGAAAATCCAAATATCGTCGGCCATTCCGCCACGGTATCTTTTCCAGGTTCTGAATTCCCTGAAAATCCTGTTGTAGGCCATTTTCTGATCATCAGGTGAAAAGGAGCAAAAGCCGCCACGTGGAACTGGCAACTGTTCCGGCAATGATCCATCAGTATTAACGGTATATAGAGAACCATTGAAATCGTTAAATGATTTTTTTCTTGAACGAAAGACAACGCTTTTATTGTCATGTTTCCATCCAAAAACGATGTTGTTCGGTCCCATTCTGTCAGCAACATCATCACGTCCCAATGTAGCAGTGAATGTTATCCTTCGGGGAATACTTCCCTGTGAATCCATGAGATAAACTTCCGTATTCCCGTCATACTGACCGGTGAAAGCAAGAGTTTTACCGTCAGGTGAAAACCTTGCAAACATTTCATATCCAATACCATTTGTGAGTTTCCTTGCAATTCCGCCGTCAGCAGATACAGAATATAAATCACCTGCGTAGGTGAACACTATCTGATTATCATAAATAGCAGGAAATCTGAGTAAACGAGCTTCATCCTGCGACAGAAGACTTATTTGAGATAGGGAGATAAAAGCCAGAGTTAATATTAATGTCTTTTTCATATAATAGGAATTAATTATATAATCTAGATTAAGAATAAAAATATTACCAGTTTATATTATGAATGAAAGTATCATGTTATAATTAATTTATGGTTTTATCAGAATTGGTTTACCGAATCCAATCTTTTCGAGCGGCTTCATCTGTGTTGCAGCATCTCCTACTATAACATAATACATCCTGTCAGGGACAATATATTTATCAGTAACAGCTTTGTGCTCTTCAAGTGTAATATTCTTGATTATGTCTTCATCCTTTTTGATATAGTCATCAGGAAGTCCGTATTTTGACATTGTGGATATCATTTCCAACAGAGCTCCGTTTGTTTCAAACCGAAGGGCATTCGATCGTATCATGCAGTCTTTGACAAACTTAAGATCATTTTCAGTAATGCCGTTACGATATCTTTCCATCTCATCTTTTATGATTTTAACCGATTCAAAAGTTGCATCTGACCTTACGCTTGTCGAAACAATAAATGGCGCTTTAACCTTCATTTCCTGGAAATAGCTTGAAGCACCGTACGTATATCCCTTTTCCTCACGAAGGATCTGGTTCAGAATACTTGCAAAAGCTCCCCCAAGTTTGTAATTGATAAAATCGGTGCGTATATAATCCGGATTATCTCTTGAAAGAGCAAGGTAACCGATATTTATCACAGATTGACGAGAACCGGGTATATCAACAAAATAGATCTGAGATTTTACAGGATCAGGAGGAACAGGGTAGCTGTTCAGTTTTACCACTTTTGTCTTCCACTCTTTTTCCAGAGGTTTGAGTGCAGAAAGCACCTGTTCCTTAGTTACATTTCCGGCAACATGAATTCTGGTAAGAGAAGGTGAAAAATTGTTTTCATAATAGGATTTCAGATCATTAATTGTTATTTTATCAATAGATTCCAGCGTGCCTCTTGTATTGTATCCAAAGATATGATCAGTTCCGTAAACCAATTTGTTAAACAATAGGTTAGCTACGCTTCTTGGCTGAGCCTTAGACTGAATAATATTATTTTTGGTACGGGTCTGAGCCATTGCAAACTCTGCCGAGTCCCAGCGTGGTTCGAGAAGTATCTCTTTCATGAGCGCCAAAGTCTTCTCAAAGTTCCTTGAAAGTGAGCTTGCATTCATTGATAACTCTTCCCGTCCTGCATACATATTGATATTAGAACCGAGAAGCTCTGTCTCTTCCTCTAATTCTTCAGGTGTTTTATTTTTTGTTCCCTGCGGAAGAACGCTTGTGACCATTGCCGCAACTCCGGGCAGTGCAATTTTATCTTGATAAACACCTCCGTTTATATCCAGATTTATTTCCACCATTGGTAATTCCTTATTCTGTATACCATAAACCCTGATGCCATTTGCAAGGGTAGCTTTCCATATTTCGGGCACATTAACTTCAGGCTCTTTCCCGATACCTGGCTCAGAGCTTCTATTGATCGAAGATGGAGTCTTCACGAATTTATCTTCTGCTGTCTCAGCTATTTTCACCTGACTGGCTTCATTGATATTTTCCTCTTTAACTCCTGCCGGTATTGAATTCTCAGCCATCATTTCAGTCTTTCCTTTTGGTACAAAGCTGGTGACAACATGAGGTTTATCCTTAATGTATTTGTTATAAGCCATTTTTACATCATTAAGGGTAACTGCCTTTATATTTTCAATATCTTTTTCAATATATCCCGGATCGTTTAGAAATGTGTTATAGAAAGCTAGCTGGAGCGATTTATTAAAAACACTTTCAATACCATAATAGAAATTCTTTTCACTCTCAGCCTTTACTCTTTCAATGTCCTTTTCAGTTATACCTTCCTTTTCAAAACGGCTAAAAGCTTCAAAAACTGCATTTTCAATTTCCTTGAGGGACTTTCCTTCGTTGGCCCTTATTGTAATGGTGAACTCTCCGGCCAGCTCGCTCGAATTGTTATATGCAGTTGTTCTTGATGTCAGCTTTTTCTCTTTTACAAGTACTTTAAAGAGAGGAGCTTTTTTACCGTCAGCAAGTATCTTGGCAAGAAAGTCGAGAGCATAGGTATCTTTCTGATAGGCCTGAGGAGCCGGCCAAACCATAGTTAACTCCGGAACATTCGCGAAATTATCTTCATGAAAAAGCTTAATAGTTTTGGGGAGTGTTGGTACCATAGCGACACGCCTGGCTACTTCCCCGTGCGATTTGATCTCACCGAAATATTTATTTATCAGCAGTTTAACTGAGTCTTTGTCAAAATCTCCGGCAAGCACAAGTGAAGCATTGTTGGGCCCGTAAAAATGTTCATAGTAAGCCTTTACATCTTCCAGTGAAGCATTTCTAATGTCGCTCATTTCACCTATCACTTCCCAGTTATAAGGGTGGTCGGCAGGGTATAGGTTTTTATCTACAACATATCCTGTAAAACCATAAGGCGTATTATCTTCTCTTTGCCTTTTTTCATTTGAAACCACATTCTGCTGAAGTGAAAGAGTATGAGGAGTCACAGAGTTTATAAAAAATCCCATCCGGTCCGATTCAAGCCATAATACTTTTTCAAGGGCATTCTTTGGAAACATCTCAAAATAGGTTGTTATATCACGTTCTGTAAAGCCATTCATAGTTCCTCCCACACCTTCAATTATCTTGTCAAATGTTCCTGATGGCACATTTTCCGATCCGCCAAAAAGAAGGTGTTCAAAGAGATGGGCAAATCCGGTCTTCCCGGGTATCTCTCTGCTGGAGCCAACATGGTACATAATGGCATAAGAGATTATAGGATCAGAATGATCGGTATGAAGGATAACCTGAAGCCCGTTTGGCATTATATACTTTTCATAGCTTATGTTAAGCTTGTCTTTTTCAGGAGCCTTATTACATGCTGAACTGATAATAATAATACTAAGGATCAGCAAAGTCTTACTGAAAACGCGTAATTTGTTCATTTTTATAGTTTTAGGTTAGATATTTATGTTTATTTAAGTAGAATAATGATTTATTTATTTAACAGAATACATAAGTTTAATTCAAAGTTAAACATTTTTCAATTTAAGTGTGGTTGTAATCTATGTTTTGGAAACAATTTTATATTTATTTCATGAGGACCTGAGTTATATTTGAATAAAAGGATTTACTGCAAAAAAAATCTCCTGAAATATTCCAGGAGATTCTAATTATCTTTCGAGTAAATGATATCAAAACACTTCAGTAATTTAAACTAATCATGCTTTGTAAGCTGCATAATCGGTATACCCTTTTTCACCGGGACTATAAAAAAGGCTAAAATCAGGATCCTTTGATAATGGCCAGTTATTTCTGAACCTTTCAACAAGATCGGGATTATTTATAAACGGACGTCCGAATGCTATCAGATCTCCAAGACCGCTTTTAATAGCTGCCTCTGCTCTCTCCTGATCAAAACCACCAGATAGAATAACAGTGTTTTTAAAAATTTTACGGATCATTTTTTTTAACTCCATCGGCACTTCCGGAGCTCCCATTGCAGAATGATCAACAAGATGTATGTATGCTATACCCAATTTATTCAGGTGTTCTGCCAGGTATTTATATGTAGCGTCAATTTCAGGATAATTAGGCATGTCACTTGCAACGCCATAAGGCGATAAGCGGATACCGGTTCTTCCTTTGCCAATAGCATCTGCCACACCAGCGACTACTTCGAGAACAAAACGACACCGGTTTTCAATACTACCACCATAGATATCGGTCCGTTTATTGCTTACAGGCGACAGGAACTGCTCAAGGAGATAGCCGTTTGCTCCGTGCAGCTCAACACCGTCAAACCCGGCAGCTATGCAGTTCTTTGCCGCATCAGCATATTCCTTTTTTGTAAGTATTAAATCTTCTTTAGTCATCTCTTCCGGAACTGGAAAATCCTGCATTTGTTTTGAATCGGTCCACGTCTGTCCTGCCGGTTTTACTGCGGAAGGTGCCAGCACTCTGGCTCCTTCAGGGAGATTCAGAATATGACCGATCCTTCCGGTATGCATGAGCTGTACAAAAATTTTACCTCCGTCTTTATGTACCACTGATGTTGTCTTTTTCCAGCCTTCGACCTGTTGCCTGCTGAAGATTCCGGGTATGCGGGAATAGCCCAAACCATTCGGTGATGGTGATGTGCCTTCAGTAATGATCAGTCCCGCACCTGAACGCTGCCCATAATACTCTGCCATAAGGTCGTTCGGAATATTCCCAATTGCTCTCGATCTGGTCATTGGCGACATTACAACACGGTTGTTAACACTAACTTCACCTACTTTATAAGTAGTAAATAATTTGTTGTCTTTCATATAATCTCAATTGATTTGTTATTGATATATACACAACAAATAATTTATTATAATGTTTATCATGAATTAATTCCAGATTGGAGCAAAGGAGGATTTCCCTGTTTTATTTTCCGTTTTTACCCAGCCAAAGGAGTCCGTCAATAATCAGTTTGTCCTGAGTTTCATTATTAAAAGTAAATGAGAGTTCTTTATTGGTTTTGTTCTCGTAATCAATATCGTTATGACCCATATTTATATACAGCATTTTATATCTTTTGTTTGTCCATACAACAGGATAATAACCTTTATGCCATATTTCATAAAGTTTAGGTCCGGTTCCGAGAGGAAAACTTGTTGAATCAATTGATAAAAGTATTTCAATGTCAGGATTATTCCTTAAATCGTTTTTCCAGCAATACCATTCATTAGGTGAAGATCTAAATGTTGCCGGCAGGTTTTTTGTAGCCGGATGACTCAAGTCTTCGACACGTAATATTGCTGAAGTCGGACGCCAGGTATTGCTTTTATACTCACCGGCACCTATGAACTCGTTATGATACCAGTCCCAGTTCTGAGGAAATTCAGAAGGGGTCAGCGCAAAGGCAGCAAAATGGAATCCCATCCATGCACCACCGTTGTCCATGTATTGTCTGAAAGCTGCCCGCTGATCTGAAGAATCAGGCCGGGTATCCAGGAAAATCACTACACGGTAATCAGAAAGAAACTTTAGATTAAGGTTGGTCCAGTTATTTGTGGAATCATATTCAAAGTTATATTTGGCTGCAGTCTGGGCGAACCATCTGTTTGCCTCATGAACAAAACTGATATGTGCCGGATCGTTTTTTGCAGTGTAAAAGGCAATCACTTTGAATTCCGGATTCCTGTTTTGAGCAATAACAGAAGAAAAAAGACAAAAACACAAAAGACCGGACAGGATAAACTTTAAGCGCATTTGCTGATTTTATTAAATGTGATTACAGAATTTCAAAATTAATTTTTAAAAAATTACCCATTTATTCTTAGCCAGATCAATTCCGGTTAGTTTAATCAATACATAGCATAGTAAAAATAGGAGAAAATATTTAAAAACCGGCAGTAAATTATCAGTTCAAGGTTCAAAGTTCAAGGTTCAAAGTTCAAGGTTCAAAGTTCAGGGTTCAATGTTCAAAGTTCAATGTTCAAAGTTCAATGTTCAGTGTTTTCTTGGTACATGGCGTGTTCTAAGCTCTGCGCCCTGCGCCTTTGTACAGTTATGCCGTTGTGCAGTTATGCCGTTGAAGTATATTCTTTTTCACTTTTTATCAGTTTTTTCCCCAGACTTTCTATATTTACACATTTCTTCCCTAATCAGTACATTTTTAATGATATACGACTACATAGTAATTGGATCAGGATTCGGAGGCAGTGTAGCCAGCCTGCGCCTGATAGAGAAAGGCTATACTGTTCTTACCCTTGAGCAGGGGAAACGCTATAATCCGCAGGATTTCCCGAGAACAAACTGGAACATTCCAAAATATCTCTGGATACCGGCATTAAGGTTCTTCGGATTTCAGAAACTCTCATTTTATAAGACGGCAACGATACTCAGCGGAACAGGTGTAGGTGGTGGAAGCCTTGTTTATGCCAACACGTTATATATCCCTCCTGATGGGTTTTTCGAAAATTCATCCTGGCGCCACTTCGGTGACTGGAAAAAAATCCTTGAACCTTTTTATGATAAGGCTTCATTTATGCTTGGAAGAAAAAAATATACAAAACTGAATACCGAAGACAAGCTGCTTGAGGAAGTTTCCAAAGAGATGAATGCTTACGATACGTTTGATTCTGTTTATGTAGGCGTAAATCTTGATGGATCCGATATAGAAACAGATCCCTATTTTAACGGACTCGGACCTCTCCGCAAAGGATGCATTGAATGTGCAGGATGCATGGTAGGATGCAGGGAAAATGCAAAGAATACGCTTGACAGGAACTATTTGTGGTTTGCTGAAAAAATGGGATTGGCGATTCTTCCAGAAACAAAAGCTGAAAAAATATCATATCATGGCAATCTGTATCATATTGAAACAAAACGGGTAACATCTTTTTTCTCCCGCAGAAGGAAGATATTCAAGGCAAAAGGGATTGTAGTTGCATCAGGCGCACTTGGAACACTGGAACTTCTTCTCAAACAGAAGTATAAATACGCAACGCTCTCCTCTTTGTCCGATAAGCTTGGCTACGAATTAAAGACCAACGCCGAAACACTTTGTGCTGTTTCGGGTGCTAAAGAAAAACTTAATAATGGTCTGGCTATAACATCAGTTTTCAGTCCTGACGCACTTACTCATGTTGAGATTGTCAAATATCCCGATAACTCAAATGCCATGAAATGGTTTTTTGGTCTTTCGGCCGGGGAAGCAGAAACATCGATTAAAAGAACATGGTTGCTCTTTATAAAAACCATTACTCATCCGCGATCATTCCTGAAAACAGTTTTTAATTTTAACTGGTCCACAAAACTTGTGATTTTCCTGGTAATGCAAACAACGGATAATGCCATGAAGATGGTCTGGAAAAAAAGTTTTTCAGGAGGGAAAATGAAGATTGATAACAGCGGTAATAAAAAAGTGCCAGCTTTTATCGCGGTAGGGCAGGAGGTTATGGAACGTTATGCAAGAAAGGTGACAGGTGTGGCTCAGAATATTCTGCTTGAAGTGTTTTTCAGCCGGCCCACAACAGCTCATATTCTTGGAGGTTGCCCAATGTCAGATACAATTGAAACAGGTGTAGTGGACAAAAACCTGAAAGTCCATGGATTTCCCAATTTCTATATCACCGACGGTTCTGTTATTCAAGGTAATATAGGGGTTAATCCCAGTCTGACTATTACTGCAATGGCTGAGTATTGTATGAGTGGAATTCCGTCAAAAGAAGATACCCATGTTACTGAAATTTCTAAACAATTAATGCAACTTGAAGAGGAATGGAAAAAGAAGAAATCCGTTTAATAATTGAAGCACAGAGAAAATTTTTTGCCACTGGTAAAACATTAGAAACGAAATACAGGCTCGATATCCTGATAAAATTGAGAGATTTGATCATCCTTTATGAGCATGAGCTAATAGATGCATTATGGAAAGATTTTCGTAAACCTGAATTTGAGGTGATCAGTTCCGAATCGGGGTTTGTTATAAAAGAACTGAATTATACCATCCGCAAGCTGAGAAGCTGGGTAAGGTGCAGAAGAGCAAAAACTCCGCTAGTTCATTTTTTGTCATATAGTTACAAATTTTCTCAGCCATACGGGCAGGTGCTGGTACTATCGCCCTGGAACTTTCCTTTACAGCTGGCTTTTATGCCTCTTGTAGGTGCACTGGCAGCAGGTAATTGCGTAATTCTCAGGGTTTCGGGGCAAGTCCCTGAAACAGCTGCAATAATAGGGAAAATCCTGAGTCATTTACCTAAAGAACTCGTTGCTCTGGTTGATGGAGATCATTCTGTAAGTGATTATCTTCTTGATCAGAAGTTTGATTATATCTTTTTCACTGGAAGCCAAAGGGTAGGTAAGCTTGTGTCGCAGAAAGCTGCTGAAACTCTGACACCTGTATCACTGGAACTTGGAGGTAAAAACCCGTGCGTTGTGGCTGCAGACGCCAGAATTGATTTTGCAGCAAAAAGGATCGCTTGGGGAAAAATGATTAACTGCGGACAAGCATGTGTGAGTCCTGATTATGTGTTGATTGATAAAAAGATTAAGGATCAGTTTCTGAAGCTTATTTCAAAGGAAATCAATATATTTTATGGTGACAATCCTGAGAAAAGTAATGATTTTGCAAGAGTCATCAGTTCGGAAAGTGCCAACAGGCTTTCTAAGCTGATGAAAAATAGCCAGATTGTCACCGGTGGTACAGCTAATCCGGTAACAAGGTACATTGCTCCGACAATAATCAAAAATGTGAAGCCTGATGATCCCATAATGAGGGAGGAAATATTTGGTCCGATACTTCCGGTTATTGACTTCGAAGAATTTGATGAGATATATAGCATAATTGAGCAGAATCCAAAACCTCTTTCTGCTTATATCTTCACAAGAAATAGGAAGCTTGTCAGTGAGTTTCTTCTGAAGACTCAATCAGGTAATGCAAGTGTTAATGAGACAGTTGTACAGATTGCTTCACAACATCTTCCATACGGAGGCGTCGGTTGGAGCGGTATGGGTAAATATCATGGGAAAAGCTCATTTGACACATTCTCCAATTTACGGTCGGTGCTTGTAAAATCGAATCTTCTGGATATTCCAATGCGATATCCGCCTTATTCCAGATTCAAAACAAAAATAATAAGGTTCTTAATGAGATAAGGGTTGTCTTATTATTTATTTTCCTGTTAATTCTTCAACAATGCTGATCGAATCAGTAATGCACTTTTTGCAAAGGGTCTCAAACAGCTTGTTTTCTTTTGCATACTGTTGTCCTTCTTCTGTTTTCATTTCAATTATTTTTATTAATAATATCCATTACAATAATATTATCTGCATAGACCTGCCATTGCTTTACTTTATTATTTTTAATTATTGCTGACCATGCTGCCGGAATTCTCCAGTAATTGCTATTATTTTCATTTTTCAGGTTCTTATATGTACCGCTTGCATATCCTGTTAAACAAAATAATGAAACCTTTTCGAAAATCTCTTTTATCTCAATCTTATAGTCAGGAAATAATTCAAAATATCCGATCCATGCCTGCTTCATGTTTTTTATTCCGGTTGTTCTGTTATCCTGAGAATCTATAAATATATGATCATCCGTCATTAGACTACAAATTTTATCAACATTGGTACTGTTGATAGCATCAATAAAATCCAGAACAATTTCAGTATTCATTTTAATTCTTCTTACATAATTAAATTTTCATTTCTCCCCATCCTTTCCGATACTGTCTGCTTATAAATTGGTTGGCTTGTTCAAAATTTGTAATTTTCATATTTGCTCCATCCCATTTATAGGTTATATAACGGCCAGGGAAAATGTATCCTTCCATTTCTCCATAAACAGGGTCTTTTCTCTTGATTTTTTCGCGGATGTTGAAACTTCTTAATAACAGATTACCCATCAGAACAGTTTCGGTCAGGGGACCAGCATATCCGACAAAAGGTGAATCAACCTCGGCGTTACCATAACCAGCAATACAGGCATCGATCCATTGCCACCAATGACCATCCATATCTCCTGTAACGCGTGGATATTTTTGCGGAACACTAATCTCTTTGTTCCTGGAAAGTGGCAAAAGTACTGGATTACGTCCTCCCCAGCCACATGCAGCTTTCCCTTTTGTTCCTATAAACAGGGTTCCTCCTTCAAAGTCATTTAGTCCCGGCCAGTCTGCCAATATTTCATTCATATTGACATCAGGGTCGATTTCATTTGGCCGGTCCGGAGTAATACCTCCATCCATCCAGAAAAGATCAAGGTCTTTGCCATTTTTCAGCTTATATCTGAAACGAACTATACTTGAGACAGGGCCGCTTTCAGGGTAAAGTCCTTCAGTAAAAATACCATTATAAACGGTACTTGCACTGCCGGACACTTCAGTTGGATAACCCAGGTTAAGCAATTTAAATGGTGGTCCTATTATGTGACAACCCATATCACCCAACGCTCCGGTTCCAAACCTCCACCAGCCGCGCCAGTTAAATGGGACCATATTCTCGATATAATCCGTTTGTTCAGCAGTTCCCAGCCAAAGATCCCAATTGAGTTCTTTTGGTACCTGGGGATGGACAGAGGGCCATGGAATACCCTGTGGCCAGACGGGCCGGTCAGTCCAGCAATAGACTTTTTCAATATCGCCCAGCACATCAGCCTCAATCCATTCCCGCAAAGTACGCATACCATCGCATGATGCACCCTGATCGCCCATCTGGGTAACAACCCTGTACTTTTCAGAGGCCCGGGTAAGAATACGCGCTTCGTAGATATCATGAGTCAGCGGTTTCTGAAGGTATAAGTGCTTTTTAAGCTGCATGGCACTTAGACCAACAATTGCATGATTATGATCAGGGATAGCTACTGAAACAGCATCAAAGTTTTTATTCTCCTTATCAAACATTTCGCGCCAGTCGTGATAAAATGACGCTTTTGGAAAATCTTTAATTCGTGGTGCCGCTTGCCTGTCATCAACGTCGCAGAGAAAAGCAATTTCAGCATTCTTTTTAGGCGCAATTGAGTAATGACGGATATCATCGGCTGCTTCACCTCCGCATCCTACTGCAGCAATAAGAAGCTTGTCACTCGGGGGAACATGTCCCAGACCACTTACGGTGAAATTTGGAAGAATTGTCAATGCTGCAGCTCCCGATGCAGCAGTTTTTACAAAATTCCTTCGGGAAATATTGTCGGGGGCCTTTGATTTTTGATTAATTATTCTCATTTTAATTTTGCTAAAATGTTAATTAATAATCAATAAAGTGTTACCTGACAGCTTTATTCAGAGGTTTGACTGCGACTTCTTTGAAGAATACAACATCCTTATCGCTATGATTTTGTAACCCTATATAGCCTGTTTCAGGCCGGGGTCCACGGAAGGGTTCAAAGTCAAATTTACGTTCAGGTACCGGATCACCTTCTTTATAATCAGTCACTTTTACTCCATTCAATACGACTATGGTTCTTAATCCGTCCAAAGTAATTTCCATTGTATTCCATTCCGGACCTGATTTGCCCGTTTTGGCTAATGGTTTTGTGAGAGAGTACAACATTCCGGTATAATGGCAATCATCTTCACCTGACAGTTCAGGTTTATTATCAATCTGAACCTCAAAGCCATAATGAACAGGCATCCACTCTTCACGAGGCTCAATGGGGATGCGGATAAAGACACCTGAATTGTCGTTTTCTTCGCGCATCCTGTAAACAACCCTGATTACACAATTTCCGAACTTTTCTCCAGTCCAGTATAATAAGCCCATTCCCCCGTGCGACTTAATATAACCGTCTTCAACATACTGAGATCCGGGGCCGACATGTTTCCAACCGGTAAGATCTTTCCCGTTGAATAACTGTCTCCATTGAGTTGTATCTGCAACAGCGGCGGATAAACTTGTTGTCAGAATAAATAATAAACAAATGGTCAGATTAATAGGCAAGAATGTTTTTGCTGATACAACTCCTTCCGGAATCAATTGCATGTTAGCTAATTTTGTTTTCATAGTTTTCTGATTTTTTTATTAAATGATAGTTTAAATACTTATGTCGGATTATTTATAAATGGTTTTGCCAGATAACTTACGCCTGAAATATTAATCAATAATTAATATAATATCTTTATTTAAGAATGTTATAAGAATAAAATCATGATGATCCAACGATTTATATTGCCGGAAGACAATAATCTGTTTGTTTTATGATCAGACCATTTTCGAGCGTAAAAAAAGATACCACTCTTAGTTTTGTTTTTCTGCCCGCAATAAAGTCTCCCGTAGTAAAAGTAGCTGTACCTTGCCATTCCTGTTCTAATACGACACAGTTATTTTCAGCTACACTTCTTAAAACACTAAGTTTACGATCGGGAAATAAATTTAACCGCTGTCCGGCAGAAGAACGATAAAATGTAAAATCGCCTTGTCTGCCATGTGATGCTCCAGGGGTTGGCAATTCAATCCATTCCAGCTTGTCTGAATAACAGGTATCTACCCATTCAAGTGTGCACTTGTTAAATAATTCAATACATCTAAACAATGCTTGTTTGTTTTCAGCTGGGCTCATAATTAATCCTCCTTCATTTTTTTTTGTCCTTCATTACCATTGATAAAAACAGATTATCAAATTAATTCTTTATTCCACAGATAATTTTAAGCGCCAGGTTGTCTGAATCTTCCCTGCATACCGCAATTTAAATAATTGTCTGATTGTACTACTTTTCAGAAGATAATTCATTGAGCTCAATCCGGAGCGATTTACATTTGCTTCTTTATCTATTGTAAACCCCATTTTTTTAAAAAATGCTTCTGCATCTTTAAAGCTTTCAAATTTATTATCTTCCGTTCGATGCTGCTCAAAAAACTCTTTCGTTTTATTATCAAATCTGAGGCCATGTTTATCATTCTTATTTTTAATATAAATATCAGCAGTGATCCAACAGCCACCATGTTCCCGTAATATTTTATGAATAGTACGGCAAAGCTTTTCTTTCTCCCGGTCATCTAAATACATTAATAATCCTTCGTTAATAATAATAATTTCTCCATCGGGGAAATGGTTTATTATTTCATGAAATTGGTCATCGTCAAGCGCATTTAAGGGTAGCAATTCCAGTTTCCCTTCAATATTAGAACTGTCATTTATCAGAGAGGGCATGAATTTTTTTTTCATTTCTATCACATCAGGCAGGTCAGTATCGATGTAATAATATCCTTTTTGTTTTGCAGTTGCTAAACCACGAAAAGAAAATCCGGATGATAGCTCTAAAATATTCTTAAATGGTAAGTCTGCCATTAGCTGGTCGATGCTCCGGTACCTGTTTTCAAAATGCAATGTTCTTGCCCAAAAGGTCATATCCTTTTTACTAAAGTCAGGTTTGTACTTCTCCGTATTTTCAATCAATTTGGCTGTCTGACGGGCAAAAGGAATATCTGTTTGCCCTTTCATTATTATCAACGATTTTGCCGACGGGCTGATCGTACTGAAATTACGATTGTCTGCGTTTATTTGTCCCATAATAATCCCATCATTATAACATCTTCGTACTGATCATTGATTTTTTTACCTTTTCGTTTTACGCCCTCTTTTACAAAACCGACTTTTTCATAAAGCTTCTGAGCAGTCAGGTTATTTGCATATACTTCAAGTTCAATTCTTTCAATTCCCTGCGATCGGGCAAAACTGATAGACCTGTTGATCAGTTCTGTCCCTATTCCTTTATTCCTGTATCCCGAAATTATTCCCATTCCAAGAACACCGACATGTTTATGCAACTCCTGTTCTTTCGGTATAACATCGCACCATCCTATCACCTGGTTGTTTTCAATAGCAAAAAATTGTGAAAAATGACCTGAAATGACTTTTTCAAGGAATGTTTTGGTCTGTTCATAAGAAAAGCCTGTTGTATTGGCTAAATATTTTTCTTCTTTGCAGACTGATGTAACTGCATCACAATATGATTTGTAAAACTCAATAGATGGATATTCAATTGTCATTTTCTGCTCCTTTCTTTTAATACATAATGTACAAGATAATAGTTCCTGACATTTTAATAGCGATTAATTACACGACTTCTGTTCTGTTTCCATTTTACCAAGAAGAGACGCAAAATTCATCACTAAGTAACCAAAGGTATAGAGTATTTTAACAGAATTTGCGAATAATCTGTTATAAAATCAAAGTTTGTGATCTCAGCAAATAACAAATTTGAAGCCTTTCAGTATCTGATACGGAGTAGGAAGTGCGCAATACGCAATTTCTGGAGTAAGTGTATTGTTATTCTTGTTTTGTACCGGCGATGGACGAATTATATTTCTCCTGAAGGTCGGCTAGTTTTTGCCTGCCGTATGTGAGACGGATTATTAAGATAAACAAAACCGGTATGATGAAAATACCCATTGCAGTGGCTGCAAGCATTCCTCCCAGTACCGACCATCCGATTGTCTGGCGTGCAACGGCGCCGGCACCAGTGGCTAATACCAAAGGAGACACACCAAAGATGAAGGCAAAGGATGTCATCAATATTGGACGAAGCCTTAACCGGACAGCCTCAATGGTGGCTGCAACAATTTCTATTCCACGGTCAACACGTTCTTTGGCAAATTCGACAATAAGGATAGAGTTCTTAGCAGCTAGACCTATAAGGGTAATCAGCCCTATCTGTGCATATACATTGTCTGACAGACTTTTGTTAAATGTAAGTGCCAGTATTGCTCCGAAGGCGGCCAGGGGAACTCCCAGCAGAATAGTGAAAGGCACAGTCCAGCTTTCATATAATGCTGATAGGAAAAGAAATACGAAAAGCAATGACAATATGAAAATGTATGTTGAAGTGTTACCTGCTTTCAGCTCTTCGCGGCTCAGACCAGAAAACTCATATCCGTAACCTTTTGGCAGCACCTGTTGGGCAGTTTCCTGCAAAGCTTTGATGGCCTGCCCGGTGCTATATCCGGCTTTTGCATCTCCTACAAACTCTGCCATGCGATAAAGATTATAATGAGAAAGCGCAGAAGCACTCTCATTAACTTCAGAACTCATTACAGAGCTCAATGGAACCATTGTGCCACGCTGATTCCGGACATAATATTTGTCCATATCAACAATGTCATTTCTGAAAAGAGTATCTGCCTGGGCAATTACATGGAAATTCCTGTTATATATGGTGAAATCATTTATATAGCTGCTGCCCAGAAAGGTTTGGATCGTATTGAAGACCTCTTCGAGGCTGACACCCATTTTTTCACATTTTTCACGGTCGACAGTTAGCTGATAGTTTGGAGTACGGGCATTAAAAAAAGTAATTGCGCGTGCAATTTCTGGTCGTTTGTTGGCAGCAGCCATGAAAGCATTTACGTTTCGTTCAAAAGTTTTTATATCATCATTGCTTTCACGTTGCTGAAGCTCAAATGTGAATCCGCCCGTAGCGCCCAGCCCCGGAATAGCAGGAGGCGCAATAACTAATATATTTGCTTCCCTGATGGCTGCGAATTTTGCCTGCAACTGAGATATCAATGCAAAAATCTGTTCAGATTTATCTTTACGCTCATCCCACGGTTTCAACTGGCAAAATACTGTTCCACTATTGGATTTGGAAGCACCCGAAACTACATTAAACCCGGATATGGCCGAATAATGATCAACACCCTTTGTTTTATCCAGAACATCCATTATTTTTTTCAGAACATCCATTGTACGTGAATTTGAAGCAGCTTCAGGCAGCTCAAATGTCATATACAAACGTCCTTCATCCTCTAATGGAATAAAACCTGTCGGTTTATTAACTATCATAACGTAGGCACCAAAGACCACCAGAACCAGCAATATGACAATATACCTTGAATGCTTTATTGCTGTCCGGACATTATTTGTGTATCCCTCTGTTCTCTTACTGAACCATTTATTAAAATGAAAAAACAGGTTGTTAAGTCCTTTTGAAGATTCGGTAATATGGTGGGGTTTAAGAAAAAGAGAACATAAAGCCGGAGTGAGAGACAATGCAACAAATGCTGATATGAGAACTGAAATAGCTATTGTTATTGCAAACTGTTGATATAGCCTTCCGACAATACCCGGTAAAAACCCGGCCGGTACAAACACTGCAGCTAGTACAAGTGCTATGGCAATAACAGGTCCCGATATATCTGCCATAGCTCTGTATGCAGCTTCTTTAGGAGGAAGATGCTGTTCTTCCATATAACGTTGCACTGCTTCGACCACTATTATAGCATCATCCACAACTATACCTATTGCAAGAACAAAGCCGAAGAGAGTAAGCTTATTAATAGTAAAACCAAGAGGTATAAAAAAAATGAATGTCCCTATTATTGACACAGGGATTGCAATAACAGGAATAATTGTGGAACGCCAGTCCTGAAGGAATATATATACGACCAGTACTACTAGCGCCAGAGCCTCAAGCAGTGTTTTGACAACTTCTTTGATAGATTCTTTCACAACTGTAACAGACTCAAATGGCACCTTATAAGCAACATCACTGGGAAAAGATTTACTCAGTTGATCCAAAGCTTTGTAGATTCCATTAGCAACATCAAGCGCATTACTTCCGGGAGTCTGGTAAATCATCATGTATGAAGCCCGCTGTTTGTCAACATAAGCCACGCCTGAATAGTTAAATTTACCCAAATCGACCCGTGCAACATCCTTTAAGTAAACAATAGAACCGGTAATAGGATTGGTCCTGACGATAATATTTTTGAAATCATCAGCGCTGCTTAGTCTTCCGTTTACTCTTACAGTGTACTCAAAAGGTTGACCGGAAGGTTGTGGTGGAGTTCCAATGGAACCTGCAGCAACCTGCATATTCTGTTCCTGAACAGCATTTAAAATATCAGCAGCTGATAACCCGAGGCTGGCCATTTTATCGGGATTGAGCCAGATGCGCATACTGAAATCATCAGTCCTTGCAAAAATATCCCCTACGCCTTTTACTCTCAAAAGAGCATCCCTGACAAATATATTGGTATAATTATCAAGGAACTGAATGTTATGGGTGCCTTTAGGAGAGTAGATAGCAACATTTAAAAGGCCGCTCGGATTACGCCGTCGAACCGTAATGCCCAGTCTTTTAACTTCATCAGGAAGAATGGGAGTTGCAATATTTACCCTGTTCTGAACCTCGGTAGTGGCTATATCAACATTAGTGCCTATATCAAAATATACACTCAAAGTCGAACGGCCATCATTGGTGCTGTTACTCTGCAGAAAGTTCATCCCCGGAACTCCATTGACCTGTATTTCTATTGGAGTAGTGACAGTTTGTTCAACAGTTGTGGCGTCAGCACCTGTGTACTGACTGGATATCTGTACCACAGGCGGAGTAATATCGGGATACTGGCTGATGGGCAGGTTAAGTATGGCCAATGTTCCAACAATCACCAGCACCATTGAAATTACAATTGCTGTGACCGGGCGTTTTATGAATGTATCGGCTATCATGAAATAAGTTTCAGGCTTTAAGTTTGTTTTCCTTTATTATTATATTATTGTTTCTGGGGTGAGGCGATTGTGATCTCTGAACCGTCGTGCAGCTTCTGTATTCCATCAACCACGATTGTTTCATCACCATTGAGCCCTTTCAATACAATAACATTTGAATTAACCTTGGGACCTAGCGAGACTTTTACCTGTTTAACATTTTTATCTTTAGTCACAAAGACAAAATATTCACCCAGTTGCTCCAGCACTGCCTTATATGGAATGAGTACCTGCTGACCTGAATATTCATTCAGCACCAGTACCTTGCAACTCATGCCCGATTTAAGATTTTTTTCGTGATTTGGAACAGTTATTCTGATCCTGATTGTACCCGTTTGCTGATCAACAGCTCTGTCAATAACACTTATCTTTCCGAAAAAAGGATATATTGAATTATCGGGCAATGTGATCTTGAATGTTGTATCATTCTTTGAAATTCCTTCATGGCCGGGTAGCAGAGTGGCTTTTTCCAGTTGCCGGAAACGGCTAAGCTCAGTTTCGCTTATTTCAAAATCAACACCCATCGGGTCATCGGAAGATACGGTATTAAGAAGAGTCTGTCCCGGAGTTATCAGAGTTCCCAGTTTAACACCTGAAAAACCTATTGTTCCATCAAAAGGTGAATTAATTAAGGAATAATCAAAATCGGTTTTAGCCTTAATCAGTTCTGAATTTGCAGCATCAACCTGCTGTTTCGCATTTTTAAGATCTGTCATTGAATTATCAAGAAGCTGTTTTGCGACAGCATCCTGAGTTGCCAGATCAGTGTAACGGTTTACATCACGTTGGACTTTCTCCAGATTATCTTCGGCAATTTTAACATTTGACTGGGCTTCCTTATATGTTGCTTCATATTTGCGACGGTCAATTTCATATAGTTTCTCTCCTGAATGAACCTCTTTTCCTTCAGTAAAATATATTCCCGTAATATATCCGCTCACCTGTCCGCGAAGCTCTACCTCTTTTAATGCCATTATATTAGCAGGATATGAATTGTAAAATATAGCTTTTGTCAAAGCGACATTGGTTACAGTAACCGGAACAGCGGGCACTTCCACCTTTTTATTTGCTGCACTTCCACTGCATGACAGCAAACCTGCAATGAGTGCAAAATACATTATCAGATGAGATATTCTAGACATACTGTTACAAATTTTAAGTCGGCTATTAACTAAAAATACTGATTTGTTAATTGTTAATTGATTTTAATGTCTCCTGAAGCTTTTTCCAGATCCATTTTGCTTGTAAGAACCTGGAAAAGTATATTTAAATAATTAAGTTCTGCTGTACGTAAATCTGTTTCAGATACTATGACTTCAAGATATGCTTTAATCCCTTTGTCATACTGGTACTTCACAGTGTTAAAGATATCCTTTGCAACAGCGATATTTCTTTTTGCAACTTTCAATTCATTCAGGTTGCTTTTATACCCTGCAAGAGCCTGAGTATATTCGCTGCTGATAGCGCTTTTAAGATAATCCATTCCTAGCTCCAGTCGCTTATACTGAAGCTTTGCCTTATTGAAATTCTCCTGTCTGCTCATTCCCTGAAACAGTGGGAGTGTCAGTCTCAGGCCGAACAGTGAAGTCGGATTGTTTGTATTATATAAATCAGAAAACTGGTTATTTGAGTATGCCGGGTCATAATTATAAAAAGCGGACAAAGTTGGAAGAAATGACCACCTGTAATAGCTTATTCCAAAATTCTGCAGTTTCATTGAAGTCTCCAATGATTGGTATTCAACTCGATTACCGTAATCAAGGTTCTTAGTTGTATCAATTAATATTTCATTTTCAAATTTTGATGAATCATACGAAACAGTTAATTTTTTTTCAGGAAGTACTCCCATCAGATGTTTTAGTACGGAATATTTTGCTTTCAGCGTTTCTACTGTGGACTTCCTTTGAGCCTGGGCATTGCTGAGAGCTATTTCGGTGCGCTGATAGTCTATTTTATCGGTAAGTCCGTTCTTATAAAAACTGTAGGCATCTTTATAATTATGTTGAAGCCGAAGTACATCTTCATCCAGAACATTAAGCTGCTCTTCTGTCAGCAGCACATCGAAAAAAGCTTTTGTCACATCAACATACGTATTGATCTTTGAATTTTCAGTGTTTTCCGAAGCCTGATTGCGAAGTTCCCTGGAAGTTCTGGCAGCAAAAAATAAACTATTGCTGTACAGAGTCTGGCTCGCTGAAAATATGCCTGATGATACATTTGATGGTGAGGAGGGAAATGGTATATACGGAGTGTACTGCGGCGGATTGTTCAGATTAGGATAATAGGCTGTAGGTATCTGAAGAAAATGCTGAACATTTGCATCAACTTCAAGTTGAGGGTACCAGCCCGAAAGTGCTATATTTATGTTCTTTCTTGTAATATCCTCATCAATCAAGGACTGCTTTACCAAAGATTGGTTTGCCAGCGCGTAGGTTATACATTGTGATAATGTAACATCGGAAAGAAGCGTGTCGTTAGCTGTTTGTCCCGATAAAAAACCGGAAATGGCAAGAAACAGCACACTTATTAAACCCTTCCTGTACTTATTTAATTTGTGTTCAGTTCCATGTATGTTTTGAAAGAAATATCTCATTCCTGATATACTCTGTTTTTAACTTTAAAGCAGTTCTCCAAAATGAAAATGCAAATATATAGGAATTAAGGTAACATTTAGTTAAATAATGTTAAATGAGCAACATAAATCATTAACATTTTAAAATGATTCATTTCGCCGGGTTAAGCTTTGATCAGTGACTCAATGAAGTCAAAATCAATTATCCCTTCTGTTTTTTGGAGTAGTTTGAATTTCCTGTTTAACCGGTCGTTCAACCTGACTGTTTTGCTGCTGCCTTGGTGGAGATGTGGTGGCTTGTCGTTGCGGTTGTTGAACAGGCTGGGATTGTGGTTGTATTTGTTTCCAGGTGTTTTGCTGATATTGCTGTGCATTTCTTATCTGGGTGAAATTTTCAGTTTGCTTTATTGGTTTGGTAATTTTTACCTGCACGTTGGTATTATCACGTCTTTGATTGTTATCAGTAGTCTTTGGCTGCGGACCCGCATACGATGGTTGTACCTGCTTATTATTACTGGAATTCTGAACATTGGCATCAGGTTTCTGTGGATTTTGCTCTGGCCGTCTGTTAGTTGTTTGTTCATTTACCTGAGCTTTATAATGGTCAGGTATTGTAACTGTTGGTTGCTTAACAGGTTCAGATGAGTTCCCCACGACTGATTGAATTCTGGAACCCCTTCCGGGCAACTGATTTTTAGAAACATCGGCAGATAATAAAGGATATTTATTTTGTTTCTTTTGTAAGTATTCAGATTGCTCAATCTGTTTATTTGGATTTCTGGTATTATAATTCCTTCTATCCATTTCCATCTGGCCATATTCTCTGAAGCGTTGAGTTCTGTTTGCATCATCCCGGTCCCAATCATTAGTTATTATCTCCTTGTTTCTGTTGCGCCAGTCATTCACACTATGGCTTATGCTGTTATAATTCATTGATTCGCGATGCCTGTCATAGTAATTATAATAATAGTTTGATAATTCAGCGTATCTGGAGAAATGTTCCGGATAATAAAAGTACCAATCCATGAAATATGCTGAGGGAAGTCCAAAGAAAACTGCGTGTCTTCCCGGACCATAATAAAATCCCCAATCGTACCAATAAGGGTAAGGATTCCAGTAGTCATAAGGGTACCACGAAGGGTAACCAAACCACCAGTTATAAGGATAAGAATTGTAATTTACGACATCCTGTGTCAGGGGCGCATTATAATCTTCTGGCTGGTAGCCATTGTCCTGGGCATATTCCATGGCTGCCTGGGTATATTCTTCCTGGGCCTGGGGATTGTTATTCATACTTTGCTTCCATTCGTCGGCTTCCTGAGCATTTTTTTGAGTTAATACAAGGTTCAAAGAATCTGTTTTATGTAAAATTCTCTCAGGATTCTTTTTATAATAATCTCCAACAACCACGGTATACTGCATGTGGTCGAAAAGCATATCGAGGACTTCAGGCATCTTAATCATTTCCCTGAAGGCATCAATAGCTTCGGGAGGGTAACCGCTCATTAATATTTCAAAATCCGAATTATAGCTTTTATTCATTTTATCAATCTGAAAAAGCAGTTCATGATTATTCCGTTCTTCGAGAGCGGTTTTATGTATTTCTTCAGGATAACCGGCCAGAATATTATTGATTTCAATTTCTGATTTATTCCAGTTAGCAGCAATATCAGATATTAAACCTTCATATCGCGTAAGGTTCCAGATTTTCTCCTGTTCCTCCTTACTGAAAGATGAAATCAGGTTCTCGAATGCTTCCTGTGAATTTTTCTGCATTGCATTCAATTTCGCAATAATTTCAGGATATTCGGTAGCTTCAAATATTATTTTTCTTGTATCTCTCGGATACATTGCAATCGCATCGACAGCTTCCTGGTTTTCCTTTGCGACCTGCTTAAGTAAAGATTTGCCATTATCCTGTGCTACAGATCTTGTTCCTGTAACAACCATTAAAAAAATTAAAACTATTACACAATAAATCTTTTTCATATCATTATTTTCAAGTTACTATTAAGTTTCTGATACTAAACCCGAAATTCTACTCTTAAGTTTCAATATTATTAAATTGAGCCAGTATAAATTAAATACTATAAGCAATAATACATATTGTTTTGAAATAATTGAATTTTTTATCCAATATATTATGCTTTTTGATGAACACCGTTTCCTTTAACAATTTTCCTAATTTCCACACTATTGCCATCTCCCTGTAAAACGGGGCAGCCCTTTGCAAATCCGACAGCTTCATTGACAGTATCCGCCCTGACAATTATATATCCGCCGAGTGTTTCTTTGATTTTACCAAAAGGACCATTCGTAACAATGTTACCTGGCCATACCACCTTACTCTCTTCAAAGTTTAAACCATTGCCACCCACTAATTTGTTTTGTGAGGCAATTCCACCCATCCAGTCACTTGTCTGTTTCCTCCAGATTTGTATTTGTTCAGGTGAAGCCACTTTATGGCCATCTTCGTGTCTGAGAATTAATATAAATTCATCCATTTTGATTTGATTTTATTATTATACAATTTTTGAATTGTACTTTAAATAACAAATCAGACCGATAAAAGTACAAATCATTCAAAAATATTTTCCAGAGTGTCGTATGAATATTTTTTTATCATGCAGTCTGTCTTTCTGATTCTGCTGCAGATCTGTGTTAATTTATTAACGGCAAAAACTACTGATGCGTTTGATTTCAATATATTTTAGTGCCGCGAAGTGGCACAATCTGAATAACCGTGGGTGAAACCCACGGACAACTATAAACTGAATGTCTCAGCCCTGAATGGGCTGAATATTAGACTGGTATTACGAGTTCATTATTGAAGCACTTCGCAGCTAGCAACGGAGAACCGATCCCGCCTAGGCGGGAGAGTTCAGCGAAGTCAATGCGTTCGCGGGGATTCGACCCCTCCGGGGTTAAATGATTAATTCAAATCAAAAAATCAAAGAACACTTATATTTTATTTATTGTCAATAATATATAACCATATTTATCAAGTCAATGCATGATCAGTAAACAGCAAATATTACTCCAATTTTTAAGACACTAAAGGTATTCTTTACAGGTTTATACCGTTCTACGCGGATAAGCATCATGAGATCCACTGTCTTTTACTTTTGCTACGAGGTCATTTGTGTTCGCAACGAGGCCATTTTGGTTCGCAACGAGATCATTTGGGTTCGCAATGAGGTCATTTTGTATCGCAATGAGGTCATTTTGGATCGCAAACAGGTCATATGGGTTCGCAATGGCGAGATTGGGTTCAACAATGGCGAGATTGGGTTCAACAATGGCGAGATTGGGTTCAACAATGGCGAGATTTAGGTTCGCAATGGCGAGATTTAGGTTCGCAATGGCGAGATTGTGGTTCGCAATAGCGAGATTGTGGTTCGCAATAGCGAGATTGTGGTTCGCAATAGCGACTTTCGGGTTGGAATATCAGCCTTATCTTTATTGGCTGCAATTGTATCTGAGACCGGCAACTTATTATTCTAAAGATTGAATCGCCAGATGTTCTCTGATCATAGCCAGCAATGCTTCTTTCTTAAATGGTTTGCTTATAAAATCACAACAACCGCTGGTAAGCGATTTGAATTTGTCGGTATCCAGTGAATAGGCAGTCTGAGCAATTATAGGTAAATCAGGTCTGAAGCCTTTTATGATTTTAGTTGCCTCATATCCATCCATTACCGGCATTTTTAAATCCATTAACACCAGATTAATTTGTCTGTTTTTTTTACATATTTCAACGGCTTCGCTTCCATTTACAGCATGTAGTACAATGATATTGGCATTTGACAAATACTGAGTTAAAAGCATAAAATTATTATCCTCATCTTCCGCAACCAATAATGTAATAGTCTTTTCAAATACAGATTTGTTTTTGCCGGGGGCTTCTTTCTCTGAGGTTGTAACCATTTTTACTTTGTTATAAGGAATAGTAAAATAGAATACAGAGCCTTCTCCCAGTTTAGAGGATAGCCAGATTTTCCCGCCAAGCAATTCGACGTAGGCTTTTGAAATAGACAATCCGAGGCCGGCTCCCTCATATTCACGTGCCAAAGTACTTTCTACCTGCCGGAATCTTTCAAATATTTTTTCAAACATGTTCTGCGGAATGCCAATTCCTGAATCTTTGAAATAGAATTCCAGGTACCTGCCTTTTACCTCGTACCCAAAATCTATCCTGCCCTGTTTTGTGAATTTACAGGCATTGGACATAAGATTGGAAATTATCTGAATCAATTTAGTTTCATCGGTTATTATTTTATCTTCATGGTCAGGGAGAGCGGTATTATATTTCAAAGAAATATTTTTTTTATTTGCCACTGAGCTGAATTGTTCGGATACCATTTTAAAAATTGAATTCAGAGATATCTCCTTTTCATATATTTTTTCCTGGCCGGCTTCTATAGTAGCCATGCTTACAATCTGGGTAATAATTGATAGAAGTTGATTACTGCTCTGTACAATTGTCTGTACGAATTCATTGCGCATCTGCTGAGAAAGATCAGGTTCAGCGATCAGCTCCGAAAAACCAACAATTGCATTCATTGGAGTACGAACCTCGTGTGATATATTATGAAGGAAGGCAGTTTTAAGCCTGTCGCTTTCCTCAGCTTTATTTTTAGCTTTGATAAGTTCCGACTCAGCCAGCTTCCTTTCTGAAATGTCGCGCATACTTCCGATAATCTTTTCCGGATTCCCCCGGAGATCAAGATGGATCTTTGCCGAAACAGAACATGGGATCAATGAACCATTTTTATTCTTTAGAGTGATCTCGAAATCATTTACCTGGCCCTTCTCTTTCAAAGCTGAAAGAAGCGATAACCGATCTTCCGTATCAGAATAGAATTCGTATATGGAATTCCCGATGAGATCTTCGCGGCTGTACTGACCACCTGACAAACTCCTTATGGAGGGACTTACTTCTATTATTCTTCCATCCATGGCTGTCTCATAATACAAATCCTGCACATTCTCAAATATCCTGTGGTATTTTTCTTCACTTTCCACAATTATCATTTCTGCATTCTTACGTTCTGTGATATCACGGGCAATACCCTGAAAGCCGACAATTTCTTTCCCTGAATAATAAGGTACTGACAAAACTTCGACGAAGTGAGCAATTCCATCCTTCCCAACTACTTCATATTCTGAATTTGTGATGGTACTTTCCCCTTTCAGGATAGTCTGTAATCTCTGCTTATGGGTGGAATGATATTGCTCAGGCACAATGTCAAATATATTCTTAGACAGAAGTTCTTTTTCAGTGTACTTGAGATTATCACAAATAGACCTGTTTACCGATAAGAACTTTCCCGATAAATCAACAATGAAAATTCCATCGGGACTTTGTGTAACCAGTTGCCGGTACTTTGTTTCACTCACTGCCAATGCTTCTTCAGCTCTTTTTCGTATTGTTATGTCATGAACGGAACCTACCAGATGAGTACATTTTCCTGAATTGTCAACGACTGGTGCAATACTTACATCGCCAATTACTTTACCGTTCGGATAATCAGAGACCTCTTCCCACTGGATAATTGAATTATCTTTAATTGCCTGCCTGTATTTTTCAAGAACTATTGATAAGGATGGTTCCGGGATAACTTCGTTTACCAATTTTCCAATTATCATTTCTTCCCTCAATCCTGTAACATTAAAGAATGCCTGGTTGACTGAAATAAAACGATAAGTGTCATCAGCCTCAACAACCAAATGAAAAATCACATCTCCGACGGTACGGTAAATTAAAGATAATTGTTGTTCTCTTTCCAATATCAATGCTTCACTTATTTTATGTTCATTTATTTCTTTTTCAAGTTTTTCAGCATATTTCCTTAATTCTTTTTCAGATTTCTCAGTCTGAAGCATTTTATCTTCAATTTTTCTGATAAGTACTTCATTATATTCTTTCAGAACAATGGTTTCATCCTGCTGAATGACTTTTTTCGGACGGATGTTTTTTTCCCTGACTTCATCAAGAAAGTCGTTTAGTATTTTTAAGAAAACATCCGGTTCCTGGGGTTTGAGCACAAAACGATCAGCGCCAAGACTAAGAGCATACTCTTCATCTTTGGAATCGGTGTATGTCGCAGTATAAAAGAAGAAAGGAATATTCTTAAGGATCTCATCTTTTTTGCATTCACGGCAGAGAGTGAAGCCGTCCATCACGGGCATTAAAATATCAGTAATGATAAGATCAGGAATACTATTCCTCATCAGTCCTAAAGCTTCGGCGCCGTTTCTGGCTGAAATGGTTCTAAAACCATTTGTGTCAAGCAATGACTGTAATAAATACAGATTCTCAGTTTTGTCATCGACTATCAGAATATTAATCATAGTTTTTCCTCCATTACCTTAAATTAATTCTTCCAACTGTGAAATAAATGTATCAGGATCAATAGGTTTTTCTATATAACCTGTTGCTCCTGCTTCAAATGCCTTCTCTTTATCACCTGTCATAGCATAAGATGTGACTGCAATAATTGGAATCAAGGATAATTCTTTAATTTTTCGTAGTTCACTTGCTACAGAATAACCATCCATTTCAGGTAACTGGATATCAAGCAGGATAGCATCTGGATGATGTTTTTGCGCAAGTGTTATTCCTGTGGGCCCGTCAAAAGACTGAAAGACCTTATAATTATTGCTTTCCAGGAGATAAGTAAGCATGTACATGTTCTGCTCATTGTCTTCAATAATCAGAATTTTTTGTTTCATTCAATTTAGGTATTATTAATTGGCAACGTGAGTGTAAAAGTGCTTCCGGAACCATATTCAGATTCAACCTCAATTGTCCCATTTAGCATTTCTGCAAGTTTTTTACATATTGATAATCCCAACCCTGTCCCTTCTTTTTTACGCGTTAATCCTGTGTCAATCTGCATGAAAGGTTTGAACAGTTGCTCAATTTTTTCACTTTCAATTCCCATACCTGTATCAGTTATTTGTATTTTAACCAAATTGCCAACTGAAAAGCATTTGATACTAATTGTTCCGATCTCCGTGAACTTGATTGCATTGTTGACCAGATTTAAAAGTATCTGTTGAACTCTCAGACTATCACTTGTCATATCATTGACATTCTCTTCAATAGAAACTGTCATTATAAGGTTTTTTTTATCGGCAAATGGCTTATTTGTTTCAACAACTTTATTTATCACTTCCGGCAGATCGAATTTCTGCAAATTAATTTTAAGTTGTCCAGCCTCTATTTTGGAGATATCAAGAACATCATTTATAAGAGTGAGCAGGTGCCTTGCACTGTTTTGTACCATCCCCAGTTGTTTTTTTTGTTCATCATTCAGAGGGCCCGGTTTCCCCTGAATCAAAATCCCTGTAAACCCAATAATAGAATTAAGCGGAGTACGAAGTTCATGCGACATTGTAGCGAGAAAAGCAGATTTAAGATGGTCTGCGGACAGAGCACGTTCTTTTTCTATTTCCAATTGTACAAGACTCTCCTTAAGAGTAAGATGTGTCCTGATTCTTACTAAAAGTTCCCTGCTATCGAAGGGTTTAGTTATATAATCCTGTGCCCCGAGCCCGAATCCCTTCAAAATACTTTCTCTTTCTGTTTCAGCCGAAAGAAAGATTATTGGAACATGAATCATTGAGGAATTTGATCGTATTCGGGTGCATACTTCAAACCCATCCATTCCTGGCATATTGATATCTAGTAATATCAGATCGAAATGTTTTTTACTTATCCAATCAAGAGCTGATATGCCATTTGTTGCAAATTCAATTTTAAAATGATTCTCCTTTAATATATTTCCTAATAACTTAAGATTCTGAGAATTATCATCAACAATAAGTATTGTTGCCTCAGATAATTGATGCATCCCTAAGTTAGCCATAACATTAATTTTTGTTCATTTTCAAATTGATTTATGTCCCAAAATTAAAAATCAATAATAATACTTAGAGACTATGGTATTAAAACTGTAAGCCAACAACCAGGATATCATCTGTCTGATCCATATTTCCTTTCCAGAGATTAATGAAATCCAGAAGTTCTGACTTTTGCCTGTCCAGAGGCAGTTTATGAATACTGGTCAATATTCCTGTAAACCTGTGGGCCATTATTTTTCTTTTTTCAGAACCACCAAATTGGTCAATATAACCATCAGAGAATAAATATATTATGTCGCCCTTTATTATTTTGATTGTTTTCACTGTGAACTTAATAACCCTTTCATAAAAACCAATAGGAATTCGATCTGCATTAACTTTATTCAAGACATTATGATGAACATGAATTAGTGGATTAAATGAGCCGGAATAGTTAAGAATACCTTCTGTTGAATTATAACTGATAACGCCACCCTCAATGCCATCCTTAATTGTTACTAAATCACTATTTTGTCCAAGTGTTTCAATAAGTCTGGCTCTCATATGTTCAAGGATTTCAGCAGGGTCAATTACTTTATCGTGTAAAACAATTTCATTAAGCAAAGTTGTTCCGAGAATACTCATAAAAGCGCCAGGAACACCATGTCCGGTACAATCCATTACAGCAAGAATAAATACGTCATTAATCTTATAGTACCAATAAAAATCACCGCTCACTATGTCTTTTGGAAGATATAAAATAAAGATTTCAGGATAGGATCCAATCTTGGACAATGAGGCGTTCAATACAGCTTTTTGAATGTTTTGAGCATACTCAATGCTATCCCTTATATTTCTATTCTTGAGTTCTATTTCATTCAGGTACGAGACTATTTTTTCTTTTGATTTTTTAATATTTACCTGAGATTTAACCCGTGCAATTAATTCATTTGGGATGAACGGTTTTGTAATATAGTCAACTCCCCCTGATTTAAAGCCTTGTATAATGCTTTCAGTATCCGTTTTGGCCGTTATGAAGATGATTGGAATATCAGAGACCAAAGGATTACTTTTTATGATTGAACATACCTCAAATCCATCCATAACAGGCATCATAATGTCGAGAAGTATCAGGTCAAAACATTTTTTATCAAGCCAACTCAGGGCAGCATTTCCATTTAATGCAAATTCAACATTAATTCCTTCTTTCTTCAGCAACCCGCCTAACACCTGAAGATTTTTCGGATTATCGTCAACAACTAGAATTGACGTTGAACTATTTACTTCTATCTGATTCATTATAAGATATTCTGACATCAAACATCAACTCTTCTTACTTCATTATTCTACATATTTAGAAAACAAAGCTTTACAAGAGCTCCACCATTAGGATGGTTATCAAGTACAATTTCCCCTCCATGTGACTCCAAGATCATTTTTACTATGGGCAATCCTATTCCTTTACTATTGTCTCTGTATTTATCCCCATATGTAAAAAGTTCAGAAAGATGATCTTTATTTTTAGAGGCAAAACCGTTTCCATGGTCACGAATTTCAAAGACATTTAAATTATCTTTAACATAAGTTTTGACCTCAATAGATCCATTCTGTGGCGAGAAGAATATTGAATTATCCAGAATATTGCTAATTGATTTCTTCACAAGTTCTGTATCGCCAAAAATGAAATCGTGCTTTAAGTCAAACTCGTGGTCAATTCTAATTTTTTTTGACTGAATATTGTCTTTATTTTCGTTCAATACTTCATTAAAAAGTTTCGAAAGCGAAATGCTCTCCTTTTTTATTTCAGTTTGTCTTGTTTTCAGCCGGGTAATCAGCAATGCATCAAGTGAAAAGCGTTCAAGTCTCCGCACAGATGAATCAAGAATGCTAATCAGATCGCCTATTTCGCTTGCATATAGAGGGCCTTTGAGTAACTCCAAAGGACCAAGAATCCCGTTGAGAGGAGTCCTGATCTCATGACTTATCAGATTTAAGAATTGTGATTTGGCTTTATCAAGATCAATCAGTTTAAGGTTGGTTGCTTCAAGTTTCTCATTTGCATCCCTGAGTTGGATAGTCCTTTCAAGCACTTTTTGTTCGAGCGACTTGTTAAGTGTTTCAAGCCTTTCTATGCTATTTTTCAACGAAAGATGCGTTTTAACCCTTACAAGCAATTCCCTGCTGTCAAAAGGCTTGGTAATATAATCCTGAGCCCCTAACTCAAAACCCTTAAGAATGCTCTCTCTGTCAATATCAGCCGAAAGAAAAATAATAGGAACGTTGTTCATTTCAGGATTTAATCTGATTTTCTTGCAAACCTCAAAACCCGACATACCTGGCATATTAATATCCAGCAAAATCAGATCAAATTGCTTTTTCTCCAACCATTCAAGAGCTGCAGGTCCATTGACAGCGAATTCAATCTTATAATTTTTTTCTTTAAGCTGTTTCCCAAGTACCTGAAGGTTTTGTGGATTATCGTCAACAATAAGAATTAAAGAATCATGCGGATTTAATAATCTGATATTTTCCATTATATTCTATTTAAGGTCTTTCAGTTTTTCAATAATAGATTTGTATTTCTTCAGAAGCATCAGGATAGCTTCAATATCAAAATTATCGGCAGCAGTTTGAATCTCCTTCCCATAATTTACTATTAATGAGGAGTTATAATTAGTCCCGACAATAATCAGATTACCTCCAAATTTTATAACCTCATCAATTGGCTGAGTAACCTCAAAACTATTCCAGGTTTGCATTAGGTCAGATTCGAGAGACTCTATCATTTCCGGGAGATTAGTAATATCTTTTCCAGAATCATCAGCCGGAAGTTTTACAAATTTTTCTTTATCAGCCTCCTTGTACTTTAAATGATTCATTAATTCAAGGTAAAGCTCAGTAATGTTAACGGGTTTTGTAAGAAGTCCTTCAAATCTGCTTTGATGAATCCGTTCTTTTTGATCTTTAAGCACAGATGCCGAGTATGCCAATACCGGAATGTTCTTTAGCTTTTTGTTTGTTTTGAGTTTGATTAAAAGTTCAAAACCGTCCATATTTGGCATTCTGATGTCAGAAATTATCAGATCCGGTACAACTTTTATTGCCAATTCCAGCGCTTTAAATCCTTCTTCAGCTTCCAGAACAGTTATGCCAGTATTCTTCAGTGTATCACTGATAAAACTTCTGTTTTGTTCCACATCGTCGACAACAAGAATTGTCGAAGGCTCAAATACTATATCAGCGGGATTTATCTGAAGTGTTATTTTTGTGCTAACAAAATCTCTTTTGAATGCGATCTCCGGTATCTTAACCATGAAGGTACTTCCTTTACCCAGTTCTGATTTAAGGCTTATTGTTCCATTCATAAGAGTTGTAAGACGACGGGTTATAGCAAGTCCAAGACCCGTTCCCCCAATGTTCTTCTGATCTCTTGCCTGAATGAACGGATCAAATATCTCTTCCATAATTTCTTTGGATATCCCAATACCTGTATCTTCAACTTCAATCACCAGATCCAGAAACTCCTCTGACTTTTCATTGTTATAGGTTACAACCTGCATATTTTCTGTAAAAACTTTAAGCTTTACATGCCCCTGATTTGTAAACTTAATTGCATTTCCAATGAGGTTGAAAATGATCTGGCGAAGTCTTGGTTCGTCAATATAAATACCTGCAGGAGTACCTGACTGAATTTCAACAAGAAATTTTATTCCTTTTTCCGAAGCTTTTAAGGCGAATATTCGTTCGAACTCAGTAAAGAAGAAATTTGAATCAACATAGTCATACTCCAGCTCAAGTTTTCCGGCTTCAATTTTTGAAAGGTCGAGAATATCATTTATGAGAGTTAAAAGACTTCGTCCGCTTGATTTGATTGATTCTATATAATTCTTCTGTGTTTGATCATTAAGTAACGAACTCAATAATTCTGTGTAACCCAACACCGCATTCATCGGGGTTCTGATCTCATGGCTCATATTAGCCAGAAATTCACTTTTCGTTTTATTTGCATTTTCAGCCTCTTCCATAGCTTTATGCAGTGCGACTTCAATGCGTTTGCGCTCTGAGATATCGAAAAGTGTTGATCGGGTCATCAAAAACTTTCCTTCCCGATCCAGAATAGAAGTTGCATTGAGAGATCCAATGAAAGTCGTTCCGTCTTTGCGGATATATTCATATTCGGCATTGTTGATTTCTCCTTTCTTCAGGAATCCGGAAAAATCTTTTTTGAATCGTTCTCTGCTTTCCGGAGTCATAAAATCAGCTGTCTTCATTTTATTTATCATCTCTTCACGACTATACCCAAGCCATTTCAGTTCAGTGTTATTTATGCGGACAATAATACTATGTTCATTAAGGGAATGGTAGCCGCATGGAGCATTATCGTAGAGATCCTGCATCTCACTCATGATGGATCGAAGTTCATCAGTGCGCTCCGAGACCAATTGTTCCAGATGGTCGCGATGTTTGATTAATTCTTTTTGCTCTTGTTTCCTTTCGGAAATATCTCTGCAGCTCCCATAAAATAATCCTCCGGGTAATAAAACCGAATTCAGGTCACAGGATATGATATCGCCATTTTTTTTAATCAAGTCTAACTCTCTAAAGAGCTTCCCATCAATCTTTAACTGATTAAATTGTTTCAGAATTTCATTTTTTCTTTCCTTAGGCGAAAAATCACCTATGTTTTTGGTTTTCATTTCTTCAGAAGAAAACCCCAGTAAATTTGAGACTGCCTTATTTGTATAGGTAAAATTGCCAAGTTGATCGGTAAGAAATATTGCATCGGCAGAATTTTCCATCAGAGATCTTAGCTTTGCCTCGCTTTCCCTGAGTGCTTCTTCTGCCTTTTTGCGATCGGTGATATCTTTTGAAATGCCGAATGTTCCCATTATTTTGCCGGCACTGTCATAAAGGGGCAGTTTAGTAGTAAGTACCCAGGTGGAATCCTTATCGGGATATGTTTCTTCTTCTTCAAGATTAATTAAGGGAACACCTGTACGAATGATATTTTGTTCGTCCTCGAAAGCAGCCTGTGCATGGTTTTTTGAAAACAGATCAAAATCGGATTTACCAATAAGATCGTTTACATTTTTCAATCCGATCCTTAAACCATAGTTTTTACTTAATCTTAAAAAACGGCTGTTTAAATCCTTATAATATATATCATCAGGAAAATTATCCATGAGTGTTCGCATGAGATATTGTTCATATAATAAGACTTCTTCTGTTTTTTTACGATCAGTTATATCTGAACTTATACCTACAAGAGCCATTGGCTTGTTTGAATTATCATAAATAATTGTTGTGAATAGCATCACCGAAAACTCGGATCCGTCTTTTTTTATGTTCAATACCTCCCCCTGCCAGCCACCCCTTATTGTAGCCGGAAGTATCTCGCTGACTAATTCTGGAGGATTTTTTGGTGATACAATAATATTTATGTTTTTACCTATCACCTCTTCTTCAGAATATCCAAACATTTTTAGCCAGGACTGATTCACGAAAATTATATTATCATTTAAATCGGTAATGCTGACAAATTCATTGATGTTTTTCAGTACCTGGGCAAGGAATGCAATTTCTTTCTCAGCCTCGTCCCTTTCTTCCTGATGCTTCAAAATTTGGGATAAGAAGTTATTAAACTGGTTATAAAGAATACCAACTTCGTCATTCCCCTGAGGCTTAATCCGGACGGTAAAATCCTGATTCTGAGAAATAGTTTCGGTTAATTTTGCAAGATTCAGAATTGGTTTTGAAATATATTTTTGTAACCGGTTAGAAATTAAGTAGACAGGGATAGTCAGTATTAAGATAAGGACAAACATCACTGACATATTATTCCTGAATTTTTCGTTAATTGCTGTTGCAGATAATCTTAAATAGAGTGTCCCATAATTTTTATCATTAAAATTTATGTTGTGATATACATGCAAACAGCCATCAGAGAATTCAGGTCTTCTCTCTTTTGGCTTTGGAAATGTAAAACTGTTGTCTGAAGTTTTATGATAGAATGAAAATATTACACCATTAGTGTCGTAAATACAGGCATCTAAAACCGATGGCATGGCATTCAGTTTTGCCAGTACATCTTTAGCTTCATCTTTATAATCAAATAACAGGGGACCCACAGAATACTGGCCAACCAGCGCTGCACTGAGATCCGCATTTTTTTTCATCTCATTTTTGATGCTTACCATATCAAAAATCAAATAAGTGGCCAGACCTGAGATTATTGCAATAATGCTGGCAGACATTATAATCATCACCAGTTTTGTTTTTATTGGCTGATTTCTGAATCTGATCATTCTACAACTGGATTTAATACCTTAGATACTCTTAATAATCTGTAATCAATAGAAAAACCGGCATCATGCATACCTTTCTGATTGATCTCAAAACGGAGCTTATTTTCAGATATATAAAAATTTACAAAACTTCCTGCCTGAGCAAATCCTTCCGTATCTGTCACTGTCAGGACGGGTTGTCCATTTAAACGATCCAGGACTTTTTGCAATTCGCTTATCTTAATTTTCGGGATAAACAGAATATTACAGTCTGTCAGTTTCTGAATGCTTGAAATGTAATTAATCTTTACTTTTTTGCCATTTATTTTTCCATTCTTATAAACCTCTTCGAGAATATTCCCAAACGGATTCTGACCCAGTACCGCTATAATAAATTCCCGGGAAGCATTATTCTCAGAAGAGCGTGCCGGCCATGTGATGAACATCGATAATTTCTCGAATGCTACTGCTTTCATCATGTACTCTTCCGATTGAGATAATGCCTTTCCGCTCAGGCAAATCATTAAAGCGATAATACATATTGGTTTCATGAGAAGCATGAGGGCATTTATATGTAAGATTTTTTTGTTCACCATTGCTGTCAGCATAATATATATGAAATCGTAAGGTTATTCAAAGATATTATTTTTCAGAAAGTGATCTTAATTCCCAGCATACCTGAAAATCCAGGATTTTTAAATTGCCATGGCATGCTGTAGTCATTATCAGTTATATTGTAAAGTTGAGCAAAACATTCCAGCAGGTAAGAGTCACTTTTAATAATTTGCTGTGAGAGCCAGGTATTCAGAACAACACCGGGAACGTATTTTGTCCGTCCGCTCTTTGAGATTCCATCGTAGAACCCGCTATTGTAATTAACAGAAGGTGAAAATGTAAAACCAGATATGAGATGCAGGTTTCCGCCAGCGTTTGCAACAAAGTTTGGAGAAAAGGGTATTTCCACATCATTCTGGTCAGCATTTAATCTGTCCTTAATGTTGGAGCCCATATATGTTCCATTAACATACCACGAAAGAATTGAACTGATCCGTTGTGTAACTTCAATTTCTCCCCCGGCGGCTGTCGACTGGGTGTTTATTGATTGGGTCTGCGAAGGGTTCTGGCTGACAACATTATCAACGATTCCGTCCTGCAGCACAGTATAGAATCCTCGAATACCTATTTTGAAATTTGTCTGAAAGGTGAAATCTATTCCGGCATCATTTCCCAGGCCCTTTTCCGGTTTCAGATCGTGGTCAGGCAGTTGTCCGTCATAACCGGGAACACCTAAATCGCTGAGGAGAATTGTACCTCCAATAGATTTAAGATCAGGAGTAGAAAAACTGCTGCCGGAGTTTAAATAGATAGAAATATTCTCATTGACTGAGTACCTTGCACCGGCACTCCACAACAGTTTGTTCCACGAAGGGTTGTTCTCACCCGGGCCAATTGAATTTTCAAGGACTATCCGGTTATTAATATGAGAATATCGTAATCCTCCCCGAAATGTCAGCCCTGATACCGGCCGCCACTCTTCCTGAATGTAAACACCTGCCTGCATTGCAGAAGAGATATTGCCATAAATCTGATAACCAACCAACGGATCGATCCATGTAGAATATTTTGCAGCCTGGTAATCGGCTCCAACACTCAGAGAACTTGATTTTCCATGAGACAATGATAATGATATGTCGGCCGGTATTATCAGCTGGTTTACACCATTGTTCGATTTAAGGGTATCTATAACGCCAAAATTACTCTCCTGCCATGTGCGGTCGTAGGAGCGGATTCCAATATGAGATTGCAGGCTCATCTTTTCATTTAAAGCGACATCATACCCGACATTTACAGTGCCATATTTATTGGCGAATCCTCTGTACACCCGTCCTGCATCGCCATCGTGCCAGGTTTCCTGACAAAAAACAGTGAGTTTCTGTTTTTCATTTTTATCCATAAATATTGTCAATCCGCCATAAATTTTTGTCTTTCTGTATTCCGGATCCTTTTTCATGTCGAGCCATGAACCGTCAGTACCATAATTAGTATAATCAGACATCTCGTAAGAGGATCCAAAGAAATAGTTTACACGATTAATCCTGTTCTGATGATAAAGCTGGCTGTTAAGCGTATTATATGAACCAAATGAAGTCTGAAATGACGTTTCCTGTTGCTCTATTTTGTCCTTTAAGATAAGGTTCACTGTTCCTGCCAGCGGACTCTGGCTGCCCGCAAAATCCTGCGATAGATAATTCGGATATATAACCGATGCCGGTCCGCGTTGCACCTCAATATGGTCAACAGCGTTCAGATCGAGCGACATAGGATCCATGAAGGCATCTATAGGTAATCCCTGGAGCATGTAGGTGCTGTATTTGGGACCTATTCCTCCATAAGTTCCCCAGTTAACGTCGTTTCGTGAAAGAACAGTAACCGAAACACCCGGCAGCTTTGCAATTGTTTCACAAATATTCCGGTTCCCTGAAACAATTGATTCAATCTCTTTTTCAGAGATAATATCAACCTTTTGTGTAACGTCGTTTACCGATTGCGCCGTTTTTGAGGGTGTGATAACGACATTCAGAAATTCATCGAGGCTCAGTTTAAAAAGCTTATCGGCAGTTTTGAGGCTGGTAGTATCCTGAGAATAGGCGGCTGAAAAATAGGTCAAGCAAAACGTAGAAAAACACAGAAGAACCAGTATTGTCTTTTTCATGGTGGCATTTTTATTTAGTTGACAAAACTATTCATTAGACACCTTATCATATTTCAAAGTAAAAGTATTTTAAACCAGTTCCCTTGAAATGTTATACGGTTCTTTACAGAATTAATTAGTCGATCCTTAAAATGTACTTAAAGTGTTGATTATTAACAATTAGTGTTAATAACTTGGTTTAATAATCTGCAAGGGAATATGTAAATTCGTTAAAAACCTTGCAAAATGAAAGGCAAATTTATTAAACATGAGCAGTTGAATGTATTTCAGACTCCACTTGTAAGTGTCATTAATATGGATCATGAGATAGTTCAGTTGGCACAGCGAATAGACTGGAAAACAGTTGACAAGGAGTTTTCCATTTATTATCCATACATGGGAAGAAAAGCAATACCGGTAAGAAAGATGGTTGGGTGTATGATACTGAAACAGATGTATAATCTTGGAGATGAGACTTTTGTAGAAAGGTGGATTGAAAACCCTTATTGGCAATACTTTTGTGGAGAGACCTTTTTCCAGTATGAACAGCCGTTTGATCCGAGCGAGTTTGTACATTTTCGTAAGCGTATTGGAGAAGTTGGGGCGGAGAAAATTTTAAAACTCAGTATAAGCCTGTTTGATTCTAAGGAAGTTAATGAGAAAGAAGTACTTATTGACACAACAGTACAGGAAAAGAACATTACATTCCCGACCGACTCCAAACTTCATAAGAAGATAATTGAAGGATGCCGGAAGATCGCTGAAAAAGAAGATATAGCATTGAGACAAAGTTACAAGCGTATAGTCAAACAATTAATGATAGAGCAGCGGTTCAGGGAGCATCCAAAGAAGCGTAAAATGGCCAATGCAGCTGCTCGTAAACTTAAGACAATAGCAGGTCGCTTGGTAAGAGATGTTGAACGTGGACTTGATGACAAAGATCGTTTGAACTGTTATGATGAACAGCTCTGGTTATACTACCGTGTACTTGGACAAAAACGAGATGACAATAACAAGATATACAGTTTTCATGCCCCTGAAGTAAAATGTATCTCAAAAGGCAAAGAACACAAGAGGTATGAATTTGGCAACAAAAGTAGCTTTGCAATCACCAAGAAAAGTGGAATAGTAGTTGGGGCGATGGCATTTGAAGATAATATTTTCGATGGTCATACTCTTGAACCGCAACTGGCACAGGTTGAAGATCTTTTAGGTCGATTGCCTGAAGCTGCCTTGGTTGACAGAGGCTGTAAGGGGCGAAAAAGCATCATGGGGGTTAGCATTAAAATACCAGGCTCAGGAAAAGGTAAAACCGCTTATCAAAAAGCCAAAGAGAGAGAGCGGTTCCGAAGAAGAGCATCAATAGAACCAATTATAGGACATTTAAAACAAGACCACCGGTTACTCAGAAATTACCTCAAAGGTGTTGAGGGTGATATGATTAACACTCTTTTGGCAGGTGCAGCGTTCAATATGATGAAGATGTTACGGAAAATCCGTAAGTCTATTATCTGTGTCTTAAATGAATTTATCAAAAAATTGACTCAGGAATATAAGATCCTGGTGAATTATTGTTAAAACAGACATTTTAAGGATCGACTAATTACATCATAAGTAAAGGTACTTTATAATTAGGAAAAACGCACCGATTTTGAAATATATTTGTGTTGATTCCCCGGAAACGCATTCACTTTCTTTTGCTGCGAGGTTATTCAATTAAGGGTTAATATATATGACAATCTAGAAAATAATCGATTTGTCGATATTCACTATTCGTATAATATCGTAAGTCTCAGGATTAAAGATGATAAGACCATTGCTGAAATATTTGATAACACCTCCGCCAAAATCACCTGTTACATACACAAGGCTATTGTTTTGAAGAGCGTAAATAGCATCCCTGGTTGCAATATAGAGGATATTGTTTATCGGATCATCTGTCATTGATCTGATCTCGCTCTCTTTTTGAAACCCTGCGACTAAATTTAATTTATTTTCTATGGGTGAAAAAGAAAAAACAGCGCTTCCGATCGCAAGATAGAGAGAGTCATTCATTTCAACAGCAGCAATTACGGGCTTTGGTGAAACAAGGAGCTGTTTGTATTTTCCGCCCTTGGCATATACGTACAATTTGTACTGTCTGTCATTTCTTTTCTGATCGAATAAATACATAACATCTTTCCCTGCAGCAATTCCCATATTCGACCCTGGCAGTTTTGCAAGCACAGAAAAGCTACCTTTATCATCCATATAGCAAAGCTCGTTGTTTTTAACTGCCATCAAAAGGCCATCTGATGCAAAAGCAAATGAGTCGATTGTACTGTCAGTTTCTTTCCCGAACTGAGTCATGCCTCCCCAGCCCAGCATGTAAATTATATTGCCTGAGGAGAGTGTGATGAATTTGTCGGGAGATATATCAATGGTATTGATGAAACGATCTTTTTTCAGGGATGGTTCCATCATGTTACCACTTAGCATTATTTCATAACGCAAAGTGTTCTTTTCCTGGGCAATGGTTGTTTGTGTACTCAATAAAAACAATATCACAAGAGAACAAGTAATTATTTTTATCATAAGTAAGCGTTTATTTACCTGATTAATATTGTCTCAATGGCACTTTCCAGTCATCCGAAACATGAGAGTAGATATTATAATTCTGAAGCAGGGTCCGACCCCCGATTTCATAACTGCAAAATTATTCTCTTTTAATTCGTCACTGATAAGATCCTTTCCCTGTTCTATATATGAATTTGCAGTTTCCCTTGCTGGTTTAAATATTGCATTTGACGACAGCTTTCGCAGATCGAATTGGCCGGTTTTTTCCATTCTTGATACATTACCACTTACAGCCGCATCGGAAGCATCTTTAAGGTACGACATGGTTTCGTTTTTATTATTCACTATAAATCTTCCTGCCAAAGCTGCGATCCTTCCTCCTTCGAATGTTTCAATTATATTGATCGCGTCATTATCCGGTTCATTCTCATCCTGCGTGAAAGGTGTGTCTTCTATCTTATTGTTATTCGCAGATATCTGAGCCCATGAGTTATAATCCCATGTAATACTGATTCCCCTTTTTAGCAGTTTTTGCCGTTCTTTATCTTCCATAGTCATAGGGGCACCGGGATCATCCAATGTTTTGAAGCGTACCGGTTGTTTATAATGTCTTAAAAGCAAAGTGATAGTCAGGCTGAACAGAAAAAACTGAATAAAAGTTGTGCTTTTTACCTTCACTTTTTACTGCATCAAAAACCGATCCTTCAGGAAGGACAGTATTTTTTCCCGGCAAGGTTCAATGGACCACTCTGAATGAACCCCATCATATATTGCGTGCTCGTAGTGATAACGGAAGCTGTTGTCTTTGAGGCGCATCATGATCTGCCCGCACATAAGAGTGGATGGCCACACCTGATCGCGGGTAAAGGAGATCAAAAGTATTGACCCACGGATTTTCTCTGCGGGAATTTCTGCTTCTTTTACACGCCGGGTGTTTTGAAGCGCTATTTCGAACATCCGCGTTCTTTTACCGGACAGCATTCCCCTGAGAGTGGCCCAGGAATATGGTATTGGGACAAATGGTAGTTCCTTACCATTTTCACTCCATGCAGAATGCTGGCCTTCAATCAGGTCAAGTATTCCTGCAGGGGGTCCAGGAAAGACTACTGAACTGGGGGCAATTGCCACAACCGCCTTAACTTCCGGATAACGACTACCCAAAAGCAATGCCAACTCCGCCCCACGCGAGACACCCACTAACGCGTATTTATCAGGTATCACCTGATCCTTTTGTGTCGATAACCAGCTAAATACCTTTGAGAAATACTCTAATGGAATGCTTCGGAGATCATCGGGAAGATCTCTTGTTCCGAAGTAAGGCAGCGACAAAACAGAGAACCCCTGATCGACAAGGTCACGAATTAATTCAGGGTGATAACTCCAATATCTGCCTCCTTCTGATCCACCCAGCATAACCAACACTTTTTGCGGCCCTGCGGAAGTTGCATGAAAGAAATCGGCATTATGCCCGTAGATCATAACAGAATCAAGGATAACCCCGTTTAGTTTATTATCGGGTCGAGATGAAAAAGATAACGGCTCTGGACCGGTGCACTGAGCCAGGAGCAGGAGAGCCAGGCATATCAGAATAGTGTATCGTCCACTTGTGAGTCTGTTGGTCAACTGGTTACACATAATATCTTATAAAATTGGCTTTAACTCAACTAATATCAATATGTAAATCTTATTACATCACGATTATATTTCTTAAATTTGATCTCCGGATAAAGAAATCGGGATATGTATAAGACCGATGCATCAATTCCCGGAAAAACATCAAATCTGAAATATATAAAATAAATGGAGGTAACGTTATGAAAACAAGAAGTTCTTTTTCAGTATTAATCTTTTTTGTCATTTTTGCCATTGGCCTGGCTTTGGCATATTCAGGCTATGGCTTTCAGCAAGGTTCAGGAGCAATAGTGATTGTTGCAATTTCCTTCCTTGCAGCCCTTTTGGTTTCATCTGCAATAAAGATCGCAGATCAATGGGAAAAAGCAGTAGTTCTACGGTTAGGACGTTTCGATTCACTCAGGGGACCGGGGCTCTTTTTTATAATACCCATAATTGACACAGTTGCTTACTGGATAGACGGACGTGTCATTACAACAACTTTTACTGCTGAAAAAACCCTTACAAAAGATACTGTACCGGTTGATGTCGATGCGGTACTATTCTGGAAAGTTCTGGATGCCAAAAAGGCTGCACTTGAAATAGCTGAATACAGAAATGCAATAAACTGGGCCTCACAGACTGCTCTGCGCGATGTGATAGGAAAAACTATGCTTTCAGAGATGCTCGAAGGGAGGGATAAAATGAGCGAACAGCTTCAGAAAATAATTGATGACCGTACGGAACCATGGGGCATAAACGTGATCTCAGTTGAGGTTAAGGATGTACTTATTCCTTCTTCTCTTGAAGATGCCATGTCTATGCAGGCCCAGGCTGAAAGAGAACGTCAGGCCAGAGTGATTCTGGGCGATTCTGAACGGCAGGTTGCTGAAAAATTCGGAGAAGCTGCCAAAACTTATGCCAATAATCCTACAGCTCTTCATCTGAGAGCTATGAACATGTTATATGAAGGTTTGAAGACTAATTCCACTATAGTAATCGTTCCAAGCTCAGCTCTCGAAACCATGCAGTTAGGAGGTTTAGCCGGCATGACGGCCCTGACAATGGGACTGACCCCTGAAGGGGAGAAGAAAAACAGCGAGCCAGGGAAAGTAAAATAGCTGTTTCATTATCAGCATTTTACAATTTAAATTCCAAATACCGGTTAATTTAGACTACCTTCGCCGCCATTAAATCCGGGATAAACTTAATAAACCGGACTTTTCCACTTAATTACTAATTCATGCAATTTGAATCTTTGAACATTATAGAACCAATTCTCAAATCATTAAAAGAAGAAGGCTACACAATACCAACACCAATCCAGTTACAGGCTATTCCGATTATCCTAAGGGGAATCGATCTGATAGGCTGTGCACAAACCGGCACAGGAAAAACTGCTGCTTTTGCAGTGCCCGTTCTTCAGCTTTTAAACAAAACCAGAACATTCGAAAGGAAGAAAAAAATCAGAAGTCTGATAGTTACACCCACAAGAGAGCTTGCAATACAAATCGAAGAGAGCTTTATAGCTTATGGCAGACATACAGGATTGACATGCACTGTTGTTTTCGGAGGTGTTCATCAAAATCCTCAAACAGCCTCTTTGCGAAACGGTGTGGATATTCTTGTGGCAACTCCGGGCCGGTTGCTTGATCTTATGAACCAGGGATTTATCTCATTAAAAGATGTTGAAATATTTGTTCTGGATGAAGCAGACAGAATGCTCGATATGGGTTTTATACATGATGTACGAAAAATTATCGCAGCTCTTCCGCACAAGAGACAATCGCTTTTTTTCTCTGCCACTATGCCTCCGGAGATTGTGAAACTGGCAGGTACCATTGTTTATAAGCCTGTAAAAGTGGAAGTTACTCCTTCAGCATCAACAGTTGATATTGTTAACCAATTTGTCTATTTTATAGATAAGGGAAATAAAAACGCTCTGCTGATTGAGTTATTAAAGGATGAAAAGATTAAAACAGCACTTGTTTTTACGCGTACCAAATTTGGTGCCGATAAAGTTGTAAGAGTACTTAAAAAGAAAAACATCAGTGCCGAAGCTATTCACGGCAATAAAGCACAAAACGCACGGCAGCGAGCACTTTCAGGATTCAAAGCTCAGACAACGCGGGTGCTGGTAGCTACCGATATTGCTGCCCGGGGTATTGATGTCGATGATCTTGAATATGTTATTAATTATGAAATCCCAAATATCTCCGAAACGTACGTTCATCGGATTGGGCGCACAGGCAGAGCAGGAGCGAACGGTACGGCTATTTCATTCTGTGATGCAGAGGAAAAAGCATATCTGAAGGATATTGAAAAACTTATTACAAAAAAGCTACAGGTGGTTGATGATCATCCCTTCCCTTTGATTGATAATAACCCCGTGGCTTCAAAGCAACAACGCGGTAATCGTACTCCGACGAGATTTGGTTCGCATAAGAATCTGATTCCTGACAGAAGGAACCTGAGACATTAGGCTGTTAAGTTCATTAAGTCTGTAATATGTTCGCCTTTTGATTTTCGACAATTATTTGTATTTTGCATGATGATAATTCTTCGCAGAAATTTATATGAAAAGCAATACACGTCGTGATTTTCTGAAAAAATCTGTTCTGACAGGGGTTGGTCTGATCGCTATTCCTGAGATTCTTAAGAAGTCTTCCTATGCTGCCGGATCACCAAATAAGCTCATTCAGTTTGCGCAAATAGGTTGTGGCCGCGAAGGGACTGTTGATTATGCAGAAACGATGAAACATTCAGACCTTTGCTGGATGGTGGCAGTTGATGATAAGAAAGGTCCGCTTTGGGCAAGCAAAGATAATGTTCTCTATCCAAGAATTGGTCCCGAAGGAAGAATCTGGATGCCAAGTCCGGACCATTATCGCAACTGGCTTGAAAGCATTATAAGTCGTAAAGATCCTATTGCTCCTGTCGATCAGTCGACACGGAGCCTTGAGGCATGTGCCTTATCATGGATAGGAATGAAGCTCAACCGTAAACTGAAATGGGATGCAAAGGAAGAAAAGTTCATTGGGGATAAGGAAGCAAATTCGATGCTGGAACGCAAATCGCGTAAACCTGAATATGATGTATCTTTAATTATGAAAAAGAATGGACTTGCGTGAAGTTGAACATTCCAGGATAGGTGTTGAACATCAAATTATGGAGCAATTCAAAATGAATTTATTTAATAATCAGCTAAATATTTTATCATGACATTCTTTGGAACTTCTTCCAGTGTATTATCTTCATCTTCAAATGATAAGGGTAATCCTGTTTATATTATGGCTCTTACCCTGGTTGCTACTCTGGGTGGGCTGCTTTTCGGATATGATACGGCCGTCGTTAATGGTGCAGAAAAATCGCTTGTTCAACTCTATATTGCTAAAATTGTTGACCCCGGAAATCTGGACTACGCCATCAAAATGATTACACAGTATAAGCTGATGGTCGCATTGGCCTTTTACCTTGTAGTTTTAATTGTTTCCGCCCAGATATTAAAGCTCCTCGGAAAAGGTAAAGGTCTGTCTATAAGTGTACTACTCCTCATAATCCTAACCATCTGGGTAATTGGTTATCTGAAAGCCGGTATTTTACAGACTCAGGATGCATTAAAAAGCTATGTCGATTCTATAAAAGGATTCACCATATCAAGTGCTTTGATAGGATGTGTTATTGGAGGAGCGATGGCAGGATTCATTTCAAAGGCAATAGGCAGAAGGAGCGGACTAATTATTTCAGCCCTTGCGTTTTCAATATCAGCTATTGGTGCCTGGAATCCGGAAAAATTTAATTTCTTAGGCACCTTACCTGTATTTTCGTTTGTTATTTACAGAATTATCGGAGGAATTGGGGTTGGATTGGCTTCGATGCTCTCACCAATGTATATTGCGGAAATAGCACCAGCCAATGTGCGAGGTAAACTGGTTTCCTGGAACCAGTTTGCTATCATCTTCGGCATGCTCGTAATCTATTTTGTAAATTTATTTATAGCTCGCAGAGGAAGTGAAGAGTGGCTTATAACTGAAGGTTGGAGATGGATGTTTTTCTCCGGGCTTATTCCTTCAGGTCTGTTTCTGCTTCTATTGATGTTTGTGCCTGAAACGCCCAGATATTTGGTTATGAAAGGGGAAGAGGATAAGGCTTTGAAAGTGCTTAAAAAGATTTCTGGTGAAAAAAGCGCTCCTATGATCCTGAAGGACATTAAAGATACCCTTCATGAGAAGAGCATTCCATGGTTATCATACGGTTTCCTGGTCATTTTTATTGGCATTCTTCTTTCTGTATTTCAACAGTTTGTCGGTATAAATGTTGTTTTATATTACGCTGGAAATATATTCCGGAACATGGGGGCCTCTAATGATTCATCCATGATCCAGACTATTATTGTAGGTATTGTAAATCTTGTGTTTACGGTGCTTGCTATTCTTACCGTCGATCGTTTCGGCAGAAAACCCTTAATGATAATCGGGGGAGTAGGAATGGCAATAAGCATGGTTGCACTCGGTTTTTCTTTTTATTTTGGTAAAGTTGGTGTTATTGCTCTTATTTTTATGCTTATGTATACGGCATCTTTTGCTATGAGTTGGGGTCCTGTAACATGGGTTCTTTTATCGGAAATTTTCCCAAATTCTATCAGAAGTGCCATGTCAATTGCCGTTGCGGCCCAATGGATAGCCAATCTTATTGTATCCTGGACTTTTCCAATGTTGAACGATAATCTGGCACTGACAGCCGGTTTTAACCATGGCTTTGCCTATTGGATATATGGTGTAATGGGTATTTTATCTGCCTTGTTTATATGGAAAATGGTTCCTGAAACCAAAGGTAAAACGCTTGAAGAAATTGAAAAAACCTGGAAGAAAAAGGAAATTAAAACTTTAAATTAAAAAAGATAAATATCAAATAATAATTTTTCAAATAATCAGCATACTTTCTCTGTAATTGAATTCCCGGGGGTGCTGTAATTTTATTCCTCTCTATCATCTTCCCGGATCTGAACTCTTCTGATCTTTCCGCTTATGGTTTTGGGCAGTTCGGTTACAAATTCAATTATGCGAGGATATTTATAAGGTGCCGTAACTTTTTTAACATGCTCCTGCAGTTCTTTGGCGAGTTCATCACTCGGATGATAATTCTTTGAAGGAACTAATTGTCGCCTTCACAACCTGTCCCCTGTCAGGATCGGGAACTGCAGTAATTGCACATTCAAGTACGGCAGGATGTTCCATTAATGCACTTTCGACTTCAAAAGGACCAATACGGTACCCCGAGCTTTTTATAACATCATCGGCCCTGCCAACAAACCAGAAATAACCGTCTTCGTCGCGCCACGCCATATCTCCGGTCTTATAAATACCATTTGACCATACACTTTTTGTCAGCTGATCAGTCGCGGTAATAACCGTTAAACATTCCTACAGGTTTGCTTTTATCAGTGCGTATTACAATCTCTCCTTCAATTCCTGCTTCACATGTGTTGCCTTCCTCGTCAATAATATCAATATCATAGCCCGGAGCAGGTTTGCCCATTGAGCCGGGTTTAGGTTTCATCCATGGATAAGTTGCCACCGCCACAGTGCATTCCGTCTGTCCGTATCCTTCCATCAGCTTGATGCCTGTCTGTTCGTGGAACTGTTTAAAAACCTCCGGATTTAAAGGTTCACCGGCAACAACACAATATTTAAGGCAGCTTAAATCAAATCTGGTGAGATCTTCCTTAATCAGAAATCTGTAGATGGTAGGCGGAGCACAAAAAGTGACAACTTTATACTTTTCAATCACCTCCATCATGTTTTTGGGAACAAACTTATCATAATCATAAGTCATAATGGCACTGCCTGATAGCCACTGGCCATATATTTTGCCCCATGCTGATTTGGCCCAGCCGGTGTCGGCTACAGTAAAATGAAGACCATCGTCTACAACGTTCTGCCAGTATTTTGCAGTAAGTATATGCCCCAGGGGATACATAAAATCGTGGTTCACCATCTTAGGCATCCCGGTTGTCCCTGATGTAAAATAAAGGAGCATGATGTCATCATTCACAGTTGCCTCATTCAGAGCCGGCCTTACAAAATTTTCTGAACTCTTTTCCATTCCTTCAGTAAAATTGAGCCAACCCTCATGTGTCTCATCAATCATCACTTTATATTTCAGTGTTGGTGATTTGCTTTCAGCTTCTTCGATATGTTGAATTACTACCGGGTCGTGTAGGCAAACGATCATTTTTATATCAGCAGCATTATTTCTGTAAATAATATCTTTTGTAGAAAGCAGATGTGTTGCAGGAATAGTAATTGCTCCTAACTTGTTCAGGGCAAGAGTGCAGAACCAGAAAGAATAATGTCTTTTCAGGATAAGCATCACAGGATCACCCTTCCTGATACCAGCCGATTTGAAGAAATTAGCAGCTTTATCGCTGTAATATTTCATTTGTCCAAAAGTAAAAATGGATTCGTTGCCTTTATCATCGCACCATACCATTGCTATCTTGTCGGGTGTTTCATTGGCAATTTCATCTACAACATCATAAGCAAAGTTGAAATTTTCAGGAATTGTTATTTCAAAGTTTGCTTTAAAGTCCTGGTATGAAGAAAACTCTGTCTGTTTAAGATATTTTTCAAGTATCATTATTCTTTATTCTATTAATATTTATAAAACTATTGCCAGAAATTTTACCTGTTCATTGTTTAAGGCTTTCATTGCATGCTTAAAGCCTGAATCAAAATAAATTGAATCACCTTCGTTTAGAGTAATTTCATGCCCGTCGATCACTGTCATCATTGTTCCTTTTATAACATAATTAAACTCCTGTCCCGGATGAGAATTAAATTCAAGTAACACATTTTCAGGATGTGGATCAATTGTAACCATGAATGGTTCGGCTTTTTTGTGAATAAAATTATAAGCCAGGCTCTCATACTTATATTGTTTTCTGCGCTCAAGCTTTAATCCCTTTCCATTCCTCACAACTCCGTAAATATGGAGCTTCGGGTTATCACCACCCAGCATCACGGAAAGTTCAATATTGAACAGTTCGGAGATCTTGAATATTATGCCAACCGGGATATCGGTGTTTCCGCTTTCGTAGTTTAAATATTCATCAGTTGTAACTCCCAGCCTGGTTGCCAGGGTTTCAGCTGAAATACCCGAGATTTCGCGGATCTCTTTAATTCTTTCAGCAATTTGCTTAATCTGTTCCGTCATAATGAATCTTATTTGGATTTCAAAATCGTACAAAAAATGCCATCAGCCTTAATTACCAGATAACCGGGCGTTGTTCAACTGTCCTGAAAAGCTTGTCACCCGGCTTAACATCAGTGAAAGCAGAATAAAATTCAGGCATATTATAGACTACCCCGTTTATCCTGATTTTTGCAGGAGAATGTTCATCGGTTTTAACTCTCTTTATTAACTCCTTATCGCGCATATTAGTTCTCCATACCTGGGCATAAGCCAGGAAAAAACGCTGGTAATTCGTAAATCCATCGATGGGTTTAGGGGCTTCTTTTCCTTCGAGGGATAATTTGTAAGCATTAAATGCCACGGTAGCACCACCGAAGTCAGCAATGTTCTCACCCAGGGTCAGCTTTCCATTGACAAAAACAGAATCAAGCACCTGGTTTTGATTATATTGGTCGATAAGCATCTTTGTATGTGCCTCGAAGGTCTTGGAATCTTCCTCCGTCCACCAGTCGCGCAGGTTACCGTCTTTATCAAACTGCCTGCCCATATTGTCAAATCCATGAGTCATTTCATGACCTATAACCATGCCAATTGCACCATAATTGATTGCATCGTCGGCGTACATATTGAAAAATGGAGGCTGAAGGATCCCAGCCGGGAACACGATTTCGTTCCTGTTCGGATTGTAATAGGCATTCACAGTCTGAGGTGTCATTCCCCATTCAGTGGGATCAACCGGTTTACCGATTTTATTCATGTTATACCGGAATTCGAAACCCCCGGAATTAAGCAGGTTCAGGATATATGGCTGAGATGAAACCATTAATCCGCTATAGTCCCTCCACTTATCGGGGTAACCTACCTTAATACCCATTTTTTCGAGTTTGGCAAGAGCTTCAATTTTGGTTTTCGGCCCCATCCAGCTAAGGTTTTCAATCCTTGATTTCAACGATTTTTTCAGGTTCATTACCAGGTCGGTCATTTTCTGCTTGGCTACGGGCGGAAAATATTTATTTACGTACAACTGGCCAATTGCTTCACCAAGAGAGTAGCTTGTGACATCCAGAACTAGCTTCCAGCGGGGCTCCATTTTTTCCTGTCCTGATAAGGTCCTGTAATAAAAATCGAAATTCTGGTTTACAAAATCCTGACTGAGATATGCTGCTGAACTGTTTATAAGATGCCAGCGTAAAAAAGTTTTCCAGTCATCAACCGGAACGCTCTTCATCATGTTGCTCAGCTCCTTCATGAAACCAGGTTGAGACACGTTGATCTCAGAAATTCCGGGATATCCTATTAGGGTAAAATATGACTTCCAATCCATATTGGGGGCAAGCTTTTTTAACCCGTCAATTGTTACTTTGTTATATGTCTTTTGTGGATCTTCGTTTTCTACATTGGTAAAGGAAGCCTTAGCCAGCCGGGTCTCTATTTTCATTATGGTTTGCGCATTTTTTTCAGCAACTGCAGGTTCATCCTTCAGCAATTCAAACATTTTAGTTAAATGGACAATATATGCTTCCCTGATCTTTCTGGTGGACTCATCATTATTAAAATAGTAATCTCTTTCAGGTAAACCAATTCCTGCCTGCCAGCAACCGGCTATCACACTTGAGCTGTTCTTTGCATCCTGGTTGGAAAATATAGCAAAAAATGGGTTCATTCCGTAAGTCTGAAACCAGGCTGCAACAGTTTGTACATCTGCTATACTGCGAATTGAATCTATTTTTCCGAAAAATACCTTAAGCGGACTTAAACCTTGCTGTTCGAGTGCAATAGTATCCATACCAGAGTTATAGAATTTGCCGATTTTATCGGTAATGCTTCCCGGTTGGGCATCTTTGGCAGCAGCAGCTTCCTCAATAATTTCCCTGATATCATGCCTGTTTTTTTCTACCAGTTCATCAAATGAGGAACGTGAATTCTTGTCTGCCGGAATGGGATTATTCTTTAGCCAATTGCCATTGGCATAAACAAAGAAATCGTTGCCGGGTTTTACAGAAAGATCCATGTTCTGAATATCAAACGGCGGGTATTTTTTTTCAGTATCCATATTTTTTTGAGTTTTTCCGGTACATCCGGCCAATAAGGCCAAAGTGAGAATTCCAATAGTAATCTTTTTCATATTTTAAATTTAAGTTGTGTTTTCTGATTTTGTTTTCAAAATTAAAAAATCGCGTATGATAATCAATAATGGTGAAAGTTATTTGTCAGAATATCTGATCACAAAATGATTAAAAACAATAATGAACATGCATTTAAAGAAAATAAAAAATTTTATATAATGAACAGGATCGACGTCTAATAATTTTTTATTTTTACAAATAAAAAACTGGAGGAAATTAAAATGAAACCAAGAATTATTATGCTATTTACTGCAATTTTATTATTGAATCTTGCTTTTAAGTCTAATGCCCAAACGGTAACGGATCTGAAACACGATCCGATCGCCCCGCCTGAACTTGTTGCCCCAATAGCAGGTGCAAAATTAAATATGGTTCCCCGGAAAACCATATTTGAGTGGAAGCATGTGGATGGTGCCAGCAAATATGAAATTGAGGTCGAATATAAAGACACCAAATGGAATCTGCTGAAAAATGCGACAACCAATGTGCCTTCTTATACCCTTGATTTTGTCGGAAAACAACCGGGCCGCTGGAGGGTAAGGTCTATTTCCAAAGCTACAGGAAAAGCCGGAGTTTATAGTGCATGGAGGGAATTTACGTACCTGAAGTAATAAATCTGTTGATTAATTCAAAAAGATCGGAGGGTGTCTCAAAAGGGCACCCTTTTTACTTTTACTGAATTATATTACTTTATTTTAAGATCTTTTGTTCTTTACAAGAAACATTCAATGGAAGGAACATTAAAAATGAAATGCAAAAGATTTATTCTTTAATGAACTTCAACATGCTGACATTTTTATCGCTCTTTTCAATTATTTTCACAAAATATAAACCCGGGCTCAGTTGTGCAGTATTGATGAAAAGTTCCTTTCCATTCAAATTGTAAGAAGAAACCAGCGCCCCTGTTGAATTATATACCGAGACTGTTTTTTCTCCGTCAAAGGTAGTTACCAGGTTAATATGATCACTTGCAGGATTAGGATAAAGGCTATAATCAGACTTTTCAATTTCAGGGATACCGGTAACGGTGGACGAATTACTTCCTTCTACAGTAATATTATCAAACCTGTCATTACCTTTACTTCCCGTGTTGGGGGTAGAAAAGTCAATCCTGAAAACAAATTTACTATTGTTGTTAATGGAAGTGACAGAACGTAAATCAAGAGTTACTTTTTCCCATACAGTATCCGCAAAATTAGAAATAACTGGTAACCCTTCAGTTATAAAGGTTGAAGCGCTATCGAGGCTGTACGAAAAAATCTGTTCGTGCTGACCACTTTTCAGGCTCGATAATTCAGTCTCATATTTAATAACAATATCTTTATACGATGTTGTCGGCAGGTACCATAAAAATTGCATGTCGTAGCTTGGGTTACGGGTACGGACAGCGTTATTCGCTTCATCACAACATCCGCCATATCCTGGTCGTTGATTTATTGTGTCCCCCACGAGATTGTCAATATATCCTGTATCGCTAACAACCCCCTGTAAAGGTTTATATACAATGGCTGCACTTCCCTGTATTGAATAATCAGCCGGAATATGCCCAAATGCAATACCTCCGGAACCATCGGCCGGCAACGTGTTATTAAAATGCCAGTAATAAATCAGCTTTGATGTATCGGTATTTACAGCCGGGTTTGCCACATCTATATAAAACATTTGTGTGGCAGACGATACAATATTTGTCGCAGTTATTGTTACCGGACCAATTAATCCGGATGATGTAGGAACACCACTTAATACGTTGCCATCTAAATTAAGCCATGCAGGATTACCGCTTACCGATAAGGTTGGTGCAGGTGTTCCTGTAGCAATTATATTATAAGTATAGGCTGAACCGGCTGTTCCGGCAGTAATAGCCGTACTTGTAATTTGCGGAACTGAAGAAACAATGATACTAAAAACTTGCTGAGTGCTGCCTTCAGAATTTGTAGCAGTAATTGTTACTGGTCCGAATGTTCCGATCGAAGGCGCTGTTCCGCTTAACGTGTTGCGGTCGAGTGTAAGCCATGACGGATTTCCGCTTACCGAAAGATCCGGCGCCGGGGTGCCTGAAACTGCAATAGTATAAGTATAAAGAGAATCCACTACTCCTGCAGTTACCGCAGTACTGGTTATCTGCGGAGCAGCTGGCACTGTAATGCTGAATGATTGCTGATCATTGCCCTGGATGTTGGTTGCAGTAATTGTGACCGGACCGAATACTCCATCCGAAGGAGGAGTGCCGCTTAATGTGTTTCCGGTCAATGTGAGCCATGATGGATTACCGCTGACAGAAATAGTTGGTACCGGAACTCCTGTACTTGTAACTGTATAGGTATAAAGTGAGTTGACTATTCCGGTGGTCGGCGCTGTACTTGTAATGGCCGGGGCAACAGGAGTAACGTCTGCGATTGTCAGGCTGAATATCTGCTGGGAACTTCCGGCCAGGTTGGTCGCGGTAATCGTGATCGGACCAAACGTACCGACCGATGGGGGAGTACCGCTCAATATATTGTCAGACAGGGTGAGCCAGTCCGGGTTACCGCTTACCGAAAAAGCAGGAGCAGGAGTTCCGGTTGTTTCGATAGTATATGAATAGGGTTTGTTAATTACACCGGAAGTCAATGCAGAGCTGGTAAATACCGGTTTTATAATTGTATCACCTTCAACTGTAATATTGTCGAACCTGTTGTTCCCGGTTGTACCCGTATCCGGCGCGGTAAAGACCATTTTAAAGACCAGTTTCCCGTTATTGTTTGCAGTCGGGATGGAACTTAAATCAAGGGTAACTAATGTAAATGAAGTCGTGCTGGCTGAATAAGAAGTGATCGGTAAACCGGAAGTAATAAATGTCAATGCACTGTCAAGGCTATATGAGAACACCTGGTTTTTTTGTCCACTTGCATCCTGATGACTCGGTTTCGTACTTTATAACAATGTTTTCGTATTTATTGGTAGGGATGTACCATAAGAACTGCATATAATCGCTTGGGTTACGTGTTCTTACTGCATAATTAGTGCCTCCGCAGCATCCACCATATCCGGGCCTCGAATTTATTGTATCGTAATCAGTGGTAACCGCCTTATAATTATCCATGTAATCGTTGATATTGGTTGTATCACTGGCACCTGCTACTTTAACAGGTTTATAAATTACCGAGGCATTCCCCAATGTGGAATAATCGGCGGGTATTGAGACATAATGAGTATTATTTACTGTATTGTTAAAATGCCAGTAATGAATGAGTTTTTTTGTTTGTGCCTGACTTTCAGCATTGAATAATAACAAAGCAAATGTACATGCCAATACATAGAGTAAATTTTTCTTCATATATGTAATTTTTAAACCTCGGTTAAGCCTGATTAAGATTCCCCGTCAGCAAAGGTGGGGAAAATTTATGTACAAATTCAGAGGTGCTTTAAAAAAATGTTGAGATAAATCACTGTCCGGGATTTTATTTATTTTAGTGAACAAAATTAATTATTATGTTATGAAAAACATTTTAAATAAGTTAACCAGGGATAACAATGTAATTTTCAGTTTTATTTTTGGGTTTGCGATCGTTTTCTATTTATTCAATATCAGCTTTAGCGATTTATGGTGCGATGAGATTTACACTAAATCTTTGATTAATTTTCACGTGCCAGAAATGATTGCTCAGTTTAAGAATGATTTGCATCCACCTTTGTACTTTATAGGATTAAAGTTATTTACTTCTGTATTTGGCTCAAGCGCTTTATCTTTAAGATTGTTTTCTGTTACAGGAGTGCTTTCCTCGTTGCTCTTAGGTTATTTTGCGGGTCAAAGAGTTTTTGGAAAGCAAGGTGCTATCTGTTTTTGCCTAATGCTGCTTTCTCTTCCAATGTTAGCCTCCTATTCACACGAAGCCAGGATGTACACATGGGCCGCATTTTCAGTTACAGGGGTATTTATTTATTCCTGTTTATTTTTGAAATCAGGAAAAAACCGGGATCTGGCTTTTCTTTTTATTTTCACAGTAGTAGCAATATATGTCCATTATTATAGTCTGGTAGCTGCTTTTGTGGCAAACTTTTTTGTCTTCTTATCCCTGATCAGAACAAAAAACAAAAAATGGCTCATCCATTTATTATCATTAATACTGGCTGTACTTCTTTTTCTTCCATGGCTCTCAATGTTTGTGGTGCAAATAAATAAAGTTCAACATGCTTTTTGGGTACCTGCTGTTAATTTCAATACAATACTTTCATGTTTTGCAGCTCCATTTACTGAAATATTCTGGACAACTCCTTATTCCATCTCGTTATTGATTCTGATCTACAGTATTACTGTTTTTACAATTTACCGGAGTTTTGCAAAATCATTTTCCGAACATAGAATAGTTTTATGGCTGTCCATGTTTATATTTCTTGGCACTTTGTTAGTTATTATTGTTATTTCCACATTTTCGCAGCCAATTTTATATTCAAGATATGTAATGGCCATTGTCACCATGCTTATTGTTCCACAGACAATTCTTCTTATTCATATAAAAGCAAAGTGGTTGAAAATAGTTATAATCGGAATCATATTATTTCTGGGCATAAGAGTTTCAATTTCCTCCTCATATTATTCTTATGGTCCATATAAGCAGACCGTACAGTATATTGCCAGTACTTATCCTGATGTTCATAAGGTTTTACATATTACAGAAATTACTGCCCTGCCAATGCTTGAGTATAACGGCAATTCAAAATTAAGTCATTATTGGCTCAAGGCGAAGATGTCGAATGTTGATATATTTCCAGGAATACATCAATACACCCAACCAGGAGATTTCCTGCAAAGAGGAGAGATATTCTGTGCGGTTAATTACAACAATCTGGAATTAAATAAAGAAAACTTTGACCTTGCCTTATCTGAATCGGAGCTTTTAAAAGTAGATACTGTAACCGACAACAAGGTTAAATATGGAAACAAAATACTGGTGTATCTTCTTAAATATAATGGTAAGTAAGCCTTGCTTTATTTAGTGTCAGATTATTAGTAAAATCATTGCCTAGAAGTAATACTCAACATTATCAGGATATTATTGGCTTCGCCAAACTCGTAAACCCCGTTCTCCTTTGTTTACTGCGAAGAGCTTCAATTATTTTTTTAATTCTGGCTGCCGGGAGGTATGGAATTTACTGATCATTCAGTCCCTTTCCTCTGAGAATTTGTGGCAAACATTTTTGAACCCTTGACTCACGGGTTTTGGATTGTCTGGGTGCTGAAAAATAAAGAATATATGCTCTTTGCCGTCCGGGCGTTAACCCCTCAAATGCTGTTTTCAATGTAGAAATTTCATTTAATTTATTTTGGAATTCTTCAGGAATTATAAATTCTGCAGTCTTTTTAAAATTTACTTTCAAACCAGCCTTCTCAACTTCAACGGCTTCGTAAATATAGGTTTTCAGAACCGGTTCCATCTCCAGTATTTCCCGGACACTGGTGAACCGGATCTGACGTCCCGCCTGTGTATTCTCTCCCATTCTGAAAAGAATACCGTTGGTATCATTTAACAGGGCACCTTTGAGAAACATAAGTGCACAGTATTCTTTAAATCCTTGTATTATAACAATGTTATTGTTCTGAAATGTATAACAAGGTTTACCCCACTTCAATTCTTCGTTCAGCTGACAATCAAGAATTATCATTCTCAATTTCTCAGATTCTTCCTGCCACTTCCGGATCTTACTTAAAAATTCATCAACCTTTGGATCCATACAATTCTTTTTCCTTTATATCTTTCTTTTTACCATCTGATGCAGACTTATCAATTGAAGTCTCAATCCGATGCTTTAACAAATAAAATTTTAATATGTTCACTCGTTGGTTGAATACGTAATTTCATATTGAAAAATTTCCAGTTTTATATTGATGCGTAAATTTTCTTTATCTCAAAGACGATATTTCGTTTATAATTTTTAACTTTTTAGTTATTATCGTTTTTTAGCAACAGTCAAATATGCTAACCCCTTATAAACTTCATGTTTATTAACGTCATATACAGAATCAGGGATCACGGGATGTGGTTTTGCAAAGCCAGGATTGATTTTTATTGCTATTTTTTTTCTGAGTTTATTAGAATAATTCTTTGAAATTCCTTCATCACCCCAACTTACAATTCCATCTTTTTTAACGACCCGAACAAATTCACTTATGGCCTTTTGAGGATCGTTAAAAAGGTTGATGCCACCAAAATGGAATAATGCATCAAAGCTATTATTTTCAAATGGCAGAAACTGAGCATTGCCATGAATCAGATGAACATTCAGATTCTTATTTCTCTTTGAACATTGGTGTAACATTGCCATTGATAAATCCAAAGCCACATATTCACCGTTTTCACTTATTTCAGTTCTTATAAACTTTTGAAAGACCCCCGGTCCGGGTGAAACTTCTAAAATACGCGTCCCCGGTTTTAATCCCAGAAAAGAAACAATCTGCCTTCTGCCTTTTACCGTTTCTACGCCAAATAATAATTTACTCCAGATCCTTTCATTCAAATCATAAAATGGTGCTAAAAGGTTGTATATTTTATTGTATTTTGAATCCAAACCATTTAATTCTTTTGGATAAACCACTGATAAAATATCGCCTTGTACATTGTAAACCTTCTTGCCAGATTCAAAGTTATTACCATTGAATTGCAATGCTCTATGCGTTTCCGGACATATTAGAATGTTATTTAACCAATCGGGATACATAATAATCTGATTTTAGTTTTGAATCAAAATAAATGTTCTGATGGTGCATCATAAAATAAATATCGGCGAGCGTAGTATTTTTATAGGTGAATGAAGGAATCGGAATCAGGAATAATGTGAAAAAGAGATTCTTCATTTTGTCATAGGTCAATGTCTGATAAAAGTATTGTCCGCGTGAGGAGTTGTGATATTTTAAGGCTTTAATAAATCAATAGGAGTCTTATTTTAAAATTTGTTTCGAAATTTTAAAATATTTTTTTGACAAAATCGTCTACCAAAGTAAAAGAAACAAATATAGGGAGGATTTCAAAATGGAAAATGAAAAGGAAAAATTTGATCTGTCGGGAGCCATTAAGGGATTTGCTGAACACTATGAAAATGGAAATTCACCAGTTTGGGATATTGGCAGACCAAAACAGCCATTCATAGAAATTGCCGATCAGGTCGTTGAACCAATACTTGATGCAGGATGTGGAACAGGTGATACTTCAATTTTTTTTGCATCGCGCGGACTTAAGGTTATTGGAATTGATTTTGTTGAAAATGCTGTTCTAAGAGCTAAGTCAAAAGTTGAAGGACGCAATTTACCTGTTGAATTTCTGGTTAAGGATGCTGTAACCTTAGATGAATGGGATAATAAATTTAATACTGTCATTGATAGTGGTTTGCTTCATGCTGTTTATGACAGGGAAAAATATGCAAATGGACTTAAACATGTTTTAAATTCAGGCGGACGATTATATGTATTTTACTTTAAAGATGACCCTTCATCTCCTGGTGGTGGTATATCGGACGGTGAACTAAAAAGTATATTTGCTGATGGTTGGAAGATAGAATCTATAAAATCTGTCTCACTAGATAATGACGGATGGAAAATGAATTTTGCGGTAATACTTAGAAAGTTTGCAAAATGAAGGTCAATTATTTAATTGTTCTGTTTTTAGATTATTCATATCTCAAGGCTTCCACCGGATTAATATGTGAAGCTTTGTAGGATTGGAAAAACACAGATGAGTCGTGTGAAAACTCTTTATACACATTTATTGAAAAGTCATACTTAAATTAAGACGCCGGAGGTGTCAAATTCCAATAGCCACAGTCATATCTGTGGTAGCAGAGTCGTGATTTTTGAGAACACCGGCGGTGTTGAAGAAAAATAACGGCAAAAAATAATTACCCATCCGGGGTTGGTATCGGTATTGTAATGTATGCCACGGACGTTACCGTGGCTATTGGACTATAATGCCTCCGGCATTATTCGTAAATTGAATCTCTTGATAGATAAATTGAGTCTCTCGTTCAATAAATTGAGTCTCTCGACTGATAAATTGAGTTTCTCGACTGATAAATTGCGTCTCTCGTTAGATAAATCGTATCTCTCGTTTAATAAATTGAGTCTCTCGTTAGATAAATCGTATCTCTCGTTTAATAAATTGCGTCTCTCGACTGATAAATTGCGTCTCTTGTCCAATAAATTGCGTCTCTCGACTGATAAATTGCGTGTCTCGTATGATAAATTCCGAGCATTAAGAATATACCTTAGGGGATCGAATATTAGCTGCGTTGAACTCCACTTCGTTCCGGTTCTTCGTAGCTTGCAGCGAATATCTTCAATAAAATATTACCCGATTCAGATTCAAAACAATGATTGGAAAATATAAGATTATCACGCTTTGAGAGAGTACAAAATTAAAGGATGAATATATTACAGAGCAGAAACGGTTAACACTTGAAGGTAACATTGTTATAAGCGTTGGTCTGTCTGGACATTCGGGAGCCGACAATCTTATATCATAAATGAAAGTAATTAATCCGGAACCTGTCTGATTTAATAGCTATGGAAGCTATGTAACCAGCGGGAGAATTTATCTCAGCTGTTCTCCAGAGTTTGGATTCTGTCAGATGATTGAATATGACAAGCTGTTCGTAACCACCTGACGAATTAACTTCAACACAGAATGATTTTAAAGGGTAATACATGCCCTTCCCGATAGCTTTTATAAATGCTTCTTTCCTTGTCCATATCTTATAGAAAGCGTTTATTTTATCCAATGTGCCATTGAGATATTTTAATTCCTGAAGCGAAAAATTTTCAGATGCGATGTTATCTAAATTATGTATTTCACAGACTTTCTCAATGTCGATACCAATTTCGTTTTGATTACAAAGACCTACTAACATCAAGTCGCCTGAACAGGACATGTTAAACTTAACCTCTTTGAATTCCGGTAACCAGATGAAAGGTTTTTTAAAGGAGTTATATCCGAACATTATTTCATTGGGCTGGCATCCACAATATTTGCTCAGAATTAAGCGAAGCTGGTAACGCCTTATAATAAAACGTTCCCGGTCTTTTGGGAACCTGAAATTATTGGCCCTTTCGAGTTCATCAGAAGAAAGAGCATTCGAAAAATCTTTATAATATGCTGAATCAGCTTTTATATTAGCCTGCCATACATGAACCTGATATTCTTCAATCTCAATGTTCATTAATACTTTAATTTTGAAGCTGGCATGGAGATCCCTGCCAGCATGTATTTTTTGGCAGCGTTTCACCTTTCATAATCAGTGAAAGTCCATGTAATAAAGAGTGGTCGTGCATTTTGGTATCGTACAAAATCACTGATAATGAGCCAATAGTACAGGCTTTTCCGATATTGATATCCGACATTTTCATTACACGGTCCTCGAACAGATGAGTTTGAATTGTGCAGCCGAAGTTCAAAGCCGATTCGTCGCCAATTTTCACTAAGTCAAATTCGGTGATTTCGGTGGTCTCCATGAACACTTTTTTCCCGATTTTGGATCCCATAATCCTGAAATAAACCGGAGCAAAGGGAGTTCCCAGGAACATTGATTCAAAAAACGGATAAACCAGGTTTTCCGATATTGAGTTAATGAACTCGTTTCGCCATACAAAAGTACTCCAGAGCGGTTTTACGTCAGGTTTGTACTTACCAATTAATATAGTCTTGAAAAACCATCCAAAAATGATCGTTGAAACACTTAGCACGATAAGCACCAGCGGGGCCTCAAAAACAAATCTCTGATAATTACCCGACTTGAAAATGAGATATGCATAGTTGTAAAATAATAATAATAAGATGGATGCAATCGCAAACGGAAGTGTTATCTTGAAGAATTCAATAATTCCCCTCATCAGGTATAATGAAAATGTGGGTTTGAAAGTATATTTTTCTGGAAACTCCGGACTTTTCTGGCGATTTGGCAGAAACATGGGAGGGGAGCCAAGCCACGAAGAATTTTTCATTTTTGCTTCTTCCGGTAACGATGGGGTTACCGACAAAACTCCAATCAGGCAGCCATCTTCAACTTTACTTCCTGTCGGGAGCACTGCGCTGTTCCCCAGGAACGACCTTGAACCCACCTCGGTGGTGCGGAACAGCATATATCCGTTTATGACAACCGGAGGACCAACATTAACCGAATCGGCAAGAAAACTTTCGTTTCCTATTTTAAGTAAATCGGTCGATATATAATTAACTGTGGATATTTCAGCTCGTTTACCTATTTTAGCTCCGGTAAGTCTTAACCACGGTGGAAGATACAATGTAGCATACAGCGATTTTATCATAAGTAAACTCATAGCTATCAGCGAGTCAACTATCCATTTTCTTATATATAAAACACTATTGAGTGGAATGTCGCCGGGTTTTAATTTCCCTAGTATAATCCATTTCACAGCTGCTGAGCTCAGACAAAATGTAAATATGTACATGGCGGCCAGAGGGATCATAGTAAGCAGGGTCATACATATTCCTCCATTGATATTTGAAAAATAAATAACCAATGAGTAAGGGATTAACAATATCCAGGGTAAAAGAAGCACAAAGAGCAATGCAAAAGCATGAATCAAAGTTAATCCGATTCTTTTAAACGGGTTACCTGATCGCGGGGCCTTCTTTTTAGCTGTAACCAGCAAATCATATTCACTTTCGTAAGGTTTTGCAGGTGAACCACGCCATGTCTGACCTGCAGGAATAGTGCTATTTCCCGATAACATTGAGAGTTCGAGAAGCGCAGAATCATCTTCCATGCGTGAGTTCAGATGCAGTAAGCTGCGCGCTCCTATAAAGCAATTATTACCAACTGAAATCCTGCCAAGCTTTAACATCCCGTCTTCTACTACATATCCCATCATGTGAGCCTCTTTGGAAACACTTGAGTTATTGCCGATTGACACCAGATCAAATGCTCTGATCCTGTCAGAGCTTAAATAAACATCCTTACCGATTTTCGTTCCCATTAACCTGTAGTATATAGCTAAGAACGGGGTCCCTGTAAGTAGAGCAACCGGAGTAATGTCAACACATTTTTTTACAAACCAGAACCTGAAATAATAAAATCCCCACAATGGATAATTTCCCTCCCTGAATTTTCCAATAATCAGCCATTTGATTATTACCGAGAGCAATAATAACAACGGGTAACTTAGAATTATATAAACCAGGCACAGAAAAGCAAGATTGTTGTAACTTACGTGCGGGAAGTAATTTTTTATTACAAAAGGGGATACTATAAGCAATGTTGCTATGCCATAAAAAAAAAGAAACGACAGCGTCTGCAATGCGCCAACTGAATAATAAGTAAGCTGATTCACTTTACTTTTACTGCTTTTTTCAAATCCTTTTGATACCGTGTTCCGGTTTAATGCATCAATATGTGCCGCCAACTTTCTGACAGTTGGATACTCGTAAATATCGCGCACGGAGAGCATATTCATTTGCTTTTCTTTACGCAGTTCCGAAATCATCTGTGATGCAAACAGCGAATGGCCGCCCAGGTTAAAAAAATTATCTTCGACACCAACCTGATTTGGCGCAAACAATTTTTGCCATAAATGCAGTATTTTAATTTCATTTGGTGAACATTCTGAGGAGTTAACCAGATGCTGGCCATAACTTAATTCTGGGTCAGGCAGTTTAGTCCTGTCAACTTTGCCGCTGGGCAGCAATGGTAATTCCGTTACAATTTCGAATATATTTGGAATCATAAAAGGAGCCAGCTTTGATTTTAAATAGCTTTTGGCAACTTCTGCATCGAATTCACCCGGATCAGACGGAATGATGTATGCAACTAATAATTGAATCCCGTTAAAACCATTTTTTACTGTTACCGCAACACTTTGAACTCCTTTGCAAAGCATCAGCTGCGACTCAATCTCAGTCAGCTCGATGCGAAATCCTCTTAATTTGATCTGTGAATCTATTCGTCCCAGAAATTCTATTTCACCTGATTCGTTAAACCGGCATAAATCGCCTGTCCGGTATAAACGTCTGGGAAAATTGGGATTTGTTTCAAAATCCGGGACAATAAAATTTTTGTCTGTCAGCTCCGGAAGATTGATATAACCATCAGATAAACCCAGACCACCAATACACAATTCTCCGGCAACTGAGACCTGGACCTTTTGCATTTCTGAGTCGAGTATATAGGCGGAATAGTTTGGTATTGGTTTACCAATGGTGACATTCCTCGCGGGGCTACATTCACTATAAGTAGCAATTACAGTTGTTTCTGTAGGCCCGTAAGTGTTAATCATTCGTCTACCAGGTGTTGCCCATCGTTTTGCCAGTTCAGTTGGGCAAACTTCGCCTCCCAGGATTAACAAGCGAAGCATCGGTATATCTTCGGTAAGTACCGATAAAAGGGTTGGAACCGTGGAAAAAACCGTTATTTTATTTTCGTTCAGGATCCCTGAAAGGTTCTGACCCGATTGCATCATCTCTTCAGTGCCAACAAAAAGTGTCGCACCTGAATAAAACGCAAGCCATATTTCTTCAACCGATGCATCAAAAGCAATTGAAAAGCCCTGGAATACTTTGTCTTTCTGTTTAATACCAAATATTTTCCCTTCAGCTCTTACCAGATTGCAAACGGCTAAATGAGAAATCTTAACTCCTTTTGGAGTTCCTGTTGTTCCTGAGGTGTAGATGGCATAAGCGATGTCATCCATACTGGCTTTAATTTCACCTGAAGGAAAGTTGAGTGATGACTGTGAATTAAACTTATTCTGATCTTTGTCCAGCAGAACTTTATTACATGTTAATCCGCTAACTTTGTTTATCTGATCAGAAGTTGAGATTAATATTCTGGCATTGCAATCTGCCAGTATAAAGTGCACTCTTTCTGCAGGATATTTTGGATCGATCGGTATATAAACGGCTCCCGTTTTTAATATAGCCAGCATGGTGACGTACATGTCGGGAGTGCGGGATAAAAATATGGCTGCAAAATCGTTAATTCCAACACCTAAGGATTTTAAATACCTTGCAAGTCTGTTTGCTTTTTTATTTAACTCAGAGTATGTTATTGTTTCATTATTAAATTGAACAGCAATGTTATCGGGATATTTTTCAACTGTGTTTTCAAATAACTGGTGCAGGAATCCACCGGAAGCCAGCAAAGGATCAAACTCTCCGTCATAACAGAACGTCAAACTATCTTCATTCTTAACTGCTGAAATTTTAATCGGTCGATAGTTTTTACTGATATAGTGTTCTTCATTGATTTTGTACATAATAATTTCACGGTCCGAACTTAGTTTCTTTCTGATCGTTTCGATATTCAGACAAAATCTGAACTGATTTTATTCCACGAATATTTTATCACTAATTTGAAACCAAAGAGAGAATGATCACAGATACCTGATAGATTAATTTTAATATACTTTGGAAACATTTAGTATAAAACTTGTTTTCTGGGTTTTTTGATTATATTTTTGCCGCGCAAAGAATTGCCTTAGAAAAGTGATGATGGTAAGAGCAATCAGCTTGGAAAGTTTTATAGAAGGAAAGGCATAAGAATCAGTAAATAGTAAAAATAAATATTTGGAATAATGAATTTGACACAAAAATGTCTTTTGACCTTTGTGATTCTTGGACTAGTTAGTGAAGGATTTAGTCAGGGAAATAAAGAAATACTTAGACTTTCAATTGCTGAGGCTCAAACATACGCCCTTCAGAACAACAGGTCAGTTCAGTCATCAAAAATTGATATTCAGATGTCAGATAAAAAGGTATGGGAAAATCTTGCAATCGGGCTTCCCCAGCTGAACTTTACAACAAATTATCAGCATCAGTTTGTCATTCCTGAAATAAGCTTTCCGTATCTGGATTTAAATTCATTGCCAGATGGCGTCATTACCAAAAATGATATTCAAGATGCCTATAAAAATCTTCCTTTTACTCTTGGCGTTAAGAATAATGCAGTTTTAGATATTACAGTTTCACAACTCATTTTTAATGGCCAGTATTTTGTGGGCCTTCAGGCGGCCAGAGTGGTAAAACAAATGTCGGAGAAAACACTTATTAAAACAGAGGATCAGACAAAAGAATCTGTTGCAGATACTTACTATCTTGTTTTGGTTCTGGGTGAGAATGTGAAAGTGCTGAATGAAAGCCTGAAGTCGGTGGACCAGACCTACAACGAAATGATTAAAATGAACCAGCAGGGTTTGAATGAGGAAACAGATGTTGACCAGATAAAAATCAACAGGTCTAACATTCAGACTCTTATCACCTCGATAGAATCGCAGAAAGAAATTTCACTGAAACTTCTTAAATATCAGCTTGGCGTCGGATTCAATCAGACTTTAGTTTTAACCGATAGTCTTCCGGGAATTATTGCACAGGGAAATGTCCTGTATGTCACTACACCTGAGTTTAACGTAAAAAACAGTCTGGATTACCAGCTGATCAGTACACAGGAAAAGGTTTCAGCATTGTTACTGAAACTTGAAAAATCAAAGTACTTACCGGTTATTTCAGGTTTTTACCGCCACGAGGAACAGACTAATCAACCATCCTTAAGTTTTGCAATTAAGGATTTGGTTGGGGTCACATTAAGCTTACCCATTGTTACAAGTGGTCAGCGAAATGCAAAAGTAAGTCAGGCTAAATATGATCTGGAAAAATCGCACCTTAATAAAGCAAATGTGGAGCAGGGTTTGATTATGGAGTTTGAAACGGCGTGGAGCAACTATCAGACAGCATTCAGTAATTATTCGACCAACAGGGAAAGTATGACCCTTAGCAAAAAGGTTTATGACAAAACGGTCATTAAATATCGTGAAGGTGTATCCTCAAGCTTTGAACTGACACAAAACCAGAATCAGTTTTTAACGGCAGAATCAAATTACTACAACTCAGTTCTTTCATTGTTGAACGCTAAAGCAAAGCTCGATCGTATCCTGAGCATTAATCAATAAGTTATGCATTTAAATTAATTTTGTATCAATACAAATCAGATCAGAAATGAAAAACATCAATTTAAGCACTGCCAGTATAATAGTTTTGTTTATTATGTTTTCGTGCAGCAGCAATAAACAGACACAACTGGCTAAATTAAAACAACAGCAGACTGATTTAACTGAAAAGATTAAAAATATAGAGGATGAGATGAAATCAACTCCAAAGGATCCCTTAAATCCGGAGAAATTCAAATTTATTGCTCTTACGGAAGTTAAAACAGATGTATTCGATCATTACATAAGAGTACAGGGGAAATTGGATGGTGATCAGAACGCTGCTGTTTTTGCTGAATCAATGGGAACAATTTCTGCAAAGTATGCCGATGTCGGTCAGAATGTTGTAAAGGGCCAGGTATTGGCTCAGATTGATGATCAGCAGTACCGCAGCCAGCTGGAAAGCCTGGAGACTCAATATAAATTTGCTGAAGATATGTTTGATAAGCAGAAGCGTTTGTGGGATCAGAAAATTGGCAGCGAGGTACAGTACCTGCAATCAAAAACTACAAAGGAGTCGCTTGAACGACAGATTACATCTTTAAAGCAGCAGGTTGAAAAGTTTAAGATTAAATCGCCTATAAGTGGTAATATCGAGGAATGCAATATTAAGGTTGGAGGAGTGGTTTCCCCCGATCCGCGGTTAGCAGCATATAGAGTTGTCGCATTTAAGAATCTGAAGGTGAGCGCAGAAGTTTCAGAGGCGTACTCAGCAAAGGTTCAGATTGGCGATAAACTGATTGTCCGGTTTCCGGATATTAACAGACAAATCGAAACAAAGGTGAATTTTGTTAGTAAATACATCAATCCTGTAAATCGTACCTTCATTATTGAAACAAAAATTTCAGATGGTATTCAGGATTTAAAGGCTAATATGATAGCAATTATTCAGATAAACGATTACCATTCTGATAAATCGATCCTCATTCCTATGAATGTGGTTCAAACTGATCCTGATGGTAGTTATGTTTATGTTATTCGTCCAAAGGATAAATTCAGTGCGGCATACAAGCAACCCGTTATTATAGGGAACAGTTATAACGGAATTGCTGAGATCATTAAAGGTTTGGAAGTCGGAGATAAAGTTATATCGACCGGTTACCAGGAGCTGGCAGATGGAGAATATGTCAGATTTTAAATATCATTCTGACATTGATATAATCAGAATATAATAAAGCTATTTTTCATGGAAAATAAATATAAGGAATTTTTTGCTACCAGCTGGGCCATTGACAATAAGATCAGTGTTTACGTGCTTGTATTCATTATATGTGTGTTTGGAATAATAAACTATAACACAATCCCTAAAGAACAGATTCCTGAGATTGTGATTCCCATGATCAATGTTAATTCAATATATCCCGGGACCTCACCGGCTGATATGGAGAATCTGGTGACACGACCCCTGGAAAAGAACCTTAAATCTATCAGCGGTGTTAAAAAGATTACATCCCGGTCAGTACAGGATTTTTCTGCTATTATAGTTGAATTCAATACCGGGATAGAGATAAATGATGCCAAGCAGAAAGTAAAAGATGCTGTTGATAAAACCAAAAAAGATTTACCAACTGATCCGTCTTTCATTGAACCATCAGTTATGGAGATTGATCTTTCTGAAATACCTATTCAATATATCAATCTCTCAGGTGACATCCCTTTGGATCGTCTTAAGAAATATGCAGATGATATGAAGGACCGGATTGAAACTCTTAAAGAAATTACAAGGGTAGAAATCGGTGGAGCACTGGACCGGGAAATTCAGATCGATATTGATATGTACAAGATGAGGGCAGCAAGTCTTACTTTCAGGGATGTGGAGCAGGCTGTAAGTCTTAATAATATGACTGTTTCGGGAGGAAATATTGATCTTCAGGGGATGAGCCGTTCCATCAGGGTTGTTGGTGAAGTTAAAAATGTTGATGAAGTTAAAAATATTGTAATCACGACTTCAAGCGGGGCACAGATAAAACTAAGAGATATTGCTCTTGTTCGTGATTATTTTCATGATCCTGAAAATTTTGCCCGCTATAACAGTAAAAATGTTGTTACACTTAATGTGATTAAGAAGAGTGGCCAGAATCTTCTCGATGCATCAGATAAGATAAAAGCGATCATTATCGATATGCAGAAGAAAAAACTTCCCTCAAATCTTATTATTGAAGTCACCGGTGACCAATCACGCAACACACGTAATACTTTGAATGAACTCAACAATACCATAATAATCGGATTTATTCTTGTCACCATTGTTCTGATGTTTTTTATGGGGTTGATAAATGCCGTTTTTGTCGGTTTCTCTGTTCCATTATCAATGGCCATTGCATATATCGTTTTGCCCTGGATTGGATTTACCATGAACATGCTTGTAATGTTTTCGTTCATTTTTGCACTTGGGATTGTTGTGGATGATGCAATTGTAGTTATCGAGAATACCCACAGGATCCATAAGAAAACAAGAATGGATATTTCTCATTCAGCCAAGTCTGCTGCGGGTGAGGTATTTCTTCCAATCCTCTCTGGAACTCTCACTACGCTTGCACCATTCATTCCTCTGGCATTCTGGCCGGGTGTTGTCGGAAGTTTTATGGTTTTTATCCCTGTAACACTGATAATTACTCTTTTTGCTTCGTTAATCGTTGCTTATATTTTCAATCCTGTTTTTGCTGTAGATTTTATGAAGCACGATGATGAGGATCGTCCGGTTTCATTACCATGGCTTTTAAAAATTACTGCAGGAATAATATTGGCAGCATTGCCATTTTATTCATTCAGAATATTCGGAATTGCTAATTTCCTTGTATTCATTGCAATATCTTTCTTCTTTCATAATTTGTATGTTTATAAAGTTCTCAGGAAATTTCAGTCTCATTTTATCCCCGCTATGATGAGGAAATATGAGAATCTCCTGTTATGGGCATTAAAAGGGAAGAGGCCGGCTTATATTCTCTGGAGTATGATAGGTTTGTTTGTGTTTACGATGATGCTTGTTAATATTCTAAAACCAAAAGTGGTATTTTTCCCTGATAATGAACCAAATACAATAAACACATTTATTAAAATGCCTGTGGGCACCGATGTAACTGTGACAGATTCTGTAGCAACTATTGCTGAGCACAGGATTATGAGAGTTCTGGGTGAAAAAAACCCGATAGTTGAATCAGTTGTTACGAATGTGGCATTTCTGGCATCAGACAACACTTTCGATAATTCCTCAAAATCATCAAATTTAGCTAAGATAGCAGTCAATTTTGTGGAATACAGTAAAAGGAAGGGGCAAAGTACCGGCATTTATATGAACCAAATGCGTAAAGCACTGAAAGATATCCCTGGTGCAGAAATAGTTGTCGATAAAATAAAAATGGGACCTCCCACAGGAAAACCAATAAATATCGAAATATCCGGGGAAGATCTGGGTGAACTTGCGTTAACCTCTGAACATTTCAAAAGATTTGTGGATTCTTTGCAAATAGGAGGCATTGAGGAACTGAAATCGGATTTTGCTTCGACCAAACCTGAAATTATAATTAATCTCGATCGGGAAAGAGCTAATTTTGAAGGTATCAGCGCTGCTGTTGTCGGAGATGCTATCAGAACAGGTCAGTTAGGGAAAGAAGTATCCAAGTACCGGGAAGGAGAGGACCAATATCCTATTATACTACGTTTTGAGGATAATCAGCGCAAAGACATTGAGCAATTGCTTAATCTTACAATTACTTACAGGGATATGAATTTAGGTCTTTTGCGTCAGATTCCTCTTTCGGTTGTTGCACATGTCGATTATGTAAATAGCTATGGGCAGATAAACAGGCTTAATCTTAAACGGGTAATCACCTTATCGTCTAATGTTCTAAGTGGGTTTAATGCAAATGAAATTAATTCCAGGCTGCGTAAAGTAATTCCCCAGTTTGCAGGACCATCAGATATTGATATCCGTATTACGGGTGAACAGGAAGATCAACAGGAATCCATGGTCTTTCTTTCAAAAGCCTTGATACTATCCCTGTTCCTCATCATGTTTATACTCATAACTCAGTTTAATTCAATGTCAAAAGCTTTAATCATAATATCCGAAGTTATTTTCAGCTTAATTGGTGTGTTGCTTGGCTATATGCTTTTCGGAATGACTATTTCAATTATCATGACAGGTATGGGTATTGTTGCCCTGGCCGGTATTGTTGTGCGGAACGGAATACTTCTGGTTGAATTTACCGATGTATTGAAAGAGAAAGGGAATAAAACACGTAAAGCAATTATCGAAGGTGGAAAAACACGTATCACACCCGTAATACTGACTGCAACAGCTACTATACTTGGACTCATCCCATTGGCCATCGGGATGAACATTAATTTTAAAACCTTGCTCACGAACTTAAATCCGCACTTGTATTTTGGCGGCGATAACGTAAGGTTTTTTGGGCCCTTGTCGTGGACAATCATTTTTGGTTTAAGTTTTGCTACGTTCTTGACACTGGTTTTGATACCTGTGATGTATTTAGTTGTTTATGAAAGAAATATCAGGAGACAACGCCGCAAATCAAACAGGTTGGCTCAAAAAAACAGGATGTGATAGAATACTGTACATGAGAACTTTTCAACAAAATCGAAGATGATTTTCTAACATAAAATAAAATGAATATTTTTCAAACAATTGTTTTGTCAATCATAGAAGGCTTAACGGAATTCCTACCGATATCATCAACAGGGCATATGATATTGGCTGTAAAAGTCATGAGTATTCCGGAAGATGCGTTTGTGAAAACCTTCCAGATTTCAATACAGATTGGAGCAATTCTGGCAATCGTAATGCTATACGCTGAACGATTCTTAAAAGGGTTATCTATTTATTTAAAACTTGGAGCAGCATTTATTCCAACAGGGATTATCGGGTTTTTGGCATATCCTTTTATTAAAGCCTATTTATTTAATCCAAAAATAGTTGCTGTTTCTCTTATTTTGGGTGGAATTGTATTGATTTTGATTAATAAAAGAATGGTTAATCAGAAGAGTAAAACAGATGCACTTGAAAACATTAGCTATAAGAATGCTTTTTTCATTGGTCTGATTCAATGTTTTTCCATGATTCCGGGAGTATCAAGAGCGGCTGCAACAATTATTGGCGGTACTTTTAACGGTCTGGATAAAAAACAAGCGACTGAATTTTCTTTTTTACTTGCAGTACCAACTATGTTTGCTGCAACCGGATACGAATTATTAAAAACACCTGTTGAATTTACCGGACATGAGATATTCCTGCTGTGTTTTGGACTGATTATTGCATTCTTTACAGCATGGTTAGCTGTTAAAATATTTTTAAAAATTGTAATGAATTATGGCTTTAAGCATTTTGGTTATTACAGAATCATCATTGGAATAATTTTCCTGATAGTGATAAAATAACGGATTCCTGATATAGCCATATTATTCACTACTTTCTCATAATATTTGTATGTCACTCAAGCTATACAGTAAGTTATGAATAAAGCTGTATCCCTTATATTTTGGGCTGCATTGTTTTTTCCAAATATAAAAGCCTATTCCCAGACATATCTTAATCCGGATGCAAAAGTCGAAGACAGGGTTGAAGATTTGTTACCGAGGATGACATTGTCTGAGAAACTTGAATACATAGGTGGTGAAAATAATATGTTTATACAAGATATCAGCAGGCTTAGCATTCCTTTGATAAAAATGTCAGATGGCCCGGTTGGGGTTCGCACATGGGGTCAGACAACTGCATTTCCGGCAGGAATATGTTCGTCGGCAACATGGGATGTTGATCTGGTGAACCAGTTAGGCGATGCACTTGGTAAAGATGCAAGAGCCAGAGGGGTCCATTTTTTATTGGGACCAGGTTTAAATATATATAGGGCACCAATGTGCGGACGAAATTTTGAATATTTTGGGGAAGACCCGTATTTGTCGTCAAGGATGGCTGTTGCTTATGTTAAAGGCGTAGAAAATCATCAGGTAGTTTCAACAGTTAAACATTTTGCGGCCAATAACCAGGAATGGAACCGTTATTCAATAAGTTCAGATATGGATGAACGTACCTTGCAGGAAATATACCTTCCGGCTTTCAAAGCAGCAGTTATTGAAGCAAAAGCAGGAGCAATTATGGCCGCTTATAATCTCTTAAATGGAACTTATTGTTCTCAGAATCATCATTTACTAGTCGATATTTTAAAGAATAACTGGAAATTCAATGGCCTGGCAATGTCAGACTGGGGTGCAACACATGATGGTATTGCTGCAGCTAACGGTGGTCTGGATCTTGAAATGCCATCAGCAAGTTTTATGAATTCAGCAAATTTGAGTCCTGCAATAAGTAGCGGAAAAGTAAAAATTGAAACCATAGATGATAAAGTCAGGAGGATATTAAGAGTTTTATTTACTTATGGATTTTTTGATCATAGTCAGACCGATACAAGTTTTCCCCTGGATAATCCTGATAATGCAAAAGTTGCTCTGAATCTTGCCAGAGGTGGCATTGTCTTACTGAAGAACGATAATAATACTTTGCCGCTTAAAAGAGATTCTGTTAAAACCATTGCTGTTATAGGCCCAAATGCCGATTCGTACGTAGCCGGCGGAGGAAGCTCTTCCACAACTCCTTTTCATAGTGTTACAATACTTCAGGGAATTAATAATATTGCCGGGCAAAATATAACTGTAAGCTATTCAGCAGGGATAAATGATCCAGGAGACTCTTATAGCACTTCTGTGTTTTATGCAGATTCTCTTTTACAAATATCCGGATTGAACGCAGAATATTTTGAAAATATAAATTTGGCCGGAACGCCTGATTTCACAGAGATTGACGCTCATGTAGATTTTAACTGGGGAAACGGAGGCCCTTCTTTTCCAGGATTTCCAACTGATAATTTTTCAATCCGATGGAAAGGATATATTCAACCTGCTAAATCTGGTAATTACGAGTTTATAGGTTCTGGCGATGATGGCTACCGTCTCTATGTAGATCACCAGCTGGTGCTCAATCAATGGCAGGATCAGTCTGTAAACACTACAAGCACAATTATTTATCTCGACAGTACCGTTCATTCTGTTCAGTTCGAATATTATGAACATGCCGGGCTGGCTGAAGTTCATCTGGGTTGGCAATTATTAGATTTTGCAAATTCAGAAGCTGTTCAGCTGGCTAAAAACGCTGATGCTGCCATTATTTGTGTAGGTTTTAACGGGTCATTGGAAGGAGAGGGTTTTGACCGTACCTTTGAATTGCCTGACCATCAGGAAGATTTAATAAATGCAGTGGCTAATGTAAATCCCAGGACCATTGTAATAGTAAATGCAGGAGGGAATGTTGCAACAGCCAATTGGCTGTCAAATATAAAATCATATCTGCAAGCATGGTATCCGGGACAGGAAGGAGGTACAGCTATAGCCGAAATCCTGTTTGGCGATATAAACCCAAGTGGCAAACTACCAGCTTCATTCGAGAAAGAATGGTCAGATAATCCCGTATATCATAGTTATTATGACACAACTTCCAGTGGAAGAGTATATTATTCCGAAGGTTTGTTTTTAGGTTACAGGTATTACGATTCAAAAAATGTCGAACCACTTTTCCCCTTTGGCTACGGACTTTCTTATACGACATTTACATACTCTGATCTGAAGATTTCTCCCGAAAGTACACAAAAAATGGATAAAATACTCGTTGAATTTGATGTTACAAATACCGGGAATATGGATGGTGCAGAAGTCGCGCAACTCTACATCCATCAGGTTTCATGTAATGTTCAGCGTCCATATAAAGAGTTAAAGGCATTTGCAAAAGTTTCCCTTGCAGCTGGAGAGACCAGGACAATTTCTGTTCAACTCGATAGTTCATCTGTTTCATATTATAAAAATAAATTAAAAGCTTTTGCTTATGATAAAGGTGAATATAATGTACTAATCGGCGCTTCCTCGCGCGATATAAGATTAACCGGCAGCTTTATCATTACAGATAGTCTGACCGTAAATGCCATTTCTTATACGCCTGAAAATCAATCCCAGATTGAAGAAACAAGTCCAGTTTATCAAATCCAATTTTCATCCCCGGCATATTACATTTATGGAAAGAAAATATCCATTAAAAATTTCGCAGATGATGAACTGGTAGAAGTAATTGATAGCAATGCTGTGATTGGATCAGGTGGGGATGAAATTTCCTTTTCCGGGAACAAACAACTTAAGCCTGGAAATAGGTATTATGTAGAAACGGATACAGGGACTTTTTATGACAGGTTTGAAAATAAGATCAATATTTCAGGTGGTAAGGATTCCTGGAATTTTAAAGTTATAACTAAAACTATAGATCAAAATATTACGAACCTGATTATTTTCCCAAATCCTGCTCAAAACCAGGTAAACATTGAGTTTCGTTTATCCGTTTCTGAACCGGTTTCTATAAAGATTTATAATTTATTTGGAAAGGAGTTGCTTTTTTTACCGTTAAATGTTTATCAGGCAGGGATCAACGATGTTAATCTTGCTTTACCTGATTTTGGAAGCGGAATTTACCTGATGGAATTTAGAACTAGTAATGAATTAAAGATAGAAAAGATACTTATTCAAAAGTAAAAGTTGTACAGCAAAACTTACCAAATAACGCAGATTAAACCATGTGATAGTCAGGCTTTACTTCTATATTGATCGACAATTTAATACGGTCAAAGTTGGTCAATGGTTTTGGTATTACAGTTAATACTTATAAAAAAAACGGCGCTGGAAAGCGTCGTTTTTTTATTATTCAATAACTTTTCAGATAATTACTTGGTAACTGGTTTTGCTACTGGTTTAGTAGTTCCAACTTTCTTGGCCATCTTTTTAACAAATTTTCCATCTTTGTCATAAACCAAAGTTTCGGTTGTGGTCCCTTTGACAATAACTACATCATAAGTAACAACGTTATTTGTTGTAATGCTTTTAGCTTCTTTAATAGTGAAACCAGCGTAATCTTTAGCAATATTGTCTGTTATTGCTTTCTGAAGATCTGCAACTTTAATGACAGTTTTTGTTGTTTGTGGAGCTGGTGCAGCTTTAGCAGGCTGAGCAGCAGGTGCCGGTGTAGTTTTTGGAGCCTGTGCATTTACAACCAGAACTGCCATAACTAATACAAGAACAAATAATACTTTTTTCATGATTAATAAATTAATTGGTTTGAGATACAAATGTATTCTGAGATTCTGAAGAGGGTCTGAAGTTGAATTTTTTATTTATTATTACAAATCTGTCAGTAATTACTTATAAATAAAGGACACATAAAAGACAAAAGCAAATGTTCAGTTTTTTGCTTATGTGTCATGAATTTAAGTCTGGTTAATTATAATTTATAATGACTATCATGAAACATAAATATAATATTATTGATTTTCAAGCTTTCTGATTATTGTTATGCATGATTCCTGAAAATCATACAATTTATTTTGCACATAATCGTTTAATGCGATAATGGGGAAATAATAATAAATGAAATGAACATAAATGGAAATTATTTGTCAGAGCATATTAAACCTTTAAACAATCAGAGCATCTAAAAGGAGAATCAATATTTTAAACTTTAAACAGAATTATGATTATGAAAACTAGAAAAATTATTTTTTGGCTGTTTTTCTTTTTTACTGCAGTAACTTTTTCAATTACTTCCTGCAAGAAAGATACAACGTCCTCGACATCCTTTACAAGCCAGCAGACAGCACAGGTACAAAATTCAGATGCCCAGGATGCAATTGCGGATAAAACCGAAGAAGATGTTGATAATAAACTTGAAGAACTGCAAAATAACGATTATGCAGCTGCTAATATGAAATCATTCGCTGTGGGTTTGACTGATACTGTTGTGATAGCTGTCGATCATCCCGACACCACTACTTTCCCAAAAGTGGTCACACTTACTTACTATAACTATACTGACAGTAGTTCCAATGAACCCATTACCAAGAACGGTACAATCACTGTCACAGTCAACAGGTCTAATTCTAACAATTTGAAACTAATCTCAAGAGAATTTGATTTTGCTGATTTTGCTGTAACCACTGATAGTACAACAATCATCATTAATGGTACCCGGACAGTTAACAGGACGAAAGCGGCTCTCCAATTAACGGGACTTCAGTTAGCCAGAATTTCTGTAACTGATAATATTACAGCAACCCTAAGTTATGCAGTAGCAACTACCGGTAAAACCGATACACTTAAATTTACGCGCGATGTCAACAGAACACGCACTGCAATTTCCCATTTTAAAAATGTTAAATTCAAAGCCAATGCACCGGCTTATAATCTTACACATCTGGATTTCAAGCATATAGCTTCGTCCGATACAATTACTTATGACGGCTCAGTCACAGGCGTTAACGAAAAAGGCAATACATATACAAAAACAATTGCATCCACGCTTGAAATAACTGTCTATAAAGGCAGTCTGATAATTTCAACCGGAACGATGTCATACGCTACCAGCGCTGGTGATTCGTATTCTATATTATTTGAGCAGGATCCTTCTCACCCGCATTTAACTCTTGTAACAGTAACAAATAATCAGACAGGTAAAACCAAGAGCTTCGACCGCAGGTTCGGGCGCATATTTAATAAATGGTGGTAATAACCATCGGATAACAGAAAAACCGGACTTAGTGCCGGTTTTTTCATTATCATGGTGGAACGAAGAATTTACACAAAAGGTGACTCAAAGGCGGGCATTTATAATAGGTATTGTGGATAACTCAAGACAAAATAAAGCAGATTCAGACATTTTCTGGTTTTATAATCACCGAAATACAGGAAGTCGATAGATGATTCAAAATGAAAAGATTAAAACCAAGGGGCATTAAAAATATCAGGTATTGTTTTAACAAAAATTTAACTAATAAAATTTTTATTCCCTTTTCTCGTTTGTTATTTTCACGCAGATTTTGATCAGAAGTTCATTAAAATAATTTCTTATGGATATAGTTATTGAGAACCTTACAAAAAAATATGGAGATCAGAAAGCGGTCGACAATATTTCGCTCAAAGTAGCTACTGGAGAAATTTTAGGCTTTCTAGGTCCCAACGGAGCAGGGAAAACAACTACAATGAAAATTATTACAAGTTTTATTGCAGCCGATGAGGGTAAAATCTTTATTGGTGGCAAACTGCTCGCTGATAATTATTATGAGCTGAAAAAGCATATTGGTTACCTGTCTGAAAACAATCCTTTATATCAGGATATGCCTGTTATTGATTTTCTGAATTTTTGTGCCAGAATTCAGGGAATTGAAAAGAGACGGATTCCCGGACGTGTAATCGAAATGATAAAGACGACAGGACTTGGCCGGGAAAAGCATAAAAAAATAGGGGAATTGTCAAAAGGCTATCAGCAGAGGGTAGGATTGGCCCAGGCAATAATTCATAACCCGGAAATCTTAATTCTTGATGAACCAACTTCAGGACTTGATCCTAACCAGATTGCAGAAATAAGAAAGTTAATCCGCGAGCTGGGGCGCGAGAAAACAGTTATCCTGAGTACTCATATTCTTCCCGAAGTTGAAGCAACATGCGACAGGATTTTCATAATAAATAAAGGAAAAATTGTTGCTGACGGAACAGCTGAATCATTGCGAAAACAGGCACATGGTTCAGATATACTTAAAGCTAAAATTGAAGATGGAGATCCTGATAAAATATTCAAATCACTGCAAGCTCTCAGATCAGTGTCTATGGTGGAATTTGCCGACCGCAAGCTAAACCGGTTTGATATTCACAGTATAGATAGTAACGCAAAACGGGATATATTCAAACTTTGTGTCGATAATAACTGGGTGCTCACAGAAATGACTCCTTTTGAAACAAAACTAGAAGATATATTCAGAGACTTAACAATGAACTAATACTTTTTTAATAATGAAAACCATCTGGATAATTACAAAACGGGAATTAAATTCATTTTTTGATTCGCTGATAGCTTTTATTATGATAATTCTTTTCCTGGGCTTCAGCGGATTTTTTACATGGATATCCGGCTCGGATATTTTCCTTGTCGGACAAGCCACTCTTCGTTCATTCTTTTTAATTGCCTATTGGACATTGTTTTTCTTTATACCTGCCTTAACAATGCGTCTGATAGCGGAAGAAAAGAAAACAGGTACCATTGAGATGCTTCTTACAAAAGCTGTTACTGACCGACAGGTAATTCTTGGTAAGTATCTGGCTACAATTATTCTGATAACTATAGCCCTTGCTTTTACTTTACCCTATGTAATTACTGTGTCAGCAATCGGTAATATTGATTTGGGAGGTACCCTTTGCGGATACCTGGCTTTATTACTTATGAGTGCAGCCTATACAAGTATCGGTTTATTCGCCAGCAGTATTACAAATAATCAGATTGTGGCTTTCCTCTCAGCCCTGTTCATCGGTTTGTTTTTCCATATCATTTTTGAGGCAATAGCCGGCGGCATGACAGGTTTTATCGGGCAGGTTATCAATTCACTGAGCGTCTCTGTTCATTTTGAAAGTCTATCACGTGGAGTTGTTGACTCGAAGGACCTTATATATTTTGGATCAATAATAATTCTGGGATTATTTCTTACAGAGGTATCTCTGTCAAGACGAAATGCCTTCAATTAAAAGTGCATAAATTAGAATCGATATATATATTAAATACAAAAATACCACCCAATTAGATAAAAACGTATTAAACAATATTTATATGATGAAATCAGCGAAAATATCATCTACAATAATTTTAGTAGCAGTTATCATAATTATTGTAAATATACTTTCCGGGAATTACAGTTTCAGGCTCGATCTTACCCAGGGGAAAGAATACACTCTTAGCAAAGCAACAAGAGATATCCTGAAAAATCTTGATAAACCGGTAACCATTACGGCGTATTTTTCGAAAAATCTTCCCCCTAATATTGGAAACATTTCTAGTGACCTTAAAGATATGCTGATTGAATACGGTAACAGGTCGGACGGTATGGTGGTCTACAAGTTTGTTAATCCAAATGAAAATAATGAACTGGAAAATGAAGCAGTGAAAAATGGCATTAAACCCTTAATTATAAATGTCAGAGAGAAGGACCAGGTTAAACAGCAAAAAGCTTTTATGGGAGCAGTGGTCTCAATGGGGAAGGATAAAGAAAAAATACCTTTCCTGCAGCCCGGGTCAGCAATGGAATATGCTCTATCAACGGCGATAAAAAAACTTTCAATTGTCGATAAACCTTCAATTGCATTAATACAGGGTAATGGTGAACCGGCGATCAATGAACTTATGCAGGTTTATACTGAACTCAGTGTTCTGTACAACGTGCAGACAATAAAATTAACAGATACTACAGCAATTCCGGAAAAATTCAAAACCATTGCAATCATCAGACCTACGGATACTATTCCCGCTTCGCAATTACAGATATTAGACAATTATATGGCAAGGGGAGGTAATATTTTCCTGGCAGTCAACCGTGTTGAGGGTAACTTCTCTAATGTAATGGGAAAACCGAAAAGTGTTGGACTAGAGGACTGGCTGCGCAAAAGAGGTGTTACAATCTCTGATAATTTCATTATTGATGCAAATTGCGGATATGTAACACTGGAGCAGCAGAACGGTAATTTCAGAATGTCTTCCCAGATACAATTTCCTTACATGCCAATAATTCATAAATTTGCTGATAATCCGATTTCAAAAGGACTTGAATCAGTTTCTCTGCAATTTGCAAGTCCGATTACTTTTGCAGGAGACAGTTCAATAGAATTCACACCTATTGCTTTCTCTTCCGATAAATCAGGGAGCCTGAAAGCTCCGTTATATTTCGATATTCAAAAACAATGGACATTGAACGATTTCCCATTATCTTCGCTTGTAGTAGCGGCTATTCTTGAAGGTAAATTATCGGGCAATAATAAATCAAAGATTGTTCTTGTTTCAGATGGCAATTTTGCAGTAGGGGGTCAAAATGGTGGGAATCATCTCCCACAGGATAATATAAGTCTGCTGGTGAATTCAATTGACTGGCTTTCGGACGATACAGGTTTAATCGAACTCAGAACCAAAGGGATCACATCAAGACCAATAAAAGTGTTGGGCGACAGTACAAAAATGATTTTGAAATGGTTCAATTTTCTGGCGCCCATTATCCTGATAATTATTTACGGACTCATAAGAATGCGGATTAATCACAATAAAAGGATTAAAAGAATGGAGGTAAGCAATGAGCAGAAGGTTTAACAATAAGAGGCTTTTGTACCTGCTTGCAGGACTGATTGTAATTTTGTTGCTGACTGTAGTTATAAAGATTCCTAAAGAAAAGGCGACTTTAAAAAACAAGATAGTTGATTTTGATACTTCAGAGGTAAGTAAAATCATTCTTTACCCAAGGATAAGTAACGGAAATGCAGTTGAATTCAATAGAAGAGGTGTCAAATGGACCGTTCAGCAAGGAAATATTGTAGCCGCAACTCAGGAAGGGGCCGTTCCAAATATGTTTGGCGATGTACTGAACATTAAACCTGAAAACCTTGCAGCTATCAGTAAATCAAAATGGAAAGAATTTGATTTAACTGACAGTCTTGCAACACGTATTAAATTTTTTAGTAGTAAAGGGAAGATACTGGCCGATCTTATGATAGGAAAGTTCGATTATAAACAACCCGACAAAATATATAAAGGATATAACGGAAACAATGTTCAGATAACCACTTATGTAAGACTTGCAAATGGAGAAGAGATTTATGGCGTCGATGGATTGCTCACGTTTACTTTCAATATCAAGTTTGAAGACTGGAGGGACAAAACATTCATCCGCTCCAAAAAGAATGATATAACCAGGATCACATTCACATATCCCGCAGATAGCAGTTATACTCTGAGTAGAAAAGATTCAGTCTGGTATGCCGGTACACTGAAAGCTGACTCAGCGAGTATTGTTAATTATCTTAATTCTCTGAGCTTTTTAAGCGGCCAGGATTTTAAAGATAATTACAAACCGGTCATTAATCCGGTTTATCAGATACTGGTCGAAGGGAACAACTTACTGAATTTTTTTGTGAAATGTTATAAAGATGAAAACAGTGATGAATTTATCCTTAATTCAAGCCTGAATCAGGATGTCTATTTCACAAGTAAAAAGCAAGGCATATTTGATCAGATATTTAAACCAAAAAGCAACTTTTTAAAGAAGGCTAAAAAGCACTGACAAAAAAATTTATGAATTTACTTTGACATAGATAATTCTCTGATAATAGAAACAGGTAACAGTTATTTAAAACTAATTTCCTCCTGAAGACGTATTATTCAGGTAATTATTATCCTCTTCCTCTTTGTTCTTACTGAATTCCAGCTTACCAAATTTATATGTAAAACTGATTCCAAAAGACTGCAGCGGCATTTGACGAACGACATTCGATGTATAGTTTGCTGCAGATATGGTAGTTACTTGTCTCACATATTGGTTAAAAGGATTTGTTGCAGTAAATCCGAGGCTGGCTTTCTTATCCCAGAACAATTTTCTAAATGCAAAAGTGTAAATGAAAAACTGTGGATTCGTTCCCTGTATGTTTCTCCATGCCGAACTGTAGAAACCAAATAATTCAATAACCAGGTCTTTAGGCAGCTGATAGGATGCGTTAAGGTTAAGTCTCGCCCTGACCCCTGTTGATTGGTTACCTGTAAGATTGCTCACAGTGTACCTCTGCATAACCATAAGATTACCTCTTATGTTTAATTTGGTTGTAATTGGATATGAACCTGATACACTGATGCCAGAATTATACTCTTGCCCTATGTTTTGATTCTTGCTGACTGATACATTTGTATAAGTTGAATCGCCTATCAGGTAAGTTGGATAATATGTCGTTACCTGCTTAACATCCTGAGTGTTGATACGTTCTATCAATGAAATATAAATATTTCCTCCCTTTTTGAATGTACCGCTATAACCTAATTCAAAATTATTTCCGATCTCGGGCTTCAGCAGCGGATTCCCAGTTGTGATATTATAAGGATCGCTTAGATTGATAAAAGGATTCAATTCCCTGTAATCGGGGCGCTCGATGCGCTTGCTGTATGCCAGTTTAAGAGACTGTGTCTTACTGAAATCATGAGATAATACAATGGAGGGTACCAGAGTACCATAAGGTGGAATCGTTGTATTTGGGAAATCAATATTCACATCAGTATATTCATACCTTGCACCGGCTTTAACATTCAGAAAATTAAACAATTTGAAGTTAGTTGAAAGATAACCTGCATAAATCTTCATTGTATAATTTAAACTGTAAGATTGCAATGCATCCGCAATATATTGATTAGAAGCAGGATCAAAATCACTTACATCTGCAATACTGGTAAGATTTTGAATTGAGGTTTTAACACCCGTTTCAACCAGGAAAGTGCTGGTGAACGGATGTGTATAATCTATGGAAATATTAGTTTCAATATCAGTACCAGGGTTAGTGCTTAGTGATCCTGCAAAGGGAATAGCTTGTCCTGTATATGTTTGCAACTGAGAATAATTGCTATAAGGCTTTCCATTGCTGGCACTGTAGAGAATGTCCAGTTCCTGCCCTTCTTTTTTGAATTTCTTTTTATAGTCGAGGCTATAGTCAATAGTGCTTATCCTTGAGCGGCTGTCTGAATTGCGCAAGGTAAATATATCTGTTATTGGATTGGATAAAAAATCCTGAGTCAGTTCCTCCTGATTTGTTAACCCCTGGTTTTGACTACTAAAATGGTTGAAGCCAAGAGAGCCTGTTACAATATCATTCTTGGTAATATTCCAGTCGAAACCGATGCCGGACCTGAAACCATTTCTTTCAAAATTAGTAATACTGGTCTGCTTCAGCAAAGTAGTGGTCTTCGCTGAAGTGTCAGTGGAAAGACGGTTCTGAGAATACGGCATCCCCGATTTTAACTGGGCGTTGCCACTAAAAAATGCGTTGACACCAAAATTATTATGCCGTATGTTCAGATTCACGGAGCCATTTTCCAACCTTGAACCTGCAGATAAGTTAATATTACCATTTACTCCCTGCATCTTATTGTCATAGAGAATAATATTGATAATTCCACCGGTCCCCTGTGAGTCATATTTAGCGCCCGGATTAGTTATAGCTTCAATACTTTTAATCTGACTGGCCGGAATGGACGCCAGTGCATCAGAAAGACTGTTCCCAAACACACTGGAGGGCTTCCCATTAATCAGAAACATAATATTAGAATTGCCTTGCAATTCTACATTTCCGTCTACATCCACTGTCACCTGTGGTACTTTTTTAAGCACATCAATAGCTGCTCCACCCTGTGAAGTGATGTCGTTGGAGACATTGTAAACAATTTTATCAATTTTGTTTTCAACAACCGGTTTATCTCCGACTATTTCGACATTTTGAAGGCTTTTGGTTGCAGGATCCAGAAAGATTGTTCCAAGTGAAACCGAGTGTTTATCACTATTAATGCTGACATTGTCCAATGTAATCTTTTCGTAGCCAATAAATTCGATATTGACCTGGTACGTGTCAAATGGAATATTGGAAATCATGAATACACCTTTTGCATCCGCCACCGAACCGGTTATTACTTTCCCTGTCTGTTTATTTATTACAGTTATTGTAGAGTACTCCAGCGGTTGTTTGGTAGAGCTGTCAAATACCTTGCCTGAGAGGGTGGTATTCGGTTTTGATTGAGCATTTGATGCAATACTAAATATAAGTTGAATTATCAGAATAAAAATGAATAATTTAATATAGCGTGAATTCATAATGAATAAAATATACTTAATTAATTGATTAATTCTTATATAGTAAATAATTTGCAGGTGCAAAAGAAGAAAAAGAATTTGAAGAAAGCTTAAAAATGATGTTAAAAAATATTAATAAGGATTAATATATCCGGCCCTAAAATGGTTGTCAGATAATGACCTGATTTATTTAGTTGAATAAAGGAAGAAACTCCGAAGAAAGATAGATTATTTGAAATAGTCTACAATGATAACTAATATATTTTATGATTGCTATGGTTACATAAAATATACATTCCTGTATTTTTGCTTTGACACAACCAGGCAGAATTCAGAGCGTATAAAACACACTCCCACATCAGATAATGAGGGTTATTTTTAAGGGGATTAGGTATTATTTTTTCTCCGAGACTTTAACATCAACATCTTTCTTCTCAGATTCCTTTTTATCCTCTTCATCATTAAGACGTGAAGCTTTTTTGAATTCGCGCATACCTTCACCTATTCCTTTCATCAATTCTGGGATCTTTCTTCCGCCAAATAATAACACAATAATCAGTATTATTAAAATAAGGTGAAAGGGACTACTGAAATCTAACATGATATTTAATTTTAATGTGAGTTATTTATAATATTTATAATCTAAATCTTGTTATTATGCTGCGCTTTTCCCGGGTTCTATGTGCCTTGTCAGTCTCATTGTGAACTCTGGTAATAAGCCAAACAACTTCTTCCTGTTTATCAATGCAAAAATTGATCGGTAAAAGTATAAATATATTTTAATAATTATACGATATTTTTAATAATAAAAAATGAACATCTTGAATCACATATAAAAACCCATTTATTTTCAATCATTTTGCATTTTCTTATTCATGATTGCCGATAATCATATTAAAGTTTATAAATTAAATCCTGAAATATCTACAGCAGGTTTTTCGCCGGCCGTATCCTCATCCTTTAGTCTCATTGTAATAACTTTCTTTTCACCGGGCATAAGGAATATGTAATTATCGCTGAAAAATACCGGAAGGATACGTTTCCCACTGTTTTTACCGACGACTTTCAACCTGATCATTAAAGCAGGAATCTTAGAAGTATTATTAAGAGTAGTTGTAAGTATCCAGTTTTCCCCGGATTTCTCAATTCTTGTGTTATTCTCAAGCTTAACGACTGGCATTTTGAGGAGAGCCTGATAATTCCCGTTTTCAATCCCGCGACAATAGAAATTTTCAGAAAGAATTTTATCTCCCTGCTTTAAAGTCAGCTTGATAAAATGTACAGATGATATATTTTTAGGAAATTCAAGCCTGAAACATTTCACAGTTGAATCTTCTTTACAATTCAGTCCCGTTTCCTTTTCCCACTGAACCGAACCGTCCATATTTATTATCTGAGCTTTTGCAGTTAAACCTACCTTGTTCCTGGCATTATAATTTACTACTTCAATATCATCAAAAACCGGGTTCCATTGAATATGAATTGGTTCCGATGCTTTTTTACAACCAAAGTAAGCTGCGGTAGGTTCAAGATAGTAATCATAAGTCTGCCAAACCATCGTGGGCCAGGCAGGATGACTCATCCACAACAACAGGCCCTGACGATACAAGCTCCGGCCCTCAAACATGCCACGGTATCCATTATAATTTATCCACTGGGCCAGTTCAGTAAATTTTTTGGCATTATCAACAGGGCCAAAAGCTGTTTCAACCATCTTATTAAAGGTGGCAGCTGCCTGGGCGCTTTCCATACAATAGTCATGCATGCCCCACAAGCTGTTCTGTGGCCAGAGATCAGATTCCGGTAATGTCTGTTTTAGGCTCTCATACGTCATAACATCAGGCATTCCTCTTTCGCTGTGAAATTTATTATAGCCGTATAACAGGAAGTAATCTCTTACGGGAAGAGCCCGGTAGGGGCCGCCCCCACTTACAACTCCGAAAGCAGAATTTGGTATATAATGTATCCCGGGATGAAGCTGTTGTATCATGGCACGTAATGCAGTATCAATTACTTCAGGTGGGTTGCCTTCATTCCGTCCGACATAAATTGCAATTGAAGGGTGATTACGTATCCTTTTAATCAGATCAATGGCATTATCAATAAACATTTGTGGATTATCCGGATTTGGTCCATCAGCCGGGTTAGCCAGGCAGAAATCCTGCCAGATCATAATTCCATGACGATCGCATGCTTCAAAGAATTCATCATCAGCTGTTTGTCCTACCCAGTTACGGATCATTGTAAAGTTCATATCGGCATGATATGCCACTGCAATATCGTATTCTCTTCCGCGGTATTCAAGATTTGATTCAGGAAAACCCCAGTTTCCGCCTCGGCCGATAAAACGCCTGCCGTTTATATATATATTCAGGATCTGGTTAGTTTCATCATAAGACATTTGGCGAATGCCCGATTTAAACTCTTTTTTATCGGAAATTCCATCATTGTTTCTGAATGCCAGTTCCACATTATAGAGGTAAGGCTCACCATAACCTTTTGGCCACCATAGTTTCGGATTCAATAAATGCAATGAGGGATGAGTTGAAGGACTTAGTTTCACCACTTTTGTTTCAGCAGGACCAAGCGAAACTTTTTGTTCAATTGTTATATCCCCGTATTTCCCGGTTAGTGTTCCGGATATCGCTTCAGATTTGTGGTTTTGAAGGGTCGCTTCAATATTTATATCGGCTGCTGTGGTGTCAGGAAGTGCAAGGTGTGTTGTTACTAAAGGATCTTCAATAGTAACTGCACCTGTGACACTTAAAAAGACATCATTCCATATACCAATGTTCCTTCCCCTTATTGTTGGTATCCAGTCCCAGCCGATTGAGGCATGATATGTCGGATTGTCTGCACCCAGAATTCCTCCATTTTTGTCAGTGCTGAGTGCCGTATGTTCTTTAATTATCCCGAAATTTTCATTTTTGATAATTAATACTGCAATAGCATTTTTCTGACCAGGTATAACCAGATCCGTTACATCAAACCTGCCCCGTGTAAATGCACCTTCAATTCTTCCGGCTTTTTTCCCGTTAACAAATACGTATGCTTTCCAGTTGATCCCATCGAAATTTAAAAACATCCGGGTTCCTTTAAAGCCTGACGGGACCTCAAATTCGTTCCTGTACCAGAAATCAGAATTGAAAAATGATTCAGAAATCATTAACTGGTTGTCACTAAAGTTTGGATCAGGTAAAGCACCTGCGTTCCAATAGCTTACCAATGCAGTTCCCGGCACAGTTGCAACAACCCAATCGTTGTTTATGAAACCTGGCTGAGAAATATTTTCCCCGGTTGATGTAACTTCTGAGGCTCTTTGGATTTTCCAGTTTCCCCCGGACAGGTACATCCTGTTATCTTCGATTACCGGAGCAGCTTTTGGTTTGGCAATCATTCCACCTTTACCAAATACCTCCATTTCGCTTAAAACATACCTTTTATTTGAAGCTGATTCAGTCATCAGGATACGGACAAACCGACCTTTGGCTTCATTTTTAAGCATTATAGCGTCAACCATTTCCGAATTACCGGGAAGTGAAGCAATATTGCTCCAGTTTTTTGCATCTTCTGAAACCTGAACCGATCCTTTAATTGCTTTATTGATCCAGTACAATTTAATATTGTTAAAAGTGCTTGAAGTTCCCAGATCGACATAAACCCATTCTTCTCCTGTTCCTGCGCTCATCCAGGCGCTTTTAAAATTGTTCGACGGCGCCATTTTCAACTTTGTGTCACTTTTAAAGAAATCGAAATCGCCAAAACGCCAGTTTTCAGCACAGGCAGCAGATAAATTGACCTTATAAAAATGGTAAGCCACCGGTTCTTTAAATTCAAATGACTGGTTTATTAGTCTTTCTTTTTTAGGTGCGCCGAAATTAAATGAAAAGGAGGGTTTGGGAGCAGTTGAATCGGAACCATAGGGGCCGGCAAAGAAATTGGCATAAGGATTTGCAGTCCCGCGTCTGGCTGTACCTTTGCCCTGTGGCCCGGCATTTGCTAACATCCTGGCAAACGGATTTGGTCTTTCCTGACCCGGGAAACCGCTTCCTTTAACTTTTCCAAGATCTTTCCAGTTAACACCATCATTTGAGCCGGAACAAACAAATTTCCATGCCCCCGGTTTTTTATCATCGTAACTGACGCTGCCATTAAGTACTATTCTTGAAATTTCCGGAATTTCTGATCCCCGGTTAAGCTCAAGCTGAAGCCAGATATCCTTGCCGTCGAGGTGAACTTCTGTCAGACTGTTATGATCAAATAGCCATTCCCGTTCATTTTTTGGAAGAACCCCCTGATTGGTCGAGACTGTTATATAATATGGCATATCATGAATAATTATTCCATCCGTGACAAGCTGGGCCGTGAGGTTATAATCGTAACTCGATGAATGATAGGCAGGTCTGAGTCTCGCAAGATTGCGATAATTCTCATTATCAGCTACAAGCTTAGGAGAAAAATCCTCTGCAGGACTGCCGGGATAAATGCCCACTCCACGTGTATAATAATCAACATTTTGTTTACATCCCGGGGTCAAAACAAACAAACCTTCTATTAACATAGCAATTAGTACTGATTTTCTGGTTTTCATATATTTGAAAGTTTAAACTTCATTAATCCGAATTTGTATAAAGGTATTCATTACAATCCTGAAATATGATCTTTTGTACAGGATAAATAATACTTCACAATTATTAACCTTTCTGTATTTAGCTAGTCCTCAGCTGGCTGAATATCCGGAGATGTTTCCGGAGGTATGTAATTCAACCTGACATAAACTGAACTTATAATTTTATTCAGCTCGGGAAGCTTATATGCAAAGATAGCGGCACCTAAAATACAGGATATTCCACCTACTAAAATAGTATCTGACACACCTATTATTTTTGCCAGGCTCCCTGCTAAGATACTTCCAAACGGTGCCGCACCCATGAATGCCATAGTATAAAAACTCATTACCCGGCCTCGTTTATCGTCGTCAACGATGGTTTGCAGAATTGTGTTGCTCGATGCCATTTGTAACATCATTCCAAGTCCGACAATTACCATAATGGCTAAAGAGAGCAAAAAGAACCGTGAAAACGACAATGTGATGAGTCCCAAACCAAAAATACCGGCTGCCAGAGGAATAATTCTGAACAAACCGATAACATTTTTTCTTGAAGCAAGGTAAAGCGCACCTGTCAGGGCGCCCAGACCTGAGGCTCCCATAAGAAAACCAAAAGTGTGTGAACCACCATGCAGAATCTCTTTGGCAAAAACAGGCATAAGCACAGTGTACTGCATTCCCATCAGGCTGACTGTACTGAGTAAAAATATAATATACTTCATAGGCATAAAACCAAAAGCATAGGAAAATCCTTCCTTCATCTCTTTGAAAACATGAGTGTCTTTCCTGGTAATTTTTCTCGGTTTGACTTTCATAAACAGCAGGGATGCTATTACAAAAAGATAGCTTATTGCATTAAGCAGAAAACAGATTCCTTCGCCTGTGAGCGCAATTAAAATTCCTGCTATTGATGGTCCAAGTAACCTGGCGCCGTTGACCATGGAGGAGTTTAAAGCAATTGCGTTTCCCAGGTCTTCTTTTTTTTCTACCATCTGAATTACAAATGATTGTCGTGCGGGAGTATCAAATGCATTGACACAACCAAGAAATATATTAAGAACTACGATATGCCAGATATGAATTATTCCTGCAAAATAAAGAATTGCAAGAATCAGAGCCTGAGTCATTGCTGCAATCTGGGTACCGATTAAAATGTGATACCGGTTCCATCGGTCAGTCATAACTCCGGCAAAGGGAGCTATTATGAAAGTGGGTATCTGACCTGCAAAACCAACCAGTCCGAGTAAAAATACCGAACTAGTAAGGTGATAAACCAGCCAGGGAGTTGCGATTCTCTGTATCCATGTTCCAATCAGTGAAATGCTTTGTCCACCAAAGAAAAGCCGGTAATTTCTGTATTGAAAGGAACGAAAAATCATTGTGAATCCCGAGGGACTCTTTTTATCATATTCAGCAGATGCCATTTATCAACATGGAGTGAATTATAACTTACGGGCTATCTGTTCCATTTCAAAAGGTTTACCATGCCCCGGATAAATCGTTTTTATATTCATGTTTTTCAATCTGGCGATGCTGTTTTCCAGTTCCACCTGATTTTCAATATAATTAGATGTATCAGGCTTTTTATTATTGGTAAACGTATCTCCGGCAAATAAATTCCCGTCATCTGTCAAAATTCCTATTGAACCTTTTGTATGCCCGGGAATATGGATAACCCTGGCATTAAAACCATATTCATTCAGGTTTTGTCCTTCTGTTAAATAGATATCTGGTTTGAATTTATCAAAAGTAAATTTCCTTCTGAATATTATTCTTATAAGTGAAAATATCCTTGCTGACAGAGTTCTTACTTTTCGTTTCACGAACATGCCATTTTCGACCATTAGTGAATCATCTTTATGCATTGCAATCCTGCATTTATATTTTTCCTGCAGCCTGGCGCAATTTCCCGTATGGTCAAAATCCCCATGCGTTATAATAACAAGCTTTAATTTCTCCGGCAGACAATCCGCAGAGATCAATTCACTTTCCAGTTTTTCCCAATGCATGGATAATCCGGTATCAATCAGAATGAATCCTTCGTTTATCTTTACAAGAAAAGCATTTACAAAGGTCAATTCAATAGTTTTTATTTCTCCATTTTTCATTTTACAAATATTTGGTGTCTGTCAGGCATTATAAAATTCAAAAGTTAAAGTTTCAATTCGACTTTCATCTGTTGTTCTCATTCCCTCAATATAATTTTCACATTATGCACTGTAAATATAAATAACTTTCCATTACTGATTACCATTTATCCAAGTTCCGATGAAGAGAATCACTGTTAAAAATAGTTAACAAACTCAACTATTTCTAAATATAACAATATAGGTTAAGTTCAAAATGTATGATGCCGGAAATGAAAAATCTGAACAACGGCAGGCATTGGCAAAACTGCATATTTATTTTATCTTTAGCCGTTGTTCTGGCATTTTAAGTACCAACATATAATATCCATGATGAATAAATTTTTAAAAGAAATATTTGAGCAACCAGGGGCTCTTGAAAGTGCATTAAATTATTACCTGCTCGGTGAAGGAAGGACCAAAATTGAAAAGGTTTCCCGGATATGGGAGCAGGGAAGGTTTAATCAGGTATTGTTTACCGGGATGGGAAGTTCATTTTTTGCACCTCACACTGCTTCGTGCTTGTTAAGTGACTATGGAATAGGCTCCTATACTATAAACGCCGGTGAATTGCTTCATTACCACTTCAGCATGATAAACAGGGAAGTTCTTTTAATCTGCGTATCACAATCAGGGGAGAGTTATGAGGTAGTGAAAATATTGGAAAAATTACCTGCTGGTGTAACATGTTTCGGAATCAGTAACGTGGAGAACAGTACACTTGTTAAAAAGTCTGCGATTACCCTTTTATGCAGGGCGGGCACTGAAGAAATGACTTCCACCAAGACTTATGTTTCAACCTTGTTGGTTTTAACCATTTTTTCAAAGGTACTTGCCAAAAAGTGGAATCCTGATTCAGTACCAGTGCTGAATTCTGCTATTGACGCAGTAAGGACCCTGATAAATAACAGGGAAGAATGGCTGGCTCCTTCTATGGATTTTTTGGGCCATCCACCTTTTGTACAGATAATAGGAAGAGGACCGGCTTATTCTTCAGTGTTGCAGGGTGCATTGATGTTCATGGAAGCTGCCAGGAATCCGGCAGCAGGGATTTATGGCGGAGAATTCAGGCACGGGCCGATGGAAATGTCAAAAAAAGGATTCAGGGCCATTATTCTTGCACCCCTTGGTAATACTTATAAGCAAGGGATCAAACTTGCTGAAGATATTACAAAATTCGGGGGAAGAGTGGTGTTGATTACTAATAGTCCTGCCGGTTTCAATAACCCGGATATTTACCCGGTACGTATCCCTTGTCAGGATGAATACCTTTTCCCTATCCCGGCAATAGTTCCACTTCAATTTATTGTTAACCAATGGGCAACAGATGAAGGCAATGAACCAGGTAATTTTATTATGGGAGCAAAAGTTACTATAACAGAATAATGACAGATATGAATAAGGAAAGGAGCCATCGTTTTTTGTTTATCATCATCATTGCTATTTATGTGGCATTTGGGTTGGTTACATCAGTCATAGGAGTTATTATTGATAAATTTCAGATACAGTATAATGTCCCGTTGCAAGTAGCAGCGCTCCTTCCATTTGCCTTTTATTTATCTTACGGATTGTTCTCCGTGCCTTTCGGTGTTCAGATGGACCGGATAGGTGCAAAAGCAGTATTAATATCAGGAATGGTACTGATGACTCTTGGGTGTTTATTACTGTACCTGAGCAATAATTACATTTTGGTTATCGCAATGATTTTCCTGGCAGGTATAGGTGTCACTGCAATTCAGACTGCAGGAAACCCTTTTATAAGGGAATTGGATACTGCTGCACGTTATACTGCAAACCTGACAATAATAATCGGGGTAGGGGCACTCGGATATGCTTTCAGTCCATTGTTGGTGCCTTTTATCCAGGCAAAGGGACTTCCCTGGAGCCTGGTTTATCTGATTTTCAGCCTGATCAGTTTGATGCTTCTTCTTTTGCTGTTAGCTGCCAGAATTCCAAAAGTAAAGCTTCTTGAAGAAGAAAAAATCAGTGTGGCTGCAATTGGCTCTTTATTAAAAGAACCTATAATAATTGCATATACACTTGCGATATTTTTTTATGTGGGGGCCGAAGTCGGTACATCCTCGTATATAGTTGTCTTTATGGAAAAGGTCCATAGTTTGGGAAATAGTGTTTCCTTATGGGACAAGGGGACTTTTATGTATTTAGCATTTCCTTCGGCATCGGCTTTGGTTGTAGGGTTGTTCTGGCTGTTCCAGGCAATTGGCCGGCTTATAACAGGTCAACTGATGAAAGTGATCCAACCCCGGTCAATTTTTATTTTCCATAGCGCCGGGACTTGCATATCCGTTCTTATTGCAATTTTCTCCCCGGCAAAAATCTCTCTTATTGCTTTTGTGCTTACAGGTTATTTTACATGCTCTTCTTTTACGTCAATCTTCAGTGCTGCAATCCAGAGCTTTGACAAATATCATGGTGCAATTTCAGGAATCCTTTGCACGGCTATTGTAGGTGGAGCTGTAGTTGGTTTTCTTGTAGGAGCAATCGGGGATACATTCGGAATGCGTGCTGCCATGATGGTCAATTTTGTTGCTTTCTTATATGTATTTGCCATTTCAGTATGGGGGAAAGGGAAATTGAATTTGACTTAAATAAACGTTTTTGGTTGTTATTTAAAACTTTAATTGCTGTACGATTTGAAAGTTCATTATAACGTATAGATTTAAATATGAAATCATCAGTTAAGAGTGTAATAATTGGTGTCGATTTTGGAGGAACAAAAATAAGAACAGGGATCGTCAATCCTGATGGTAAGGTTCTTTGTGAGCCTGTTACAGTCGCCACAGGATCTGAAGATGATTGTGAAAAAATATTCACAAGGATGACCGGCACTATTGAATCAGTTATTGAGAATTCAGGGTTGAATAATGCAGAAATTATTGGCATTGGTATGGGTGTGACAGGTCCTCTGGACATTGAAAATGGTACTATCCTTGAATGTCCGCAGCTCCCGACAATGCATTTTTACCCGTTGCGCGAGAAGGTTCAGGAAAAATTCCGGATTCCGGTAATCATGGATAACGATGCCAATGCACTTGTGCTGGGTGAAAGTATCTGGGGAGCAGGGAAGAATTACAGAACAACACTTGGATTTACTCTAGGTACGGGACTGGGGTGTGCTTTAGTTATTGATAAAAAGCTTCTCTCAGGCGCAAATGGCATGGCTGGAGAAGTATGGCCGTCGCCTTGCGAAGATGGCACTATCGAGGATTTTGTATCAGGAACAGGTGTAAGGGCAACCTATCACCGACTGGCAAACCAGTGGAAAACTGCTAAAGAAATCTCTCTCCTTGCACAAAACGGTGATGCAGATGCTGTAGAAACATGGAAAATATTTGGAGCTACTCTGGCAATAGCTATATCATGGGGTATCAACCTGACCGACCCGGGTATTGTGATCCTTGGCGGGTCCATTGCCAACTCAATCGACCTTTTTTACGATTCAATGGATAAATATTTACGAAAGCATATCTGCCCGGTGCCTGCCGGGAAAACACAGGTTGTTAAAGCAGAGATGGGCGACAACGCCGGATTTATAGGTGCTGCTGCTTTGGTAATCCAGGATGTAAACAAAAATTAGATCCAAAAGAAACGACTATCATGAAATCTATTTTGAAATGTTTTTTATTGTTCATATCTGCATCAGTGTTTACTTTTTGTTCCCATGAAGAAAAGAGTGGTGAAATGAAAATTTTGCTTTCCGGAGACTGGATAATCAAATCTTCAATTCAGGTAAAGGAAGATGGTGAAATAATTTCCACAGATAAATTCAACCCGAAAGGGTGGTATCGGGCTAAAGTACCAACTACTGTTTTGAACGCCCTGATAAAAGATAGTGTATATCAGGATCCCTGGATTGGACTGAACAACTATAAAATTCCTGATGTTTCAGATGAATTTAACCGGAAGTATGACCTGGCAAAATACAGTTATATCGATGGCAGTACCAACCCGTGGAAAGATCCTTACTGGTTCAGAAAGGAATTTAAATTACCCGACAATTTTAAAGGAAAAGAACTCTGGCTGAATTTCGACGGAATCAATTATCGCGCTGATGTTTGGTTGAATGGGCATGAGATTGCGGACCATCTGGAGATGGTGGGAATGTTCCTGCGTTTCAGATATGATATTACACAGTATGTACTTGTAAATCAAATGAATTACCTGGCTGTAAAAATTCACCAGGTTGATCATCCCGGGCTGCCTTTACCAGGTGTACAATTTGAAGTATTTGGAAAGACCCGCGGCCATGCTATTGATATTTTTAAAGATGAAACGCTTAAATTTTCCGGAGGATGGGATTGTGCTCCTGTAGTAAGGGACAGGAATATGGGGATATACCAGGATGTGTATATTACTGCAACAGGTCCTGCTTCGATCGAAAACCCTTATATCATCACCGATCTTCCTTTACCTGATACTACCCGTGCAGATATAAAAATTATAACTGAGTTGAAAAACAACAGCAAAGAGGAAATAAACGGGGTATTGACAGTTAAAATCAGCCTTATCAATAACCTGAAATTCCCGACATATACCAAATATCTGGGGGGGAGTATGCCGGATATTATTATCATTAAGAAAGTAAAGCTTACTGCTGATCGTGCAACAGATGTAGTGCTTAATTCTTCGGAATTCACTTCATTATCAATACACAACCCTTACCTGTGGTGGCCGAATGGTTACGGCAAACAATACCTGCACAACATGGAGCTGACTTTCAGTATTGATGGAAAAACTTCGGATAAGAAAAACATAACATTTGGCATACGTAAGGTGACAAGTGAGTTAAAGAAAAAAGGTAATGACTGGGGCAGAGTGTTTTATATAAATGGTCAGAGAGTGTTCTGCAAAGGCGGATGGTTACAGCCCGACGCCTTATTGAATGTAAGCGAAAAGAGAGTTTATGATGAGGCACGTTTACTGGCTGAAGCGAATGTGAATATGGTTGCCAGCGAAGATGCCCCTTCTCCTCCGGATATTATACTGGATTCTTACGACAAATACGGAATTATGTGCTGGGAAACTTTTTACCAGTGTTACAGAATGTTCCCGGGTGACAGTGTCACTGAAAATAATCCTTCCGACCACGCACTTGCCTTAAGAGAAGCTCAGGATATTATCAAAAGATACAGAAATCATCCCTCACTGGTTATCTGGTGTGCAGCCAACGAAGTGACAGTAGCCGGGGATATTTATAAACCTCTGAGGAAATATGTATTTGACCTTGACGGCACCAGGACTTTTCTCGCAGCATCGAGCACAAGCTGGGATATCGATAAATATACTCCATATATAAAAGCCGACCTTCCGCTCGGTACTACCGATGATGGAGATCCTGATTACAACTGGAACCCGGAGCATTTTTATTTTGATAAAATCCTTGAAGTGGAAAAACAAGCTTTCAGGAATGAACTTGGTGTCGCTTCAGTTCCTGTTTACAGCAGTCTGAAAAAATTCATTCCACGATTTAGCAAGGATACAAAAAATGCTTTTTTCCCATTGGACAGTACCTGGGCGGAACACGGCGCCTGGGATGATAATAACTATGCTTTCAGGGCTTATGACAATGCCATCCGGACGTTGTACGGGCGTCCGGTAAGCGTTGAGGATTACGCAAAAAAGGCCCAGTTTGTAAATGCTAATAGCTACCGTGCTATGTTTGAAGCTGCAAACCATCGTATGTGGAAAATTACCAGCGGCGTTATGCTCTGGAAGCTTAATGACTGCTGGCCTTCGGTTTTATGGCAGTTATATGACTGGTATCTCTGTCAGAATGCATCTTATTATTTTTCACAGAAGGCTATGGAGCCGGTTCACATCCAGATGAATGCAAACAGTTCAGTTGTCTCCGTAATCAACACCCGACATAAAAACCTGGATAGTCTGATAGTAATTGTCAGCATAGTGGATTCCAGTTTGAAGACAATATGGTTCAGGACCGATACAATCAACATCGGAGCTGACATGTACCGGGAACTCTTTTCAATACATCAGGGGCTGAAACTTACGCCCACTTACTTTGTCAAACTGGAATTGAAAAGAAATGACGGATGTCTGTTGTCGGAAAACATTTACTGGTTGTCTCCGGGGAAACAGCCTGACTTTTCGTTCCTGGGCAAACTTGAACCGGTTAAATTGAAGATATCTGCCAATAATGAAGAAAAAGGGAAAGAATACCAGATTACGGTAAAACTGAGTAACCAGACTGGTAAGCTCTCTTTTTTCAACAGGCTTGTTATAACTAAAGGCGAAAAGGGAGAAGAAGTATTACCGGCTTTTTGGGATTCTAATTTTATTACACTGTTCCCGGGAGAAGAAAAAACTGTAAGAGCTACCATAGCAAAAGAAGATTTGAGTGGGGAAGTGCCATACATCAGAATTGACGGGAACAATAAGGTAGAGCCAAAATGCCTTTTGAATCAAGATAAATAGGAAGAATATATTGCAAATTTTAAGTAATATTTCAATCCTTTATACAACGCAACTGGAAACCGTAGGCCTTGGAAGCTTTGCCTCTGACAGCACGTTTGTAAGCTGCGCCTAATATCAGGTTACAGGCACTATATTGATTGTACTCAGTAGAACTCCACCAGATACAGTTTTTACCAATGTTCAATATTGTTTCACCATTATTATCCCTGTAGCCGCCTGGCAGAGCTGTAATTCCGCTTTCGTTTGTCGCCCCGGTATTAGGTTCTTCCCAGAATGTCAAACCCTCCGCTTTTAGTTTTCCACCTGCAATACTGTCGCCACCAAGGAAATCAGCAAGTCTTGTAAATTCATCATTAGAAGGTAAATGCCAACCTGTGGGACAAACTTTTTTTGCAGTTTCCCAGCTGTACTGACACCCGTAAGTCGCTTTGTCTTTATCGTTGTCATATTCCCAGCAGCCTTTATCGGCTTTGTACGCCAGGTTTTCGGCCATCCATATTTGTACGCCGGTCTGGACCGTTTTATAAGTTTTACCGTCTCTTGAGTCATTAAATGTACCGGTTTGAGCTAATGAGCTCGTTACGAAAATCAGAAGAGAAATTATTATTAAATAAAATTTGTTTTTCATTCCTGGAAATTGAAGTTAATATATGATCGTATTATTTTAATTCCAATCTTAAAATTACTGAATTATCATTATGTTGATATACCTTAAAATTATTCTTTTCCAATAATCTTGCTGATGAAATATTTTCACACTTTGTGTAAGCATATGTTGAATAAGTTATTTTTACTTACGGATGAAAGGTAATAATTCATTATTCTATTCTGTAATAAAAATTCACTAATTTCGTGCTTTTATCAAATTGCCGGACAGAACATTATTATTAAACATAAATTCGAGTGAAAAAATACAAACTGATTAACAATCTGACAGGGTGGGTTGTATTTGCAATTGCCGCCTTTACTTATTTATCAACAATTGAACCAACTACGAGTTTGTGGGACTGTAGTGAATTTATTGCATCTGCATTTAAGCTTGAAGTGGGCCATCCTCCCGGAAACCCCGTCTTCATGATTATGGCCAGGTTTTTTACAATGCTTGCAGGCGGAAATGTTTCGAAAGTGGCTGCTATGATAAATTCCATGTCAGCACTGGCGAGTGCGTTTGCAATTCTGTTTCTTTTCTGGAGTATTACACATCTTGCAAAAAAGATTCTGATCAAAAATGAGGATCAGAATACTCTGGCCAGAATTATTGCAGTTATGGCTTCAGGTGTTGTCGGAGCAGTTGCATTTTGTTTTTCGGATTCTTTCTGGTTTTCTGCAGTTGAAGCTATAGTCTTTGCCTCTTCTGCTTTCTTTACGGCTCTGGCCTTCTGGGCAATTCTCAAATGGGAGGAAGTTGCTGATCAAAAATATGCTGACAGATGGCTTATCCTGATAGCGTTTCTTATTGGATTATCAATTGAAGTTCATCTTCTAAACCTGCTGACAATACCTGCAATAGGGCTTGTTTATTATTTCAGAAAATTTGAGTTTTCCTGGAAAGGTTTTATTATAGCTATGATAACCTCGGTAGGTGTACTGGCACTTTTAATGTACGGAATCAGACCAGGAATAGTCACAATTTCTTCAAAATTTGATCTGTTCTTTGTAAATTCCCTGAACCTTCCTGTTGACAGTGGATTATTGTTTCACATGGCCCTGGTAATAATATTTTTTGTTCTTGCAATAAGATCAACGCTCAACTCTTCAAGCACCAGAAAGACTGCTTTATTCTCTTTTGGAGCACTATTCCTTAGCGGGATATGGGTGCTGTCGGAATCGGTAGTGTTCAACCTGTTAATGTTAGTAGTTTTAGCCGGTTCTGTATGGTATATTTCCGACAAAAACAGGGTTGTTTTAAATTCGGCGCTTACAATTATTGTAGTAATACTAATAGGATTTTCTTCAAATGCAATTGTGGTGATCAGAGCTTCGGCAGGTCCCCCTCTGAATGAAAATAACCCTTCTAACCCGTTTAATCTGTTGTATTTTCTGAATCGTGAACAATACGGAGAGAGACCATTATTCAGGGGTCCATATTTTAATGCACCTGCGGTTGGCTATAAGGATGGGAAGCCTCATTATAGTGATGTGAATGGTAAATACGAGATAACCAGCCACGATCTTGTGAGAGAGTACGATCCGAGGTTCATTACATTATTCCCGAGAATGTGGAGCGATCAGAGCGATCATGCTGATGAATATAAAGCATGGTCAAAAATGAAAGGGATTCCGGTTCAGGTGACTGACCAGTCAGATCAGAAAAAGATCATCCGTAAACCTACATTCATCGAGAATCTACGATTCATGTTTTCATATCAGATCGATTATATGTATTTCAGGTACTTCATGTGGAATTTTTCAGGACGGCAGAATGACACCCAGGGAACCGGCGGATCCGTGAATGGGAACTGGATAACCGGTATAAACTTCCTTGATGAACCCAGGATAGGTTCATCTAATATGCCGGCAGATTTGAAAAACGATCCTTCACGAAATGTATATTTCCTCCTTCCGCTTTTACTGGGAATAATAGGAATGTTGTATCATTATAACCGCGACAATAAAAACTGGTGGGTTATCCTGTTGTTGTTTTTTATGACAGGACTGGCAATCATTTTATACCTGAATCAGTATCCGAATCAGCCCAGGGAAAGGGATTATGCTTATGCAGGTTCGTTTTACTTTTTCTCAATGTGGATAGGCATTGGGGTTCTTGCCGTGTTTGAGGGACTTACAAGGCTGGTTAAAGAAAATATTGCAGCACCTGCTGCGGGAGTTATTTGTTTTCTTGCTGTGCCTTTGATTATGGGTTCGCAGAACTGGGATGATCATGACCGTTCCGGCCGATATCTTGCCAGAGATGTCGCTTTCAATTATCTTAATTCATGTGCACCTGATGCTATACTATTCACTAATGGAGATAACGACACTTTTCCATTGTGGTATGCACAGGAGGTCGAAGGGAAAAGAACCGATGTGAGGGTATGTAACCTGATGCTTTTGAATACTGACTGGTATATTGACCAGATGAAACTTAAATCTTATGATTCTGATCCTGTACCAATATCTCTGCCTGGTAGAAAGTACTTTGATGGTGTAAATAATCAGGTTTTTATTGTAGAAAAAAGCAAGGATCCAGTAGATATTTCAACAATAATTGAATGGGTAAAAAGCGAAAATAGGGCAACTAAAGTTCAAATTTCAGCAACTGAGGAACTGGACAATATTCCTTCACGAACTATAAGAATCCCGGTTGATGCTGCAAAAGTAATTGCTTCTGGAACAGTTAAACCTGAAGATGCAGATAAGATAGTTCCATTTATCGACATAAAGCTTAAAGGCAGTTCAATATTGAAGAGCTCGCTGATAGTTCTTGATATACTGGCCCATAATGACTGGAAACGGCCAATATATTTTGTTACGGGCTATCATAATGATGCTCTCGGGCTTGAAGAATATTTCCAGCTCGAAGGATTGGCATACAGGTTGGTACCTATAAAGTCTGAAAATAAAAGCTGGATAAAATATGGCCGGATCGATACCGACATACTTTATAATAATCTGATGAATAAGTTTGCCTGGGGCGGAGCAAAAGAGAAAGGGGTTGACATTGACTATAATCATAAGAGGACCCTGTTAGTTGTTAAGGCAAGATATAATTATGCAAGACTCGCAAGCACTCTGGCATCAGAAGGAAAGAATGAGAAGGCAATAAAGGTTCTTGATTATTGTATGGAAACCTTCCCTGTAGAAAAATTGTCGTATGACATGTATGTTCCCAGTATAGTTGAGGCTTATGTTGCTGCCGGAGCTATTGATAAGGCTACCGAGCTTACACGTAATCTCAGTAACTATTATTTTGAGAAACTTGATTATTACCTGAAGCAAAAACCTGATATCCTTTCATCAGCAGAATATGAAGTTCAGTCTGCTATTCAATATACTTCACAGGCTGCAAATGCATGTAAAGATGGAGGGAAGACCGAACTGGCCGATGAAATTTCCAAGAAGCTTGAAAGTTACTATACTGAATATGTAAAAATACTGCATCCTTCAGGCCGTTTCAATCCCTAATGTAATGTAACGATTTCTTAAATTTTAATAAATAATTTGTTTTTATAGAGCCAGTAACAGAGATACCATAAGGCGGCCCATACAGCAAGACTGGTGATTATTTCTACAGTCAGGTACCCTCCCCATGAAAATAATAATCTGCTGAACGGAGCTATAATTGTGCTTATCAGACCGGCACCACCAATACTGAAAAACAGGTAAATAAAAATACTGTTCATGCCGACTATTATAAACATTTTGGATCCTTTAATGAATAAATTTTTTATATCAATCAGCCAGTAACTGAAGCAAAGTGCCAGTATGGCCCATCCTCCGCTTGCAAAAACAAATGAGGATGTAGCGATCTTTTTAATAATAGGGGTAACATTTAATAAATCGAGCGAATATCCTATAATTAAAGCCGATATGCCCGCAATAAGTAATATTTGAATCTTCTTACTCACTGATTTATCACTCATCAGTAGCTTACCACAAAGCACACCCCAGACCGTGTGAGCTGTTGTCGAAACAAAATTTAAAGTTGCCCAGGTACTTGCCTTATCAACGCCTTCTATCTTATTATTGACCCAGGCCCCAAGATTTTCGAAATTTATCCACGGATGATCAAAACCTTCCACCGGGAAAAAACGATACGCAAGATCGATGAATAAGAGAATTATTAGTGTGAAGATCAATTGAAATCTGAAGCTTTTTTTCATTATCAGAAAAGCTACCAGATAGGTAACCGAAAGTTGGGCGAGAACATTCTGGAACTGGAAAACCAGCTTTCCGGCTGCAGTAAAATATAAGGCCCATCCGAAAAACAACAATAAAAATGAACGTCTGAAAGCATGAAAAGTTATTTTCCTTTCACTATCCCCCTTTTTTAACCTGTTAGCTACAGCAAAAGGTATAGCAACTCCCACAATAAACATAAAAAAGGGTTGTATCAGATCCCAGAAATGTAATCCGTGCCATTCGTGGTGACTGAACTGAGTACCCAGAAAGTGCATGAAACCGTTGTTGAATTTATTGAAATGTTCATAAATCTGAGTGGCCTCACCGGCTAAAAGGAACATAGTAAATCCGCGAAAAAAATCTATCGACTTTACTCTGCCCGGAATAGGAGAACCAGATAATTGTGTCTCGTCATTCATAATTTTATGTTTTATTTATTTGCATCACAGGTTTTTAGAGTATTAAAGTACTCATGCTAAAAAAAATATTCTCCAAAGAAAAATAAGAGTATCTCTGAAAACTACTTCTTCCTACTGCTATTCGATACATCTAATTTATTGTTTTGTTTTCTAATAGCCTAAAATTTCTTGGTTTTTAACATCCAGCATAAAATCAGACCGAACTGCCGGTACTTACATATTAAAATGCCTGATGCTTTTAACAGTGCCAAAAGGCGTATCAAGAAGCGATGTTTCAATAGTATATTTTCCTTTTTTAAGATCCGTATCAATTGTAAAAGAAAGTTTATTCTGACTATAAGCAGCGATGAATATTTCTTCTGTTTTTTCCTGAACAACTGTTTCGTCTTTCAATATCCTTAACCTGATTTTTCCCCTCCAGTCTTTATCAAGGTCATTTATTGCAATAATTGGAATATCCTGATGGATCCCTATTTTAATCGTATCGTCCCAGAAATCAATCATTAAACCAATAGGAGAGAATGCGTTCCTTAGATAATTATAAAACTGAGGGTCCCACTTCAGGTTCTTCAGATCAATCCAATTGTCGCATGTCTGACCATCGGGTCTGTCGTAGCCAAGTCCTGTAAAAAGAAATACACCGGCAGCTTTTCTGTGGCAACGCCAGAATTCAGTTTCGGCAGCCATGTACTGAGCATAAATGATCCAACGATCTTGTGCAGTTGCGTTTTTACCTGCCAGGTTTTCATAAAGTTGTCTGGTCAGTGTAGTAGGACTTCCATCGCGGTTTAGCCATAGCCATCCATATTCATTAATTATTACAGGGTAGGCGCCCGGATTTTTCATGGCGTTACCTTCAGGAATTATACTTGCTTTGGCAATATCTTTTAATTTAAAACCGGCATCATAAAAATGATAAGGATGCGACTCAAATATATCGCTCCCTGATCGGAAAGTGCTATAACTGTTATCCCAGCTTCTACCGGATAAGTCGAGAGACCTGACTCTGGCTATTGCAGTATCAATAGAAGGCATAGACAATTGAGTTTCGTTACTTGCATCCCAGATGATGACGGATGGATGGTTCCAACGCTCCTGCATCCACTCTCTGAATTCACTGGTCAGTTCATCACTGTTCAGGTTTTTTATCCATTTGTTCCAGTTTGTACCGCCATACCAGATTGGAAATTCATCCTGAATCATAAACCCTTCTTCATCAGCAATATTGTACCACTCTTCCGGAGGAAAACCAATACAATTCCTGTAAGAATTCCAGTACATATCTGTTTTGAACTTCTGATGCATTCTTCGCACCCAGTCGTAGTTCCACGGCAGATTTCCGCATAACGGATCTTCAAAAAAACGATATAACGTAATATTTGTGCCTCTTAAAAAATATGGCTTTCCATTCAACATTGCCTGATGTGTTACGGAATCAAAACGAAGTTCACGCATTCCAAAACGTGTTTTGTAATTATCACCATTGGTGCTCACTTCCAATGTATATAAGAATGGAGCTTCGGGTGACCATAACGTACAATTCCTGATTGGTATTTCAATATCAATTATCTTATCACTATTGGCATTCAATAAAAATTTATCAATTATGAATTCTCCTTCAATTATTCCGGTTTTTGCTTCTTTGATTACAAAGGAAACTTTTGATGAAGCTGATGCTCCGGGGTTGTAAATGATGGCTTGAATCCGGGCTGATTTTTTCTTAATGTCAGGTGCCACCTGTAAATTCCGGATATAAGGTGTCCCGCTTAAGATAAGGTCGATGTTATCAAAGATACCTGAGATGTAATGTTTTTTTTCATAATCAAAACCATCTGGCATATCCTGCGGTAAGGAGTTCCTGCATGAACCCACTGCAATTATCAGGTCATTCTCCCCTTTATGGATTGCTTTCTTCAGGTCGAAATAGCCGGGTGTAAAACAAGGCAGATGCTCTCCGATGTAAGTTCCGTTCAGATAGACTCTTGTCCCAAACATCGCTTTCCCGACTTTTAAAAGAGCTATTTCAGGAATTTTTTGCATTATTTTGAAAGTGCGATGATACCAATAAGTCTCACGAAGGCTATCCTGTTGATGATAAAATAAATCCAGGTTTTTATCAATTGCTACCCTGTCAGCTACAGCGGGAGCCGCGTTAACAAATGCGGGTTGTGTCTGGGTAATCAACCCCGGCACGAAAATGGTCCGGTCAAATTTTGATGGTATAACATCTTTCCTGCCATCAGTTATCTGCCATATTCCATTAAGGGAGATGGTGCTTCTTTTGTCAGTTTTTTGTGTACATTCTACAAAAGTCAGTGTGCAGAGTGTCAAAAAAAGTAAGAGGATATTTCTTTTCATCTGTATATAATTAATTTGATTCTTTATGATTTCATTTTTTGATTCCTGGATTTTAATAGCTATATCAAACTGACTAATAATCAGTACTTCAGGGAATTCAGTGAAAATTACTGTATTATCAGTTTTCTGACCAGAGAGTCATTGGCGGATATCACCCTGATATAATAAATGCCAGCAGAAAAAGAGGTAAGATTAAGTTCATATTCATATTCATAGTTGCCGGGTTTGACTGATAAAAGAAGCTTTCCTTCGTTATTATACAGTTGAATAGCCTGTACGGAGTTTGGCATCTTAATATGAACCAAATCTTTTGCCGGATTGGGATAAATATCAAGATTCCCATCCGAAGCAGGTTGTACGATAGAAAGGATAATGTCGCTTGTTGCAATCCAGTTTGCCGGATCATTGTTATCCTTATTGGGATCAGTCAGCTGGAGATATTTTCCGTTCCCATTTGCATCGGGCCATGGAGGTAAGCTGGAATAATTAACATAATCAATTGTATCTCCATAACTATCAGCAAGAACAAGTGCCTGGCCTATATCCGAAAGATTTCTGGTAAACTGACCTGAAGCAGGAAATCCATACGTCAGATTAAAGGCATATTCATTGCTGGCAATTATCTGCCTTGAATCTGAAAAAATCGTGGAATATGCAGGAAACTGGTAAACAAAACCTGTTCCCATGAAATAATCACCGGTCAGATTTACGGTTTCTGATCCGTTATTGATTATTTCAATGAATTCAAGGTCTTTGCTATTTAATACCCTTCCCGTGGGAAGCGGATTATAATTAATCTTGGTTATGACGAGTGGCGGCATTGTCCTATCCGGACAGCCAGATGTAGACGACTGTAAATTGTTGGTAATCCAGGTTATACGTGTCTGTATAAAAGACTTGATTTTGGCTATATCAGTACCGTAATCATCCGTAATATCTGTATTATACTGCACATCGACTGTACTCCACAAGACTCTGTTCCTTGCTACCGCTTCACTGATCCAGGCAACTGTCTGGTCTATAAAACTTGAAATAGATGAATAATTAAGCGGAGCCCCGGGCTGGGTAAGTGCCATCCATCTTTGATAAAGGCAGCATCTGAACTCTTCACTTTTAAATAAATCGCCCCAGAATTCAGATCCCTCGTTATCTCCGTTTCCAAACTGCCAGACATCGGTATGGCTCCTATCAAGTCCCCAGAAGAAAAGATCATTTCCGAAAGTAAGATCATTATCCCAAACCGGCCCTGCTCTTAGCTTCCCGTTCCTGTCCTTATGGAAATATGTGCTGTACTGGTAAGAATCGGCATTGGAAGATAATTCACTGATTATCATGTAATCCACAAAGGATGGTATATCTATGATCGAAGGATATCCTGTTTCCGGTGAGGCGTCACCTTCATTTGCTGTCCTTGCCAGATGCTGGAATACACTATCGATATAGTTGTTCTGCTGGGTGGTCGCTATTCCCGCTTTGGGATATTCGTTATAATAGGTTACCTGTTGGTGGGCATAGCTTGGCATAGTCCATATAACCGGATCAGAGCTGTGATCAGCTTTTACGATATAGCCACCTGAAACATTGGGAAGATAATTATCAGTGGTAGCCATTTTCATGATATTAACCCTATCCTTGCCCTGTTTAATTTTTTCCTGCAGAACAAAGAGTCCTTTAAATGCATTATTGACTATCAGTTCGCAATAGACTGTCCTGGAAGCATATTCGCCTATCTGCCTTGATAAATTATAGCACAGGTAATCCCGGATAAGAGCAGGATCGAACCCCATAGCATTAAATATCCAATCATTATCGGCAGGCAGACCAAGAAGCGCCACATTATTGTTAGTGATATTATCGGCCTGTATGGTGCTTACCTTATATTGTTTTTTTTGCAGGATCTCTGTACTTGAACCGCGAAGTTTTATAGTTATCCTTCCATTGTAGTTTAAATATTGAAGAGAGTCCAGATCAGTAACATAATTTCTCAGTCCTGGCCCCCTGTAAATAACTTTCATATTTCCAAGAATATCCGTGTCCCCGATAACAACTCCGTCATCGGGATTGATTATCACAATTGGCAGGTTGCTGTTGGTAAATGTCTGGGCATATGAGCCCAGATAGCATGAAGAAATGAATAACAGGGAGAATAATCGCTTCATCATTAGGTGGAGTTAAGGCTCACAAATATAAAAAAACGTATCTTATCATATAAAGATTGTTGCATTTTGGGAAAAAGATAGAATAGTATCATTATAAAACGGTGACATGTTACCAGGCAATTTAAGAACTCAATCATATATATTAGGATAGATATGAAAACCTGCCCGGAATATTGTATTTTGGATCTTTTATCTATAACGGAAATTTTAAAATCCCCGATTCATAAGCAAATAAATTTTCACTTATCGTAAATAAGAAATAAATTAAAAACACAGATATGAAAAAAATAATAAAAAACATCCTGTACACTGCTGTTTCCTTAGTTGTAGCTATTTTTATTTTTGGATTGATATTGGCATTTCTTCCAAATAAATCAAAGACATATCACGTGGGAATCTCGCCAGTAGAAGCTGCAAGTCGAAGGCAGGATTTTAAAGAACCACATCATCAGTTTACTACAACCGATGGGGAGACTCTTTTTTTACGTAGATGGAATCCAGATAGTATTTCACCGTTAAAAAAAGATATTGCCGTTTTAATTTTTACCGGCATTACTGCACACAGTGGAGCCTATAATATGGCCGGTATACCAATATCCGCAGGTGGATACACGACATTTGGTTTGGATTACAGAGGACATGGCTTATCGGGCGGAAACAGGGGAGATAGCCCAAATAAAGAAAGATGGATTGCTGATTTATCTGAGTCGGTAAAATATATTAAAAGTCTTGGTTATCCAAAAGTGATTATTCTGGGTCATAGCCTGGGAGTGGCTTCTGCAATATGTGCGGCTGATGCCATTCCGGATGAGATTTCAGGATTGATTTTACTCTCAGGCGCTTATGAAGGCAAAAAAGGTCTTACAAAGCCGCCAACATTTTTTCAAAAAACCAGGATTCTTGCAAGTTCAATTTTCCGTCCTTCTTATCCGGTTGTAGAATATTACAGAGACGGTATGACTGGCTCGAAAGATCCTTTGTTTAATTTTAGTTATACTCTTCGTTTTCTGACAATGCTGGATGTAAAACAACTCAGACTTCCGCGAAACCTGGATATTCCTGTATTGGTGGGTGTTGGGGATAAAGATGAATTATTTGATGTAGATAAAGTGAAAGAGTTCTATAATGCAGTTCCTGGCAATAAAAAGGAATTTTTAATTATGAAAAATACAACGCATGCCTGGATCCCTGTCGAAAGTTGGAAAGAAATTGTTAGTTGGTTGAATAAAAACTTTTGATGTTGAAAATTGCAATATAATACAGGATGGGAAATGTAATTTTACCGGCCAAATATGGTCAACACATCCGGCTTTTGCATGTACACGCCAGATCAAGTGAGAAATTATATGCTCTGAATTCAAATGCAGCAATATGATAATTTGTTCGTCTTTAATTTAACTGTAAATGAAAATCCAATTGTTGCATGAATCCATTTAAATTAGCATTTCGCCACTCATTCCGAAAGGGAGAGCATACTATTACCCGAATCATATCCTTAGCTACCGGATTGGCTTTTGGCATATTGCTTTTAGCGGAAGTATTTTACAATTATAGTTACGACAGTTTTTATCCTGATGCCGGCCGGATTTATGTTGTTCACGAAAACTTTAAGCTGGATAAATCGGTGGATAAGCTTGTAAGCCATCCAAGAGTCAGTGGTGCAATTGCACCGGGTCTAAAGGCTGAAGTTCCCGGTATTGACGCGGCATGCAGGCTGAACTCTCTCGGGAAAAATGTATTTTATACCGAGAATCTGAACAGCTATGAAGCCGAATTCTCATTAAGCGATGAATATCTTTTTGATGTTCTCCCTCGCCCGATGGTCAGCGGAAATCCCAGAGAGATATTAAAAACACCTAATTCGTGCATGATCTCGGATAAAATTGCCAGAGCAATCGGAGGAGAAGTAACAGGAAAGGTGATTACATTAAAGAGGTTTCCTGACAAAAAACTAACCATAGCCGGGGTATTCAAAGATCTTCCTGAAAATACAAACTATAAATACGATATACTCATTTCGATGGTTTCAACAAAGCAGTTTACATTGGATGGAACCGCTAATTGGTTGGGTAACGACCGGTATTATTCATGCGTAAAGCTGGCACCGGGAGTCAGTCCTGAAAGTCTTGCTCCTGCAGTCCGGAAGATGCAGGAGTTACACCAGGACATTTCGAAACTGGAAAAGGAGCAGGGTGGCCTCGTTTTAAAATACTCGTTTTTGCCAATCAGGAAAATACATGCCGATAGTGTGAAGGACATGATTATAATTCTTAGCACTATCGCAATTGCAGTACTCTTTGTTTCGCTTATGAATTATATTCTGCTGACGCTTAGCACACTGGTAAATCGTGCAAAATCGTCGGCTATATATAAAACCTTCGGCGCCCAGACTGAGAATTTGCAGCAATTGATATTTATTGAAACCTTTCTGTTGTTCTTCATTTCAGTTATTGGAGCTGTTCTTATCATTGCGGCATTGAGACCGGTTGCTGAATCACAACTGCAACATAGTATCAGTGCAGTACTAAACCCTTATGTCATCTGGCCCTTGCTGGCAATAGTTGTTGTATTGGTAATAATCACCAGCTATCTGCCGGGACGTTTTTTTTCGCGCATCCCGGTGGCAACGGTTTTTCGGTCTTACAAGCTGAAAAATAACAAGTGGAAATTGGTATTGCTCGCCATTCAGTTTATTGGTGCATCTTTTATCCTTACGCTGATGATTATTGTAACAATGCAATACAGCAGGATGAAAAACGCAGATCACGGGTACCAGACAAATGGAGTTTATTATGGATCGACCGTCGGCATGGAAGGCAGCAAACTTTCTACCGTACTTAATGAATTAAGAGCGATGCCTGAAGTGGAAAAGGTAGGATTGGGTTTTGATTTGCCAATGCATGGCGCTTCGGGAAATAATGTGGATTCACAAGACAGAAAAAGAGAATTGTTCAATGTTGCTGATTTCTACCAGGCTGATGGGAATTACCTCTCAATTTTAAATATTCAGGTAACGGTCGGGCACAATTTTTCGCCCCGGGATGCTGCTACTAACGATGTGCTAATCAGTAAAAAAGGAGCAGAGCTATTGAAATTTAATAACGGCTGGACAGATGGAGTTGTTGGAAAACAAATCGAGATTAGTGAACATGGTTCTACAACTGTATGCGGTGTCTTCCCTGATTTCATTATTAATTCTATGGCAAATCCGGATTCGCGACCTTCGGTGTTTTTCTATCTGCCTGAAGAAAAATTTGAACAATTGAAAATTGAGCGACCTGCTGCTTCATTTTTAATTCTGATAAAAGTTCATGAAGGGGCAAGAAATGGTATGATAAAAAAGATTACGGATGTTTTTAATCTGGGTATGCCGCAAAAAGATGCTACTATCAACAGCCTTGAAGATGAGCTTCGGAATAAGTACAGCGCTGAAAAGGGATTTCGTAACGCATTGATGGCTGGAAATGTAGTAATTTTACTCATCTCAATTATTGGCTTGTTGGGTTATACTACAAATGAGGCCAACAGACACAAGAAAGAAGTGGCCATACGAAAAATCAGTGGCGCTACTCTGCCGGATATATTGAGGGTTTTTATTCTCGAGTTGGAATACATTGCCATTCCTTCTGTTCTTGCAGGCTTGATTGGCGCATGGTTTACAGTAAATAAATGGATGCAAAATTTTGCTGTAAAAATACCGCTTCACTGGGGAATATTTGTTATCTGTAGCTTTTCAGTCCTGCTCTTAGTCGCACTGATTGCTGCTGTAAACTATTACAGTACCGCCAATAGAAATCCGATTGAGGCATTAAGATATGAGTAGTGGAAATAAGAAATTACATTATACAAAAAGAAGGTCTGGTATTATATATGTCAGGCATGATTTTATACTTTGCTTCGTGATTACTAATAATTTATTTACCCAATAGTAGATTGAGAAATAATATGTTTGGGTTTCTTGCTCCGTCTTATACACCATGCGGCACTTCAAAACCCAAAGCAAGAGTTTTAATGCAGCGAGACAAATAGTACAGGTGGTCAATTTATTCCGGCCAACTATTGGTTTTAGCCACTGGTTTTTCCATCTGGTGGGTTAACTTAAATCTGTTATGCGACCAAAGCCAGTTTTCTGGCTTTTTAATGATAATCGACTCTAGTTTTCGGGCATACATTTCAGTAAGAGCTCCCTTTTCTAATTCAAGTGGTTTTGTAGTAAGCACCGATAGTTCGAGAGTGTAGTAGCCTCGTCGAACCCGTTGAATATCAACATAAATTACCGGGAGGTTATTAAGACGTGCATGTTTCTCCATCCCATGCAGGAAAGGAGTATCGTGGTTAAGAAACTGAATCCAGTAAGCTCTATCACTGAACTTTTTTGGCATTCCCTGATCGGCAGCCATCAGAAAAAGGGTTTTGACATCCTTACATTTTTCAAAGGTTAATGTGGTTTCATTTATTGCTGCAAGGGTTGTTCCAAACCGGGAGCGGCTCCAACGGACAAATTTATCTATATAAATGTTATTCATAGGTTTATAGAAGGCAATAACATTAAAATCATTTTGCAGGCTAGCCGATAAACTTCCCCATTCCCAATTTGCATAGTGACCGGTCACACCTATAATACTTTGCCCTGATCCTGAGAACTTCATAATGACTTCCGGGTTAATTATCCGATAACGAATTAATACCTGTTTTCGTGAAATGGTGAATGCCCAAATCCCTTCTAATAAAATATCAGCAAGATTTTTATAAAAAAGATGAGTAACCCGCTTTAGCTCATTATTTGGAATTCCCGGGAACGAACTCTCAAGGTTTTTCTTAACCACATCCCTGCGGTAACCTATAATCCAAAATGCTATGAACCGTAATATATTTGAAAATACGTAAAGCAAAGGGGCAGGTAATAGCCCGATAAATAATACGGCTAAAAAGAAGAGAAGAGCACCTGACAAGTTCATGGCCAAAATGTATAAGAATACTATTCTAAAAAGATTGACAAAATAGTAATTGTAGAATTACTATAAAAATTAATTATTAATCGACTAAATTTCAAATTGTTTATATTTACTGTTTAAATCATTGAATATCTGCATGGTTACTATTTTATTTTTTTATCCACATGTTTTAAATTGTTGTTTTAAACAGACAGTTTTATGATTTTTGTTTAAATTAATTAAAGATATAAATAAACCAAAGAATTGAATATTTGTCACAATATGTATATATAAAAGTAGAAAAGTCGAACATCTTGACCACGTATGGCAGATGAAGGAGTTTTATAGGATGATAAAACAAAAGATAAGATATTGCTTCCTGATTCTCCAAATTTATGTAAATTGAGGGTCAAATGTGAAATGTTGGCAATAGGCTTTATATCTGTATGTTATACAATATTGTTGAAATAAGCCTATGTGACTGACGGGGCGAAAGCATATCTGAAGCAAATGAAAAAGTAAAAAGGCTAAAGGCGAAAGTAACCATTTCAACAATTCAACTTCTTCAACTTCTTCAATTTCTTCAACTTTTCAACTTTTCAACTTTTCAACTTTTCAACTTTTCAACTTTTCAACTTTTTACTTTCTCCTTTCTCCTTTCTCCTTTCTCCTTTTAACTTGACTGACGGGGCTTTGCTGTAATGATACTGGAATAAGATGAGGATTTGGGAAGACTATTTAAGAAAAGTACGATATCGAATAACCTCAGGGTAAATCATCTCTGACAACTGGTAGTAGGTTCAATTGATTTTTATCATTATGTAAACGAATTAGCAGTAATTTTCCCAAACTTACAATTATAGACTTAGAACTTAATTGGTTCCTGAAATAGTTTTGAAAATGCCCTGACATTCAAATATATGATCTGAAATTTAATGAAGATTAATTATTATTTTAATTAATTTTCGGAATTATTGGTTAAATCGTTATCTTCATTTTTCATACTTGAATATTTAAAATTTAGTATCAAGTTATGAAAAGAATGGTAGATTCACTAAATTTGATCAATAAATGTTCTTTTATATATAAAAATAAAGGCGTTAACTTGTTTTTGTAGGGAAATCTGGTAAATTTCATTAAGACACAAAAAATAAGACTTATGCCCACGTTCGGCGTGGGCTGTTCTTATTTGTGTTCTGGCTTACCAGAGCCACCCTACAGTAAGTTACAGTTCCACGCTTTTTTAATAACCATCGGATTAGGGACTGACCGAACAACCTATTTAAAATGAGAAAATACTTTATTTTGATTGTTCTGGCAATTTTACTCAGTCGTAAAAAAGATGAACCTAAACCATCGACTTGCTTCACTTTATCAATGATTAAATCTATCTTCATATTACTGTTTTTTAATTTAAATATAGTTGCTTATAGTCAGGTTATTAAAGGAATTGTATTAGAAAGGAAAACCAATAACCCAGTTTTAGCAACAATCTATTTTAGCGGAACATTTGTTGGGACTCTCTCAGATTTGAATGGAAATTTTGAGCTGGACATCTCAAAAAATAATTCAATGCCATTAACTATAAGCTCTGTAGGATATTACTCTATTACTCTTACAGATTATTCAAAGGTTAAACCATTAATAATTTATCTGACACCCAAAGTACTTGAATTGAAGGAAGTTATCATTTCTTCTAAATCACTGGCCAGTAAAAGAAAAGCATATTTAAACAAGTTTAAAGATGTCTTTCTTGGGACGACATACAACGCCCGGAACTGTGAAATTATTAATGAAAACGACATTACATTTAACTATGACTCTTGTCGGGATACTCTAAAAGCATTTGCGTCAAAGCCAATTCTCATTTACAATAAGGCCCTGGGATATAAAGTCAGTTATTATCTGGATAAATTTGAATATTATAAGAAACTCAATTCCTTCTCCATCATAGGGAATATTGTTTTCAACGAAGATTTGATAAATTGGAACCCAGATAATCAGATATATGAAAACAGAAGAAAAGATACCTTTCTTGGATCGAGAATGCACTTTTTCAGAGCACTATGGGCAAATGAATTAACAACAGCCGGATTTATAATCAAAAACTCTGCCAATAAATACCTCAGTTACAAAGATATTGTATTTGAAGAAGACTGTAATCTCGGAGATTCTCTAAAAACATGTAAAAAATATCTTAAGTGTCCTGAAAATCTGCAAATAAAATATTCCTCGGGTTTAAGTGATGTTAATATTTTGACTCCGAAAGTTCGTTTTGATAAAGATGGCAATTTTGATTTAGGATTAGAGTGGGGAGGCGAAATGTTAACAAAGCGTGTTGGGGATATGCTGCCATCTGAATATACCATCAACCCGCAAACTGAAAACCAAGTACCATTAGCAGATAGAAATAAGAAAAATATTGAAATAACTTTCGAAAAAGTTTATTTACATCTCGACAGGCCTTATTACTCTTCAGGAGAAGATATCTGGATTAAAGCATATCTGGTGGATGCTTTAACGAACAAATTGTCCGATAACAGTAACAATCTTTATGTAGAGCTAGTCTCTCCTGATTCGAAAATAATTAAACAAATAATTTTAAGAATGGATAAGGGTACGGGTTCCGGCGATATGCACCTGGAAGATTCTATAGCATCCGGGAATTATCAAATCCGAGCATTCACCAGATGGATGCGTAACTTTGGCGAGATTTTCTTTTTTAAAAAGGTAATTGTTATTGAAAATCATATTGGGGTAACTGCTTTAAATCAACCCCAGCAGGAAGAAAGTAATAAAAAAGTTGATGTACAATTTTTCCCGGAAGGAGGGCCGCTAATTGATAATGTTTATACTCTGTTGGGTTTCAAAGCAATTAACTCCTCAGGCTATAGTTGCAATGTAACGGGTAAGGTGTTTTCTTCTCTTGGCGATACGATAACAAGCTTCTCAAGTACACATCTCGGTATGGGGAGTTTTTTCTTTCTTCCCAAAAAAGGCTTAAAATATTTCGCAACAGGATATGCAGGGAATGGAATTCCTTTCAAAGTTGAACTTCCCGATGCGTTAGAAACAGGGTATTCTATAAAAGTATCCGATATCAATAAGGATTATTTCCGTGTAACTATTAAAACAAATCAGGAAACTCTTGACCAGTTTCCACTCAATGAAATTTTGGTCATTGGCACTTCTCATAATTCACTACGTATTACTGCCAAAACAAAAGTAAGAACGATTGACAATCCGGTTATCTTACCAATAAAGGAGTTTCCTGAAGGAATTGCCCTGATCACATTAATGGATACAAGCGGTAAGACATATTGCGAACGTATGTATTACGTTCACCAAAAGGAGAATTACCGAATAAGCATTATTCCTGATAACGAAGTTTATGCCCCAAGGCAGGAAATATCCCTCCAAATCTCAGTAAAAGACACTTCCGATAAACCTGTTTCCGCAAACCTTTCAGTTTCTGTTGTAGATGGCAACCAGCTAAACGGCTTTGAACAAAAATCAGATATCTGTTCATATCTATTACTCGAATCCGAGATCAGGGGCTATATAGAGCAACCCTATTATTATTTTGATACAACCATTCCGGATCATTATAAAGCACTTGACAACCTGTTGCTTACTCAGGGTTGGCGTAACTTTATCTGGAATTATCTTCCCTATACAGTCACAAACCCAGAGTATCAACCAGAAACAGGAATTACTGTGTCCGGTAAGCTCAGGCGCAAATGGACAGATAAACCTATTGCCAATGCAAAGATATCAATGGGCCTGTTTGAAGATAATCAGTCTTCATTTAAATATACACAAACGGATAGTACAGGTAAATACTATTTTGAAGGATTGAATTTCACCGGCCAAAAAGACATTGTAGTTTGTGCAGCAGATAAAAAAGGTATAGGTGAGGGATTAATTTCGCTCGACTCAATTTTTGGGGATACTGCTCCGGTCACGTATAAATTGATGCATAAGTCTGAAACTAAAGTTAATGAGATTAAAAATTTAAATGAAATTCCCAGTAATTTGGAAATTTCAGACTACAAAGAGGAAGCTGTAAGAAAATACAACATCCATAAAAAGTATCATATTACTGATACAATAGGACTGAATGAGGTTGTGGTTAGTGCAAGAAGACCCATAAAAGAAAATGCTGACGGACATTTTCGTATGTATGGTGAACCTGATTATTCTTATACAATTACAGATAAGATGGCGGGTTTTTCAGATGCTTTTCAGACTCTTGCAGGCCGGGTAGCAGGACTATATATTACTGGTGATCATAATCATGGTTATAGTTTTATGTTTCGGGGGATGGTAGGACAGCCCTTATTTTTACTCGATAATAGAGAAGTAAGTTATGAAACAATAGAAGCTATACCTGTTTCTGCTATTGATAAAATTGAAATAATAAAAGAATCCGGAAAATTAGCTTTATACGGTATGAGGGGAAGCTTCGGGGTGATTAGTGTTTTAACAAAACGTGGAAATAATGGGCCCATACTGCCTGTTTTGTATTCTATATACCATCGGGTTCATGGATATTATCAGGCACGTACTTTTTATTCGCCCAAATACAATGTTCCACAGCCTGAATATAATAAGCCTGACCTCAGAACCACTATACATTGGGAGCCTAACGTAGTAACTGACTCTGATGGTAATGCAACCGTTTCGTTTTTTAATACTGATAACAAAGCCATTATTAAAGTGGATGTTGAAGGTATTGTTGAACCTGGAAGCCCATTGGTAGGAAGGACAAGTTTTGAGAGTAAATAAAGTTAACCTTTTTACCAAATTCCTGATCAATTAAGTAGCAAAAATTAGTATTTCATAAATCTCTTAGTTTAGAATAAGTTCTAATAGTAAAATTTAATTTTGACTTTAGAAATTTAAAATAAAAAACCGCTGACTCGGTCGGTGCTATTAATTGGCTTCGCCAGCCCGGACAATTTTGTAATCAGTACCAAAAATCTATGCGAGTAAACATTAACCTTCTTATAAAATCTTGTCACAACCGGACTATTCCTGCTGCCGAGACAAAGTCAATAGGGCTGCCGGCCGACCCCGCCTTCGGCGAGGGCAGACGAACTGGTGCCTTGTTTTTTGCCTCACCCCTTAGACAATTATACCATGACGTGGAAACTTCTACCCTTTAATCTCGACTTTAAAAACTACATTATTAACTCTTGGTTGAAAACAACGAATTAATTGAAAATCCTTTATAACTCTTCAACAAATGAAAAAACTTTACTCCTACAATTTCATAACAAGAATTCTATTTCTTTTATTGACTCCGACTCTGTTTCGGGCTTTCAACTTTGCATTTATATGGCACTCTATTTATTGGGGAACAATTACAATGGTTGTAATCATTTGGAGTGTTGCAATTATAATTTCCCCACTGTTCGGACGATTGGGTTGTGGCTGGATTTGCTTTATGGGTACAATTCAGGATTTTGCCAGCCAACGTTCTTTATTCCGGATTAAGTGGGAAAAACCCATAATTTGGATAAGAATCCTTAACATTTGCGCATTCTTCACAACTGCATTTATCTTTTTCTTCATTCGTTTGGATTCCGGAACAATTTCAGGAATAAAATTTGAACCTTGGTTTTTGAATATGGATTTTAATCTACATTATAAGCACATTTGGCTTTATGACACATTAGGTGCTGTTTTACTTGGATTATTATTAGAACGCCGTTGGACTTGTCGTAACTTATGTTTTATGGGTGCCTTATGTGCCTCAGGGGCCTCAATTTCAAGATTAATACCTGTCGTTGATTCTGAAAAATGTAATCTTTGCGGTAAATGCGAAATAGATTGTTTAGTAAGAATTCCCATTAGAGATTATGTTACACGCAATAACGGATTAGTGACAAATTCAGAATGTTTAATATGTGGCAAATGTATCGAGAGTTGTAAACCTAAAGCATTGACAATTAAATTTATATGGAATCGAAAAAAGTACATTCAAAAACATGTCTCTGAACAGGATAATATTGATTAAGAATAGCCTGCAGCTACCACGGATAATGCCATGAAAAGCTCTAACCTGACACACAAGGCAATCATATCAGCAGAGGATCGCTAAATCTGGTTTAAATGAAAAATCCAGAGTAGGTTATTAGCCAAACTCCCGTTATGTACAAGCAAAAAAACATAGCACTCGATGATTAATTACTTCATTTTCGGTATAAGTTATGCATTTGCATGTGTTGTACAACCGGGACCGTTTCAGGCTTTTCTTTTTTCTCAGAGTTTGACAAATGGTTGGCGAAAAACTTTTCCTTTAGTATTTGCACCTCTGTTTAGTGATCTGCCAATTATCATTTTAGTCCTGTTTGTCTTGACAAATGTTCCTCTTGTCGTATTAAGGATATTCCAATGTTTTGGCGGATTATTTCTCCTTTTCCTCGCTTTTAAAGCATACAAAGCACGACACAAACTAAATAAAAGCGACAAACAGAATATTTCCCAATATGGGAACTTGTTTAAAGCAGTATTAGTTAACTTATTAAATCCTAATCCCTACCTTGGATGGAGTCTTGTTATGGGTCCTATGTTACTAAATGGTTGGAGAGGGAATCCAAAAAATGGGCTAGCCCTGTTGATAGGATTCTATAGTTCATTGATTATTTATTCAATAGTAATGATAGTGCTTTTTGCTACTGCCGGGAATTTAGGACCACGGATTAATCGAATATCATTATACATCTCAGTAATTGCTTTTGTATTTTTTGGATTTTATCAATTGTGGTCGGGAATAGCAGGATTTTTCTGATTCAGAGCACAAAGCCCCAGTGTAAAACATGGTCAGTCGGGGTAATTTGCTTTGTACAATATTTGCACAGTAACCTTGACTGGATGCAAATTAATCTTTAATTAATATAATTATGAACCGGATAAAAAGAACTTTTAGCTATTAACAGTACAAAATCCCACATTTCTCATCAACAGGGAACTTGAGATATAATAACTACATTACTTTATTAGTTGAAATGTTTAAGCTATAGCAAAAAAAACCTCGAAATCTTCCCAATCCCGCAAATTTATGTAAATTGAGCATCAAATATGAAATATTGGCAATAGGCTTTATATCTGTATGTTATACAATATTGTTGAAATAAGCCTATGTGACTGACGGGGCGAAAGCATATCTGAAGCAAAGGGAAAAGTAAAAAGGCTAAAGGCGAAAGTAACCATTTCAACAATTCAACTTCTTCAACTTTTCAACTTTTTACTTTCTCCTTTCTCCTTTCTCCTTTTAACTTGACTGACGGGGCTGTGCTGTGATGAGACAGGAATAAGATAGAAAGGGATTTGGGAAGACATTTTTATGAAAAGTATGATATCAGATAGTCCATGGGTTTTAAATCATACAATTGGGAGTAGGTCAAATCGATTTTTATTCTTATTTAAACGAGTTATGAACAAGTCGCATCATGATTCAATCTTAACATCTCGACGAATTTATATACTTTTAAATTAATTTACCTCGACTTTTATGGAAATGACTTCAACATTTACTGGAGCGTAACATGTTGATAATTATTAAATATATTGAATGAAAGGTCATTTTATTTTTATTATGTTCGATTATTATTTGGAGATTCAGTGGAAGTATTTAAATTTGTAACTTAACTTATAAGTGAAGAAAAGACTAGAGATAGAACTTTTTGAAGAACATTCCAATGTTAATATTTACACTATTCGGTTTAAAAACGAAACCACAGAAATTGAAAAGTTTCTTGATAAATTTCCGGAAGGCTGCGAATTTGACAGAGATGTAAATATAATAATTAAATGGCTTGATAATATAGGTAACCGGGGGGCATTAGAACGATATTTTAGAATCGAAGGGAAATTTAAGGATAATGTATTCGCGCTCCCACTTGAAAACAGTAAATTAAGGCTATATGTAATTAGATTATCCGATGAAATTCTCATTCTCGGAAATGGCGGGATAAAGAAAACGAAAGAGTATAATAAAGACCCTGAACTTAATAATATAGTCGAACAACTCCAGTCAATTGATTGTTTAATTACTGCAAAAGAAAGACAAGGATTAATCCAAATCAAAGGGAAACAATTACTTGGGAAACTTGAATTCGAAATTTAATCATGAAAAAGAACGCTAGATTTGAGGAAAGAAGAAGATCGATTCCGAAAGAAATCGACGTTTTTGTGACTAGATCATTTGACATAGTTGACAGAATCCATGAGATTCTCAAAATGAAAAATATCAGTCAGAAAGACCTTGCTGATCTCCTTGATAAAAAGGAATCAGAAGTAAGCAAATGGATGTCGGGTACACATAATTTTACTCTCAAGACTCTCATACGAATCGAAGATATCTTGGGATTTCAAATCATTAAAGTAATTAGTAAAGAAAAATCTAAGGAGAAACAACCTATTCTATTAGTTGTTGAGAAAAAGTATGCTCATATTATACAGGGACATGACATTCTTGTTGGGGATATTCAAGATCTTGAAATCAAACAGAAGTTCCAAAAGCCCACGCCATATCTATCCTAACCTATGACCGAAGTTAAGGACGTTCAATACAAGTTATCCAGAGTCAGAGAGATTTCATTCTCTTGCACAGACCTAGTAAATGATCTTTCAAAGGAGGTCATTGAAAAAGATATTAAGATTGAGATTGGATTCAATTTTCAAATTTTTAAAGACACTGATGAGTTTGCTATTTCAACTTTAATGCAATATTTGTTTAAAGATGAGGAAGTTCTAAAATATGAAAATCAGATTGTTTTCAATGTTAAAAACATCGATCAAGTTGTTACATTAGAAAACGAAAAAATCAACGTTAAGGATGAATTTCTGCTTTCTCTTTTAAGTGTAGTTATTGGCACAACTCGAGGGATGATGATAAAAAATACTATGGGCAAAAAAATATATGAATTTCCTCTTCCAATCTTGAATCCCAAAGAACTCTTAGAAAACCTAAAAGAGAAGGCCCTTAAATAAAACCTGCTCATAACTCGGACAGGGCAATGAAAAGCAGAGTCTGGACTCGGACGACAATCAAACCAGCTGGAGATAGCTAAATCTCGCCTATAAGAAAAATCCAGTCAAGCTTATTAAACAGACTCCCGTTATGTGTAAGGTTTTTAGTACAACAGTACAATACCGAAACAACCAACGCGCAAGCAAGAGTTTGGCAGCTCGTACCTACAACTATCCCGCTGATGCTAAGCACATACTTCTTTGCCAACGTACCATTCATTATTATGAGAAATTGGATAACTTATATTGTGTTATTTGTTTTGCTTAGATATGATCTCCAGGCATAGACAACGATTATAGGCGTTGTTAGCGATTCAATAAATATCCCTGTCCCAAACGCCGCAGTTTATATCTCCAAAACTACTATCGGCACTTTTACCGATCAAAATGGAGCTTATTCAGTTTCCATTCCTCAACAGGGTGAATTTGAACTGACTGCCTCTTTCATCGGTTACAAAACCAAATCCGTGATTGTTTTTGCCAATGGCAACAGGCAGATTATTAATATTAGGCTTTCTCTTAACCCTATCTTACTGAATGAAGTCACGGTGAGATCAAAAAATAAATACAGCCTGAAAGATTATATTGATTTCTTTAAATTGTTCATCGGCGAAAAAGAAAATGCAAAAGATTGCAAAATATCCAATCCTGAAGATATACATCTCTACAGGGATCCTAAGAATAATTATTTAAGGGGATTCTCAGTCAAGCCTCTTAAGATTGAAAACAGAGCACTAGGTTATTCCATAACGTACGATCTTAAAGATTTCAATTATAATCTCAGAAACAGTATACTGAGGTTCTCTGGATACTGTTATTTTAAAACCATGAAGGGTTCTGCCAGAAATGTCAGAAAATGGAGTCGTAGCAGGCTGATTGATTACTATGGCTCAAGAATGCATTTTCTGAGATCTCTCTACTCTGATTCAGTCTCCTCAGATAACTTCAAAATCTTTGAATGTAAATTCGATTCTGTAAAGGATATTATTTCTCCTGTCAACGAGATTGACTTTCATAATCTAAAACCCCCAGTTAACAGTCAGTACCTGCCTTTATATGACAAAACACCCTTACTGATAACATATACTGATAACCATCCCGAGCTCTCAACCGGTATTTTTGGATTCCAATCGCAGGAGTACAAAAGCACTCTGACCTTCTCCGATACTTTGAAAGTTTTCCAAAATGGTAATTATAATAACCCTAACTCTGTTACATGGTTTGGAGCAATGTCCAATGACAGGGTGGCAGATATGCTGCCTTTTGATTTCCTGCCTTATCCAAGCGCTTCGAAACAGCCTTCTTCAGACAGGTTTGCCTCAAAGATCGATAATTACCTGGAGCATGAGCAAAATACTACCTGTGAGGACCAGGTGTTTGTCCACACTGACAAAAATAAGTACAGGCCCGGAGACACAATTTATTTCCAATCATACGTCAGAAATACATTCTCCGGAGCTTTCGAATCTTCAAGCACAGCAATGTATGCACTCCTTTTTAACGATCAGCACCAGGTAGTGGAAAGTTCCAGGTTCAGGATCACTAATGCCACATCCCCGGGCTGGCTTGCCTTATCAATTGATGCTAACCCCGGGATTTATCATCTCACTGCCTTCACCAGCCAGATGCAAAACTTCGACCCCCTAGATGCTTTCCACCTCGATCTGAAAGTCGATGCCCCTCAAAACCAGAAAATGAATATCGAGGTCAGGTTAAATAAAGATAATTATCATCCGGGAGATACCCTTGAAGCCGATCTGAAAATAACTGATTCAAATGGGAATCCTTCTTCTCAGCAGTATTTTAAAAGCAGTTTCGTTTACAAAAACTATCTGATCGACATTGATGAGTCCAAAACCAACATGTATGGCGATTCTTTTATCAGGTTCATCATCCCTGATTCTATCCACTTTATCACAAGAATGCAAATTTCTCTTTACAATAACAGAAAGGAAAGGTTCCAGGTTAAAAACTTCAATATTCCTTTCTCAGATGAATATCTTGATTTAAGATTCCTCCCTGAAGGTGGGAACCTAATTGCTGGTGTGGAACAGGTTATTGCATTCAATGTCGTTGACAGAAATGGAGAGTCGATACAGGTTGAAGGCCTGCTGAAAAATTCCAGAGGACTTGTCCTTGACACTGTCAGATCAGGTCCTTTCGGACGACTGAAAAATTCTCATGCAAGGCTGAAAATGGAATGTTCCTCGAACTGACCAATGGCCCTGGTAAACAAAAAATATGGTCGCTGCCAGTCCCTGATTCCTCCGGAGAATGCTTCTCAATAACACAAGTAGACAGAAGATCCTTTGCCATAGAAGTTCAGTCTGGCTTCTATAAAGGCGACACTCTCATCATCTCAGGGACAATGAACCTGAAACAGATATTCGAAAGGAAGCTCATCATGGACAAGAAGCAACGCATTGTAATAAAAACGGATGACCTTCCAGAAGGGATCGCCGAAGTAACCCTGTTCAATAAAGACCTAAAACCTGTTGCTGACAGATTAGTCTCAGTAAATGCAGATGTACATCTCAGGTTTACTGTAAAAACAGATAAACCTTCTTATCCTCCAGGCCAGGAGGCTGAAGTCACAGTGAACGTGACAGATGCTGACGATAATCCCGTCAGGGGCATTTTCTCTGTCTCCGTCGTTGATTCCCTCTCTGGCATTGACCCTGAATTATTTGCCCCAGGAATCGCATTTTCTATGTTCTATAATTCCTCATTTCCTTCCAACCTCCCGTCGACTGTACTTGAAAAAGGACTGGAAAACCTTCCAGATGACCAGCGGGATCTGATCTTACTTACTTACGGCTGGTGCAGGTTCAATTGGAATTTTAATTTAATTGCATCAAATAACAAAGAACTGGTCAATTATGATCAGCTTAAAATGAAGCTCCTCTATACTTCAGGAAAACATCTGGCCAACAGGAACCTTGACTTCGTTTCGCTTGAAGGACCAAGCATAATGCACCTTAAGACTAATAAATTGGGTGAAATATCATTGCCCCTGGCTTCCCTGCCCGGTATAACAAGGTCAGTCACAATGATGCCTGATATCAAAAGCTCCAACAGGGTCACAGGCGTCATGCTGAGCATACCGTATAATGAACAATACATAAAAAACAAGAACATCTTCTTGTCTCAACAGACCATTACTTCCGGATTAATAAGTAATATCTCACTTATAAATAAGCCTTCACTTAGTGAGAAAACCATCGAGTTACCAGAGGTCTCGGTATCGTCAACAAGGAAAATTGAGTATATTAATCAATATGAAGAATTGTACAAATATGCAGACATAAAGAGCCTGCCCAGGGAACAAATCAATGAATACCATACACTGGGACAAGCAATACGTAACATTGCTCCAGCATGTATAATAGTAGAACCTCCTCTTCCTCCTGCAATTTACCTTAGACAATCTCACTCCTTTTTTGGAGGTAATGTCAAGGCAGTGATAGTCCTTGACGGAATGAGGTTATATAATGGATGGGCAGAGGTAAGAACTTTCCCTACTGACCAGATCAACTCTATCTCGATTCTTGATGGACCTCAGGGTCATACAATTTACGGAGAAGAAGCTTCAGGAGGTGTGATATTTATTAATACGAATAAATCTGGTTTTGCGAATATCCGTACAGATTGGAAAACACAGGATAAAAGTAACAATATGCTTGTGCCAATAAAAATATTCCGGCCGAATATTGAATTCTATAACCCGACCAAATCTGAGATTGAAAGTGATCCTGCTCTCAAAGGTCGTGCAACATTTTACTGGAACTCTGAGGTATATTTTAACGGTCAGGATCCGGTGAAAATAAAATACATAAACCCTCTGCAAGACGCTAATATGAGGATCGTCATTAATGGAGTTTCGTTGAATAACCAGGTTGGTAATCAGACAGATAGTTATTCTGTAAAGGATAATAAATAACTAGCTTATTGAGTGAAATATAGGGAATAAAAGCTGGGGAGGTGCTTATAGCAGTAATTCCAGCTAATACCAATAGGAAAATTATTAGAGCGAACGTTATAACATTTGGACCTGTGAAGTCAAGATTGATAAGGAAATAAATTACAGAAATTGCTCTTTACCTATGTTTATGCTAAAAAACTAGTATTTTAGTTATTGATATACGTCCATTTTGTGTAAGGCACATTTGCAGTTTCCGCATTACTAACCTTGGACCAAAAGCTGCAAGAGATCCATCCACTTTATAAAGTGACAAATTTATGACAAGATAGTTTTTTGGCACAAATAGAGTTTTATTATTTCCTCTAAACCTAACCCGGACGGTGCTATGAAAAGCACGGTTCCTGCTTATCTATTAATATTGAAAAAAATAATAAAAGTTATATGGTGCAATTTTTGTTAATTTTGTGTATCCCTAACATCTAAGATTATGAAAAGATTACTTTTTTTACTTGTCTTAGTCTTATTATTGATCTCCTGTAAAAAAGAGAGTAATGATCCCTCAGGACCTCTATATGTCAAATACATAAATACGGGGGAATTATTTAATTGTATTACTTGCTTTTCACCTTCAAACATAAGTTGTAATGGATTTGTCATAAAAAATGAGAATTCCTACAAAGAATTTGCAGATTCATTAAGGATTTATCCATATAACCCAAATATAAATTGTGATACAGCAACATTGAAACCAATTGATTTTAATAAGTATTCTCTGATTGGGATATTCACGTCATTTGGTGCATGCGATTCAATTAATAAATCCATTATGACTAATTCAAATCGAACGAGAATTACTTATAATATTATTATCAAAAAATATTCTGGACCTTGTGTTGATATGTTAGGTATTAGTTTAAATTTTGCTTTAATATCCAAGATTCCTGATGATTGCACTGTTGATTTTAATATAAAAACAAAATGAATGATTAAAAAACGCTCCTCTAATAAAGACGGTTTGGTTTAATTAGATAGAGACCACCTTTACTACTCCTTTATATAGCGAGATCGCTTTTTTGGCACATTTGCTTTTGCGAAAAACACAACCCAGAACATTTGCAAAAGCAAAAGAGCAAAACCCCTCTCACTCTTTATGATTAAATATGTTTGTCGATATAAGAAACTTTGGTTGATAAGATAACTGCAAAAAATACATGAAATATTTTGTCCTTTCAACTTTCCTCCTAATCCTGTTTCCTGCCTGCAAAAAGGAAAATATGGAGATCCCCGATACTGGCCGGAAAATTGTTATCAATGGTTTTATTACCAACGATAGTTTACTAAGTGTGGGAATAAGTAGAAGCGCTTATATCAACGATAATAACTTATATGCAGATACTATTTTTAAACCTTTGTATAATGCAGATGTCTGGATCTACCAGAATAGTACCCTAATAGATTCACTGTACTATGGCTTGGACTCAGACACCTGGTTTCATTTTGGTAATTACAGGTCAAAAAGTGTTATCCCATTGCCTGGGAAGGAATACAAAATTGTAGTAAAAGCTCCTGGGTTACCTGATGCTACAGCAACGACTATTGTACCAGATCTGGTCAGAATAGAACATGTCGACAGTACACGGTTTATAACATCCGATCCAAACATACCCTGGAAGGTAAATATGAAGTTTAATATTGAGTTTACCGATCCGGGTAATGTAACCAATTATTATCTCTTTAATATATGGAGGACTCCTTGTACTTATACTTTCGCTAATCTTATATTTAATTGTAGTGACCCTATTGTTGAAGAAAGAATAGATTATTTAAGTACTCATTATTATGTAGTTAATACTAGCGACTGGCCAGCTTTTGGGATTGCTTTTACCGACAAAATAATTAATGGTCAAAAATATAGTCTTACTGTTACAGTTTTGGGTATTGATATTGGGAACCCTTTTTATGACAACGGGGATATCCCAAATGATCATAAAAAGACACTTTATTTCAGGCTTTATTCAATTACAGAAGAGTGCTACAGATATATCCAAACACTAAACCTATATAATCAGAATTACGGCAATCCTATGGCAAATCCTGTGACTGTATATTCTAATATAAACGGGGGTTACGGCATTTTTACCGGAGCAGCAGTATCGACCGATTCTATTGTTTTCAATTACTAAATCAGATTATCCGAAGAGAATCTTAAGCCATGTACAAAGTTAAAACACTCCTGTTTTTGCTAATAACCTTTCAATCTGCATATTCTCAGAGGTACACCATTTCAGGATACGTTGAAGATATGAATACAGGTGAGCGTATTATAGGTGCTTATGTAATAGACACAATAAACAAAAGTGCAGCTCAAACCAATAACTATGGATTTTATAATATTAAGATCGTTAGCAACAAAGCAGCACTTCAGGCTAGCTATATAGGATTAAAGTCACAAATGATACAAATATCAATGTCACGCGATACCCTGATTAACATTCGTATGCAACCTGTCAGGGAATTAAATGAAGTGATTATTTCATCTTCTCAGTATGAACATAATGCAAATACCCCGTTGGGACTGACTACTATTCCGATAAAACAACTTACATCTACCCCGGCGTTAGGAGAGCCGGATTTGATTAAATCTATTCAAAGCCAACCTGGCATAAAGGGTGGCATAGAAGGATCTGCAGGTATTTTTGTTCGTGGTGGTAGCAGTGGAGAAAATCTTTTCATGCTGGATGATGTTCCGATTTACAATGTAAGCCATCTTTTCGGCTTTTTCAGTGCATTCAACAGCAGCGCTGTAAAAGACATTAAATTATTGAAAGGGTGTTTCCCTGCACGTTACGGAGGACGGGCATCATCGGTAGTAGATGTGCGTAGCCGGGATGGCAACAATAAATCGATTAAAGGAGAAATATCACTTGGCATCATCTCATCACAATTATCACTTGAAGGCCCCTTATTCAGCGATAAAACCACATTTATTATTTCGTGTCGAAGATCTTATTTTGATTTATATTCAGGAGTTTTAAAAAAAATGAGCATTCTGGACAAAAGCTTTCCTGATTATTATTTTTATGATCTGAATGTCCGGCTTACACATACATTTTCGCAAAATGATAAGTTATTTCTGAGTATCTATAGCGGGAAGGACCAAATCCAAAATAACAATGGAGCCAATGGAATAGAAAATAATTATGAAATGTATTTTGATGACATAACCGAAACATCAGGATGGGGCAATCTTATTTGCTCTTTGCGATGGAACCACACTTTTGGCAATAACTTGTTTGTGAACACAACGCTTGCCTTAAGCAGATATAACTATTTTACACAGGACAAATACAGCAATACTTCCAGTGATACATCCCTGAATAGAACAAATGATAAAAGCTATTCAGCAAGTTACAGTTCCGATATTTCCGATGTAATAGTAAAAACAGATTTTGAATATTCAGTATCGAACAATCAGAAGATTTCGTTTGGTGCAGGTAATACCTTTCATACTTTCAATCCCGGGAAAAATATTTACAGCATGAGTGATCTATCGTTAAATGAAAAAATAGACACTTCCTATACAAATAGTATTATTCATGCGAGCGAACCATTTTTATATGGTGAAGATGAAATTAAAGCAACACAAAAACTATTAATTAATGCCGGCATAAGATTAAGCGGGTTTATATCGGAAAACAAAATGTGTTTTAATGCTGAACCGCGATTATCGGCAAGTTATTCAATACTTCCTCAATTAGTATTTAAAACAGGGTATTCACGCATGGTACAATATATGCACCTTTTAAGCACCTCTGGATTGACTGTACCCACTGATCTTTGGGTCCCGGCACTTAAAGGTTTACTACCGCTGAAATCGGATCAGATAAATGCCGGCATCGCTTATGACTGGGACAAGAAGATTCTGATTTCAATTGAAATATACCAGAAATGGCTTACCAATACAACAGATTATCTTAATGGCGCTTCATTGCTTGCTGACTTTTCTCCATGGTATAAAAAAACAACGCAGGGCCATGGCAATGCAAAAGGAGTTGAAGTATCTATTGAAAAGCAAGAGGGGCGTTTCACAGGAAGTATCAATTATACTTTGTCGACTGCCACAAGGAAATATGCCGACCTTAACAATGGACAGGCATTCCCTTTTATGTATGACCGACTGCACGATTTCAATATCTCCATAAATTACCAGATTTCCAAAAAATGGGATATATCGGCTCTGTGGTTGTATGGAACGGGTTACCCGGTTACAGTTCCTGTTGAAAAGTATTTGCCTGTTTTAGTCAGTACCAGTTATCCAATTAATTATTACCCTTCACTTAACAATAGCAGGTTACCGGCCTATCATAGGCTTGATTTAGGTCTTCACTACAAAACACATAATCGTTTGGGTGATCATACTGTAAGCTTTGACATTTTCAATGCCTATGATCGCCAGAATCCTATTAACGTGTATTATGATTATAATTCTTATTCCTTTATATATGCTTATTTGTTGCCAATCATTCCATCTGTAACATATACCCTGAAATTTAAGTAATGGTTGGAACGGCAACTAACTATAACGGAAAAGCAGATAAATTTAACCGAGATAATATCTACTCTTCTACCGGGATTCATCAACTTGATAATTTCGTTTGGACAGAAAGACAAAACTTTCCATCTATCGAAATTTTAAAAATGCACCTGGTTCTCCCTAAAAGAAAACCGTTCCCCCTGACAGGAATGCAAAAGCCAGAGTGTATGACCACATTCAGCCAGTCAGATTGTCTTTGACATAAAAAAGTATATAACAGCTATTTAACTCAGGTTTTCGGTGATTAGCCTGATCCGGCCAAAGCTGGTCAGGCTAATTGGCTTTTTCAATTCAGCATTGGCCGGGTTATTTTGGCATTTTATATTCGAATCCCATACTTCTTGCATACTTTTGAATTGGTCCAAGACCGGCAAAGAATCGTCTCAGGTTCACATTTTTCTCATCCATTATCGGCCAAAACCTTGTTACTCCCAAAGAATCAGTTCTGGCTTGAGAACCATATATCTGTTCTTTTCCCTGGAACATTAAAACCCTGTCTTCCAGAAGAGCCAGCTGGCTTGATCTTGCATTGCCTTTTTTTACAACTTTTCTCATCTCTGGAAGGTACTTCTCCTCTATCTCAGGTGGGGAATGTTGTATGACTGCCCAGATAGCCGATGACCCAGTCCATCCAATTTTATCTTCACCAATCCAACTATACTTATCAAGAATTCCGGTTATCCTAATGAGATTAGTTGAATCTATAACTTTCATTTTTCTGATTATGGATATTGTATCGTCTGAATCTTTATATGCGCTGCTTAATTTGAGTCGAATTTCCTGATCAGCTTTTAAAATACTATCCAATTCAGCAATTAATGGTCTGTCAAGTTTTGAATTTCTGTATCCAAGATAAACTCCCAGAAAAAGAATAACTGAGATAGTGATTAATACATTGAAAAGCTTCAAATTTCTTGATAGCCCAAATTTATTTCCCGAATAAAACTGAAATCCCAGGTAGGCTCCTAAGTAGGAGAGAAGAATGCAAATGAACATACTTTTCAAATAAAAGAATGTATTCTCACCATCATAAGATAAATAGAGCAAGATAAAAAGAGGAATGTAAATGACAACTCCAAAATACCATCTGGTGTAGGGGAACCTGAAGGTCAAAAAGAATGTAATTAAAAATGAGAATGCACAGGCAGAAACAAACCCTGGTTTCTCAGTCTTTAAAAGGGAACTGACAATAAGGAAAATGAGTATAACAAACAGGCCTGTCAGAATCGCAATTAGTATTGAACGAATAAATGTCTTCATTTTATTTCAATAGTTTAGCAGTTAGCCTTCTAATTTCCCAAAACCTACAAAACGAAATTAAATGTAATTAATACACTCAAATCCCTCACGTTGATCTATATTAATATTCCTATCTTTTCTTTACTTTCACAAGATCAACTTCATATAATAACGGAGTATAACCCGGTATAATAGAATAACCAGCTGATCCATAAGCAAGTTTTGATGGCATAAGGAACATTGCTTTCCCGCCTTCTCTCATATAAGTTATCCCTTCATCAAATCCCGAGATCAGCCACCCTTCTCCAACAGGAAAAACGAGATCAGCACCTCCGATATAAGTATCAAATACATTTCCATTAAGGAATTTCCCTGTATATTGTACGTAAGCTGTATCATGAGCAACTGGCGCAGTACCAGTACCAATAATCAGATCTGAATAATATAATCCACTGGGCTTTAATTGAAATGAAAGAGTTGGATTATCATTTAGATAATTCTGTATCTCCAGGTTTTCCTGATCAACCAAAGTTGTAAAGGATTTTATTTCCCCATACACTGTTCCTGCATTGTTAGTGACATAGGCCCTTACAAAATACTTCGTACTTTCATTTAATCCTTTAATATTACTACTGAAAACACCAAAGAATAAATTTTCAATATCTGAAGTCTTGTCATCAGTAATCAATGGTGTCATCCCGGTACTCCAACAGACACCACAGGCTATTATTGTAGAAGCTTCACCGACTGTCATACTCCCTCCACATGTTGCCGTGGTCATAGTAATATAAGAGACATTGGTTGTTGTAATTACAGGTATCTCTTCTTTTTTACAACCAATTGTAAGATACAGTGTAAATCCAATTACTATTATCGGATAAAACCAAATTCCGTTTTTTGTTTTCATATTAATTAATATAACAGGAATAGAAAATCAACAATCTGGCCGAACATTATAGATATCAGATAAATATCTATTTATATACTATCCTTAAGGCACCTTACAGAAGCACAAAAGCTCCAAATTAAGCCCGAATTGGTAACACTGCTACTGAAGCTATCCAAGGACATTACCGAATTTGCCGAATTACCTATTGTTGAGGTACTCCACCAGCTTCCGCATGTTCCAACATTAATAAAGTACCCTCCAAAAGATTGAACTACATAATAAAACAGACCCCCAGGAAGAGCTGAAAACCCGGTCTCATTAGTAGCTCCTGTATTAGGGATGTCCCAATGAGTCAGAACTGCATCTTTTAATTTGCCGCCAGCAATGCTATCACCTCCCAGATAGGATGTTAAGTTTGTCCACTCAGTTTGATTTGGTACATGCCAGCCCACAGGGCAAAGATTTTTTTTGTTGCCAACCGCATAATAATTGTATAAACATCCATATGCTGATTTATAAATGTTGCAATTCTGAAAATAACAGAATGCACCAATAGTATCATTAGCTAGTTCTATATTATTTTTTATATTTGGGATATTACTTCCATCCCGATATTTTGTAACCCTTAAATTTTCGGCCATCCAGGTTTGAGTTCCTATCTGAATTGTTTTGTAAGAATTCCCATCAACATCAACAATAGTACCATAGGTCAATCCTGTATTGAATACAATCGAAGTATCAAGATTACCTGTCTTAAACTCCACGTCTGATCCGTACCTTACCTGAATGGATTGAGATTGGTCGGATCCATTTGCAATCGGACGTGTAAACGACCTTACATGGTAAATGGTGCTGGGAATTAAATCATCCCATTGGTAATCCGGACCAGTCCATCCACGTCCGGGAGCGCATTGTACAATCTGGTCTGATATTGTTGGATTTAATGCAGTGTCCAGGCAAAGTCCCCAGAATCCTCCCTCACCTGTAAATTGCACACCACTCATCGCAGAATGATAAGTAATATCAGTTACAGGCATGGTACTGACTTCAATACCCCATCCGCCGACACCGTCATTCAATGAAATGCAGGAATGTAAGATTCCGGAAAAAAGAATAATCACGAAAAACCAAACTTGGATCCGGGAATATGTTTTCATGTCAGAATTGAATTATTAAATCAATCAAAACTCATTACATGAGAAGAGATCCAATAATCAGACCAACAAATATAATAATTTGATAAACAGATATGTAAAAAAATAGATGTGTTGAAACTGAATTTTAAATGTAGCGTTTTAGTACACTTCATTGATTCAAAATGCTACAATTATCCCGGCTGATATTTAAGAAATTAAAGTTTATTATCATTCAAATGAATTACTCCCCCAATAGCTCATTCAATGGTTGTGCACATGAAATTAGCGCTGTTGTTTTCACGGGTCTTTAAATTTGAAAGTACCTAAGCATCAAGAATTATTTAAGGTTGTTGCCGGTCATTTGTTGGGGTCAGCCAGAAATCGTCATGCTGACCGGTTTTTTAATCTCGTAAACTTTTCGGTAGCGATGAATTATTAATTACTTTTGTGCTTATTAAAAAATGATAATAAAATGAAGAGATTTATTGGAACTATAATGCTCAGCATTATTTTAATAATAGCAGGGAAAACCCTTGGAGCACAGAATTTTAAATTTGGATATATTAACAGAGATGAGCTTCTGAAGACAATGCCTGATTATGATTCAGCCATTGTTAAACTTGAAAACTTGCGAAAAGAACTCGTTAATCAGCTTTCATTAATGCAGAATGAATTTAGCAATAAGACTACAGCTTTTAATAACGAAAGCAACAGTCTTTCTGATGTAGTACGTAAGAACAAGGAGGAAGAGCTTAAGGACTTAAATAATAGGATTCAACTTTTTCAGGTTAAGGCAAATCAACAGATAAATGATAAAAATGCTGAGTTTATTCAACCAATCGAGACAAAAGCAGATAAAGCCATCAAGGATGTTGCTAAAGAACAAGGCTTTACTTTTGTGTTCGATATTGGAGTGTTGTATTATTTCGATGAAAAAAAGAGTATTAATATGCTTCCTTTGATCAAGACTAAACTTGGACTGAAATAGAGTAGTGTTCTTGGACAATAAAGCCGCTTTGTAATCGATTTATATTGCCCGTCAGATCTCGAACCTGAACTCTTCTGATCCAGAATCATTCATAAATATAATAGTCATATCTTAACACATTGATTATTAAATCTATTGCTTAAAGACAAAATCATTTCATTTCCATTATTTAATACCTATTATCTCCAAAACCAAGCAAGAACCTGTCAAGATTATTGGTGTTGCAAATAGATCAACTTATAGGGAAACTGATATTCTGAATAAACTTTCCTCATTACAGATACTATTCTATTATTTTTCTCGTTAATTTTACATGATTGTTTAACAGGGATTATCATTAACCATGTCTGGATGTAAATGTAATATAAGCTTAATTATTGTTCTGGTTTCACTATTTTCTATTCAGGCTTTTTCGCAACAAATCAATTTCATCGATAGCCTTGCTGAGCATAATTCTACAAAAGTAAATTTAAAGCCCGAGCTGCATTATTCGATAGGAAGTACCTTTATAGTTGTTCCTCATTTGGGTATTGTCACTGGTTTTACTCTATCCCCTTTTTTATCCATTCCCTTGTCTCCAAAGTTGTCGATTGATGGCGGAATTATTGCCGGACATTTTTATTCTGCATTAAGGAATTTTAATCCTGAAGGTGCGATAAATGGGGCATTTAACGAATTATCTGTATACGGATCAGCTAACTATCATATTAATTCTCAGTTGACTTTATATGGTACTGGGATTAAACAACTTACAGGTGCTTCTCCATTTTATTCTCTCCCAAAAAGCAGTTATACAATTGGATCCACTTTTAATTTCGGAAACTTTTCAATAGGTGCTGCTTTGCAGATGTCAAAATGGAATAATATCTTCAGCCCCTTACCATTCAATGGCTCTCAGGCATTTTATTCCCCATATTAGCAAATACCGGTACATTGACCACATTTGGCCGATGAAAAAATCCTTTGCTTACATATTTCAACATCAAATATTTAACTCCGGCTTTGGGTGGTCAATTAATCCGGCCAGTTTGGATCAAGGTTATTGACATCTTCAATCAAGAAATAAAACTGAAATGAAAATTTCTGGCATATTTAGGAAATAATGTGAAGGCGTTTCCAAACATATTATTTCGTAAATCCAAACCTGTAATTTAACCCGAAAAGGATTCTTTCAGCTGATTCATTACCCATTGAAGCACCATTTATGTTAGAAAAGTCAGAATGCCCAAAACTATATTTTAAAGTCAGGCCAATCTTTTTACTGACAAGCCCTTCAGCTGAAAAAAACTGATTGGACGGATTAACTTGTGAAATAATAAAACCGTATCTGATACTGAAATCAGTTTTAAAACCAAATCCTGAACCAATGCTGAATTCATTGACAAGCAGGGGGAACGTTGCCGGGAAATTGAATCCATAAGCATATCTCATATCCAGAATGTCCCGTCTGCCGAGCCTCAGTGAGCCTTCCGGCATTACAGGAGAAAACCATGTTCCATTATCAAATGTCGTTGCATTAATTTGTTTTTGGGGAATCCACCTAAGGTTACCTGCATGAACACCCACTCCAATTCCTATCCATTTCCAATCGTATTTTATATATGGGTTCACTCCTATAAGAAAATCTGAATTATCCGTCTGATTTGTCAGATTAATTGCCCTGTCGGTTCCACCATATAAATTAATCCCTTTTGTTATTATCAGATTATTTTTTTTTGTGATCATAGAAATTCCTGCTCCTCCCATCCTGAATTCATGCTTATAATCCTCTGTGGTATATGTTGTCCCACATTGGCCCTGATGCGGATTATATTGCACTTCATTAAAAACATTTCCGAATGATGTGCCTATATCGATCCTTTTGTATGTTTTAACATCATTCTGATAAAAATCTTTAATCGTTCTGACCGATTTTGTCGAGTCTGGAGAGAAAGTCTGAGATAGAAGGAATAATGGTAAAACAAAAAAAGAGGTTGTCGCCAATCTGAATCTTACTACTGTTATTGATTTAAAAGCATAATATGCCATAAGCAATATTGCAGGAATAAATTTAATATAGAGAGAGATCAGTTCGAAAGGGGAAAAAATCCTGTGAAAAACATAAATCAGTAAAGAAATTGTTGATATATATACAATTGATTTATTAAGTGAAGGCTCAACTGTTAAGTTCTGCAGCCGAATAGATTTTAAGTACTTTTCATATACCAGCAAAATCAGGCCACAAACAACTCCCGAAATCAGTAAATACCACTGAAATAATCTTACACCTAAGAAAACATTATTGTTGAAATCAGATGAAGCGGGATCGCGCAGGAATTCAGTTGAAAACCTCGAAGTAAGAAACAGCAAGAGTGAGAAAAGAAGAATACTTCCGTTCTTTTTCCAGATATTTCTTGTCCGCCAGACAATATAAGCAATGACAAAGAAGAAAATCGCTTCATAAAGCTGAACTGGATGAACTCTGAGAGAAAATGCAGCATTTTCATCAATCATACCTTTAACCCATTGATGAAAATGAGCATTTGTTCCTCTGGAATATTGGACGCTCCAGGGAAGATCAGATATTTTCCCATAACAACATCCGTTAAAAAAACATCCTATTTTCTGAATACCAAAGCCTATGGGAGCGATCCATGCATACAGATCTATTAAAGGTTTCCCCAGGCCAAAATATTTTTGTGAGAATATCAATCCGGCCAGACCAAAGATAATCCCGCCAATGGCAGATCTGCCAGGATACTTTTCTGAGAATCCCTTACTGAAAATCTGGTTCCAGTCAGAAATTGGAACGGTAAATAATCTCGATCCGATGATTGTCAGTAATGATATCGTTGTCAACACCAGTAAAACGGTCCTTAAAGGAATTTTCTGCCTGACGCTGAACACTATTATCAGCATAAAAGTGACAGCAAAAGACAATACATAAAAAGTGGCAAAATAAAATTCCGGATCAGGTAATGCTATTTTCATAATTCTGAAGATTTTATAAATTAAGAAACAATGAAAAACAGAGCATCAGATTATTATAATTCACCTCATTATCAAGATTAAACTTTAACTAAATCATGTGCAAATATATTTTAAGGTTAACTTAATCGGCACAATTGAGTTTATAGCTTGAAGTAAGAATATATCCTCTAGAATAATTCTTGTAAGTGGTCAATTTATTCTGGTCAACGATGACCAGAGTCATTGGTTTTCCCTTTTGTGACGAAATAGCCGGCCTTAAATAAAAATGCAATCCTTTTCCCGGCATCATAGCGTAATATGTTATCCAGGCCATATGACAGAATTTCTTTACCAATTTGCTATTTTTTCAATCTCATCCATATCAAACAAGAATTGCTTTTTATCGGTAGTTTGAATCTCTATGGATTTATTTTTAACCCACTTAATGATTTTTCCATTAATACTTGTTCCATTATTCAGGTAAATTGTATCCTGATATCTTTGCTGAGCGAGTGTGACACTGCCGAACTATTTTACAGAGAAGAAATACAACAACCGGGCCAAATTGTATATATAGGTGATATACAACTATTTGAAAATTATATGGGGGTTAGATTGAATTATTGTTGTAGCGTTTTGCTACAACTCAATGATTCAATATGCTACAATAATGATTCAATTTCATTTTACTTTCTATTATAAATTACAGTATATCTTGTAGTTATAATATTTGGCCCTGTTATTGAATTTCTTTTCCAGTTTAAAGAGTAAAAAATAAATGCGGAAAAAACTCAGGAATATGAGAATCTTAAATCCGGGAATATCTAAAATCCTGCTATTTGCAGTGGTTGTATCAACAGTGATCAATTTCTCATGTAAGAAGCAACCTGGAGAAGAACCCAGTATCCAGGTGAATCCTGCTTTTGACGATTCGATTCCATATAATATTTTGGGGCATGGCAGACTGGTATTTGAGAGGATAGGTCCGGTAGACAATGCATACAACGAGGTCTGTGTAGTGGATATTGATCAGCAGCGCAAATGGGAGATCAGCGGTGGAATAATGGATGGTCCTGCTGTCTCACCTGATGGAAACAATATTGCTTATGCCAACTGGTACTCGGATTCGACCTTGTATGATATATTTATAATGAATATTGACGGCACGAATCAGCGTGACATTACCGAAATGGTTGGTCAGGATAATTGTCCAAGCTGGACATTTGACGGTACTAAAATCCTTTTTACAAACTTTGGAACTGTGTGGGCATCTTATAGTCAGACTCCAGTGCCAAAGCCATCTGACAGGGTCATAGTTATCAATTACTACGCAATTGACCCTCCTGACATTTATAATCCCCGTGGACCATTGTCCTCATCCTTAAATGGAGATCTGGTCATCAATGCAGACGGATTACGCACTTTTCATTCAGACGGATCCGGCATGCAACTGATTATTCCTTATGATCATAACTCAGACCATCTGATATATTCACCAACATGGTCCCCCGATGGAAGCAAATTAGCTTTTCTGTCATTTAAGATTAACTCGGATATTAAAGTCGTGTTGTTAGATCCCAATGGAGCCAATGCTGATACTTTAGTCTCGTCAGCTGCCACCGGCAATGGGGAATGGGAAGGCACGAATAATGAGTTTTCATTGTGCTGGGCACATGATGGGAAACAGATTGCATTTACGAGACCTGATGGCCCGCAGGATGTGGGAGTGGGATCACATATTTATGTTATAAAAACAGATCATACCGGCTTAAGGCAGGTCACATTCTCTCCCGGAGTGACTGATATGAGCCTTTCATGGAGTAATTTATGAGAATTTTCTGGCGATCGGGCAAGTTCTTATGCTTTGACCATATAAGGATTTCCAATTTGTTGGTATGGTTTTTGTGTGAAATCATTAACACTAAACCTGCGGTCATGAAAAAGTTAGCAATATTTCTTTTGACAATTCTTCTGTCCCTTTACGGATGTAAAAAAGAAAACTCGAAAAATGATAGTTTATTAAATACTAAATGGACACTATCCTATATTCAGCATAGCAAAACAAATGCGATAACAAATTATCCAAGTGAAGAAGTAAGCAAAATATCAATTGTATTTACCGATTCGTTAAATATCATTTCATTTGACGGTATTTGCAATACGGGTTGGGGTATTTATTCAAATTCTTCAAATACTGGTGCAATTAAGATAACAGATTTGGTGACTACCATTAATTATTGTCTTAATTGTGAATATTGTAGTGAATGGGAAGGATATACAACTCAAAACCTTGACAGTGCTTTCAGTTATAAGATAAACGGGAACAACTTGGAAATTTATTCGAATGGCACATATAATTTGTATTTCAGTAAGGATTAATAGATAAGACACTTTATTTTATTAATCTCAGGGGTAAAAATGAAAAACCCTGAAACAGAGGCTATTTCAGGATTTTGCTGTAAGTTGCATTTTCATTCAGCGGAGAAAGAGGGATTCGAACCCCCGGATCCGTGGTTACAGATCAACGGTTTTCAAGACCGCCGCATTCGACCGCTCTGCCATTTCTCCGCCGCAAAGATAATATTTTTTTGTTTTTTGAGGATTTTTTTGAAACAAACGTGTAAGTATCAGATATACAGATATATATAATTTTTATAAACAGGATGTGAACAAAATATCTGAATTCAAACTCTGAAAATGAATAGTAGTGCGCAGTTGCGGCATTTTGAATAAAAACTGACTTTCATCCAAAAATATAGCTATTTTGACCTAAAAGTGGCACTATTTGTGGAAAAACGGAAAAATAAATTTGCACATGAATTAAAAAAAAATAAATTTGTATTTAATTAGTAAGATTGATCTAACACTTTAAATCTTTTATTATGACAAAAAAAGAATTAGTTAATGCAATTGCTGCCGACGCAAGTCTTTCAATTAAAGATGCAGGCAAAGCTTTAAACGCATTCGTTGGAGCTTTTGGAAAATCTATGAAAAAAGGTCAAAGAATCCAGCTTCCGGGTCTGGGTACTTTTAATGTTATCAAAAGAAGTGCAAGAGTAGTTCGTAACCCACGTACTGGTGCTAAGCTGAACGTTCCTGCTAAAAAAGTTGTAAAATTTAAAGCAGCTCCCGCACTTAACAAAGGTCTTTAATCTTAACTGATTGAGATTGCTGAGGGGTGTTGTTACACCCCTTTTTTTATTTCCGGAAATCTGACTTGTCAATTCCTGTATTGCAATAAAAACTTTTATTATCTGCTGAATAATTAAAAGAAATTCAACTTTAAGCCAATTGTTAAAAAAGGTGAATGTTTTTTTACTATTTTTGATCGTATATTCCCTGCCTAAACCGTAAAGCATGAACTGCATTATAGTTGATGATGATAAAATGAGCTGCAAGATCCTGGAAGGATACGTAAGTAAATCTACTTCACTTAGTTTAATAGGTACTTTCAGCGATTCAGTGGCAGCCAGGAATATTCTTACAAAACGTCATGATATAGATTTAATTATTCTCGATATTGAAATGCCGGAAATGAATGGATTTGACTTTATTGGCAGTCTCGATTCGCCACCTAATATAATTATTGTATCATCCGCCGAGGAATATGCTTTAAAAGCATTCGACTTTAATGTGGTTGATTACCTTCTTAAACCGGTTTCCTATGGGCGGTTCTGCAAAGCTATAGACAAGACTATCAGGTACTTCGGACACAAAGAGACATCAAATACCGGCGATGAGGAGATCTTTATAAAAAAGGGAACTTCTCTGGTAAAACTACAACTTGGAGATATTATCTACATAGAAGCTCTTGAAAATTATGTTACCCTGAATACGAATGATGATAAATATACTATTCATTTTACAATGAAAGCCATTGAAACACAATTGCCTTCAGGAGTTTTTATAAGGGTACACCGGTCATATATAATTAACAAGAGCATGATCCAGACTATTAAGGAGAATACTCTCGATCTGAATATCGGAGGTTCCCTGAAAAGTATCCCAGTCGGGAAATCTTTCAGAGACTCTCTTCTGAATGATATTAATGTGATGGCCAGATAATTTCTGCATCTAACCATGCTTACAAATCGTCAGCTTTTCCTGCGGTACCTCGGACAAACTTCATCAGCACCTATGATGCTTGAGATCGTCAGAGCCGAAGGAGTGTTTATGTACGGAGCTGACGGCAAAAGATATCTGGATCTTATCTCCGGTGTGTCAGTAAGTAATACAGGCCACCATCATCCGAAAGTTGTTGAAGCAGTCAAAAACCAGGTTGACTCCTACATGCACCTGATGGTTTATGGTGAGTTTATTCAAAGCCCACAGGTAAAATATGCTGAGCGTCTGGCTGGAATTCTTCCATCAGAACTGGATACCTGTTATTTTGTGAACTCAGGCAGCGAAGCAGTAGAGGGAGCCTTAAAGCTCGCAAAGAGATATACAGGTAAAAGCCGTATTTTATCATTTAAAAACTCCTATCACGGAAGCACTCACGGAGCATTAAGCATTCAGGGAAACGAACTCTACAGGAACGCGTTCAGACCTTTGCTCCCCAATACTTTTCAGATTGGTTTTAACGATGAAAAATCACTTGATGCTATTGATAAAGATACAGCTTGTGTAATTATTGAGCCGGTACAGGGCGAGGCCGGAGTAATCTTACCTGAAAGCGGTTTCCTCGAAAAGATCAGAAATCGTTGCAACACCACTGGTGCTCTGCTGATTTTTGATGAGATACAAACAGGTTTTGGCAGGACAGGCTTCATGTTTGCGATAGACAGGTTCGGTGTAGTCCCCGATATACTCCTTCTTGCAAAAGCCCTGGGAGGAGGAATGCCGCTGGGTGCATTTATCTCTTCAAAGGAAATTATGTCTGCACTTGGTTCAAACCCGCCTTTGGGCCATATAACAACATTCGGCGGTCATCCCGTTTGTTGCGCCGCAGGTCTGGCTTCACTTAATGTAATCATCGAAGAAAAGCTTGTTGAGTCCTGTAATTCAAAGTCAGCTTTATTTAAAAATAAACTGAGCCACCCTCTGATTCCGGAGGTTAGGGGTGAAGGCCTTTTACTGGCTGTCAGACTTATTGATCCAGAGTATGTTGAATTTGTCATTGCTCATGCACCTGATTATGGCCTGATTCTTGATTACTTTCTTTTCTGTGATAATGCCTTCAGAATTGCTCCTCCGTTGACTATCGGTGAGAATGAGATATCGGAAGCGTGCATACAGTTAAACAGGCTCCTTGATGATGCTTTGAATAATGCAAAGAAGAAATGAAACGGATAAAACTATACCTTATTATAATTATTTCACTTTCAACAGGAATTATCACTGGGCAGAAAGTGTCAAATGATACATCGGAAGTACTTGAAGATCTTTACACCCGGCTTGTAAATAATTTCGATGACAATACCCGGATACAGATCAATGATTCGATCAGGTTGATAATCAGCAGCTATGTAAAATCCGATATGGTGTTTAACAACAGGTTCGATAATCTTCGTTACCTTGGTCAGATTATTTCACCGGACTCTCTTCTGAAAATCGTTACATGGAACCTGGTTCTTAGCAGTAGCTCAAGCAGATATTATTGCTATATTATCAGGAAAGAAAAAGCAGGGGGAAAGAGCAGGATTTACAGCTTAACAACGGCTTACAAAGATTATCCTATAAAAACAGATACTGTTTACTCGGAATCTGACTGGTATGGAGCATTGTATTATGATATAAAACCCTATATAAGCGGAGATAAAAAATACTGGGTATTATTAGGCATTGATTATGGCAATCCTTCTGTATCCAGGAAAATCATAGAAGTACTGAGTTTTACTCCTGACGGGTCAATTATATTTGGAAAGAAATGGTTTGTTTCTGGGGAAAAAACAAAATTCAGAGATGTTTTTGAATATATATCTGATGCATTAATGACATTAAGATTTAACTCTGCCAGTTCAATCATCTTTAATCATCTGGTTTCATTTTCTGCAGATATAAAAAACGATCGGCAGTATTTTGCTCCCGATTATTCCTTTGATGCATACAATTTCGAAAACGGTTTATGGAAAATGACTTATAATGTTGATGTCAGGAATAAAGAATAGAAGAAGTTAAGAGTGAGCTAAAGTTTAGAGTACTTAAAGTTAAAAGAAGTGATTTTAAGAAAGTTTATATAACTTTAGGCAGTTTAGGCACTCTAGGCACTCTAAACTCTAGTCACTTTTTCATATCATGGCAAAGAATATTAAAACTCATCTTTTCTGCTACGACGACCACAGGGGATTCACTGAGGATGTAAGGAAACGTTTTACGGATACTGCCAGATACACTGTGACATCATTCCAGACCAGGGAGGAATTTATCGATCAGCTTGAAGCTAAAAAGGAAGATAATTTCTGCAAGGTTGCGATTCTTGGTCTGCACGATACAAAAGAGCAGTTTGAAATGATCGATCAGCTTACAATGGATATAAAGAAGATCGATCAGCGGACAGGTCTTATCCTGCTTGGCCCGCCGGATAAAATAGAAGAGATCAAGAAAATTGCGAAGTATAATATAGATGCATATATTCCAAAGAATTCCAATTCTATCCTTCGTATCCATAATACAGTTAAGAAACTGATAAGTGAACACAGTATAGGCATTTTCAGAAAAAGAAGGAATCTCTCTTTATATGTTTTATTGACGTTTTTATTGATCTCTGCACTGTTAATCCTCGTTGCTTATTTTAAATTTCCACAGTACTTCTAGTCAAATCCATTAACACTAAGTGAGACCAAGTCTGACTATCCATTCGTGGAATTTTCGAATGGAAAAAACAGTGTGCCTCCGTGATAACCCCGTGCAACTCCGTGTTTAAACGATTTTCCTTATATTTAACTTAGCCCATTAATGTGACTATTTGTCAGTATAAAACTAACGGCACATCTTTTGAAAGTGAACGGCAGAAATATAATGTTTAACTATAAAATAATCCGACATGGAAACAGGAAAAATTGGCGTAACAACTGAAAACATTTTCCCGATAATAAAAAAATTCCTTTATTCTGATCACGAGATTTTTCTGCGTGAACTTATTTCAAATGCTGTAGATGCCACTCAGAAGCTTAAAACAATGGCTTCTGTGGGTGATTATAAAGGAACTATGGGCGACACAACCATTCAGGTTTCGGTCGACAAGAAGAAAAAAACCATAAAAGTTTCTGACTTCGGGATAGGGATGACAAAGGAAGAGCTGGATAAATATCTGAACCAGATCGCGTTTTCAAGCGCTAACGATTTTCTTGACAAATATAAGGATCAGACAGGTGCTATAATAGGTCATTTTGGACTCGGTTTTTATTCTTCTTTCATGGTATCGGATAAGGTCGAAGTAATAACTAGATCGTATCAGGAAGATGCTAAGGCTGTTAAATGGACTTGTGATGGAAGCCCTGAATTTTCAATAGAAGAGGTCGAAAAAGAAAACAGGGGCACCGATGTTATATTATATATTGATAAGGATTCAAAGGAGTTTCTTGAAGAGAGCAGGATTGAACAGCTTCTGAAAAAATACTGCAAATTTCTCCCGATTGAGATCGCATTCGGGAAAGAGAAAGAGTGGAAAGACGGTAAATTCGTCGAAACCGGTAAAGATAAAATCATTAACAACACCAAACCGGCATGGACCCTCAAACCGGCTGACCTGAAAGATGAAGATTATATGAAATTTTACAAGGAGCTGTATCCTTCCGGCGATGAGCCCTTGTTTCATATTCACCTCAATGTTGATTATCCATTTAAGCTGACCGGTATTCTTTATTTTCCTAAGATCAAGAGCAATATCGAGATACAAAAGAACAAGATACAGCTGTATAGCAACCAGGTTTTTGTAACAGATTCAGTGGAAGGCATTGTCCCGGAGTTTCTTACACTTTTACATGGAGTACTGGATTCGCCGGATATCCCTTTAAATGTTTCAAGAAGTTATCTTCAGAGCGATTCGAATGTTAAGAAGATTTCGAGCCACATCACCAAAAAAGTTGCGGACAGGCTTAATGAGATATTTAAAAATAACCGTGAAGAGTTTGAGAAAAAATGGGATAACCTGAAACTGTTCATAGAATATGGCATGATAACAGAAGAGAAGTTTTATGAGAAAGCCTCTAAATTTGCTCTTCTGAAAAACACTGAAGATAAGTACTTTACATTTGAGGAATATGAGAAGATCATTAAAGAAAACCAGACTGATAAAAACAAAACGCTGATATATCTTTATTCAACAAATAAAACGGATCAGTACACTTATATTGACAAGGCGAAAAACAAAGGTTATGATGTTTTGCTTCTCGATGGGCAGCTTGACGTTCATCTTATTAATCATCTTGAAACAAAGCTGAAGGATTCCAGGTTTGTCAGGGTCGATTCTGATGTTATTGACAAACTTATTCAAAAAGAGGAATCGCGCGAATCGAAATTGTCAGAGGAGCAAAAAAGTGACCTTAAAAGTGTATTCAATGTCAGAGTAAAATCGAAGGAGATCTATAATGTGGTTTTTGAAACACTCGATGAAAATGAAGCGCCTGTAATTATTACACAATCTGAATTTATGCGCAGGATGAAAGATATGTCGCAAATGGGAGGAGGGATGAACTTTTATGGCGAATTGCCCGATAGTTATAACCTGGTTGTTAATCCCAACCATCAGCTTGTGATAAAAATTTCTGAAGATCTTCAAAAAGAGAACGGTCCTCAACTGGCGGAAAACCATGAAGCAGGAAAAAAACTTAAAGAGGAGATTGATTTCATGGAAAAGGAGCATAAAAAGAAAAAAAGTGAAGAGGTAAGTCAACTGGAAAAAGATGATCTTGAAAAACTTCGCAAAGAACTTACTTCATTGGAAAGTGCAAGAAAAGAGACACTTGAGTCGTACGGTGCTAAAAATATGATTGTAAAACAGCTTATTGATCTGGCTTTACTTGCAAACAATATGCTGAGGGGAGAAGAACTGAGTACATTTGTGAAGAGGAGCGTGGAACTGCTATAAATTGCTTTTGTCGGAGGAAATACAAAGGTGGCTAACACCTTTTTCAGATCATCCTTGAGATCTCTCCCTTAATATAATCAATAGCAGCCCGTGTAGGTTCCTTTTCCATCTCCATGATTTCTTCAAGAAGTTGCTTGCTGAGGGCCATGCCAGACGAATTAACCGGCATCTTTTCTGCTTCGCTGTTAATTATTTTGATCATGTTGGAACGGGCATTTCTTACTACTTCCCAGGCCTGCTGGCTCATATAGATCTGTTGCGACAGGTTATGCTCAAATTCGCTCCTGATTGTATTCAACAAGGCAGAATGAAGCTGCATAGCAGTCATGTCAGATGTACTAACGCGCACAATCAGAGATTCAAGAGAGATTCTTTCCAGGAAAAGAACTATTCTTTCGTAAGCCTGCAGTTTAATCGGAGTTACAGTACGGCTGTTTTGAAGTATCAGTTCCTGTTTTCTTTTGTCCTGATCGTTCTTTATCAAATTCCGGAGAAGAACCCATGCGGTAAGAAATACCAGTAATGCCGGGATAGTGATTTTCAGAATATCTGTAAATGCTTCCATAGTCAATAATATTAAGTTTACAAACCTAATTATATTTTATGATACAGACTATGTTTTGTTTTTCAATTTTACTTCTTACATTTGGTTTTGTCCTTTTTGATTTTATGTAGTTTTTATCAAATTTCAAAAGTATGGAATATTTATCTGACAGAATTAAATCTTTATCAGTTTCCCAGACACTTGCTATGGCTCAGAAGAGCAGGGAACTGAAGGCAAAAGGTTTTGATATTATCAGCCTTAGTCTCGGAGAACCTGACTTCAATACTCCTGATTACATCAAAGAAGCGGCTAAAAAGGCTATTGATGAAAACTATTCGAAGTACCCGCCGGTACCAGGTTATAATGATCTTCGGGAAGCAATTTCGAAGAAGTTTAAAGAAGAGAATGGTATTAATTATTCTCCCGATCAGATAATTGTGTCAGCCGGAGGAAAACATTCTCTTATAAATGTAATATTGTCAATTATCAATCCTGGTGAAGAGGTCATTATTCTGGCTCCGTATTGGGTAAGCTATTACGATCAGATTATTCTAGCCGGTGGCAAACCTGTTGTAGTTGAAGCCAGGTTGGAAAATGATTTCAAAATAAGACCCGAACAGCTTGAAGCTGCAATAACCAGTAAAACACGATTGATTATTTTTAATTCTCCTTCGAACCCGACCGGGATGGTTTATAATCACAGTGAAATGGAGAAAATTGCGAGGATAGTTAAGAAACATGAAGGGTTATTCATCATTTCGGATGAAATTTATGAGCACATTATTTTTACAGGCGAGCATATAAGTATGGCTTCTTTCGATTTTATCTACGACAGAGTGATCACTGTCAATGGTGTTTCAAAAGGATATGCTATGACTGGGTGGAGAATCGGATACATTGGTGCCCCGTTGTGGATTGCAAAGGCTTGTGATAAATTACAGGGACAGTTCACCTCTGGTGTCTGCTCTATAGCCCAGCGCGCTGCTTTGGCAGCAATTCAAGGCAAAGGAGATTCAGTTCAAAAGATGAAAGAAGCTTTTCACCGTCGTCGCGATCTTATCTGTGGCCTCTTAAAAGAAATAAAGGGACTTAAAGTGCCGGTACCTGAAGGAGCTTTTTATGTAATGCCGGATATCAGCTATTTTTTGGGAAAATCGGACGGAGAAACAAAAATTACCAATTCGGATGATCTTGCGTTATACATTCTCGATAAAGCTCAGGTAGCAGTAGTCGGGGGAGATGCTTTTGGCGCACCTGACTGTATAAGAATATCTTATGCAAATTCCGATGAGCTTCTGGTTGAAGCCGTCAAAAGGATCACGGCAGCTCTGGAAAAATTGAAATAACCCCGGAATGGGGCAAAGAATCAATATTTATTATATGATATAGACTCCCCGGCAGGTTTACGTTTTTTTACTCTCTGTTCACTCTGGGAATACCCTAATGTGATTATCAGTTCGACACGTTTTGATCGGGGAATAACGAGAAGTTTTCTTAACAACTTTTCGTCAAACCATCCTATTATACAGGAACCAATTCCCTCAGCCCTGGCCTGCAAACAGATATTTTCCGATGCAATTCCAATATCTATGAGAGAATAATCTTTGTTTTTTATAGTACCTCCAACCTTTGAAGACATGTTAGGTTTTTCTCTTACAACAACTAACAGGACTGGTGCCTGGGCAACGAATGTATTCATTCCTATCAGTCTGGCTGAAGCGGCTTCAGCCACCTTTCTGATCAGTCCTGGCTCCGTTACAATTATGAACTTCCATGGTTGTGCATTACATGCTGAAGGAGCCATTCTGGCTGCTTCGAGAATCCTGTCAAGCTTTTCCTTTTCGACCGGTTTATCACTGTATTTTCTGTCGCTCTGACGACTGATAATCAGTTCAAGAAAATTTGTTCCGTCAATCATTATTAATTGTGTTTTTGTTATTGGTCCGAAATAGTTTCCAGGAGGTAGACAAGCCGGGCAAACTCAAATCAGCTACTGCTCCGGATAGAATATTTTCTATTTCTGACTGACTACATACATTTTAAAAATTCAAAAATAGTAAAATGGCTCATCAACTGAAGATAATTATAACAAAAATCTCTATCTTTATTTTTTGAAAAATTTGAAAGTTTAATGAACCAAAATTAAATACTGTAAGATGATAATAGTACTATTTTTTCTCGGAATCATATTTCTCGTAATCCTGATGGCTATTTCTCTCTATAACAGGCTTGTCAGGCTGAGAAATAACAGGGAACAGGCTTTTGCAGATGTTGATGTTCAGCTTAAGCAGAGGCACGACATGATACCACAGCTTGTTGATTCGGTAAAAGGCTATATGGGCCATGAGAGGGGAGTGCTGACAGAAATCACAGAAGCGCGCTCCAATGCCATGAAAGCCACGACAATTAATGATAAAATAGTCGCAGAAAACCGACTGTCGACTGCTCTTGACGGATTGAAAGTTTCAGTTGAAGCATATCCCGATCTGAAAGCAAGTCAGAATTTTATGGATCTTCAGAGCGAGATTGCGGATATTGAAAACAAGATAGCTGCTGCACGCAGATTCTTTAACTCAGCAACCAAAGAGCTTAATGTTGCAACAGAATTGTTCCCGTCGAACCTTATCGCAACACTGTTTAACTTTAAACGTGAACCTATGTTTGAACTTGGTGATCAGCGCGCTGCAACGGAACAGCCTCCTAAAATCCAGTTCTGACCTTATGAGGTATTTTGGTTTGCAGAGCCAGATAAGGAAGAATAATACCAATTCAGTTTTGATATTGGTTATGTTCCCGGTTATCTTTTTTACATTGACCTGGCTGTTCTTTTTTTTCTCATCTTTTAGTTCGGAAGAACAGAGAACAATAGATCAGATAAACCATAGTTTTCTTCTTGCTGCTCCCTTCATAATAGCAGGTGTAATAATATGGTTTACAATAGCATGGTACTCTCATTCAGCTATGATTAATGCTGCCACAGATTCCAGACCACTTTCAAGGAATGAAAATAAGAGAGTTTATAACCTTGTTGAGAACCTTTGTATATCAACCGGTATGGCAACGCCAAAAATCAATATTATCGAGGATGATTCTTTAAATGCTTTTGCCAGCGGAATAGACACAAAAACATATTCTGTGTCACTGTCAAAAGGAATAATCGAAAAACTTAATGATGAAGAGTTTGAAGCAGTTATTGCACATGAGCTTACTCATATTAGAAATCGTGATGTAAGATTATTAATTTTTTCAATAATTTTTGTAGGGATCTTTGCATTCGTTTCCCAGACATTATTCAGAACTATGCGATTCGGAAGTATAGGAAGAAATAAAAAGGGGGGAGCCGGAATAATCATAGCTATTGCACTTGCATTTGTCGGCTATTTAATTGCATTGCTTTTCAGGTTCGCCTTATCGAGGAAACGCGAATATATGGCTGATGCAGGCTCGGCTGAACTTACAAGAAGACCGCTTGCACTGGCATCGGCGCTGAGAAAAATTTCGGACGATCCTGTAATTGAAGCTGTGAAAAGAAAAGATATTGCCCAGATGTTCATTGAGAATCCACAGGTCAAAGAAGGAAAATCATCTTTCCTTTCATTATTTGCAACCCATCCGCCGATCAGTAAACGGATCCAGTTACTGGAGCAGTACTAAGTGAAAAGTTTGGATTCTTCTCCTCTCATAAGCCTGCCTATGTTTTTCCGATGAGTAATTAACAATGCAATTGAAACGAATATTGAGAATATTTTAAATATGAGTGATGGAGTATCAAAAAATAAAAAGAGTAATAATGGGAATGCTATCCCGGCGCTCATAGATGAGACAGATACGATGCCAGTAAATAATAATACTACCAGAAAAACTCCGAAGCAGCAAAGAGTAAGAAGGGGTTGTAAAGCCAGAAGCACTCCAAAAAAACTTGCAACTCCTTTGCCGCCCCTGAATCCTGCAAAAACAGGATAGATATGTCCAACGATTGCTGTTAGTCCGGCCAATATCTGCATATTGGTGAGTAGTGCGCTGCCTGATCCGGCCAGATGAAAGAAAACAGGCAACATTGCAGCCAGCCATCCTTTGGCGAGGTCAATAAGTAAAACCGGTATCCCGGTTTTCCATCCAAGCACCCTTATTACATTTGTAGCTCCGGCATTTCCGCTTCCCCGTTCTCTTACGTCAATTTTATGAAATCGCCGCCCCATCCATACTGCGGTCGGTATTGACCCAAGCAGGTATGCAAGTAAAAATACCACTACTGTATTCAGAATATTCAAGACTACAATATATTATTTCCGGATTTTTTACATCTTAATGCTTGAACAAAATTATAATTTATTCAAACGGGAAACGAGCCCTTTTAACTGTTTTTTCATTTCAGCAGGCAGCCTGTTACCAAAAATAGAATAATGTTCATTGATAAGTTTAAGTTCAGCCATCCATTCATTTTTATCGACCTTTATAAGCTCCGGAATATTTTTAACGATATCATTTAACCCTTTTGTATCAATGCTTCCTTCCTTTGGAACGTAACCGATTGCTGTTTCCTTAGCAATATCAGCGCCTCCTGTACGTTCGAAGATCCATTTCAGCACACGGATATTATCACCGTATCCGGGCCAAAGAAATTTACCCTCAGAGTTTTTACGAAACCAGTTAACATTAAAGAGTTTTGGCAGTTTGTTTTTGTCTGGGGCATTTTCTCCTATTTTTACCCAATGTCCAAAATAGTCTCCCATGTGATAACCACAGAAAGGCAACATTGCGAACGGGTCGCGACGCACTCCAGCTTTAAGTCCGATTGCAGCAGCTGTGACTTCAGAGCCTACTATTGATCCCATAAAGACACCATGATTCCAGTCGAAAGACTGGTAAATAAGAGGTAATGTACCGGGCCGTCTGCCACCGAAGAGAATAGCTGATATGGGAACTCCCGCCGGATTTTCCCAATCGCTGTCAATTACAGGACATTGTTTCGCGGGAGCCGTGAAGCGGGCGTTAGGGTGAGCTGCTGGTTTGCCACTGGCTGCATCATATTTTTCGTTAGTCCAGGTAATCGTCCCGGATGGAATATCAGTGCCTATTCCTTCCCACCATACATCTCCGTCGGGAGTCAATGCTGTATTTGTAAAAATTGAATTGGCTCTGCAGGAAAGCATCGCATTTGGATTAGTATCCATCGAAGTGTACGGGGCAACTCCAAAAAATCCAGCTTCCGGGTTGATAGCATACAAGCGGCCATCAGCACCAAATTTCATCCAGGCAATATCATCACCCACACATTCGACTTTCCATCCGGGGATTGTGGGAATTAACATTGCAAGATTAGTTTTACCGCAGGCACTTGGAAATGCTGCAGCAAAATATTTTTTTACACCCTTAGGATTGGTAATACCCATTATTAACATATGTTCAGCCATCCAACCTTGTTTTCTGGCCATAGTTGAGGCAATGCGTAAAGCAAAACACTTCTTTCCAAGAAGAGCGTTACCGCCATATCCGCTTCCATAGGACCATATTTCATTTGTCTCGGGAAAATGTGTAATATATTTGCTATCAATAGGAGCACATGGCCACTTTTTATCTTTCTCATCCGGCTGAAGAGGTGCCCCCACTGAATGTACACATGGAACAAAATCATCATTTCCCAGAACATCAAGAACAGCTTTGCCCATTCTTGTCATGATACGCATATTTACAACAACATACGGTGAATCAGTAATCTGGACACCTATATGAGCAATTTTTGATCCGAGCGGACCCATGCTAAAAGGTATAATATACATGGTACGACCTTTCATGCAGCCTTTATACAATGAGCGAAGAATATTTTTCATTTCCAACGGATCCCTCCAGTTGTTTGTAGGTCCGGCATCTTCCTCTTTTCCGGAACAGATAAAAGTCCGATTCTCAACACGGGCAACATCACTCGGATCGCTCTGAAAATAATAGCTTCCGGGACGTTTGTTCTCATTGATCTTAGCAGCCATTCCACTCTTAACCATAAGATCAAGCAATTTCTGATTTTCTATATCTGAACCATCGCACCAATGAACCAAATCGGGCTGGCAGAGATCTGCCCACTCCTTAACCCAAACTGTCAATTTTTCATTTCTGGTCATACTAACTCATTTTAAAACAAAAGATGTACTAATAAATACTTTAACAAATCAATCAAATATAGAAATACATTTTGAAAATGATCATAAAAAACAGTTATATATATATTAAAAGTATTTTGTCTGGATAAAGGGTAAATAACTTTCCATCGGTCTTAATAAAGTAAAAGGTTTCAGGTTTTTTATCAAAGTCAGTTTCAGGCAGGCATGAAAAGAAAAAGGGCATCCACCCGGACGCCCTTTTTTATTTATTCTGACCAGTTATTTACCAAACTTAATTGAAGCCTGAGCTGCTGCCAGTCTTGCTATCGGGACCCTGAACGGAGAGCAGCTTACATAGGTTAATCCGCTTTTAAAACAGAATTCAACTGATGCCGGATCGCCTCCCTGTTCGCCGCAAATACCTACTTTAAGATCAGGTCTGGTTGCACGGCCTTTATCGACCGACATTCTGATCAGTTGACCTACGCCATCCTGATCGATTGTCTGGAACGGGTCGGCAGCAAGGATCTTTTTGTCGAGATAATCGTGAAGGAAACCACCGGTATCATCACGGCTGAAGCCGAAGGTCATTTGTGTAAGGTCGTTGGTACCGAACGAGAAGAATTCAGCGCTTTTTGCCATGCGGTCGGAGAGAAGCGTGGCACGCGGTATTTCAATCATTGTGCCATATTTGTAATCAATTGCTTTCACGCCAAATTTCCTGCAGACTTCCTCATATACTTTGTCAACAACTTTTTTGGTATAATCAAGTTCTGCAACATCGCATGTAACAGGAACCATTATTTCAGGATGTGGTTTCTTTCCTTCTTTAATAAGTTCCAGTGAAGACTCGAATATTGCACGTATCTGCATTTCTGATATCTCAGGGAATGTGATTCCAAGACGAACACCACGATGTCCCATCATCGGATTAGATTCATGCAAAGCTTCACCTCTTTTGGCAATATCTTCTTTTTTAATACCAAGAGCCTTGGCCAGTTCTTCCTGTTTTTCTGCACCTTGCGGCACAAACTCATGAAGAGGTGGATCAAGAAGCCTGAATGTTACAGGCAATCCGTCCATAGCCTCCATGGTTGCTTTCATATCTTTTTTAACATGAGAAAACAATTCACTAAGTGCTTTTCGGCGCTCAGTCTCATTTGCACTGAGGATCATTTTGCGAAGAAGGAAAAGCGGTTCTTCAGAACCTTTGCCATAAAACATGTGCTCAGTGCGGAAAAGGCCAATACCTTCTGCACCATAATTACGTGCAATAATTGCATCTTCCGGAGTTTCAGCATTGGTACGGACACCCATCTTACGGAACTTATCGATTATCTTCATGAATTCTTTAAATCGTGGGTTTTCCGATGCATCCATCAGAGCTATAGCTCCGGCATAGACATTTCCTTTTGTTCCGTTAAGAGTAAGAACGTCACCTTCTTTAATGACTAAATCTAACCCTGTAATTCTGGCTGTTTTTTTTGCAGCATCAACATGAAGAGCACCTGCACCGACAATACAGCATTTACCCCAACCCCGAGCAACAAGTGCAGCATGAGATGTCATACCACCACGTGCAGTCAGGATTCCTTCAGCAGCGCGCATTCCTTCAACATCTTCAGGGTTAGTTTCTTCGCGGAGAAGGATAACTTTTTCACCCCTGCGGAACCATGCAACAGCATCCTCAGCATTGAAAACGACCTTACCTACAGTTGCTCCCGGTCCTGCCGGCAACCCTTTGACAATTGGTTTTACCTTTTTTTCAGCATCCGGATTGCATATAGGATGAAGGAGCTCATCTAGCTGTGCTGGATCGACACGCATAACTACAGTTTTTTCGTCAATCAGCTTTTCGTGAAGCATATCCATTGCCATATTCAGCGCAGCAGTCCCAGTCCTTTTACCTACACGGCACTGCAACATATAGAGAGTACCTTCCTGTATTGTAAATTCAATGTCGAGCATATCGTGGAACGATTTCTCCAGAATGTCACGGATATTGCGGAGTTCTTTGTATGTTCCGGGCATTGCTTCCTGCATACTGTGAAGATGCTTGTTCTGATCATTTTTTGTATCATCATTAAGCGGGCTGGGAGTACGGATCCCGGCTACAACATCTTCTCCCTGTGCGTTTACAAGCCACTCACCGTAGAAAAGATTTTCGCCTGTTGCAGGGTTACGTGTAAAAGCAACACCTGTGGCAGATGTATCACCCATGTTTCCAAATACCATCGACTGTACACTTACCGCTGTGCCCCAGTCATCCGGAATTCCTTCGATACGACGATACGATACAGCTTTTTTCCCATTCCAACTTTTAAATACAGCTTTGATGCTGCCTTCAAGTTGTTCTTTTGCATCATCCGGGAAAGGTTTCCCAAGAACATCTTTTACTATTTTTTTGAATTCTTCGGAGAGAACTTGCAATTCATCTGCTGATATTTCAGTGTCTGATTTGTACCCTTTTTGCTTTTTGAATTCATCAAGCTTTTCATCAAGTTGCTTACGGATTCCTCTACCTTCACCCGGATCAATACCTTCGGCTTTTTCCATAACCACGTCAGCGTACATCATAATCAGACGACGATATGAATCCCAGACAAAACGGGGATTATTAGTCTTCTTCAGGAAACCGGGAATAGTTTTTGAGCACAGTCCTATATTGAGTACGGTATCCATCATGCCCGGCATAGAACTGCGTGCACCTGAACGGCACGATACCAGCAATGCATTTTCGGCATCACCATACTTCATATTCATAGTCTCTTCTGTCTTTTTCATTGCAGCCCATACTTCGGGCATAAGTTCTTCAGGGAGAGTACAATTGTTCTTATAATACTCGTTGCAAGCTTCAGTGGTGATCGTAAAACCTGCCGGAACAGGTAAACCCAGCAGACACATTTCTGCAAGGTTGGCTCCCTTACCACCGAGAAGGTTCTTCATATCGGTTTTACCCTCAGCAGTTTTTTTCCCAAAGGAGTAGACTCTTTTAATGTGTGACATAATTTTATTGATTTGAGATAAGTTTAAATTATTGATTTTGCAAAATAAGCCGCAAAGTTAATATATTTTCAGGATTTTTCGTCGATAATTTTATATCCTAGATTTTCAATTCCCGATTTGATTTTCGCCATATCGAAAGAATTCCCTCTGATATTTACTTTTCCTGAAGTCAGATCCACACTTACATCCTTTACTCCTTGTGCCGATTTAATACTGTTCTCAACGTTTTCTTTGCAATGATTACAGGTCATACCGCCCACCCGGATTGTTTTAATGGTCTCATCAGAGAAACCTGGAAGGACAATTTTTTCGATTCTCATTTTTCTGGCATTAAGGTATTTCTGAATATAACCGTTAATTATAAGTAAAGTAAGAATTATAGCTGAACTGACCTTTATCCATTCAGGCATCATCTCATTATTGTGACCCATGTGACTGAAATGTTCTGAGATCCTGAACCAATCAGGCGGAAGAAAATAGTCAATAAACAGACCTGAAAGAAGCGATCCTATAATTATGGTTCCCAGAAATGCAAATAAAGATTTTTTCCCCAGGACTTTCCCGACCATTGTAATTGTAGCAGCATTAGTTGCAGGTCCTGCCATAAGAAGCACCAGTGCAGCGCCCGGAGAAAATCCTTTGAGCATCAATACTGCCGCAACAGGCACCGAGGCTGTTGCACAAATATAAATCGGACCGGAAATTGCCAGTATAATAAGCATTCCTATAAAATCATTAGGGATTTTATTGGCAAAGAAATCATCAGGAACAAGCACTGATATAAAAGCAGCGATCAACAGACCAATTATCAGCCAGGTGGAAATATCCTGTAAAAACTCAATAAATGAGTACCTGAACATCTCCTTAATTTTTGGAAAAAACCCTTTTGGCATTTCATCGCCATTGTCATTGTTATTCAGGATAACGTCAGCTTTCTCAGGATCAATCTTTTTAGTTACCAGACCTCCGAAAAGTCCGGTTATAAAGGCCACAATCGGACGTATAATGGCAAAAGGTAAGCCAAGTATAGAATAGGTGACAAGAATAGAGTCAGCGCCCGTCTGTGGAGTGGATATAAGAAAAGAGACTGTCGATGCTTTTGATGCACCATGTTTATAAAAGGAGATGCTCGTAGGGATAACACCACAGGAACATAGTGGTAGTGGAACACCAAGTAATGCTGCATTGAATATTGATCTGAAATTATTCTGACCCATGTATTTTCTTACCTTTTTCTTTGGAAATAACAAGTGGAGCAACCCTGCAAAAATGAATCCAAGCATCAGGTAGGGGGCCATTTCGGCAAGTATGAACAATAGCTCTGATCCAAACCCTTTTATATACTCCATCCTATATTAAATCAGATTAAATAAAAACTTTGCAAATATAACCAGCCCGGTTGAGAATTGTTCATCAGTAAACAATTTTTATGCCCTTGGATGGAACATGATAAGAGTGTCGCGTAAAAAGCTCCTGTCAATATGCGTATATATTTCGGTAGTTAGAATAGATTCATGTCCGAGCATTTCCTGTACTGCTCTGAGATCAGCACCGGCTTCAATCATGTGAGTTGCAAAAGAGTGCCTGAAAGTATGAGGACTAATGTTTTTTCTTATACCTGCTTTATCTCCAAGATCTTTTATGATTGTGAAAATCATGGCTCGTGTTAGCCTTGCTCCACGGCGATTAAGAAAAAGAATATTCTGATCGTAAATTACAGGAAGCCTGTTCCTGTCCACTTTGTAAATATCGATTTCCTTCAGTGCTTTACCGCTTACAGGAACCAGTCTCTGCTTATTGCCTTTTCCTGTTACAATAACGAATCCTTCTCCATAATGAATATCTGTAAGACGGAGATTAACAAGCTCAGAAACACGCAAACCACATCCGTAAAGTGTTTCAATAATTGCTTTGTTCCTGTGACCATCCGGTTTACTTAAATCAATTTCTCCGATCATCCTGTCAATTTCAGCTACTGACAGCACTTCAGGAAGCTTAAGTCCTATTTTAGGAGATTCTATAAGTGAGGCAGGATTCTCATCTATCTCGCCTTCAATAAGCAGGAACTTATAGAATGCCCTGACTCCCGAAAGTATTCTTGATTGTGTTCTGGTATTTTTATTATCAGTGCCATACCAGGTCAGAAATGCTTTCAGGTCAGAATAAGTTACCATGGCAGGAGTGGAATCACTTCCGGTTTCCGTAAAATATCTTTCAAGCTTAAGAACATCAGTCAGATAGGCTTCAATACTATTCTCCGACAATGACTTCTCGAGCCTGAGATAGGTCTCAAAATTCCCGAATGATTGCTTCCATGTTAAACTCATAATTCAATTTCTGTTAATGAGTTTATGTTTTTTATTTTGTGTGTCTTTGTTTTTACTTCACAAAGTAACAAAGAATCACAACCTTTATAAAGTTCATCACCTTAAATATTTTTTAGCTATTTTTACTGTCGGATTAAATAGTAATAACGGGGCTGATCCTTATTAGCGGAATAAACTCAATAACAATGAAAATAGTGATTATTAATGGTCCGAATCTGAATCTTCTTGGCAGAAGAGAGCCGGAGAAGTACGGATATTCTTCTTTTGAGGATTATCTTCCTGTTTTAAAATCACGCTATCCCGAGGTCATTTTTGAATATTTCCAGTCGAATATTGAAGGTGAAATTATAAATGAAATTCAGAAGTCGGATTCTTCTTTTGATGGAATTATACTTAACGCCGGTGGTTACACACATACATCTGTTTCTATCACTGATGCCATTGCAGCAATAAAAACTGCTGTTATTGAAGTTCACATAACAAATATATCAGCACGCGAAGATTTCCGGCATAACAGCCTTATAAGCAGGAGCTGTGCCTAAGTATTTCGGGGTTTGGACTCGA